>NZ_LR732796.1:0-4516 GCF_902505955.1 Acinetobacter sp. 8I-beige | reverse complement strand
GTAATATTTGAAGATGTTTACTGATTTCAGATTTGACATTTATATAAGAAAAACTAAGATATAGTTAACACTTATGAATGTAATGTTAAACTCATGAAGACAGAAGCAATTTCATTAGATATATTTTTAAAAAATTGTGAGTATGAAATTCAAAATCCTGATGATATTAAAATAACGTCAAAACAATCACCACCTACAACAGAAGATTATTCAAATTTCCCTCAATTAATAAATTTAGACAATATTGAAACAAGTATTGAGTTCAACTTATTTTTGATTGAGAAGTTCCGTTTTAATGATTTTTCAACAAATAAGGCTAAAAGCGGAAGGGAAATTACTAAGTCAAGAATTAAAAGTTTAATTACATCATTAAGATTGTTTCTGAATTGGCTAACCATAAATAAAGTAGATTGGAAAGATGAAACATATATTGATGATGAAGACCCAGTAAACCTATTCAAAAACTATCTTATTGATCGTATAAAATCAGAGCAGGATCACATTAGTTATGAGACTGCAAAAGCTTATTTATTAGATGTAAAGATGTTATATGAATGGGCAGCACATAATCACATTATTAATCGTCTGCCATTCTTTTATTCAATCCACTCTTATACAAATAAGAATACCAATATAATGACCTCCAAAAAAGCATTCTCTACACAGGTTGTTTCGTCAAGCATTAAAATCCCCAATAAGTATAAAGATATTAAAGTAAAATTTTTGAGTGCATATAGTCCAGATGAATATGAACAGCTAATTAATTCAGATTATTGTCAAAATCCAAGTAGACAATTATGGATTAAACTAGCAAAAGAATATGGTTTAAGAAGAATAGAAATTGCAGGAATAAATGATGACATATGTGATTGCAAAAATGGCTTATATATAGTGACAGGCAAAAATTCAAAGAAAAGAGAGATACATTTCAAAGAAGAAATCCTTAAAGAGTTAAATTTATATCGAAATAGTAACGTTAGAAAAAAAAATTTACATAAATACTATTTAAAAGAAGGTTACAACAATAAATCACCTTTATTTCTAAATAATAAAGGTAATAGAATCTCTGAAAAAACCATAACAAATATAATTTATCCTGTAAAAAATGAGTTAAAAGAAAAGGGAATAATTTTTGATAAGACTTTTCATGATCTACGAGCAACTTATGCTGTAGAACGCGTGATGAGCTTACTTAAACAAGGTATTAGAATGGAACATATTGAGGTTGTTGTAACTGATGAGTTAGGTCATAACCTATTTGAAACAACAAAGCGATACTTACAAATAAGTAGTGCAAGAATAAGTTGGATTAATCAAAGTGGTATTGGTGATGCATTAAAGGAAATTGAACTTGCAAATGATAATCAGAGTGAGAATATTCTAGATGACTTTTTATGATTATGTGATGAACTATATTAAAGAATATGATCATACTATGAATGCAGAAAAAACCATCATCAGATATTGCTTTTATATTAAAAGAATATATGAAGATGCCGACCTTAATTTTAAATCTGAAGTCAACAAAGATATCAACTTAATGATTAATGATAAAGACTATCTGTTGAATTTAGAGTTGATTTTACATTCAAAATATCCATCTTTTTATAAAAGTCAATTTTCTTTAATCCTGAAACTACTATCACATTATGCAAAATACGAGATTACAAGAGCTTCTTCATTTAAAATAGGAAATAATGAATTTAAATGTATAGAACTTTACACCATCAATAAGAATTTAACGCAATTATTAATAGACTTATTATCTAGTTTATTTAAAAATATGACCCCATTAACCCAAAAGACACAATTTAAGTCTCTAAGAAAAATTATAATTGATTCAAATGAATTTGGGAATTCAAATTCTTTAGAAAATCTTGCTGACAATATTAAGAATAATTATCAACTGGAATATAGGAAAAAAGTTTTATTAAACCATTTATATGGAAATAAGATTATAGTTAATATGCTAGGAGTTGCACATGATATCACAAAATATTACAATCTGAATCCAATAGCACTAATACAATACGAAAAGATTCAAAAAAAAATAACTGATACTACAAAGCTCAACAGATTTACCAAATTTGCAACCACCTTAAATAACTATCTAATTGAGCACCCTTCTGATGAAATTTATTTTAGAAAAAATGGATTACTTGCTTTAACAGACAATAACTTTAAAATATTATGCAAAATAAGAAATTATACATCTACAAAAATATTTAATTACTTTATATTTGTAGTGGAGATTTTAACAGAAAAGGATTTTGATTATTTCAATCTTGATCACAAATGCTTATACATTAAAAATATTTATACTAATCCATACGCCATTCGCCTAGAAACTCTTTATAAAAAATCTGCAACCTTTGCCAATGAGTTTTACAATCTTTTTAAAAACTATCTTAGAAAAATACAATACGACGAGAAAAGTGAAACAACGATCAGGACTCATATAACAAATCTAAGAAGATTATTTATACGTTATTTTGATAAAGAAACGCTTGATAAGCACGGAATTAACTTATTATTTATAGACAACTTCATTCACTTTAAAGAGCTTAAAGCCAAATTATATGAAGATAGATTACAAGGTAAATTTAAGTTAGTTACACAGCAGCATAATTATAGTTCTCTAAAATGGTTCTGTGAAGTCGTAAATCAACCTTATTTAAAAGATTTTGATGCTTCCCCTCAGTCTCTAAACAAAGCTATTTCAAATCAAAAGTCATTAACAAAAAGTTATTCTGAACATGATTTAATACAAATTATAAGCTCATTAATTGAGTCAATTAAAAAAAATAAAGAAGATTATAGCAAACTACTTGTAGCCTATTTTGCTCTTATTCAAATAATAACAGGTATGAATATCGCAACTCTATGCACATTAAAGGACACTAAAGAGCATATTAGAAAAGATAATAACAATCCCAACATCTATTATTTGAGTTTTATCAAGAGAAGGGCTGGTAGTAAAACTGAAACTCATACATTTTTTAAAAACTCCGATGACAAAACTATATATTTGTTTTTGTATATCCGTGATGTACTAAGAAATAAAGTAATTGCATTATCGAAGAATAAGAGTTTTAAGACAAACTTTCTATTTGTTTTCCTAAATAAAAATAATTTATTAAGGAATGCTTCATCCGACAACATTGGGGTTAAAGTTAGAGAGCTGCTTGAAGAAGTTGGTTGTGAAGTAACGTATGATTCAAAACGGATGCGTAAAACTGTTAGTAATAAAATTTATAAAATTGTATTAAAGAAATTCTCAGTATATCGTGAATTAGTCCATCATGATTTTGATGTATTTGTACGACATTATGAAGAAATTAATGCAGTTCAAATAAATGACACTCTCTCTCAAGGTACAAAATCTCTAGAGATATATTTGAAAAAAGATAATATTTATTTAGCTGATCCTGAAATTAAAGATAATGATCCCGTTAGCAATGAAGTAGAAGATGATAATATAATTCAATTCACTCCATTAGGAAATTGTTCGGACAACCTCTCTGATTCTACACCTATTTGTTCTGACTACTTAGCTTGCTTATTCTGCAAAAACTTTAGTATCGTAAATAGCGAATCCCAAATCCACAAACTTTTAGATTTTAAGAATATTTGCATCACTCAAATGTTGTCTTACTCGGCTTCTTATAATCCTGAAAGTACAACTGTAAAAGCTATTAAAGAGTTTGAAACTAGAGTTAATAATATATTGGGCTTATTAAAAAAAAACAACTCACAACTTTATCAGTTAGCTGAAATAAACTACAACCCAAATCAATACTTTTCATTATAGGTAAAAAATGTCTAAACTTTATAAAATCCTTGATATTATAACTATTACCAATAAAGAAGGTGATATCTCATTTCAAAAATATAGTAACAAATTAATTATTGATATATACAGTTTGATTCTCTTTAACAACCCAAATAGAAACGATACTTTGAAAAAAGTATACTTCATAGATAAGAGATGGCTGATGCGTGATCAAACAAAAATCTTCTCATTTGCATCATTAAATGAATCTTTTGAATATGAAATTAAGGCTATTTTTTTATGTATGATTTTTTTAGGACAGAAAAGAAATTTTAAAAAAATAAAATGGAATACAATGTGTGTAAATGGCAGTTATTTAAAGCGATTAGCATTAAGCCTTATGAGCATGAATATATATTCATTTAACGATCTAAATACATTAAGAGCTACTCAATTACAGATAATCTCTAATCAATTTCGTAGCACATACGATTCTAAAATTGATTTATTAGATATTTCATGCAAAATACTTTTAAATTATAAATTTATAACTCAACAAACTTATGAATTTCTTGTTTTCAGTAAAAATGATAATATTTATATAAAAAAAAATAATATAGATACTTGCATCGCTAATAGTTTTCCTATCATTCCTGATCATGTCTTATTGAAAGTATTTGATAAAATAAATAATTATAAACAACAATTTTTTATAAAATTTGCAATGTGGTCTGAATATAATAC
>NZ_LR732794.1:0-6721 GCF_902505955.1 Acinetobacter sp. 8I-beige | reverse complement strand
GCATGATATAGATCAACTTGATTTTCTTAACTGTAATTATAAATCTACGGCAAAGAACTCTATCAATTATATGTCAAAATATAATCTTGGTGATTTTTTTAATTTCTCGCCACATCAATTCCGCCACACATTTGCATATTTTATGATCTCTAATAATCTTTGTACTATAAATGAAATTAAACATCAGTTTAAACATGCATTAAAATCAATGACTTACACTTATGCGAAACGTGCCATATATTCTGAGTTAATTGCACAATCGAAAACCCTTGATGAAACAATTAAAATTAAGTCATTGATGCGCTTTTCAGACTCTATCGCCAAAAAACAGAGTGCTGGTGGAGGTGTAAAATTCATCTTAAATGCTTTACAACTTAAGGATTTCAAATACAATATTTTATCCGATCCACTTGAGCATACGAATCTTGAGCAAATAAATTCATATCTAGCTATTAATAAAGATTCTATTAATTTTTTACCTCATGGTTTTTGTATGAATGGTTCTGATTGTTCTTTTAGGTCTGTTGCTGAGCCTTTGAGTTGTATCAATTGTCATGGATATGTCACTACCAATGTAAACTTACCTTTTTGGAATGGATTGTTAAAGGATATTCATTCCAAATTAGCCAAAATGAGTAAAATTTCTACTTCACACAGAGAAAAATATTTAAATTTAATTTATAACCTTGAAAATAAAGAGAAACAATTGATTGAAATTATCAATACTCTTAATGTAAAAAGAATTAATATTGATCAGATTGAGGTTAGTTAAATGAAGCAAGATATTAATTTTATGTCTGATGGCTTGTTAATTTACTTAGAGCTTAATACAATTAATGAGCTAAGATCTTTAAATATTGATGAGAGTTTAATTAATAAGGTTGGAGTTTATCTTTTAGAATCTAAAATTAAAATTACCACTTCTATTGTTGCACAGCTATTAGGTATTAATCGCGCATCAATCTACAATACATATCCACAATCAGCTCAATATCTACAAGCACTCATTGCACAGCAAAAAGCCATAAACATTAAAAACAAACTGAATAAGAAACCTAAACCTACAAAAAAAAATAGTGAACCATCGGAAAATTTAAGTAATCTAGATAAAGAACACATAGCAAAATTTATGTCCATTATAATGAGTCTTGAATTTCAAAAGAAAACCCAGAAAAAACAGATTGACAAACTTAAATCAATTGTTGCGAGTTTACAATCTGAGATTCGAGAATATAATAGACTTCTTGGAAATTAGAAATTTTGAAAACTTAAATAATTTATATCAAAGGCTTTGTTGCATAAAGGTTTAAAAGAAAAAGCTACCCTAGAAGATCCAAATTTAAGATACAGCTTTAATATAAGGGTGAATATCCACCGATTTTGTAGATACCTTTAAGTTAGTTATGGACTGCCACCACTCTCCTGACATTGCTGAAATCGGTAACCCAGTCTATTTTGATCGTGAACTAAATGCGTTCTTAGATTCATATCAAAATGGAAAACCATCACAAGTCCCTGCGACTCAAGCACATAATATTTCTGTTCTACTTGCAGCATTATTCGATTCTGCAGGAAAAGATGGTACTGAAGTAAAAATTTAAAAAGCCTAATAAAAAGACAAAATAGCTGGCTAATAAAAAATCTTATTTTCCAGATAATTACATTTTTCCAATTAAGGGTAATTCTGCCAGCATATTTTTTAGAGCTAAAGCATCCCACGGTAAATGTTCAGCTATACCAAGACCTACAACTTCAGTATTTGTTGTAGCTACTTGTATTACTTTTAATACTTCCTCAATTGAGAGTTGACCCTGAGCAATACCATCAAACGCATCTTTGGGTACATTCGGGTTATTAAAATAAAGTGAACCAAAATGAGTAGTGCTTAGCACATCTAGGTCCAAATGAATCGCAAGCACTTTAATATTTTCTTCTTCTATCCATTTTTGAATCGAAGTGATTTCAGATTTGATCTCTGCTGGACGACATATACGTATATTTCGTTCAATTAAAAAGTTTGCTTCATATTCATTTTCATTATTCACACCCGCATACATTATTTTATTAGGTTTAACTGGTGTTGTCACAAACTGAGTAAGATCGCTATCTCCCTCACCCATAAGTGCACGTAGTACAGAGGCGTGAGAATGGTTATATTCCTTGGATGTCATAATGTCAGGATGAGCATCAACCCAAAGAATTCCTAAATTGTCTTGATATTTCTCTTGAAGATAGGCAAAAGGAACTAGATCCACCAAGCAGTCCCCACCTAAAACCACAAGACTATCGGGTGTATGTTTTTCTATGAGTGTCTTCGCGCTTTTAGCTTGTTGGATAATTTCAGAGCGGCCAACAATACCATCTTCATTTTCCAGCACTCTATCTTCAGAGAAAGTAACCTCAACTTCCTCAACAGGACCTTTAGCTTCTGGCGCAAGCCATGCCAACATCTGTGAACCAAAATAATAAGCGTGGAGATTACCACCTTGCCATTGGGGGAAAACGAGTCTTAATGTATTGTTTCTCATTTTTAGATTGTCCTTTTTACTATATTTATAAGCGAATCAAAATTGTACCTTGAGCTTTACGTGACTCAAGTCTTTTATAGGCTTCTAGATACTGATCAAGTGGGTAAGTACTATCAATACACGGGCGAACTTTATTTTCATGAATAAATTGCTTCAGAACTGCAATGGTTTTGTTTACATCTTCTTGAGTTTCCAGATGCGCGTCATATCCAAGTATTTTTTTCTCATAAACCACAACATCAATCAGATCAATTTGTGCGGTTATACCACCAACGAAACCGATAGATACAACTGCACCTCGAGTACGTAGTGATTTCACAAGTCGCCCAAGTAACTCTCCACCAACTGCATCACATGCTAAGTCAGCACCTTGATTATCTGTTAGTGATAATACGGTAGAATGAAAGTCATCACACGATAAATCAATAACATGTTCAGCACCTGCATCTTTTGCTCTTTGAACTTTGCTTGAGTTAGAAACTATTGCAATCGGTGTTGCTCCAAGTGCTTTAGAAACTTGAATAAGTGCACTACCCAACGAACCTGATGCACCCGTAATTAAAACTTTCTGACCTACTTCAATTTGACCCACTCGGACTAATGCTTGATGAGCAGTAACATAGTTAATTGGCAGCGCAGCCCCCTCTTCAAGCGAAAAATTATCTGGAAGTTCAATGATCCTTTCATTTTCAATCAATACCCATTCTTGCTGCATTCCGTCTTTTGTAATACCAATGTCAGCACCACCATAAATTGCTACTTTAGTACCTTTAGCAAATTTTTCACTGTCAACAACCGTTCCAGAACCATCGTTGCTAAGCACCAGTGGAAGTACTGCTTGTGGAACGATACCTGACCGAATTTGATTAGAAAGCGGGTTAATCGTGGCTGCATATACCTTAATCAGGGAGTGCCCCTGAGTGATCGAAGGGATAGGTCGATCTTGAATGACCATTTCAGGATGAGAACCTGTATTTAATAAGACAAGTGCTTGCATAAGAAAATAAACTCTTAATCAAATATTATTCATTAGTAAAAGGCGGAATTGAAAATCTATTGATAGAGGAAAAATAATCAAATCGGATACTTCTAGATTGAGCTAGAATTAGAAACAGGTATACGACATCAAAACCTACAATAGATAGAATACATACCATCATAGGGTGAGATGACACAGTGGTCTTTTCTGAAATGGACAATCGATGTTCTTAAAACGACATATTATGATAAAGAGCTATAGAGGGGATCAATCAGGATTATAGATTGAATCAACAAGCACAGATCAAACCTAAAGATTCTTGTTCTAGAATAGACATATTAAATAGATATTTTTTCTTTAATATCGACCTCTTGCACTCAAAAAAGCAATTAACTTTTGAGAGTTTGGTTTGGGGTAATGCCATAAGTGTCTTTAAAGACACGGCTAAAATGCGAAGGATTACTAAAACCGTAAGTTAAAGCAACATCACTAATATTATTAAACTGACCCTTCATTAATGCTGTATGGCTTGCTTTAAGCCGCTGTTGCCACAGCCAACGCATTGCTGTTGTCCCTTCTTTTGAAAATATTCTGTTTAGGGTTCTCGATGAAACGTGGATGGATTCAGCAATTTTTTCTAAGGTTAAATCCCGATTATCTAAATTATTCAGCAAATATGATTTGGCACGTGTGATTAACTCATCATGATGACTTTTATTCAATGATAAATTGTTATTAAACTGAGTCGTAAAAGCAGTATTCACAATGTCTAAGATCGGCACCAGTAGAGAGTTCTCACAACTCATTACTTGTTCATCAATATTCCATGTTTCTTGTATGAGGGAACCTAAAAGCCGAGTCATTGGTGAGCTATTTTTTAGTGTTTGACTTAAATATCTATCCACAGCAGGTACATGAAGTTCAAGGAGTTCATGAGGAATGGCGAGTACAATTTGATCATCCCCTTCAGGAAAATGACAGGTGAATGGTTGCGTACTATCAAATATTACAATTTCACCAGCATTTTGTTCAGAAGTAATGCCATTTTGTGTGACGAAAGTATTGGTCGATAACGATAACGAAAGAAAATATTGTCCATCTTCTTTAAATGCAGTTTTACATTGATACTCAACAGGATCTGACTGAATTTTGGAGAGTGTAGAAGCACCAAAAGCCTTCACAGAGAGTTCCGCATCAAATTTCTGCTCAGATAATTGGCGGTTAGTGGATGGGATGTAAATTGACGAAATTACATCTTGCCAATAACTAAAGTTATCACCTATATCTTGTTTTTGAGTCGAATAATATGCATTCATAAGAACCTCGTTATTGAAATAAAGCAAATAATTTTTTAATTATTAGACTTACTTCCTACTACACAGCCAAACATCAATCATGCAATTAAAGTACCAATATCCCTGATGAGGTAAAGAATTATTGATTTTAACATAATTACAGGATTTCTAATGCTAGATAGCTTATCGATAAAACCATCTAGCCAGAGTTGCCTAGTAGATCGTTGCGAAAATTCGAGTTGGGAAACTTGTCAATGGTGCACGAGGGGGAACAGCTGTTAGATATGCATCCTTTTTGCCCATTACTTTATCTATATGGGCCATGTCTTCAGCAATAACGACCCCATTTTTTAATAAAGTATTGTGCACTGGAACGGTACTATTATTGTTGAAGTCATCTACAAGCAAAGCATCAATCCCAACAAATTTTACTTTTTGGCTAACCAACCATTCCGCAGCGCTTGCAGTAAGGAAAGGCGGATTATTACTATATTCCTTTGTACCAAAATATTTATCTCGACCAGTGTAAAGCAGAACTGCTTTTCCTTTCACATCAACATTCTTGAATGCTGCTACATCAAATTTCATTGCATTTGGAGGTAATTGAACGACTACAATTGGCAAATTTGCAAGTTGCTCTAAAGAATAGTCCGAGATTTTTGCACCTTTTTCGTCCACATGGAATGGTGCATCAATGTATGTACTTGAAATACCTAGAAAAGAAATGCCATCTATTAGTGCGCCATTGCTAAATCTTTCACCTTTTTGGAATACTTTCACTTCACTGAGACCCGGATAGGTTACTAAGTCATGCTCTAATCCATGATTAAGGTCTATATATTCTTGAGCTACAGGAAGCTCTTTTGCTTGAATATAAGTAGAGCACATGAAGATACTCACACCTGATAAAAGAATGCGTAATTTTGTAGATTTAAACATAGGTTAATCCTCTAAGGTTGGGTTGGTGTTTGAATAGAAGCTTTACAGCTTTTATTTTTTCTTGAATATTTAAATTCAGAAACAATAATGGATAAAATAATTAAAAATATTGCAAAAAAATCAGTGGTTTTTAGCGAATAATCAAATATAAAAATTGAAGAAATCATTGCAGAAAAAGGAATTAATGCAACACACATCCCAGCAGATGATGCACTAATAAAATTAATACCCTTAAAAAAAAGCATATAAGGAATAGCCCAAACCAATACTCCATAATATAAAAATATTAAAATATTTTCATATAATAAACCCACCTTAATATGATCAACCTCATTAAATGATAGTGGAAAGGAAAACAAACAACCCATAAAACACACACCCGTAGCAAGTGTTAATGGTTGGAGATTGCTTGAAATTTTTTTGGAATAAATAATATTTAATGCATTTGAGAGTGTTGATAAAGAAATAAGGATCAAGCCAATAAAAGAACTACCTTTACCTTCATTCATCTGATCAGGCAATGTCATAACCAATATACTGGAAATTGCTAATAAAATAGAGATGATTTTATGAGTGCTAGATCTTTCTTTGAGAAAGAAAATAGAAAGTATTAATACTAATATTGGAGCAGAACTTGTAATCACAGATGCTGTAACTGCTGAAGTTCCCTCCATACCATAAAGCAAAAAATATGTATATAAAACAGCACCTAATAAAGAAAGAATACTAAGATCACGCCATGATTTTAAACCTATTTTTAACCAATTCGTCTTATCCATATAGATGGAGAAAGGGAGTAAAAAGAGCGTTGCAATTAAAAATGTAATAAACATGAATGACCACGTTGGAATATTACTCATAGCATTTTGTGCTATTGGATAACTAGAACCTACTAGGAAATAACACATTCCAACATAAAATAATCCGAGAAAATGATTAAAACTCATAAATCCACCAATCCCAATATAATACAATATCTG
>NZ_LR732795.1:0-1937 GCF_902505955.1 Acinetobacter sp. 8I-beige | reverse complement strand
ATGGTAATGAATCCAATATTTATATAAACCTCAATGATAAAAATAAAATTTTAAAATATTGTGACTTTTTATCTAGTTCAGAAAAATCTATAAATAAAAACTTAGCACTGAAATTGATTGCTTTAATAGATAGTATTACTAAAGAAGATGATTATAAAGAATTAATAAAGAAGTCAGTATTAACTAAATATGGTTTATTTTCGGCTGTGGAGGTTTTTTCTCCAGCTAGAATAGAAACAACTGCGACCACAAGCATAATAAGTGAAATAAGAAAAATTAGACAAGCAATTACAGGTACAAATGAAGTTTATACAAACAATCAATATGATTTATATAAAGATATTTTAAATGAAAAGTATTTTAGTTTTTCTGGGCCAACATCAATTGGTAAATCATTCTTAATAAAAAACTGTGCTATTCAATTATCTCAAAAGTATAAAAATATAATTTTTATACTTCCAACCAAAGCATTACTAGATGAATTTATTATCAGCTTCAGAAAAATAATAAATGAACAAAATATTGAAAATACAAATATTGGGAAAACCATATCAAAGCTACGTAAAGATAAAAATAATATACTGGTTTTAACTCAAGAAAGGTATAATAGCCTTCTATATTCTCAAGATTTTTTAGATGTTAATATTGATATACTTTTTGTGGATGAAGCTCACAAATTATTAGAAAAAAAGAATAAACGAGCTATAACTTTATTTAAAGTAATAAATAAGTCTTTAAACAGATTCCCTGAGATGAAGTTAATTTTTTCTTGTCCTATTATTTCAAATCCAGAAATATTATTAAATATATTTAATATAGAAAATGGGGCTAGTAGAACCATTAAAGAAAGTCCTGTTTCTCAAAACTTATACTCAATTAATATTGGAAGAAAAGAGTGTTTTTATTATGACACTATCACTAATAAAGTCATAGACTTACCTAATAGTAGATCCTATTCAAGCGACTTTGAATTAATACAGTCAATTGGGGCTCTTAGTGATTCAAATTTAGTTTATTTATCAAGTAGACAAAATTGTATAAATAGTGCGATAAATTTTAAAAATTATTTAATTTCTAATGGGGAAGAAGTTACAACAGATGAAGAGCTTATTAATGAATCAGAATTAATTTCTGATTTTATTCACAATGAATTCTCTCTTGCTGAATTACTTAAATATAAAATTGCATTTCATCATGGTGGTTTACCACCTTTTATTCGAAAACGTATAGAAGATCTTTATGCTAAAAGAAAAATAAAATACATTTTTTGCACATCTACACTTTTAGAGGGCGTGAATTTGCCAACAAAAAATGTCTTTATTTATCCATTTAAAATTTCTAATTCAGAAGAAAGTTCTAAATTAAATTTCTGGAATTTAGCTGGACGTGCTGGAAGATATAAGAATGAATTAACAGGTAATATTTTCTGTATAAATAAGCCAGATAATAACTTTAATAAAGATGAAATATTCTCTAAAAATGAAGTTAAATTAGACAATAATTTAAACTCGATACTAGCCTCAAATAAGCGAGTATTAAATTATTTAAATGACAGTGTAAAAAATCCAGAGCCTTCGGTAGTTCAGTACTCTACGATCTTATTATCTGAAATTTTAGCTCATCAGAAAACCAAAGAGTTAGGACCAAATCTATTATCTATTCCACTTTCTAATAGAGTGAAAATCATTGAAGCTGGTGAAAGATTTTTAATGCGAAAAAACATTAATGATATCGATGTGTCAGTTTTTTCTGAAAATCATACTATTAATTCTGAAATTCAATCTAAAGCATATATATATGCTAAAGATAAAAAAAATATACTATCTTCTTTTAAAAGAGATGATTTTTTTAGTTATTTAAAAATGATAAATGATATATATAATTTATTTAATAATAAAATTATACATGTTATTCAAGGCATGGCTTACTCTTGGGTT
>NZ_LR732792.1:492751-1307067 GCF_902505955.1 Acinetobacter sp. 8I-beige | reverse complement strand
TGTGCTGGCGACAATAGCAAGAGTGAACCACCTGATCCCTTCCCGAACTCAGAAGTGAAACCTCTTAGCGCTGATGGTAGTGTGGAGTTATCCATGTGAGAGTAAGTCATCGCCAGCTCATTAATTCTAAATCCCCCTAACTTAACGGTTAGGGGGATTTTTTTATGCTGAAAATATTAAACAATAAAAAGAATAGAGCGGAAATACACGCTAAATTATAAAAAAAATGCATTTATATAAATTAAAATTATGTGAAATATCTATTATTCATCAAAGAATTCGAAAAACGCGAATCATTTTGTGTGATTTTTATACAACTTTAGTCTAGTTTTTCCAAAAAAAGCCGTTTCAATTGTTTTATTTATAGACAAAAACTGAATTATGATTCATTTTATGTAAAAGTGAATTTAGGTTCACTTTTTATAATAAAGCTCACAATTGGAGGTGAGGGAAAAATGACAGCGACAACAATGAATGTAAATGCTGTAATCGATCAGGCCAAGTTTAAGCCTTTTCATTTAACGGTTGTTTTGTGGTGCTTATTCGTCGTCTTGTTTGACGGCTATGATTTAGCAATTAACGGTGTGGCTTTACCACTTTTAATGAAAGAGTGGGGCATGACGGCTGTTCAAGCGGGAATGCTGGCCAGTACTGCCCTAGCAGGCATGATGTTTGGTGCAATGCTATTTGGGATGCTGGCTGATAAAATTGGCCGTAAAAAAGTCATTATTATCTGTGTTACGTTATTTAGTGGGTTCACTTTTGCGGGTGGCTTTGCTTCAAACCCGACTGAATTTGGTATTTTACGCTTTATCGCGGGTCTTGGAATTGGGGGTGTGTTACCGAACTTGGTCGCTTTAACTTCGGAATATGCGCCGCAGAAGTTTCGTAGCACTTTGGTGACTGCGATGTTTAGTGGCTATGCAATGGGTGGGATTATGGCAGCACTACTAGGTGTTGCATTTACGCCAACATTTGGCTGGAAGATCATGTTTTTCATTGCTGGTATTCCATTACTGTTTATTCCGATTTTATGGAAATTTTTACCTGAATCAGTCACTTTTTTAGTGAAAGACCAGCAAACAGAAAAGGCACGCAGCATTATTCAACGTCTGGTCCCTGAAGAGACTGTAACTTCAGATACTGTTCTAGTGCTGAACGAAGCGAAAGTCCCTGATGCATCTGTCGCTGCCTTGTTTAAAAATGGTCGTGGTATGGGTACAGTTTTATTTTGGTGCTGCTTCTTCATGTGCTTATTGATGGTTTATGCCTTAGGAAGCTGGTTACCAAAACTGATGATGGCTGCGGGTTATTCGATGGGCAGCAGTTTAATGTTCCTCCTTTCTTTGAACATTGGTGCGGTGATCGGCACTGCTGGTGGTGGTGTGCTCGCGGATCGTTTCCACTTGAAACCTGTCATTATTAGCATGTTGACTGTCGGGGCATTTGCATTGGTGGGTTTAGGCTTTAATTCGCCACAACCTGTAATTTATTTATTGGTTGCACTTGCAGGAGCCGCTTCGATCGGTTGTAGTATTTTGCTATATAGTTATGTGGCGCAATATTATCCGCTAGCTGTTCGTTCAACTGGGTTGGGTTGGGCATCTGGCATTGGCCGTGTGGGGGCAATCGTGGGTCCAATTGTCATTGGTGTATTGTTGGGCATGGAATTACCACATAAGTTGAATTTTATTGCTGTGGCGATTCCTGCGGTACTTGCTGCGATAGCGGTTTCTTTTATCCGTTTAAATAGTGCTGAAGAAGCAGTTAAAACTCAGGTGAAAGTTTCAAGTTCAATCAAAGCATCTTCTTAATCAAACCCCAAAAAAATAAAAGGCTCGCATTTTGAGGGCCTTTATTTTTGCAAAATCGGTGTACCGTTGGGTGATATTTGGTCGTGTTTGAAGGAGAGTGCTATGCTAAAGGTAGCATTAAATAAGGCAGTACAATAACAATGATTAAGCAGCAGAAAAAACTCGAACCTGAGCAAACTAAACATTTATTCAATACCTTAGAACAACGGTTTCAACAGCATACTGAACGTCATAGACAAATTAGTTGGGCATTTGTCCGAGAACAACTTTTGCAGTCTCCTGAAAAACTATATGCGTTACAACAAATGGAAATAAGTGGTGGTGAGCCCGATGTCGTGGCTTTACCGAATACACAAGATGTGTATTTTTTTGATTGTTCAATTGAGTCCCCAAAAGGGCGACGGAGCATGTGTTATGACCGAGAGGCACTATTGAGTCGTAAAGACCATCCGCCTGAAAATACAGTGCTCGATTGGGTACAGGCTTATGACTTAAGCTTAATGACGGAACAACAGTATTATCTTTTACAGCAGATCTTTAATTTTGACTTGAAAACATCCAGTTGGGTTGAAACTCCAGCTGAATTACGTCAGCAAGGCGGGGCAATTTTTTGTGATCAGCGCTATGGTCGTACGTTTACCTATCATAATGGCGCTGCTTCGTACTATGCGAGTCGAGGATTTCGGACTTATATTCAGCTTTAACTGTGGAAATATAGATAAAAAGAAACCCCGACATCCTGTCGAGGTTTCTTTGTATTTCAGTGTTTAGATACAACTCCTGTCATATCTCACATCCTGATGCTCAAACTGATTATTGTTGTTTTAAGTTTGGGAAACGTCCTGTTTCCTGATGATTTAAATATACATGGCGGTGGCTGTTGTTCATACAGCATTTTAACTACGCTATTTGTAAGCCTAAGCTGACAAAAGTGAATGGCTTATAATTTTTGCTTAGTGCTTTAGATCAGCATCTTTTAAATAGTCTGATGAATGCTGGATTGATCTAGTGAAACTGATGATGTTCTACGCAATGACTGGCTTTGGTGGTTTCTCTTTTAAATATAGAGCATCACTGGTATCGCGCAGTTTTAAATACGACTGCACTGTAAGTACGGAACAATATTAAAAAGTTGTATGCATGCATGTGATGTTCATCAGAAAGATGATCAATCTTTCCAGATGGAGTGAATATTTGAATAAAAATGTGAAAAGTAATGTTTTGTGCAGGAGATTGATAGCTTTAGCATCCTTTAGATTGATTTTTCAGTAGGCTGAGTATCGATGTAGGATCTTCAAATTTTATGCATGAAAATAGATGCAACAAATCATTCCAAAAAGTTTGTTAATTTATAACTAATTTTGTACAATAAATAAGCTGATTAATTGAACGGTTGAATCAGCACACATTATAAAAATGGAATATTTGAAGCAGAAATTACAGAATATTTTTATAAAAGTGAGTATTGTTGAACCATATAAAAGGGAAGTTTAATCGACACACTTTAACCAAGGTTTTGTGAAAACTCCTCTGTTTGTCATTTAGAACCTTGCACCCAAAAGGTCGAAGCTAAATCAAACACTCAAGATTAATATTAAATGGTTCTTTTTTGTTGCGAGATAACCAAATAAAAAGCAATTAAAAGGGACCTAGGTTTAGGTGTTTTATGTCAGGAACTCGTGAAAACTGGACATCACGATCTGGTTTTATTATTGCAGCTGTAGGTTCGGCTGTAGGTTTAGGTAATATTTGGCGTTTCCCTTATGTTGCTTATGAAAATGGTGGCGGCGCCTTTCTTATTCCTTATTTATTGGCGTTAATTACCGCTGGTTTACCTCTGTTATTTTTAGATTATGCAACGGGACACCGTAGTTCGGGGTCACCACCTAAAGCCTATCGGGCTTTGTTTAAAGGCGGTGAAACACTGGGTTGGTGGCAAGTCTGTGTGTGTATCATCATTGGTTTGTACTATGCCAGCGTACTGACGTGGGCGGGAAGCTATGTTTACTTCTCGATTGGTCAGACTTGGGGCAGTGACCCTGAAAGTTTCTTCTTTAATGCCTACTTACAAACTTCGAAAGCAACAGGTTTCGATTTACAGTTTGTAAGCCATTTATTTTGGCCAATCGTGGGAATTTGGGCACTGACCTTAATTATTCTGTTTGGTGGGGTTAAAAAAGGTGTTGAATTATCGAATAAGATTTTCATGCCTTTATTGTTCGTTTTATTTACCATTTTAGTGGTGCAATCACTTCGTTTGCCAGGTGCCGCAGAAGGCTTAAACGCATTCTTTACACCGAACTGGTCTGCGATGATGGACTATAAAGTGTGGTTGGCGGCGTATGGTCATACCTTCTTCTCGCTTTCTGTGGGTTTCGGGATCATGGTGACTTATGCATCTTACTTAAAGCCAAAGACCAATTTGACAGGCTCAGGTTTAATCGTTGGTTTTGCCAATGCTTCAACTGAAATCTTGGCGGGTATTGGTATTTTTGCTGCATTGGGCTTTATGGCGCATGCCGCAGGCAAAGAAGTTCAAGATGTGGTGAGTGGTGGTATCGGTTTGGCATTTATTGCTTTCCCGAAAATCATTTCAAGTCTTGGTGCAGGTGCTGATTTATTCGGTCTATTGTTCTTCTCATCATTATTTGTTGCCGGTATTTCTTCCATGGTTAGTATCTTGGAAGTGCCGATTGCAGCAATGCAGGATAAGTTAAAATGGAGCCGTAAAAAAGCAGTTACCATTATCGGTGGTGGTAGTGCGCTGGTTTCAGTGATCTTATTCTCAAGTGTGAATGCGATTAAACTGGTGGATATCGTGGATCACTTTATCAATAACATTGGCATTGTGGGTGGCGCGCTTGTTTCTATTCTTTGTATTACTTGGTTTAAGCGTTCAGCATTGATTGAGTTGCGTGATCACGTAAACCGTATTTCCACGATTCAACTCGGTAAGGGTTGGGCATTTACCTTGACCGTAATTACTTCACTCGTGTTATTAACAACGTTGAGCATGACGTTATTTAATTTGGTGAAAAATGGTTACGATACCTATAGCATGAGTCTGCAAGGGCTATTTGGTTGGGGCAGTGTGATTTTCTGTGCTGTCGTCGCAATCGTACTCAGCAAAGTTAAAGATCGCTAGGAGAAAAAAAATGAATACTTCAGCAATCATAATGATGGTGATTTCAATGTTGTTTGTTTGGGGTGGACTCGTATTGTCTATTCTCCACTTGATGAAAAATCCAGAAGAGCTCGATGATGTTCTTGAAGATGTGAAAGACCAGCATACGTTGTAATACTGGATGAAAAAGGCAATTCATTGATTTCATTTGTAATCAGTGAATGATAAAAAAACCGAGTGAATGTCACTCGGTTTTTTTTATGGACTTTTAACAGGTTGAAGTAAGAATGAGACAGCTTCAACCAAGAAGGCTTATCACGCTTTTTTAGAAGAAGTATGAATGGTTAAGAGCACCTTATTGTTTATGGTCACTACATGATCATTACGATACTGAGTATTATTCAGCATAAAACTTAATCGATCTTAACTTATTTCGATATTCAAACAACATTATTTAGACCCAAGAGTCATATTTTCTTGAAGATTGCTTAAATGTATCGTTTTTGGGCTTCGAACTGCCCAAATTTAGCAAGTAAATAAAGTATTTATACGTACTTTAGTTTGGAAGCCTAATTATAATTTTTTTTATATCATATGTTTATACTGATAATTGTTCTGTCGAAGAAATGGATTTTTCAGTTCGATGGTTGTCGTGATCTTACTCAATCAGTTCAAAACTGATGATTTTAGGCTGAACCACTGGCAACTAAAATGTGATTTGTATCACTTTAATTATCTTTTCATCGACTGCATTAGCAGATTAAAAAGGATTCTATTTTTAGCTTTTATGGATATATATTTGAGCATGTTCAAAGCATTTTTTAATGCAGATTGTATCTAGTTAAATATTTGAATTTTATCGTTTTAATAATTTTTTCTTGTTCATTATTTAATTCTTCTAATAGATTTCTCGCTTTGTATATTTGTAGGCCATCACCTATGAGTCGTCTTACCTTGCGCTCAATATTTTGCTTATTTTATATTCATATTACGCTATTTTTACCACAATGTTGATTTTATGTAAAAAAGCTGTAAATTTGAGTAACTGTAAACTAAACAACAAAAATTAAAAAATAGTGTGACATATGTCACCAAAATTGGTATTTTAATTCCTGTTTGTTGTCTTTATGTACAGCATTTGATACTCAGTGTAATTGAGGTAGTGATGAAAAATAAAAATTTTGGTGGGCTTACAACACTTGTATTGGCGATGGGCATGTCGTCCATGGTCTATGCAAATGAAAACCCTTTATCTGCACAGATGAAAGTTTTTCAAGTTAATGTTGATAAAAACACTCAGAAAGAGCTGAAAACCACCGATCAGGTTAAACCGAATCAGGTGCTTGAGTATCAGGTGACGTATAGCAATCAATCCAACAGTAGCTTGAAAGCCTTGAAGTTGAATTTGCCACTTCCTGCTTATGTTAGCTACACCGGAAAAAATACGCCGAAAAATACCTATGCTTCTACAGACGGTGTCCATTTTGCAAAAGCCCCATTAACCCGTATTGAAAACGGGAAAAAAGTGAATGTGCCTTTGAGTGAATACCGCGCCTTGCAGTGGCAGGTCGATGAATTAAAACCTAAACAAAAAATCACCGTTGCAGCACAAGTACGTGTAAACGCGGCTGAATAATTTTCGCTTCAAATCAATCGCTTTTATGGATTCTTTTATGAAACATAACTTTCAATTAAGTAAAATTGCTGCATCACTTGCAGTGATGGGTGGGGTGGTGTTTGTGAGTAGCCAAGCAATGGCTGCAACACCTGTTGCTGGAACCAATATTAGTAACGTTGCGACTGCATCGTATACAGATAATACTGGGACAACACGTACTGTTACCTCAAATGAAGTTAAAACTGTTGTTGCACAAGTGGGTAGTTTTACCTTGGTTCAAGATCGTTCAGTAACGACTGTGCCGAATGGTCAAGCCACCATGTCGCATATTTTGACCAATACAGGTAATGGTACCGATACATTTACCATTTCACTTGCAGATTTGGATAACCATGCTTCTGGCTCGAATACTTTTGACTTCGCCTCAGATAAGTTCGCTGTTTATATCGACAAGAATAAAGATGGCGTACCTGATGACGCAGTGAATTTAAATGTGCCAGGCAAAACGATTGAATTACAAGCCGGTGAAGATGTTGGCTTAGTCGTGGTAGCAACTACTCCATCGACTGCAACGACTGGTCAGTTTGATAAACTTGAATTGACTGCAACCGCCTCTGCAGCAAAAGCAAGTTTATATACGACAAGTTCAATCAGTAACACAGATACAGTCACCATCACCAGTGGAGCTGTGGTCACGATTACGAAAGCTGCAAGTATTAGTACTGCAAAAGCAGGTGAAGAAATTGAATACACCTTAACTTTTAAAAATACTGGTAATGCAGCAGCAACCAATGTTGCGATTTTTGACGTTTTGCCAGCCAATGTGACTTATAAGCCAAATTCAGCAAAATATAGTGGTAGCTCAACAGACTTAACTGATACGTCTACAGATACTGATAACTATCAATATGATACGACGAATAAACGGTTCTTATTTAATATTGCAAGTTTAGCTGCCAATACCACGGGTACATTGAAGTTTAAAGTTACGGTTCAATCTTCAGCATTGAATAGCGTGAATAACACGGCATATGTCGATCCAGATGGTAAAAATGGGACACCATATACCATAACTGACTTACCAACGACACCGCCAACAACCACACCAACAGGAACTACGCCTTCGAATGAATCGAAAGTACCTGTGGTTGGAACCTATAAGGGCGCATTGAACGATACGGCTGCAAGTGCTTTTACCGATACTGAAACAGCTGCTGGTAGTGGTGATGATAAAATCCAATTAGCGGGTTCAAAGGTTGGTATTCCTGTGGTGTTTGGTCAAAGCACAACAGATGGCGATAAAGTTGTAGTACACAATAGCGGTGATCGTGTTGACAGCTACAACCTAACGGTGAATCGTGCAGCATTAGCTGTATTTGCGGGTACGGTTGCTTTGCCGACGGGAACCATTGTTGAAATTTTAAAAGCAGATGGGGCGACACCCGTTACCGATACTAATGGTGATGGTATTGTGGACTCTGGACCAATCCAACCTGGTGAAAAAGTACAATTTGTTGTACGTGTGACTTTACCAAGTTCATCTGCTCATACTTCTGGGTATTCATTTACTTTAGAAAGCACCTCAATCACGAATCAAGTGAAAGACACTTTAAAGTTATCTACTGGTCCTGTTATTGGAAACTCAGTGGATTTGGTGAATAAACCAGATGCAACTACAGAAAATGGTACTGGTGCGGGAACAACGGCACCCGTTGAAAGTAAAACCACACCACCAGCGGTTCCTGTAACTTTTGATGCAACCATTAAAAACACAGGTAATGTTGCTGATAATTACACGATTACTGTACCGAATGTGCCTGCTGGTTGGACAGTAGAAATCTTTGAAAAAGATGGTAGTGGTAACTGTACAACCACTAAAGTGACAAACTCTGGAAACATCGCAGCTGGTGCGGCAAAAAGTTTCTGTGTAACGGTGACACCACCAGCAGGAACCCCAGCCGGTGACACTAAAAATATTCAAGTGAATATTGTCTCACCTTCAACAACTACGTCAGATAACATTACTTATGCGGTTACAGTTGCAGAGAAGCGTGGGCTCAGCTTTACGCCTGATCGTCAAGGTCAAGTTGCACCAGGCGGTACGGTTGAATACGTGCATGTTTTAACAAACTCTGGCAACGTAACAGAGGGTGTGAACGGGTATCTTATTGATGTGAATTGGTCATCTACACTGTCAGGTGCAAATACCTCTGTTTATGTGGACTTGAATAACAATGGTAAAGCTGATACCAATGAATTAATTACAGGGGATACGGAAGTTGCTCGTAGTGCTTCTTTAGCAACACTTTTAGCAAATACAACAACTGCTGGAACTACAAATACCGTTGCTGGTTTATCTCAGAATGAGTCGATTAACATTATTGTTAAAGTAGAAGCTCCTGCGATTGCAACAGCTGGTGTGACGGATACGACAGTCGTAACCTTTAAGCCGACAGGGACAAACAAGCCAGCGAATGTTTCTGTAACCGATTTGACCACGATTAACTTAGGTCAGGTACGTTTAACAAAAATGCAGGCCTTATCAGAAAACTGTTCAGCACCAACTACTTACTCTAGTACGAATATTGCAGCTAAGCCAGGTCAATGTGTGTATTACCGTGTGACAGCGAGTAATGATGGCAATGTGAACGCAACCAATGTGGTGATTTCGGATATGGTTCCAAGTTACACCACATATCAGCCGAACTCTGCGAAACCTACTACTGCGGCACCAGCAACGGGCAGCAAGGAAGTGAAATATACGGTAGGTACGCTTACACCATCAGCATCAGCAACATTGGAGTTTGGCGTAAAAGTCGACCAATAATTTAAATAAACCGCTTCCTTTAGTTTCTTTTTAAAAAGGGAAGCGGTTTTTTTGCTGTATTTTTTGTGGGTTTGGGGTTATGTCAGTAAAAAAAACGACATCATTTAAAATGGATGCACTATCATATTCGGCGTTGGCTTCTGCTTTGTTGTGTGTACAGCAAAGCTATGCCGCAATGCCGATGGCTGGTGAAACCATTCAAAACATTGCTTATGCATCATATGCCATCAGTGATGAAAATGGTGGACAACTCCTGCTAAAAACCCAATCCAATCCTGTCAACGTCACTGTAAGTGAGTTTTATGGCTTACAATTACATGCGGATACTTTAAAACAGGTCGAAGCTGGGTCAAAGGTGATTTGGTTAAACTCACTTGCGAACCTGAGTAATACAGAAGCTTGGATTGATTTTACAACGCTTCCGAATGCTGATTTATCTAATATCAAAGTGTATTTAGATGCCAATGATGATGGTGTTTTTGATGTTTCAGAAATCCTCATCACCAATGGCCTACTGTTACAGCCTAATCAAAATGTCCACTTATGGATTGTGGCGGATACGTCGACACAAACAGCCGATCAGGCATTTGTTGATTTGCCATTAACGGCACATATGCGTGAGCAACCTGAGGTTCAGGATGTCGCGAAGAATCCTGCACAGGTCATTCAGCCTAAATTAAAAATAGAAAAATCAGTTGATCAAACCATTTTACAAAGTAATCAGCAGGCTCAGACCATTCAGTACACTTTAAATGTATCGAATGCTGCGCTTTTACCTGTATTACCAACACAAGTAAAAGTTGATGGTCAAACTGAATCTTTGGTGATTGTTGAAGATCCTCTTCCAGCCAATACGGTTTTTGAAAGCGTAGATGTCCTTGAAAAAAACCAAAACGCTCAACTTTTATATCGTTTAGCAGAAGGTGAATATACGCGTGGTTTACCTGCCGATAAAACTAAGGTGGGTTATGCAGTTGTCGGGTTTACCGATAGTTTTAAGTCACAACAAAAAAGTACGATACGTTTAACAGTTAAAACCAACCCTAACTTAAGCTATACCACACTTTTAAATGAAGCTTATGTTTTACATGGTTTGTCGAATATTACCCATAAGAAAACACTTTCAAATCAAGTGAAAACCCAAATTTTGGGGCAGTCCATCATTGAAAGTACCACTTCGGATTTTTCGCACAGCCTTTACACGGGCAAAGTGAATGAGCCGCTTTATATTAAAACCAATGCCGCGATTTGTAATGCCAACCGTTTCATAAGTGATCAAGTTCGCGTGCAAATTAGCTCACGATTAACGGGTGATGTGGTTTATATCAATGCCGTTGAAAGTGGTGAAAATACAGGTATTTTTCAGTTTGATTTGGCAACGGAAGAAAGTACAAATAAAAACTTAGCTGATCAAATTTTACAAACCGTAAAACGTGATCAAGCGCAGATCCGTTTAACGGACTGCCTAGATGCGAATGGAGCATCAACTTTAAAGTTGGATAATGTTGAAACTCAGGTTTCAATAGATCCTTATGGGATCGTTTTTGATGCAAAAACAGGAAAGCCTGTTGCAGGTGCAACAGTTACGCTGGTCAATGAATTTGGAAGGCCTGTAGCAGAAAATGAAGCGTTTGAAATTGATCGTAATACAGGTGAATTAAAACCATTTCCAACGCAACAAGTAACCTCTGCATCGGGTGAATTTGTTTCACCATTGGTAAAGGGCGGCAGTTATAAACTTTTAGTCGATACGTCGACTATTTCAGGACAACAATATACTTTTGCCAGCGACCAAGTTATTTATCCGATTGATTCCTTTAATGGCAAGGATGTCCACGCAGAATGGTCGTACGGGGGGACTTTCACCCTGACAGAAAATAGTCCTGCACTCAGTATCGATATTCCAATTGATCCCTTACTTTCAAAAACAGGGCTGATGGTTCAAAAGACTGCGCGAGACTCTTCGGTTGAATTGGGCGATTTTACCAATTATAGCATTACGGTGACGAATCAAGGCGATGTCGTTGCTGCAGACGTACAGCTACAAGATACTTTGCCTCGTGGGTTTAGCTATGTCGCCAATACAATGCGTGTTAATGGTCAACCTGTGGCCGATCCTAAAGGTGGAAAAGGACCTTATCTGAGCTTAGGTTTGGGTGACTTAGCAGTGAATAAAAGCACGAAAATTGAGTACCGTGTTCAAATTGGGCCGAATGCTTTAAATGGTGACGGCATCAATCGTGCGAAAGCGATGGATGCTTATGGTCTAAGTTCAAATGAAGCGCAAGCAAAAGTCAAAGTCAAGACGGGTGTTTTTAGCTCTGATGCATTTGTAGTGGGGAAGGTCTATACCGACTGTAACCGCAACGGCATGCAAGATCAGGGTGAGTTAGGGGTTCCAGGTATTCGCCTCTTTATGGAAGATGGCAGTTATATCATTACGGATCGAGAAGGTAAGTACGATTTTTATGGTGTATCACCGAAGACTCACGTTTTAAAATTAGACCGTACGACCTTACCTGCTGGTGCTGAAGTGATTATTCAGTCTAATCGAAACGCGGGAGATCCATCGAGCCGTTTTGTTGATGTAAAACGTGGCGAATTACATCGTGCGGATTTTGCAATTGCCAATGATGCAGAGCAATGTTCTGCACCATTACTTGATGCAGTCAAACAGCGTCAAGAAAAGGTGAATCAAGGTAATTTCAACCTTGAAAAGGCCATTAATAAACAGTTATCAATAGATGCCCCAACTTTTATTGAAAAAAGTACACGTTCAGATCAGACAACGGGCTGTTTGGTTACAGAGGGTGAACAAGACTGCTTACTCGGTAAAAATGGATCTGTGACTAAGCCTAAATCACAAGACTTGAGTTTAGAACCAATTCAACCGATGGGAGTGGTGAGTTTAGAAGAATATTTACGCCGTGCGGATAACAATGCTTTGCGTATTTTAAACTTGAACGAAGGGCAATTGCTGAAGTTCAATCAAACCACCATTCAGTTACAAGGCACTGCGGGTGCAACACAACGTCTGTCAGTGAATGGAAAAATCATTGATGACAAACATATTGGTAAGCGTGCGATATTGGCGGAGCAGCAAAAGCAAGGTTTGGAATATGTCGGTGTACCTTTAGAAACAGGTTCCAATACCCTTTTAGTTGAACAGTTGGATCTGATGGGAAATGTCCGTGAAGCTCAAACTTTACAGGTCATTGTACCGGGGCAAGCACATCATTTCGAGTTACAACAACCAGTTGCGTCAGCTGTAGCGAATGGTCAAGATATCTTAAGTATTGCGGTAAAGATCAAAGATGAACAGGGTGTTTCTGTTCTGACCCGAACTCCGATCACTATTGCAAGTGATATAGGTGTGATTGATTTAGCGGATGCCAACCCAAATGAAGCGGGGCTGCAAACGTTTATTGAAAATGGTGAGTTGATTATCCCAATACTCGCGCCAAATATGCCAGGACGTGGCACTTTAATGGTCAGTAGCGGTTTAATTCAACAAGAAATTGATATTCAATTTACGGCAGATTTACGTCCACTGATTGCAGTAGGTTTAATTGAAGGCAGCATCAATTTTAATCATTTTGACCGTGAAAAATTGCATAGTGTGACGAGCAATGACGGCTTTGAAGATGAACTGAAAGAAATTGCAGATTTGGGAGATGACACCACTGTTAATGGGCGTGCTGCTGTTTATTTAAAAGGTAAAGTCAAAGGGGATTATTTACTGACGCTTGCTTATGATTCAGACAAGAGTTCAAAGCAGCGTTTATTTCGTGATATTCAGCCAGATGAATACTATCCAGTTTATGGTGATGCTGCAGCCAAAGGCTTTGATGCTCAGTCGACCAGTAAGTTGTATGTTCGTTTAGACAAAGGCCGCTCTTATGCTATGTATGGTGACTATGTCACGCGTACTGAACGAGATGAAGGTCTTTCTTTAGGCCAATATAACCGTTCATTGACAGGTGTCAAATTAGGGCATGAAGGGGACAAATTCCAAGTGTCCGCTTTTGGTGCTCAAACCAAATCACGCCAAGTGGTGACAGAAAACCGTGCTATGGGGATTACAGGGCCCTATAGTTTAGGTGCGATTTCAAATGATCTGATTTTAGAAAATAGTGAAAAAGTTGAAGTCTTGACGCGAGACCGTAACAATCCAGGTCTGATTATCAATCGACAAGTGTTAACACGTTTTGTGGATTATGAAATTGATACCTATAGTAATAGTATCTATTTAAAAGAAGCAGTGGCGAGTGTCGATAGTGACTTAAATCCGAACTATATTCGTATTACGGTGGAAGCTGATGAAATTGGTGAAGAGTATGAAGTTGCAGGCTTAAGCTTCAGTTATGTATTTCCAAGCCATTTAAAAATAGGCGGCTCTTTTGTGCGGAGCAATGATCCTCTGCAAAAAGAACAGATTTCAAGTGTGAATGCGGTGTTGAAGGTCGGGGAATATGGCAAGCTGATTGCTGAAGTGGCGCAATCAGAAAATACCAGTTCTGCTGATGATCAAGTGACACAAATAGGACAAACCGATTCTTTGGCTGAACAGCAGGGCAATGCAGCACGAATTGAATTTGAATATTCAAAGGGAACCAATAATTTACGTGCCTATCATCAGCAAGCTGACCGTGGTTTTCAAAATGATGCGGCAACCATCAGTGCTGGTCGCATGGAAAGTGGAATTAAGGCGACATCACAGGTTGTGCACATCGGTTTAGCACGGCTTGAGGCGATTCGCACGGAAGATCAGGTGAACCAAGGCGTGCGCACAGGATTATCTGCGAGTTTAGAACGCAATTTCTTTAAATTGCTTGCTGTGGAATTGGGTGTTCGTCTTTATGATGAAAGCCAAGCTGGTGCAACACTTGCCACTGATCATACTGATGCCTATAACGGCACTACTGGTCGTATTAAATTTACAGGGCAATTGCCTTGGAAAGGGGCAAGTGTATTTACCGAGTATGAGCAAGACTTATCTGATGCGGACAAGAAAGTCCTGACGTTGGGTGGTCGTGTCCAAGTTGCTGCAAATACAGAACTCTATGCACATCATGAATTGATTTCTTCGATAGATGGTCTTTACTCGATGAATAGTACTGAAGAAACCAATAGTACTGTGGTGGGTATCAGCAGTAACTATATGAAAGATGGTTCAGTCTTTAGTGAATATCGTGTTGCTGATGGCATGAGTAATCGTGAGGCTGAAGCTACGATTGGTTTAAAAAACCGTTGGGAAGTACAACCAAAAGTTTATTTGAGTGGTAGCTTTGAGAAAATTAAGAGCTTATCTGCCGATACGGAGAATAATAGCGATTCTACTGCTGCAAGTCTGGGGATTGAATATTTAGCCAATGAAAACTGGAAAGCAACGACACGTTTAGAAGGACGTCGTTCAGATGATTCGGATACCTTGATCAATACTATAGGTTATGCACGTAAGCTCTCGAATGATGTGACTTTTTTGACTAAAAACACCCTGAACTTTATTGATAACAAAGGTGTAGATCAGGGCGACCATTTACGTAACCGTTTCCAATTGGGGTTGGCATGGCGTGATTTTGATCAAAATAAATTAGATGTTTTATCAAAAGTTGAATATTTCTATGAAAATAACGAAACAGATTTAGAAGCAGCTTTTCAACGCGAAGCGTATGTCACATCAACCCATGTCAATTATCACCCTGAGCGCCAGCTCACATGGTCTGGGCAGTATGCGGCAAAATGGTCAGTATTTGATGAAGATCGTGTTAAAAGTGATGCATTAACCCAGTTACTAAGTGGTCGCATGATTTACGACCTCAATGAACGCTGGGATATGAGTCTACAAACTGGGGCATTGTGGGCGAATCAAGGTGCGGGTACCCGTTATTTAGCAGGTGTTGAGGTTGGGTATTTATTGGCAACGAATCTTTGGGTATCTGCTGGCTATAATTTTATGGGCTATCAAGACGCCGAGCTTGCCAATACCAGCTCAACAGGTGAAGGTGCATATTTACGCTTTAGATTTAAATTTGATGAAGACCTGTTTGGCCGCCGTAATGGCATGATGAACCCTGCTCTAGAACCTCAAGGAGGGCGATAAGATGCCAAAGACCTTGAAGGGTATCATCGTTGGTTTGTTCATGTTCAATGGCCTATCGAGTGCTATGGCAGAACAATCAATCAAACCAATCTCACAAGTTCAGCAATTGGCTCAGCAGGTCGAGGCTGAGTTGCATGGGACAGATCCATTACTTCGCTATCATGCCTATAAAGCCAAAGTGTGGCTAAGCTATGCGAAGAGTGAAATTTCAGCACAAGGACTAAGCAGTGCAGGGCAGGAAGCACTACAGCAGGCTCAAATTTTAGTGGATGGATTCAATCAGCCTACTCAATTATCCCTCACCACCCCTGTTTTAAGTATGGCACAGGTCATGCGTCGTGATCTTTGGGTTCAGTTAGAGTATTTAAAGGGGCAGGGTGCGATCCATGTTGCGCCAGAGCGTTTGGCGCAAGCCGAGGTTACTCTCGTGTGGGCAGCAGTCGAATACTGTGAACTGGGTTGGCGTCATGCTCGCGAGCACTTTCAAGCAGCAGAACGTACGATTTTTCAAATCCAACAGCAGTTGCCTTATGTGGTAATGATGACCTCTGATGCGTTTGACCTACCTACGTTGGTGCAACTGAATGGACACGGCTGTCAGGGCGTAAATGCACAATATTGGCCACTTTTAAATATCGCTCAAATTCAAGTTCAGAGTAGCCGCAGCAGTGAAGGAAATCAAAAATGACAAAGCATTATTTCACTCGTGTTTTGCTTGCTTCACTATGTGTTACTTCTACTTTACAAACCGTAGCTGCAGCTGATGTTGCTGCGAGTGCCAATGAAGTTCAAATTCAGCGTAGTTTTGTTAATTTATCTTTTAATCAACCGGCTTTGAGTGGAACGCATGCTCAGCTTTCAGAGAGTCAGGTTGAGGGGTGGTTAACCACGCATAAATTGCCAAAGTTGATTGAAATATGGCGAGGTAAAGGCCCAGACGGTAATGCACCAACATCATGGGGAACGAGCAATTCAGCAAATCAATATGCTGAATTAAATGCTGAAGATGCATCTGCGCTCTATCAATCGGTATGTTTATTTAAGAATGAAGAGTTTACTTGGAATTTTAAACATGCTGCGCGTTCAAGTACGAATGAACAAGCTACTTTTTATATTGGGAAAGTAGGGACAGGGGATCGATTAAACTATTCCATAAATCAGACTATTGGAACTAGCCAACCTGTGACTCAATTGTTTGCATGGAAAGATGCCAATGCAAACCCAACAACAAATAAAGCTACAGTCACAGCAGAAAGTGGTATATACCAATTTATTTTTTCAGCAACAAGATGGGGGAGTTCAAGAACACTAGGGAACTTTTTAGATGATATTAAAATTGGTTTAAAACCTGCAGTTGAATTTAGCGCAAGTTCAAATAAATATTATGAAGGCAATGATAGTACGACGGGCAAAAAACAGGCTGTGCCTTTTAATATCGTCGGGCAGATTTTAAGTGCTTCAGATATGCCTGTGCTTAACTTTAAAGTTGACTATCCTCCTAACTATAGTGGTGTTAAAGCGGTTTATGGCGTTAATTATAAATTATACAAACAGGAAGGGGCGGCTTTAGTTGAGCTTGGCAGTGCAGATGGCTTAAGTAAATCGAACCAAGATACCTCCATTACCTTTAACTATACGCCTGTTTATAATAGTGCTTTGGACTATACCAAAGGTGTACAAGTCAACGGTTTGGTGATTGGTATTTTAGGCAATACCACCGTCAATGCCGATATCACAGTTCCTTTTTCTTTTGCTCTGGATCCTACGAGTAAAGCCATTGCCACATCATTGAGCTCTTGTGGCAATAGTCAGGCAGATGTCAAATTTGATTTAAACATTCAAGAAGATGATGTTGACCTTTCAGTGGTGAAAGCACTGACCAGCGATTCGCTGACCATTAAAGATCGTTTGGTTTCTTATACGTTAGAGGTTGAAAATAAAACCACTGCTCAAGCAGATAGTGTGTTCTTACACGATAGTTTTAAAAATTTACAACGTATAACAACCACTGGCAGTAATCAGACCACTCTGATGTGTGAAGACATCACAGATGGAACCAGTAAAGCATGTCCAACGCAGTGGACGGATGCCAATGCACTCACAGCACTCTTCTCCAATACTGCGGGTACGGGCCTAAACCTTGGTGATATTCCTGCTAAGGCTAAGTATCGATTCACCATTAAGAACCTACTGGTTACAGATACGGATACATCAACCAATGGGCAGACGGTAAATACAGCCACCATTGAAACCACAGCGATGTCTGACTTTGAGCCAAGCAATAATATCTCGACAGTTCAAAAGCCGATTATCGGCAAGAGTGATTTGTCCAATAACAAAGCGAATGCGTCTACGACAGAAACAGGCGTAGGCATCTTTAATATTGCGCAAGGTGGACGAACAGGTGCTGCTTTACTCACCAAGTCAGCAGACAACACGGCGAAAGTTTATTTTCCTTTAAATATTCAAAATGACAGTGCTTTTGCACAAGACTATAAGTTATATGCATCTAGAACATCTGTTGAGCCGACATTAAATAACACCGATTATTCAACTTTAGTACAAAGTGGTATTAACCCTTTTACCTCAGGGCTTAGAGTTGAGTTTTATCCATTGACCACTGAGCAATGTAAAGCTGGAATGACAGGGCAGAGTATTAGCCAACTTAATATTTCAGCCAAAACTACAGCTCAGGTTTGTGCTGTGGTAAGCGTATTACCCTCAGCAAGTAATAGCACCAACATTTGGTTTGCCATTGAATCGGTACAAACGGGTTTTGGTGATGTCATTTTAGATGTGGTCAGTTCACTGCAGGCGCAACAACGTCAATTAATTTTAGTGAATGATCAGCAAGCACAGATTCGGACCGGCGGAACTTTTGTCTTTGCACATCGCTTAACCAATCAGGGCCGTGTGACTGAAAGTGGCATTAAGCTCAGTATTAATCTGCTAAAACCGAATGATGGATTTTTATACACTTTATTTATTGACCAAAATGGTGATGGTCTTTTAGATGGGGGTGATGTGATGGTGAAAGATTCGGATCGTTATCAGTTACAAGCGGGTGAACAAAAAGCAATTTTGGTCAAAGTGGAAGCACCGACCAGTGCTGTGAATGGTATGACCAGCCAAGTCGAGTTGATTGCGACACCAGACAATACCAATCAAAGCTTGAGTTTAAGCCCAATCTCAAACAAAGATTTGGTCACGATTGGCATTAATCAAATCACCTTACATAAAACGCAGTTCAAACAGCCGGGATGTACGGATATGTCTGCTTTACAAGTGGTGAATGCAGCGTATCAAATCGGAAGCACGCAAATTGGTCGTAATGATTGTATTGTTTACCGCATTATGGTGAAAAATATGGGGGAGTATCCTTTAACCAATGTTGAAGTTAGCGATATGTACCCCGCGTACACCACACCGTGGAATTCGAATAATGTGCTCCCTATGAAAGAGTCTGGAGAAAAAGTTACCCCTCAAGGTAAAAGTGTCTCAACCATTTTCACCGAGCTGTTACCGAACCAGCAAAAGAGTCTGTATTTTGGAATTCGTTTACAGCCATAGGGTCTTGTAATCCAACCTCAATTTTAAATAAAAAAACCGAGTAAAATTCACTCGGTCTTTTTATGAATGTTTAATTTTGGGGTTTGATAACAGAGACCATCAAGATTTATTTGCTAATACCATCCATGAAAAAAAGGAGCCTTTCAGCTCCTTTTATTTTTAAATCTTTTCAATGCGACAATAATAAAAACCATCGCCACGCCCTACTTGTGGGAGTAGTTGGCGACCATGAATTTGCTCAATACCCCAATCGGCATCAATTTTAATTTCTTTCGCATCCGTATGTTCAGCAAAGAAGTCGATCATTTGCTGTTCATTCTCGGCTTTTAAAATTGAGCAGGTGATGTATAGCAATGTGCCGCCCACTTTGAGTTGTTGCCACATATTTTCCAGAATTTGCTTTTGCAGCTGTACCGTTTTGGCAATATCCCCTGACTGACGCAGCAAACGAATATCGGGATGGCGACGGATTACCCCAATGGCAGAACAGGGTGCATCGAGAACGATACAATCCGCCAGTTCAGGCGATGTCCATTTCACTGCATCGGCAGTGATAATGTCGACATATTTTTCATTTAAAGCCAAACGCTCTAAGTTTTCAGAGACTCGTTTTAAGCGCTTTTCATCTTGGTCGAGTGCAATCAGTTTTTTCGGCTGATACATCTCTAAAATATGCGCTGTCTTGCCGCCAGGTGCTGCACAGGCATCAATTACGAATTTGCCATTTAAGTCGGGTAACAAAATTGCACAGAGTTGCGCATGTTCATCTTGTACTGAAAAACCACCTACTTCAAAACCTGGTAGGCTTGGGATATGCAGACTGTCATCCAGCACAATGCCGACATTTGAAAGTTCACAGGCATGGGCTTCAATGCCTTCATCTTCTAAAATTTCAAGATATTCGTCACGGCTGACTTGTAAGGTGTTTACTCTTAAGGTTAAGGGTGCAACTTGTTTCAGCTCATAGCTGATTTCAGCCAGTTGCTCGCCCCAGTCCTTTTTCAAACGTTTGGATAACCAACTTGGCAGATTCGAGGCTTGTTCTAGAACATCGTAGAACTGTTCCGTTTCACGTGTTGCACGGCGCAAAATAGCATTCACCACACCACTTAAGCTTTCCATACCCAATTGTTTGGCTGCTTCTACCGTTTCAGAAATCGCGGCATGCGCTGCAACGCGGGTACACAGCAATTGGTATAAACCCACATATAAACAGGTTTCAACGACTTGGTTTTCCAGTGGCTTAGTCAACAACGGTAAAGTCACTTGTTTAAGCGCATGCCATTGGCGTAAACAGCCAAGAACTAATTCATGGTACAAGGCACGGTCTTTGTCAGACACAATTGCCATGTGTTGCTGAAGTACCGATGCCAGTGATTGACCATTTTGGACAGCCAATAACGTTTTAACAACCTGAGCACGTAAGTTTAGAGTCTTACCTGAGGCGTGGGGAGATTGTTTCATTATAAAATTTGTCCAATATTCAGTTTTTGGGTTTGTAAAATTTGTACGGCATTTAGGGGTTTACCACCCGGCCATTGCAGAGAGCTTAAACACACCGCGTGTTCATCGCCACAAGCGACATGAACACCTTGTTTATCGATGGCTAAAATGGTCCCTGCAGCTTGAGCTTGGGCATTTTCTTGAGACAACATCGAACCCCAAACGCGCAGATTATTGCTTTCATCCAGTGCGATAAATGCGACAGGCCATGGGTTAAATGCACGAATATTACGGTCAATTTGCACCGCTGTTGAAGTCCAATCAATTTGCGCTTCAGCCTTAGAGAGTTTGTGTGCATAGACTGTCAAAGCTTCATCTTGCACTTCGCGGTTGTCTAAATAGTGCTGCAATGTGCTTTCAGAGGCTAACACTTTGACCGTCGCTTCGGCCCCTTGTTGTGCCAATTTGTCATGCAAGCTTGCAGAGGTATCTGTAGCTTCAATCGGGCAGTAGGTTTTATACATCATATCGCCCGTATCCAAACCTGCGGCCATTTTCATAATGGTGACCCCAGTTTCGGTATCTCCAGTAGAAATTGCGCGTTGAATAGGCGCTGCACCCCGCCAGCGTGGCAACAGCGAACCGTGAATGTTCAAACAGCCATATTTAGGCGTATCCAAAACCACTTGCGGCAAAATCAGGCCATAAGCAGCCACCACCATCACATCTGCATTTAAGGCCTTGAGTTCAGCTTGAGCAGCCAGACCTTCTTCGGTTGAAGACTTAAAATGCAGTGGTTGATAGACAGGAATATCATGTGCTAAAGCCAACTGCTTCACGGCTGAAGCGGTAAGTTTCTGCCCACGACCTGCTTTACGGTCAGGTTGCGTATAGACTGCTACAATTTCATGTTCTGTTTTTAGGAGAGCGTCTAATGCCACAGCCGCAAATTCGGGCGTGCCTGCAAAGATGATTTTCAAGAAATACTCGGAAAAAAGGATAAGATTAAAACAATTATAGCAAAACTCGAGCAGCTACAGATTTATCCTGCATAAAAAGCCGATAGAGTAGTTCTAACTAGATGATGTGCGAGAGTTTTATTCAAAAAATAGCGCAAGGATCCTTGATAGCGTATCGCTCAAAATTTGTATTTCATATAAATAAAACTCATGCAAAATTTAAAAATTATTCATGGAAGTTTTGTATTGCAAGGTGAGTGAACGGGTTATAGTAGTTTCCATATGCAATTGAATGTCAGCTCATCGGTTAAAATGTAGCGCGCAAACTTACTGCCTTCGGTAATTTAGGTCGAGATGCCTAAAAACGAGATTTACGTAGAATGCGAATATGTTATGTTTAAATTTTTGACAGTTTGACACTCTCAGAACTCAGATTTTAGCCAGAGTGAATGTGGACATTCATCTCAAGCACAACTATGTTGGAAAAGTACAATGCCTGACTATCGTTCAAAAACATCAACACACGGAAGAAACATGGCGGGTGCGCGTGGCTTATGGCGCGCAACGGGGATGAAAGACGAAGACTTTGGTAAGCCGATTATTGCGGTAGTCAACTCATTCACTCAATTTGTACCGGGTCACGTTCATTTAAAAGACTTAGGTCAACTTGTGGCACGTCAAATTGAGAAAGCAGGTGGCGTAGCTAAAGAATTTAATACCATTGCCGTTGATGATGGGATCGCGATGGGCCACGATGGCATGCTGTATTCATTGCCTTCACGTGACCTCATCGCAGACTCAGTGGAATACATGGTCAATGCGCACTGTGCTGATGCGATGGTGTGTATTTCGAACTGTGACAAAATTACCCCGGGCATGTTGATGGCGTCTATGCGTCTGAATATTCCTGTGGTATTTGTGTCTGGTGGGCCGATGGAAGCGGGTAAAGTGAAAATCCGTGGTAATGAACACGCGATTGACCTTGTCGATGCCATGATTGTCGCAGCAGATGACAGTTTCACCGATGAAGAAGTGGCTGAATACGAACGTTCAGCTTGTCCAACCTGTGGTTCATGTTCAGGCATGTTCACTGCAAACTCAATGAACTGTTTAACCGAAGCTTTGGGATTATCGCTTCCGGGCAATGGTTCAACCTTAGCGACCCATGCGAACCGTAAAAAGCTATTCGAGCGTGCGGGTCAGTTGATCGTTGAAATTACCAAACGCCATTACGAACAAAACGATTACAGCTTATTGCCACGTTCAATCGCGACCAAAGCAGCCTTTGAAAATGCCATGACGCTTGATATTTCAATGGGCGGTTCAACCAATACCGTTTTACACTTGTTGGCAGCGGCACACGAAGCTGAAGTTGACTTTACTATGACCGATATTGACCGTTTGTCACGTAAAGTGCCTGTGCTATGTAAAGTTGCACCTGCAAAGCAAGATGTGCACATGGAAGATGTACACCGTGCGGGTGGCATCATGTCGATCTTGGGGGAATTGGATCGTGCCGGGTTGCTGGATACGTCTGTACCGACTGTGCATGAAAAAACCTTAAAAGATGCTTTGGACAAGTGGGACATCATCCGCACTGAAGACGAAGACGTGTATCAATTCTTCCGCTCAGCACCGGGCGGTGTACCGACGCAAACGGCATTTTCACAAGACCGTTATTATTCACGATTGGATGGCGACCGTAACAACGGTGTGATTCGTAATGCTGAGCATGCCTTCTCTCAAGATGGTGGTTTGGCAGTGCTGTATGGCAACATCGCATTAGAAGGCTGTATTGTGAAAACTGCGGGTGTGGATGATTCCATCTTGAAATTCAACGGTACGGCACGTGTGTTTGAAAGCCAAGATGCTGCGGTAGAAGCGATTCTAGGTGGCAAAATCACTGCGGGTGATGTAGTCGTCATTCGTTACGAAGGGCCACGTGGTGGTCCGGGCATGCAAGAAATGTTGTATCCAACCAGTTACTTAAAATCGAAAGGTTTGGGCAAAGACTGTGCTTTGTTAACGGATGGTCGTTTCTCGGGCGGTTCATCGGGTCTTTCGATTGGTCACGTGTCTCCAGAAGCAGCTGAAGGTGGTGCGATTGGTTTAGTGGAAGATGGCGACCGTATCGAGATCGATATTCCAAACCGTAGTATTCACTTGGCCGTGGATGAAGCAACCATGGCTGCGCGCCGTGAAGTGCAAGAAGCTAAAGGTTGGCAACCTGCTGAACAGCGTCCGCGTAAAGTCTCTAAAGCTTTAAAAGCCTATGCGATGCATACTACCAGTGCGTCTAAAGGTGCGGTACGTGACATTTAAGCTGTAGTCTTTGACTGATTAAAAAAGCACTTCATTTGGGGTGCTTTTTTATTGATTGATGAAAATAGCACAGTCGCAATTTACAGTACGGTTTGTACTGTTATTACGTAGACGAGGTTTTACTTTTGACGGCACAAAAGTAACAAAATGCCTTTGTTCCCCTGATATGGCATCCCTGCTATACAGTGAAACAGCGACATCTATGTCGCTTCATCATGTGATCTGATTTGGGTAGAACCACAATGAATGGTTTCATGTAATACCCAGCGAGTCGCTTTCATGTCTAGCCTGCTTTCTATACAATAAAAACAGAAAAAATTGCCAAGACTGTAGAGCAATACGCAGCCATCGCTAAGGACAAATACAATGAGTAAAGACAATATCCGCGAACATTCAGCTCCTGTTTATGAAGGCATTGAAAATGCGCCCGCACGTTCCATGATGCGTGCCACAGGCTTTAAAGATTCAGACTTTACTCGTCCCTTTGTCGGTATTGCGTCTACTTGGGCCAATGTCACGCCGTGTAATATGCATATTAATGAACTGGCACGTGAGGCCGAAAAAGGGGTTAATCAAGCTGGCGGAAAAGGCATTATTTTTAATACCATCACCATTTCAGATGGTATTTCTAACGGCACCGAAGGCATGAAGTATTCTTTGTTGAGCCGTGAAATTATTGCCGATTCGATTGAAGCCGTGGTGGGCTGTCAGGCCTATGATGGCGTGATCGCGATTGGTGGCTGTGACAAAAACATGCCAGGTTGCATCATGGGCTTAGCCCGTTTGAACCGTCCAGGTTTGTTTGTTTATGGTGGGACAATCAAGCCGGGCGCAGGGCATACCGATATGATTTCCGTGTTTGAAGCCGTGGGTCAACACGCCAAAGGTGAAATCAGTGCCATTCAAGTCAAACAGATTGAAGAAGTGGCACTGCCGGGGCCGGGTTCTTGTGGCGGTATGTACACTGCAAACTCGATGGCTTCTGCGATTGAAGCCTTGGGCATGAGTTTGCCGGGCTCCTCTGCACAAGAAGCGGTTTCGGATGACAAGCGGATCGACTGTCAAAAAGCAGGTGAAGCGGTGATGAATTTACTGCGCTTAGACCTGAAACCACGCGACATTATGACCAAAGCTGCATTTGAAAACTCAATTAAAGTGCTGATTGCCTTGGGTGGTTCAACCAATGGGGTGCTGCACTTACTGGCGATGGCACATACCGCTGGAGTTGAACTGAGTTTGGATGATTTTGTCCGTATCGGGCAAGATATTCCCGTGGTGGCTGATGTGCGCCCATCTGGCAAATATTTGATGTCTGAGCTGATTGCGATTGGGGGCATTCAACCGCTGATGAAGCGGATGTTAGATGCTGGCATGCTCGATGGTTCATGTTTAACCGTAACCGGAAAGACCTTGGCGGAAAATTTGGCTGAGGTTGAAGACTATCCAGAAGGTCAGCAGATTATTTTACCGTTCGACGCGCCAATTAAAAAAGACTCTCACTTGGTAGTGCTTAAAGGTAACCTGTCTCCAACAGGTGCTGTGGCTAAAATTACTGGCAAAGAAGGCCTGTACTTTGAAGGGCCTGCACGTGTCTTTGAAGGTGAAATTGGCGCAATGCGTGGCATTTTAGATGGTGAAGTTCAAGCGGGTGAAGTGGTGGTGATTCGTGGTGAAGGGCCTAAAGGTGGACCGGGCATGCCAGAAATGCTGAAACCGACCTCAGCGATTATTGGTAAAGGTCTCGGTAAATCAGTGGCGCTGATCACCGATGGTCGTTTCTCAGGAGGTAGTCATGGTTTTGTCATTGGTCATGTCACCCCAGAAGCCTATGAAGGTGGGCCAATTGGTTTAGTGCAAAATGGTGATAAAATTTCAATCAATGCAGAAACTCGCGAAATGACATGGCATGTTTCGGCAGAAGAAATTGCAGCGCGTCAAGCCGCGTGGGTGAAACCGCAACCGAATTATCGTTATGGGGCTTTGGCCAAGTTTGCAAAACTGACCACTGGTGCGGAAAAAGGCGCGGTAACTGATCTAAATTTAGATGTCTAATTGATCATTTTGCTGTGAATTGATATAAACCCTTGTAGTACTTTCAAGGGTTTAATTTAGAGGCTTTGCTCATGTCACTGTTGCGTCGATGGTTCGATCCGATTCGATCGCGTTGGTTTTATCAAAAACCGATTCGTCAAACGGTCGTCTCTACAGAACAAGGCTTGAGTATTCATTTACGCCTCGACGATGTATATAGCTATTTAGCGGTTCAGCAGTTACCACAAATTGAAGAAATTTTGGCGGACGAACTGAAACCATTGAAGGTGGTCATTTCCAGTCAAGCCGCTGAACCGCCGAACCAAATGTCGGCTTTGGAGTGGCAAACTTATTGTTTAAATGATGCCAAAATTCTGTCGCGCCAGCACCGTTTTAGCTTTCATGAAACGCCAGAACAACCCAGTTCAGAAGCATTGAGCCAAGCAGAGACCATCCTGCGGCATACGCCGCTGCGTGGGCAGGACTTTTTATATTTGCTGGAAGATGTGTTTCACATGCTGTGGCAAAAACAAGAGGGTAAGCTGCGCACCTTATATGCGATGGCCAGCCGTCACCATCAAGAGCAACACTTTCCAGAACGTATTTTTAATGATGATGCGGTATTGGCCAGTTACTTCCAGCTTGGTGACCGTCAGTACCATGCCGTCGATGATCTGCTGCGTTTAACGCGCCGTTTAAAGCAACAAAAATTATTTACCGATAACCCCATTTTCTTGATCAATCATATTGATTGGCGTGAGCATTTGATTAGTGATGCTGAAGAGTTAAATGAAATTCAGGCGCTCGATCCAGAGTTAGACCTATACGTTGCGCTGGAAGATCCAATTTCATGGTTGCTATTGGCCTATATTAAAGAAGAACTCGCCGATTATTATAATATTCAGCTCAATGTCTACCCCCTCAGCTATCACGGTCGAGACGGGTTTGATTGGAGTTTGGCAACGCGTTTATCCAAACGGACAGAAATCAAATTCACACCGTTTTGCCGTCCGACGCAAGCAGCCACTTTGGCGATGGCACAGTTATTTTATAGCGTGCCTGAAGAGCAGCGCGTTGATGCCATGTATCGGATTTTGAAAGCCGTTTGGACCCAAGGCAAAGATTTATCCTTTAAGTCACATTTTGATCAACTGAAGCAAGAATTGGAAATCACAGCATTGATCACCGAAGATGTGGAAGCCAAGCTTCAAGAAAATGACATGCTCTGTGAAATGAAGTCCCAGCCTGACTTCCCCGTGATTGAACTGCGCGTGGATGGGCAGAGCTATGTCTTTAATAGTCTGTATCGCGTCTGGATGATTGAAAGTATTTTTAGTAATGTGCTCGAAGACCAATATAAAACCGACCCTGTGGATGAAAGCGAAGGCTGAGTTTTGTTACCTCTTATTAATTAAAACAGTCCAATGACACATGAAGTCCAAAGCCGATGGTGTTTTTAGGCTGAGTCATTGAAGTGCTTATTAATAATGTTAATGAGGTTTAACAATTAAATTCATTGTTAAATTTTATTAATAAATAGGCTTCCAAATGAAAATGATTATAATTGGCATTCTTTCTGTCTGTTGATTGATGTTATGCGTTTTCATATTTCTTCTTTGAGCTTATCCATTCTGGCCGTGATGACTACAGCAGCATTTGCTCAGGGCGAGACACTGGAAACAGCATCATCCCAAGTTTTACCGACTTTGCAATTTGAAGCCCAAGATGCAGATGAAAAAGCGGCATATGCAGCAAAAACTGCATCAGCTGTTTTACGTTCCGATGCACCGCTGTTTGAAACTGCGCAATCGATCAGCGTGATTAGTGAAAAACAACTCGAACAGAAACAAGCGAAAACACTGTCTGAAGCCTTGCAGGGTGTAGCGGGGGTCACCGCAGGACAGTATGGTCGCCGTGGTTGGGATGACTTTATTATTCGTGGGCAGGTTTCCAGCGCACAGACCTATGTCGATGGCTTGCGTATTCAAACTTCTGATAATGCCCTACGTTCAGAAGACATCAGTGGTTTACAGTCGATTGAAGTGGTGAAAGGGCCGACATCGACTGGTTTTGGCTTTGCCTTGCCGGGCGGCTTAGTTAACTTAACCACCAAGCGTCCTGAAGCTGAAACTTTTTCTCGGGGCAGTGTGAGCTATGGCAGCAATGCCTTTGTAGATGGCACATTTGATATCAACTATGCGCCAAATGATAGCGAAAAAGGGGCGTTTCGTGTTGTTGGGAGAGTGTCTGATCAGGATGATCCAACAGATTATGTTTATTTTAAAAATTATTATATTGCGCCGTCTTATAATTTTGACTTAGGCGACAAAGATGATTTGTCTGTCATCGCCAGTTACCAGCGCCGTGAATATGTCCGTCAACAGGGTATTCCATATAGTGGTGGAAATTATAAGAAATATTCACATAGTCTGTTCTTTGGCGATCCTGACTATGGTTATGACATTGATGTTTATCGTTTAGGTTCGAACTATGCGCATTATTTTGATAATGCTTGGACTTTTAAACAAAACTTTGCTGTGACTAAAACTGAGACATTGGGGGATTCGATTTTAGCATCTGGTCGAAGTGTATTACCTACAATTAAACGTGCAATTAATAATCAAGATAAGCAAGATGTGAATTATACCTTAGACAATAATTTACAGCGAAATTTCAATTTCGAGCATATAAACTATGATGTAATGGTTGGTTTAGATATGATGCGTGAGCGTAGTGATTATTATCGTCGAACAGATACGATCAATGATTTTGATGTAAATAATCCAAGTTATGGAAATATAAGTATCAAAAAAGTAGGTGTGCCAACGGAAGAAATCACCTATAGCCAATATGCAGGTTTGTATTTAAGAAACACCATTAAAATTGATGATGACTGGATTATTGGGCTCTCTGGACGCCATGACTGGACTCAAGTTGAAATTGACAATATCCTAACAAATACAACAACTAAAAATTCAGATAATGCTTTTACGGGTAGTGCATCGGTGATGTACCGTATCAATGATATGTTTGCACCATATATCAGTTATGCAACCTCATTTATGCCGGTGACTGATTCTGGTGAAAATGGTTCGTTGCTTGATCCAGAAGAAGGGAAACAAGCTGAAGTTGGGGTTAAATTCCAAGGGTTGAATCAAAGACTGCAAGGCTATGTGGCTTATTATGATTTAACTCGTCAGAATGTCACAGAAACAGATGCTTCAGGGAATTTTTCAATTCAAACAGGTGAGCAAGTCACAAAGGGCTTTGAAACAGAATTATCAGCTGCTCTAACTGATCAATGGAACCTGACCGCAACCTATAGTTATATTCCAACTGCAAAAATTACTGACAGTGAAACAAGCAGCGATATTGGCAAGCGAATTAACCATGTGCCTAAAAATGCCGCCTCTTTATCAACCCAATACTTCTTTGCAGATGAACAACTGGGCTGGAATATTGGTGCCAGTGCGAATTATCAAGGCGAGCGTACAGCACAACGTGGGACTGATTATGTACCGCTATCGAGCTATACGCTGTACGACGTCAGTGCCGGTTATGAAGCGAAAAATTGGGGCGCAAAGTTCAGTGTAAAAAACCTGTTTGATAAAGAGTATTTAGTCGGAACCACACCAAATGCGCAATTGGTCAATTGGGGCGATCCACGTACTTTCCGCTTCAGCCTAAATTTCAAATACTAAGCAGAATTACACCGCATCACATCCGGATTCAATAAAAGTTGAGTCCAGACCATTCTTTCCAGTAAGCCTCAATCTTTGATTGAGGCTTACTTCTAAAAACAGTGATATGAGCCCAGATTTAAATTTTATAGCATGGCGCTAAGTGTTTAGAGAGAAGCGTCATGCTTGCTTTTGTTATTTTTGTTTTTGCTGTCGCAGGCATGATTAAGGGCACCATTGGCTTAGGCCTGCCCGCCGTGTCGATGGGACTTTTATCTTTGGTGATTAGCCCATTTCAAGCGGCAACTTTGCTGATTATCCCTTCCATGGTCACGAACTTTTGGCAATTGTTTGCAGAAGGGCGTGTACTGCGATTGGTACAACGCTTTTGGCCGTTGCTGGTGGGCATGATCATTGGTTCAGTTTGGAGTGTTTTTCCTACACTTGGACATGGCGAATTTCAAAGTGAAGCGCTGTTGGGCGGGATGCTGGCCATTTATGGTCTATATGGTTTGTTTTCCAAAAATATGCCCAACTTAGCCCCGTATGAAAAATATTTATCACCGATCATGGGCTATTTGGGCGGTGCTTTGACGGTGGCGACAGGAGTGGTGGTGATTCCCGTGGTACCGTATTTGCAGTCCTTGCATTTGAAACGGGATGATTTGGTACAATCACTCGGCCTTGCCTTTACCGTTTCAACTTTATGTTTGGCCGTGTATTTACATCTAAATCCTGTTGAAGACACTCCCATTGACTATCAACTGTCGTTGATCGCACTGCTTCCTGCATTGCTCGGAATGTGGTTGGGCACCAAAATTCGCTACCGCATCCCTGAGCAAGCCTTTCGTAAGGTGTTCTTTGTGGGCCTAGTGCTATTTGGCAGTTATATGGTTTTACATCAACTGGGTTGGCTTTAATGCAGAATGAGTTGGTCATGTTGGCTCAAGAGGAATTGACTAAAGCGTTGATAATCTGCGGGGAGCTGATCAAAACACCGGGCTGCTAACAGCAACTTGCGGTTGGCCCATTTGCCTAAAAGTTCAATTTGTTGAAAATCATACTGTGCTTTTAAACGCAGGGCTGCCCGCTTGGGAATAATCGCAATGCCGACGCCATTGGCAACGACTTGGGCAATCGCGGCAAAGTTCGGCACCCGTAGACGATAGTGGATGTCACAGCCTAAGCGTTTGGCTTGAGCTTCTATTGACTGTTGTAAGGAGTGATATTGCATGAGGCCCACAAACGGATGTTGCAATAATTCACCCAGTTCCAGTTGTGCCGCAGTGGCAAGTGGATGCTGGCTTGGGCAGATCAGTACCAACGGGTCTTCAGCAAACTCTTGGGTTTCAAGCTGCCCTGCATCAAAAAAACCGGAGATCAGTCCCAACTGTGCCGTGCCTGTGCTGAGGGCCTGAATGATGTCATTGGTTTCGGCTTCTTTCAATTCAATATGAATCTTCGGATTTTCCATTAAATACTGCGGCAGCAAGTGCGGTAAGTACTCACTCTGTGCCGATGAATTGCACCACAATATAATGTTGCTCGTTGCACTGTGGGCAAAGGGCAACATGGCCTGTTGTAATTGCTGCTGTTGTTGCAGTAAGTGCTGCGCATGTTCCGCAAAGGTTTGTCCAGCAAGGGTCGCTTTCACCCCGGTTGCATGGCGGGTAAATAAACTGACTTCAAAATGGTGTTCTAATTTTTTAATCCGTTCACTGGCGGCCTGTAAAGAAATGGCGGAACGTTCTGCACCCTTGGTCAGACTGCCTGTACTCAGGATATTGATAAACAATTGCAGATCAAAAAAATCAAGGCGCATGGCAGGGTCAAAGCGGAAAATGTTGCTTTATCTTAGTCCTTTTTGTGTTTTGAGACATCCTTTAGCATCGTGATATGTGTAAATCGGAGCCAGAGTATCAGAGCAAAAAAAGCAGCCCGAAGGCTGCGATCAACAATGGATAATCAAAATATCAGGCAGATTAATCTTTTTGCCCTAAGCTGAAGAACCAGTTCAAGAACAGCGCTGCAAACGTAGCAGTACCAATACCACCCAAGTTAAAGTTACCAATTTGTAAGGCAAAATCACCTGTACCTAAAATGATGGTGACTGCAGCGACCATCAGGTTTTTGTTTTGTGAAAAATCGACTTTGTTTTCAATCCAGATTTTAGCACCTGCGATGGTAATCAAACCAAAGACCACAATCGATGCACCGGTTAAAATCGCGGTCGGAATGGTATGGATGATGGCACCAAACTTTGGTGACAGGCCTAAGAAAATGGCAAACACACCTGCGATGGCAAAAATGATGGTCGAGTAAACTCGTGTGACTGCCATGACTCCAATGTTTTCACCATAGGTGGTCATGCCTGGTGCACCGACACCCCCTGCTAATGTCGTTGCGACACCATCGGCAACAAATGCTTTACCAATGTGCGGATCAAGGTTTTCACCAGTCATCGCACTCACGGCTTTGATGTGACCGAGGTTTTCTGCCACCAATATCAAAGCAATCGGTGCAATGATCATCATGGCATTGGCATTAAATTCAGGTGCATGAAAAGTCGGCAAACCAAACCAAGCGGCTTGTTGAATCGGGGCAAAATTAATCGCTGTGCCATAGCCCATGACATTGGTCACAATAAAGTAGACCAAGTAAGAAAGTAACAAACCAATTAATAGTAAGAGACGTTGCAATAAGCCACGGGTAAAAACTGCAATCGAGCCCATACATAACACGGTAACCAGTGCCATCCACATATTAAAGGTATTGCCCGCAACGCCTTTAACTGTGACTGGTGCAAGGTTTAGACCGATAATCATCACCACAGCACCTGTCACCACAGGTGGCATCAGTTTTTCAATCCACTTGGTACCCGTTGCCATGACCATAAAACCAAACAAGGTATATAGCACACCGCAGGCAATAATACCGCCACCCGCCATGGCTAAATTGGGATTGAGTGCGCCTGTGCCCGATGCGGTATAGCCCGTTGCTGCAATCACGACCCCAATAAAGGCAAAACTTGAACCTAAATAGCTCGGAACACGGCCACCCGTCATAATAAAGAACAAAATGGTACAAATCCCTGACATTAAAATTGCAAGGTTTGGATCGAAGCCCATCAAGAAAGGTGCAAGAACCGTTGCTCCAAACATGGCAAAGGCATGCTGAACACCTAAAATTGCACTTTGTGAAGCAGGGAGGTATTCACTTGTGCCAACAGGACGTGCATCGATATTGCCTTCGTACGGGCGCCATTTGGGAAACCAATTGGACATTTTTTGAGCACTCTAAAGATAAATTGTGCACATCATACTCTTGTTTTTTAGAAGATTTAATCAGTGATACAAAAAATTGTTCAAACTAATCTTATGACTTTTCAGAACTTTTTACCGCATGGTAAAACTTTTTATTTTTAAAAATAATGATAAATCAAGGTTTAATTGGTAAATTTAGCCAATCGCCCATTCATAAATATTTATGAATGGATTGATAAAAAAATTATAAAAAGTTTGACCATGCGTTCAATAAAAAAGCACATCATGCTGATGTGCTTTAAATGGAGCGGGCTTAAAACTTTATCCTGTGTTACGAAGACCTGCTGCAATGCCGGCGATACTTACCATAAGTGCATGATCTACAGGTGTATTTGTTTCCTGACGCTCTTCTAGGTAGCGGCGGCGACGTTTCATTAACTCTGCTTGGAGTAAATGCAGAGGCAATAAATACGGTTTGCGTACTCTCATCGACTGATCTAAAACTTCGTTACTGCTCAGGAGTTTAGACTCACCTTTAAGCGCCAAGAGGGTTTGCACCGCATACTTTAAGCGCTGACGTAGATGTTCACCGAGCACTTTCAAGTCTTCATCATCGGTCAGGTGCGACTCATAATACAGCGCCACATGAGCATCAGACTTTGATAGCACCATTTCCAACATATCAATCAGGGTTTGGAAATACGGCCATGCCTCCAGCATTTCATCTAAGGTGGCTTTATGTCCTTGATCAATCACTTGGTTAATTGCTGCGCCTGTACCTAGCCAAGCGGGTAGCATCAAACGAATCTGGGTCCACGCAAATACCCAAGGAATAGCACGTAAGGACTCAATGCCGCCAGTGACTTTACGTTTTGCTGGGCGTGAGCCAAGCGGTAGCATTTGCAGTTCAAGCTCTGGCGTGACGGTACGTAAGTACTTTACGAAGTGCGGGTTTTCTCGCACGGTTTGACGATACACCTGTACCGACAAATCGGTCATGCTGTGCATCAACTCGCGCCACTCAGGTTTTGGGACGGGCGGTGGAAGTAAAGTGGCTTCTAAAGTGGCTGCGGTATAAATCTCTAAGTTTTGCAGTGCAATGCCTTCTAGGCCAAACTTGAAGCGAATCATTTCACCTTGTTCAGTGACTCGAATTGCACCTGAAATCGAACCGGGTGGCTGTGAAAACAGGGCTTGTTGCGTTGGTGCACCGCCACGGCTGATGGAACCGCCACGACCATGAAAGAGTGTGAGTTGTACACCATGCGTTTTCGCAATTGCGGTTAATTCTTCTTGCGCACGGTACTGTGCCCAATTGGCTGACATAAAACCTGCATCTTTTGCCGAGTCTGAGTAGCCAATCATCACTTCATGTTTGCCCTGAATATGCTGTTTATACCAATGCATATTGAATAGGGTATTCATGGTGGCTGCGGCGCCATCTAAGTCTTTCAATGTTTCAAACAATGGCACCACACGTAGTGGATGTTGGATGCCTGCTTCTTTTTGCAAAAGCAGTACCGCCAGCACATCACTTGGATATTCAGCCATCGAAATAATGTAGGCACCTAAACTTTCTTGAGGCTGTGCCGCCAAAGTACGCATGGTGGCAAACACTTCTTGTACTTCAGGTTGTTCAATTAAGCTTTGCGCAGGTTCATTTAAATGCTTGGGCAACAGTGGACGTTTGCTTTGTAGCTCTTGCAATAAGAAGTTTTGACGTGCTTGTTCGGTCCACGTTTCAAAATTACCCAGACCCAAATATTCAGTAATGGCTGAAATCGCTTGGCGATGACGTCCTGATTCTTGGCGAATATCCAGTTTTAGCAGTTCAATCCCGAAACAGTTCACCCGATGGATAAAGTCCAGTAGTTTCCCATTGGCAATTTCAGGCAGATTGCTGGCAATCAAAGAGTGATAACACAGCAGTAAAGGCTGGAGCAGTTCCTCTTTGGCTTTAATCACCAAGCTGTCATCGGCATCGGCACCGCGCAGTTTTTCGGCGAGCCAATGGCGCGTAGCTTTCAGCCGTTCGCGAGTATCACGTAAATATTCACGGTAGGGTTCAGGATGGTCTTGGCCCAAGGCTTGACGCAGTTCATCGCTACAGCTTTGAATCGACAGTTCCCAACGCAAGTCTTCAATGTCACGTAAGTAAAGATCGGCCGCTTTCCAACGCGATAGCCAGAGGACTTCTTGAGTAATGTTGTGTGTCACATTCGGGTTGCCGTCACGGTCACCACCCATCCATGAAGCGAAACGTACAGGCGCCACATGTAAAGGCAGATGTTGCCCACAGTGCTCAATCACCATGTCGTCTAGTTCACGCATGAACTTCGGTACGGCATTCCATAAGGTTTGCTCAATGGTGGTGAAACCCCATTTTGCTTCATCGACTGGGGTTGGACGGTGTTGACGAATTTCATCGGTCTGCCACGCCGAACAGATCAGTTGTTTTAAGTCTTCAAGGACTGTTTGGCGCTCACGAGGGGTCAGTTTTTGCTGATCCATTTTAAATAAGGCATCGTTGATACCATCATATTTTTGGATCAGGGTACGGCGGCTAACTTCAGTGGGGTGAGCGGTCAGAACCAGTTCAATATTTAAATCACAGATTTGCTGGAACAGCGTATCGGTTGAAATGTCGTTATTTTTAAATTTAGCAAAGAGGTGGTCGAGCGGATTGGGAGAGGGTGCGGTCTCATCAAATTCACTTTGACGACGGCTACGGACCACATGGTATTGCTCCGCAATATTGGCAAAGTTCAAAAAGTGGGTAAAGGCACGCGTCAGCGGCAGAATTTCATCATCTTCAAGGCTGAAAAACAGTTGTTCCAGCTGCTTTTCGGCTTCAACTTGACCATCCCGTGCCCCTTTGGATAAGGCCCGAATTTGCTCGACCTGATTAAACAAATCTTGTCCTGCATGCTCCTTGAGGGTTTCACCCAATAGGTTGCCGAGTAATCGGACATCTTCACGTAGTGGAGCATCAATTTGTTGAATCATGATTATTATTCCCTCGTTGTTCTTAATTTGACTATACCCCGATTCGATGACAATCCAAGTAGGGGCAGACAAAAGTAGGGGATTAATTGCTGAATTTAGAAGCAAATGAACTACTTAGGGCAAGCGATTGTTTTAAAATAAAGGTGGTTATTGATGGCAAGTGCTTGAATTTAATGTCAAAAAACTGAAACTAATTAACTGAATCTTACGGTTTTTGTATGTGGTATTTTAATAAAAAAATCGCAATGGCTTCTTGAATCAGTTGCTCGCGTTGTTTGGCATTGGGCACTTCATTCATCCCCAGTAACATTTCTTGGTGGCGATATCCAAACAGCAAAGACATTAATAAGGTGATGACCTCATTGACCTGTTCAAATTGAAGAACGCCCAAGGCTTGGGCTTGGTCAAAGAACTGTTCCCAAATCGCCCGCATTTTGAGGTGAGAGGCTTTATAGAAGTTCTCTAGCAATGGGTTTTGTTCAGCGGCTAGCTGCAATAGTAGGTGCTCCAGCTTGATGGCCTCAGGCAGGTTAATAATATGCATTGATAATGCACAGATCTGTTCGAGCATGGGCACAAAGTCTTCGGCACATTGCAATTGAAATGAACGACCCAGCATCAGCTTTTCACAGGTTTCCTCAATTGCACAACTGAACAGATTGGCTTTGTCCTGAAAATGGTTATACACCGTAAGTTTGGTGACATGTGCTTCCTTGGCAATATGATCCATGCTGGAGCCGTGGTAGCCATGTTGTAAAAACAACTGACGTGCCACCTCCAAAATACGTTGCCGTTTTTCTAAATCCTTGGGACGTCCTGCTGAAGCTTGCACACATTTTCCTAAAAAAAAGTTCAAAAAGTCATTTACATCTGAGCATATCTTTAATTAGTGTACTACACAGTATATTAATTAAAAAATAACCAAGTTAAGTCTGGATATTGTGCCTGATTAATTGGTGGTTATGGAAGAAGAGCAGACTTCATGAGCAAAATTCAGACCCTTGTGGCAAGTATGATGGTGGTGTGTAGTATCACCTTGTGGGGATGTAGCAAAGACACGACCGAACCAGAGTCGGTGCCTTTGGTAATGGTGAGCCAACCGAATACCACGCATCTAGAACAAAAAAGCTATGCAGGCGAAGTGCAAGCCCGCCAACAAACGGCACTGTCTTTTCGTGTGGGGGGACAGGTCACGGAACGTCTGGTCGATGTGGGAGACCAAGTCAAAGTTGGACAAGTTTTAGCACGCTTAGATGTACAAGATGCCCAGTTAGAACTCAATGCAGCCAAAGCACAGTTTGAAAGTGCACAAGCGGCTGAAAAAAATGCGCAGGATGAACTCAAACGCTTTAAGCAATTATTACCGAGTAATGCAGTGAGTCGTTCACAGTACGACAGCGTTGAAAATCAATATAAAGCCGCACTATCGAGCTTGAAACAAGCACAAGCCAATTATAACGTTACGCAAAACCAAACCAGTTATAACCAACTGATCGCCAATAAAAACGGTGTGATTACCGAGCGTAATATTGAAATTGGACAGGTGATTTCAGCAGGACAACCGGCTTTTCAGTTGGCCATTTCAGGTGATCGTGAAGTGGTAATTGGTGTGCCTGAACAAGCCATTGCTCAGATTAAAGTTGGACAAGATGCCCTAGTCACTTTGTGGTCTAAACCCGATGAACGTTTTGCTGCCTATGTCCGTGAAATTTCGCCTGCCGCAGATCAGTCACGTACCTTTAGTGTCAAAGTGGCTTTGCGTGAAGGACAAAATACGATCCAGCTGGGACAGAGTGCACGGGTGTTTTTCAGTTCAACTGAAAGCAATGTGTTGAGTGTACCGTTAGCCAGTGTTTCCGCTGCAGGTAAAAATGCCTATGTTTGGGTGGTGAATGCTGACAACAGCATTCGTAAAGTCCCTGTCAGCGTGGGGGGGTATGGTCGAGACAGCGTTACCATTCGTTCAGGTTTACAGCCAAAGGACTATGTCGTGGTGGGTGGGGTGCATTTACTGCGTGAAAAACAAAAAATTCAACCGATTAGCCGTGACAATAAAACGGTCAAGATTGCGACAGGGAGTTAAGCATGAACTATAACCTGTCGGAATGGGCCTTAAAGAATAAGGGCTTGGTCCTTTATTTGATGTTGTTACTGGGCATCGTGGGTGTGGTGTCTTATTCCAAACTTGCACAAAGCGAAGACCCACCTTTTACCTTTAAAGTGATGGTGGTACAGACCTATTGGCCGGGTGCAACGGCGCGTGAGGTGTCTGAACAGGTGACCGACCGTATTGAAAAAGAGCTGATGACCACGGGTAAGTATGAGCGCATTATGGCCTACTCCAGACCCGGCGAGTCGATGGTGACTTTTGTGGCACGAGATGCCATGCGCTCCAGTGAGATACCGGATGTGTGGTATGACGTACGCAAGAAGGTTGGAGACATCAAACATCAGCTGCCCAATGGGGTACAAGGACCATTCTTTAATGATGAGTTTGGCGATACTTTCGGCAACATTTATGTGCTGACCGGTAAAGATTTTGATTATGCGGTGATGAAAGAATATGCCGACCGTTTACAGTTACAACTGCAACGCGTCAAAGATGTCGCCAAGGTCAACTTGGTTGGGCTGCAAGATCAAAAGATTTGGATTGAAATTTCCAACACCAAATCGGCGCAGTTAGGCATTCCTGTAACAGCGGTACAACAAGCCCTGCAACAGCAAAATACCATGGCCAGTGCAGGCTTTTTTGAAACAGAGTCGGATCGTATTCAACTCCGAGTCACAGGGCAAATTAAGAGCGTTGAAGAACTGCAACGTATGCCTTTATTGGTCAATGGAAAAACCATCCAGCTTAGCGATGTGGCTGATGTGTATCGTGGCTTTAGTGAACCAGCTCAACCCCGTATGCGCTTTATGGGGGAAAATGGCATTGGTATTGCGGTGTCAATGCGTAAAGGTGGCGACATCTTGGCTTTGGGTAAAAACCTAGAAACCGAGTTTTCCAAGCTGCAAAAAACTTTGCCTTTAGGTATGGAGCTGAAGAAAGTTTCAGACCAGCCTGTGGCGGTGAAGCGTAGTGTCAACGAGTTCATGAAAGTTTTGGCTGAAGCGGTGATTATTGTATTGCTGGTTAGCTTTTTCTCGCTGGGTTTCCGTACTGGACTGGTGGTGGCATTCTCCATTCCATTGGTCCTAGCCATGACTTTTGCAGGCATGAATATTTTTGATGTCGGTCTCCATAAAATTTCTTTGGGTGCCCTGATTTTAGCGCTGGGCCTCTTGGTCGATGACGCTATTATTGCCGTGGAAATGATGGCGATCAAAATGGAGCAAGGCTATAGTCGACTACAAGCAGCAGGGCATGCGTGGCGAACGACGGCTTTCCCAATGTTGACAGGAACTTTGATTACCGCTGCGGGCTTTTTACCGATTGCCACGGCAGCGTCCAGTACAGGTGAATACACTCGCTCTATTTTCCAAGTGGTGACCATTGCCTTAATTGTGTCATGGTTTGCAGCGGTGTTGTTTGTCCCTTATTTGGGTGACAAACTCTTACCCGATTTTAATAAAGAGCTGATTCAAAAAGCGCCGTGGTATAGTCGTCTGTGGGCACGTTTGCGCAAACAGACAGAACCTCAGCCGATGGTACATCATGCAGGTGAGCATCACGATCCTTATCAAACCAAGTTCTATCAAGGTTTTCGCCGTTGGGTCGATCTGTGTGTGACCTATCGCAAAACGGTCATTGCTACGACGGTGGCTATTTTTGTGCTCTCGGTGTTGATGTTTAAGTTAGTACCACAGCAGTTTTTCCCGCCTTCAAATCGTGCCGAAATTTTGGTCGACTTAAAGCTTGAAGAAGGTGCATCTTTAACGGCAACTGAAAATGCGGTGAAAAAAGTTGAACAGTTCCTGTCGAAGCAAGAAGGCATAGATAATTATGTGGCATATGTGGGCACAGGCTCGCCACGTTTTTATTTACCGCTCGATCAGCAGCTACCGCAAGCCAGCTTTGCTCAGTTTGTGGTCTTGGCATCTTCATTAGATGATCGCAATGAAATTCGTAAATCCTTAGATACCCAAATCCGCCAGTTATTGCCCGATGTGCGTACTCGCGTCTCTTTACTTGAAAATGGCCCACCTGTCGGTTATCCACTTCAATATCGCGTGTCGGGTGAAGACTTAACTCAAGTGCGTGCTTGGGCAGATAAAGTCGCAGCGATGCTGAGTGCTAACCCCAACACCACTAATGTGCATTTGGACTGGGGTGAACCAAGCAAGATGATCAATTTAGAGATTGACCAAGACCGTGCCCGCCAAATGGGGGTGTCGAGTTTAGATTTGGCCAATTTCTTGAACAGCTCAATTTCGGGTGCCACCATTAACCAGTACCGTGAGAAACGTGAGCTGATTGAAATCCGTTTACGCGGTGATCAAGCCGAGCGGGTTGAAGTGGCATCACTGGCGAGCCTTGCCGTTCCAACTTCAAATGGCGGAACAGTACCGTTGGCACAAATTGCCAAAATTGCGTATAGCTTCGAAGAAGGTTTGATTTGGCATCGTAACCGCCTACCGACTATTACGGTACGTGCAGATATTCGGACCAAGTTACAGCCGGCCACTGTGGTGGATGAAATGGCCGAACAGATGAATCAGCTGCGTGCGGAACTGCCGAATGGTTATTTGGTTGAAGTCGGCGGCACAGTGGAGGAGTCTGCACGTGGGGGTAAATCGGTCGCAGCGGGCATGCCTTTGTTCTTGGCCGTGGTCATGACTTTGCTGATGATTCAACTGCGCAGTATGTCTCGTGCCACGATTGTCTTGCTCACCGCACCTTTAGGTTTGATCGGCGTGGTGTTGTTCCTACTACTGTTCAATAAACCTTTTGGCTTTGTTGCGATGTTGGGCACCATTGCCTTGTCGGGCATGATCATGCGCAATTCACTGATCTTGATTGATCAGATTGAGCAAGACATTCAAGCGGGGCATGAATCATGGGATGCAATCATCGATGCGACGGTGCGACGTTGTCGTCCAATTGTGCTGACGGCATTGGCAGCAGTTCTGGCGATGATCCCATTGTCTAGAAGTATTTTCTTTGGACCTATGGCCGTTGCGATCATGGGCGGACTGATTGTGGCGACGCTATTAACCCTGTTCTTTTTACCGGCCTTGTACGCGCAGTGGTTTAAAGTAAAAAAAATTAGCCATAAGCTGTAAATTTATGCCAATATCAGGTGCGAAACGTTGAAAATTTCAATATAGTAGCACCTGAAATTTATGGCATTTTTATAAAGCAGTTTTTTGCTACACATTAAAAAATAAACGATGTGGCAAATGGGGTTAAACGCATGATGCAAGACAATGTAACCAAGTATCGCCGATCTATCGCGATTTCTTATGTCTTCATGTTTTTGGCTTTGTTTACTGTGATTAGCGGCGCATTTTCTTACTGGTATGCCCGAAAAGTCACGCAAATTGATCATGCTGAAGTATGGTTACAAGCGCAAGCACTTTGGGTCATGCGCAATATTGTAATTTATAGCATTTTGGCGTTATTTGCAGCGTTGTGGTTTATTCCTCTTATTTTCTGCACTTGGGACAGTGCATTGTGGGTGACTGGATGCACGGTTGCAGGTGTGGTTTTTAGCTGTATTGCATTTCTCTTCCTTCTAAATGCGTGGTTTAAAGGCCTGTCTAAATTTTTGAAAAATAAAGCAGTTTTCTAATTCTACTGATTTTTTTCAAACACCCCCTTGTAAAACTTGGTTTGAACCCAATTTCAGACCACAGTTGAGTATTAAATAAATTCCGTGAGGAGCATCGCCAGACATGGCTAAACGTGATTATTATGAGGTTTTAGGTGTTGCTAAAACCGCTAGTGATGATGAAATTAAAAAAGCCTACCGTAAGTTGGCGATGAAATATCATCCGGACCGCAACCCTGACAATGCTGAAGCTGAAGAGAAATTTAAAGAAGCGGCTGAAGCTTATGAAATTTTATCGGATAGCGAAAAGCGCAGCATGTATGACCGTATGGGGCATCAAGCCTTTGAAGGTGGTATGGGCGGCGGAGGCGGCTTCGGTGGTGGTTTCAGCGCAGAAGACATTTTCAGTCAATTCGGTGACATTTTCGGTGGCGCATTTGGTGGCGGCGGTGGTCGTGGTCAACAGCGTGCACGTCGTGGTTCTGACTTACGTTATGTGATGGAACTGACGTTGGAAGAAGCAGTAAGAGGGGTGAAAAAAACCATTACCTTTACTGCACCAGCACCGTGTGAAACCTGTGACGGTAAAGGCTCTAAAAACCCGAACGATGTTGAAACCTGTAAAACTTGCCATGGTGCAGGTCAGGTTCGCATGCAGCAAGGTTTCTTCTCTGTACAGCAGACCTGTAGCACTTGTCGCGGTCAGGGTAAGATCATTAAGAACCCATGTAATACTTGTCATGGTTCAGGCGTTAAAGACCGTCAACAAACCTTAGAAGTGACAATTCCTGCGGGCGTCGACAACGGTGACCGCGTTCGTTTAACGGGTAAAGGCGAAGCGATTCGTGATGGTCAGTCAGGCGACTTGTACGTAGAAGTAGTAGTGCGTGAGCACGAAATCTTCCAACGTGATGGTGCAGACCTGTATATGGATGTCCCTGTGAGCATTGCCGATGCCGCTTTGGGTAAAGAAATTGAAATCCCGACACTTGAAGGTCGTGTGAGTTTGAAAATTCCTGAAGGTACACAAACGGGTAAAATGTTCCGTTTACGTGGCAAAGGGGTTAAACCTGTACGCACCAGCATGCAGGGTGACTTACTCTGCCGTATCGTGATTGAAACACCAGTCAACTTAACAGCACGTCAACGTGAACTGTTGAAAGAGTTACAAGAAACTTTAGATGGAGATGATCACAAATCATCACCAAAGAAAAAGTCTTTCTTTGACCGACTGTTTGATTAATTGAATACGGTAGGTCTAAATTGATGTTGAAAAGAGCGGGAATATTTTCCCGCTTTTTTTTATGTTATTGTGCTTCTGCTGGCAGCTCAGGTTGATCGATCTCTTCAACCGACACCATTTCTTCAGCCATAGGTGCAGCGGCTGGTACTTGTTGTTCGGCCTGTACTTTAGGGTGTGTGCTGGTGGTGATCTTTACCTGTGACAAACTTTCTAAGGTGTCGCCCGCTTGAACAGCGGGTTCAGCCTGAACTTGTGCCCAACTGCCCCCAAACGCCATCGCTAGAAAAAGTACCTTGGCTTTCATTCTATTTTCCTCATTTTAAAGTTGTTTTTAAACGCGAACCTAGTCTGCGTAAGATTGATTGCAAATTTGTGAAAAGCTGGAGAAATCATGTTTGAAAATAAAGCGATTTTTTCGATGAAAATGCCCAACAAACCTTAGTCTGGGCAATCAGTTTTGCTATAGTAAGAGCAATTTTGAAGCTAGATTAGGAATATGTTATGTCAGCAGCTCCACGCATTGGTGTCTTAGGTGCCGGCGGTCGTATGGGTCGCATCCTTATTCAAGCGGTACATGAAGCAGGCTATCAACTGGCTGCGGCAGTGGAACGCCCTGAAAGCTCACTGGTTGGTACAGATGCAGGTGAGCTTGCAGGTATTGGCAGCCTTGGCGTGAAGGTGGTGGGTAGTCTGGAAGCGGTAGTGAAAGATTGTGATGTGATCATTGATTTCACTGCACCAGTAGCGACCGTTCAGCATTTAAAAATTTGTCGTGAAGCTGGGGTGGCCATTGTCATTGGCACCACGGGCATGAATGACGAACAAAAAGCTTATTTGGATGACTCTGCGACTCAAACACCTGTGGTCTATGCAGCCAACTATTCTGTGGGGGTCAACGTTTCGATTAAACTATTGGAATTGGCGTCTAAAGTCTTTGGCGACACAGTGGATATTGAAGTGATTGAAGCGCATCACCGTCATAAAGTCGATGCACCATCAGGCACAGCGTTGATGATGGGTGAGGCGATTGCGGGTGCTTTAGGGCGTGACTTGAAAACCGATGCAGTGTATTGCCGTGAAGGTCATACAGGACCACGTGAGCGTCAAAGTATTGGTTTCCAAACCATTCGTGGCGGCGACATTGTCGGTGAACATACGGCGATGTTTATTGCTGATGGTGAGCGTGTTGAAATTACTCATAAAGCGACCAACCGTATGAACTTTGCTTCGGGTGCGGTACGTGCTGCGGCTTGGGTGGTAGGACGTGAAGCACGTAAATATGACATGAAAGATGTACTGGGTTTTAACGACATTCAAGTTTAAAAACCTGCTTCATTCGCCATAAAAACAAGATAAAAAACTAAAATAAGACGAAGAATAGAATGAAAAAAGTCATATATATGGCTTGTGTTGTTGCCGTGATGACGACAGCACAGGCCAAACCTATGGATCAAGCCAAACTCAGTATTCATAAAAATAATATTAAAGTTTGGACCTATCAAAATGCGCAAAACCCAGTCTTTTTATATAAGGCTGAAACCACGTTTGATGTGCCGATTGAAAAAGCAGTGTCACTGATCTTAGATGTTGACCATGCGGTGAAATGGGTACCATATATGGGCAGTGTGAAAGTTTTGTCGCGCGATGATAAAAAAGGCGAGTTTCAACTGTATATGGTTCTCGATTTTCCTTTTCCTTTAAAAGACCGCGACTTAGTGGTGCAGGGGAAAATGACCAAGGATAGTCAGGGCATCATTAGCATTAAAAATAAAGCGATTGATAAAAACATCCTTAAAAATCCAGATTATGTGCGCCTCAATCATTATGAGGGCGATTGGACTTTTCAGAAACTGGGATCAAATAAAGTCAAGGTTTCGACCTCAGGTTATGCTAACCCTGAGGGATCGATACCACTGAAGTTCGTGAATATGTTTGTCCAACAACAACCCTATCAAATGCTGCAAAAAATGAAAAATCAATTGCTGGAACAAGAAGACACTCCTGCCCATTTACCAGCTGCCTTACGTTAATTTTAAAGACGAAGAAGCCTGCAATGTAGGCTTTTTTATGTTTTAAAACTTAAGGCTGTTGATAAGCGTTCAGCAGCTCTAAGGTTGAAGCCTTAGGCAGGTCTAACTGGATTAAACTAAGCATGGCATGTCCTTCACCAGCGAGCGAGATCTTGAAGTTTTCAGCACTACTTTGGTCACATTGAAACTGTAAATTTTTCTGGCGGGGCAAGTTCATCTGCATTTCACGTTCATTGTTCAACCGATATTGATAAGTTCGTTGGGTCGAGGTTTCAGTCAAGCTCGGCGCTAAACTTAAAAATTGATAATCAGTTGAATTTTGCGTTTTCAGAAACCCTTCAATCAGTGCTTTACAAATAAAATGCTGCTGCTGTACCTGCTGCGAAATATGTGGCGGTTGGCAAGCCGATAAGCTCAATAAGCAAAAGAGAGATATGATTATTTTTTTCATAAAAGTGCCTATTTATGGTTGTGAACGAATGACAGAAGCATAATTCTGTTGGCATAATGGATACAGATACATAAAAGTTAAAAAAATAGGTACAGATGAATGGCATTTCAGTATCAAAGCTTGGCTGCACAGTTGCTTGAAAAAATTCAAAATGCTGAATTACCCGCAGGGCAAAAGCTGTTGTCGTTACGCCAGTTTGCCAACTTACAAAAGGTCAGTTTGAATACTGCCAAGAGCTGTTATGAATTACTCGAGTCGCAGGGGTATATTCATGTGAAAAATAAGTCGGGCTATTTTGTCAGTTATCAGAAAAATACCAGCCCATCTATTCCTGTACCGCAGCATCCTGATTTTCAGTCTCAAGCCCGTGATATTTCTAATTTAGAGCTACAGCTGGAAATTCAACAGTCTTCCATTAATAGCCGTCTAATCCATTTGGGAGCGATTCAGCTTTCGCCAAAACATGTGCCTGTAGAAGCGCTCCGCCGTTCCATTCAACGTGCCTTAAAACACAGCCAACCTGAAGATTTTTTATATAGCGATAAGCAGGGCCATATTCGCTTGCGGCAGGCCTTGTCTGAGCATTGGGCTGAAGATGGCTTTTATATTTCGCAGGATGATATCTACATTAGCAATGGCTGTATGCCTGCGTTGTCGGTGATGATCCAACACCTCAGCAAGGAAGGCGACAGCGTAATTGTACCGACCCCAAATTTTAATGGTCAGTTGCAAATGCTGGCGGGGTTAAAGCGAAAAATTATTGAAATTCCAGCCGATACTCAAGGCTTTGATCTTGAACGTTTAGAGCAGGTCATGCAAAGTTCAGGCGCAAAAGCGTGCTTACTCACGGCCAATTATCAAAATCCCTTGGGGTTTTGCTTAAGCAATGCAGAAAAAGAAAAAATTGCACAACTGGCGGCGCGCTATCAATGTTATGTAATTGAGGATGATATTTATGGTGAATGTAGTTTCAGCTCGAGTCGTCCGCTGCCGATTAAGTATTGGGATCAGCACGGTTATGTGATTTTCTGTGGTTCGGTTTCCAAATCACTTTCAACTGCGTATCGGGTAGGTTGGTTCTGTATTCCGCAGCGCTTAGCGCATTTGAAGGCTACGTTATTGATGCAAAATATCACAGTGAATACACCCTTGCAGTTGGCCCTGGCCGATCTCATTTATAGTCGTGCTTATCGGGAGCATTTACAGCAGTTAAAGCCGATTTTGAAACAGCAAGTTGAGCAATACCGACACATGATTCAGCATGCCTTTATCGGAGTTGAGTTACGTATCAACCAGCCCTTAGGCGGCTATGCACTGTGGTTACAGCTGCCAGAGTGTATTGACGGTTTAGATATGTACTATTTTGCTCAGCAGCATGGCATCAATATAGTGCCAGGAGAAGTCTTTGGTGAAGGGCAGCGCTATAAAAACTGTATCCGCCTCAATGCAGGTCATGAAATTTCAACAGATATTCGCGCGGCAGTCACCTTGTTGGCCGATTGGGTGAAAGCGCAACTCAGTAGTTCGACGTTGGTCAAACAAGCGGTATAAAAAGCGCCTGTTTTGAGGCGCTTATGGATTAAAAATCGGCTTTGAGAACGATACGATAACGGGCTTTTCCAGAATGTAACCGTTCCAGTGCTTCATTCAACTGCGACATAGGATACAGTTCAATTTGTGGCGCAATGTTTTTACGTGCAGCGAATTTGAGTAGCTGACGTAATGCCGCAGGTGAGCCAGTGGGTGAACCCGTGATAGACTTTGCTCCACCAATTAGACTACCTGCATTTAATTTGATGGGCTCCAGAGGCAAGCCTAGAAGATGGATCGTGCCATTCGGTGCCAGTGTACTAATATAGGCAGGCCAATTGAGCGTGACATTCACCGTACTGAGCAATAAATCGAATTTGCCTCGCTGGGTTTTAAGCGCATCCACATCACGGCTATTCACCACATGATCTGCACCCATGGCCTTGAGTTCTTCCGTTTTGTCGAGGTTCGAGGTAAACGCCGTAATTTCACAGCCCCATCCTCGAAGTAACTTAATAGCCATATGCCCTAAACCACCGATGCCAATCACGCCAACATGGTGAATGGCTTGAATTTGGTGTTTTAAAATTGGATCAAAAACGGTAATACCGCCACACAATAAAGGACCCGCTGACTCAGGATCTAGCTCTTCAGGTAAAGGAATAATCCACTGCCAACCGGCGCGAACTTTATCGGCAAAGCCACCTGCATGACCGACGATGGTTGCTGTTGACCCACCTGTACAGAGTACTTGTTGACCCGATACACAGGGGTCACAGTGTTGGCAGCTTTCTGCCGTCCAGCCAATACCGACGCGCTGTCCAAGTTTAAGCCCTTTGGCTTCGGAGCCTAGGCGACTGATGGTGCCAATAATTTCATGACCAGCGACAACGGGATAGACCGAAGAGTTCCATTCATTGTTAATGACCGAAACATCGGAATGGCACAATCCACAATATTCGACTTGGACTTCGACCTGATGTGGTTGCAGTTCACCCGCATCGAATTGATAGGGTTGTAACGCTGCGCCTGCTTGCATTGCCGCATAGGCACGAATGGTATTATCCGTCATATTCTATATCCTTATTTTCCTGTTTTTTATGTACTTTTATTTAAAATGACAGCTATTTTCGTGATCATTGACCATACCAACTGCTTGCATAAAGGCATAGCAGGTGGTCGGCCCGACAAATTTAAAGCCCTGTTTTTTTAGGGTTTTAGACATATTTTGGCTTTGAGGTGTCTGTGCAGGCGCTGTACGGTAGTCAGGGATATCATTGTTGACTGCGTGTTGTTCGACAAAGTTCCAGAGCCACTCAACGGGGTTGATGCCTTGTTGTTTCAGGGCTTGCCATGCAATCGCATTGTCACGAATGGCGGTCAGCTTCCCGATATGGCGAATTAAGCCGATATCTTGGACTTTTTCGGCTAAGTCTGTATCACTTAAAGCCGCAATCTGTTCAATGGAATATTGAAAAAACTGGCGATGATAATGTTCACGCTTTTTCAGAACAGTAATCCATGACAGCCCCGCTTGTTGACCTTCGAGGCAGAGCATCGCAAATAACTGCTTTTCATCATGTAGTGGTTTACCCCACTCATGATCATGGTAGTCGATGTAAAGTGGGTCTGAGGAGCACCATCCGCAGCGTTGAGTGGTCATGAACATGCTCCTGATCTTTTTATAGGGTAAAAGGTGCCCATTGGTCGTGTTGATTGTCCCAATAAAACAATTGGGCGTGTTCGAGGTCGGAAAAGTTAATCCAAACATCTTTTCCTGTTTTTTCAGCAAATCCAGTGCTGATTAAAAGCGCATCTTCGGTAATTTCCATGATCCAACCTTGGTGATTTTGCCCAGCCAAGATGATTTTTTGTTGATTGCCTGATTCAGCAAATTCGACCAGACGGTTGATCAACGCTTCTGACATGAAAAATTCCTAAAGTTAACGTAAATAAGGATAGGGATTTACTGCACCACGGCCTTTACCTTGTAAATAAAGTCCATAATGCAAATGTGGGGCTGTGTGCCGTGCATTGCCGGTGTTGCCGACATAGCCAATCAGGTCGCCTTTTTTGACATAGTCGCCGACACTTAAGCCGCGTTTATGGTCATCAAGATGAGCGTAGTAATGCCAAGTGCCTGCTGGCCCCATAATCCAAACCACTTTACCACCCAAATTGTTATTGCGTAAGTCTGCGACGAGCCCTTCTGTGGCAGAAAAAACTTTTGTTCCACGTGGAGCCAGAATGTCGATGCCTTCATGCGTCCGTCCGCTACTGCGAGACGCCCCCCAAGTATCTGTGAGTCCATGACGTTTAATGCCTTGAACGGGTACAGGCAGCTGCTGAGCTAAACGCATGTTTTTCAGCTGTTGGACCTGTGAGGCAGGTAATTGGCTTCCACTCGGCGCAGGTGGCGTGGTACGGCAAGCTGCGAGAAACAGAATCACAAAACTTAAACTGGCAAGCGCAGAAAGGCGGGGCAAACAATTACGCACGAACAATCCTTTATTATTTCAGTGATCTAATTTTAAAGTGTCAGGGTGAACCCAATGGATCACCCAACTATGTCACAGTTGAATTGCCGAGATCAATTTTTTCATCGCAGTTGGGATGCCCATTTCTGTGACGTTTTGTATGTCTAGCCATGTGCTGGCCAATTCTATACTTAAATGTTCGAGCTGATCGGCATCGACTTCAAAGCAAAGCGCTTCCAGTTTCCAAGTGAAATGGGTGAAACTATGCGAAATTTCAGCGCGTTGCGAGACTTGTTTCAGTCCTAGACTTTGGCACAGTTGCGTGAGTTCATCACGATTTTCAAAAATAGGTAAACACCATAAACCGCCCCACAGTCCACTATTGGGACGCTGTTGCCACAGCCATTGATTGTGATGACGCAGCACCAAAACTTGGGCAGACTTCACAGGTACAGCTTTCTTGGGCTTCTTAAAAGGCAGTTCAGTTTCTAGCCCTTGTGCATGGGCCTTACAGTGTTGCTGCATTGGGCAGTATAAACACAGCGGTTTTTTAGGGGTACAGACGGTTGCCCCCAAATCCATGATAGCTTGGGTATAGTCGTGGTTACGTTCAGTTGGACAGAGTTCAGTGGCCAGTTGCCACATGCTGCGTTCATGCACAGGTTTGCTTAGATCATCCTCAATGGCAAAAAAGCGTGCGAGCACGCGTTTTACGTTGCCATCCATAATGACGCCGTACTGGCGCAATCCTAAAGACATCAACGCGCCTGCGGTAGATGGGCCAATGCCCGGCAGTTCTATCCATTGTTCCAAGGTTTCAGGAAAATGCCCCTGGCGCGCCACGACCCCTGCGGCTTTATGCAGATTGCGTGCGCGGGCATAGTAGCCTAGACCTGCCCAGTAAGGTGCGACCTCATCCCATGATGCTGTCCCTAAAGCTCCAACCGTTGGGAAGCGTTCGATAAAACGCTCGAAGTATTGCAGCACTGTTTTGACTTGGGTCTGTTGCAGCATAATTTCAGACACCCAGACTTTGTAGGGATCATCGGCCACTTGCCATGGCAGATCATGTCGACCATGAACATCGAACCAAGTCAGTAACGCATCTGAAAAAGAGAAAGGAGACATCTGAGGCACAAGCAAAAAATTCGGCTTAGTATAACTGAATGTCTTTTCTGAGCCTGATTTTTTGCACGTAAAAAATGGCGCTTACGCGCCATTTAAAACCATAAAAACTTAGTCTTTCGTCATGCCCCAACGTGCATCGAGTTTTAGCTCTTGGTCTTTGTAGCGTGGAATAATGTGAATATGTAAGTGTTCAGACACATTCCCAAATATTTCACCGTCATTAAAACCAATATGAAAGCCTGAAGGTTGATGACGCAATTGGAGTTCATTGCGTGCCAGTTCCAGTAAAGACATTAAACTTTTACGTTCTTTGTCGGTAATGTCAAAAAATGAGCTCACATGACGTAGAGGGATAATGACACAGTGACCTTTAGACAATGCATTGGGTTCGGGCAAAATTACCCCAAAGTCATTTTTATCAAGCACGTCATATTCATCAAAATTACAATATTGGCAGTGGGTCTCAGTCATTGTTATCTCCTCTAAAATCTAATTATGTATCCTGTTGGATCTGAAAAATCAAATATTTGAATTCTCAGCTCTAGTTAAGCACTGAGATTGCGTTCTAGCAAGTCATACATTGCATCTAGCCCTTGTCTTTCTGCTTCTGGGTTATAGCCCAAGTCTACGCCATTGGCTTTGGCACGCTCATCGGCCAATGGGTTGCTAAAACCGTGCTTCGCATCTTCAAAAATGATGACGTCATGGTCCACTTTTGCCGCATGCATTTCTTCACGGAAGCTGGCAACATCATCCAAAGTGACCATGCTGTCTAACTCACCATGTAAAACTAAAATCTCACCCTGAATTTGACCTTCGACCGCGGGGGCTTTCGGTGCCAATGTGGCGTGGAAAGTCGCCACTGCTTTAAGCGGTGCACCTGAGCGAGCTAAGTCTAAAACCACTTTACCGCCATAACAAAAACCAATCGCCGCCAGTTGAGTGGGATTCACTTCAGGCTGGGCAGCAAGCGTATCTAAACCTGCTTGCGCACGGTTGACGATGGTGTCTGCATCGGCAAAAGTTTGCATCATCCATTCATAGGCTTGTTTCGCATCTGTGGTGACATTTTTGTCGCCGTACATATCAATCGCTAGTGCGGCATAACCGTGTTCAGCCAGTTCGCGAGCACGTTGTTCAGTATATTCATTTCGGCCCCACCATTCGGGTGCAACGATGATACCTGCATGCGGTGTTTGAGAGCTTGGTGCTGCAAAATAACCGACTAAGCGTTGTCCATCGGCTGCGTTATATTGAATTTCTCGAGTTTGAATACTGATTGTCATGCTCAAATCCTGATAGATGATCTGTTCTGATTAAAGCATAAAAACTTTTACAAGGATTTGAAAAATATTCCGATCTAGATGAGAAATGTGAGAAATTATTTTTAAAGGCACATATAAAAAAAGAAGGATCTGAATCCTTCTTTTTAGTGATTAAGCGTAATGTGCTTTTTTAGACTTTGCCACGGGATAAAAATCCGACAATCGCAAGAATCACAGCAATCACCAATAAAATAATCGCAAAGTCTTTGGATAAACCTGCTACGCCGCCAAAACCAAGTAAACTTGCAATCAGTGCAATCACTGCGAAGATAATCGCCCAACGAAACATAATTTTTCTCCATACATGTTCTTATTTATTACTCTATTAGTATAGAAAGAAGGTTCGGACACACTGTGTTGCTTTTGTTTAAAAAGTGTTCTATTTGTATTTTAAGTTTATGAATATGATGTAAATATTGACACTTTAGATAGCTCTGAAAGCCATGTGACTATAGGTTATAATAGTGCATTCAGTTTTATTGGCAGTGGTTATGTCCAACGAATTAAGACCAGAGTTTTGGAAGCATTATGCGCTCACTGAGCTACGTTCAGCAGAGTGGGAAGCGTTGTGTGATGGTTGTGGTCTATGCTGTCTGGTGAAACTTGAAGATGAAGAAAGCCAAGAAGTCGCCTATACCAAAGTGGCCTGTAAACTGTTGGACTGTCAAACGGCCAGTTGTCGGGATTATCCAAACCGTAAGCAGCATGTGCCCGATTGTATCCAGCTCACGCCCGAACTTTTAGACACGATTCATTGGTTACCACCGAGCTGTGCTTACCGCCGTCTGCATGAAGGTAAAAATTTGCCCAGATGGCACTATTTGAACACGGGTTCACGGCAAAGTATTCTGAAAGCGAAAAAGTCTGCGGCAGGACGTTGTATTTCTGAAGAAGAGATTCAGGATGATGACATCGAAGACTATATTGTGCGTTGGGTTCGCTAGTCGATAAAAGCACAATCAAATTGCATGAAAAGCTTGTGTCATTTGCCTGAATTTGCCATAACATAAGCATTCGATGAACGCATGATAAGTCCTAGCCCTATGTCCGATAGCAATATTCCACTGCCTGAACGTTTACGCCCGCGTGATTTATCTGAAATTATTGGGCAGGATCACTTATTGGGTGAGCAGGCACCGCTCCGCCAAATGATCGATCAAGGGCATTTGCCATCGATCATTTTTTGGGGGCCGCCAGGTGTGGGGAAAACCACCATTGCTTTACTGTTGGCGCAAGCGATCGACCGACCTTTTGTCAGCTTATCTGCACTTAATACGGGGGTCAAAGAGCTCCGTGAGATCATTGCTGATGGCGGAGATTTAATGCCACCTGTGGTGTTTATTGATGAAATTCATCGCTTTAACAAATCACAGCAAGATGCCTTACTGAATGCTGTGGAGAAAGGCAAAATTACCCTCATTGGTGCCACCACCGAGAATCCTTCTTTTGAAGTCAACAGTGCATTGTTGTCGCGTTGTCAGGTCTATACCTTAAATGCGCTCGATGCCGATGCGATTCAAACTTTATTACTGCAAGCGATTAAGAACGATCCGTTTTTAAAAGAACGTTATATTCAAATTGAAGAATTTGAAGCACTGGTGCAGTTTGCCGCAGGTGATGCGCGCAAAGCCTTGAATTTAATTGAACTGATTGCGGGCACCTTCGAACCTGACGTTGAAAATATCGTGACCAATGCAATGGTGGTCAAAGTTGCACAGCAAAATATCGCCCGTTATGACAAATCGGGTGAGCAGCACTATGATTTGGTGTCGGCTTTTATTAAGTCAATTCGAGGGAGTGATCCTGATGCCACTTTGTATTGGATGGCACGTATGCTCAAAGGCGGTGAAGATCCTGTTTTTATTGCCCGTCGGATGTTGATTGCAGCCTCTGAGGACATTGGCAACTCAAACCCCAATGCACTGCTGCTTGCTGGAGAGTGCTTCCGTTCTGTTCAAGCGGTGGGCATGCCAGAGTGTCGAATTATTCTTGGGCAGTGTGCAGTGTATTTGGCGACCAGTGCCAAAAGTAACAGTACTTATCTTGCGATCAACAAAGCGTTGGATTTGGCTGAAAAAACAGCGAATTTACCTGTGCCGCTGCATTTAAGAAATGCTCCGACCAAGTTGATGAAAGAGCAGGGCTATGGCGTAGACTACTTATATCCGCACAACTATCCAGAGCATTTTGTAATGCAAGAATATTTACCCCCTGAGCTCAAAGGAACCAAACTGTATGAGTCGGCACGCAATAAGCGTGAGGTTGAGGGTGAGCGTTTACAGCAACGCCGTTGGCAACAAGAACAGCAACAGCAGCAGTAATAAAAAAGCCTGATTCACAAATCAGGCTTTTTTGTTTTTGAGGCTTAGGATTTAGTCACATTCATTGAGCAGTTTTTTCTTTAAGCACTGTAGCATTTTTATGTTCCGATGTGCGTATTCATCAATTTTAATGCCGCAGGTAACACAGCGACCAATAAGGCGATTGCCATCGTGATGTTAAAGCTCAAGGCAAAGCGCGGTTTCATCAGATATTGGCGTAAGAAAAGACCACCGACTGCCCAAACCCCGACACATGGAATGGAAACTACCATTAAAATCAGGGCCGCATAAAGAATATCACTGACATGATGGTTTAAAGCAAAATAAGTGGCAATGGTGCTGATGGAGATAATCCACGCTTTGGGATTGACCCACTGAAAAAGAGCCCCTTGTAGAAAACCCATCGATGGTTTTTGTTCTAATTCGATGTTGAGTGGCCCACTGGACGCGATTTTCCATGCGAGCCACAGCATATAAGCCGTGCCGATTAAACTTAAAATAAATTGGAGCTGGGGCAGGGCCAGAAACACTTGATTTAACCCGATGCCGATGGCGAAGAGTTGCACAGCCACACCAAAGGCAATGCCTAAAACCAGAGGTAGGGTTTTACTGATGCCAAATCGTGCACCAGACAGCATGACCAGTGCATTATTGGGCCCAGGCGTGCAGGTCATTACGACACAGAACAGCAGATAAGAGACAAACAGTGAAGCGTTCATAAAGGGGGTGGAGTAATCAAATAAGTATCATTTTATTGTTGATCTATCACAATTTGGTTGTATATTGATCGCTAATACTGAGTTTTATGCAACAAATGATTGAATTAGATCGATTAGACCGAAAAATATTGTGTGAGCTTGAGCGCGATGCACATTTAACCAATATTAAACTGGCAGAACGCGTGGGTTTGTCACCATCGGCCTGTTTACGACGCGTGCAAGAGTTAGAAAGAATTGGTGTGATCCGAGGCTATAAAGCGGTGATTGACCGTTCGCTTTTGGGTGTTGGTTTAACGGTTTATGTGACCATTGGGCTGTCTTGTCACTCAAAAGAAAGCTTGAGTCAGTTTGAGGATGTGATCACTGCAACGGATGAAGTCACAGAGTGTCATACCATTACAGGCTCGGTCGAGTATTTGCTCAGGGTTGAAGTGGCAGACATCAAGTCTTATAAAAAGTTTCATACTGATGTTTTGGGAACGATTCCTTCCATTAGCTCGATCACCAGTTTTTTGGTGATGGATACCACTAAAAATCGATATACCAATCTATAAAAGCTTAGGTGGAAAGGTAAAAAACCGAGCGAAATGGCTCGGTTTTTCATCTGTATGCATATAGTTTCGCGGGATCAGATCAAACAAGGCGCTTTATCTTTTCAACTAAGTATCGAATGTTGAATCATTGCTGCATCAAGCTATTGAAAGCTATTCAATTATTTAAAGTTACCCTCTAAAAACTGTTGCAGGCGTTCACTTTTGGGGTGAATCAATACTTCTTTTGGATCACCTTGTTCTTCAATTTTGCCTTGATCTAAGAAAATGACATGATTGGACACATGGCGTGCGAAACCCATTTCATGGGTGACCACAATCATGGTTCGGCCTTCTTCAGCCAAACTTTGCATCACTTTCAACACCTCACCCACCAGTTCAGGATCTAGAGCGCTGGTTGGCTCATCAAACAACATCACTTCCGGCTCCATTGCCAAGGCACGGGCAATCGCAACACGCTGTTGTTGTCCTCCTGACAAAAAAGACGGATATTTCTTTTCGACACTTTCTGCGAGCCCAACTTTTCTTAAATATTTTCGCGCACGCTCTTCTGCCTCACTCCGCTTTAGCCCCAAGACATGAACGGGTCCTTCAATAATATTTTCTAATACCGTCATATGCGACCATAAATTGAAATGTTGAAAAACCATCATCAGTTGAGTACGCATTTTTTGCAGTTGTTTAGGGTTTGTGGCTTTGAGATCGCCGTTTTTATCTAAAGTGGTCTCTAACTGTTCGCCATTGAGTTGAATGCTGCCTTGGCTCGGTTGCTCTAGAAAATTGATACAACGAAGAAAGGTACTTTTACCAGAACCCGACGAACCAATAATACTAATCACATCACCTGCATGTGCCTCTAGTGAAACCCCTTTTAAGACTTCATGATCGCCAAAACTTTTACAAAGATCTCGAATCACCAGTTTTGCTGAATTTTCCATTGTTTCTCCTAATGATTCGATGGTTTTAAAAACGCCAACCAGCGTTGTTCCAATTTACGAAAGATCCAAATGAGGATAAATGCCAGACAGGCATATAGCACAGCGGCAATGCCAAAGGCATCAAACGTAGCATAAGTGGCAGCATTGACATCTCGTGCAATTTTGAGAATATCAGGCACGGTTGCAGTGAAGGCAATGGTGGTTGCGTGCAGCATCAAAATGACTTCATTACCATAAAACGGCAATGCTCGACGTAGCATCGACGGAATAATAATACGGGTATAGCGTTTCCAAGGCGACATTCCAAAGGCTTTTGCTGCCTCAATTTCGCCGTAGGGAATCGAACGTATCGCCCCTGCAAAAATTTCAGTTGTATAAGCTGCTGTATTGAGTGCAAACGCTAAAATGGTGCAATTAAGCCCCTCTCTAAAAAACTCATCGAGCCGTTCATGGGCATGGACAAATTCGAGGCTATAAATCCCAGTATAGATAATCAGTAGCTGCACATATAAGGGAGTACCACGGAAAATATAAGTAAAAAACCAAACAGGTCCACGTACAAAAGCATGCTCAGAAACTCGAGCAATTGACAAAGGCACAGCCAGAACAAAACCAATCGCAATCGATAAGACCAGTAGCCACGCGGTCATGGCGACCCCAGTCATTTGAAAACCATCGGTCCACAGATAGGACTGCCAATATTGTTGAATAATTTCAATCATAGTTGTCCCTTTTTCACACCAGCAGAATAACGACGTTCTAGCCACATGAGAATCAAATTCGAAAGGGTGGTGATGGCCAGATAAATGACGGCTGCAACAATACTGAAATAGAACACTTGCATGCTGCTTCGACCTGCATCTTGGGTAATTTTGACGATGTCGGTCAAACCAATTAAGGACACCAAGGCAGTGGCTTTAATCAGGACTTGCCAGTTATTGCCAATTCCTGGTAAGGCAAAACGCATCATTTGTGGAAAGAGGACACGCCTGAAGACTTGAAATGGGGTCATGCCATAGGCATATGCAGCTTCAAGTTGACCTTTGGGGACGGCTTGAAATGCGCCACGGAAAGTTTCAGTAAAATAGGCGCCATAAATAAAGGCCAAGGTAATCACCCCTGCCACAAAGGGATTGATGTCAATCTGCTCCATATGAATCGATTCGGTAATCGAGTTCAATCCAAGTTGCAGGCTATAGAACAACAACAACATGATCACCAGATCAGGAACACTACGAATGAGCGTGGTATAGAGGGTTGCAACATGACGTAAGATTTGAATACGAGAGAGTTTGGCACTTGCCCCAAACAATCCAATAATGATCGAAAGTACCAGTGATAACAAAGCAAGCTGAATGGTCATCCAAGTGCCACTGAGTAATACGGGACCATAGCCAGACAGAAACATACTCAGTTTCTCCGAGTAAAAATATAAAATTTTATAAATCAGCAATATATAGGGTGTCGGTATTTAATCGACACCCTATAGATTAATAAATGCTGAAGGAGAAGTATTTTTTCTCGAGTTTCTTATAGGTGCCGTCGGCAATAATTTCAGCTAACGCTTTATCAATATTCTTTTTAAGATCGGTATCTTCTTTACGTAAGCCGATTGCAGCCCCCACACCGAGTGTTTTGGCATCGACCACATTATTGCCTGCAAAAGCAAAGCCTTTACCTTTCGCCGATTTTAGGAAACCAGCATCGACCATAATCGCATCTTGTAATGTTGCATCTAGACGTCCCGAAACCATGTCTTGGTAAAGCACGTCTTGGTTTGGATAAGGAACTACATTGACCCCCTTAGGCGCCCAATAGGCTTTTGCGTAGCCTTCTTGAATGGTGCCTTGTTGTACACCCACACGTTTGCCTTTTAAAGAGGTTGGTGTAGGGAGTAGAGGAGAACCTTTCTTCGCGACCATGCGGGTAGGTGTGTTGTAAATTTTATTACTAAATGCGATTTGTTTTGCGCGATCCGTAGTGACTGTCATTGAAGAAAGGATGCCGTCAAATTTCTTCGCTTTGAGCGCAGGAATCATCCCATCAAAGGAGTTTTCTACCCACACGCATTTGGCTTTTAATTTGGCACAAATGGCATTGCCCAAGTCGATGTCAAAACCGACTAGCTTATTGTCTGGTGTTTTATATTCAAAAGGCGCATACGCAGATTCTGTGCCAAAACGAATGGTTTTCCATTCTTTTGCTTGGACAGCACTGCTTAGTGCTACGGCTACGAATGTAGTGGAAAGTAGTAATTTTTTTTGCCAGTTTTTCATTTTAAATATAGCCATCCATAAAAAATCAAATCTAGGAAATAAGACGAAGATAGAACTTACCCTACTGAGTACTTTTGAATAAAAGCAACATCTATACCAGCTTTCTGCTCTTAGGGGATCGATGGATCTTGTCGCCATGAGAGATGAGGAAATAAGGGTATTTTTTCGGTTGGAATAATTTTTATCTGAGAACGTCCTGTTCATATGTTTTTATCATATGAAAAAATGAAGGTGAGACATAGCTGAAATATACCTGAAGTCTTGTGCGCTATGGCGTACAGAATTGATGATTTTTTAACAGTGGCTCAGTGTTTTACAAGACTATTTTTCAGTGTTGAATATAGCTCACAAATAAACTGAAGTACTGCAATAGCTGTGGAGCTGAAAACAAAAAACCGAGCGTTTAAGCTCGGTTTTTTGAGTGACGCAACTTAAAGGAGTGGTATTAGTTTAGAGGAAGAAGCTCATCTTTTAAGTTCAGCATTTGCTGCATCTGGGCGCGAATTTTTCGCTCAGTTTTTCGTACATTATGTGCATTAATTCTTTTGCTCATAGCTCGGATTGGAATAAATAATTTTTCACCCATACCATCGACCAAGACAAATTCGGGCTTATTACTTCGCTGCTCTGTATACATAATTCCTGCGATGTTTACTTCACCGAAGATAATATGTAAGTCGCAGCAAAGCTCAAAAAAGTTATCTAAAGCTTTGGCGTGTTTTTCCTCAAATTGATGTGATTTGCATAACTCAAATAAAGTCATGCCTTCACCACTTGGGCAGACAATTTTTTCAGTCACAAAACCCAAGCCTACAGAAGTTTTCACAAAACCATAAGGCATTTCGACAGGAAAGCTAAAGATATTATTTTTATAATGATTTTTACATAGCTGTAGATATTGCAATAATTCACGACGGAATTGGCGATAAACGCCTTGCGACATTCTACGCTTAAGTTTGCCATGTCCTTTCCAGCCACCATCTTCATCCACTCGATTTGGATTCATGACTTTGATGATTTTGTTTTCATCCTCAGGATGCTGAAACACCATTTTTGAACAGCCTTGTCCGATACATTGCAGTTCATCTAATTGATAAATCATAGGGCCTTCTATCAGGAGATATACAAGAAAAGCATCATTAGAAATGTGACATTTCATGTGATTGAAATTACTATTTTACAAAAAAATAAATAAAATTTCATGAAACTTTAATATTTATGTTGTAGCAGGGAAATTAAAAAAGAACTTACAGGCTTGTATTGCAGTTATAACAAGGCATTGATCTAAAATGTGAAGAATAAAAAAACCGAGCGATTAAGCTCGGTTTTTTTGAAGCTGTAACTGATTAGATATCAGAAAGGTCGATACCTAAACGTGCAGCAACTTCTTCATAAGCTTCAACCACACCGCCTAAACCTTGACGGAAACGGTCTTTGTCGAGTTTTTTCTTGGTTTCTTTGTCCCATAGACGACAACCGTCTGGAGAGAACTCATCACCAAGAACGATACGGTCGTGGAATACACCAAACTCAAGTTTGAAGTCCACAAGCAGCATGCCGCCTTGGTCAAATAAGTTTTTAAGCACTTCGTTCACTTGGTAAGTGAGGACTTTCATTTGCTCAAGTTGCTCAGCAGTTGCCCAACCTAAAGCAATTGCTTGAGACTCATTGACCATTGGGTCACCAAGTGCATCGTCTTTGAAGAATAATTCGAAAGTCGGCGGTGTTAATTCCTTGCCTTCTTCTACACCTAAGCGACGGCATAAAGAACCTGCTGCATAATTACGAATTACACATTCAACAGGGATCATGCTGAGTTTTTTCACTAGAACTTCAGTTGGAGAAAGAAGTTTTTCAAAGTGAGTCTCAATGCCAGCCGCAGCCAATTTATCCATGATAAAGGCGTTAAAACGGTTGTTCACCTTACCTTTACGATCTAGTTGTTCGATCTTTTCACCATTGAATGCCGAAGCATCATCACGAAAGACTAAAATCAGGTGGTCTGCACTGTCTGTTTCATAGACAGATTTCGCTTTACCAGTATAGAGCAAGGTTTGTTTTAACATGAGGGAACCTTTTTCAAAAAAAAATGCCTAGTACGACTAGGCTGGCCAATTTTGGTAAATCTGGGTTAACAATTCTGTGGCTTTTTCAGGCGCTGCAAAACTGTTATCGGCATTGAACACAGCGAGGTTGTTGCTGCTACCGACCGCGGTCAGTCTTAACACATAGACCTGTTGATCGATTTTAATGGTTGCTTCATAACCATTTTTGCTTTGACCAACAATTTGATGGTTGAGGCTGCTGAGGGTGGCAAGCGTATATTGCCAAATTGTAGCAGAATTTCCCTCAATTTTGAGCAGCGGATTCTTATTTCCGTCAATAATCAATTGAGGGCGACTCACAGCTGTATCAACTGTTTCCGTTGATTCTGCATTCGACATGACTTGAGCAGCTTGAGGGCGCGGCATTGCAAAACGGTTTCCGCGCTTATTTTCAAGTACAGGTGCATGTTCAAGAGCGAGCGCTTCAACCGTTGGAGCTGGATATAACGGCGTTGCAGGTCGAACCATAGAGCCTTCAGGGTACTTAAGAGGTTCTAAGGTTGCTGTTTCTTTATAGTCCAAACTACCGTTATTGACTGCAAGGGAACTACAACCCGCTAAACTGACAACTGAAAGTGCGAGAGTAAGACCTAAACGTAACTGCATATTGATGTGCTCTTTATTTAATGACACCCGCCGTTGTGAGTGCTTCACGGAGCGGTGTGCGATATTGTTCTGCAAGTGGTGTTAATGGTAAACGAATACCCGTTTCGATTAACTCCATTTCATGAAGTGCCCATTTCACAGGAATTGGGTTTGATTCGCAAAATAGAATTTCGTGTAAATTTGCAACTTGGGTATTTAGGTTTTCAGCTTTTTCAGCTTCGCCTGCCAGTGCTGCCGCACAAACATCGCTCATTTCTTTTGGGGCAACGTTCGCAGTCACAGAAATATTACCTTTTGCTCCCGACAGAATCAGTTGATAAGCTGTTGCATCATCACCTGAATAGACGGTCATCGCTTTATCAGCAAGGCTTTCGAGCAGTGCTTGACCACGAGGTACATCACCTGTGGCATCTTTGATGCCGACAATTTGAGGAATATCTGCTAAACGAATGACCGTTTCATTCGCCATATCGACACCCGTACGACCAGGTACGTTATACAGAATTTGAGGAAGATCAACAGCTTCAGCAATAGCTTTATAATGCTGATATAGGCCTTCTTGGGTCGGTTTATTATAATAAGGGGTAACCAGAAGAGCAGCATCTGCACCAAGTTCCTTGGCTTCTTTCGTCAACTCGATGGCTTCACGCGTTGAATTCGCGCCAGTCCCCGCAATAATAGGGATGCGTTTGTTCGCGACACGAATGATTTCTTTAATCACTTGTGTATGCTCTTTCATGCTTAGAGTAGACGCTTCACCCGTTGTACCGACAGCAACAATGCTATTTGTGCCTTGTGCGATGTGCCACTCAACGAGCTTCTCTAGACCCTTCCAATCTACGCTGCCATCTTCAAACATAGGGGTGACGATTGCGACAATTGAGCCTTGGATGGTCTGTGCTTGCTGAGTCATTTTAAAAAAATATCCTATTTGTCCATCCAGTTAGGCCAGAAAAACATAAGATTGGATGGGTGCGTATTTTAATTTATAGCATTTTCAAAGCGCTGATGCATTGAATAATGCTTATGCAAATTATGAACGAACACAACATGAAGAACAATATGCTTTAGTCAAAGTGTATAAAAACTTTATCTTTCGCTACAAAAATACAGCTTGTTCAAATGGTAGACAAAGAAAAGCATCTTATTTTGCATCTGAAAAGAGCGTTTTGCATAACCTATGGCCATGGATTAACGCATTTAAAGAAAGGATCTCTTCATCTCAATCGAGCATTAGAAGTCGATCAAACTGAATATTGGGTTATAAACTTCTATAAACGTCAGGATTTTGCATGATTATGCGAGTTCTCTAAGTATGTGAGGCATCGTCCTTTTAACGTTATAGATCAATGTCCAGCATTTTGTTCTATATTTTATTTTCGCTTCAATTTGCCGCAATATCCATTGCACTCAAGGCTGTGGTCATTTAATTTTGACCCGCGAGGATGAATACTGTTTTATAAATTAAGCTAAGCTTGGCCTTCGAGCGCAGAACAAAAAGGACAGAGAAGAATGCAGAAGAATATGGCATTGATTGTGGTGGATGTACAAAATGGTTTTACGCCTGGTGGAAATTTAGCGGTAGCAGGATCAGATCAAATTATTCCTAAAATTAATCAGTTAGGCGATTATTTTGACACTATTGTACTCACTCAAGATTGGCATCCTGAAAATCACGTTTCTTTTGCAGACAACTATCCCGATCAACAAGCCTTTCAAACCATTGAATTGGACTATGGCACACAAGTACTCTGGCCACGTCACTGTGTACAAGGCACGCAAGATGCTGAACTGCATCCTGATCTCGACCTTGCCAAAGCGCAGTTGATCATTCGCAAAGGATGTCATGCGCACATTGATAGTTATTCTGCTTTTTTAGAAGCCGATCATAAGACCCAGACGGGACTAGCAGGCTATTTAAGAGAGCGTGGGATTGATACCGTGTTTATTGTTGGGATTGCAACTGACTTTTGTGTGGCATGGACAGCAATGGATGCCTGTAAACTCGGTTTTCAAACTTATGTGATTGCCGATGCCACCAAAGGCATTGATTTACACGGTTCTTTACAACATGCATGGCAAGAGATGCTGGCCCATGGTGTGAAACGTCTGTATTGCAAAGATATTGTGCAACAATATGCTGTGAACTGATGCGCTGAACCAATCGGCTCACCTCAATCACCAATATCGACATTATAAAAACATGCAATAGGGAAAGGTCATGGGCACTTTTTTAAAATTTACCGCTTGGATTCAAAAAACCTTTGCTCTATGGGTCGTGTTATTTGCAGGCATTGCGCTCCTGAGCCCTGAAACTTTTGTTTGGATGAAAGCTTATATCACATGGATGTTGGGTCTGATCATGTTTGGTATGGGCATGACCATGACATTGGATGATTTTAAAGGGGTGATGCAAAGTCCTAAAGCGGTTACAATTGGGGTAGCAGCTCAGTTTGTGGTGATGCCAAGCGTGGCCTATCTGTTGTGTTTATTATTTCGCTTGCCGACTGAAATTGCGATCGGGGTGATTTTGGTGGGGTGCTGTCCGGGTGGCACTGCATCCAATGTGATTACTTATATGGCGAAAGGCAATACGGCTTTGTCTGTCGCATGTACCACGGTATCGACCTTATTGGCGCCCGTATTGACTCCCGCGATTTTCTATCTACTGGCCAGCCAATGGATTGAAATTAATGCATGGTCGATGCTGAGTTCAATTTTGCAGGTGGTCCTGTTCCCGATTATTTTAGGGCTGGTGGTACGTGCCGTGCTGAAACAGAAAGTCGAAAGTTATATTTCGGTGATGCCCTTTATTTCTGTGGTGGTGATTGTATTGATAGTGGCAGCGATTATTGGCGGCTCAAAAGTACAAATTTTAGAATCAGGCTTATTGATTCTAGCTGTGGTGGCGCTACATAACGCGATTGGTTATTTACTTGGCTTTGCAGCAGCACGGATGTTTCACTTGCCACATGCCGACTGTAAAGCGGTTTCGATTGAGGTCGGGATGCAAAACTCAGGACTAGGCGTGGCTTTGGCGGCTGTGCATTTTGTTGCTTCACCAATTACGGCGGTACCCAGTGCGATCTTTAGTTTGTGGCATAACATTTCAGGGCCAATATTAGCCAGTTATTGGGCCGCGAAAGCAGACGCCACTGCCAAGGAAAAAAGTGAAAAGGAACATATGTCGGTTTGAATATTGTACGCTGTTGCAGCTTCAAGCATAAAGTCAGGATGAATTTTCTATTTGGCATGAGGTTGTAACTAAACTGTCATAAAGACTACCTAACATCCCTGCCAAACACTTCATAACAGACTGTTGCAAACAGCATTGAGAGGGTATGGATAATTTTCAGCATTCATCGGCGACGTATTTTAACCGAGAGCTATCGTTATTTGAGTTTCATCAGCGGGTTTTAGCACAAGCATTAGATCCGAGTTTGCCTGTGCTGGAGCGCTTAACTTTTTTAATTATTTTTTCACGTAATTTAGATGAGTTTTTTGAAATTCGTATTGCTGGCTTGATGAAACAACGCGATATGAATGTAATAGCACGAACCCCTGATGCTGTTCCCACTGAAGTGATATTAGAAGGCCTGTCCGAATCCATTCATCGTGCCGTCAAAAAACAATTTGAAATTTTAAATCATTCGATTTTACCTGAGTTACAAGCACAAGGCATTCAGTTCATCCAGTTCCAAGATATTTTAGAAAAACATAAAGCGTGGATTGCAGAATATTTCGCCAAAGAAATCCAACCGGTTTTGACCCCAATTAGTTTAGATCCGTCACACCCTTTTCCTCGTCTCGTGAATAAAAGTCTGAATTTCATTGTGAGTTTACAAGGTAAAGATGCTTTTGGACGGAGCATTGAGATGGCGATTGTCCCAGCACCGCGCTCATTACCGCGTTTAATTCATATGCCGAAAAACGTGGCAGGCAATATCGACACGCAGATTTTTTTAACCGCAATGATTCAGCAGCACATCAGCGATCTGTTTCCGGGGATGAAAGCCACGGGCTGTTATGCTTTTCGTGTGACGCGTAATGCCGATCTGATTTTGTCTGAAGATGTTGATGATTTGGCGGTGGCACTGAAAGATGAGTTGTCTTCACGCCGTTTTGGTCGCGCGGTGCGTTTAGAAATCGAAGATGACTGTCCCGAAGCGGTGATTGATTATTTGCTCAAGGAGTTTGATTTAACTGAGCAGGAGCTTTATCGCATTGATGGGCCGATCAATCTTTCACGCCTTAGCACCAGTTGTGACCGGCCTGAATTAAAGCATCCAGTGTTTATTCCAGTCATTCCCAAGGTTTTGCGTAAACAAAAAAGTACCTTTGATACCTTAAAAGCACAGGATGTGTTATTGCATCATCCTTTTGATTCTTTTCAGCCTGTGATTGGTTTATTAAAAGAAGCAGCGAAAGACCCAAATGTGCTGGCGATTAAACAAACGCTCTACCGCAGTGGGCCTGACTCAGAAATTGTACAGGTCTTGGCAGAAGCAGCACGAAATGGCAAGGAAGTCACGGCCGTGATTGAGTTGCGTGCGCGTTTTGATGAAGAGTCGAACATTACCGTGGCCAATATTTTGCAAGAAGCGGGTGCGGTGGTGGTGTATGGCATTGTTGGTTATAAAACCCATGCCAAAATGATTTTGATCGTGCGCCGTGAAAATGCTCAGTTGATCCGTTATGCCCATCTGGGCACAGGTAATTATCATGCGGGCAATGCCCGTATGTATACCGATTATGGGTTGATGACCACACAGCCTGATATTTGTGAAGATGTACACCGTATGTTCCAAGAACTGACGGGAATGGGCAAAATGGCCAAGTTGAAGGCGTTGTTACATGCGCCTTTTACGTTACACAGTGAACTGTTAAAACTGATTGAGCAAGAAATTCAGTTTGCACAAGCCGGTCAAAAGGCGCGTATCATCATTAAAGTCAATGCCTTAACGGAGCCGCAGTTAATTGCTGCACTGTATCGTGCATCACAAGCGGGGGTACAGGTCGATCTGATTATCCGTTCGATCTGCTGTTTAATTCCACAGGTCCAGGGCATGTCTGAGAATATTCGTGTGCGTTCGATTGTGGGCCGTTTTCTGGAACATACCCGCGTGTATTGTTTTGAGCATGGCGGTGAGAAAAAGCTGTACTGTGCCAGCGCAGACTGGATGGGCCGTAATTTATTTTCGCGTGTTGAAACCTGCTTTCCAATATTAGATCGCGTTTTGAAAAAGCAGATTTATAAAGACGGATTAATCAGTTACTTAAATGATTGTTTGAATGCTTGGGAGCTACAAGCCGATGGTCATTGGCTTAAAGTGGCCTGTACCGATCCAGAGCAAAGGTATAGTGCGCAGCAACATTTGATTGCACAGAAGCAACTCAAAATTTAACAGTTGCCATAAAAAAGCCTGACATGTGTCAGGCTTTTTTATGGTTGGACCTAATTAAGAGGCTTTAGATTGTTTTGCTTTTAAAATTTCCGTTCTTAAGCTTTGCGCCAACTCCGCAGACTCAGCACCCATGCCATTGACCATAAAGGCATGACGGGTCAAGACATTGGTTGGATTAGGTAAATTCACCAGTTGGTAACTTTCAGAAATGTCTTTCAATAATTCGTTGCTTAAATGTACGGCACTCTCTTTGGCCGACAACTGTTGCACCAAACGCTCAGCAGCTTGATTTGCAGATAGTTGCATTGCATCGACTGCGGTTGAAATGCCACAACGCGTTTGCAAAACAAAGCGCTTTTCTTCGCGGTAACGTTTATACAAAACTTCAGATAGCAGTTGGAACACACTGCTGATCATCATTAAACATGGCACGGCATTAGGTGTGTCTGTCGACATGCTGAGGGTGGCCCCATGCTCATTAAAGGATTGAACTGTAGTAATGTCTGAGCTGTTGAGTTTGTAGTGTTTTAAACAAAGTTCTGTGCTTTTATTGAGGAAAATCTGACACAAATTAAAGTATGGAATAGACACGGTTGTATTGACCGAGTCCATCAACTGTTTCGGGTCGTAGAATTGAATATTAAGCGCAACCGAATGATTATCCACGATCACGGGTTTTTGTTCTTTAGGTTTCGCACTGGTTTTGATTTGTTGTTGTGCTTGGGCAATCGCGACTGCCGTATGGTGTTTCTCTTGTTCAAGCGTTTGGGTTAAAACTTGAATTTCGTGTTTTAAGCGGGATTCATTATTGATCCGTGCCAAATATTCGGTACGGCTTGGGCGCGCAATGGCGCGATAAGCTAACCACAGTAAACCATGAATTGCTAAGGACAATAAAATCGCTAACCACTGAGTACGTAAAATTTCACCCATACTTGGTTTAATGAGCGTGATTTCAATGCTACCCACTTTCTTTTCATTTTGCAGCGCATCACGGACAAACACTTCGCCATCACGAGTTCGAACTTGGCCACCTGTCGCCAAGACTTGATTGTTGGCATCCAAAATACGAATGGAAGCTACGCTTGGATTGGTCGCATAGCGATCGACCAAAAGTGCAAGAGAAACCGTGTTGGCAGGCTCCAGCTCTGCAAGACTGTCCGTGACCAATTGAGAGGTCATCAGTTGGCCTTGGTTGGCACGGTTTTCATTCAGTTGATGAGTCGTTGCCAATACCAATAAAAAGGTATGTAAAGCAAAACTTACAATTAATAGGCTAGCAAATAGCCCTTGTCTAGGCGCATTCAACGTAAACTTCCAAAGAAAATATATTCAATTTCGATTATGATTCTAACAATAGTCGTAGCTCAGACCCGAGTCAATTCATGCGAGAAATCATTCTTATTTCATTTTTAGGACCAGACCAACCTAATCAGTTCACTCGATTAATGCAGGTATTGTCCACTCATTCATTACAAATTTTAGATGTCGGACAAGCAGTTATTCATAACCAATTGACCTTAGGTATTGTTATTTCTTCAGATGACCAAACTGCAACAGCTTTGGCCATGAAGGAAATTCTAATTTTAGCACATGATATTGGTTTAACTGTACGTTTTAAACCAATCACTACAACTGAATATGACCAGTGGGTGAGTGAAGGTGGACGGACGCGTTATATCGTCACGGCTTTGGCGCCAGAGCTTGAAGCGTCTCACTTACAAGCAGTTACAAATATTGTGTCCAACCAAGGTTTCAACATCGAAACCGTGACCCGTCTGTCTGGTCGTCCAGTCTTAAATGGCGAAGTCGATGGGCCGAAACGCGCCTGTGTTCAATTCGGTTTAAGTGGTCAAATGCTGGATGCCGCAGCCATGCGTGCAGCTTGTTTACGTTTGTCACATGAACTAAATGTCGATGTAGCGGTACAAGAAGACAATGCCTACCGTCGTAACCGCCGTTTGGTGTGTTTTGACATGGACTCGACTTTAATCGAGCAAGAAGTGATTGATGAGTTGGCGATTGAAGCGGGTGTCGGCGCACAAGTCGCTGAAATTACCGAACGTGCAATGCAGGGTGAGCTAGATTTCCAGCAAAGCTTCCGTGCACGTGTCGCACTGCTCAAAGGGATGGATGCCTCTGTCCTACCTAAAATTGCAGAACGTCTGACCGTTACAGAAGGTGCTGAACGCTTAATTTCGACTTTAAAAGCGTTGGGCTACCGCACGGCTATCTTGTCGGGTGGTTTTCAGTACTTTGCAGAGTATCTACAAGCCAAACTTGGTATTGACGAAGTTCATGCCAATGTCCTAGACGTTGACAATGGGTTGGTGACGGGCGAAGTTAAAGGTCACATTGTCGATGGTGCACGTAAGGCATTATTATTACGTGAGTTAGCCGATAAGATGGGCATTTCTCTTGAGCAGGCGATTGCAGTAGGAGATGGTGCGAACGATTTACCGATGCTGTCGATTGCTGGCCTAGGTGTAGCTTTCCGTGCGAAACCGCTGGTGAGACAAAACGCCAATCAAGCCATTTCAAGTGTCGGCTTAGATGGGGTGTTGTATTTATTGGGTGTGCACGATAAAGATTTAAATCGTGCTTAAAGCATCTCGGTGTTATCAAAAACGCAGACTTTGAGCTGCGTTTTTTTGTTGCAAATTTAAGCGAAAAACGATGAGCGGTCAGTGAAAAATGTCGATAAAAACAACGATCAACAGAATTGGAAAAAATATTTTTAAGCGCTGAAAATACGGGGTTTATTTTGTAATGACACGCCAAGACTCAGCGCGTCTTTGTTTTGGAAAAGTTCAAATCTAAAAAAATGTAATGACAATATAATATGGCGACAAGGTATGTCGCATTCTAAAAATACAAGCCTTTTTTTCTTTTCAAAACTGCTCATAATGCATGCATAGAGTTTGAAAGCTACACAATCCATTAATTTTAAACGGTATCGGGGATGAGTTCAGCACAGTGTATCAGTCGCCTGAATTTATCTTAGACGGAGGTTTTTATGGTAACAGCGAATTTAGCAACCATCGTTGGCTTAAGTTTAGTCGCCGCTGCGTTAATTGCTGTTTTCTTTTCGCCTTATCGTCGCTGGTTGAGTTTTATGGTGGCGGGTATGGTGTTTTGGGGAATCTTGGAAGTCATTCGCCTAGGTGTGCAAGCAGTGTTTGAAATGCCGATCACTTATAGCTACTTAACTGCTTTAACTTCAGCGATGTTTATTGTGACGATGTTGCTTCTACGTGAAGACCGTCGCGCAGAACGTGCACTGGCGCAGCGCCGTTGTATTGAACATACACCTGTATATGAAGATGACCAACAGCAGTGTTCTAGCCGCTAAGTCATAACCTCAGACCGTAAAAGAAGATGCCCTGTGCATCTTTTTTACGTTCTTACATGATTGTTATACAAAGCCTAGCGGTAAAAATGGCAACTTGTGGTAGCATTGAAAACAGTCAATTTATCAACAATTACAATAGGCTTTCATGTCATGAAACTATCTTCAATTCCTGTGGTTAAACTTCCATTGGTTGATGTCAGCACGGATCCGCTGGATTTAATGGTTACTGGTTTGGCACTTCGTATGAAACAGCTGGCGCGTACCAGTCCAAAATTTATTGAATTAGTTCATGAACGTCAGTTCCGTATTCAAATTGGTACGGATTTGGGTATGGCACGCCAAATTATTGTGAACAATGGTCAGATTGATACCGTTTCAGGTGATGCTGAAAAAGCCGATTTTATTTTACAGTTTGCGGACAGTGAGCAGGGTGTGAAAACTTTAATCAAAGGCGACCCGACCGCATTTATGACGGGCATGCAAAACGGCAGCATTAAAATGGAAGGTGATTTTGGTCTATTGGTTTGGTTCAACCAAGTTGCAAAATTGGTTCCACCAAAGCTACCAAAGCCTGTGAAAGCAAAAATTAAAGCCGCTCGCGCGTTTTTGAAAGAAAAAACCGGTAAGTAAAAATATTTTTTAAACGCCTCGATTTCTGCTCCTTTATAAAAGGGAGATTGAGCGCGATGAAATCGAAAAAGCCCTCTATCGAGGGCTTTTTTATGCGTGGTACTTTATTCGACTTCTAAATTGAAAGTTACGGGCCCATCATTGACCAAATGTACTTTCATGTCGGCAGCAAAAATACCGGTTTGCACATGCTCAAACTGGGTCTTGGTATATTCAACCAGTTGTTCGTATAAGGCCTCGGCATCATTCGGTGGCATGGCTGGTCCAAAGTCAGGACGTAAACCTTTTTGGGTGTGCGCCATTAAGGTGAATTGAGAAACCAGAAGAATACCCCCACCAGCTTGGCTGACATTCCAGCCCATTTTGCCTTGCTCATCGTCAAAAAAACGATACTTTAAAATTTTATCGATCAGCTTTTTGCCTTTGTCTAAAGTGTCTTCTTTCCCCAGACCTAAGAAAACCAAGATACCGTGTTGAATTTCGCCTGTGGTTTCACCATCGACCACCACTTTGGCTTCGAGAACGCGTTGTAATAAGGCCCGCATGACTGATTCTATCTACCATTTGATTGTGCAGACTGAAATTGTAGCAAACCCAGTGCAGCACAGGAGAGATATCGATTGAAAAAACAAGGCAATTGCGTTGATATTCACAGCAATGTTTAAGTAAAAGAGCATAGACCAAAAGCGATGACAGCAAGGGCATCAACACTTGGATTCTGAATAGAGAGAAACAAGGGATGTACCGAGTAATTGGTCGAATAGCAAGGCCGAATTACCAAAACATGGCTATGCAGTTTAAAAAAATGTGCTTTAATGCAATAAGTTGCTAAAAACCGAAAATGATATGTCTGCCATCATCCAATCCTTATTAGATACTGATCTGTACAAATTTACGATGCTACAGGTGGTCCTGCATAAGTTTCCCCAAGCGCATAGTGTGTACCAGTTCCGTTGTCGTAATTTGGATGACACGGTCTATCCTTTGGTCGACATTCTCGAGGATTTAAATCACCAATTAGATTTGCTCTGCCAATTACGTTTTCAAGACGATGAACTGCAATACCTGCGCGGTTTGCGCTTTATCAAAAGTGATTTTGTCGATTATTTAGAGTTGTTTCAGCTCAAACGCCGTTTTATTGTGGCCAGTATCGATCACCAAGGCCGTTTAGACATTCGAATTGAGGGGCCGATGGTTCAAGCTATGATGTTTGAAATCTTTGTGCTTGCCATCGTCAATGAGTTGTATTTCCGCCGTATTCGAAGCGAAGAGGTCATGGCTGAGGGTGAACGTCGACTACAGGCCAAAGTGGCTTTATTAAAACACTATGAAACATCGCAAACGCCAAATGATCCCCCATTTTTAGTCTCTGATTTTGGCACGCGGCGCCGCTATAGTTTGGCATGGCAAAAACATGTGATTGAAGTGTTTAATCAAGCTGCACCGCATATTTTCCGTGGCACCAGCAATGTCTTAATTGCAAAGCAATTGGGTCTGACCCCGATTGGGACCATGGCGCATGAATTCCTACAAGCATTCCAAGCGCTGGATGTACGTTTACGTAATTTCCAAAAATCAGCACTGGAAACTTGGGTACAAGAGTACCGTGGTGATTTAGGTATTGCTTTGACGGATGTAGTCGGAATGGATGCATTCCTGCGTGATTTTGACTTGTACTTTGCTAAACTGTTCGATGGTTTACGTCATGACAGTGGCGACCCTTATGAATGGGGTGATAAAGCCTATGCTCACTATAAAAAGCTGAAAATTGATAGTAAAACCAAAATGCTCACGTTTAGTGATGGACTGAATTTAGAGAAAGCGTGGGATCTGCACAACTATTTCAAAGATCGCTTCCAAGTCAGCTTCGGGATTGGCACCAATTTGACCAATGATATGGGACAAACTCCTTTAAATATTGTGCTTAAATTGGTCGAGTGTAATGGCCAGTCGGTTGCGAAAATTTCAGACAGTCCAGGTAAAACCATGACAGATAACGATACTTTTTTGGCGTATTTACGTCAGGTTTTTGAGATTGCTGAAGCAGAAGCCAATTAATCCAGAATACATGCAATGCCAGAATCCGTTCTGGCATTGTTGTATTAAAAAACTGGTGAATAGTGATATCTATAATTCTGCTAAAAGAATGCAAAAAATCAGAATAATTGTAAAAATGAGTTGTGCTAAGATCAAAGCATGATCTGAAAACATACGAAATAATATGACACATTCTGCCTTTGATTTTGGCTTGTTGATAGACGCAGAGCAGTTGGTTCCGCATTTAGGTAATGACAAATTACGCATCGTAGATTTAAGTCGTGCTTCAGTCTATGACCAATTGCATATTCCTCATGCTTTGCATTTAAAGCCGAGATTTTTGGTGCGCCAAGACGAACAAGCCACCGGTCTACTTCCCGATGTAGACGGTTTACAAGAGCTGATTCGTTATCTGAATATTTCACCCGAGCAGCATGTGGTGGTCTACGATGATGAAGGTGGTGCTTGGGCAGGACGTTTGATTTGGAATTTACACTGCTTAGGTTTTGAAAATACCAGTCTGCTGAATGGTGGAATTCATGCATGGCTTGCAGCAGGATTTCCAACCACTTCGGACGTGGAACAGTTTGAACCTGTCAGTGCTTTGGTGCAGGTCGATCAAGCCAAAATACAGCAGTATCGAATTGAATATGCTGAGTTATTAGAGAAGGTTCAAAGCAGTCAGGTTCAACTCTGGGACTGCCGAACAGAAGATGAATATACGGGCCTGCGTCTTGCAGCGCGACGCGGTGGTCACATTCCAAATGCACTACATTTTGAATGGAGTACTGCCCTTAACCGTGAAAATCATTTAAGATTGCACCCTTTAGAACGCACGCAGCAACGCTTAGAGCAATTGGGTTTTAACTTAAATGAACCTGTGGTGGTGTATTGTCAGTCACATCATCGTTCAGGACTGGCTTATATTTTAGGTCGTTTATTGGGTTGGAATATTCAAGCGTATGACGGTGCGTGGAGTGAATGGGGCAACCGCCTCGACAGTCCTATCATTACCGGAGAGATGCCGTCTTGAGCCTCACATCACGCTTAAAAAAACAAATTTTCATTCAAGCTCAACGTGTTGTACCCCAACATCAGTTATCACGTGTCGTGGGCAGAGTCGCAGCCAGCGAAAATCCGATTGTGAAAAATGCGGTCATCACTGCGTTTAAAGCGCAGTACGGCATTGATATGTCGATTGCTGAGCAGACCAATGCACTGAAGTTCAAGTCTTTTAATGAGTTTTTTACCCGTGCATTAAAAGAGGGTGTACGTGATATTGATACCGATGCGACCAGTATTGTATCGCCTGCGGATGGTGCGATTTCACAGTTGGGTCCCATTGTGGAAGGTGATATTTTCCAAGCCAAAGGACAAAAATTCACCGTTGATAATTTAATTGCAGATCCGCAGTTGGCTGAACCGTTTAAAAATGGTCAGTTTGCAACGGTGTATTTATCGCCTAAAGATTATCACCGTGTGCATATGCCATTTGCAGGCACATTGACGGAAACCTTATATGTGCCGGGTGAATTGTTCTCGGTCAATCAAACCACTGCTGAAAACATTCCAGGCCTGTTTGCCCGCAATGAACGGATGGTTTGTTTATTTGATACGGAAATCGGCCGTATGGCCGTGGTCCTCGTTGGCGCCATGATTGTGGCGGGGATTGAAACGGTTGCAACAGGAAAAGTGAAACCTACTGGCCGTTTAGAGCTAAATCAGCATAACTTGTTCTTAGACAAAGGCGCTGAACTGGGTCGCTTTTACTTAGGCTCAACTGCTGTGGTACTGTTTGAAAAAGACAAAATGACGTGGGATGCAGCCTTTAAAGCCAACTCGACTGTGGTGATGGGTGAAGCGATGGGACATACAGTTTAATCGTTTCAGCTCTCGGTCACCGTCCTTGTTAAACGGAAGGTGAGAGACAAAAAAGCACCGATATCGGTGCTTTTTTCATGCTTTTGAAGAAAGGCTTATTCAGGATTATAGGTGCGTTCTTTGGGGAAAATCACTTTAAAAATAGAGCCTTGATTTTCTTTAGATTCAATTTCTAAATGTGCTTGGTGCTGCATTAACACGTGTTTCACAATTGCGAGTCCTAAGCCTGTGCCACCCGTTTGTCGACTGCGCGCGCTGTCAACACGGTAGAAGCGTTCGGTTAAACGGGGCAGGTGTTTAGGATCAATGCCTATGCCAGTATCTTCCACGGTAAAATAAGCTTGCTCACCATTGTCATGCCAACCCATGGTCACCGTTCCACCTTTCGGCGTGTATTTGATGGCATTGGTAATCAGATTACTAAAAGCACTGGCCAACTCCATATCTGAACCGATCAAGTCGCAGTGACTGTCGATGTCGAGATTGAGCGTATGCCCATAATCAATATTATAGGCATGTGCGTCGTCATAAAGTTGGTTCATTAAGCTAGGCATATCAATGATTTGATTTTTAGCAATTTGCTTGTCATTTTCTAGGCGTGACAGTAATAGCAAATCATTCACCAAGGCATTCATGCGTTTGGCTTGTGCCTGCATTTGGTCAAAGGCCCGCTTCCAACGTGGGTTGAGGTCTTCTTGGTCGGTAAAGGTTTCAATATAACCACTGAGTACCGTCAGCGGTGTGCGTAGTTCATGTGAAATGTTATCGACAAAGTCTTTACGCATTTGTTCGAGATTGTGCATGCGGGTCACGTCATAGGCGACCAGTAAGCGACTTTCTCCACCAAATCGAGTCATTTTGACTTGAACATAATGTTCATCAAAACTGGATGACTTCATTTTTAAGCCATCTGGTGCCGCATCAATATTATTGTAATAATCCACAAAACTTGGTTGGCGTAATAAAGTCAAAATATTACGGCCACGGTCATTTTGTTCGATGCCCAATAACCGTTCTGCAGCAGGGTTCCACCATTCAATTTGTTGCATGTCATCGATCAGCACCACAGCTTCTTGCAAAGCGACCAAGGATGACTGCGCCCGATCAATCAACCCGACCATTTCCGCTTGTACAATCCGTTCTTGGCGCTGTGCACGATAGACATTGAACAATAATGCCCCCCAAATGCCCCCAAGGTTGGGTGGAACTTCGTAGGGACGATTGGAAATCCAGTCATTGACTAAATACAAAGAGCGCATTTGCAGAATAAAAAAAACGGCAAAAGCAAAGGAAATACACGTCCAAAAATAACCGACGCCAAAGCCAATCAAGCTTGCAATCAGCAAGAAAAAGGCAAGGAGACGTAAGTCCTGTTTGGCAAAGCCCCATAAACTGCTGTATCGCGTTTTTTTATGCTCGCGTGCAAGTTCAGGGACCGGGTAGGGTTCATACATAAAACAAAATTAACCTAGGGCGATATCCGCACGTGTAGAGAATCGATAGCCTGTACCCCGAACTGTTTGCACAAAGCGATCTGCCGCATAAGGCTCAAGCACTTTACGTAAACGGCGAATATGCACATCGATGGTACGGTCTTCAATATACACGTTTCCGCCCCAGACTTGGTCAAGAAGTTGTGCACGGGTGTAGGCACGTTCAGGATGAGTCATGAAGAAGGCCAATAAACGATACTCAGTTGGCCCCATGTCGAGGAAATTGTTGCCAAAGCTGACCCGTTGGCTGACAGGATCTAAGATTAAGCCATTGGCATCAATGGATTTTTCACCGCTGAGCGCATTAGCGCGGCGTAAAACGGCTTTAATCCGTGAAACCAATTCACGGGTCGAAAACGGTTTGGTCATGTAGTCATCTGCACCAGCGTCCAGACCTTGTACTTTATGGTCTTCCTCACCACGTGCCGTGAGCATAATCACTGGAATTTCAGAGAGATTTTCATCGCGCTTGAGACGGCGACATAAGTCTACGCCACTGACGCCACCAGGCATCATCCAGTCGAGCAAGATCAAAGCAGGGCGCTGATCCACAATCATTTGGTGGGCTTGTTTTGCATCTTCGGCTTGTAAGCATTGAAAGCCTGCCATATCCAACGAGGTGTGAATCATTTCTCGAATGGGAAGTTCATCATCGACGATTAAAATGTAGTCATCTTTCACAACGCAATATCCTATTGTAGGTAACGGCAGGCCGTTTTAATTTTATGACAGGCTTATTACAAAGATTAATTATGACAGTATCATTGCAAAAAACAGACGATTGATGAAATTTGCAAAAAAATGTGACAAAAAATCGTCATATTGGAATTTAAAATTAATGGAAGTTTAATCTAAATTTCATTCGGAAATGCCGATCTCATCCAAGTGAAAAGTCTTAGACATCCAATTTTGCCCGTGTATTCGGGTCTGAAAAGGTTTCTAGGAGTGAAATAAACACAATACGGCTGGAGGTTAAAACTTCTTCAAAGGATTGTTTAAACCCACTGACCACCCAACGGATCGCAATTTGCGTAACATAGCCATTGAGGCCTGTGGCGACCAGCGAAATTTCTCGTTCGGAACGGTTAATTTGCGGCATCATCAGCATGACAAAGGCTTGAATCATCCGGTCAAAACGGGTCATGGTTTCATGAATGGTGGCTTGGTTATGTAATTCTTGGACCAACATTGCATCGATATAAATAATACGCGCCATGCGGGGATTGTCTTTTAAGGTAGTGAGTAGGGCACGCAGTCCTGCATCAATCATTTTGTGTGGATCTGAAGAGGCTTGCATGATGGCTTGCATGACATTGTGCTGTAACTCATCGATCAGCTTTAAAAAAATGGTTTGAAACAGCTGCTCACTTTTTTTAAACGACTCATAAAAATAACGTTCAGTAAGTTTGGCTTCATTACAAATATCTTTCACCGTCACGGCAAAAAAGCCGTGAGTGCCGTAGGCTTCAATTCCTGCTTCAATCAATTTTTCACGACGCAGCTGTTTACGTTCAGAAAGAGATAAGCCCTTGAATTGTCTTTCTTTGGTTTTATTGTTATCGCTGTTTTGTTGTACTGGTTCAGATGCCGTCATCAGATTTCATCGCCCTATTTTAAAGCCAAGGTTTTGCATAGTTTAGCAATAAACCACGACTCTACCTATGCGTAGGCTTTAATCTCTAGCTGGTTTTTATAGACTTGACACTTTTGGCTATTAAATTTATGACAATTGATATTGTCAATTATAAAAAAAGCATCTACAGTCGATGTACAAAGATAAAGGACAACCACAATCTCATGAAGAATTTTAAAAATAAAGTCGCGGCAATTACAGGTGCAGGATCGGGTATTGGCCAACAATTGGCACTTTTATTGGCCAAGGCGGGCTGTCATGTATCATTGAGTGATGTCAATGAACAAGGGTTGGCGAAAACAGTTGAACTGCTACAAGGCAGCAATGTACGTGTTACCACGAAAAAATTAGACGTCTCAGACCGTTTATCGATGCAAGCGTGGGCTGAAGAAACCGTACAAAATCATGGTTCTGTGAATATGATTTTTAATAATGCCGGCGTGGCTTTGGGTTCAACCGTAGAAGGTGCATCCTATGAAGAGCTGGAATGGATCGTGGGGATTAATTTCTGGGGTGTGGTCTATGGCACCAAAGAGTTTTTGCCTTATATTAAGAAAACAGGCGATGGGCATATCATCAATATTTCCAGTTTATTTGGTCTGACCGCTCAACCGACTCAATCTGCTTACAATGCCACTAAATTTGCGGTGCGTGGCTTTACCGAGTCATTACGCCAAGAGTTAGATATGGAAAACTCTGGTGTGAGCGCGTTGTGCGTGCATCCAGGTGGAATTCGAACCAATATTGCCAATGCAGCCAAAGTGAATGACAGCTTGCGTAGCATCGGGATGAACCCTGAGAAGTCTGCGCAGACCTTTAATAAATTATTACGCTGTCCACCTGAAGAAGCAGCGCGTCAAATTTTAGAGGCAGTACAAAAAGACAAGCGTCGTTTATTGATTGGCAATGATGCGAAAACGTTAGATTTGATTCAGCGCATCTTACCAACGGGCTACCAAAAAGTGACGGCTTTTGCGACCAAATTAAGCCAAAGAAAGTCTTAATGTTGTGATGTAAAAAACCCGCTTTGGCGGGTTCTTTTATGCTTAATTTTAATGAGTGTCATGGTCAAAAAACTGTTTTATCAAATATCCGTTTAGCTTTAAATGAGCGTTTCAATGGTCTTTTTCTTCCAAATAAATTGATAATAAAGCCCCTGCATAATGCATAAGCTGACAAAGGCCAGTGCATAAGCATACCAAATACCTTGCAGTCCCCACCATTCACTAAATAAGTAGGCACAGGGCACTTCAATCGCAATAATCGCAATGATATTGATGATCATGGGCATGGTGACTGTACCGCTGGCCCGCATAATGGAGGCAAAAATGGCACTGGCACCAAAGAATAAAATGGACCACAGCACAATGAACAACAGCTGTTGCCCTAGCTCAACCACTGCATGGTCAGTGATAAAGAGTGCCATGAGGTATTTGGAGAAAAGATAAGCCAAGACCACCAAGGAACCTGTAATGATGATGTTCATGCCGAGCGCGGTACGTGTGACTTTGGCCAATAACTCGGATTTGCCTGCGCCAATGGCTTGTGCACCAAAAATCGATGCAGCAATGGCAATCGATAGAGCAGGGAATTGAATATAATTCAGAACCTGATTGACCGCACCATAAGCTGCGGTCGCATCGGCCCCGTGGCGGTTGACTAGGCCCACAATCACAAGACCCGCAACCGAGGTGGTGATCATTTGAATACCTGTTGGAACCCCTAAGCGCAGAATGATTTTACTCAGCTGGCGGTCAAAGCGAATATGACGTAGCAGTTGTGCATCGAGTCGGAGTGGGTGCTGTTTATAGTTCAAATAGAAATACAAAAAGGTCAGCACAGAAACAAAGCCTAAAATGGTCGCAATGGCAGGCGCAACAATCCCCAGTTTTGGAAAGCCAAAATAACCCGCAATCAGAACGGGTGTGACACAAAGCCCAATCAAGATGGTCATGCCAGAAGCAATTAGAGGTGTCGTGCTGTCTCCGACACCGCGTAAAATTGAGGTATAAATAATATATACAAACAGTAAAGGGCTACCTGCCAACATCCATTGCACATAAGGTAACGAGAGATGCATGACGTCTTCATCGATACCCAAAGTCGATAAAATTGGTCGCGCAAAAATTACCCCAAGAAATGCAATAAAGCTGCCACCAATGAGGGTCATAAAAATAGTGGAGCCGACCACCGCACGGACTTTTTCAATATTCTGTGCGCCCCATGCTTGACCAACCAAGACGGTCGATCCCGCGGATAGTCCAATTACGAAGGCCATTAAGCAAAACAGGATGGGGAAGAACACTGCAACCGCTGCAATCGCCTGCACACCCATCATCTGTCCGACAAAGATGGTATTAATCGTACCCGACAGATTTTGCAGAATATTGGTGGCAATCAAAGGCATCAGGAAAATAAAAAAGGCTTTCCATAGCTTTTGCTGTTGCACCAATGGGGTGTGTGCTGACATAAGTCATCCTGAGGTTATTTTTATTACATTTCTAAGGCTTACCCTAGCATAGTTCGGCGCTGAAAAGCCGATGTATTTCAGTAAGCGAAGCCTGTCTTGTGCAAAAGCAAAGCTGAAAAAAGGTTTAAACGCTTTGCAAAATTTCAGCTGCCTGAGCCAAGGTTTGATCGGTCTTAGCAAAGCAAAAACGGATCATGCGTAGTGCTTCTGGTGCCTGCTGATAAAACACCGAAACAGGAATGCCAACAATGCCATGCTGCTCTGCCAGAAAGTGGCAAAATTCAACATCGTTTAAATCGGGACGAATGCGGCTGTAGTCGACATTTTGAAAGTAAGTGCCTTGCGAAGGTAGCCATTGAAAGCGTGAGCCGGTTAAACCCTCAATAAAACGATCGCGTTTTGCTTGATAAAAGCCGGCTAAGTTTTGAATATGCTCAGGATGTTGCTGCATATAATTGGCCAAAGCCAGTTGTACTGGGGTGACTCCGCAGAAGTTGGCAAACTGATAGACCTGACGGAACAGTTGCATCAGCGTAGGTGTAGCAACGCAGTAGCCGGTTTTCCAACCCGTCACATGAAAGGTTTTGCCAAAGGACCCGACCACTACACTGCGTTCACGCAGTTCAGGAAAAGACAGCGCCGAATAGTGACGTTGACCATCAAATACTAGATGTTCATAGACTTCATCAGACAGGACTAAAATATTGGTGTCGCGAATCAGTTCAATCAGGGTGAGCCAATCTTGCTTGCTCCAGATAGCACCACTCGGATTGTGTGGCGTGTTGATAATGATCAGCTTAGTTTTGGCTGTGATGGCCGATTTGACCTGCTCCCAATCGACCGAAAAATGTGGTGCTTGGAGCGCAATATGAATGGCCTTACCCCCGACCAAAGCCACACTTGGCGCATAGCTGTCATAACTGGGGTCAAAAATGATGACTTCATCGCCTGCATGAACCACGGCTTGAATGGTGGCAAAAAGGCCAATGGTTGCACCTGGGGTGATGGTAATTTCAGTCATCGGGTCAAGCTGAATCTGATCGCGCTGTGCAAATTGTTGCGCCAGTTGCTCGCGTAACAACCAGACCCCATCGCCCGGAGCATACTGATTGAAACCACTTTGAGTGGCCTGTGCTAAAGCATCTAGCAGTTCAGCGGGGGCTTCAAAGTCTGGAAAACCTTGGGATAGATTTAGGGCATTTAAGCGCTGTGCCATGGCAGTCATGGTGCTGAAAATAGTGACGCCTTGTGCAGGCAGTTTAGATGAAGGCAACTGAATCATGAATGCTTAAAAGTGTCTAAATATCAGCCCAAAATAGCATATTCATCCCCTTTTACTTATGCAAATTTTGCATGTAGGGCAGGGGTAAAGCATACATTTTTGTGGATTGCTTTTATAAGAGCTGTTCAACTGCCGCGCGAATAATCCCCAGTGCTAAGCCAATAAATGCACCGACTACCACACCATTGACCCGAATCATATGCAAGTCGCCACCGACTTCATTTTCGATCTTATCAATCATCACACTGGAGTCCCATTCGTGAATACGTTCACTGATAAAACGAATGACTTTTTCACTGTATTGGTCGCTGAGATTGACCGCAATGCCGCTGAGGCGTTGATTAAGCAAGTCTCTGACGGCTTGATTGGAGATGATGTTTTCCCCGATTTGTTGAATGGATACACGGATGTTGTGAGCAATGCCAGAGTCTGGTTTTTGTAGGTCTTGTTTAATGGCATCACATAAAATGACCACTGCACCGCTAATAAAATTCAGCACTTGTGGGCTATCTAGCAGGGCATCTTTGGTTTGGTTTAAACGCTGGCTGGCCCTACTGTCTGTGTCTGCCAGTTCGAGCATGAGCGCGTGCCCTATCGCTTCAATCTTTTGACGCCACGGATGCTCAGGATCGGCCAACATTGACTCGACTCGTTGAATGAGTGAGTCGATGGTTCTTTGCTGCACATCGATGCCAATCCAACTGGCCCCTTTGGCCAGTTTCCAGACCCCGAGTTCTTTGAACAAGGTTCGGGTCAACTCACGACTTTGTTCAGGATGTTGGGTCATCCAGTCATGTGCCAAGTCGAGTCCGCGTTGTAATACATCTTGATGGAAATCATTTTCCAGTACTGCACGCAGCATTTCACTGGCCAAATGATTGACTTGAGTGTTGCGCACCCACTGCACGCTGTTACTTTGAATAAAGCGTCCGATTTGTTCTTGGCCCACAAATTCAAAGACTTTAGGCACCGTTTGTTGAATGACTTGGGTGACTTGCAGATTGTTTTGTGGGTTGGCAAGCCATTGGCCAACCGCCAAAGACAGGTCGGTACTTTGCAGGCTTTTTTCCACCACTTGTGGAGAAAGAAAGTTTTCTTGTACAAAGCGGCCCATAGACTCTGCAATACGGTCTTTGTTACGAGGAATAATTTCGGTGTGATCGCGTAAAAACTTTGGAATTGGCATTTTCCCAAAGGGATTACGGAACAGCACAGTAATGGCATACCAGTCAGCCAAGCCGCCGACTACACCTGCTTCTGCGGATAACATTAAAATATGAATGATCCAGACTTTGTCTGTGGGGACAAACTTGGCCACGACCATCAGCAGCAGCCATGTCACCACTGCCGTGATTAGGGCAATGGTGGCAAAACGTTTGCTGCGTTTCAGACTCGATGGGACGGCTTGAGGTTCATTCATAGGCAGGCTCTATGCTTTATTTGCTGGTCGACGCGGGGCTACTCGGTTCAGGCGGTGGGAGCACTTCACCGGTTGGGCTCAAACCGTATTTTCCACCCAGCGATTTTAAAATCAGCGTGGCATCAAAGGCATCGCTTGGTGCCGATTTTTGGTCTTTAAAGCATTGAATGCTGTATGACACTTGCACGGGGTCAATGTCGACTACACGTGGTACATCGTAGAACGGATCAGGCCAAAAGGCTGGATGACGAGAATAATAACCATATGGGTAATAAGGCATTGGGTTTGAATACACCACGGCTTGTCGGGGCGGTTGGTTTTGGTTGCTCGGGTCATTCAGTACTTTAAAGAAACGATAACCATTTTGCACTGTGGTTTGCGCGGCTTTGACCAGGGTAATTTCTTCAGCCGTGCCATAGCTCATATTTGGGCGCGCTTGGAAACTGATGCGATAAGTCGAGGTGTTTAATGGCGTATTACTAAACCGACCTAACTGGTCGAAGGTTAAGGGCTTTGAGGGGGTAGAGGCACAGCCTACTAAACTCAGACCCGTCGCCAGTGCACAGGCGATTAAAATTTTCTTCATGAGATAGACTCCTTAGCACAGAGGGAGAAGCCGAACAGTTAAAAATGGCTGTTGGGCTGAGTCAAAAAATCCAGTTCTTCTTGGCTTGAGTTGCGGCCAAGGACTTGGTTCCGATGCGGATAGCGTCCAAAACGATCGATAATCACTTTGTGACGCTGTTCAAAATCGAGGTTAATCGGATTGCCTAAGTCTTCGAACAATTTTAAAGCATATTGATGAATAAGTTTCGATTCACTATGCATAAAGGGCATATATAAAAAACTACGTTGTATGGGTGGCAGCGCTGCATCCAGTTGTAGCGTGATGGCTTCTTGTGCTAAAGCCAAGGCCAAGGCATCTTGAGCAAAGGCCAAAGGACTGTTGCGATACAGGTTTCTCGACAGTTGGTCGAGCACAATAATTTCAGCCAAACGCCCTTCAGCACTACTGCGCCAAGACCATAGCTCAGCATGTGCCGCTTGTTGATGAATTGTCTTAAATTTTTCTTCGATGAGTGCATCGAACGCATCATTTTGGCTAAACCACCAGCTTTGGTTTTTAGGATCGAACCAAAAATCTAAAATTTCTTGATAATTCATAAAGTTTACAATTCTTTAGCATTTATTCTTCAATACAATCACACTTTTGACATGTCTAATAGCGTAACTTTGTGATAAATATTTTCCGAAAAAATAGAACAGATGGTTTACTTGAAAATAGGACTGGGTGTAATGTGCCGAATTAAAATCACGTTATACTGATATAAACTGATGATTTTATTTTATTCGTCGTTGTAATTGTTTCTTCCAAAAAGTGAGATTGTAATGGGTCAACCCGCATCTAAATCTACAGCTGTGTTACCGACTTGGGTCAATTCATCACTTTTGCAAGGGATGTTACGCGGGATTGAGCGTGAAAGTCTGCGCATGCAAAGTGATGGTTTTTTATCACAAGCCGATCACCCTCAAGCTTTGGGTTCTGCGCTGACTCATCCGCATATTACGACGGATTATTCAGAAGCTTTATTAGAGTTTATTACGCCACCCCAGCCCAGCATTACTGAGGCGTTGCACTATTTAAAAGACATTCATAGCGTGGCGCATCGTCATTTGGAACATGGTGAAAAGCTCTGGCCGCTGTCGATGCCATGTATGTTGGATGACAATGACGATAAAATTCGCTTAGCCCAATATGGCAGCTCAAATATCGGGAAGTTCAAGACCTTATACCGTCATGGTTTAGGGGTACGTTATGGTCGTCGTATGCAAACCATTTCAGGTTTACACTATAACTTGTCTTTTCCTGATCAACTGTTTGAACAATTACAACAACACGAAATAGATGAGGCACTAAAAGCCTTATCTGCACAAGACTATCGTAGTCACCGCTATTTTGGTTTGATCCGCAATTTTATTCGTCTCACACCGTTGGTGATGTTCTTGGTCGGGGCAAGCCCATCGGTCTGCCAGTGTTTTATGACAGGGCGTGAACACCACCTATTGCCATTGCTGCGCGGGACCTTGTATTTACCGTATGCGACTGCTTTGCGAATGGGACGTTTTGGTTATCAAAACTCAGCACAAAAGCAGCTCGGTATTCATTACAACAATATCGACGGTTATCTCGAAGGCCTACAAAAGGCAGTCAAAACGGCTTATGCGCCGTTTAGTCGTTTAGGCCTCAACGATGCGCAGGGCGAGCCGATTCAAATTAATGATCATGTCCTGCAAATTGAAAATGAGTACTACAGTTTGGTGCGTCCAAAGCAAGTACCGCAAGCAGGTGAAACGCCATCACAAGCACTGAGCAATCGAGGCGTTGGGTATGTCGAACTGCGTGCGGTGGATGTGAACCCATATAGCCCAATTGGGATCAATGAAGATACCGCAGGTTTCTTAGAAGTGCTGGCGCTGTATTGCTTACTGCTGGATAGCCCAGATTTATTAGCTGAAGAGCAAGATCAAATCGAGAAAAACCAAGCGGAAGTGGTCAATCGTGGTCGCGCACCGAATGCTGCAATTGCTGTGGGTGAGCAATCGTTCCCAATTGAAGCATGGAGTCAGTCTCATTTAGAGGCGATGCAAGAACTGGTTGTGTTGTTAGATCAGTGCTATGACACCACACTCTATAGCAAAGCGATGACAGTCATGCAACAGAGAGTCGCTGAAGTTGATGATACTTTGTCGGCGCAGATGATAGAAGATACTCTGGAAGCGGGTGGGACATGGGGCTTTGGTAGCCAAATGGCTGCACAACATGCATCGAGTTATGAGCGTCATCAGTTGAGTGCAGAGACATGGGCTTATTTTGACGATTTAGCCACGCAATCACTGCAACAACAACAGCAATTAGAGCAAGACAGTCAACTGAGTTTTGAACAGTATCTTGCGCAATTTAGATAAAAAATTAAGAGGATTGACCATGCAATGGAGTTATCGCTTCGTGAGTGGTGTTTTGGTTTTAGCCAGTATCATCGGGATGGCCTTTGCCTTGTATTTAGAGCATGGCCCGCTACAGTTAAACCCATGTCCACTCTGTGTGTTCCAACGTGTGGGACTGATTGGACTGGGGATTATTTCGCTGATTGCCTTTTTGCATAACCCTGCATCGAATGGTTTTAAACGCTTTTATGCATTTTTAGGCAGCCTCTCGATCTTATGGTCGGCTGGTGTGGCAGCACGTCACGTTTGGTTACAGAGCTTACCGCCTGATCAAGTGCCGAGCTGTGGCCCAGGCTTGGATTATTGGTTAGACACGTTGCCGCTGCGTGCTGTGTTTGAGCAAGTCTTAACAGGTTCAGGTGAATGTGCACTGGTAGACTGGACTTTCTTAGGTCAGTCTTTACCTGTGTGGTCGTTGGTGTTTTTTGTGACACTGGCGTTGATTAGTCTGTGTCAATTGTTGCGTAAATATCCAAGCCACGTACAGAAAAAATAATAAAGATAAAAAAGCCAACGTCGTGTTGGCTTTTTTATTGGGTGTATCAGTGATTTAGGTGAGTGCAATGCCTTCTAAGTCATCCAGCCCGATCATGTATTCATGCACTTGACCATATTCCGTTTCGGTTGGATTTGGATAGAACCAATTCACGATTTGTTCGGCAACACTGGCATGGGTGTGTAGCTCAAAATGGTTTAAGCCGTAGAAAATGGCTTTATGTGAATCGGGGACTTTCAGTTGAAAGCGTGGATTCATGTGCTCGCCTAAGGCACTTTTCACACTGACCAAGTAATCCCCGATCACATTGAGCGCACGATATTTGCGATGCTCAAACTCAATGGTACCTGCCACTAAGAAGGTATTAATATGAGAGGGTAAAGGGGCTGGCTTACGGTTGTCATCGACATGACCAATACGCGCTTCATTATGTTCCCAGTCATCATCCCGCACACTGCCATGACGTAAGTCTAAAATACCGTTGCTGCGAATGTTGACGATATGCCCAATAATTTTGACAAAAGGGAAACGTCCCAATTTGTCCTGCAAATGAAAGCCAAAACGTTCTAAAGCCGCACCATGATGCGGAGAACCAATACAGACCATGTTTTCCACCACATGAATCCAGCTTTGCATATTTTGTTTGCCGTAGAACAGCGCACTGCGCGAAACCAGTCCGCCCATACTGTGTCCAATCAGATCAATCGAGCTAATCCGTGGGTTACGGTTGAGTAAATCTTGTAGTGAGTTGGCAAAGCTACGCCCATTGGCTGAAATACGACGACCCGTGTTGTAGTTGAGATATAGCATGGTATTTTGTGCACGTTGCGCCAGCAGTTTTTCCCCTATACCGCCATAACGCGCCGTGCTCCAGTACAAATGGTTCATGCAAAGACCGTGGACCATAATCACCACGCGACCAGACAACTCGCCTTGCTGGATAGCACCGTAATGATCATAAAACACCATCGGTAGCGCCACAGGGTTGTGATATTTCAGTAAATAGTCGCCCAAAACACCATTGATTGCACCGACTAAATAATGCATGGTTGGGGTTAAGGATTTGCGATGCAAATTTGGAAATTTTTCAATGATATGACGCAAACTTGGCGCCAATAAATAGCTACCGTAGTTTTGCAAGGTATTGAAGGAAAACTGGTAAATTTTTTCAATTGACCGTGTCGACAGAAACTTCTTGGAACTGGTTTCATTCATTCCAAATAAACTGATTAAAATTTCACGCTGAATGGCCTGAATTAAATCGTGGACGACATCGCCTAAGCGGGTTGTCACCAACTGAGCAATCCCTTCAAGCAGGTCGGCTTGGCTGGGAGGAGTACGATCCCATTTACAATAGGTCTCGTGCAGAGGCGTTAAACTTGGCATTTTTTCTACCCTTGTGTTTCTGTGTCCAAAGGGACTTTATTTTTTTCAACGATCACGGTATAAATTCTTAGCACTCTAGCTTATCTAATTCATCTCGAACAACTTTTACAATAGCGATGAATACACAGATGACCTTATTTTTTTGTCTGACAATTTTTATATCCATACAAAATAATACAGTCGGCTGAAGCCATCTCTTTTGAGCTCAATAAAAATGATGTAGAAGAGTAAATGTACAGCATGAATATTATTTATTTACATGGCTTTCAAAGCAGTTCTTTATCGATTAAAGGTCAATTGCTGAAACGCTATTGCGAATCTCGTCCACAGTGGCACGTGCATTTGCCAGACTTGAACATGCCGCCACATTTGGCCTTAGAAAAATTGGCCGCCTTGATTCAGGAGCTGGATCAGGTGGTGCTGGTGGGCAGCAGTTTAGGTGGGTTTTATGCGACACAACTGGTCGCGAAGTTGGCAGTACCGGCTGTGCTGATCAATCCGGCTATGCAACCATGGCATTTGTTCCGAGATCTATTTGGTGCGACGCAACTGCCCTATAGAGTTAATGAACATTGGACGCTCGATGATGCGCAATTGGACTATTTAGAACAGATTGAGCTGCCATTTGTGCAAGATGCAGACAAAATTTTAGTGTTATTGCAACAAGGCGATGAAGTTTTGGATTATCGTGAAGCACAGCGCTATTATAATGGCGCAGCGCTCGTGATCTCGGAAACGCAAGGCAATCATGCGATGGAAGATTTCGCAGACAAAATACCGATGGCATTACAGTTTTTATCGGACTGCTTAAAATAAGGAAACAGTACAACGTGTCTCAATATACGGCTCAATCGCTTGAAGTATTATCTGGTTTAGATCCGGTACGTCGTCGTCCCGGCATGTATACCGATACCACACGCCCAAACCATTTGGCGCAAGAGGTTATTGATAATGCAGTCGATGAGGCACTGGCTGGTCATGCCAACAAAATTACCGTCACCGTTTATAAAGATGGTTCACTCTCAGTCGAAGACAATGGTCGCGGTATGCCTGTCGATATTCACCCCGAATATGGTCAAAGCGGGATTGAGATCATCCTGACCAAGCTGCATGCAGGTGGTAAATTCAGTACCGACAACTACCAGTTCTCAGGCGGTTTGCATGGTGTAGGCATTTCTGTGGTAAATGCCTTATCTAGCCGAGTCGAAGTAGAAGTTCAGCGTCAAGGCAACCTTTACCAAATGGCCTTTGAGCACGGTGAACCGACTGCACCCTTGACGGTGCTAGAAGGTAAAGCTCCGAAGCGTGCGACAGGAACCACCGTTCACTTTTGGCCTGAAGCCAAATATTTTGATTCACCGAAATTTGCCCTGAAAGCGCTGAAGCACAACTTAAAAGCTAAAGCCGTTTTGGCGGCAGGTTTGCAAATCAATTATGTCGACCAAATTAATGACGAAAAAATCGTTTGGCAGTTTGAAAATGGCCTCGTCGATTATTTGATGGATGAAATTGAGGATCGTGAGATTCTGCCTCATCCAGCCTTTGTGGCAACAGGAGATGCAGAGCGTGCCAGTGCCGAATTTGCCATTTGTTGGAATGCCGATGGCGGAGAATTGGTTCAAGAAAGTTATGTGAACTTGATTCCAACGGCACAGGGCGGCACCCATGTGAATGGTCTACGCTCAGGTGTAACCGATGCGATGCGTGAGTTTTGTGAACTGCGTAACTTGCTGCCACGCAATATGAAGCTGTCGGCTGAAGACGTTTGGGATGGCGTGAACTATATTTTATCGTTGAAGTTCCAAGAGCCACAGTTTTCAGGCCAAACCAAAGAGCGTTTATCCAGCCGTGAAGCATCGGGCATTGTTCAAAACATTGCCAAAGATGCTTTTGCACTGTGGTTGAACCAAAATTCCGATATTGCTATGCAGTTGGCGGAAATGGCGATCTCAAAAGCAGGTCGTCGTCTGAAAGCTGCGAAAAAGGTCGAACGTAAGAAAATTGTGGCAGGGCCAACTTTGCCCGGAAAACTGTCAGACTGCGTTGGGCATACCTTAGAAGAGTCTGAACTGTTCATTGTGGAAGGGGATTCTGCGGGTGGTTCAGCCAAGCAGGCGCGTGATAAAAACTTCCAAGCGATCATGCCTATCCGTGGAAAAATCTTAAATACGTGGGAAGTCTCTTCCGATGAAGTCTTGGCTTCGCAAGAAGTGCATAACATTGCCATTGCGATCGGGGTCGATCCGGGGTCGGATGATTTATCAGAATTACGTTATGGCAAGATCTGTATTTTGGCCGATGCTGACTCGGATGGTCTACACATTGCGACGCTGCTGTGTGCTTTGTTTGTGAAACATTTTCCGATCTTGGTTGAAGAGGGACATCTGTATGTGGCGATGCCACCGCTGTATCGAATTGATGATGCAAAAGATGTGCACTATGCCTTGGACGATGACGAGCTCGAAAGCATGTTAAAAAAATGCAAAACCAAGAACCCGCAAATTACTCGATTTAAAGGTTTGGGTGAAATGAACGCAAGCCAACTGCGTGAAACTACGCTGGATCCAAACACACGCCGTTTGGTGCAATTAGATTTGGATGACAGTCATTTTACTGCTGGTTTGTTGGACAAGTTGCTGGCCAAAAAACGTTCGAGTGACCGTAAAGAATGGTTAGAGCAGAAAGGTAACTTGGCCGAGTTAGTGGTTTAAGTACCGCTAAGGACAAAATCAAAAAGCCCGCACATTGCGGGCTTTTTGCTGCGCAGATGAGCAATAAAATTGCGCCTAATCTGTGCACAATTTTCCAGATCAATCGACTGAATTAGGCGAAATGAATTGATTTGGAACACATGATGTATACAAGTTTGTATGCAGAAAAGTAGCCATTTGAGCGCAAATCTACCTAAAATACAGTGCATTTAAAAATTAATAAATAATTGATAAATATTGAAATAATTAAAATTTTTACAATGATTTTCACATCATAAAACCCTGCTTGGCATAGAAATTGAATTGGCACTCATAGCGCGAATAACAATCATGCATTGCAAAATGCACCCTAAGTTTCAAGTTTGGAGAAAATCAAGATGTTCCAACAAAAATTACTCACTAAAACATTCCTTGCAACTGCAATGATGGGGACTATTGCTTTGACAGGTTGTTCAAAACCTGCGGAGAAAGCGGAAACAGCAACGTCTGAGCCAACAGCGGCAGTGAGCAGCGGTGACACCATCAAAGTCGGAATTTTGCACTCGCTATCAGGCACCATGGCAATTTCTGAAACCTCACTCAAAGATACGGCCTTGATGACTATCAATGAAATTAATGCCAATGGTGGGGTGCTGGGTAAAAAATTAGAACCTGTCGTAGTCGACCCAGCATCTGATTGGCCTTTATTTGCTGAAAAAGCACGACAACTCATTACCCAAGATAAAGTCGCGGTGATTTTTGGTTCATGGACATCGGTATCACGTAAGTCAGTGTTACCTGTGGTAGAAGAGTTGAATGGTTTATTGTTCTATCCAGTGCAGTATGAGGGGCAGGAACAGTCGAAAAATATTTTCTATACAGGCGCCGCACCGAACCAACAGGCGATTCCTGCGGTGGAATATTTGATGAGCGAAGAGGGTGGTAAAGCAGAGCGCTTTGTTCTACTCGGTACGGACTATGTCTACCCACGCACCACCAATAAAATTTTACGTGCGTTCTTGAAGTCCAAAGGTGTGGCCGATGCGGACATCATGGAAGAGTACACACCCTTCAGTCATAGTAACTATCAAACCATTGTCGGTAATGTGAAGAAATTTGCTGCGGGTAAGAAAACCGCGGTCATTTCAACCATCAATGGCGATTCTAATGTGCCGTTCTATCGTGAGCTGGGTAACCAAGGCATTAAAGCTTCAGATATTCCTGTCATGGCTTTCTCTGTGGGTGAAGAAGAACTCCGTGGTATTGATACCAAACCATTGGTTGGACATTTGGCTGCATGGAACTATTTCATGTCGGTGAAAAATCCGACCAACACCGAATTTGTGAATAAAATGAAGCAGTATGCGGTGCAGTATAAGCTGCCGAATGCTGACAAAATCGTGACCAATGACCCGATGGAAGCCACCTATGTGGGCATCAATATATGGAAGCAAGCGGTTGAAAAAGCAGGCAGCACCGATGTTGATAAAGTTCGCGTTGCGATGGCTGGTCAAGAGTTCAAAGCACCTTCAGGCTATACCTTAAAAATGGATGCTGAAAATCATCATCTACAAAAACCAGTGATGATTGGTGAAATCCGTGGTGATGGTCAGTTTGATGTGGTCTATAAAACACCAAAAGTGATTAAGGCGGAACCTTGGAGTCCGTACATTCCTAAATAATTTTCTTAAGCGTTGAGCCTGCTGCGATTGCTGTGGGCTTTTCAGTAAGCACATCCCGATGTGGGATGTTTTAAGCAAGCTTAAGGAAGTCATATTATGAATCTTAAATTTTTTTGTGCCGCACTGCTGTGCGCAATGGCACAGTTCGTGAGTAGCAGTATTTGGGCTGAAGAGGCTCAACTTTCTGCTCAGACCCAAAGCGTATCAGCATCGAGCGATACGATTCAACGTTTTGTCAAAGCTGAGTTTGCTGAGCGCCGTGCCATGCTGAGCCAATGGCCGGGGACGATTGAAGAATTTGATCGATTGGTGGCACTGATCGACAGTGATGAGCTGTATCGGGACAGCGCAGGCACGACGTATATTTTAAAAAATAATGAAAAATTATTGCGTTATCCCGATGAGCAAGTGATTGACACTTGGCCGGGGGATTTGTCTCAGGTAACTTTGGTCAACACTTTACGTAAAGCCTTAAATTTTGGGCAGGCACAGGCCAAATTAAAATCTGAAGAATCTGCCCAACGTTTAGCAGCCATTGATATTTTAGAAAATAATCTGTCTGAACTGAATGTTGCGCAGATTAATCAGCTCTATCTGCATGAACAAAATAATAAAGTTAAACAGCGCTTGGCACAGCTCAAAGCGCGCCTCGACTTTGAAAGTCCAGATGTTTTAGTCCAAATTCAGGCTGCTAAAGTCCTTACTGATTCCAATCGTCCCGAGGTGCTGGCACTGGTTGAGCAGGCTTTAACACAATCAAATTTGAACCCCGAACTCAAAGCTGTTTTGCTGGATGCCAAAAGTCAGATTAAAACCCGCATTCAAGCCAGTGAATGGGCTGGACATGTATTTTCTGGTTTCAGTACAGCCAGCATTTTACTGCTAGCAGCGCTCGGTTTAGCCATCACTTATGGCCTGCTGGGTGTGATTAATATGGCGCATGGTGAGTTGATTATGATTGGGGCTTATACCACCTATGTGGTGCAAAGCCTGTTTAAGACCTACTTGGGTAGCTATGTCGATTGGTATTTAATTGCAGCTATTCCTGCAGCCTTTTTAGTGAGCGCCTTAATTGGCATGTTGATTGAACGGACGGTGATTCGTCCACTGTACGGCCGTCAGCTTGAAACCTTGTTGGCCACTTTTGGGGTCAGTCTGATTTTGATGCAATTGGTGCGGATGATTTTTGGCGCGCAAAATGTTGAAGTCTCGAATATTTCTTGGTTATCGGGCGGGATAGCGCTGAGTCCAAGTTTGATGCTGCCGTATAACCGGATTGCCATTATTGTGTTTACGGTTGCGGTGTTACTGCTGTTGGTTTACCTACTCAATAAAACTCGCTTTGGTCTGTTTGTTCGTGCCGTAACACAAAACCGTCAAATGGCACGTGCTGTCGGTATCCGCTCTAGCCGTATCGATATGTTGGCCTTTGGGCTGGGTTCTGGGCTGGCTGGTCTAGCAGGCTGTGCCTTAGCACAAGTGGGTAATGTTGGGCCTGATTTGGGTCAGAACTATATTATCGATGCTTTCTTGGTTGTTGTGGTAGGTGGTGTAGGACAAGTTTGGGGAGCTGTGCTGGCGGCGCTTGGTTTAGGGATCAGCGGTACAGTCCTTGAAATTGGGATGGGGGCTGTTCTTGCGAAAATTATTCTACTGGTTCTTGTGATTTTGTTTATTCAAAAACGTCCACAAGGTTTGTTTGCCATCAAAGGCCGTTTTGTGGAGTAAGGGCATGAAAATCACTTCTTTATTTTCCGATAAACCTTATAGTGCGCTCGCTATTGCGGTCTGCTTTACGGTGATGTTGATCCTGCCTTGGTTACATTTGCTACCGGCAGATTCTGCCTTTCATCTCTCTGCGTATTGGGTCACCTTGATTGGCAAAATCATGTGTTTGGCTCTGGTGGCTTTGGCGCTGGACTTGGTTTGGGGTTATGCAGGCATTTTAAGCCTAGGCCATGGCTTGTACTTTGCCCTTGGTGGTTATGCCTTCGGCATGTATCTGATGCGTCAGACAGCGGGTGACAGTCTGCCTGACTTTATGCGTTTTTTAAGCTGGACTGAACTGCCGTGGTATTGGGTGGGCAGCAATCATTTCTTATGGGCTTTGGCCTTGGTGGTGTTGGTGCCTGGTATGGTGGCCTTCATCTTTGGTTTCTTTGCCTTTCGCTCCAAAATTAAAGGCGTGTATTTCTCGATTATTACGCAGGCCATGACATTTGCTGCGGCACTGTTATTTTTCCGCAATGAAACAGGCTTTGGCGGAAACAATGGGTTTACAGGCTTTAAGACTATTTTAGGCATGGATATCACTTCTGCTCCCATGCGTGCCACCTTATGTTCCCTAACGGCTTTGGTGTTGATGTTGTGCTTTGTAGGGTTGCGTCATCTCATGAATAAACCCTACGGTCGTGTGCTAGGGGCGATTCGAGACAGTGAAAACCGCTTGCAGTACTTGGGCTATCGTACGCTGTGGTACAAGCTTTCTGCATGGGTACTGTCCGCAGTGATTGCAGGTATTGCCGGAGCATTGTATGTGCCCCAAGCAGGCATTATTAACCCGAGTGAAATGAACCCTGTCAATTCGATTGAAATGGCGGTGTGGGTGGCTGCGGGTGGGCGTGGGACTTTGATTGGTCCAATTTTGGGTGCAGGGTTAATTAATGGTGTGAAAACCTATTTCACCGTGGCTTATCCAGAAGCATGGTTATTGATCTTGGGTGCTTTATTTATTGTGGTCACCATTTTCTTACCCAAAGGTGTCATTGGTCTGTTTGACCGTTTTAAAAAGGAGCGTAGCGAATGAGTGAAATGATTCAACCTCATGGTGGCCATGCTTCAGATGGCTATGGACGTCCCAAAGAACAAGGTGCCGACTTTAGCCATGGGATTGCACTGTACATGGAAAAAGTTAGTGTTTGGTTTGATGCTTTTCGTGCCTTAAATGATTTATCGCTATACATCCAAGAAGGGGAGCTACGCTGCATCATTGGGCCCAATGGTGCAGGTAAAACCACACTGATGGATGTGATTACGGGGAAAACCCGACCGACCGAAGGCTCCGCTTTTTTTGGGCAAAACTATGATTTGGCCAAGATGAGTACCGAGCAAATTGCGGAAGCAGGCATTGGGCGTAAATTTCAAAAACCAACGGTGTTTGAAAACTTTAGCGTGATGGAAAACCTACTACTCGCTGCACCCAAAGATAAGCGCGTCAAAAAAAGCTTTTTTAGCAAACTAGATCCGGACGCACAGCTGGCTTTAGATGAGTCTTTAGCTCAAATTCGCCTAGAAGAATGGGTACACAAACCTGCGGGGCTGTTGTCACATGGACAAAAGCAATGGTTGGAAATCGGCATGTTGCTTATGCAACGTCCTAAGCTGATTCTACTCGATGAACCTGTGGCGGGTATGACCGATGCCGAAACAGAACGAACCGCTGAGCTATGTTTAGAGTTAAAGAAAAATCACACCTTGGTGGTGGTTGAACATGACATGAGCTTTATCGACACTATCAGTGAAAAAGTGACTGTACTGGCTCAAGGGGCGATCTTAGCCGAAGGTACATTGGCTGAGGTACAGGCCAATGAAGATGTGATTGAGAAATATTTAGGACGTTAAGGAGCCGACCATGTTAGAAGTCAAAGACGTCAATCAGTTTTACGGTGGCAGCCATATTTTAAGAGATGTCTCCTTTCAAGCACCTGTAGGAGAGTGCTCCGTGGTGTTGGGGCGGAATGGCGTAGGGAAAACCACTTTACTGAAATGTTTAATGGGGATTTTACCGATTAAGTCCGGACAGATTCTACTTGATGGTCAGGACATCTCAAAAATGAGCCCCGAGCAACGCGTGCGTGCGGGTTTGGCTTATGTGCCGCAAGGGCGTGATATTTTTTCGACCTTAACAGTCGAAGAAAATATCTTGATTGGTATGGCCAAGTTTAAGGGGGCGAAAACTCGAAAAGTGCCTGAGCATTTGTATGAAATTTTCCCAATTTTAGATGAAATGAAGCACCGCCGAGGTGGGGATTTATCAGGAGGGCAGCAGCAGCAACTGGCGATTGCGCGTGCTTTAGCATCAGAGCCTCGGGTGTTAATTTTGGATGAGCCCACAGAAGGCATTCAACCTTCTATTATCAAAGACATTGGCCGAGTGATTCGTAAACTGGCGGATGGCGGCGACATGGCGGTGGTTTTGGTCGAGCAGTTTTATGATTTTGCCGAGGAGCTGGCCGATGCATATACCGTCATGGCCCGTGGACAAGTGATTGCGCAAGGGGCAGGCTGTGAAATGCCTGCAAAAGGTATTCGAGAGTTGGTGGCGATTTAAGCTTTTTTATTCTCCCCCTCTTCCAAAGGGAGAGGGGGATAATGATGAAAATATTGAATATTGTATCGCGATCTTAGTCTACTTTTAGAAATAAACCGTCTGCCGAAACATTGTGCCCAAAACCACAGCTCATGTTATTGGTTTCGCTGACACGGATGGTGTGTCCCATTTTGGGATCGAAGGCGAACTTTAAATTAATTTTACAGTCGTCGACCTGATATTGCGCTTGAGTTCGATTGAGCGGCATTGTGGTTTCAAATTCGCCAATATTGGGGCCATAGATGAGACTGCGTAGTCCCATATAAAGACCATTAAATTCAATCTGATATACATTGTTAAGCGGTTTTACCTTAATCTGATTCCACTGCCCAAAGCCTGCATACTGCACATATTTACCTGCCAGTGTTGCTGATTGTTTAGGGGGTGGCAGTTGCTTTAAATTAAATTGACTGGATTTAGACTCAGCATCACGCAAAAACCATGCTCTAGCCCAAAGCGGTTTTCCCAACTTGCTATAACTTAAACCGACATTGTTATTGGCAATTTCGACATCACGCTCAGTAAGAGATACACCGCTTTCAGGTTGATTCATTAAACAAAAAGAAGACCACGTCGCCTGATACTGAAATTGCTCTAACGCTTTTTGATATTGTTTTTGATCATAAAATTTCTTACCAGTGCTGGCAGAGCTTTTGACTTTAGCACAACCTTGGCGAAGTTCTTGTTCAAAGGTGTCGTCTGCTGAAGCGAGTGTGCTTACAGTTAAAAGTCCAATCAAGAATGGATACTTAAGCATGATTTGATTCCATTTTCGTTATGCTTTGAATAAAACATAGGGAACTATTCGAAGTAAAGGGACAATCTTTAGGGGCTTGGAATTATTCAAGATAGCGGGATGATAGAAACTGAAAAATTACTCATACAAATTGTTTGAGCAGTATGCTTTTAGACGCGTTAAGCTAAGGGAAAGCAACAACAATAAGAGCAGCCATATGGACACATTATTATTAAGTATTCCGCCCAATGCTTTGGAAACGTTGATTTTAGAATCTATTTCTGTCGACGATGTGCTGAATTCGGAGCACATCGAGTCACATCTGCTTTTAGGTAAAAACTGGAAAATCTTACAGACCTTATTGCAAGGCAGTTTTAAGTCTGGCACTTCTTTACTGGCTTTGAGTGTGCAAGCCGAGCATCACTTGGCAGAGCGCCAAAAACAACTTACAGAGGTACGTTATAACACCGCGGTGCGTGTGGTTGAAGTCCAAGAGGCTTTAGAAAAACTGGATATCGAAGACTTTAAAAAGCATATGCAAACCAATTGTTTGAAACGCTTAGAACAGGAACATGGCATCCAGACCGAATCGATTGAATTGCAATTTGCCGAGTTGAGTTTAGTCTTTGCTCAGCTCAGAAACTTTTATGAACATGCGGCCAAGCATACCTATGCCGTGATCAGCGTCACCAGTGACAATTTAGTCCCGACTTCACTGATTTAACAGCAGTTGCATCAACACCAGATCACGCCATTGCCCAAACTTCTGTCCGACTTGGGGCATATAGCCAGTTTGTACAAAGCCAAACTTTTCATGCAAAGCAATTGAAGCCAGATTGGCGTGGTCAATTCCTGCAACCATGACATGCATTTGCTGCAATTTCGCCTGTTCAATCAAATAGGCTAAAAGCTGCTGGCCTAAGCCCTGACGAGCATAGTTAGGTGAAATATAAATCGAGTGCTCAACGGTATAACGATAGCCTGAAAAATTACGGAAGGTGGCATAGTCTGCAAAGCCAGCAATAGCCTGCGTTTCTTGGTCTTCCACCACGCAAAATGGAAATTGGTTTTGTTGAAAGTGTAGTAGTTGTTTTTGGAAATGCGCTAAATCATAGGCATGTTCATTCCAAGTGGCCATGCCATGTAAGACTTCTGCATTATAAATGTTTTGGATCTCGGGTAGATCGTGTTCAGTGGCTGGACGAATGAGAAAAGACATGAAGGCAAGGTTGTATGCGTTGGGGCTTTATCATGCTGCTTTTGCATAAAAAAAAGCAAGACAGAAGTCTTGCTTTTGGATATTCACAAAAGTGAATTAGAAGTGGTATTTGATTAACGCACTTACATCATTTTGGTCAACGCCTTTATAGCCGTATTTGTTATTCCAAACTGAGTGCTCGATACCCATGTATAGGCGTGTATCTGGAGAAATGTGTTTACCTACATTCCATTTGTACTGACTAGTCCAGTTTAACTCGCTTGCATGGTCATCTTCAGCAGTTGACCAGTCAAGGAAGGCATCAACTAAAAAGTCTTCAGAACCAAGTTTGAACGGTACTGCATAGGTGATGGTCATTTGATAATCATCATCAGTCAGGTCGTTATCTGCTTTGTAGAAGTTGATGTTTGCATATTGTGTATATGGCACATTTAAGGCAAAACCAATACCATAGAGGTAGTTGTTGAAACCTTCACCGCCTTCCCATGTCGTTGCAACTAACACATCTTTAACTGGGCCAAGCTCAAGTTTAGTTCCTGTCATCGCACCTAAGCTGAAACGTGGTGCAACTTCAAAGTAAGTTTCATTGCCATCAGCATCGTTGTTGGTACGGTCAGCGAAAGCGAAGAAATCGCCATATTTGAAGCCAGCTGCATATTCTGCAGTAATGGTTGTTTGCTCAAGTTTTTCGTCTTGAGTCACAAATGGTGATTTGTAGTTTTCACCATATAAACCAGTGAAGCTAAAGTCTTGCCAAATCGGCGCAGCTTGAGAGATTGCCGCAGCAGAAGATAATGCTACGAAAGCAGCAATTTGAGTCAGTTTCATGAATATTTCCCCAAAAAATCGGATACAGGATACCGATTATTAAGCAAAAATAAAGCCAAATTTGACGAACGTCATGGAAAATAGATATCAAAATGAGCCATTTTTTATACTTTTTTTACCAAATGGTTTAATGTTACCTTTCAGGCATGACACTTAATTTGATATGGACCTTCCTGGAAAAAATGTTAGGGGATTGAATAATAAATTTAGCAATATCGACATGATACAGCACGGGAAAATCCTAGAATGGAACAGGGTTTGCACTTATTTGGGCATGTTTGCAAAGAATGAATGATCGATGTTTGCAGTCATTCCTGCCGTAATTGAAGTTGTCATAATCATTAGATGTTTTTGTTCATTCTAGCCAATGAAGTCACGTGAATAGTTAGAAGATGGAATCAAATCCATCTGTTTTTAGCCATGCAAGTAAGGGCTTGTCACAATAAGTATCCTTTTCATATTTTTTTAAAAATATCACTTGCATAATTTTCAGTTAGGCCCGATATTCAAAGGAGAAGGACACAGATCTGCAGACTCAAAAGTGTTCATCATTCAATCGATGGAGGTTAAATTCCAAAGCAATTGAAGATGGTCGAATACTGTTAAAACAGTAAGTTACAAGTGTGCCAAGAGATACAAATCTTCGTACAAAAAAGAGTCGAATAAAGAAAGAGAGAGGATGTTATTTTATGAACATAGAAATCCGTACAGATAAAAACATTCAAAATAGTGACCGTTTAATTAGTTATATACGCGAAGAGCTGAATCAAGAATTTCAACGTCACAGTGAGCGCATTACCCACTTTTCAGTGCATCTAAGTGATGCCAATAGCCATAAAGGCGGAGATGACGACATTCAATGTATGATTGAAGCGCGTCCAGCAGGTTTAAAACCCGTGGTTGTAAATCATAAAGGTCATAATGTCGATACTGCGATTCATGGCGCGATCGATCGCCTTAAACGTAGTTTAGAACATACCTTTGAAAAAAATGATAAACCACGTGCTGGCCAACCTGTATATGCAGATCAGGATGATGGCCTAGTTGATGATGAGGAAGATTAAACCTCACCGAATTTAAAAAAAGCCCCTCAATCAGGGGCTTTTTTAATGCTGGGCACTCACTTTTATCCAACATTACGGATAACAAATGTCCCGTTTATTCGGCATAATAGAATAAACTGAATTGAAGAGCGTCATCTCCATGTTAACCGCGCAACAACAAGCTTTCGTGCAAGCACTTGAAGAATTAGATCTTCAACAAGTTCAACGTCTATTGACTGATGGGTTAAGTCTCAATTTTATCGATCCTGAAAAAGGACCTGTGATTTCTGTCTGGTCAGATGGCTTATTCAAATGGTGGGAAGCGATTTGCGAAGCGTATGAAGCAGGCGCACCGCTGTCAGAACAAGAAAAACAACAGACTCTAGCGGTACATTTAGATATTTTAGAACAACTGATTCATGGCAAAGCAAACTTGCATTTGTGGGATACAGAAGAAATTTATGGCCCACTTTGGGATGCTGCAAGTGCTGCATGTGCGCCCGCGGTCAAACGCTTATTGGATGAAAAAGTTGATCCAAACACCAAAGATGAAGATGGCTTAACTATTTTATCTTCAATTAGCGATTTATTCTTTGATTGTGAGTTTGACGAAATTAATTGGGCCGAAGCATTGGCTGAAGAAAAGCAAACTTTAGAGTTGCTTCGTCAGCATGGTGCAAAAATGACAAAAGAATTAGCTTAAACAGCGAGATCATCATGATGCAATTAAAACATTTAGGTTTATGTGTAGCCGCTGGGTTCAGTATGAATGCGATGGCTGCAGATTTTTCCTTTGACCGCCCAGGTTCGGGCATAGGGACAGGGATTACGCCTGTGGGGCAGTTGGCTTGGGAGCAGGGCTTGGCCAATGCGCACTATGCTGAATCGACCACGGCTCATGGTGAAAAAGTCAAAACCACCAGCTTAAATGCAGATATGTTATTGCGCACAGGTTTAGCTGAAAACATCGAATTGCAATTGGGTTGGGCTGGGCCCTCTTGGCAACAAATGAAAGTGGCAGGCAATAAGTCTGAAACAGATGGTTTGGGTGATGTCAGTGTGGGTGTGAAAGCGGCGATTCCTTTGGATGATGAACGCTTGAGTATGGCGGTACTGGCTGAAGCGATTATTGCCACAGGTAATGATGGTTTCACCAATGAAGATGATATTTATAGTCTGTCATCTGTGGTGGCATACGATTATAGTGACCTCGTGTCGACATCCATCACCATGCGTTATGAAGTGCAAAATAGTGATTGGGCCATTTCTGCAATTCCGACTTTAGAGTACCAATTTACCGATAAACTCAGTGGTTTCTCTGAATTGGTTTACCGTAAAGCAGAAAGTCAAGACAATGAATATGCGCTCGGTACAGGTGTCATGTATGCGGTGAATAATCGGATGCAGTTGGACGCAAGTGTTGGTGTTGACTTAAATGGTGCAGATAAAAGTTATTATTCAGGACTTGGCGTTTCATACTTATTTTAATTAGAAAAAAGAACATATTATGAAAAAGCATCTTCATCTGAAACAGGGGATGAGCGGCAAAACGTGGTATCTGGCGCTGTCAGTATTGATCATCAATCTGTGTATCTGGGCCAGTATCCTAAACGTTCATGCGGAAACTCCACTTCTTTCAGCTGAAGATGCTTTTCCATTTACAGTGGAATCCACGACTGAGCATACCGCTCAACTGCACTGGAATATCCCTGAACAGTATTATCTGTATCAGCACAAATTTGAAGTACAGCAGGCGGGTCAGTCCCTTAAGCTTGAGCTGCCGCCTGCGCATGATTTGTATGATGAAAACTATGGACACACCCAAGTTTATTATCAACAAGTGCAATTTGACTTAGACACACAGGCCTCGCAGACCTATAAGGTGACTTGGCAAGGCTGTGCCAAAGATCGTATTTGCTATCCACCGCAAAGCATTGAGTTTAAAACTGATGTCAATGGCTTGGTCAGCCTACAAGATCAAGCGGGTGGATCAAAACGACTGTTAGATTTAGCCGCGCAGTCGAATTCGCAATTTGAGCCTATCAACCCAACGGTCACTGCTGAACCTGCCGCAACAGCTTCCGATGCGATGGCTGCGCAAGATCAAATTTGGTCTGAAGAGTTAGCCAAAAGCTCATTGGCTTATGGTTTATTGCTGTTCTTTGGCCTCGGGATATTACTCGCGTTTACGCCGTGTTCTTTACCGATGTTGCCGATTTTAACCTCTTTAATTATTCGCGATAGCAAAGGCCTCAAAGCATGGATGATTGCCTTGGTCTTTGTGTGCAGTATGGCCATGGTCTATGCCATTTTGGGCTTGGTGGCCTCATCAGCAGGTTTGAACTTCCAGCGTTGGTTACAACAGCCATCCACCCTGATTGCTTTTAGCATTCTTTTTGTTTTATTCGCGCTCAATCTATTTGGTTTGTTTGAACTTAAACTGCCGCAAGCCGTGGTGAATAAACTTGATCATATCCAGTCTATGCAAAAGGGTGGAAGCCTGATCAGTGCTGCGATTATGGGCATGATCTCTGCGCTGTTGGTTGGACCGTGTATGACGGCGCCTTTGGCAGGTGCTTTACTATTTATTTCGCAGACACAAAGTCAGTGGCAAGGGGCCATTTTGTTGTTCACCTTAGGGTTTGGTATGGGTACACCACTGTTACTGGCAAGCGTACTGGGCGCTAAGGTATTGCCTCGTGCTGGGCTGTGGATGAATCAGGTTCGGGTATTCTTTGCTTTTATCATGTTGGCTTTGGCGCTGTATTTTGTGCGTCCTTTGCTTTCTGAAACATGGATGCAAGCACTGAGTCTGCTGCTAGGTTTAAGCTTTATTATCTATGTATTGTATCGTTTGATGTGGCATAAAACCCAGTTGCGTATGCTGTACATTGTAGCTTTAGTCATTGGCGGGACTTACATTGCTTATAGCCAATATCAGCAGAGTCAGCGTTTCTTTGAAGCACCTATGGCTGCATCTGCGCGTTGGCATGTGGCAGCGACGGCAGCGGAGTTTAAGCAGCTCTTGGCACAAGCACCAAAAGGTCAAAAAATCATTATCGATGTCTATGCGGATTGGTGTGTTGCTTGTCAGCCGATTGAACACCGTATATTAAAGTCTGCAACGGTACAGCAAGCGCTTGCGCCATATTATTTGATTAAATTGGATTTGAGTCATTACGATGCAACCCATCAAGTGCTTTTAAACCAGTGGGATATTTTAGGACCACCGACCTATCTATTCTTAGATGCCTCACAACAAGAAATTCGTGGTTTACGTTTAACCGGTACATTTACTGAGGCTGAACTGCTAGCTCAATTACAACGTTTTTAACCTGAAGGAGAGCGGGTATGCAACGTTTATATATTGCCAATAAAAATTACTCCAGTTGGTCGATGCGAGCATGGTTGGTCTTGACTGCATTTGATCTGGATTTTGAAGAAATCCTCATTCGCTTTGATGTAGAAGACCCGACCTTTAAGCAGCAACTGTCTCAGATTCATGCCAATGCTAAAGTGCCTGTATTGGATGTGGGTGAATTTAAAATTTGGGATTCTTTAGCCATCTGTGAATATTTGGCCGAGCAAAATCCAGATTTAGCCCTGTGGCCCAAGCTTGACTATTTGAGAGCAGAAGCACGGAGTATCAGTGGTGAGATGCACAGTAGTTTTATGGCACTACGCCAATTATGCCCCATGAATATTCAGGCGCAGTACAGCATAGCTGAGGGGCTAGCTTTGTGTGCGCAGCATGCTGAATTAAGAGCAGATGTCGAACGAATTGAACAAATTTGGGCACAGCGTTCGGATGAGCATACCTTTTTATTTGGTGATTTTTCTATAGCCGATGCCTTCTATGCCCCTGTAGTGATGCGTTTCAAGAGTTATGCACTACCTGTATCTGAACGCAGCCAGCAGTATATGCAACACATTATGCAGCATCCTGCGGTCATACAATGGGTCGACGCGGCACGGGCAGAAGCCGTTTAGTTAGGTGAAATGTGCTGTGTGTCACCACATGCAGCGCTATATTTGAGCTCACCGGGATTGATTTCTAAATAGCATTTGATTTGATTACGTCCACTGGCTTTAGCGGCATAGAGTGCTTTGTCTGCTTGACTCAAAACTTGCTGAGGTCTGAGTCCATGGTGAGATTGTGCAATACCAAAACTAGCTGTGACATGGATAGATTGGCCTTCATCATTGTTAATGACTAAAGCCTCGATGGCTGAACGACAACGTTCCACAATTTGATGGGCTTTAGAGAGTGAAGCATGTTTTAAAATAAGGATAAACTCCTCTCCGCCAAAGCGCCCCACTAGGTCATGTTTTTGTATCTGGTCATTTAATTCTTGGCTCACTGCGACGAGCACTTTATCTCCCATATGATGTCCAAATTGGTCATTGATGCTTTTAAAATGATCGAGATCTAAGAGGACGACGGCATAGGGATTCTGCGGATCTTGCTGATGCAAATACTCTAAACTTTGGCTAATACGGCGACGGTTAAATGTATTGGTCAGTGGGTCGGTCTGACTTAAATGTTGAATCAGTCGTTCACGATGTCGCCATTGGCTAAGTAAAATTTCAAATAAAATCAGACAAGTGATTAGGATGGGAATAACGAAATACAGCATCGACAGGAGCCAAAACCCATTGAGAAAGAGTTGGCCATCAATCTGAAAAATAGGAGCATAAGGAATCACATCAATAAAACTGAGGTAGCCTGAGAAGGTTAAGAAGCATGTAGCAGGGACTAACATCGCATACACGATCTTTCGCTCAAACAACACCAAACCGACAGCGATCAGACAAATATAGACCACCATAGTGACAGGGCTAAACACCCCAATCATATAACCGTTATAGCAAAGTGAAATGATTAAAATTCCAATCGCAATATAAGGGAGGAATCGTTTTACCCAAGCTTGTTTTTGTAGGGCATAGCAAGGGTAAATCAAACCCAATAACGTGATGAAAAAAATGGAATTAATAACCAATTTGTGGTGCAAAAGCTGAACATTAACGACATGCCAATATTCTGAGTTGAGAAGTACATAAGTCTCCCAAACTAACCAGATCAAATTGACACAACAGCCGAGAACAAGGATTAAAATACACTTTTTCAAGGTATCCCAGTTCATAATCACTTCCTCTTCAAGTAGATAATGAGAAAGTTTGCTGTTGCTTAGCTGTTTAGATATTGAGAACCATGAACTCATTCAATCGTTTCATCCTTGATATATCCGCTTTATTTTTTAAATAATGTGATTGATTTCTTATACATTGCTTTCAACATATCACAATCTTATAAAAAGACGGTATCAAAGGTGACGAACTGAGTATGTAGCTCAGAAGGGAAAGACCATTCTATTTTTAGAACATAGTGTTTTGAATAGGCCTATTATTCTAAGGATAATCTTATTTTAAAATGCAACTATTCAATAAAGATTATGTTGGAACATCCCATGAAAGTTTTACATATTGATTCAAGTATTATGGCGGATGCTTCTGTGTCTCGTCAGTTGAGCCAAGCCATTGTTTCGCAACTCAGCGAAAAGCATGCGCAAGTTGAGGTTGAATATTTGGATTTGGCAACGCAACCGATTCCACATTTAGACGCAGAAATTTTAATGGGTCAAAATGCAGAACAATCGGCTCTGGGCGAACGTATTATTCAACAGTACTTAGATGCGGACGTTGTGGTGATTGGTGCAGCGATGTATAACTTCGGGATTACTTCGACTTTAAAAGCATGGATTGACCGTATTAGTGTTGCAGGTCGTACCTTTAAATATACTGAAAATGGCCCTGTCGGTTTGGCTGGTGACAAGAAAGCCTATATTGCCAGTAGTCGTGGTGGTGTCTATGGTGAAAATAGTCCTGTTGACTTCCAAGAAGGCTTCTTAAAAACTGTCTTTAATTTTACTGGTGTGACCGATGTTGAAATCATTCGTGCTGAAGGCGTGAATATGGGCCCAGAGCTGAAAGACAAAGCCATTGCAGCAGCTCTAGCGCAGGTGCAAACGATCTAATAACAATAACTGTAGTTCCATGATTACTCACTTGGTCAGCGTTAAGCTGACCTTTTTTTATGCGGAATTTGTTTAGTCTTGGTCGAGCGCTTGAGCAAACGTTGCGATATCATCTAACGCCATTTGAGCTTCAGGAAACCATGCATTAAACATTTGAAAGTTATGCCACATGCCTGTGTAAAGTTTAAATGTCACGTCTACGCCGGCCTTGGTCGCTTTATCTCTAAACCGTTGGGCATCGTCCAAGAGAATTTCTTTCGAACCAACTTGTATAAGGGTCGGCGGGAGGTCTGCTAAATCATCAAATAAGGGTGAAATGAGCGGGTCGGCTGGGTCAATTTGCTTTGGGACATAATAATCGATGCCTGTTTCAAGGGCTTCGATCGATAATAGCGCATCGAGTTTGCTGTTATAGCGAATAGATTCACTGGTTAAGCTTAAATCCAAAAATGGTGAAAGCAGAATCAGCCCACTGACTTGAGGACGTTGCTCATCACGAATGCGCAGTGCCAAGGCTAGGGCTAAATTTGCACCACATGAATCCCCTGATAAAATAATGTCTTTGGCTTGTATACCTTGCTCCAATAACAGCTGATAAACGTCAAACAGCGCATCAATGGCTTCAGGATAGGGATGTTCAGGCGACAAAGGATAGTCAAGATGAATGACCTGCATTTGTGTACTGGCTGCAAGGTCTGAGACAAAAGCACGATGGGTATTCATTGAACCTAAAAAGAAAGCCCCACCATGAATGTGTAAAATGAGCTGAGTGGCTTCAGTTTCAGGTTTTAATTCTTCCGCACACAGGCCTGCAAGACGTAGAGGGCGAATGCGGATCAACTTATTGAGCGGAAATGCACGGCACATTTGTTCAAGAAGAAAACGCTGACTACTGGGTGGGAGACTAAAGCGACTTGGGGTTCGAATCGTGGTTTTTAACAACTGCTCCGTCAAAATTTGTTTCCATGGATCGGCAATCTTCATAGTTATTCCATTTTGTTATTTGTTTTACCTTGAGTTTGTGTATTTACCAACATAATTTACAAGGTTACACTAATTGGTCACATTGAAAAATTGAAAAATTGTTGTGACTTTTTAATAATGATAGTCGTCTATACTAGACTAGGGAAATGACAAAAATGAAAAAAATTGCACTTGCACTAAGCGTACTAGGATTAACCGCTCTAGCTCATGCAGCAGATCCGCTGAATGGCACTGTTTGGAAAACGATTGATGATAAAACTAAACAAGCGAAAGCCTTGGTTAAATTCACTGAGCAAAAAAATGGAACTTTAACTGCGAGTATTCAAGGTATTTTGACACCAGGTGAAGAAAATGCATGTACGAAGTGTGAAGGCCCATACAAAAACAAATCGTTGAAAGGTTTAACGATTGTACATGGTCTGAAAAACGCGGGTGGTACAAGCTATGAAGGTGGATCAATTTTAGATCCGCAAACGGGTAAAACTTATAAATTAAAAGGCAACATTGCTGCTGGTGGTAAAAAACTAGAGCTTCGTGGCTACATTGGTGTGGCTGCATTAGGCCGTAACCAAACTTGGATTCGCGCGAACTAATCCCATCCAACAAAAAAAGCCGAGCAATTGCTCGGTTTTTTTCTGTTTTGTTATGCCTTCAAGGCACGAATTGCATCTTCATTGAAACCCACAATAAAACCATTTGGGGTTGCAATCACAGGGCGCTTGATGAGACTGTTATGGGTCGTGAGGGCATCAATGAGTCCTTGCTCTGAAGCTAAAGCAGTGTCTTGTTCTGCTTCAGTCAACTTACGCCAAGTAGTGCCTTTTTTATTCAGGACTACATCTGCCCCAATCTGATCGAGCCATGTTTTGACAGTGGCAGCATCAATGCCTTGTTTTTTATAATCATGAAACTCATACGCTAAACCTAACTCATTCAGTAGGTCGAATGCTTTTTTCATTGAATTACAATTTTTAATGCCATACACGTTTAACATGGAAAACCCTTCTGAATTTTAAGCTGGGTTTAGAGTAACGGAAAAAGCAGAGCAGCTCTAGTGTGTCGATCTAGGCTTAAAGCGTCATCGTCTTGTCATAAAAGCGATTTAGAATCAAATCAAAGAAAAATAGAATCTAAAAAGAAGAAGCATTAAAAAAGGCAGAGACTAAAAAAGAGAAAACCCGCATTTAATCATCCTGATCATGCGGGTCTCATTACAACGTCCATTGTCACATCCTTGAAAACCAACTATTTCCATAGTTCGTTTTAATTTCATCCTACGGCGTCCTGTCCTTGTGCTGTCATCCTGACATCGTCCCTTTGCCGTGGAAACATAATGCACTGATTGATTGATCAGAAAAAGACTCAAAAAACGGCAGATAATGTAGGTTAAAAACTCATATTCAGTAAACAGGTGTTAACTGAATATGAGCTAAATACTTAAATTTTTCTAGATTTTGTAGTCAATAATGACAGGTGCATGGTCGCTAAACCATGTTTCTTTATAGACCCAAGCATTGACTGTACGGGCTTTCCAGTCAGGTGAGCACGCTTGATAGTCAATGCGCCAGCCTACGTTCTTCGCACGAGCTTGTCCTCGGTTTGACCACCAAGAATAAAGCTCAGCCTCTGGACGCACTTCACGGAAAGTATCGACATAGCCAAGTTCATCATAAATATGATCGAGCCAAGCGCGTTCGTGTGGTAAGCAGCCTGAGGCTTTTTGGTTGCCTGACCAGTTTTTAATGTCGATGCGTTTATGCACGATGTTGTAGTCACCACAGACAATCACGGATTTATTTTCATCACGGCATTGTTTCAAAATTTGTTTGTATTCTTCTAAGAAGTGGTCTTTACGTACTTGTGCCTCTTCACCAGAAGAACCCGATGGTAAATAGAGTGAACAAATATGCACGTTTTGGTCTAAGCCTAAGTCAAACTCAGCCGAAATAAAGCGGCCTTGAGAATCGGCCAATTCAAAACCAAGTCCATCCGTGACTGAAACAAACGGTAAACGGCTATAAATAGCAGTGCCAGCATACCCTGGACGTTCAGCAGGGAACAGGTGAGTATGCCAACCTTCAGGTTTAAATTTATCGGTCCATTGTTCGTGGGTGATGCGAGATTCTTGCATGCAAATCACATCAGCATCTGATGTGGCAATCCAATCAAAAATCCCTTTTTTTTCTGCAGAACGTAGACCATTTACGTTAATTGAAACTACACGTAAAATTTTTTGATCACTTGGATAGCTACTCTTTGGTATCATGCGCAAGTCTTACCTCAATTTGAAAATACGGAGCACCGCATGACAACGCAAGCGACATTTAACCCTCAAGCTTTTATCGAACTCGCATTATCACGTGGCGTGCTTAAATTTGGTGAGTTTACTTTAAAATCGGGTCGTGTGAGTCCTTATTTTTTTAATGCAGGTCTACTCAATGACGGTGAAGCCTTGTCATTACTGGCGTCTGGCTATGCAGCCAAACTGACAGAATGCAACAATGTTGAGGTCATCTTTGGTCCTGCGTACAAAGGGATTCCTTTTGTTGCTGCAACAGCTGTGGCTTTGTCACAAAATCATGGGGTGAGTGTACCTTGGGGGTTTAACCGTAAAGAAGCCAAAGATCATGGTGAAGGCGGGGTTTTGGTTGGTGCATCCGTTACAGGCAAAAAAGTCTGGATTATTGATGATGTGATTACTGCGGGCACAGCGATCCGTGAAGTAGTCACCATTTTGAAAAATGCAGGTGCGCAGATTGCAGGTGTGTTGGTGGCATTAGACCGCCAAGAAAAAGGTCAAGGTGAACTGTCTGCGATTCAAGAAGTCCAAAAAGAATTGGAAATTCCTGTGCATGCATTGGTGACCATGAAAGATTTGATGAATTATTTAGAGGCTAAAGGTGAGACAGAAGCTTTAGCAAAAATGGAAGCCTATCGCGTGAAATATGGCGTTTAAGCGTTGAAACAAAAAAGGGAAGCTTCGGCTTCCTTTTTTATTCGCTCTCTCTTTCGGTTGGCGTTTGGCTATGCGCACCTTCCCAACCAATCATCGCGGTTTTACGTGTCGTCCCCCACATATAGCCGCCACGTTGTCCTGAAGACTGAATGACCCGATGGCATGGGATTAAAAAGGCAACGGGATTGTTACCAATTGCTGTTCCGACCGCTCGTGAGGCACGCTCTTGCCCAATCTCTTGGGCAATATGTGCATAACTGCTGAGCTGCCCCATGGGAATTTTGAGCAGGCTTTGCCACACCTTGAGCTGAAAGTCGGTGCCTTTCAGATGCAGTTTAATCTTTGATAGGCTGTGTTGATCTTGCTGAAAAATTGTGAGTGCTTTGCGTTGTAATTCATCCTGATCTTCAATAAATGTCGCACGTGGAAACTGTTTTTTCAGATAGGCCAATGCATCCCGATTTGCTTCGGTAAAGGCCATATGGCAAATCCCTTTAGGGGTTGAGGCAATAATGACGGAGCCAAAAATGGTCTCGGCAAAGCTGTAGTGAATGTGGAGTGCTTCACCGCCCTGTTTATATTCTGCGGGCGTCATCCCTTCGATTTGGACAAATAAATCATGCAATCGACTGGTGCTGGAAAGGCCAGTGTCAAAGGTTGCTGCAAAAATATTATTTTCTGTGTGATTTTTCAAAACCGACTTTGCATATTCCACACTAACATATTGCAGAAATTTCTTCGGGCTAATACCTGCCCATTCGCTAAAGATACGCTGAAAATGAGTAGGACTTAAATGCACGTGTTCTGCAATCTCAGCCAAACTGGGTTGCTGTTTGAAGTTTTGTTCAATGTATTCAATTGCCTTTGCCACACGTGCGTAATTGCTATGTTCTGTCATGATTACTCGCGGAAATCATTTAACTTAAGAAAACAGTAACAAATCCAGTCAGGCCTGAAAATCCGTTTCTTGCGCTTTATCAGAAAAGGTTAGAAGCATGCATCGATTGGCTTAGGCACCCCTTGATAAGCATAAAAAAGCGGAACAGTGACCTGTTCCGCTTGAGATGGCGTTTTAACTGAAGGGGTTTAGAACTGGTAGTTCAAGCGCATGAGGAAGCTACGTGGTGTGCCTGGCATAGAGTCCGAACGCCAGTATTCTTTATTGGTCAAGTTGCTGACAGCTAAAGTCACGTTCCATGGGTCAGTACTATAACCAATGGCAGCATCGACACGGTTGAAGCCTTCCATTTTGTTCAAGTTATTGATGTTTGTGTAATAAGAGCCCACATAAGTCACACCAACTTCACCGTAGAGTTTTTCTGTAGGTAAGTAGCGCACAAATAGGTTGCCTGTGTTTTTAGAGGCATTTGCTAATGCATTCCCTACATTCTCTGGTTTTTCCTTATCCTTTTTCACTTCAGTATCGGTATAACCATAACCACCACGGACAAATACGTTGTCCAGTACACGACCGATGAAGCTGAACTCTAAACCTTTGGCTTGATGTTCACCACCTACGGACCAAAGGAAAGGTTGTTCTTTTGAATCAGGTTGATAACGAATATTCTTTTTACGAATGTCATAAACAGAAAGTTGTGTGTTTAAGCGTTGGTCTAACCAATCACTCTTAACCCCAATTTCATATTGTTCATTGTATTGAGGTTCAGCATCATAGTATTTAGGATCAGTATTAACATCAACAGAAATATTGCCACGACCTCCATAAGGGGCGAAGCTTTTATTGTATGAAGTATAAAAACTGTGTTGTTCTGATGGTTGCCATACAAAGCCAATATTAGGGCTGAAGGTCGTATCATCATATTGTTTTGAAAGGTTCTGGATATGATTGGTCGATTTGAAATTGTACTGATCATAGCGCATACCTAACATCATTTTAAGTTTAGGTGTCAGGCTAATTAAATCTTGAGCAAAGAACCCCATTGACTCACCTACGTGATGATTATCAGAGGTTACAGGGAGACGTTCTGAGCTTGGTAACGTATTATATTGGTCTGCTGGATTGTAAGGGTTAATAAAACCATAGTAGCGAGGAACACCTGTACCACTTGAGTAATTTCCTAGTTTTGGTGAACGGTCTTCACGGCTGACATCTGCACCGACGAGGAGCTGATGTTCTATAGCTCCAGTTTTGAATGAGCCAGAAATATCAAAAGTATTGGTAATGGTCTTATTCATGGTTTCTTGCCATGCATAGCTTTGACGTATGTAACCATTCCAAGTACATGCTTTTGGTGTTGCTTCTAAAGTGAGATTGTTATTGCAATAGGTACCACCAAAGAAGTTGTCAAAGTTTTGATAAGCTTGGCGATAACTGAGCGCCCAGTGGAAATTCCAATTTGGCGCATATTGATATTTCACATCAGTACGAATAACTTGTAATTCATCTTCAATAAAATCGCCTTCTTGAGCAAAGCCAGTCTTGATTGAAACACCCGCGGGTAAGTTACTATAAGAAGGCCCGCGGTCAGGGGTTCGATTTAATTTGTCATAAGTATATTGTGTGGTCCACGTGAGGGTTTCATCATCATTTTTATAAGTGAAACTTGGCGAGATCATTTCAATTTTACTATCAATGCCTGAACGGAAACTATCCGCTTCACCGTATTCACCTGTTAAACGGACAGCCCAATTGTCATTCAACACTTGGTTAATATCTGCTGTTGCACCGTAGTTATCATATGAGCCTACGTAAGTACCGACGGAACTTTTCGAGTCAAAGTTGGCGTATTTACTCACCATATTGATCACACCACCGCCAGCACTACGACCGTAAAGTACCGAGGCAGGGCCTTTTAAAATTTCGATCCGTTCAATGTTGGATGTGCTGCGACGTACTTGGCCACTTTCACGAATACCATCACGGTAAATATCACCCGAGTCGGCAGAGAAACCACGGAGGGTGATGCCATCACCACGCGTATCGTAGCTGGTGGATACTCCCGGTGTGCCTTGTAGCATCACACTGAGGTCGTTAGAGCCATAGATTTTATATTTCTGTACATCGATGGTATCGATGGTTTGAGGAATATCTTTTTTCTTTAACCCATTTCGTGTGACATTGGCATGATCATAATCGACATAGCTTTTGATTGGATCAAGTTCACTCATTGCCTCAATTTTCAAGGTAGGCAGAACTGCTGTTGTGTTCGATTTGTTTGTCGTCGCTTGAGAGGAGGGGTTCTCATTATTTTGTAGTGTCGCTTCATCCGCATAAGCTGCATGCGCATTTAAAATCATAAAGCTGAGAAGGCTATATTTGAATAGGTTAGAACCACAAAGCGGCTGTGGTGAAAATTTCATCATGATTTAAGGCTCGGAGAGAGTGAATTGCCAATAAAAATGAGAAGTATAATCATTTACTAAAAATGAACAAGACTTACGGTAATATTCATTTTTTCTACATAGTTTTACTGAGTTTAAAAGTACAGCTATACAGGCTATTTAATTTTTCTAAAAAATTGATAAATAAGCATTAAAATTTGAAGAAAATGCAAAAGAATTATTTTTGTGAATTTTCCATACATTTTTTACAGCTTAAAAGAACACCTATTTTTTCTTGGCGTCCTTGCTCAGTTTGTACCCAGGGACGGTTTTGCCACGGTGGAGTATGGCGGACATGTTGTGTGTGACCACAGGTAAGCTCCGCCACCCAATGACGTTCTTCATCTAGATGAAAACCGACAATCGCTTGTTGCACTTAAGTATCTCGACTGTCGTGTTGGGTCTGTTCCAAACCGTTTAAAAAACGCTGACACAGTTGATGGATGGCTACCAAATCATCGGGATCTAGACCTAAAGAACATGCCAGCTCAAATGGAATGGCCATAATTTTATCTTTGGCTAAGAGTGCTTTTTCCAGCAGAACGACTTTTTTCATACGTTCATCTTCTTTGACGGCAACACGCTTCAAAAACTGTTTTTCTTCTAGTTTTTTAATAATTGGGGTTAAGGTGCCTGAGTCAAAAAAGGTTTTTTGTCCAATCTCGGTCAGCGTCACATTGTCCTGCTCGTATAAAGCCAACAAAACAATAAATTGCGGATAGGTCAGATCGTAAACCTGTAAGCGTGGACGGTATTGACGAACCATGGCATTGGTTGCGGAATACATGGCAAAACACACGCGGTTTTCTAAAAGTGGGGTGTCCGCCATGTTGCATGTCCTTGGGTGTTGATGTCTGTAAAGCAGTATAAATGAAATAGGGATGAAAGTGTATTGTGCATAATAATCTTGTGCACAAGTTAATTGTGTGCGATATTTATTTGAGGTTGAGATCGATTCAGAACTTGAAGCGACTTTAATTAATGACATTTTGATGAATGGAAGAGATGTAATGACCACAATTTATGATTTTCAGGCCGAACTGTTGGAAGGCGAGCAAAAGAATCTGGCCGATTATCAGGGCAAGGTTTTATTGGTGGTGAATACCGCTAGCCAATGTGGTTTAACCCCGCAATTTAAAGGTTTGGAGCAGTTATATCAGGACTATCAACAGCAAGGCCTGCTGATTTTAGGTTTTCCTTGTAACCAATTTGCGCAGCAAGACCCTGCGAGTAATGAAGAAATTGGTGGCTTTTGTCAGCGTAACTATGGAGTCTCTTTCCCAATGTTTGCCAAAGTTGACGTGAATGGGCCTACAGCGCATCCGCTGTATCAGTATTTAACCACTGAAGCTAAAGGTATTTTAGGTAGTCAAAGCATCAAATGGAACTTCACCAAGTTTCTCATTAACCAAAAAGGGCAGGTGGTGAAACGTTATGCGCCAATTGTTAAACCTGAAAAAATTGCTAAGGATATTCAACGCCTTTTGGCTTAATGGAGAAGGTGTGGAAAGGAGCTGTCGCTTGGTAATGGATGCATACTTTCCTTTGTTGCATCGCGCAGTTAGCATCTGATTAGTTGCCGCAAGAAGTTGTAGTTATTTGAATAAAATAGATTTTTTAATCTTTAATTATTACACAACTTGTTGCACCCAAACCTGAAAACTTCGCTATACTTTTTGCCAAGTTTAAAAAAATTTGAGCGTGAGAATTATGCGTGTACTAGTAGTGATGGACCCGATTGAAACGGTGAATCTGAAAAAAGATTCCACCATGGCCATGTTATGGGCAGCAAGCCGTCGCGGACATGAGCTGGGTTATGCATTACAACACGATTTATATATCGATCAAGGCAAAGCCTTTGGTCTGATTTCTCCCTTAAAAGTGTTTGAAGATTACGATCATTATTTTGAGTTGGGTGAACAGCAAAAAGAGTCCTTGGCCGATTACGATGTGATCTTGATGCGTAAAGATCCACCGTTCGACATGAACTTTGTCTATACCACTTATATTTTGGAACAAGCGGAACGTGAAGGCGCGTGGATTATCAATAAACCACAGTCCTTACGTGACTGTAATGAAAAACTGTTTGCCACGCAGTTCCCCGAACTCCAAGTCCCTACATTAGTGACTTCACAACAAAGCCTGATCCGTGAATTTATCAAAGAACATGGTGATGTGATTGTGAAGCCTCTTGATGGGATGGGCGGCATGGGAATTTTCCGTTTATATCAAGATGGTGTGAACATTGGCTCAACTTTGGAAATGTTGACGGAAATGGGCACACGTCCAATTATGGCGCAGCGTTATATTCCTGAAATTGTGGAAGGGGATAAACGTATTTTGCTGGTCAATGGCGAACCGATTCCATATTGCTTGGCGCGTATTCCACAAAATGGTGAAGTGCGTGGAAATTTGGCCGCAGGTGGTTTGGGTCAAGCACGTCCTTTGACTGAGAATGACAAGGCCATTGCTGCAAAAGTGGGACCCTTCTTACGTGAAAAAGGTTTGGTTTTTGTCGGACTTGATGTGATTGGCAATTATGTGACCGAGATTAATGTCACTAGTCCAACCTGTATTCGTGAGATTGATGCGCAATTTGGTACCTCGATTGCCGATGATTTATTTGATGTCTTGGAAGCAGGCAAAGCCAGCTAAAACGACAGAAAAGGAACCTGAAATGGTTCCTTTTTTCTTTCATGGTGGTGGTCGGTTTTGAAATAGAGCTGTACTTTGCTGCAAAGTGTATCAATTTGGTTGAAAATAAAGCGGATTATGTTGCCAGACACTACAAATTTTCATCCTACTCAAATGTATGCACTCAGATTGTATTTCTAGGCGCTAAAATGACGCGAATAGGGCTTTAGAATTGTATTAAATAATTGATTCCAATCAGCTTCCTAGTTTTAATTTTAAATATCGCCAATTGCGCTGTTGAGCCTGATTGTGTGCTGTAGTTTGAGTAAAAATGCACATCTGATAACAAATCTAGTTTAAACTTGAAAATCAGTAGAAAAAAACAATCAAATGCCTGTTGAAAAAAAGTAAATAATCTTTCGCGACTATGCGTTTGTGATTACAATTGATCGCTTAAAATTGAATTTTGTTTCCATATTTTTAGAATTGAAGAATTAGACTGTGACCGAAGCAACACCAACAAAGCCGAAACATGTAATGATGATGGCTGCCGGAACGGGCGGGCATGTTTTTCCAGCACTTGCTGTGGCTAAGGAATTACAGCAACAAGGCTGCCAAGTCTCGTGGCTTGCTACGCCTACAGGTATGGAAAATCGCCTGCTTAAAAATCATGATATCCCAATTTATCAAATTGATATTCAAGGTGTGCGCGGCAATGGCTTAGTCCGCAAAGTATTGGCACCCTTTAAAATTTTAAAAGCCACTTTAAGTGCAATACGTTACATGAAGCAGCTCAAAGTCGATGCCGTCGCGGGCTTTGGGGGGTATGTCGCTGGGCCTGGTGGATTGGCTGCGCGCGCACTGGGTATTCCTGTGATTATTCATGAGCAGAATGCGATTGCTGGATTTACCAATACGCAGTTATCACGTATTGCCAAAACTGTGTGTCAGGCTTTTCCAAATACCTTTGCTGCACAAGATAAAATTGTGACTACGGGTAATCCCGTCCGCAAAGAGATTACGGAAATTTTAAATCCGTCTTGGCGTTATCAAGAACGTGAAAAAGCTGGAGCCACGCTTCGAGTTTTAATTGTGGGTGGTTCATTAGGTGCACAAGCGTTAAATGAGCGTGTTCCTGAAGCATTGAAGCAATTGAATGTGCCGTTAAGCGTTTATCATCAGTGTGGTCAAAACCATGCAGAGACGACCCAAGCGCGTTATGCCGATGCTCCTGAACAGCTTCAGGTTGAAGTCCACCCTTTTATTGAAGATATGGCCCAAGCCTATAGCGATGCCGATTTAATTATTTGCCGTGCTGGGGCGTTAACCGTTACCGAAATTGCGACTGCCGGTGTGGCTGCGGTTTTTGTTCCACTGCCAAGTGCAGTGGATGATCACCAAACGGCCAATGCAAAGTTTTTAGCCAATATCGGTGCAGCCAAAATTTGCCCGCAAGCAAGCATGACGCCCGAGAGTTTAAAAGCATTATTATTACCCTTGATGAACCGTCAGTTATTGTCTGAAATGGCAGTGAAAGCACGTCAGCAAGCACAACCCGATGCAACCCAACATGTGGTTCGTTTAATTCAAGCATTGTAAACCGAGTATTTTATGTCGCCATCTACGCCTGCTGATCAAGCAAAAAAGTTAATTAAAGTGCCAGAAATGCGCCGTATTAAGCACATCCATTTTATTGGGATTGGTGGTGCGGGTATGTGTGGTATTGCTGAAGTGCTCAAGAACCAAGGCTACAAAGTCTCAGGTTCAGATATTAAAGCATCAAAAACCACGGCTCAGCTTGAAGAAAACGGCATCAAAGTCTATATCGGGCATACCGCTGAAAATATTCAAGGGGCAAACGTGATTGTGGTGTCGACTGCAATTGATGCAGAAAACCCTGAAATCAAAGCAGCCATTGAAACGCGTACACCTGTGGTGCGCCGTGCAGAAATGCTGGGTGAGCTGATGCGCTACCGTCATGGAATTGCTGTTGCGGGAACGCATGGTAAAACCACGACCACTAGCCTTGTCACGTGTATGTTGGCAGAAGAAAATCTCGACCCAACCTATGTGATTGGCGGTTTGCTGAACCGTACTGGTGTGAATGCTGCGCTGGGCGCGAGTCGTTTTATCGTGGCAGAGGCAGATGAGTCAGATGCATCATTCCTGCATTTGCAACCGATGGCTACCATCGTGACCAATATTGATGCAGACCACATGGACACCTATGGTGGTAGTTTCGATGTCTTAAAAGATACCTTTGTGCAGTTCTTACAAAAACTACCGTTTTACGGCTTGGCTGTAGTATGTGGCGATGATGCCAACATTCGTGAAATCATGCCGCGCATTGGTCGTCCATTGATCACGTATGGTTTTAACGAAGATAATGACATTCGTGCAGTGGATATTGAACAAGAAGGCATGCAGTCGCACTTTACCGTATTACGTAAAGATCGTGAGCCTTTGCGTTTAACCATCAATTTGCCAGGTTTACATAATATTTTAAATGCACTTGCGGCGATTGGTATTGCAACCGATGAAGGTGTGTCTGATGCTGCGATTGCACGTGCGTTAGAAAGTTTCAGCGGTGTAGGTCGTCGTTTCCAAGTCCAAGGTGAATTTGACATCGACGGCGGCAACGTGAAATTGGTGGATGACTATGGTCACCATCCTAAAGAAGTCGAAGCGACCATTAAAGCGGCACGTGCAAGCCATCCAGATCGCCGTTTAGTGATGATGTTCCAGCCACACCGTTTTAGCCGTACCCGTGACTGTTTCGATGACTTTGTGGATGTATTGTCACATGTCGATCAGTTGTTGCTGCTTGAAGTCTATCCTGCGGGCGAAAAGCCGATTGTGGGGGCAGATAGTCGTTCATTGGCGCGTAGTATTCGTTTACGTGGCGATGTAGAGCCGATTTTAATCGATCCAGTCGAAGGTAATTTGCAGCATGCGTTGAAAAAAGTGTTACAAGCGGATGACTTGTTATTGACGCAAGGCGCAGGTAATGTGGGGGCTATCTCGGTTGAGCTTGCAAGCAATCATTTATATTTAAAATAATCACGTTTTGTGATTACTCAATGAATAAAACAGTCATAAAGTTTAAGGATATCAACGTGTCAAATGCTTCAAAATTCGGCAAAGTAGCGGTGTTGCTTGGTGGTAGGTCTGCTGAGCGTGAGGTTTCTCTAGATAGTGGTGCAGCTGTACTTGAAGCATTGGTTCGTTCGGGTGTAAATGCAGAAGCTTTTGACCCGAAAGAGCGTAGTGTGACCGAATTGGTCGGTTATGACCGTGCGTTTATTGTGTTACATGGTCGTGGTGGAGAAGACGGTCAAATCCAAGGGGTCTTGGAGTGGCTCAACATCCCGTATACCGGAACAGGCGTACAGGGTTCTGCCATTGGTATGGATAAAGTTAAAACCAAGCAAATTTGGCAGGGTTCAGACTTACCAACAGCGCCTTATCGCATCATTGGCCAAGAGTCAGATTTGGCTGAAGTGGTAGCGAATTTGGGCCTTCCACTGATTATCAAGCCAGTACACGAAGGTTCAAGTGTCGGCATGAGTAAAGTCGAAAAAGCAGAAGATTTGGCAGCGGCAATCGCCAAGGCGACCCAACACGATGCTGTGGTGATGGCTGAAAAATGGATTACGGGACGTGAATTCACGATTTCATTTTTAAATGGTCAACCGCTACCTGTGATTCGTCTACAACCGCCTGCTGATGTGGCTTTTTATGATTATGAAGCGAAATATCAACGTAATGATGTGGAATACGGAATTCCGTGTGGCTTAAGCGCTGAAGAAGAGCAAAAGTTGCAAGCGCTTTGCCTCCGTGCATTCCAAGCGGTGGGTGCAAGTGGTTGGGGTCGTATTGATGCGATGCAAGATGAGCAAGGCAATTTCTGGTTACTCGAAGTGAATACAGTACCTGGTATGACCAGTCACTCTTTGGTACCAAAAGCAGCAAATGCAGTGGGTTATAGCTTTGATGCACTTTGTGTCCAAATTTTAGAGCAAACACTGACAGGTGCGGCTCACTAAATGGCGCAATTACCCGCTTCTATGCGCCGTAAACGCGCAGCGATTACTTCGATACACGATAAACCACCGACGCGTAAGGAAAAGCTTGCCAACTTCGGTGGTTGGGTGATGTTGGTCGTTGCCGTGGCGGTGCTGTTGGTTGGTATTTATGGCTTATATCAAGTCATGACAGATGCACGTGTGGCCGAACTTGATGTAGTCGGCGTACGTTCTGAGGCGGAAAAAAATCAGGTGATGGGACATGTTTCACCAGCCATTACTCATAATTATTTCACCTCAGATTTAGAAGAAATTCGTGATCGCACTTTAGAGTTGGCTTGGGTCGATCGCGTGGTGGTTTCGCGGGCATGGCCGAATGCGATTCGCGTTCGTGTTATGCCACGGCATGCAATTGCACGTTGGGGGACAGGGCGTCTCTTAAGTGACAGCGGTGATGTATTTAGCGAAGTGACGCCGAAAAATAATCAGAATTTGCCTTTATTACACGGCCCAATCAGTCAGTCTAAAATGATGATGCGCCGTTATAATGAAATTAATCAATTATTCCAGCCAGTCAATCTCCGTTTAAAAGAACTATATTTAACGGAGCGTATGACTTGGTTTATGCAGTTCGATTCAGGTTTACGTGTTATCGTAGATCAGGATCAAACCATGAGTAAGCTGCAACGTTTGAGTTATTTGGCTCAAAGTGATTTGAAGCCAGTTTGGGTCAAAGTATCTGCCATTGATTTGCGTTATCGGAATGGCTTGGCCATCCAATGGAAAAATGCTGCCGCACCAAAGATAGCAAATGGTCATTTTGTTGTAACGATTGATGACACAAGCATTGCAGGTGGAGCAGCAGCAAAGCCATAATACTTGGCTTTAAAACAGAGGCATAAAGCCATAAATTAAACAAACATGTGATGGTAGTAGTAAATAATGAATGAAGCGGTTCCCTCAGTTGTTGCGATTGACATTGGGACGCACAAAGTTTCAGTTTTGATTGGTAAGGTACATGCGCCAGACAATATCCAAGTGATAGGAATGGCAACTGCTCGTAACCGAGGCATGAATAAAGGAAAAATTGTAAGTCTTGATAAAGTCATTACAGCGATAAAAAATGCCGTGCAAGAAGCAGAAGATATGGCTGAATGCCGTGTCCATTCCGCGTGGGTCTCAATCCCAAGTGCCGAGTTAAAAAGCTTTTATGCATCTGGACGAACGCCAGTTGAAAATACTGACCATACAATTACAACAAGTGAAGTGGTTCGTGCATTAGAGTTGGCCAAAGCCAGCCACATGACCTCGGATCATTATTTGGTCAGTGCTGTTCCACTGGGCTTTGAGTTGGATGACTCCACTGAGTGGGTACAAAACCCAATACGGATGTCTGCACACAGCATGATTGGTCATTATCAGTTGATGATGTTACCAATTAGTACCATGCAAAACCTTGATCGGGCCTTAAAAGGCGCGAACATCGGGGTGGAGAAACTGGTGGTGTCTTGTCTGGCAACGGCAGAAGCGAGCCTACTCAAAGATGAAAAAGAGTATGGCGTCTGTTTAGTCGATATTGGTGCAGGTACCACCAACATTGCGGTGTATTTGGATGGTCGTTTGGCGTTGACACATACTTTGCAGCGTGGTGGCGAACATGTCACCCGTGATATTGCTGCTGTGTTACAAACCACCACTGAAGAAGCTGAGCGAATTAAATTACTCTATGGGTGTGTCGACATTAAGTCGGTTAAACCGGACCATATGATTCAGATCCAAGGGATTGATGGTCCGCAAACGATTAGTCGTATTGAGCTGACTGAAATCGTGATTGCGCGTTATGAAGAAATCTTAGGCCAAGTTCGCCAAGAGCTAGAGCGTAATGGTGCGATTCATGGTTTGTATCATGGTGTGGTGTTAACTGGTGATGCCAGTCAAATCGAAGGTATGGTGACGTTGACCCGTCGTATGTTGGGTGTGTCTGCGCATTTGGGTAATCCACCTGTGCAAGTGACAGCAGATGAGCAAAGTATTGCCGCACTGCGTCGCTCTCAGTATGCCACTGCTGCAGGTTTGTTGATGTTTAGCCAGAGCGAAACACAAGAAACCATAGTGGAACCAGAAGATACGGAAAAACTGTCTCTGATTAAGCGCGTTGGACGTGCTTGGTCTGGACTCAATGAAAAGCTGAAATCTGTTTTTTAAGTTGAATTTTTTTGGAATATTGTTAAGAAGTTGTACAACGCATCGCTTAAACTTGACAAGCTATGGCTTGCACAGCATGCTTAAAAGCAATTTTGTTTATTAAGATCAAGGCAGTATACGGGCTTAAGTGACTGCCAATAACGAATTAGGAAATCTATAGGTCATGGCCTCATTTGAATTTTTAGAAGATGATCAAACCGATAGCAACGGTCAAGCCCGTTTTACTGTGTTTGGTGTTGGTGGTGCAGGTGGTAACGCCGTACAACACATGCTTGAGTCAGATATTCAAGGTGTAAAATTTGTATGTGCCAATACGGACAAGCAAGCGCTAGACCGTATGAATGCACAATTCAAGATCCAGTTGGGTGAGCAAAGTACTCGTGGCTTGGGTGCGGGTGCCAATCCAAATGTAGGTCAAGCAGCGGCTGAAGAAAGTCGTGACTTGATTCGTCAGCACCTTGAAGGTACTGACATGGTGTTTGTCACTGCTGGTATGGGCGGTGGTACAGGTACAGGTGCTGCGCCAGTGGTTGCTGAAATTGCCAAAGAAATGGGCATTTTAACCGTAGGCGTAGTAACGACACCGTTTAACTTTGAAGGTAAACGTCGTCTTCAGTCTGCTGAGCAAGGCATTGAAGCATTAGAAGCGCATGTAGATTCTTTAATCATCATTCCAAACCAACGTTTGTTAAAAGTTTTCCGTGACATCTCAATGAAAGATGCTTACAAAAAAGCGGATGATGTCTTGTTAAATGCGGTCCGTAGTATCTTTGATTTGGTAGTACGCCCAGGTCATATTAACCTTGACTTTGCTGACTTGAAAACTGCGATGAGCACACGTGGTTATGCCATGATGGGTGCGGGTTTAGGTCGTGGTGAAAACCGCGCACGCCAAGCAGCTGAACAAGCGATTCGTAGTCCATTGCTGGATAACGTCACCATTATGAATGCCAAAGGGATTCTGATTAATGTGACGGGTGGTGATGACGTCACGTTTGGCGAAATCGAAGAAATTACCGACGTTGTGAACCAAATTGTCGATCTAGACGAAGGCCAAGTCTTCTACGGTACCGTATTTGATCCGGATGCGCGTGATGAAATCAGTGTCACTGTCATTGCAACCGGTTTGACTCGAAATTCAGCAGATTCTGCTGAGCCAGTGAAGCGCCCAAATGCACATGTGCAGGTAGCACAACATGGGCATGCAACGCAAGTGGTTGTTGAAGATGATGATGTGCCTGCAATCCAGCGTCAGAACCAAGACGTGGCTGCTGCAGCAAGTTCTGCATCGACAGTGAGTGCCGCACGTCCAACTCCAATGAGTATTCAAGATTACTTGAAAAATCAACAACGTAAGTAGTGTTTGTCTATGTGGTTAAGCCACATGTGATGAAGAAAAGGTAGTCTCTGACTACCTTTTTGTTTTTTATCAATGGCTAAATATGCTAACGTATAGCGGTTTAGTGGTGAGATGATATGAAACATGTTGAAACAAAGAACTCTACAACGTGTCGTTAAAGCAAGCGGCATTGGTTTGCATAGTGGTCAAAAAGTCTTAATTAACTTTGTGCCACATCATGCGGACGGAGGAATTGTGTTTCGTCGTATCGATCTCAATCCACCGGTCGACATTCGTGCAAATGCGATGTTGATCCAAGAAGCCTTCATGTGTTCAAACTTAGTTCAAGAAGATGCCAAAGTCGGTACGATTGAACATGTTATGAGTGCAATTGCAGGTTTGGGTATTGATAACTTGATCATTGAAGTGTCTGCCTCTGAAGTCCCAATTATGGATGGCAGTGCAGGTCCGTTTATTTACTTGCTCATGCAAGGTGGTCTCAAAGAACTGGATGCCCCTAAAAAATTTATAAAAATCCTCAAACCTGTAGAAGCACTTATCGACGACAAACGCGCCATTTTCCGCCCGCATGAGGGTTTCCAACTCAATTTTACCATTGACTTCGACCATCCCGCTTTTAAGAAAGAATATCAGTCTGCCACTATTGATTTTTCAACCGAAACCTTTGTTTATGAAGTCAGCGAGGCTCGTACTTTTGGTTTTATGAAAGATTTGGACTATCTCAAAGCCAATAATCTCGCTTTGGGGGCAAGTTTAGACAATGCCATTGGCGTCGATGAAACGGGGGTGGTGAATGAAGAAGGTTTGCGCTTCTCAGATGAGTTTGTTCGTCACAAAATATTAGATGCGGTGGGGGATCTTTACTTGCTCGGTCACCAAATTATTGCCAAATTTGATGGATATAAGTCTGGGCATGCTTTGAATAATCAATTATTGCGCAATGTCCAAAGTGATCCAAGCAGCTATGAAATTGTAACATTTAATGACGAAGATCAGTGTCCAATTCCTTATGTGAGTGTGACTTAAGTCATTGTCTTTATTGTGTGATGTTATATTGTAACAAACATAAATGTGATGAATTTATCATTTTAAAAACGCAATTCTGAAGCGGGTCGAGACGAGGTTACTTTTTTTTGCTTGCCAAACGTCGCATTGCTTGGCTAAGCTTAGGGTCGCTCACAAAGTCAGCAGCACCTCGGATTAAGTCTTGAGTTTCTGTGCTTAGCGATCTTGAAATAGATTGTATCTTTGCGGGTGTTTGAGAGGGGATTCTCAAACGAACTTGGAGTTTTTGTAGGTCTTTAAACTCATCAAGTTCCGACAGTTGTGCAATATATTGTTTTTGAAGGTAACCAAGTTGACTAATCATCGCTTGATTTTCGCCGGTAATCGTCAAAATACCATATTGATAACAAACAACCTGCCACTGCTCTGGTTGCGGTAGGATAGGTTGAATCAGTTTTGTAAGTTTCTGCCATGCAGTTACTTGCTTTGAGAGAAACGTTAAGTTTCCTGTTTTTATGTGTTTTCTGGTTTGTTGAAAGAGATTCACTGGTTCGGACATACATATTTCCTTCATGTTAATGTCTTAATCTTATGCGCTTCTTTCGGTAGATATCAAGGACGAGATCACGCAAGAAACATTCGTAAGAACAGTTTTAAGAGGTTTTTTATGCATATGCGACGTATTTTGTTGGCTTTTTCTTTTGCGGCATCGGCTGCTTCAGTAGCCTTCGCTGATTTGGTAGAACTCAATACAAATAATGCTTCTTCGGATCGAATTGAGCAATTGACACGCACTTTATCGGAAGGCGCTTATACCGAATCGAATGATATTGATATCCCTGCCGAAACGAAAATGTCCGTGAAACTACGTGAGAAAACGGTTGAGCTCAACAACGCTTCACTGGCGAAAAAATACGGTTCGGAATCCTCTGCAAAAAGTTTTTCAAATAATCCATATTCGTGGTTAGTGACACACCCGCTTCCAAGTGCACGTGTTAGCTCAAGTTACGGTGGCCGTACAATGAATGGTCGTGCTGAGCGCCACTCAGGTCTAGATCTTGCTGCGCCAAGCGGTACACCGATTTATGCGACAGGCCCAGGGATTGTGACCAAGTCAGGTTGGGGTACGGGCTATGGTCAATATGTTGAAATTAACCATGGCAATGGTTATATCACGCGCTATGCTCATGCATCACGTTTAATCGCTCGTGTTGGCGACCGTGTAGACGCGGGTGAACATATTGCTAATGTTGGTTGTACAGGTCGTTGTACTGGCCCACATTTACACTATGAAGTAGTTAAAGATGGTCAACGCAAAAACCCATCGACTTATCTAGCCATGTTGCCTTAATCCCGATTTGATTGATGATCCGAACTTACCGTTGGTCTGATGCTTGAAAAAGAAATACAGCTCTGACGAAATCTAAGTTAGCATCAAAAAACAGCATTAAATGTATAAAAAACCGCCTAAATTGGCGGTTTTTTGTTATCTTGGGTAACGAATGGTCAATGACTATTTAGTTGCTAAATAGTAGGGCTCAGCCATATTCAGCTGTAGCGATACTCTTATAGGACGAAAGTATGATACATATTAGCGTATAAGATTAGGATATCGAAATAGGTGAATTATGGCGTTTTATGGTGATACTGACGCGCAAGAAACGCAAGAATGGCAAGATGCGTTTGACTCCGTTTTACAACACATGGGGACTGAGCGTGCAGCTTTTCTACTAGAAAAACTGTATCAACAAGCAATCGCTAAACATGTCCCTATTCAGCGTTTAAACACGCCTTATTTAAATACAATTTCAGTGGCTGAAGAACCTGCAATGCCAGGCGATCAAGACATGGAGCGTCGTATCCGTGCGTTGATTCGTTGGAATGCGCTAGCGATGGTACTCCGTGCCAATAAAACGGGTGATGACTTAGGTGGTCACTTGGCAAGTTTCGCATCTTCAGCAACTTTATATGATGTCGGTTTTAACCACTTTTTCCGTGCCAATAACGACAACTTTGGCGGCGACATGATCTATTATCAAGGTCACTGTGCGCCAGGCATCTATGCGCGTTCATTCCTTGAAGGTCGTTTGACTGAAGAGCATCTAAACAATTTCCGTCGCGAAGTGGATGGTGTTGGCTTACCTTCTTATCCGCATCCATACTTAATGCCTGATTATTGGCAGTTCCCAACCGTATCGATGGGTCTTGGCCCAATCATGTCGATTTACCAAGCACATATTCAAAAATATTTGATGAACCGTGGTTTGATTAAAGAAGAAAATCGCAAAGTTTGGGCATACCTTGGCGATGGTGAGATGGATGAGCCAGAAAGCACAGGTGCAATTTCACTTGCGGGTCGTGAAAAATTAGACAATCTCATTTGGGTTGTAAACTGTAACTTACAGCGTCTAGATGGCCCAGTACGTGGTAACGGTAAAATTATTCAAGAATTAGAATCTTTATTCCGTGGTGCGGGCTGGCGTGTCATTAAAGTGGTTTGGGGTCGTCATTGGGACCCACTACTTGCAAAAGATAAAACTGGTGCTTTAAAGTCGGTTATGGAAGAAACACTGGATGGCGAATACCAACGCTTACAAGTGAAGGGCGGTGCATATGCACGCGAAAAATTCTTTGGTAAATACCCAGAAGCGGCTGAGTTGATTAAAGACTTAAGCGATGAAGATATTGATAATCTAAATCGTGGTGGTCATGACCCGTACAAAGTTTTTGCAGCCTATGCAGAAGCATGTACAGCCAAAGGTCAACCAACTGTAATCTTAGCGAAAACTGTTAAAGGTTATGGCTTGTCTGATGAAATTGAAGCAGTAAACAAAACGCATCAAATCAAAAAGATGCAGATTGATTCGTTGAAATATGTACGTGATCGCTTCAATTTGCCATTTAACGATGAGCAATTAGAAGAAGTGCCTTTCTATCGTCCAAGCGAAAACTCGCCTGAATTGAAATATATGAAAGCACGTCGTGAAGCACTAGGTGGTTACTTACCTGCACGTCGTAAAGAAAGTGAACAGTTGGCTATTCCAGAACTTTCTGTCTTTGATGCAGTATTAAAAGGCTCACAAGGCAAAGAACAATCAACCACCATGGTGATGGTTCGTTTAATCGCTGCATTGTTAAAAGAAAAAGCAATTAAAGACCGTGTTGTTCCTATTGTTCCAGATGAAGCACGTACTTTTGGTCTAGAAGGTATGTTCCGTCAGTTAGGTATTTATGCAGCCAATGGTCAGCATTACACGCCTGAAGACCAAGAACAGTTAATGCATTACCGTGAAGCAAAAGATGGTCATATGCTTCAAGAAGGCATTAACGAAGCAGGTGCAATGAGCGCTTGGGCAGCATTGGCAACCAGTTATTCAACCAATAACTTACCAATGATTCCAATGTACATGTACTACTCTATGTTTGGTTTCCAACGTATTGGCGACATTGCATGGGCTGCAGGTGATGCACAAGCACAAGGTTTCTTATTGGGTGCAACAGCAGGCCGTACCACGCTAAACGGTGAAGGCTTACAACACCAAGATGGTCATTCACATATTCTTGCGAACACGATTCCGAACTGTGTGTCGTATGACCCATGTTTTGGTTATGAGTTAGCGGTCATTGTGCATGACGGTTTACAACGCATGTACGTGAACCAAGAGCGTATTTTCTATTACTTAACGGTAATGAACGAAAACTACGAGCATCCTGAAATGCCACAAGGTGCTGAAGAAGGCATTAAACGTGGTATGTACTTACTTCAGAAAGATGAAAAAGCCACTGTTCAGTTGATGGGTTCAGGTGTGATTCTGCGTGAAGTCATTAAAGCTGCTCAAATCTTACGTGATGAATACCAAATCCATTCAAATGTATTTAGCGTAACAAGTTTCAATGAGCTTGCACGTGATGGTATGGCATGTGAAGAATATAACCGCTTGCATCCAATGAGCGAGAATGTGAAAGAGGCTTGGGTGACTGAGCAACTGCGCGGTACAGAAGGTATCGTGGTTTCTGCAACAGATCATATGCGTGCTTATAGCGAACAAATTCGTGCATATCTTCCAGACAACCGTCCATTCGTAGCATTGGGTACAGATGGTTATGGTCGTTCAGATTCACGCGCTAAATTACGTAGTTACTTTGGTGTAGATGCTGCACATATTGTGGTTGCCACACTGAAGAAATTGGCTAATGAAGGTGAAGTGGATGCACGCTTAGTGAAAGATGCCATCTCTACATTTGAATTAGATACAGATCGTCCAGTGGCTTGGGCTCCTCAAGCAACGCCATCTGTACACGCTGTAGCTGACTACAAAGAGGAGAAATAAGTATGCAAATTACAACTCCTGATATTGGTGTAGATAAAGCCGTTGTTGCTGAAATCTTAGTAAAAGTCGGTGATCGCATTAGTGTCGATGACAGCATTATTTTACTTGAATCCGACAAAGCTTCTGTTGAAGTGCCAAGCACTTCAGCTGGGGTGGTGAAAAGTATTTTGGTGAGCTTGGGTGACTCGGTTGCCGAAGGTGCAGCGCTCATTGAGCTGGAAGCTGAGGGGCAAACTGAAGCGTCAGCGGCACAAGTACAGGCTGAAGCTGTTCAAGTTGAAGAAAAGCCTGTACCTGCTACTGTTGCTCAAACGACTTCACCAGCTGCGACTACAGAATCACAAGTGATTGATGTGCAAGTACCAGACATTGGTGTGGAAAAAGCAACCGTTGGTGAAATTTTGGTGTCGGTTGGCGATCAAATTGACGTCGATCAAAGCATCCTTGTGGTTGAGTCAGACAAAGCGACGGTTGAAGTCCCGAGTACGATTTCAGGCACAGTGGAATCAATTAGCATTCAAGTTGGTGACAGTGTTAAAGAAGGCGTAGTGATTCTGACTGTAAAAACAGCAGCTTCAGTTGCACCAGTGACTGCTGAGCCTAAGCCAGTTGCAACACCTCAAGCCACTGAAACTCAGCCTGCTGAAGCGGCGCCACAAGCTGCTGCTGCGCCTGCAGATGCAGTTGAAATTGCAGTGCCTGACTTGGGTGTGGACAAAGCGGCTGTTGCTGAAATTTTAGTGTCAGTAGGTGATACGGTTGAAAAAGACCAAAGTATCATCGTGGTTGAGTCAGACAAAGCAACGGTTGAAGTGCCTAGTACAACAGCGGGTGTGATTAAAGCCATTCATGTTGCATTGGGACAAAATGTATCGGAAGGTGTGGCTTTGGTGACCATTGAAGCTGAGGGTCAAGCCCCTGTACCAGTGGCACAAGCGGTTGCTCAGACACCAGCGAAACCTACAGCTGCTCAAGCTGCAACTGTGCCAGTGGTAGCATCTACTGTACAGGCTGCACCAGCAGTTCAAGGTGCAGATAAGCTAACCAAAGAGCAAAATGCAGCCAATGCTAAAGTCTACGCGGGTCCTGCAGTACGTAAACTGGCGCGTGAATTGGGCGTGGTGCTGGCAGAAGTCAAAGCCTCTGGGCCGCATGCACGTTTAATGAAAGATGACATTTTTGCTTATGTGAAAGGTCGCTTAACCGCACCGCAAACTGCACCTGCTGCGACGGTTGTTGCTGCCGCGGGCTTACCGAAACTGCCTGACTTTAGTGCGTTTGGTGGTGTAGAAGAGAAAGTGCTGACACGTCTGCAACAAGTCTCTATTCCGCAGTTGTCTTTAAACAACTATATCCCGCAAGTGACTCAGTTTGATTTGGCAGATATTACTGAACTTGAAGCTTGGCGTAATGATCTTAAAGGTAACTTTAAGAAAGATGGTATTAGCTTGACCATTATGGCTTTCATTATTAAAGCTGTTGCGTATTTACTCAAAGAAGAACGTGATTTTGCTGGTCACTTGGCTGATGATGGCAAGTCTGTACTCTTGCGGAACGAAATCCATATGGGCATTGCTGTAGCAACACCAGATGGTTTAACCGTTCCTGTATTACGTAATCCAGACCAGAAATCGATTAAAGACATTGCGGTGGAGCTTGGTGTATTGGGTCAGAAAGCACGTGATAAGAAGCTTTCGCCGAAAGATCTACAAGGTGCAAACTTCACGATTTCAAGCTTAGGTGCAATTGGTGGTACGGCATTTACACCACTGGTGAACTGGCCACAAGTCGCAATTTTGGGAATTTCTCCAGCGACAATGCAACCAGTATGGAATGGTCAAGGTTTCGATCCGAAACTGATGTTGCCGTTGTCATTATCTTATGATCACCGTGTAATCAATGGGGCTGATGCAGCGCGCTTTACCAATAAGCTGACCAAGTTGTTGAAAGACATCCGTACTTTACTGATCTGATGATCTAGCTTTTAGCCCTGTTGATTTCTTTTCTCAAAAGAGAGAAAAGCTGCTGGAAGTCCTGAAAAATACCTCAATAAAGACCCTGCTTCGGCAGGGTCTTTTGTATTTATAGATTGCCAAAAAACATATTTTCGCCTAACATGGTGTTACTTCATTGGGGAGTAGCCGCTGTTCCTAAGAACAGGTGATGATCAACATATTTGCTCTAAAACGAGCATGGTCATCATAGCAAAGAACCAAATGAGCTTCTAAAGAGCTTTCTTTTGTTGGCAAGACCTTTGATTTACCACTCTGCAGATTTTTGGCTAGCAGGAGCGGTGAGTCATTGGTATTTGTTATGCTAGCCAGAGAAAGACATCATGTATGAATTCCTCCTCTCCACAGCCATCGTGGCTTTAGCTGAAATGGGCGATAAGACCCAACTGCTCGCATTGTTGCTTGCTGCACGTTTTCGTAAACCCGTCCCAATTCTATTGGCTATTTTGCTGGCGACCATTATTAACCATGGTGTCTCTGCTGTTTTAGGCCAATGGATCACCACAGTTTTAAGCCCTGATGCGCTGATCTGGATTCTCTCGATTGGTTTCATTGCTATGGCAGGTTGGATGTTAATTCCTGATCAGTTGGATGATGAGTCAGGCAGCATTAAGAAATGGCAGAAACTTGGGGTATTTGGTGCAACGTTTGTGTTGTTCTTCTTGGCCGAAATTGGAGATAAAACCCAAATTGCTACCGTGGCTTTAGCTGCACGTTTTGACAGTATAGTTTGGGTGATGTTGGGTACGACTTTAGGGATGATGTTGGCTAATGCGCCAGCGGTCTTTATTGGCGATAAGTTGGCGACCAAGTTGCCAATTGCCTTAATTCATAAAATTGGTGCGGCCATTTTCTTGGTCATTGGTATTGCGACACTTGTACAGCATTATTTCTTCTAATTTATCGTAAAAAATAAGAATCCCGACTTAAAAAATCGGGATTTTTTATTGAGAAATGATCTTCAATTTATTGATATATCAAATGATATTGGTCGCAAATGCATTGTAAGTTTGTGTAAATCCATATATGTTGTAGGTATTAAAAAGTCTTTTAAGAAAAACAGCATTTTGAGGGGATGGGCATGGCATTTGACCGCACAACGTCACAGGTTTTATATGATGATGGCACACATAAGTGTATTAGCTTTACCAGCTTGGTCAAAGGAGAGGGTGTACAGGCAAATCAGTTTTTAATTATTGACCATGAGCGTGCTGCGGTCTTAGATCCGGGTGGTGATTTAACCTATGTGCCGCTGACCATGGAGTTGAATAAATATACGCGTTTGACCAATCTTGATTTTGTAATGGCCTCACACCAAGACCCCGACATTATTACCTCAATGCCGCGTTGGTTGGTCTATACCGAAGCGAAAGTGGTGGCTTCTAAACTTTGGGCGCGCTTTTTACCCCACTTGAACTCTGCTTTTATGAGTGAGCGGATGAAAGGTAACTGGCTGGATCGTTTGGTGGAGCTACCAGACCACGGTCAGGTGATTACGTTGGGGCAGTCTTCGATTATTGCTGTGCCTGCGCATTTTTTACATTCGGTGGGTAATTTTCAGTTTTATGACCCAATTGCCAAGATTTTATTTTCAGGCGATATGGGGGCATCGATGGTGGACGATGCCTCAAAACCTTTGGAAAACTTTGCTGCGCATATTCCTAAAATGAAAGGGTTTCATCAGCGCTATATGTGCAATAACAAAGTGATTCGTTTATGGGTCAATATGGTCCGCACGATGGATGTCGAAATGATTGTACCGCAGCATGGTACACCGTTTATTGGGCAAGAGCAGATTCATCAATTTTTAGACTGGATTGAGACTTTGGAGTGCGGTACCGACTTGATGGATGAGAGTGTTTTTACCTGTCCAACTTAAGTGACAAAATAGTCGTAAATTTTGCTTGTTTGGCAACCACAATTTTTTTAATATTTTCTTCCAAAAAAAGTTTTTTGAAAATGAGAATATAAAGGATGTTGTCTCAAGTTCCAACGGAAGATGCCTGTTTAAGCTGCGGGGCATGTTGTGCCTTTTTTAGAGTCTCATTTTACTGGGCTGAAGGCATCTCCATGCCTGAACATTACACAGAGCCAGTGACGGCTGTGTATTCATGCATGGTTGGAACCAATCAAGCCAGCCCACGCTGTATCGCACTGCAAGGCATCATTGGTGAACACGTGAGTTGTGGGATGTATGAACAGCGTAGCTCTTCATGTAAAGAAGTTCAAATCGCTGATGATCAATGCAACAAAGCGCGACGTGCGCACAATATGATTCCATTTGTGCAATTGGAAGCGAGCATTCCTGTCAACGATGAAGGTTTTGATCAAGTGTGTTAATCGGTAAAAGCAGAGTTAAGGCTCTGCTTTTTGAGTTTTAGAACGTCAATTGAACCCATCTCAAAACAAGAAATAAAAAAATAAAGGTGAAAATGAAGGTCTCAAATAAAATATAGGTTTTATCACTTTATTTTCTAAGATAAAAAAATAAATTTTCAATTGAAATGAAATTTAAGTTCATATTTGTTTATAATAGCGCACGGAAATTACCAGTGAGACTGCCATGTTGACCATCGTTCAAGACGCGTTAACTTTTGATGATGTCCTATTACTCCCTGCCTATTCTACTGTTCTCCCAAAAGATGTCTCATTAAAGACACGATTCACGCGCGGCATTAATTTAAATATCCCCCTTGTTTCAGCAGCAATGGATACGGTGACTGAATCACGTATGGCGATTGCGATGGCGCAAAACGGTGGTATTGGTATTTTGCACAAGAACATGGATATTGCTGCACAAGCTGCAGAAGTCCGTCGTGTGAAAAAATTTGAAGCAGGAATGGTGAAAGATCCAATTACTGTGACACCTGAAACCACAGTGCGCGAATTGATCTCGATTACTCAAACCAACAACATCAGCGGTGTGCCTGTTGTGAAAGATGGCAAAGTGGTCGGCATTGTCACAGGTCGTGATACACGTTTTGAAACGAACCTTGAGCAACCTGTAAGCAATATCATGACTGGTCAAGACCGCCTTGTGACGGTTCGTGAAGGTGAGTCGAAAGAAAACATTCAAGCATTGCTACAAAAGCATCGCATTGAAAAAGTTTTGGTCGTTGGAGAACACAACGAACTCAAAGGTTTAATTACAGTCACTGACTTCCGTAAAGCGGAAAGCTATCCAAGCAGCTGTAAAGATGACCTTGGTCGCTTACGCGTAGGTGCTGCAGTCGGTACAGGTGTAGAAACACCAAGCCGTGTAGAAGCTTTGGTTGAAGCGGGTGTAGATGCGATTGTCGTAGATACGGCGCATGGTCACTCTGCGGGTGTGATCGAGCGTGTACGTTGGGTGAAAGCGAATTACCCACAGGTCCAAGTGATTGGTGGTAACATTGCAACAGGTGATGCGGCATTGGCACTCCTTGATGCTGGCGCAGATGCGGTCAAAGTCGGTATCGGTCCAGGTTCAATTTGTACCACGCGTATTGTGGCGGGTATTGGTATGCCGCAGATTTCTGCGATTGACAGTGTGGCTAATGCACTGAAAGATCAAATTCCATTGATCGCAGATGGTGGTATTCGTTTCTCTGGCGACATGGCGAAAGCGATTGGCGCGGGTGCGAGTACGATTATGGTCGGTTCACTCCTTGCAGGGACTGAAGAAGCGCCAGGTGAAGTGGAATTCTTCCAAGGTCGTTACTATAAAGCGTATCGTGGTATGGGTTCATTGGGCGCGATGGCAGGCGCAACAGGTTCTGCGGATCGTTATTTCCAAGACTCTAAAGCAGGTGCTGAGAAACTTGTTCCTGAAGGGATCGAAGGTCGTGTGCCATACAAGGGGCCAATGGGTAACATTGTGCACCAGATGATGGGCGGTTTACGTTCTTCTATGGGTTATACGGGTTCATCTGTGATTGAAGATCTTCGTCAAAATGCGAAGTTTGTGAAAATTACTTCGGCAGGTATGTCTGAGTCACATGTTCATGACGTAACAATTACCAAAGAAGCACCAAACTATCGCGTTGGCTAATAAAGTTATACGAATTGTTGAATGTAAAAGCCGTCATTTTTATGACGGCTTTTTCGTTTTGGTGTAAAGTGTCGTGAGTAAAAAAGTGATGATTTAGATCACCATTAAGAAGTGAGTAGAACATGAGTTATTTTGGTACCGATGGTATTCGCGGTAAGTTTGGCGTCCTCCCTATTACCCCTGAATTTGCCCTTAAATTAGGCTTTGCAGCAGGGAAAGTTTTAAAACGCCACAGTAAAAAATCAAAACCATTGGTAGTACTCGGAAAAGATACACGTTTATCCGGTTATATTTTAGAGTCGGCATTGCAAGCAGGTTTAAATGCGGCAGGGGTTTATGTACATTTATTGGGCCCATTACCAACCCCAGCGATTGCACATTTGACTCGTGCTTTACATGCAAGTTTGGGCATTGTGATTTCAGCATCACATAATCCTTATTTTGATAATGGGATCAAGTTCTTTTCCAGTGAAGGTAAGAAGCTACCAGATGCTATTCAAGAAGAAATTAATCAAGAACTTGAAAAAGAATTAGTGATTGAAGACACGGCAAACTTAGGTAAAAGTGTCCGCGTAAAAGATGCCAATGGCCGCTATATTGAATTTTGTAAATCCACATTTCCATACCATTTAGACTTGAATGATTTAACCATTGTGGTGGATTGCGCCAATGGTGCTGCATATAACGTGGGTCCATCGGTCTTTCGTGAGCTCGGCGCCAAGGTCATTGCCATTCATAATGAGCCTAACGGTGTAAATATCAATGAGCAATGTGGTTCGACCCATCCTGAGCATTTGCAGCAACTCGTAGTGAAACACAAAGCTGATCTGGGGATTGCCTTTGATGGAGATGCAGACCGCGTTATTTTAGTAGATAAAAATGGCAAGCTGATTGATGGCGATCATATTTTATATATCTTGGCGACACAAAGTGCTAAAAAGCCTGCTGGAATAGTTGGTACCTTGATGTCAAACATGGCTTTAGAGTTGGCATTGGATAAAGCGGGTGTGGCGTTATTACGTGCCAAAGTGGGTGATCGCTATGTCCTACAAGGCCTAGAAGAAAAAGGTTGGGTCATTGGTGGTGAGCCATCAGGGCATATCTTAACCTTGGATAAAAGTACCACGGGTGATGCCATTATTGCGGCTCTACAAGTCCTTACCGTGATGGTCGAGCAGAAGAAAGCGCTGCATGAATTGGTTGCTGACTTTAAGCTTCTACCGAATGTGTTGGTGAATGTACGTTTAGAGGCGATGTTTGACCCTTATGCTGTGCCTGCTTTGGTGGCTGAATTTGATAAAGCCGAGCAACAACTTAAAGGTCGTGGTCGTTTGTTGATTCGTAAATCAGGTACTGAGCCTGTGATTCGTGTCATGGTGGAAGGGGATGATCTCGATGAAGTCAGCACTTTAGCCCATGCATTGGCTGATGCTGTACGTGCGAACGCGGCTTAATTGGGAGTGAAAAATGAGTGATTTAATTAAAGATCTCAGCGAGCTTCGTTTAAGTTACCAAAAAGGTGAGCTGCGTGAAGATCGAGTAGAAACCCATCCACATGCTCAGTTCTTGCTTTGGTTTAATCATGCCCTAGAAGCACAATTACACGAACCTTATGCCATGTCACTAGCAACAGCAAGTGCGCAGGGTCGGCCGCATGTGCGAACGGTATTGCTGCGCGGTGCAACTGAAGCAGGTTATGATTTTTATACCAATTATGACAGCCAAAAAGGCAATGATTTGGCTGAAAACCCATATGCAGAGTTACTGTTTTATTGGCAAGAGCAGGAACGTCAGATTCGCATTGGTGGTAAAGTGGTCAAAATTTCTGAAGCAGAATCGACGGACTACTATCATAAGCGTCCACGAGATAGCCAAATTGCAGCACATATCAGTACACCACAAAGTGGTGTGATTGAAAGCCGTGAAGTCTTGCAACAACGTTTTGAGCAATTGCAAAGCCAAGTTGAAGGTAAATCAGAACTGAATAAACCTGTCTTTTGGGGTGGCTACCGTCTTGAGCCTGACTACTATGAGTTTTGGCAAGGGCGTCCGAACCGTTTACATGACCGTTTAAGCTATGAAAAACAGCACGATGTTTGGGTGTTGAAGCGTTTGATGCCATAAATGTCAGCCATTGAAATTAAGCAAAGACCCTTTATTACCTGTCCTGAATTATTTCAGGACATTCCTGCGTTTATTGCAGAAATTTTAGCCCGCCGTGGGGTGGCGTCAACGCAGGAGCTGGAGTTAAAGCTCAAGCATTTACTGGCCCCTAGTCTGAAAGGCTTAAATGAAGCGATTCAGTTGATGGATGCTGCAATTGATCAGCAACACAAAATTGTCATTGTAGGTGATTATGATGCAGATGGTGCAACCAGCACCGCTTTAATGATTTTGGCTTTGCGAGAAATGGGGGCGCAGGTAGAGTATCTGGTTCCAGATCGCTTTAAATATGGTTATGGCTTAACGCCTGCGATTGCGGATTTAGCATTTACCAGCTTTACACCTGATTTATTGATTACCGTTGATAATGGTATTTCCAGTCATGACGGCGTGAAACAAGCGCAAGATCATGGTATGCAGGTGATTATTACCGATCACCATTTGACCACCAAGCCGACTCCCAGTGCCCAAGCGGTAGTGAATCCGAACCAGTTGGGGTGTGATTTTCCAAGTAAAGCCTTAGCTGGGGTGGGTGTGGCCTTTTATGTCTTGGCTAACTTATCGACCTATCGTAAAAAACTAAATAAGTCTTCGACACTCATGAGTCAGTATTTGGATTTGGTGGCCTTAGGCACCTATGCCGATGTTGCGAGTCTTGACTATAACAATCGCATCTTGGTCGATGTTGGCCTGAAGCGCATTCAACAACATTTATGTCGTCCCGGCATTAGTGCTCTACTGGAGATTGCGGGGCGAGAGGCTGCAAGTTTAAAAGCGCAAGATTTGGGGTTTGTACTGGGACCACGTATTAATGCGGCAGGTCGTATGGAAACCATGGATATCGGGATTGAATGTCTATTGGCACAGGACTTTGCCTCTGCCTATCCATTGGCAGAACAACTGAATCAGCTGAATGTGGAACGTTGTCAAGTTGAAACCACGATGAAACAAGAGGCCTTAATAGCCTTGGATCAAATTCAACTAGATGATACGGTCTTACCCGCGGCTTTAATTATGTTCGAGCCGCATTGGCATCAAGGGGTGATTGGCATTGTTGCGGGGCGTTTAAAAGAACAGTTTCATCGTCCGAGTATTGTGTTTGCTGCAGATGAAGATGGGATACACATCAAAGGTTCAGCACGTTCGATTGAAGGAGTGCATATCCGCGATGCCATTGAGTGTGTTGCTGAGCAACATCCACATTTGATCAGCCACTTTGGTGGGCATGCTGCGGCAGCGGGTTTAACCATTCAAAAAGTCCATTTTGAAGAGTTTAAGCAGGCCTTTGAAGTACTGATGGCAGCTCAGGATGAAGGTTTATTTACGGCGACTTTATGGACCGATGGCGAGTTAGCTGCACAGAATATTCAAGTTGAAACGGTAGATCTTCTACAGCAGATTAGCCCATGGGGGCAAAAGTTTCCAGCGCCTATTTTTGAAGGAAATTTTCAAATTTTAGATTTCCGCTGGCTGAAAGAAGTGCATTTAAAATTACGTGTTGCTTTAGACAATGGACAGGTCGTGGATGCCATTGCTTTTAATGCGGCGGACAAATACCAGTTCAATGAGATGAACCATCAAATTCGTTTGGTCTATGAGCTGGATAAAAATGAATTTCGTGGGAATGTCAGCGTACAACTTCGCATTTTGCATTTAGAACAACATTAAAAAAACCGCTCTATAGAGCGGTTTTTTTAATAGATTTTAGTTGCAATTAGAAGCGGAATGTACCATTGATACCGTATGAATCAGCATCTTCCGTTGTTGTGTAGTTCAAGCCAACAGCAATAGCAGGCGTAAAGAATTTTTGCGCGCGAACAGCCCAAACAGTGTCAAAGTCATCGAATGTTGTATCCATAAATGAAACACCAACACTTAAGGTTGGATCGATATATAAATCGGCACCTAAGCGGTAAGCAGTTTCATCGCCAAAGTATGTTGCACCTTCAAAATTGGTAAAATGGTTACCAATTTGAGTCACATATTTAGCGCGTAAGGTCACAGCTGTATCATCTGCTACTGCGGAGATATTTGAGAATGTATCAATGAAGCCATTTTTTGAAACATACATTGGATCAAGATTTTCTTTGGCTACACCAGCCGCAATGAGTAGCCCATCGACAGGCAGGTAACCTGCTTCTAATGCATAACCCACATTATCATCTGATGCTTTACCAAATTCACTTTCAACCGTTACTTCAGCGCGGTTGAGGCTACCAGAAACATAAAATTGAGAGTTTGGGATGAAAAATTCACCATTTAAACCGACTGTGTCAATTTCTAAATCGGCGCCGTCTTCATCAATACTTGAGTTCGCATAACCAAGACCAATGTTGCTTGCTTTGCTTAAAAAAGCAGCCTCTGCAAGTGGCGAATTTTTAGTGTTCACTCCATTTAAGTAGTACTTGCCACTGATGCCAAAAGTATCAAGGTCTTCACTGTCACCATCAAAGCTTGTATTTTCGTAGTTTGCATTGATTTCCGCTTGGTAAGCATGTGCAGTCCCGAAGCTCGCAATAAGTGCGGTAGTAAGTGCAAGTTGTTTAAGCATTTTAGAGGTTCTCTCTTTGTTATAAAAATATGACTGTTCTATGACAGTTGTAACGAAGTGTACAAAAAAGTAGCAGGGAGTCAATCTTTATTTATAACAATGCTTTATGAGAGGGCAAAAAGCCCATTCGAAAATGGGCTTTTTGTATGTAAGGTTTTATTGACTGGTCTTAGAAACGGTATTTCGCAGCTACACCGAATTTGTTGTAGTCGTTGTTGCCAACTTCACCAAAGCCAACACGGCCTTCAAGGCTGACTTGTGGAGTAAAGAATTTACGGGCATTGATACCAAATTCGCTAGTATCACTTAAGTCATTGCTGTAATAGTCAGCACCTAAGCTTAAAGTTTTATCGATGAAGTAATCGCCTTTAAGATTGTATTCATCAAGATCACCAAAAGCTGCGCCTGCTTCTAAGTTAATGTCTTTACCATTGCTCAGTGTGGTCACATATTTAGCACGTAAAGTTGGATCGACACCGTCGTTATAGTCGTTGTCATAACCTTTTAAACCCGCAGCAATTAATAAGCCTGGTGCAGGTAAATAACCGACTTCAGCGCTATAAACGGTGGTATCAAAGTCACCGCCATTGTCAAAAGAATAATCATCACGACCCACTTTACCACCTAGGTAAAAGTCTGAGTTCGGGATGAAAACTTCAGCACCGACGCCATATTGATGACGCTCATCATCACCGACTTCGTCGTATTGGTATTTTGCGTTAACGTTACTTGCACGGTCTAAGAACGCTGCTTCTGCAAGTGGCGCATTACGTGTTTGAACTGGATTGAAATAGTATGTGCCATCTACGCCAAAAGAGCCGCTTGAACTACCGTTGTCTGGATCAATTAAGCCAGCTGAAGCACCCACCTCTGCTTGGTATGCATGTGCAGTACCTGTGATCGCTAGAGCGGAAAGTAATGCTGAAGCAATTGCTAATTTTTTCATGGTATGTACCCCTCGTAAGTGGACCCGTATTTCATTAATTTTTTGTTACAACTTCAGTCTAGGGCAAAATAAAAAAGCGTCAACTAAAGGAAAGTTAATGCTCTGTATCTAAGGTTACATCATGTAATTTTTTAAATTTAAATGATTGATAATAAATTATAAATTTATAATGTTTTGTTTTATTAAAATTGTGTAGATTCTGTGGATTTCATAATTTTTGACGATATTTTAATCAATTTTAACTCAAAATGTTTAGTCCGTTCGTCTGTTGAGAACACTTCTCAGGTGTGTATTTTGTGGGATGGTTCGCATTTAAATGCAGCTTGATTGCGGTTCAAGTGAATACTTTTTCGGAGGCTAAACAGTTTTAAGCTCTAGAAAGAAGGGTGTGATTTTGTCGAATTTGAGATGAATAATCCCAGCCGTCGACTGTGATATAATCAGCGGCTATTTTTCGCTTTATATTGATTGAGAGTAATTCACGTGGAAATTAATCCGTATCTAAACCAATTAAAAGACTTAAACGACCGTGGTCTCACATTACGGGGGTATCTTTGACTACGATCTGAAAAAAGAGCGTTTAGAAGAGGTTCTCCGTGAATTAGAAGACCCAGCGATTTGGAATGATCAAAACCGTGCACAAGCCATGGCCAAAGAAAAAGGCGAACTTGAAAACGTCTTAAATGTGTTAGATGGTTTGGCAACGCAGCTTGAAGATGCGCAAGCGATGCTTGATTTGGCAGTCGAAGCCGATGATGAAAGTCTGTTGGCTGATGTCCAAGCTGAATTGACCTCTGCAGAAGAAGAGTTAGCGAAGCTTGAATTCCGCCGTATGTTCAGTAATCCAATGGACCCAAATCCATGTTATGTGGAAATTCAAGCTGGTTCAGGTGGTACAGAAGCGCAGGATTGGGCGTCAATGCTACTGCGTATGTATATGCGTTGGATTGAACGTCACGGATTTAAAGCTGAATTGATGGAAGAATCAGACGGCGACGTGGCTGGGATTAAGTCAGCAACGATTCGTGTTGAAGGTGAATATGCCTATGGTTGGTTGCGTACCGAATCGGGTGTGCATCGCTTAGTGCGTAAATCGCCATTTGACTCGGGTAACCGCCGTCATACCTCATTCTCTGCTGTGTTTGTCTCGCCAGAAGTCGATGACAACATTGAAATTGATATCAACCCATCTGACGTGCGTACCGATACCTACCGTGCTTCGGGTGCAGGTGGTCAGCACATTAACAAAACAGACTCTGCGGTACGTTTAACCCACGCGCCAACAGGCATTGTGGTGGCGTGTCAGAACCAACGTTCACAACATGCCAACCGTGACCATGCTTGGAAACAGTTACGTGCGAAGTTGTATGAGTTGGAAATGAGCAAGCGTAACGAAGCGGCTCAAGCACTTGAAGACTCGAAGTCGGATATTGGTTGGGGCAGTCAGATTCGTTCTTATGTGTTGGATGACTCGCGTATTAAAGACTTACGTACAGGTGTTGAAAACTCCAACACAGGTGCAGTACTAGATGGTGACCTTGATAAGTTTATTGAAGCAAGCTTAAAACAAGGTTTGTAATTTAAATGATGAATGAAAGCAAAGTGTTATCAGTTATTTTACAATATATCTAAAAAAATCGATATTAAAATCGAAAAAATGCGATATATTAGGTAAAACAAGCTGACAACGCTTTGCTGCCCATTAAACGTGTCTTGAGTATGGATATAGATTTAATTTTTAAAGCCTTGGCTAATCCAACGCGTCGCCAAATTTTGGAATGGTTAAAAAAACCGGAACAATTTTTATCGAGTGACGAATGTGGTGACTTTAGACGCGGCGTATGTGCAGGTCATATCGAACGGTTGGGAAATGTATCGCAATCGACGATGTCGAACCATTTGTCTGTGTTACAGCAGGCCGGTTTAATTCAAGTGGAAAAATATGGACAATGGTCTTATTTTTCGCGCAATGAAGCGTTGATTCAGCAATATATCGAACATTTGCAACGTTCACTTTAATTGAAAAAAGTGGCGATCGAGGCGACTATGGCTGAACTGAATACTTCTTTAACTTTAGGTGATCTACACTTAAAAAACCGTGTCATTATGGCTCCTTTAACACGAAGTCGTGCAACGGCAGACCGTGTGCCAACAGCCATGATGGCGGAGTATTATGCACAGCGTGCAAGTGCAGGTTTGATCATTTCTGAAGCGACCGTGATTTCTGAAGAAGCCAATGGCTACTTGAATACACCGGGGCTATTTAATGAGGCTCAAGTTGAAGGTTGGAAACAGGTGACTCAAGCGGTACATGACCAAGCGGGCTTAATTGTGGCGCAGTTGTGGCATGTCGGTCGTGTATCGCATCCTGATTTATTGGATGGTGAAACCCCAGTTTCAGCAAGTAGTGTACAACAAAAAGGCTATGTCAGCTTATTGCGTCCGAAACGTGAATATGTGGTGCCTCGTGCATTAGAGATTGCCGAAATTCAGAGCATTGTTGAACAGTATAAACAGGCTGCGATTCATGCTAAAGCTGCGGGCTTTGATGGTGTGGAATTGCATGCGGCCAATGGTTATTTGATTGACCAGTTTTTACAAAGCTCAACCAATGTACGTGAAGACCAATATGGTGGCAGCGTAGAAAACCGCGCGCGTTTGTTACTTGAAGTGGTGGATGTGTTGATTGAAGTCTGGGGTGCAGGTCGTGTTGGGGTGCATTTGGCACCACGCGGTGATGAGCATGACATGGGTGATGATGATCCACGTGAAACCTTTGGTTATGCGTTGGAACAATTGGGTCAGCGTCAGATTGCCTTCTTCTTTACCCGTGAATATTTGGCAGATGACAGTATTAGTACTTACCTGAAACAACGTTCGGGTGGTGTGCCATTGATTGCCAATATGAGTTTAAGCCGTGAAGATGCGATTGATCTATTGGCATCGGGTCAGGCTGATGCAGTGTCTTGGGGTAAGGATTATATTGCCAATCCAGACTTGTATGAACGTCTACTACAAGATGCGCCACTGAATGAATTGAAACTGGAAAATATGATTGGAACAGATGTCGCGGCAGGCTATGTGGATTATCCGACTTTAGCTGAAATGGAAACTGCTGCGGTTTAAATTGCTTTTCCGTTAAATTCGCGACAAGATAACAGCGCAATTCATGGGATAATATGAGTTGCGCTGTTTTATTTTTGCATTGATTTTTGGAGCACATATTTGGCTACTCCTTTTTGGTATAACGCAGCACTTGCGCTGATCAAACCGCTGTATAAGTCTAAAATAAAAAAACGTGCAGAGAGTACAGAACAATTTCAACAAGAATGTCTCGAACGTTTCGGGCCATTTCAACTGGTTAAAAATCGCCAAGCGATTTGGTTCCATGTGGTGTCGGTGGGCGAAACCAATGCAGCGCAGCCTCTCATCGAGCATTATTTAAAAGCGGGTCATCCAGTCTTGGTGACCAATACTACCAAAACGGGTCAAGCGCGGGCCAAATCCCTATTTTTAAAAGCACCTTATTTAGACCTGTTCCAAGCCGTATATTTACCTGCAGATCAAAAGCCTTTAGTTCGTCAGTTTTTTGCATTGTATCAGCCCAAACTCTTGGCTTTGGTTGAAACGGAACTATGGCCAAATTTAATTGCTCAAGCGGGGCAGAGTCAGGTGCCATGTATCTTGATTAATGCACGTCTTTCTGAAAAATCAGCCAAAGGCTATGCCAAAGTGTCTAGCCTGACGCAGCCGATGTTACACGGAATAGATCAGCTCTTGGCACAAGATCAGGCAACTGCAGAGCGCTTTATTCAGCTCGGTGCAGCGCCATCGGTAACACAGGTGGTGGGGAGTATTAAGTTTGATATTCATGCGCCAGAATCTTTTGTCAAACAAGCAGTTCAGCTCAAGAAAGAATGGTCGCTCGTTGGGCGTAAGATCATTACTATTGCCAGTACTCATGCACCTGAAGAACAAAAACTGTTAAGTGCGCTTAAGCCATATTTGGATACACAGCCTGAACTGTTGTGTATTGCTGTGCCGCGTCATCCAGAGCGTTTTGATGAGGTCTTTAACATCACGCAAAGTTTAAATTTAAACACCACTCGCAGAAGTACGGGACAAAGAATAGAGGCGGACACCCAAGTCTATTTAGCCGATTCGATGGGGGAGATGTGGTTATGGTATGCCTTATCTGATGCTTGTTTTGTCGGGGGATCACTAAATGAACCTGGTGGCGGACATAATATTTTAGAGCCAATTGCGTTACATGTGCCGACGGTTTTGGGCAAAAACTATTTTAATTTCCAAACCATTGTCGATGAATTTGTACAAGCCGATGCGGTGAAAGTTGTTGATGATGCTGAACAAGCTGCTGCGCTGTTGATGACACTGTTAGAGGATACTGAGCAGGCGAATACACTGAATCAAGCGGCACAAAAGATTATGCAGTTAAATACGGGCTCTTTGAAAAAGCATATTCAAGTGATTGATGCTTATTTATAGACTATTCACAAAAAATAGGAACGGTGAGGTGGCAGGGATGCCACCGTTAGGCTGTGGTATAGGGATGTACTATCAGCCTAACAAAGAGTTTTGCCTACTTTTGCTCTTTCAAAAGTAGGATCATGCCTACACAGGGGCTTTAAATTTATATTGTTATTTGTGGCTATGAGTGATTAAGCTGCTGAATATCACGAGTTCGCACAGTTTAAAGTAGTTTTTTCAAATTATGAATATCGTTCTCTTAGATCCGCGCCAAACTGAATCTGAACTCTGGTCCATTAGCGCCAAGCGTCAGCTTGAACATTTGCATCGGCATTTAGAGCTGAAAGCCGGTGATACGTTAAAAGTCGGGATACAAAACGGAAAGCGTCATCTTACGCAAGTGGTTGATGTTTCCGAAACAGCTGTACGCTTAAAACCCTTATATGAAGAACCTGTACCAGCCAAACTACCCGTGACTTTAATTGTCGCGATGCCACGCCCTAAAGTTCTGCGTCGTTTGATGATGGATGCGGTGACTTTAGGGGTTGAAAAAATCATTTTGTTGCACAGCTATCGAGTCGATAAAAGTTATTGGCAAACCCCGTTCTTACAACAGTTGGATCAATATGTGACTTTGGGGCTAGAGCAGGCAGGTGATACGGTTGCCCCGAAAATTGAAATTTATAAACGCTTTAAGCCTTTTGTTGAAGATCACTTGCCAAGCCTGATTTCAGCCGATTGTCCTGCCTATGTGGCACATCCCTATAGCGATGCCAAAATGCCTTTTGCGATTCAGCATCCGTGTACGGTTGTGATCGGGCCGGAAGGAGGATTTATCCCATACGAAGTTGAACTACTGGAAAAAAACGGCTGCCAAGCGGTGAGCTTAGGCAACCGTATTATTCGAACTGAAACCGCGATTCCTTATGTTTTAGGACGCTTATTTAGCAGCTGAAGTTTCTGTCGGGTAGCTATCATTTTTTGCGACGCGAACTTCTTGAACTGGGTAAGGAATAGAAATCCCTTGCTCAGCAAAGGCCTGAACCACATATTCTTGTACTGAGCTGATCGAGCCAGATACCGTGGTTTCTGTGGTGTTGACCCACCATTGAACTTTAAGATTTACTGAAAAATCTGCAAGTGCAGCGACGTTCACACTAAAACCCGGCTGACTTAAAATAGTCGTGTCTCGGTCTAAAATGCCCAGTACAATATCTTTGGCTTTTTTGATGTCATCTTCATAACCTATACCAACCAAGAATTCACAGCGACGACGTGGATAGGCCGTGTTGACGGTGACCGCACTGGTATATACAGTCGCATTTGGGATCACGATACGACGGCCATCTGGTGCACGTAAGTAAGTGGCACGAATTTGAATATCTTCAACATTACCTTCCATACCCGAGACAATGATGTCGTCGCCAATCTTAAATGGTTCACCCAGTAAAATCAGGATTCCTGAAAGAAGGTTTTGGAAGATATCTTTAAATGCAAAACCAATGGCAACAGAACCAATCCCCAAAGCACTCATCAGCTGACCGGGTGTGAAACCTGGAATTGCAATCACCATGGCAATCAGGAAGCCAATAAAGACGATGGCTGAACTGCCGACACGATTCAGGACTAGGACAAGGTTTTGCTTGGTATAAGAACGATCAGAGAGTGCTTTACGAACAAAAAGCTTAAACAGTTTGGAGAGCAAATAAAAAATGACGAAGGTAATCAGTGCAATACAAAAATAAGGCATACGCTCCCAAAAACCATCGATAAATTTGTCGATGGTGGAATAGGCATCATTATATTTTGCAGTATGTGCAATCACGCTTTGCGTGGTTTTTGCTGTCGCGTCATGTAGCATCTCTGACGTACCTTGAGCAACCTCGCTCAAGCTATGATTTTGTTCTGACACTGGTGCTCCAATCGCTGAAAATTTGGCATATTTTGCCTGAAAAATGTGTGCGTTTAATAGAGAAATACGTATGAAATTATCGCATTCTGGGTGATTGATAGACGGATAAAAACCAATATTTAGGTTTTTTAAACGCTTTAGTTTTGAATTGAAGGCACTAAGTCATGCTCCTTGTGCATGAAATAGTACCGACTGAAGTGTAACAATATGCTTAAAAAAGCCTAGCTGGAGCGACTTTACTAAGTTCAGCTTTGTTCATGTTACGGATTAAACACAGGATGTTATTGAAAGATCACTATAAAATGTGTTTTAAATTGTAGAAATAATATACGACCAAAGCCGTGTTGATCTGTTTAAAAAACAATCGTCATACTGTGGTTATGCAGTCCAATAATAAACCAATAACTGTGGCATGAACTCTCGCGATGAGAGTCAGAATATAAGGAAGTATGATATGAAAGAAGTCTATCCTGTACCTGCTGAATTTGAAAAAACTGCGCGCACCAATGAACAAGAATATTTTGAGCGTTATCAAAAGTCGATAGAACAGCCTGACGAATATTGGGCTGAACAAGCTTTGAAACTCGATTGGATCAAGCCTTTTAGTCAAGTTAAAAACACCCGTTATGACAAAGATAATTTTAAAATTGAATGGTTTGCCGATGGCCAGTTAAACCTAAGTGCCAACTGTCTTGATCGTCATTTGAAAGAGCATCCGTATAAACCCGCCATTATTTGGGAGGGCGATCATCCGTCGCGCCATAAAATCATTTCCTTTGCTGAACTGTATGACGAAGTGTGTCGTTTTGCCAATGTCCTGAAAAAGCATGGTGTGGTGAAGGGTGATCGTGTGGTGCTGTATATGCCAATGATTTCAGAAGCAGCCATTTCGATGTTGGCCTGTGCCCGAATCGGTGCCGTGCATTGTGTGGTGTTTGGTGGCTTTTCACCTGATTCATTGGCGAGCCGAATTGATGACAGTCAAGCCAAAATTGTGATTACCGCAGACTCCGGAATGCGCGGGGGGAAACCCATTCCGTTGAAAGAAAATGTAGACGCGGCATTAAATTTATCTGGGACAGACTCGGTACAAAACGTGATTGTGGTGCACCGGACAGGCAATCCGATTACGCTGAAAGAAGGACGTGATTTGTGGTATCACATGGAAATCATGACCGTTAATGAGATTTGTCCACCTGAACCAATGAATGCCGAAGATCCACTGTTTATTTTATATACCTCGGGTTCAACGGGTAAGCCCAAAGGTGTGCTGCATACCACAGGGGGCTATTTAACTTATGTGAATAGTACCTTCCGTGAAGTATTCGACTTAAAACAAGATGATGTATTTTGGTGTACCGCCGATGTGGGCTGGATTACGGGACATTCTTATGTGCTGTATGGCCCTTTGTCGAATGGAACCACAACAGTGATGTTTGAGGGGATTCCCCAGTATCCAAGTTGGGCACGTACAGGACATATTGTCGACAAACACAATGTGACGATTTTGTACACAGCACCAACAGCGATCCGCGCCATGATGCGTGAAGGGGATGCCTTTGTCCGTGAGAGTGACCGTAGCAGTTTGCGTTTAATTGGTTCCGTCGGAGAGCCGATTAACCCTGAAGCATGGAATTGGTACTACACGGTAGTGGGAGAAAGCCGTTGCCCAGTGGTGGATACTTGGTGGCAAACTGAAACAGGCGGGATTTTGATTTCTCCACTTCCAGGTGCGACACCACTTAAACCTGGGTCTGCAACGCGTCCTTTGTTTGGGATTCAACCCGCTTTGGTTGATGCTGAAGGCAATGAGTTAGACGGAGAGGCTGAAGGCAATCTGGTGATTAAGGATTCATGGCCGGGACAAATGCGAACCATTTGGGGGGATCCTGAGCGGTTTATCGAAGCGTATTTTGCAACTTATCCGGGAACGTATTTCACGGGCGATGGTGCACGCCGTGATAAAGATGGTTATTACTGGATTACAGGACGGGTGGATGATGTACTGAATGTGTCAGGGCACCGCTTAGGCACGGCCGAAGTGGAAAGTGCTTTGGTGGCACATGAGGCGGTTGCTGAGGCTGCCGTAGTAGGAATGCCACATGAGATCAAAGGGCAGGGAATTTGTTCCTTTGTCACTTTACAAGCGGGCACTGCACAAACGGAAGAACTCCGTGCAGAGCTGATTCAGTGGGTACGAAAGGTATTGGGTCCTGTGGCGACACCAGATGCCTTACATTGGGCACCGTCTTTACCGAAAACACGTTCAGGTAAAATTATGCGCCGTATTTTAAGAAAAATTGCGGCGAACGAGTTAGATAGTTTGGGCGATACATCGACACTGGCTGAACCGCAAGTGGTCGAAGTGTTGATTAAAGAAGTATATCCGAACGGATAAATGTTGGCTGCAGCCAAAAAGCCCATGTCTTAAATTTTAGACATGGGCTTTGTCTTTGTGAACGAAGAGCTATTCAAGTGTTTAGTTTTTATGTTTGGAGAATTTATAGCCTTGATCGCAAAGGGCAGTTAAGACCACAAATAAACCTGCTAGCGCTAAAATTAGAATCACGCCTGTCGTCGAATGGGTTGGTGAAGCCGCCACCAACGACAAGGCACCTAAAGGTGCTAAGCCCCCTGCAATTGCTGTTCCAATTTCGCGGCCTGTACTCACTCCAGTAGAACGGTTCTCCACGGCAAACTGACGACTGAGGAAAGATCCCTGTGGTGCGAACATCATTGGAGCAAGAATACCTGTTCCAATCGCTAAAGCGATGTAAATTGAAGTATTGTTCCCTGTTTCCAGTAACTTCATAAAAGGATAGGCAAACAGGATTGAGAGAAAACCACCTAAGATCAGAACATTTCTACTGTTCCATTTGTCACACAACCAACCAAAAAATGGGACAGTGAAAATCGCAACCAAACTGGCAATGGTCACGGATAATGAAGTGACATGTGCCGTAACACCTTGGAATTGAGTTAAATAAGCCAAAGAGAAGGTTTTAAAGATATAGCTCAAGGCGTTATAGCCAATTGCAATCAGAAAGACCACGCTTAGGCCTTTCATATTGGTTTTTAAGATCTGTTTAAATGGATTTTCCTTAGATTTTTCGACATGTGCCTCAGCATAATCTGGGGTTTCAGGTAAGCTTTTACGCACCCATAAACCAATAATCACCAGCACAAAACTGAGAATAAACGGAATACGCCAGCCGCCATTAATCAAGAACTCATCACCATTTAAGGTTAATAAGAAGACCGTAAGTGAAGAGAGTAGGAGACCTAAGTTTAGACCCAGAGCAGGCCATGCACCTTGACTACCGCGTTTATCTTCAGAGGCATGTTCATACGAGGTAATGGCTGCACCCGCAAATTCAGCCCCTGCACCGAGACCCTGAATAATACGGAAGGTCACCAACAACACTGCTGCCCAGATACCGATGGATTCATAGGTAGGAATTAGACCAATGGCCGTGGTACATAATCCCATCAACAAGAAGGTGACAAACAGCATCTTCTTACGACCATATTTATCGCCAAAATAGCCAAAGAATAGCCCCCCTAGAGGGCGTGCGATAAAGCCAATCGCGAAAGTCGCAAAGGCTTTCAAACTGGCACTGCCTGGGTCTGAAGTGTCAAAAAACACTTTAGCAAAGACAATTGAGGCCATCGTGGCATACAGATAGAAGTCATACCACTCTAACATGGAGCCGACAATGGTTGCGGTTGCTACTTTTTTGAGTCGCTTCTTTTTTTCTAATTCTGTTTCATGAGTATTGCTCATTTGATATTCCTTTATGAGAGTCAGTTTTTTATTAGTGGTGAGACATGACTTCGCGCACAATATATTCGGCAATCGCTAAAGAGGAGGTCGCACCCGGAGACGGGGCATTACGAATATGGGTGATATTGCCTTGTTTGCGAATGACAAAGTCATCGACCAATGAGCCATCAGCTTCCATAGCTTGAGCTCGAATGCCACGTGTTGCAGGTTCAACAGAGACGTCAGCAAGAGATGGCACATATTTAGCTGCTTCTGCGACAAAATTGGTTTGGCTAAGGACCGTTCTCAGCTCTCGTACCGCTGCGGGCATGTTTTTAGAGGAGAATTTCCAAAAACCTTTGTAAGTAAGGAAGTCGTAAATATCGGTGAGGTTAAATTTATTACCGGTATAGTTTTCACGGCCAAAAGAAATAAACGCATTTGGTCCAATGGTCATCTGACCATCAATTCGTTTGGTGAAATGTACCCCTAAAAATGGATATTTAGGATCGGGTACAGGATAAATCAGACCTTTGACATGATTTTTGAATTGTTCATCAATCACATAGTATTGACCAAAAAATGGGACAATTTTTGGCGTGGCAATATCGCCTGAATTGCTCGCAAGACGGTCAGACTGTAAACCTGCACAGGTCACGACGTAGTCAAACTGGGTTGGATAGACCTCATGATCGTCAAAATGTACGCTAATTTTATTATTTTTTTCCGTCAAATTAATGACTTTTCGACCCAATACCAATGTGCCATTTTTCTGTTTAATTTCTTCTGCCATTTTTCTGGCAATTGCACCGTAGCTGACAATTGCGGTACGTGGGGAATAGAGGGCTTTGGTTCCAATACAATTCGGCTCCACGTCTTGAATTTCGCCAGCTTGCAGAATACGGACATCAGGAACTTGGTTGGCCATCGATTTTTTGTAGATTGCATCGAGACGACCTTCTTCATCTTTAGAGAGTGCAACCACGACTTTGCCACATTCATCATAGGGAATTTGGTTTTCAGTACAGTATTGTTGAACCAGTGTCGCACCACGACGGCATAAGCGGGCTTTTAAGCCACCTGGTTCATAATATAGTCCAGCATGTACTACACCTGAATTATGGCTAGATTGATGCATGGCAACATCAGTTTCTTTTTCAAATACCGTGACACGGGCATCTGGATAGTCCAACAGAAGTTGGCGGGCAACAGCCAATCCATTGATTCCCCCCCCGATGATGGCATAATGTTTATTCAGCATATTGATTCCCTTTGTAAAACCTCATGAAACTGATCCAAAAACCAAAAACATTAACTGAAGAAGCTTTTGAAATTTTGCAGGATGCAATTATCAATAATCACTTACAGTTCAATGTCTTGTACTCAGCAACAGAATTGGGTCAGATGCTTGGCGGCATTTCACGCACACCTGTACGTGAAGCAGCACAAATGCTTGAAAAGATTGGTATTGTGAAAATTGAGAAAAATAAAGGGATACGTATTATTCCGACAACATTCACCACAATGATTGAATCCTTTCAAATCCGATTGATGCTGGAGGTTCCTCTGGTCTACCGTGCAACTAAGGTCAGAACAGAGCAAGACATTGAACATTTGAATGCTATTTTTGAGGAGTTCAAACTGAAGGCGGCCTCAAATGACATTACAGGGACTCTAAAAGCTGACCGTGATTACCATTTAGCGTTATTACAAATCGTGGGCAATCAGAAAGCGATTGATATTATTAGCAATACCCGTAACCAAGTGTTAATCGCGGGTTCTGCAACCATTCCGCATTCGCGAAATTGTATGCAGACCTTTGATGACCATTTAAAGTTACATCATGCATTTGTGAGTGGAGATGCTCAACAAGCTGCTAACTTGATGAAAGCTCACATAATCAATACCGCTACGCTACTGATAAACCAAGAATCGGAAAAACGTGAAAACTGGTCAGATTACAGTACCAATGACTATCTCAACTGGATCTAAAATTGATAGTAGCATGTTGCATGCAACATGTAAATTTTGAACAATCTCTCCTGTGCGGAAATTTTATACGACTTTAGTCGTAGTTTTTGGCAGCGATTATTGATGTGAAATATGAAGCTCAACCCTTAGAGATTTGAACTGAGAAGAGTCGAAAAGGGGGATGAGTATCGGTAAGTTGATTGATGCTTAATATTTAAATTATACGTATATCATTTTGATAAATAATACTTTTAAAATACAGAAAACGCCTGAGTTAGGCGCTTTTGTACAGCTGTAATGTCAAAAAACGCAGTTTAACGCTGATGGATGCTTTCTAAGGTATCCACCATCGTCCGTGTCATCTGATCAATTTCATAATTGACTGCATCGCCGACTTGTACCGATGCCCATGTGGTTAGACGCAAGGTTTCAGGAATCAAATCAACTGAAATTTCATGGCTGTTACGATCAACACGGTTGACGGTGAGGCTACAACCATTCAGACCAATAAAACCTTTTAAGAAAAAGTATTTGATATTACCCTCGGGAATGTGGAGATCCACATGCAGAGTCTCGCCGTGACGGCTCAGCTGCTTTACTGTAGCCGTTCCTTCGATATGTCCATACAAGTTATGCCCCCCATTTTCCATTCCGACTTTGGCTGAACGTTCGATATTCACCTCATCACCTGCCTGTAAAGTGCCTAAAGTGGTCAGGCGTCGAGTCAAATCTGAGACATCAAAATGGACTTGATTGGCGGTAAGATCGATGTGCGTTGCAGTTAAGCAGGTGCCATTGATAGCTACACTTGCACCGATGAAGACATCGTGAAAAAAGTTGTGTGTATTTGAAACCACAAGGGTGCTAAAACCGTCGCCTTGACGGACATCTAGAATTTTCTCTAAGCCTTGTACAATACCTGTGTACATCAGAAGTCTTCCTCATTCGGGGGTTATGTTTAATGTAAATGATCTACAACTTGATGTGGTATTATTTTGAGTTGAGATGCGCTAAAGCTGTATCTTTAATGGGATTTCGACGCCAATAATAGGGCCGCAAAAATCGGAGCAACAGCCGTAAGGGCGTCATCCATACGATTCGAGTATGGCGACGTTTATTCTCTAAAATACGTTGGGCCAAATAGCGGCAGACCACCTCAGGAGGATCGATAATAAACAAAAAAAGCCGTTTCATTTTGTTCCAGTACTGAACATTGCCATTTTGCCAAGAGGATACCAGTAGGTCAGTTGCTACCATTCCGGGACTGAGTGTACCGACTTGAATGTGGGTCTGTTTGGTTTCTTTAAACAGGGCTTGACTAAAGTACCCTATGGCACGTTTGGTGGTGGCATAGGCGGTCATGCCTGCACTCCATTCGCCTCGAGTACCCCAACCTTCCATATTGAAAATTTGACCATAGCCTTGTGCTAGCATGCCGTTTAAGGCCACTTGTGAGCCGAACATACTGCCTAGAATATTGGTTTGAACCACAGTCTGTATGTCTGCTGCTGCGAGATCTTTAAAGTCTAGTGTCGCTGTACAACTGCCTGCATTATTAATCCAAATCTGAACAGCACCAAAGTGTTGAATGGCTTCATCCCAAAGCGTTTGTACTTCATGGATCTGCGTGACATCGCAAGTGACGGCATGAATCAGCGCAGCGGGAAAACGATGCCGTAGCTGTTGCAGGGTGTGCTGCAAATCTGTGCTATTTCGCCCAGAAATCACGACGGCTTGTTGCTGTTCCAAGAAGGCTTGAGCTAAACCCAAGCCGATACCTTTAGAACTGCCTGTAATGACGATGCAACCTGATTTTGAATTCATATGGATCCTTTACTTTGTGAACTAAAGGACGTCGCTTTTTGTCTGTGAAGCATGCAATAACAAGTGGATAGACTGATCATTGCAAGGTTCATAACCACAGGATTAAAAGCACGAATGAGACTATCTGGGATCAGAAAAGCGACCAGTGCGAATAAAAACACTAAGCTGAAAATACTGAGGTAATGCAGATATTTACTGGAATTAAAAAGTAAAAATAAAGCAAAAACACACTCAAGCACACCTGAGCCCTGACCTGCCAGTTGGGCCTGTGTGTAGGAAAGCCCAAAAGTTTGCCAAATGGCAATCTCATCGGGATTGATAAAAAGGATTTTAGGAACTAAACCTTGATAGCCCCATAAAAAGGCCAAAGAGAGATTAATGAATTTGGAAGGTTGGCTGTTGTTCATATCAAGTGGTTATTTTTTACTTTGTGTGGATTATACACCAATAAAAAAACCCTCAAGCCGAGCCTTGAGGGAAGAATAGAGTCACCTATGATTATTATTTTTTAGTTCGTGTCTGCTGCTTACCGAGCTAAGCAGATTTGGCAGTCTCAACGGATTGCTGCTGAGCTTCCAACTCACGAACCAATGGCAACACTTTGGCACCGAAGTATTCAACCTCTTCGATAAAATGTAAAAAACCTGAAAGGATTAAATCCGCACCAACGGCTTTTAATTCCACAATACGTTCCGCAATTTGGCGTGGTGTACCAATCAAATTGGTTTTAAAGCCATCATTGTATTGAACCAAGTCTTCAAAGGTCGATTTGGCCCAGTTGCCTTCACCTTCCAGTGTTGCTGCACCCGCTTCACGGGTGGCATCGCCAAAGGCGTGTACTGCTTGAATATTGGCTTTATCAATAATTTCTTGCAGAACCGTTTTAGCTTCTTCTTCGGTATCTCGGGCAATGATAAAAGCATTCACCCCAATTTTGACCTGATGGCCATTCTGTTGGGCTTTTGCACGAATATCATCAATCTGTTTTTTGAGCTCCTCAGGGGTATTGCCATTGGTAAAATACCAGTCTGAAACCCGTGCAGCCATATCCCGTGCAGCGCGTGAACTGCCGCCTTGGAAAATTTCAATATGCGGCTTTTGCACAGGTTTGGGTGACAAAGTGTAGTCTTTGAACTGGTAGTATTTTCCATTGAAACTATAGTTGTCTTGGGTCCAAACGCCTTTTAATGCACGAATAAACTCTTCCGAGCGGGCATAGCGTTGGTCATGTTCAGGCCATGGTTCACCAATGGCATCAAATTCGCCGCGAAACCAACCACTAACCACATTAATCGCAATACGCCCTTGGGTTAAGTGGTCGATGGTTGCAAGCTGTTTTGCGGCAAGCACGGGTTTCCACGGGCCAGGTAAAATAGCGGCAATGACTTTGAGTTTGCTGGTTTTGGCTAAAATACCGTGACTAAAACTGACCGACTCATGTTGGTTTTCTGCGTTATAACCCGCAGTAAAACGAATCTGAGTCAGGGCATAGTCAAAGCCATTTTTTTCCGCAGCCTGCGCTAAACGGACGTTATAGTCATAACTCCAGTCTGTGCGTTGCTCAATATTACTCACCACTAAGCCACCGCTGACATTGGGAACCCAATAAGCAAACGTAATATTTTTATTCTGTTGTGACATGTGAAAACCCTCTCAATGCTTTTTGCGTTAAGCGACCTGTGGTTTGGCTTTTTTCTGATGCAAGCGAGACTCGGCTACATCTAAATTCGGAACTGCGGCTGAAGGCAGCACATCGTCTTGTTCGATTTGCGTGTTGATACCCAAGTTCTGATTGGCAAGTTGGGTCTTTTCTTTCACCACTTCTGCACGCTGACCTTTGGCAGGTGCCCATTCTAAGATGGGTAAAGCACGGGCCACAGCAAGAGTAATGCGATCTCGTAATAATTCACTGTGGATGGTATACGCCGGGGTAAAGTCTTTGTCTGTGGCATAGACCCCAATGGGTAACGTTTGCGCTTGGAAGAAACTGAATAGTGGGCGTAGTTGGTGTTCCAGTACCAATGCATGACGTTCACTGCCGCCTGAGGCTGCAAGCAGTACTGGTACATCGACCAGCGCCGTTTGCTCAACAAAGTCGAAAAAGTGTTTGAATAAACCAGTAAATGAAGCACGGTAAACTGGCGTTCCAACAATCAAAGCATCGGCAGCTTCGACCGCGGCTAAGTCATCTTGCACACGTTGTGGCAGTTGATTGCGGTAAATCGCACCACCGAGTAGATGTCCAATTTCGCTGAATTTAATGAAATGTACATGGATTGGGGTTGCTTCCCCCAGTTCATTTAATATTTCTTGTACTAGCGCCTCAGTTTTAGACGGGGTATTTAAACCGCCTGACACAGCGACAATATTGAGTGGTTTTTGCAGTAAAGTAGACATAAGGAAAGCCCTAAAGTGTTGTATCTCGGAATGGGCTTATTTATCTAATATCTGAACGAAGGCTGTAAAATAAAGAAATAGCGTTAAGTTATCTGATTTTAAGATATATCTGTTGATGCTGAAAAAGACTATCTAAATTTTTATTAAATGGTTGTATTTTTTATATATATTTAAATTAAATAACCTTTTTCGATGTGCTGATAAATTTTATATCAAAATGTGATTAGTTATTTATATTTCAATATCGACTTGGAATTGAGGCTATTTTCCTACTTAAAGCGTGATAAAGTGAAAAAAAGTTAGACTTTGCATATCCTTATCGGCACTTGTATGGTTAGAATAGTCAAGACTAGTGCACTCGAAATCTCTCGTTGCTTATGAATATATTAATCGTTGATGACCATCCGCTGTTTCGCCATGCGTTAATCCAAGCTGTTCGTTATAGCTTACCGCAAGCTCAAATTCATGAAACAGCCGCAGTAAACGAGTTTTATGAACGCCTTGAAAAAGGTCCTGAACCTGATTTGGTGCTATTGGACTTAAACTTACCAGGTGCTTCAGGTTTTTCTGCATTGGTACACGTTCGTGCCCAGTATCCATCATTACCGATCATTGTCGTTTCAGCGCATGAAGAGACGTCGATCATTCAGCGTTCAATTGCGCATGGAGCGATGGGGTATATTCCAAAGTCGGCACATCCAAGTCATATTGGCGAAGCAATTCGCGAAGTCTTAGATGGTGAAATTTGGTTGCCACCAAATTTACCCGCTAACATGAACTTTGACCCACGTGCTGCCGATGAAACTGCACTGGCTGAGCGAATTCAATCCTTAACACCGCAGCAGTTCCGTGTTTTGATGATGGTGGCAGAAGGTTTGCTGAATAAGCAGATTGCTTATGAACTTGATGTTTCAGAAGCGACGATTAAAGCGCACGTGACTGCGATTTTCCGTAAGCTTGGAGTACAGAACCGAACTCAAGCGGTCCTTGCGATCAATGCTTTAAATATTGAAGAAAAACGCATGTAAGCTGATCTATTGAATTAAAAAAAGCGCTGAATCATCAGCGCTTTTTTTCGTTTTTGAGTTTAAGCCAAGCAGTTTTGTTTGCTGGTGACATCGGTACAAAATAAAGGATTTAAAGCACATTGCAAGTCATCAATTTGCTCTTCAGAGACATAGCCCTGTTGTTTCAAATAAGCGGCAACACGGTCATCACGCAGACTTAAAAAGGCCGCATCATACACGCCAAGATCGACAAATAAAGCCGCCGTTTCCAAGCTGTTGAAACGGTCTAAGTAGATTTCGTTGTCATACATGAGGAAAATATGGTCTTGTGTTCCTTGCGCATCAATACTTAAGCGATCCGCCAAGACTTGCGGTGGTGTTTTAATAAAGAGCAGATCCGACAATTGGTCAAACTGGGTGGTGTCGAGTTGATCCTGATCGGTTTTGACTTTACCGAGCCATGCTTTAAACACCAAAACTGCACCGCCGCGAAGGAGCATGCTCCAAATTTGATGGCGCACATCTTCACTGAGTCCGCTGGATTCGGCTTCCAATGCCAGCAAGAATGGGTCTTCTTGTTGCTGAAGTTTTTCAAATAGACCTAAACCTTGCGGTTGGTAAGCCGCGGGGCGAAACACATCAAAGTCGAGTTGTTCAAACACTTGTAATGCGAGGGGAATAGCGGTGTGATACAGCGTATCTAAGGCCTGAACATGAGTCTCGCTGAGTTTACTTTGCTTAAAGAGTTCGACCCAGTCAATACTGGGTAAAAAGGCATTGGCACTATACTGGCGTAGAAATTGTTGCGACTGATCTGAGCCATGTGGCATTGCTTTAGAAATGTTCATCATAAAACTCCAAGAGAAGGATGATCAGTTTCTTCAGCGAAGGAAGGGGTATATAGGTAGAAAAACTGATCTTTTCTTAGTCCTAGTTATCTGCCAATCCCCTGTGGAGATGAATACGACTAAAGTCGTAGTTTGTGTTTTTATGTATATTTAGTTTAAATAAAACAAATACTTGAAAAATTGTAACTAAGTATACAAGTGTTCACTAATGTAACTGGTGTATTTTGCCATAGTAAAAATAGATGTGTAATTTTTAGCCAATATTGTTGGGCTTCAAAGGGCTGAAAATGAGCACTTTGGTCGAAATCCTTAAAACTTTAGTCAGTTTGCCATGTATACAGAGCCCAAAAAAGACAAAACCCAAGTCAGGTAACTTGGGTTTTGTGAGCGAATGTAGTGAATTTATTCAGGATTTGAAATTTTTAAACCCGATAACCATGCCCGTAAAGAAGCAGGTTTTAACGGCTTTTTCAACAGCACGATATTCATATCTTTGACCCGTTGTGGCAGTTCAGGATCTGAGTCTGCGGTAATCAAAGCGACGGGGACATTTTCTTGACGATTGGCTAAAATAAAGTCCAAACCAATTTTGTCATGGTTTAAGTGTTGATCGACCAACCAAACCTGAATATTTTCTTGTTGAATCATCTCAAAAGCCTGTTCAGGTTCAGTTGCCTTAAACACTTGATAGCCCCATTTGGTCAGTAAAGTCGACATCCCTTCTAAAATGGTTTCGTCATTGTCCAAGCACAAAATTTTATAGGCTTTGGTTTTGAGTGGAACCGCTTGTACAGGCGCTGCCACGACTTTTGGTGGGTCAATGATTGGTACTTCAATCATAAAGCATGACCCTTTGCCATACTCTGAATAGACATGCACTGGGTAGTCGAGCAGGCTGGTCATCCGTTGTACGATGGCTAAGCCTAAGCCAAGCCCTTGCTCACCCCACGGTGAGGTATGGCCACAGCGCTCAAACTCTTGGAATAGTTTGATTCGTTGTTCTTCTGCAATCCCGGGTCCTGTATCCCACACTCCAATTCGAATATGGCGTGGTTTGTCCGTGGAGCGGAGTACGCCCACCACCACTTTGCCTTTGGCAGTGTAGCGTAGGGCATTACTGACAAAGTTCTGAATAATACGGCGAATCCATTGTGGGTCGGTATCTATCCAGAACTGAGCATCATGTACGCTGAAACGAATACCGCGCTGTGCTGCAATGGATTTAAACTGCAATTCGAGGTCACTGAGTAAATCATGCAGCGGATAAGCCTGACGGTTGGGTTGAATGGTGCCACCTTCAAGACGGGCAATATCCAACAGGGCAGACAACATACTTTCTGCACCGTGTAAGGCACGATCAAGCTGTTGTAAGGTTTTACGGTCTTCTTCACTTTGTACGCTTTGTTCTAAAGCTGTACTGAACAGACGCGCAGCATGCATCGGTTGCAATAAGTCATGACTGGCCGCGGCAATAAAGCGGCTTTTCGACATATTGGCTTTATCGGCTTGTTCACGTGCCAGTTGTTGTTCAGTCAATGCATCTGCTAACTGTTGAGTTCGGTCTTGGACACGCGCCTCCAGCATGGCTTCATTTTCACGGAAGGCGGTAATGTCGGCGAAGGTGGTGACAAAGCCGCCGCCTTCAATTGGATTGCCACGCATTTGAATGACACGACCATCTTTACGAATGCGTTCAAACTCGTGCGCACTACCGACTTGCATCCAGTGCATCCGTTTCCGTACATGTTCTTCGACCGAACCCGGGCCACATTCGCCGCGCTCTGCGTTATACCGAATCAAATCCGAAATCGGACAACCGACATAGACAATGTCTTTTGGATAATCAAACAGTTTTAAATATTGGTTATTCCATGCCACCAAACACATATTTTCATCGACCACACTCACCCCTTGGGTCATGTGGTCAATCATGGTCATGATCAGGTTTTGATTAAAACGTTGCCACTGTGAGGCTTGGTCTAGAATGTTTGCCACTTGCCCCAAAGCGAGGCCATTGTTGACCATTGCGGTGGTGAGCAGGGTACGCGCCGATGCAGCACCAATAGTGCCTGCCAAATATTGTTCGGTAAAACGCCACCACATGCCGTTGGCATTGCTGTTTTCATTCAGCACTACATTGTTCTGGGCACAGAACTGTTGGAAAGCGCGCATAGTTGCGCCATCACCAGTAATCCGTTTGGCTAAGGTGATTAAATCACCAACTTTTAAACGTGCAACATCGTGATGAATGTAGTTGATGTCTGTAGACGTGCTCTGTGTCGGCAGTGGCTTAGTTTCATAATAGAAAAAGCTTTCTGCTTGAATTTGTTCGGCCACGCTGGGGCGGAAAACGCGGGAAATCCAAATGTATAAAATAATATTCAAACCGAGTGCCCATACTACCCCATGAGTGAGTGCGGCAAAGGATTCAAAACCGAGCAGGGCTTCAGGACGTAACCAGTTAATGCCCATGGGCCCGACATTAAGAAAACTTTCGGTAAAGTGTGAATATTCAGCAGGCAAACTGCGCAGCACAGTCGGTAACAACAGGGTGTAGGCCCACATGCCAAAACCAGCCAATAAACCTGCATAGACGCCTTGTTTACTGCCGCCACGCCAGTATAGACCACCAATGAGGGCAGGTGAGAACTGAGCCACCGCACTAAAGGCCAACAAGCCAAAGACTGAAAGTTGGTCAATGTCATTAAAAAAATGGAAGAACAAAAAGCCCAATAACATGACGGCTAAAATACAGACCCGACGGGTAAATTTAAGTACCAAAGGTAAGCGTTTATCGTGGCGGGACAGTAAATTGGTACGCCATAAGGCAGGCATGATCAAGTCATTACTGAGCATGATCGACAGCGCCACTGAAGACACCAACAGCATACCCGTAGAGGCAGAGAAGCCGCCTAAAAAGGCTAATAGGGTTAACCAGTCTTGGCCATAACTTAAGGGTAAAGACAAAACCGCTACATCGGGGATCGCTAAGTAACCTGGCGTTGCATGCAGCGCCCAACTGGCAATCGGGATAATGGCAATGATGGTTAAAACTAAATAAACTGCGAACCAGCGCCGTGCCCCACGAATATGTTTTTCATCACGCAATTCGACCACAGCGACGTGGAACTGACGCGGTAAGCAAATGATCGCGAGTCCAGCCAACAAGGTTTGAATCCAAAACGTATCGGGCACACCAATGAGTTGTACTTGATGGAAAGTCTCCGCGACATCTTTGGAGATTTGATGAATGTTTTCAGGTGCAGCAAACACGAAAAAGAGCGCGACACACAGCAAAGCAAACAGTTTGACAAAAGACTCGAAGGCAACCGCCAACATCAGACCGCCATGTTGTTCTGTATTGGCAATCTGCCTCGTCCCGAAAATCATGGCTAAAATAGCCAAGATACCAGTGAGGAACAGTACACCGTTGGTGGTTGAGGCGATACTGCCTGCGGTGGGCTCTAAAATCACCGCAGCACTAAGTGCAATAGCGCGTAACTGCAGGGCTAAGTAAGGAATAATCGCAATGACGGCGAGGATAGTCACCATTGAGGCCAAAGGCCCACTTTTACCATAGCGTGCAGCGACAAAATCGGCAATCGATGAAATAGCATGGTGCTGACGGACGCGGCCTAAACGACGCCAAATGTCATAGCCCAGTGCGACGAAAAGTAGTGGGCCAAGGTAGATCGGCAGAAAGATAATGCCTTCACGAACTGCTGCACCTGTTGCGCCATAAAAGGTCCAAGATGAACAGTAGACCCCTAAAGTTAAACTAAACAATAGCATGCGCCCACGCGTGCTCAGGCGGCTGGCGTGTTTCTCACCAAAAAAAGCGCAGATAAAGAGTAAGACGATATAGAGGGCCAATACCCCGATAATGAGCCAGCTGTTCATTTTACCTAAAGTTTTTCCATCATCTCGGCCATCATAGCGCATCTGGGATAGAGGCTGCTGAGCTTGTTTAAAATTTACAGACCAAAGTCTAAATTACAACCAATACAGAAGCTTGCTACTTTAGCAAATGTAATAATTCGAATTAAAAAATTGTATCTACGGTTGGATACGCACAGGAGTATGGTTATGGATGAGAGACAAGTAGAACAGATTCTACAAAATCCCAAATTCAAGGAAATGGTTAGTCGTAAAAGTAAACTGAGCTGGACACTGACAACCATTATGTTGGTTGTATACGTTGGTTTCATGTTGTTGGTTGGCTACAACAAAGAATTTTTAATGACTTCAGTCAGTGGTGGGGTGACCACGATTGGCATGCCATTGGGTCTAAGCATTATTGTATTGTCTTTTGTTTTGTGTGGTGTGTATTCGTATATCTCGAATAACAAACTCGACGCATTAAACGAAGAAGCAATGCGTGAAGTTGAAGCCATTGCGCAAGAGAAAGGACAGCACTAATGAAATGGAATTCATTGAAAGCGCTTGCAGTCGCTGCTACAGCACTGTTGGCTTCGAGCCTAGCAGTTGCAGGCCCAGATTTGGGTGAGGCTCAACAACAAGCGACAAACTGGCATGCAATTATCATGTTCGGTATCTTTGTCGGATTTACTTTGCTCATCACCAAATGGGCAGCAAAACAAACCACCAACACTGCTGACTTCTACACAGCAGGTGGCGGGATTTCAGGTTTCCAAAATGGTTTAGCGATTGCGGGTGACTATATGTCCGCAGCATCATTCTTGGGTATTTCCGCAATGGTTTTCAGTTCAGGCTTCGACGGCTTGCTGTATTCATTGGGTTTCATGGTCGGCTGGCCAATCGTATTGTTCTTGGTGGCTGAACGTCTACGTAACTTAGGTAAGTTCAACTTATCTGACGTAGTGTCATTCCGTTTAGCAGAAAAACCAGTACGTACGCTTGCAGCAGTAAGTTCACTGGTTGTCGTTGCATTCTATCTGATCGCTCAGATGGTGGGTGCAGGTCAGCTGATCAAACTCTTATTTGGTTTGAACTACAACATTGCTGTAGTGATTGTCGGCCTTCTGATGATGGCTTACGTGATCTTCGGTGGAATGTTGGCAACGACTTGGGTACAGATTATTAAAGCTGTGATGCTTTTGTCTGGCGCGACATTCATGGCGTTCATGGTGATGAAAGGCGTAGGCTTCAGCTTCTCTGAAATGTTCACGCAGTCAATTCAAGTTTTCTCTAAAGTACATGACATTTCTTTAGCAGAAGCGGGCAATATCATGGGACCAGGTAAACTTGCAGCAAACCCAATTGATGCCATTTCTTTAGGTTTGGCATTAATGTTCGGTACAGCGGGTTTACCACACATTTTAATGCGTTTCTTTACCGTTAAAGATGCTAAAGAAGCACGTAAATCAGTGGTTGTAGCAACAGGTTTCATTGGTTACTTCTACCTTTTAACTTTCATCATTGGTTTTGGTGCGATCCTTTATGTATCGAACAACCCGCAGTTCCTTGATGTCGCGAAAATGGCAGTAACTGGCAAGCTAGAGCTTGTTGGTGGTAACAACATGGCAGCGGTTCACTTGTCTGATGCATTGGGCGGTGACTTGTTCATGGGCTTCATTTCAGCAGTGGCGTTCGCAACGATTCTTGCTGTTGTTGCAGGTCTGACCTTGTCAGGTGCTTCAGCAATCTCGCATGACTTGTACGCAAACGTATTCAAGAAAGGTCAAACGACTCCTGAATCTGAACTTCGTATGTCTAAAATCGCGACTTTAGGTCTTGCTATTTTTGCAATGATTTTAGGGATTCTGTTCGAGAAACAAAACGTTGCTTTCATGGTCGGATTAGCATTCTCTGTAGCAGCATGTGCAAACTTCCCAGTTCTTGTACTTTCAATGTTCTGGAAAGGTTTAACCACGCGTGGTGCGGTGATTGGTGGTGTAGTGGGTCTAGCGACTGCAGTAGTACTTATTGTCTTGTCTAAAGCCGTTTGGGTAGATACATTCGCAATCTCTGAAACGCCAGTAAATCCATTCAATGGTCCAGCGATCTTTGCAATGCCATTGGCGTTCTTCTGCTGCTGGTTGTTCTCTGTGACTGATAACTCAGCACGTGCACAAGCAGAACGTAAAGCATTTGATGCGCAGTATGTACGTTCACAAACAGGTATTGGTATCTCAGGCGCTTCAGATCACTAATCTGAACCTGAACTAAAAAAAGCCCCATTGATTGGGGCTTTTTTTATGGTGTTGAATATCCTAATTTTGTTGGCTTTGAATGCTGAAATGCAAGATCGTGATATACAGTCTGTACTCAAGTTGTAATCAAAATGAATTGACTCACGTGAATAAAAAGCATCGGTTTCAGTGGCTATTCATGCTAAGTTAAAAAAGCGAGAACAAGAACCAATCAAACTTGGCGTTAAAAACAACAGGCTGCATATGCAAGTATTTGTCGAATTTTGGAAAGGCTTCCGTCTACTGCCTTCAGCATGGTTACTGCTGTTGCAATTTATTATGCTGATTTTGGCGTTGTTGAGCGGCCATAGTTTGTCCTTACGTGTATTGGTTTGGGGCTTAGGTGTTTTGGTCCTGTTACTCATTGCCAAGGTCATTCGTCAAACTCCCGTGTTCACCATTCTCGGCTTGAGCTTTGTTGGTGGGGCATTGTTCTTTTCCTTACTGATATTGCTCGGTGCGCGAGATCCGATGCTGTTGGTGATTAGCCATGCCTTTGAGGCGATGGCCTATTTTATTGCGGCCTATGGCTTGCTGCGCTATATGTTTGCAGACCGTTATTTGACCAAAGATGAGCTATTTGCTGCAGGGGCAGTGTTTACCCTTATTGCATGGGGTTTTGCCTTTTTATATAGCATTTGCCAGATTTTAGAACCCAATAGCTTTTTAAATCCCAATGTGGCGGGCGCACAGTCATGGCTCGATTTACTTTTTTTAAGCTTTAGTTTGCAGTCGGCGACAGGTTTGTCCGATTTAATGCCATTAACACCGCTGGCTCGTATGATTGCAATGTTGCAGATGTTTTGTGGGGTGATGTATTTGGCTTTAGTCGTTTCACGCTTGATTGCCTTGCAGTATATTCAGCATCGGCCCAATGATCATAAAGAAAATTAAACTGTTACAGGATTCGCACTGCCTTATTTTTCAACATAAATTATGATGGAACAGAATCGTTAAATTTTAAGCTATTCATTCTTCACTCTTTATTAGACTCGTCTAATTAACCATTTTGGTTATATCTTTGTACTAAAAATAATTTTCTGGGGGAATTATGCCTTCCATAAAGCCATCGCTGTTTGCAAACATCAAACGGAATGTATTTCTCAGCACTGTCCTGATTCTAGTGCTTTTTCTGGCCTTGATTCTTTTTGACCCAAGTGGTTTTGAGGCTTTAACCAAACATTTAAATCAATGGATTATTGATTCATTTAGCTGGTTTTATGTTTTATCTGTCGCGTTATTTCTGATCTTGCTGATCTTTATTGCGCTCTCCGATATGGGGAAAATCAAACTCGGTCCTGATCATAGTCTGCCTGAATATAGCAGTGGTTCTTGGTTTGCTATGCTGTTTACCGCAGGGATGGGGATTGGTTTGATGTTCTTCGGTGTCGCTGAACCGGTGATGCACTATGTCAACCCGCCCACGGGAGACGGGCAAACCGTAGATGCCGCACAACAAGCGATGCGAATCACCTTTTTCCACTGGGGATTACATGCATGGGCCATTTATGCACTTGTGGGATTGTCACTGGCTTATTTCTCTTTCCGACATAATTTGCCGTTAAAGGTTCGCTCCGCTTTATATCCTTTGGTGGGCAAAAAAATCTATGGTGTAACGGGAGATGCAGTTGATACCTTTGCAACCTTAGGCACCATTTTCGGGGTTGCTACCACACTTGGTTTTGGGGTGACCCAAATTAATTCGGGACTGAATTATCTTTTTGGCATTCAGCAAAGTATTGGCATTCAGGTCGGGCTAATCATTTTTGTCACTTTTTTAGCTTCGCTCTCAGTCGGTTTTGGTTTGGACAAAGGCATTAAACGGCTGTCTGAATTGAACTTGGTACTGGCAGTGGTTTTACTGTTATTTGTGTTTTTTGCCAGTTCTTCCATTTATATCTTACAAACCAGCATTCAAAACGCAGGGCAATACGTATCCAATTTGTTCACGATGACTTTCAACCTCTATGCCTATCAACCCAATGGTTGGATTGGTGGTTGGACCATTATGTATTGGGCTTGGTGGATTTCGTGGTCGCCTTTTGTTGGAATGTTTATTGCCCGAGTGTCTAAAGGTCGAACCATTCGTGAGTTTATTGTCGGGGTGTTGTTCATTCCTACAGGTTTTACCCTGATTTGGATGGGCTTCATGGGGAATGCAGCGCTGTTCAGTATTATTCAAGATGGGCACACTTCGTTAATCTCAGCGGTACAACAAGATTCATCCGTCGCACTGTTTGAATTTTTGACCCATTTACCTTTCTCTCAAATATCGAGCCTGATTGCGACCGTTCTGGTGGTACTATTCTTTGTGACTTCAGCCGACTCAGGCTCATTGGTCATTGATTACTTAACCGCAGAAACAGAAAACTCACCCTTGTGGCAACGGCTATTTTGGACCATTCTGATTGCGTTACTGTCGATTATCTTACTGATGGCAGGCGGACTTTCAGCCTTACAATCGGCCACAATTATGAGTGCCTTACCCTTTACTTTGATTATGTTGCTGGTCTGTTGGGGCTTACTGAAAGCACTGCGTTTGGATGTCACCAAAATGCGTGCACTACAAGATGCGCGAATCACGCCACGTGCGATTCAAAATCCACGCAGTTGGCAACAGCGTCTAGGTCTGATTATGCATTATCCGCATACCCAGTCTGAGGTCGAAGAATTCATTGGTCAGCAAGTCCAACATGCTTTTTCAGCGGTACAAAAGGAATTTCAGCGCCGTCAGCTAGACGTGACCATTCAACCGATTGAGCATGGCTTGCAGTTACGCGTGGATCACCATAATGAAATTAACTTCATCTATCAGGTGGTTGCCCGTGAAACCCAGCCACCCAGTTTTATGGCAGATCGACTCGAAGAACAGCAGTTTTATCAAGCTGAAGTTTTCTTAAGAGAAGGTGGACAGAATTATGATGTGATGGATTGGACTTTAGATGATCTCTTGCAAGATATTATTGACCAATATGAGCGTCATTTACATTTTTTAAATTTAGTCAGAGCCACAAACTAAAAAAAGGACGCTTTAAGCGTCCTTTTTTTGTATTCAGTTTCTAAATTGAATTAGAAGCGGAATTTAGCGTTTACGCCAACAGATTGAGTGTCAAGCGCTTTAGTTTCAGCATTAGCATTTACATAGCTCGCACCTACAGCAATCGCTGGAGTGATGAAGTAGTTTACGTTCGCACCCCAAGCTTTGTTCGGTGTTAAGTCAAAGCTAGACTCTGCATAAGAAGCACCAACACTTAACGCAGGTGTTAAGTAAAGGTCAGTTTTTAATTGGTAAGCAGTGTCGTCACCATAAACAAGACCAGCTTCTAAGCCAAGTGCCATGTTAGTACCGTCGATGTTACCTACGTATTTAGTACGTGCAGTAATCGCATCTTGGTCGTCAGCAATAGTCGCTGCTTCGCCAAAAGTTTTAACTACACCATTGTTCATGATACCGAACGCATCAAGAGCAGTTTGGTCAGCAACGCTAGTATAACCTACAGCAACCAAGAAGTTAGGAGCTACTACAGCACCAAGTTCTAATGCATAACGGTCGCCATTATCATCACGAGTTACTGAATTTTTGCCATCAGTGTGAGTGTGGCTGTAAGACGCGCTTGCATAAGCAGGAACGAATTTAGTTGGTACATAAGCTTCAGCTTTAGCACCGTAAACATGAGATTCGATGTCAGAACGACCTTCATCTACAGGAGCATCATACTGACCATATTGGTAAGCTAAAGATACATTTGATGCTTGGTTTAAGAAAGCAGCTTCAGCTAAAGGACCTTTAGATGAATCAACGTTTTTGAAATAGTAAGTACCTTGTACAGCACCAGTGAAGTTTTTGTCGTTTTCAGTTGTATCTACATACTCTGACTGACCTTGTACTTCGAATTGGTATGCTTGAGCACCGGTCATGGCTAATAATAAAGCAGTGGCTAAACCGAGTTTTTTCATGATATTTACCAGATTGTTAACATTGGATTAAACTAAGGCTATTCTATTGTAACAATTTATTAAGTCAATGAACTCTAATGGTATTACATTATTGAGTAATTACTCTAACTATGTTATAGGTTAAAAATTGCTCAATTGATCGTATCCTTGTCAACCAAAAAAAACTTACAGCAGAACAATAGTGTATACCTATTTAGAAAACAGAGAATGCGCGATATCGAATTGTACTGAACTTGATTTTTAATTGATAAATTAGATTGAAGTAATTGGTATAAACGGTAAAAAAGTTAAATAAGGCGCCTCAAATATAGGCGTTTTTGTGTCCTAAGTCTAAAAAATGCCTAAAATTAGCGCAAAAAACTCGGGTTTTGCTTGTATAATGTACATATCTTCTCTGTATTTGTGATAATTCTCACAATAATTATGCAATTATATTAATCCATAGTGCTTTGGTTGGCTTTACAATAGAGCAGATTTATTTCATAATAATTTTAGCGAATCATTTAACAATATTGTTGTTTTCTGAGAAGCTAATTCTCCTCAAACAGTTTTTGTTTATCTGCCCAACTTTCCCCAAGGTTGGGCTTTTTTTATTTAAATTTTCGAGATCTTCTTTTTTTCTGAATAATATATTGGAATTTAATGCATCATAATGGTGCAATTATCAATCTATATTTTTCATTAAAAACTTTTATTCGGGCAAAAAAAAACCAACTTCTAAAAGAAGTTGGTTTTTTCCGCCAAAACTTGTGGGAAAATTAGAATATCTGCTGAGGATATACTCTAATTCGCCCCAATACTGTGCATTATGCACCTAAATGTTGCATTTGTAAATATAGGCACTTTAAAAAATGGGAAAATTAGAAAATATTGAATGAAATTCACCCTAAACATGAATATTATTAAGGATTGATTTACTTAGCTTTCATAGGTGAGTGAAAGTTTAGCCGTGATCATTTGGGGCTGATGAAATCTTAAAATGATGCAAAACAAAGAATTAATCACTTAAATACACGATATACTGTTCGTATAATAAACAGTTAATTTGGTTTTCTTTTATTTTGGAATGGGGGCGTGGTTGAAGTATGCGAGAAATACGCTCTGAGTATTTGAGTCAAAAGTTGTACATTGCAATGAGCATTATTATTTTGTCATTGTGCAGCTTATCCATTCCGTTGATGGTCAAAAGTTATCGAGATTACATCAAAACCAACCAAGCTTTAACTGAAATACAAGCCTTACAGGCTGTTGCAGACTTGGCCAATAAGATTTCACGAGAGCGTGCGCCAGCCAACAAGCTCATGTCGAGTAATCAGCAAGACTTTGCCCAGCATGTGCTTGAGTTAAAACTGTATCGGCTCACGGTAGATGAGCAGATGCAAAAGACCTTAGAGGTTTTAAAGCATTCGAACCTCCCAAATTTAGATTTAAGTTTATTTGACCGTTTAGATGAAGCTTTAACGCAAGGCAGACAACAGGTAGATGCCTATGCAGCTCTACCACGTGAGCAACGTAATGCCGAGACCATGGATCAAGCCATCCTAAAAATGTTCAATGCTTGGGATCGTAGTCATGATATTTTAAAAGACGTAATCGCTGTATCTGAAGGCAAAGACACCGCTGTTTCAAACTTCTATGTCCAAATTTTATTATTAGCGGACTTACGTGATCAGGCCGGTCGTGCTGCATCCAATGTGATGGCGCATGTAGCTTTTAAACAACCGATTCCTGAAACCAATTTAGCGCGTTCTTTACAGACTCGGAAGCAAGTGATGTATTTGTGGGAACTCATTGATACCTTACAGCCCGAGCGTGATAAAACCGAAGAATTTAAAGTGCTGCATCAAGCGGTTTATAACGAGTTTTTAGCCAAAGGGCTATTGATTGTTGAACGCTTGATGAATGAAAGTATTTACCATCGACCATACTATTTAACGGGGACACAGTTAACTGAAGCAATCGTTGATAAATTTTCGACCGTGGTGGAATTGCAAAATTATTTACTTAAATATAGCGTTGAAAAAGCCATCATTGAAAAGCATAAAGCACAAAATATTTTGCTCACAACGGTGGGTATTTCACTGATTTCAATTTTTGCGGCACTGTTTACCATGATCTATGCACGCAAGAGAGTGTTTAGTCCACTTATTCAAGCGCGTGAAATTCTGTTTGATTTATCCCATTCCAGTCTTCGCCCCAACCCGATGGATACCAAAGACCAACCCGCCAATGTTTATTCTTTATTTACAGCGATTCAGCAATTAAAACAGACACTTCAGCAGCGAGATGCGTTGGAGTTTCGACTCAAGAATATTGCACATTTGGATTCATTAACCGGGGTTGCAAACCGTTATGCGTTGAATGAATACATTAAACTTTTGGAAAATCAGCCGACTCAGTTTTCGGAGACTTGTTTAATGGTAATCGACATCGATCATTTTAAACAGGTTAACGATGTGTATGGGCACCTGATGGGGGATCAGGTCATTCAATTTGTGGCTGAAAAATTAAAAGAAAATATTCGGACATCTGACTTGTTGGTACGTTACGGTGGCGATGAATTTATCGTACTGATTGAAAATGTTGGAATGGAGCGCGCTTTAAAAATTGCGGAAAAGATTCGTTCTGAGATTTATGAAGCGAAGTCAGTTGATAATGTACGCTGCCCTGATTTGAAAGTTAGTATTAGTATTGGGGTGGCAATTGGTGCGACCAGTTGGATGGCACTGTTAGAAAAAGCCGATCGTGCTTTGTTTCAAGCCAAAGAGCAGGGTAAAAATAAGGTTGTGGCTTATTCAGTTGATGAAGTGAATGAGTCATATTATATTTAAAAGAACTAGATCAAAATAAATAAGTAAATTGAATAACAGTACAAAAGAATAAATGAGGGGAAAATGGGAACAGACTGTATTTTTTGTCAGATGACACGAAATGAAATACCTTGCCATATTATTGATAGTAATGATGAATTTATGGCATTTCTCACGATATTCCCCAATACTTTGGGTGCAGCTGTTGTAATCCCCAAAAAACATTACACAAGTTATGCTTTTGATTTGGATGATGAAGTTTTAACTGGATTGATGCTATATACCAAGAAAGTTGCGAAAAAGTTAGATGGATTTTTTGAAGACGTTGGGCGTACAGCAATGGTATTTGAAGGTTTTGGTGTGGATCATGTTCACGCTAAGTTATTTCCAATGCATGGTACTAAGCAAGTGCATGAAAACTGGCAAGCTGTGAACTCTAATGTTGATAAGTATTTTGAGCAGTACGAAGGCTATATTTCATCACATGATTTTCAGCGAGCGGATGATGGAGAGTTGGCTTTGCTTGCTGAGCAGATTCGAGCTTTTGAATAATAAGTTGAACGATTGGTATTAATGACTATCGTTTTAGAGCATCTTCCTACTGGATTGCTGGCGTAATTGCTATTGTGTAGCGTTATCTCATTTTTACTGGGCAAAAGTGACAAAACCCATTTGTTTGACTATGCTCAGTCCCTTGAGCATAGTCAAACAGGCGACATTCATGTCGCCTTTCGTGTGATTGGATTTCAGATAAATTCAATCATTAGTAAATAGCTTTATGTAGGCTTTGATACAAGTTCTTTCTAGCCTCTAGAATTTTAGTTCTATATTCGGCTGTTTTCTGTATATCTACCGAGCCATTTTTAAACAAAGTATAGGAATTGAATTTTCCTAAAAGTTCTCCATAAAATCTTAATTTTTCTTGTTGTTCTGTGTATCCTCCGTGGAGTAATAAAAGACCTTCATTCTTGCTTAAAAGATCGAAGTCATTGAAAAGTGATGTTCTTAAAGGATCAAGTCGTTCTAATATTTTAGTTTGATTTATTGGTGATTTCTTTGCTTCGAACTCAAAGATACTCCATATCTTTAATATTAAATGATTAATTTCTTCAACATCTTTAGAAATATTGGTTAGTAGATTTCGGTTGTATAAAAGATTTTCTTTGGTAACAGAAGCTGAGATGCTCGCTTTTTGATTAAAATACGCTATTACACCTGTGACCAGTGCTCCTAAGCCAATTTTAATGGATGTATCTAATATTTCTAATAAAGTCATAAATGTTAAAATTATGAATAAATCATAGTTTTAGCATAATTATTTTATGAATCAAATTCTTCTTCAACCTCCTTTGAAAAAGGAGGCTGAATTATAAAATCACTTCAACATTGGTTTTAAGAACTTCGCTGTATGTGAAACTTTATTCTTCGCGACATCTTCAGGTGTACCTTCCGCAATAATCATCCCACCACCTGCACCACCTTCAGGGCCTAAATCAATTACCCAGTCAGCAGTCTTGATCACATCCAAATTATGCTCAATCACCACAATGGTATTGCCCTTATTGCGAAGCTCATGGAGGATATCTAACAGTTTAGCAATGTCATGGAAATGTAAACCTGTAGTTGGTTCATCCAAGATATATAACGTTTTACCTGTATCACGTTTTGCCAATTCACGTGCCAATTTCACACGTTGCGCTTCACCACCTGACAGTGTCGTTGCAGACTGACCTAAACGAATATAACCTAAACCGACTTGATTCAATGTTTCCAAACGACGATGAATCACAGGAATAGCATCAAAGAAATGCATGGCATCTTCAACTGTCATATTCAGTACATCTGAAATATTTTTACCCTTATAACCCACTTCTAAAGTTTCACGGTTATAACGTTCACCATGACAATTATCACAAGGCACATACATATCAGGTAAGAAGTGCATTGCCACTTTGATCATGCCGTCACCTTCACAGGCTTCACAACGACCACCTTTCACGTTAAACGAGAAACGTCCCGCAGCATAACCGCGTGCTTTGGCTTCAGGCGTTTGCGCAAACAATTCACGAATTGGGGTAAACAAACCTGTATAGGTTGCAGGGTTAGAACGAGGTGTACGACCAATTGGGCTTTGATCAATATCAACAACTTTATCAAGGAATTGCAGACCATCAATCGAGTCAAATTTTTCAGCTGTTAAAGTGGTTGCACCATTAAGCTGTGTCGCTGCCAAAGGCAATAAAGTACGGTTAATCAGCGTAGATTTACCTGAACCAGACACACCAGTCACACAGGTCATCACACCCAAAGGAATGGATAAATCCACATTTTGTAGGTTATGACCCGCAGCACCCATTAATTTAATTTGCTCTTCAGGCTTTGGCGGTTCAGTACGCTTTTTCGGTACTTCAATTTTCAGTTTGCCTGATAAATATTGACCTGTAAGTGATTCACTATTCGCAAGGATTTCATCATAAGTCCCTTCAGCAATCACATGACCACCATGAATACCAGCACCAGGGCCAATATCGATAATATGATCTGCTGCACGAATCGCATCTTCATCATGCTCAACGACTAAAACGGTATTCCCCAAATCACGTAAACGAACTAAGGTTTCTAATAGGCGATCATTATCACGTTGATGCAGACCAATTGATGGTTCATCGAGTACATACATCACCCCCATCAAACCTGCGCCGATTTGCGAAGCCAAACGAATACGTTGCGCTTCACCACCAGACAATGTTTCTGCTGAACGAGAAAGGCTTAAATAATTCAGACCCACTGAAACTAAGAAATGTAAACGCTCACGGATTTCTTTAAAAATCTTATCGGCAATTTCGCCTTTTGCACCATCAAGATTTAAATCTTGATAATAACTTTCCGCATCACCAATCGACATTTTAGTAATTTGGGCAATGGTTTTGTCTTTAACCCGAACATGGCGTGAAATTTCATTCAGACGTGATCCACCGCAGGCATCACATGCCGCATTAGACAAATATTGTGCCAAATCATCACGAACATAGTTTGACTCTGTTTCACGATAGCGACGTTCTAAATGTGGCAAAATTCCTTCAAAAGGTTGCACACGATTATGTTTGCGACCCCGTTCGTCGATATAACTTAAATCAACTTTTTCTTTGCCAGTACCGTATAAAAATTTCTTTTTGGTGTCGGCATCCAATTCATTCCAAGGTGTATCCAAAGAAAAACCAAAATGTGCTGCCACTTTTTCAATCATGCTGTAGTAGTACGGACGTTGTCTGTCCCAACCACGAATCGCGCCTTGGCTAATAGAAACCTCAGGACTTGGAATGAGTTTTTCAGCACTAAAATGGCTACGGGTCCCTAAACCATCACAGGTTGGGCAGGCACCAAAGGGATTGTTAAATGAAAACAAACGCGGCTCAAGTTCTGCAACGGCACGGTCACATTCAGGACATGAGTGTTTAGCCGAAAAGACCCGATCTGGGTGTTCACCATTCATCCACGAGAGAATGGCAATATCACCGCCCAAACGTAGAGCAGTTTCAAAAGATTCTGCAATGCGGTTGCCGAGGTCATCACGGACTTTAAAACGATCCACCACCACTTCAATGGTGTGTTTTTTCTTTTTATCGAGTTCTGGAATTGGGTCGAGATCAACAATCTCACCATCGACGCGCGCCCGTACAAAACCTTGACTTTGTAGCTGTTCAAACAGGTTGGAATATTCGCCTTTACGCTCACGCACCACAGGTGCAAGCAGCATCAGCGCTGTTCCTTCATCCAATCCTTTTACTGCATCGACCATTTCCGATACGGTCTGTGCCACCATCGGCAAATCATGCTCTGGGCAAAAAGGCGTGCCGACACGTGCGTAGAGTAGACGTAAATAGTCATAAATTTCGGTAATGGTACCTACCGTAGAACGTGGGTTATGGCTGGTTGACTTCTGTTCAATCGCAATGGCAGGGCTTAAACCTTCAATTGAGTCAACTTCAGGTTTTTCCATTTGTGACAAGAACTGGCGCGCATAGGCCGAGAGTGATTCGACATAACGACGCTGACCTTCGGCATAGAGTGTATCAAATGCAAGCGATGACTTACCTGAACCAGAAAGTCCCGTGATCACCACGAACTTATCGCGGGGAATATCAAGGTTCACATTTTTTAAGTTATGGGTACGTGCGCCTCGAATACGGATATGACTTTGGCTCATAAAACTATCTCGAAATTGTGCAGATGAAGGAGGTATATGATAACGACTTATGCTTTATTCAAGTGTTAAACATGATTTTATAGCGACAAATCATGTCGGCCAAAAGAAAATTGATGCTGCTAGACTGTAGCTAGATTTCAGTGTTGAAACAAGTCTCAAGCTATCGATATTGGCTGCGACTGAAGACAGAAAGGTGTTTACGCGTTGCGTAAAAAAGAGTGGATCACCCATTCGGCGCAGCGCAAAAGTTGCATCATGGTTGTGCTATTTTTGGTTTGCCATACGCCTTCAGGGATAGAGTGTTGTTGTGGTTGCAGCATTTAGCATGCTAGTGCATAAGGACGTTCAAAGATTGAATCGACCGTCTCAAAAGCAAAGGGACGGATAATGTCATGATGAAGACGGGCATAGAAATTGACTTTGTGCTCAAGAGTTTGCAAGAAGGCATCGTAGTCATTTTCAAAGTCTGGTAGGTCGAGTAAGTCTTGTTCTCGACTTAAAACGCAATGATATTTTTTAATAAACGCCAACATCAATTTTTGAATATGTGGATTGGTATAATAAATGAGATAGGTCGCGGCAGAACCGCAGTGTAAACAGCCTTTTTCAAGGTAAATTTCTTCGTTATTTAGCCAGCAACATTGTACGGTAAAAAATGCACGAATGGCTTCAGTACCTAGAGTATCAGGATGCATGAGAACGGCCCTCGAAAGTTAATTGTGCAAATGATAATTATTATCATTATTGGAGTTTAGTTTTAAATGCTTAAAATAGCAATCGCGCCATCTGAAAAATACGAGATTCGGTCAATAAAAAGCCCTGAAGGGTTCAGGGCTTTTGGGATCATTTTCGCTTTTAAGCGTGGTCTAAACCGAGCCATTGCTGTTGTTTATAAGCGCTGTCCCAGAACAACCATTCCAGTTCAGCCCCTTTACGGTAGGCTTTATGCATTTTCTCAATAGTGTCTGCATCGCAGCGTGCAGCCACTTTATCGATGGTTGCAATTACATTACGTACTGCTTGGTTGAATTCTTCACCTGCGTAAGTATCAATCCACGCTTGGTATGGGTTGTTGGCGATAGAGTTACCCACAATGTCTTTACCGACTTCAGCATAAATCCAAAAACAAGGTAAGAGTGCTGCTAACACTACAGGGTAGCTTTCAGACCAAGCGCTTGCCGTTAGAAATGAAGTGTAATGGTGACATGCTAAAGTCAGCGGGGTTTCTTCAAACTGCTGTTTTGAAATATCAAAATTTTTCATAAAGCCATCATGCAAACTGCGTTCCACCACAATCGCTTCTTTAGCCCCTTGGCTAAACTGAATAATGTCGTCAGCCTCATACGCTTTGGCACCACACACCGCTAAAGCACGACCATAAGCCACCAAGTAGTGCGCATCTTGAATCACATAATGACAAAATGCTTCTTTATTAAGTGTGCCTGAAGCTAATTCTTGGTTAAAAGGTAAAGCCAGTGTTTTTTGATATAAGTCGACATTACGTTGCCAAACGTCTTGAGAAAAAGCCATGATTAGATCCTGAGGGAAGCCAAAATATGGGCAAGACTATAACAACAGTTTACGCGGAACAACAATCCATCTCCGTACATCGGTGAGATAAGTAAAAATTAACGAAGATGTTTTGGTTTCAGGCGCAAAAAGCGTCATAATTGCGGCCATAAAACTCAACCTGTTTTTTAAGTTTTCGTTCATCTCCAAATTTTTTATAGGTCGATCTGTCATGATGAAACATTTTGGTTTCTCTATCATTTTTACGATCGTGTGTCTTGCGTTGTCTGCGTACTGGGGTTTTACCCATGGACCAGAAGCGGGCTTAAAGACCATGTTTACTGCTTTGACCATTACTGCAATTTTAGCGGTGATGGAGGTCTCGTTATCTTTTGATAATGCCGTGGTCAATGCATCTGTGTTACGTGGTTGGGATCATTTCTGGAAAACCTTGTTCCTGACTGTGGGGATTTTAGTCGCTGTATTTGGTATGCGTTTAATCTTCCCTGTCGCAATTGTGGCTGTAACTGCAGATATGGGCTTCGTTGAAGTCGTACAACTGGCTTTGAATGATCCAAAAACCTACTCACAACGTCTGATGGATCATCACCCTGAAATTGCTGCGTTTGGTGGTGCATTCTTGTTACTTGTGTTCTTAAACTTCTTCTTAGATGAAGAGAAAGACACACACTGGTTCCGCTGGTTAGAACGTCGTTTGACCAACTTAGCCAATGTTCCTGCAATGTCAGTCTTCCTTGCACTGATTGCACTTTTGGTGATGGCGGCTAATGTCGATGAAGCCAAACGTCTGGTGGTGACCATGGCGGGAATCTGGGGCATCGTGGTTTATATTGGCGTACAAGTTTTGAGTCATTTGTTGGGTGGTGAACCTGAAGTTGATGAAGATGGCAATGCGGTTACACATGATGCCAATGGCGCAACCACAGGTGTGGTCAAAGCAGGTATTGGTGGTTTCTTATACCTAGAAGTACTTGATGCATCGTTCAGTTTTGATGGTGTAATTGGTGCGTTTGCTATTACTTCCGATGTCGTAATTATTATGCTGGGTCTCGCGATTGGTGCGATTTTCGTGCGTTCGATGACTATTTACTTGGTCGAAAAAGGCACCTTGGATGCCTATGTTTTCCTTGAGCATGGTGCACACTACGCCATTGGTGCTTTAGCATTCATTATGCTGGCAAGTGGTACAGGTCTACATGTACCAGAAGTTGTCACGGGTTTAATTGGTGTGGCCTTTATTGTTTGGGCTGTTATTGCTTCTATTCAATACAAAAAGCATCAAGCCGCTTAAAGCAGATTGCTTTAAACCGCAGAAAAGCGCAGCTCAGGCTGCGCTTTTTGTTTTTCAGATCAGGAAGGCTTTTATTAAACATAAAATTCATGCCGCTAGTCGGATTGAATAGCCTATAATCTTGATCCAAGATTAATTCAATACAGTCTGTCCTCGTTTATGATGAATGCTTTAGAACGTCGTTCAACTTTTGCCTTAAGCAGTATTTTTGCCTTACGCATGTTGGGTTTGTTCATGATCATCCCTGTATTTTCTGTGGCAGGGCAGACCTATGAATATGCAACGCCTGCGTTGCTCGGTTTGGCTGTGGGGATTTATGGCTTAACACAGGCCATTTTACAGATTCCTTTCAGCTTGATTGCCGACCGTTATAGCCGTAAGCCTTTGGTGGTTTTTGGGCTACTCCTATTTGCTTTGGGTGGTGCAATTGCTGCGATGTCAGACACCATTTATGGGGTGATTATTGGCCGTGCCATTGCGGGTGGGGGGGCAGTGTCTGCGGTAGTGATGGCATTACTGGCGGATGTGACCCGTGAAGAAAACCGTATGAAAGCCATGGCAACCATGGGCATGAGTATCGGGGTTTCTTTTGCTGTGGCTTTTAGTTTGGGGCCGTGGCTTACCGGTTTAGTGGGGATTTCAGGATTATTCTGGGTAACGACCATCATGGGTTTGGCGGCCATTTCAATGCTGTTTTTGGTGCCCAAAGTCACTCGCCATCATCGTAATTATCAGCAAGGTTATTTGGCTCAGCTCAAACAGGTCTTAAAAATGGGTGATCTGAACCGTCTGCATGTGTCGGTGTTTAGCTTACATTTATTGCTGACGGCAATGTTTATTTATGTCCCATCACAGCTTATCGATTTTGCAAAAATTCCACTAAATTCGCATGGCTGGGTGTATTTACCGCTGTTGGTAATTAGCCTATTTTTTGCCTTTCCAAGCATTGTATTGGCTGAAAAATATCGCAAAATGCGAGGTATCTTTTTAACGGCCATTGGTGGCATTATTTTAGGCTTAGGCATTCTAATTTTTGGCTTTGAGTCGAAGTATATTTTGCTCACTGGTTTGGGCTTATTCTTTATTGCTTTTAATGTCATGGAAGCGCTGTTGCCGTCATGGTTATCGAAAGCTGCGCCAATTCAGTCTAAAGCCACTGCCATGGGCGTAAATGCCAGCAGCCAGTTTTTAGGCGCATTCTTTGGTGGTGTCACAGGCGGTCAGTTGCTGCTGTTAAACAATACTGCCTTGGGTTGGAGCATCCTGACTGGACTAGCGATTGTTTGGTTATTGATTAGTTTTGGCTTGGCACAACCGCGCTATTTGTCTTCGATGGTGTTGCGTTTACCTGAACATAAACAAACGGACGAGTGGACTTCACAGCTTTTAGCGATTCGTGGTATTGAAGAGGTCGTGGTGATGTCTGATCAGCAAGTAGCGTATGTAAAAGTCGATAAGCAGCAAATAGATGATGCTACGCGACAAGATTTAACGCAGTTGTTGGGGAAAGAGGTAGCCATTTAAGCATAACTCTTATAAAGTAAATAATAGAAATAGATAGGAAGTAAACATCAGATGCGCGGTGTAAATAAAGTTATTTTAGTGGGCACATTAGGCCGAGATCCAGAGACGAAAACTTTTCCAAACGGTGGTTCGTTGACCCAGTTTTCAATTGCAACGAGCGACTCTTGGACAGATAAAAGCACAGGTGAGCGTAAAGAGCAAACCGAATGGCACCGTATTGTGTTACACAACCGTCTAGGTGAAATTGCGCAACAATACCTACGTAAAGGTTCGAAAGTTTATATTGAAGGTTCACTGCGTACTCGTCAGTGGACAGATCAAAATGGTCAAGAACGCTACACTACAGAAATTCGTGGTGAGCAAATGCAGATGCTCGACAACAACCGTCAGCAAGGTGAGCAAATGCAAGGCGGAAATGATGGTTATGCACAACCACGTTTCAACAATAACCAAGGTGGTGGTTATAACAATAACAACAACCAAGGCGGTTATGGCGGCAATCCTGCAGCGGGCAATAGCAACAACCAACAAAGTGGTTATGCGAACAATAACCCAAGCGGTTTTGCACCAAAGGCGGCTCCTCAGTCAGCGCCTGCGGCAGCACCAGCAGATATGGATGATGATCTTCCGTTCTAACTTGTGCAGTTAGTAAATATTGTATGAAGTGAAAAAGAACTTGATTTATATCAAGTTCTTTTTTTTATGGCTAAGCAAATTTGGTATTTAAAAAAGAGCTTTATGGCATCAAAATGTTCAGCTAATACGAGTGACAGAACATACTTTTCCTCTATAAAAAAGGGACCTCCGATGAGATCCCTTTTTAAAAAGACGAAATGCTAATAAATCATGATAAAGATTGCTGAGGATGAACCATATTTTTGATCGATAGCACATCAGCCAAAATTTGATCAGACAATAGGTTTTCAGCTTTAATTAAAGCCAATACACTTTGACCAGTTTCATTGGCTTGTTTTGCAATACGAGTCGTTGTTTCATAGCCCAAATAGGGATTGAGTGCAGTAATAATGCCGATAGAATTATCTACATTGGCCTGACAGTGTTCAGCATTGGCACGGATGTTTTCAATACATTTATGTTGGAACATTTGCATAGCTTTACCCAACAAATCGATAGATTCGAACAGTTTAAAAGCAATTAACGGCTCCATCGCATTGAGCTGCAGTTGACCTGCTTCGGCCGCCAAAGTAATAGCCAAATCATTTGCAATGACTTGAAAACACACTAAATTCATGGCTTCTGGAATAACAGGATTCACTTTGCCTGGCATAATTGAGCTGCCCGGTTGACGCGGTTCTAAATGGATTTCATTCAGACCAGTACGAGGGCCACTAGAAAGCAAACGCAGGTCATTGGCAATTTTTGAGAGTTTAGTCGCGGTACGTTTTAAGAAGCTCGATAATAAAACGAAATCGCCCATATCTGAGGTTGCTTCGATTAAATCAGGTGAACTGCTGATCTGCTTTTGCGTAATTTCAGACAACGCTGCGATGGCATATTCACGATATTTAACTTCGGTATTGATGCCTGTTCCAATTGCTGTTCCACCCAAATTTACAACACTTAAAGCAGACGGCATGATGTCATTGAGCTTGTTTAAATCATTTTGTAAGGTATTTGCAAATGCGCCAAATTCTTGACCTAAGGTCATTGGAACGGCATCTTGCAATTGGGTACGACCCATTTTTAAGATATGCGAAAACTCATCTGACTTGTTCTTAAAACTTTGAATTAAATTTTGAAACGGGCTATTCAATTGCTCTATTGCAAAAATTAAACCCACTTTAATTGCCGTTGGATAGACATCATTGGTTGACTGAGACATATTAATATCATTATTTGGATGTAAATATTGATATTCGCCTTTTAAATGATCTAAATGTTCTAATCCAATATTAGCCAGTACTTCATTGATATTCATATTGGTGGATGTTCCTGCACCACCTTGAATCATATCAATTGGAAATTGGTCATGATACTTATAATTAATAACTTGTTCACATGCATACTGAATAGCATTGTATTTATTTTCTTCAAGTTTATTGAGTTTAAAATTGGCTTCTGCGCATGCAGCTTTAACCATTGCAAGGGCATTAATAAAAACAGGGAATTGATTGAGTTTATTTGGACTTAAATTAAAGTTCTCTAAAGCTCTTAAAGTTTGTACACCATAATAGCAATGAGCAGGAATTTCTTTATGTCCTAATAAATCCTTTTCAACGCGTGTGTTAATCTTAATGTTCATTTAAATAGACTCTAATCTCGAATAAATCGATATTAAAGTGCGCACAGTATTTTTTCTAATGTAAAAATATATTACTACATGCATTTTTTGCATAATAGATTATAATTGATCAAAGGATGAGTGAAGAGTGAGTTATGACTTTAGAAATTCGATGGATTGAAGATTTACTTGCATTAGAGCAAGAAAAATCGATATCTCAAGCAGCAGCTCTACGACATGTCACGCAGTCTGCCTTTACGCGCAGAATTCAGAATATTGAAAACTCATTGGGTTTCCAAATTTTGAAAAGATACAGTAAAAATATTGATTTCACAGAAGCAGGCCAAGTTTTACTGGCTTCGGCAAAAAATATACAAAATCAACTCACTACAACAATAAAATATTTAGAAAAGAATGTGAAACATGATGAGTTAACCGTCAAGTTTGCAGTGTCACACTCGCTCATTACCCAGTTTTTCCCCCGCTTTATTCATGAATTATCGATGGATATGACGGACTTAAAATTGGAAATTATTGCTTCTAATTTCAAACAGGGCATGCGCTTATTAAAAGATGGCTCGTGTGATTTTTTAATCAGCTATTGCGATCAAAAAACATTAGAACAATTCGATCGTTCTTTGTTCGAATTTCATAAAATTGTTGAAATGGAAATACTCCCAGTGACGGCCTTAGATCATGACGGGACTGCCAAATATTCACTCGATCAGTCTTTTCCTTTGTTGTCTTATAGTAAACAAGCATATTTAAGAAACTGTGTGGATGAAGCGATTGAAAATAAGTTGGATTATAGAACTCTATATGAGACGGATAATGCAGGTGATTTAAAAGAGTTGGTATTGCAAGGTTTAGGTGTGGCATGGTTGCCTAAATTATTGGTTGAAAGAGAAATTCAAGAAAACAAATTAAAAGTACTGGACGGTAAGCAGTACTATTTATTCCAAGATGTCTATCTGGTTAAACGAGAAATGTCATTTTCAAATCGAATTAATTATATTTGGAATATTTTAATTCAGAAAAATAAATAATTGGATTTTATGAATTATTTTTTTTAATCGTTGTGAAGCATATTATTAATAATACATAAGGTGATTTTATGAATAGTAAATAAAGAACTTTTTACTTACTATTTAAAAATCACCATTTATTTTCTCTATAAATAAGTCTAACTGTTATCCGCCAATTGGTTTGCGGGAGGAATGTTGTTCACCATGATACCTTCTTGCTCCGTAAGCTCATCTTTATTGCCCTCAGTACGTGCAATCACGGCAGTTGCAATACTATTTCCAATCACATTGGTTGCCGTACGGCCCATATCTAAAAACTGATCAATCGCTAAAATTAATAGAATACCGGCTTCAGGAAGCTTGAACATAGCCAGAGTGGAGGCAATCACCACTATGGATGCTCGTGAAACACCTGCAATCCCTTTACTCGTAATCATGAGGGTAAAGAGTATGAGTGCTTGCTGAGAAAAACTTAAATCGATGTTGTAGGCTTGTGCAATAAATAACACGGCAAATGCCATATACATCATCGAGCCGTCGAGGTTGAAAGAATAACCTAAAGGGAGCACGAAACTGGTAATACGTTTAGGCACACCGAATTTATCCAAAGCTTCCATAGTTTTTGGATAAGCCGATTCACTACTTGCGGTCGCAAATGCCAACATGGTGGGTTCACGCACGATTCGCATCAATCTAAAAATATCTTTTTTCAAGAAGATATAGCCGAAAGCAATCAGGAGAGTCCAAAGCACCAGTAATCCCACATAGAACTGTCCAATGAAAATACTATAATCAATAATCAGCTTAGGGCCTTGGATGGTAATCGCGGAAGCAATGGCTGCAAAAACGGCGATAGGGGCAAATGCCATGACATAATCTGTAATTCGGAACATCACCTTACAGAGTTCATCAATAATTTTGCCAATGACGGTCACTTCACTATGATGTTGAACATAGGCCAGTGCAGAACCAAAGAAAATTGAGAAAACCAAAATCTGTAATATCTCATTATTGGCCATGGCTTCAGCAAAACTACGCGGGAAAATATGCGTAATGAACGTTTCTAAGCTCAGACTTGTCGCACTGACACCAATATCAACCGCTGTTTGAGGGACGGTGAGATTCATTCCAGCACCAGGTTGGAATAAATTGGCTAAGCCCATGCCCAGTAAAAGTGAAATAAATGATGCACCAATGAACCAACTCATGGCTTTTAAGGTGATTGATCCCAGAGATGAGGATTTTCCCATCGAGAGCAGACCAGAAACGATTGTTGCAAACACTAAGGGTGCAATAATCATTTTAATTAATCTTAAGAATACATCGGTCACTATTTTAAAATAGGCGGCAAGTTCTGTGGTTTGTGCAGTTGTTAACGTGCTATGAAAAGCCCAACCAATCAGTATTCCAGAGATCATGGCAATCAGAATATATTTCAGTAATTTCTTCTGCTTCATACTTATCGTTCCTTCTTTTAATCTTCTTTTCATCAACTTTTGGCCTGATGTAGCAAGGCATTGATGACATTCCATGTTGATCAATTTATATAGGCATTGCTTTAGATATTGAGTGCTAAATCGTCGATTGGGGATTTAACTGTGGCAAGTGTTACTTTTTTTTAAAAAAAACGACAATGCAATTTTTAATTCAGTTATGCAAAAAATGCATGAGATGATTCTTTAGTTTTACTTGATATAGGTGAGCTGTTCTTGGACTTAAGACCGAATGTTTGTTTTTTAATTCTGATTGGTGATAGGAAAGATACTAAATTTCCTGACTCTGTGAGGAAGAGCCAAGGTCAGAAAACGAAGCCAAAGTTAATGAATGCACGAACTCAAAACCGAGCTTTTGCTCATCATTTTTCCGCGGACAAAACCATTGAATTTCCCGTTTTTATTCAATATTTTAATAATTAGCTCATGACTTTAAGTTGCTGATATAAATAGATAATTAAAAAAGAGATGTATCGTGTTGATAACATTGATTTAGCAAGATCATGATTTTTCACAGCTCACGCACAAGGGCTTGATGTTTTCATTCTTTCCTTGCGTACATCCACAAAAAATTATCCACGCACAATTCATTGTGAATGCGACAGAATTTCTAAACATGAATTTGGTTCACTTTGGTATGAGATTAAATCATTTTTATTCATGTGATCATTCAGGTATAAATTAAACCACGCTCTTAACGATAGATCATATTCATCGTTGCTTCTTAGCCTGATGCTCAGAAAAATCTGAGAAGGTTGGAAAGACGATTTGCTAGAAAGATCCAAAAAGAAAATTGGACCCTCTAGAAAGAGCATGAAAGAAATTCAGTTTTATCGCAGAAATATAGGGGTAACAGATCGCCATGAGTACAGAGTTTGCATGTTCAATTAAACGCATTCGTTTTGATGAAAACTATCAACCAGCAGATAACACACGTCTAACGACGAACTTTGCTAACTTGGCGCGTGGTGAAAGCCGTGAGCAGAACCTACGTAATACACTTCGTATGATTAACAATCGTTTCAATGCCTTAGCACAAACAGATAACCCGAATGGTGATCGTTATTCGCTTGAAATCGATATTATTTCTGCAAATTTAGACATTGAGGGGAATGGTCAAACTTTCCCGATCATTGAAATGCTGAAAAGCACAATTAATGATCATCATACCCATCAACGTATTGAAGGTATGATTGGCAATAGCTTCTCATCTTATGTACGTGACTACGATTTCAGTGTGGTATTGAAAGAACATAATAAAGAGAATTCGACTTCGTATGCACCTGAAGGTTTTGGTGAATTACATGGCAAGCTTTATCAGTACCTTGTAAATTCAGATACCTTTAAAGCAGAATTTAATCAACAACCAGTGATTTGTTTGAGTGTTTCAACGGCGAAGAAGTATCACCGTACTGCCAATGAGCATCCTGTTTTAGGTGTTGAGTATAAACAAGATGAATATTCACGTACCGATGAGTATTTCCATAAAATGGGCTTACAGGTTCGTTTCTTTATGCCAAAAGGGAGCGCTGCACCTTTAGCATTCTATTTTGCGGGTGATTTACTGCGTGATTACACCGATCTTGAATTGATCAGTGCGATTAGCACCATGGAAACCTTCCAAAAGATTTATCGCCCTGAAATTTACAATGCAAATTCATCAGCAGCTCAAGTCTATCAAGCCAGCCTAGAGTACCCAGATTACTCATTAACACAAATTGTCTATGACCGTGTTGAACGTGGTCAGCTCGCGGTCAAGCAAGGTAAATGGACGGAAGAGAACTTTATTAAGCCTTATCAAGACATCCTTGAACAATGGGCTGCGAATTACACCGTAAACAGCAACGCTGCTTAATTTACCTGAAATAGAATATTGAAATAGAGATTTAAAATGGCCATTTTATTACCAACATCAACTGCGGGCAGTTTACCGAAACCTTCTTGGCTTGCTGAGCCTGAGAAACTTTGGTCACCTTGGAAACTCGAGGGTGAGGCATTACTCGAAGCGAAACAAGATGCCTTACGTTTGTCATTGCAAGAACAACTCCATGCAGGCATTGATATCGTTAGTGATGGCGAACAAACCCGCCAACATTTTGTGACGACGTTTATTGAACATCTGGATGGCGTTGATTTTGAGAAACGTGAAACGGTTCGTATTCGTAATCGTTATGATGCGAGTGTACCTTCAGTAGTCGGTGCAGTAAGCCGTCAAAAGCCTGTGTTTGTTGAAGATGCTAAGTTTTTACGCAGCCAAACAAATCAGCCGATTAAATGGGCGTTACCGGGTCCAATGACCATGATTGATACGCTGTATGATGGTCACTATAAAAGCCGTGAAAAACTGGCTTGGGAATTTGCCAAAATTCTGAATCAAGAAGCGCGTGAGTTAGAAGCTGCTGGCGTGGACATCATTCAGTTCGATGAACCTGCATTTAATGTGTTCTTTGATGAAGTGAATGACTGGGGTGTTGCAACGCTTGAACGAGCACTGGAAGGTCTGAAATGTGAAACTGCGGTTCATATTTGCTATGGCTACGGCATTAAAGCCAATACCGATTGGAAAAAGACCTTAGGTTCAGAGTGGCGTCAATACGAAGAAGCATTCCCGAAACTGCAACAATCTAAAGTTGATATCATCTCACTTGAATGTCAAAACTCGCGTGTACCAATGGATCTGATTGAACTGATTCGCGGTAAAAAAGTCATGGTCGGTGCGATTGATGTGGCAACCAACACCGTTGAAACACCAGAAGAAGTTGCGAATACGTTACGTAAAGCACTTCAGTTTGTCGATGCAGATAAACTCTATCCTTCGACCAACTGTGGTATGGCTCCTTTAGCACGTGAAGTAGCACGTGGTAAGCTGAATGCGTTAAGCGCAGGTGCAGAAATTATTCGTAAAGAACTTTCGGCTTCATACGCAGCAAGTGCGTGATGTGAAAGGGCTACCCGTTTGATAAAATGGGTAGCGCTTATCTGAGTCAAAGCATGTGTCCGTTCTACTGAGGAATAAAATGATGATTGAAGCAACAGACTTTAGAAATGCAATGTCTTTGTTAACCAGTGCAGTCAGTGTCGTAACTACGGCAGGCATGGCTGATCGTCATGGCTTCACAGCATCTGCCGTATGCAGTGTGACGGATACACCACCGACATTATTGGTCTGTATGAATAAAGCATCGCGTTCACATGCACATTTTGTCGATAATAAAATCCTCACTGTGAATGTGTTGGGCGCACAACATCAGCATATTTCGAATGTCTTTGCATCTAAAATGACGTCTGAAGAGCGTTTTAAACATGGTGTTTGGACAGAGTTAGAAACGGGTGCACCTGTTTTAAAGGATGCTTTGGTCAATTTTGATTGTGAAATTGATGACATTCAAGAAGTGGGAACACATACGGTTTTTATGTGCCGTATTGTCGCGATTCAACAAAGCCAGCATGAGCAAAGTTTGGTTTATTTTAATCGTGCTTATCATCAGGTCGGGCAGACGGAAACGGCTTAAATTCACTTTTTATTGAACATCAACGCTTGGAAATGACCTTCCAAATCATAGATTTTCCTCGGCTTGACTCTAGATTTGACTGTATTGCGCTCATTTGAAAAATCGAAAGGTTTTCATTTAGATCATAAGACGGTGAAAATCGGGCAAGATCGTCGGGAAATAATAAATCTAAAAATCCGATAGAAATAATAAAAACTTACTGTTTTACCAATTTTAAATTTGTGCGTATTCTCGCTTCATCACTTAAGCACTCTCACAAATCTTTTGAGGACAAATACATGAGTTTAATCAATACTGAAGTTAAGGCGTTTAATGCAACAGCTTACCAAAATGGTGAGTTCATTGAGTTGTCTGAGCAAAACTTAAAAGGCCGATGGTCTGTCGTATTTTTCTATCCTGCTGATTTCACCTTTGTATGTCCAACAGAATTGGGCGATTTAGCCGATCACTATGCTGAATTTCAAAAACTGGGTGTGGAAATTTATGGTGTATCGACTGATACTCATTTTACCCATAAAGCATGGCACGACACGTCAGATGTGATTGGTAAAATTCAGTATCCATTGATTGGTGATCCAACGTGGACTTTGTCTAAAAACTTTGACGTGCTGATTGAAACTGAAGGTCTAGCAGACCGTGGTACTTTTGTGATTGATCCTGAAGGTAAAATCCAAATTATTGAAATTAATGCTGGCGGGATTGGTCGCGATGCATCTGAACTCTTACGCAAAGTGAAAGCAGCACAATATGTGCATGCACACCCAGGTGAAGTATGTCCTGCAAAATGGAAAGAAGGTGAAGCAACGCTTGCGCCATCAATCGACTTGGTTGGTAAAATCTAAGTCAACCTCAATGGTTGCATCGTGCTGAGTCATGAGTATGATGCCTGTACAAAATCAGCCCAAGTGGCTGATTTTTTATGTGGGTTCTTTTCGGTTCTAGAGATGGTAACCCTTGCTGGTACTGGCAAAGTCTCTTAAACCCTGAATCAAATGCTCAATCAGTTTTTCCATGACCAAACGTTGTCCTTTACGTGAAGCATAGACCAACTGTACGGTTCCAATATTGGAACACCAGTCGGGCAAAATGTGAACTAGGCGACCTGAGGCAATATCTGCCTCTACCGTTAAGTAAGGCAGGTTGGCAATGCCGAGTCCATCCAGAGCAGAGTAATACACACCTGCGACATCATTACTTTTGACCCGTGGTTCTAAAGGAATCACGATCTGTTCATCACTCTGGGTATGATGCAGTAACCATTGATAATTGGACTTTTGTACCCCCAGTGCGAGCGTTGGAAAATCATTCAGCTCGGTGGCAAATTGAATTTCACGGCCCTGTAGCAGATCAGGACTGGCCACCAAACAATGCGTGGTTTTGACCACATCACGGACCACAATGCTCGAGTCTTCATTGGCGCTAAAATTGGTCCGAATGGCAAGATCAATGTCATCATGCAAGACATCGACACGACGGCTGGTCAGTTCCATTTCCACTTGGACTTTGGGATATTGTTTTAAAAAATGATTGAGTAAGTTTCGTACTTGATAGCGCATCATCACAGAAGGGCAGCTGATCTTGATTAAACCTTGCGGTTCACTTTTCTGTTTCAGTAAAACATTGTGTGCACTTTCGACTTGCTGAATGATTTGACGACATTCTTCAAACAGCTCTTGTCCCAAAGGTGTGACTTTAAAATGTCGTGTTGAACGCTGAATCAGGGTCACGTTGTACTTGGCTTCAAGGTCTAAAATGCGGCGACTAAGCTTAGACTTGGTGATGTTCGAGGCATCGCTTGCAGCACTGAAACCGCCGTGCTTGACCACAAGATAAAAATAATAATAGTCGTCAAATGAATGCATGATGGGTTCAAGCCTGTATTGATTTGTGACCGAAGGCAGTCTGTGATGGATAATCTGATACTGTATCATCGCTGATGATTGCACACGACAAAAAAGCGATCCGAGGATCGCTTTTACTGAGGTTTGATTATTTCTGCGCTGTATTTTTGCTATAGCTTTGAATTAGGTTTTTATAGTCTGGAATATGCGCTGCAAAGAGTGAACCGAGGCCTTCAATATCATTACGCCAGTCGCGGTGTAATTCACATGCTGCACCAAACCATGACATCAGCTGTGCACCTGCCTGAGACATGCGATCCCATGCTGCATCATGGGTGATGGGGTTAAAGGTTCCTGAAGCATCGGTAATCACAAAGACGTCAAACTCTTCTTCCAGTGCAGACAGTGCAGGGAAGGCCACACAGACTTCAGTCACTACACCTGCAATAATCAATTGTTTTTTACCTGTAGCTTTTACGGCTTGAACAAAGTCTTCATTGTCCCATGCATTGATTTGTCCTGGGCGTGCAATATAGGGTGCATCGGGAAACATTTCGACCAATTCAGGGACCAAAGGGCCGTTTGGTCCATCTTCAAAACTGGTGGTCAGAATGGTGGGAAGATTAAAATATTTCGCGGCAGCAGCCAGTGCCAGCACATTGTTTTTAAATTTGTCTGGGTCAATGTCTCGGACCAATGAAAGGAGACCCGCTTGGTGGTCAACCAAAAGAACCGCTGCATTATCTTTGTCTAAACGAATGTAAGGTTTAGCCATTTTTTTGTCCTCGTTGTGATTATCAGTCGAGTCTCAAGGCAATCAGTAAATAGGTTACTGTCTTGAGCTTGAATATCATCATAGGTAGGAAAATGAGACAATAAAATAAGCCAAACGAGATGCTTAATCTTAAAAATAGGAAAATTTGAGCAAAAATATGCCATAAAGATAAAGAAAGGCTTTGTTTTTAAATTGGTTTTTATGTGGGTGAGATAATTTTAACGAGATTGTCCTATTCGTGTGATTGTGTGTGCTAGCACAGTGCTATAAGAGGGCTGAGGAAAGGGGTAGTATAGATTGCATATTCATCCTATCGATATAGGAGTTCCAAGATGAAAAAAGTAATTGGTGTTTATCGTAATCAAGACATGCATTGGGTGGGTGATGGTTTTCCTGTCAAAAACCTCTTTTCATATGACCGCTTAGGACAAGCGATTAGTCCGTTTCTACTTTTGGACTATGCTGCACCTTACAAATTTGATCCAACCACATCGCAACGTGGTGTGGGTTCACATCCGCATCGTGGCTTTGAAACGGTTACCATCGCCTATAGTGGTGAAGTGACACACAAAGACTCTAGCGGTGGCGGTGGTACCATCAATACCGGCGATGTACAGTGGATGACTGCGGGTTCTGGTGTGGTGCATGAAGAGTTTCATTCTCCAGCCTTTGCTGAACATGGTGGCCTGTTTGAAATGGTGCAACTTTGGGTGAATTTACCAGCCAAAGACAAAATGACCACACCGCGTTATCAAGCCTTGACCGTGGCGGAGATTCCACGTATTGAAATGGATGATAATGCTGGACATCTACGTGTGATTGCGGGTGAGTTTGGTGGTCATCATGGCCCTGCTCAAACGTATAGTCCCGTCAATGTTTGGGATGGTGAATTAAAAGCAGAGTACGAAACTTTTATCCATGTACCCGTCACACATAACACGATTGTGGTAGTGCTCAGTGGTGAAATACTGATTAATGGCACGCAAAAAGTGGTGGATAGTTCCATTGTGATGTTTGCTCAAGATGGCGAAGCTGCAATTCAACTACAAGCGCTGCAAGACACTAAGTTCTTGGTGTTGACTGGTGAACCACTAAATGAGCCAATTCAAGGTTATGGTCCATTTGTGATGAATAGCAAAGCGGAAATTGTGCAAGCTTTTGACGATTTTAATCGTGGCAAGTTTGGTGAAATCCCCGTTGCTGTGGTGGACTAAAATCTTGTCGCTAAAAAGAAGAAATCCCTACTCGGTCAAGGGTAGGGATTTTTTAGGCGCTGTAGTCTTCTTGTTTTGCATAGTTGGTCATGGATTATTGTGTGATGTAGTTATCGTTTTTATGCGAGGCGTATCTTAGCGTCTTTTTGCTGTTTTGTAAAACAGATGTTATAAAAATAGTTAATTTATATACCTTGTTTTTAAACAACTTATATTTTTATTTAAAATAAAATATATAAAAAACGTGTGCTTATTTGAGTGATTTTTTAGTGTAATGAAATGTAATTTAAGCAGATATCGTCCTATCGGTGCGGCACATGAAAAAATGTGATTCTGGTATTTTTTAATAGCCCTATTTTTTCGACATTGGGTCATAATTTCAGTCAATATAAGTCAGACTGACGGATCATAATTTTGGATATTGCAGTTATTGGTAGCGGCATGGCCGGTCTTGCTACCGCAAGAATTCTAAAGGATGCTGGGCATAATATTACTATTTTCGAAGCACTGACTGGGCGAGGGATGGATAGCCACAGTACAGAGTTTGAAGGTGGTCTGATTGATGCTCCGTTACGTGTCATGAACCCACACTTATGGAAAAACACCTTAAGTCTTGCGACTTATTTAGGCATCAAAACGTATCCAGTACGCACCTACATGGCGTGTAGTTGGTTGTTTGAAGACCGTACAGAAACGTGGCTAACCACTACCCGTAGCCGCATTGGCAATTTCCCGATTATCAATAACCGTAAAGGCCTACAGCAGTATGGATGGCGCTTGGTTAAAGGTATGTTGCAGCTTAAAACCGCGATTGCTAAATTCTTCAAATCTAAAGATCAAGACATTACCTTGGCTGAATTTATCAACCAGCATGACATTGAAGAAGTATTTTGGCATGGCGCAGTCATGCCTGTACTCTATACCATCTGTACCTGTAATCCAAAAACCATTGGCGAATGGCCAGCGAAACCGCTGTTGATCTTTTTACGTCAGTTGACGGATGGCGATGCTTTATTGCGTATACAAGGTGGAACACCTGCCTTGGTCGATAAATTGATTGAAAACATCAATATCCAAAGCGGATCGGCTATTAGCAAAGTCACTGAACAAGGTGACAAGGTTTTGGTTGAAAATAATAAGGGCGAACAGCAACTGTTTGACCGTGTGGTGGTGGCAACGCCAACCACAAAAATTGAAGAGTTTTTAGATCCTGTTCAGTTTGCAGATGATATTGCGCTGTTAAAGCAGTTCCGTTTTGAGCAAGGTCAGCTGGTGATCCATACTGATCCTTCCGTGATGCCGCCTAAGCGTAAAGACTGGTCGGTGCTGAGCTATATGATGGACCGTAAGTTTACCCGTCAACAGTTCACGGTTTGGCTCAATTCAGTCGAACCAAGTCTGGTCGGTAAAAACGCCGTGTTCCAAACGTGGCAGCCTGTGACCGAGATTGACCCGAAAAAAGTGATTTCAACTGTAACTTTGACCCGTGCAGTGGTGGACTCGCAAACTGTGGCTTTGAATAAAGAGTTACAACAACGCCATAAGAGTGCTAACCGAAAAGTCTTTTTCTGTGGTTCATGGTCGTGCGATGGTCTGCCTATCTTAGAGTCTGCCGTAACTTCAGCAATGCATATTGCAGAAATTTTCGGTGCGCCATTGCCGTTTGTTGGATTAAAACCTAAAGTTGAGGTTGCCCCACAACTCGGCTACTAAAGCATGAAATGGCTCCAAACCTTACAGCGACATCTGCCCAAACATAAATATGCAATTGATGCAAAACAATTGGGAGATCACGCTGTATTGGCTTGGAGCAATCTTGGCTATTGGGAAAATAGCCAATCTTCCTATCCTGAGGCTTGCCAAACACTAGCCATACATCTTGCTAATCGATTACAGCTAAAATCAAATGACCGTGTTTTAGACTTGGGTTGTGGACAGGGTGCGAGTCTATTGCTGTGGCAGCAGCATTACCATGTTCAGCAACTTTGTGCGGTTGAGTTACAAGCCGAATGTGTCCAGCGCATACAACACACTTTAAATTCAAAGACCCACATCATTCAAACGTCATTTTTAAATTTAAATTCAAAGCTATTTTCAGTACCTTTTAATGTGGTGTTGTGCCTTGATGCCGCTTATCACAGTGATTTAAATTCATTTCTAAGATCAACCCATTCTGTTTTAAATTCAAAAGGGCGCATCGGTTTTCACTATCTGATGTTGAGTGATGCATTTTTGAATTTAAATCGTTTTGAGAAACTTCAACTGAAAATGCTGTTAAAAGCAGCCGATGTTCATTTGGAACATCTTCAGTTAGAAGTGAACTTGAAGCATTCGATAGAAGCGCAAGGCTATCAGCAGGTTGCTATTGAAGATTTATCAGATGCAGTTTTTGCGGGTTTTTCTCGTTATTATCATGCACATTTAGCACAGCAGGCCGCTCAAAATTTGGATCATTTCAAAATTAAAATGACGGCAAAACTCTGCCAAAAATTATTTGAACAGGGCATTGTGCGCTATGTTCAAATTACGGCAATGAAAGACATTTAAAATGAAATAAAAAACCAAAGGGCTAGAAACAACAAAGCCTCACTAAAAAGCGAGGCTAAGTATAAAATGGTGCCGGCACACGGATTCGAACTGTGGACCTACTGATTACAAGTCAGTTGCTCTACCAACTGAGCTATGCCGGCAACGTGGTGAGAATAATAGCGGATTTTCTTGAAAACGCAAGCCAAAAAGTGAGCGATTGAAATGCACATGGTTGTTTGTGCAAACTTCACCCACCAAAGGGTGGGTGAAAGCTAAGAATAAAATTCGGGGCTTTGATGAAACTGTTTTTAAATAGGGTTAAGTGAAAATATGGAACTTATTTGCTCCTTAAAATTTGATCGAGGTCTTGGGCACATTCTTCCAAAGTAAAAGCCATGTCGAGTTGCATTTGAGGTTTGAGTTCATTGGCCAGTGTTCTCCATTGTTCAATCAGACGAATTGCTTTTTGAATTTTATGTTTGTTGACATCCTTTGCAAGGGTTGGGGTATAACCGCCTCGTTTAGCGTTTTTAATTTGTTTGACATAATTGGTGCTGTTATTCATTCTGACTCCCGAATAGCAGTTTTATTGGTCAATTTTGTGTTTCGCTAGTTATATACCGCAAATGAATTGTGCTTCATAAACATTGCATCTAGATGATCATTGATGATTTATTTTAACCTCCCTTAGAAATTGTTTTAGCTCAAGTTTGAATCAGGTTCAAGTGTTTATTTTTGAATAAATATTTCACTTTGTGGTGCAAATTATCCTGTTTTGTGAAGAGTCGTTTTTATGAAGCAGACTTTATGCCAAGTCTAAATAAGAATGTTCAGCATAAAAAAAGACCTTAATCTTTCGATTAAGGTCTTTAAAATTTTGGCGGTGAAAGAGGGATTCGAACCCTCGAAACGCTATAAACGTTTACACACTTTCCAGGCGTGCTCCTTCAGCCACTCGGACACTTCACCATGGCGGAGGATAATATCGAAAAACATAGCCATCGACAAGGTGAAACAATTGAATTCGAGCAAAAGTTTTAGCTCAATGATATGATTCGCAAAAATAGTGTCGATAATTGAAGACAAGCTTATGCAAAGTACTGCAAAAAAAGCCGCCTTGCCTGCGATGACCTTGGCAGCATTAGGGGTCGTGTTTGGGGATATTGGAACCAGTCCACTCTATGCATTGAAAGAATCCTTCCACGCTGCACATGGCTTGGGCATCACCCCTGCAAACGTATTGGGTATTTTGTCCATTATCTTCTGGACCATGACCATGGTCATTACCATTAAATATTCTGCAATTGTCATGCGTGCAGATAACAATGGTGAAGGTGGGATTATGGCTTTGCTTGCACTCAATTTGCGCAATACCAATTTTAGCCATCGGAAAAAATTACTGTTAATCTCGATTGGCTTTATTGGGGCTTCACTATTTTTTGGGGATGGGATCATCACCCCAGCCATTTCAGTCTTATCTGCCGTAGAAGGCTTATCCATCGCAACCGATGCACTTGACCCTTATATTGTGCCAATTGCGATTAGCATCGTCACTGCTGTATTTGTCATGCAAAAGTATGGGACAGCCTTTGTTGGTAAGTTCTTTGGCCCACTGACCTTATTGTGGTTCTTCTCTCTGGGTATTCTTGGAATTTCGAGCATTATTCAAACGCCTTTAGTTTTAGGTATGCTGAGCCCACATTGGGCATTTCAGTTTATCGTGACCAACCCGTTAATGGCTTTTTTCATTATGGGTGCGGTAGTGTTGACCGTCACAGGTGGCGAAGCCCTGTACGCAGATATGGGACATTTTGGTCCTGTGCCGATTCGTTTGGCTTGGTTTATTGTGGTTTTGCCGTGTTTACTGCTTAATTATGCAGGACAAGGTGCATTGCTGCTGCGTGATCCGACTGCGATCGAAAATCCATTTTACCTGTTGGTGCCAGAGTGGGGCTTGTACCCAATGATTTTCTTGGCCACTATGGCCGCCGTTATTGCTTCACAGGCGGTAATTTCAGGGGTCTTCTCTTTAGCGCGTCAGGCCATTCAATTGGGCTATTTACCACGTTTAAATGTGAAGCATACTTCAGATTCGGAACAGGGGCAGATTTATGTACCTTTACTGAACTGGATATTGTTGGCATCGATTATTGTCTTAATTTTAATCTTCCAAACCAGCTCACAGCTTTCACATGCCTATGGTCTAGCGGTCACCATGACCATGCTGTGTGACACCTTATTGATTGCGGTATTTATTCGTTATACATGGAAATGGAGTATGCCAAAACTGGTGTTGTTGATTATTCCATTCCTTGTTTTAGATTTGGTCTTGGTGAGCGCGACCTCACTTAAAGTATTATCAGGCGGTTGGGTTCCATTGCTGATTGGCGGTATTGCATTTATGTTATTAATGACATGGAAACAAGGTCGCGAGTTAACTTTTGCCAAGCTTCAGCAAGATACATTGCCACTCGATTTATTTGTACAAAGTATTGGTGAACAAGCCAATTGGGTTGAAGGCGAAGCCGTCTTTTTAACAGGGACACCAACTGTTGTGCCACATGCCATGTTGCACAATATGAAGCACAATAAAGTACTGCATCAAAAGAACATCATTCTCACCGTTAAAATCCAAGATGTTCCTTATGTGGAAGAGTCCAATCGCTTCCATGTCGAAACCATGAATCAGCATTTCTATCGTCTTGAATTGTACTATGGCTTTAAAGATGAAATGAACATTCCACAAGCGCTTGAAGCGGTGTATCAAGCGATTGAATTGGAATATAACTTAATGCAGATCAGCTTCTTTGTATCGCGTGAACGGATTATTAGTACCGTGGGTGATGGTATGGCGCCGTGGCGTGAAAAGCTCTTTATCTCAATGCAAAGGAATACCAGTCCTGTGAGCGACTTTTATCAGATTCCACCAAACCGTGTGGTTGAGCTCGGTAGTCAGATCGAGATTTAAAACCTCAATAAAAAAACCAGCGCATATGCTGGTTTTTTTGGGAGGATAAATCAGCTGAAGTCTTAGTTCATTGGGTCATTTACAGGTGCTTCAGGCATCGCTTGGACAGGCTGTTCTGCTGAAGCGTCAGGAAGTGCCTGTGCAGGGGCATCAGGTGATGGTAGTGAATCAGGCTCAACCGCATTGACGGGTGCTTCTGCTGATGAATCTAATTGAGGTGCAGCAGCAGGGGCAGCATTCATGTCTGCATTTGCCGTGGGTGCGACAGCATCATTTAACGCCGCTTCAGCTTGTTGTGCTGAGAGTTCTGCATTTGGTGCCAGCGGATGTTGCTCTGTTGGAGTCGCAGCGACTTGTTGTTGCGCTGTGGTATCAGGTGCGGCCTGTTGAACAGGGGCTTCACTCTGTGGTGATGTTGGCATCACTGCTTGGTCATTGGGTGCACCTTGGCCCGTTGGGCTGACAGGTGCTGCATTTGGATCAAGTAATTTAATTTGCCCTGAGCTTACGAGTTCTTGAATAGAACCCGGTTGACCATTAACAGTAGTCGTGACTTTGGCTTGAGAGAGACTTTCTAAGGTGTCACCCGGTTGGATAGGGGGCTCGGCGAAGGCAGAAGCACTTATCACTGTGCCGATTAAACCAAGAGAAGCTAAAATCTTAGAATGCATAAGAACTCCGTAAATTGCATGTATTATTTCGTTCGATTCATTTTTACCTTGGCATATTTTTTGAAGCGACAGCAATCAAAGATACGCAATCGCATCACGTTGCCGTAGAAAAACTCTACAAAAAAGACATTTTGTTACATGCAAAATCATCTAAATATGGCGTTTTGTTTAATTGTTATGCGAATAGAACTCGAGCGATATACTTCGTATACGCTGATTGTTAAGCTCGTGAAAAACCGATGTTTATTGTAGTTGTGATGGCGAAGAAGAAAAGTAGTTCAGGTAAGTCAGTCTTTAAGATGTTTAATCAAAATGGCCTGAAAGTGATTTTAGGATTGGTGGCAACGGGAAGTTTTGCGATTGCCTTTGGTCAAGAAAAAATTCAGCAATACGTGTCTTTAAGCCCAAGCTCAAATTCAGCCTGTTTAGAACAATTTTATCGGGAAATTCCGCCTTATTTACTCAAAGAAAGTTTAAGTAAACACAGCTATGCACTGTGCTTTAACGGTTTTAATGTGATGTATTCGGGCGTTTCGAAAACACCTCTCTGGGTTGCAGAGGCCCTGACGCCACAGCGCCTGAGCCAAAAAATTCCACGTGAAGATAGTTTTCACGAAGAAAATAATGTTGCAACCGAACATCGAGCGACATTGTCGGACTACCGTGGTTCAGGCTATGACCGTGGACATATGGCACCGAATGCTGATATGCCCAACAAAGCCTCACAATTCGACAGTTTTTCTTTGGCCAATATGGTGCCACAGGCCCCTAAAAATAATCAGCAAGTGTGGCGTGAATTGGAAGAAGCCACACGGGCGCTTGTGACCAAGCAAAAGCTGGATGTTTTTGTGGTAACTGGGCCTGTATTTCAGGGCAAAAAGCTCAAGACCATTGGTCAGGGAGTGATTGTTCCGAGTGCGGTGTACAAAGCGGTCTATATGCCAAAAACGGGTGCAATCGGCGCTTATTACGCAGCGAATGATAATTCACAGCAGGTAAAAATTGTCAGTGTCTGCTATTTGGAAGAGCAGTTGGGTGTAAACTTATTTCCGCAACTGACAGAAGAGCAAAAACGTAATACCTATAAACTACCGTTGACAGCAACGGCAGTAAAAGCCAATAGTGCAATTCAATACTCGCATTGGGATGCGGAAAGTCAGTGTGCTGTAGAGGTTTCATCCGAGCAGCTCAAAGCCTTACAAAAAAACTTTAAATCGGGCTCTACTCAGTCGAGTAGTGGTAGCACAGTCACAAAGGGCACAGGTATTGATGCGGCGGATCAAGATGCGATTGTGAAACAATTGGTCGACGCCTTATTGCAATATATTTTGCAGCTGTTACGTTAAAGTTCTAGGCAGTTGGATGTATAGCATTCGACTGCAGTACCCAATGCCTGAAGAATAAACAAGAGTAAAAATAAAATGTTTAAACCTTTTGTACAAGGTAACGAGTCCCATGCTATTCATGATCTGACCCTTGAAAATGACACGGACTGCGTCAGTATTTATGGCAATTTACAACTCACCAAAGACCAAGCTGGCCTAGCTGCGGCCAAAGCATTGCAGGCGTATCTGAATGCCATTGTGCAACAGCTTGAAAGTGAAGCTCAGCTTCCTGAGAAAATTGAACATCCGCAGCCGGGTGAAATTGACAATCCATTTTTATAATATAGGCCTATCTATGTTCCATGTGGAACAATAAGAAAAGCCCACTGATTGTGGGCTTTTCTTTTAATGAATGGAGAATTAATTAATCCTCTTTTTCTAAAATTTTATAAATAATAGCGCCGATAATGGCACCGACAATCGGAGCAACCCAGAACAACCAGAGTTGGCTTAACGCGGCTGTTTCAGCAAATATGGCAACACCTGTACTTCGTGCAGGGTTAACCGAGGTGTTGGTCACAGGAATACTGATCAGGTGAATCAAGGTTAGGGCTAAACCAATCGCAATTGGGGCGAAACCAGCAGGTGCACGTTTATCTGTGGCACCCATAATCACGATCAAGAACATTGCGGTCAGTACAATTTCAATCATTAAAGCGGAGATTAAGGAGTATTTTCCTGGTGACAGCTCTGCATAACCATTGGTCGCAAAGCCTCCTGTACCAGCAAAACCCGCTTGGCCTTGGACAATCAGGTATAACACCCAAGCGGCTAAAACTGCACCGACCACTTGGGAGACCACATAGGGGATCAGATCTTTGGTATCAAAACGTCCACCGACCCATAAGCCGACACTGACTGCAGGGTTAAAGTGCCCGCCAGAGATATGTCCAAGGGCAAAGGCACCCGTTAAAACGGTTAAACCAAAGGCAAGCGCAACGCCAAGAAAGCCGATGCCTAACTCGGGAAAAGCTGCTGCAAAAATGGCACTGCCACAGCCTCCGAAGACCAACCAAAACGTTCCGATGAATTCAGCAAGATATTTATTCATAATGCGCCTTTTGTAGTTATTGATGTTTTATTCGCGTAGAACTTTATATTTAACGAGAAAATGCTCGTTTTTCAATCAATTTAACAAAAAAAGCATGACATCCTGATGACGTGGATCAAACAGATCAGATTTTAGTGAAAATGCTGAATACGCCACTGCTGAGGTGTGACTTGAGTCCAGTGTTTAAAGGCACGTTGAAAAGCACTTTGTTCAGAGTAACTCAACAACAGTGCAATTTCCTGTAAGCTTAGGTGAGGATCTCTTAAGTATTGCTCCGCCAAGATGCGTCGGACTTCTTGCATCCGCTGTTGGTAGGTCGTGCCTTGTTGTTGTAAGTAACGTTGCAGCTGTCGGACTGAAAAATTTAGTTGCCGAGCAATATGTTCAATTTGATACTGGTTTTTTTGTAGCCCAGTTAAAATCGCATGCTGTAAGCGCTGGTCGATGTGAGTAGAGTTAGGAAGTTTTTCCAGTAAGGCTTCGGCTTGCTGTAAGAGCAATTTTTGCAGGGTTTGATCACCTTGCTGAAAGGGCATGGATAATTCACTGAGGGGAATCATCATCATTGGCCGGCTTTGAGAGAAGCGAACTTTACAATTAAAGTATTGCTCATACAGTGCCGTATTTTTCGGTATAGGGTGAGTAAAATGAACCTCACTAAGCTGGATGTCGTCATGGGCGACAAAGTGCTTCATAAACTGAATGATCAGCGCCATCGCCACTTCATTGCTGAGTTGTGTGGTCAGTTCAATCGGCATCTCCACCCAACCAAAGCATAGATTTTCACCTTCAACTGCAACATATAGCGAGCTGCCATCATAAATGAGACGGTGAAAGTCATGATAACGGGTGAGCGCCTCGCCTAAATTTTCGCAGGACAGCGCAATATAGCCCAAAATGCCTAAATGCTTGGGCTGTACATACTTTGCAATCTCAAGTCCGAGCGCAGGGATGTGCAGATGGCTGTCAAGATCATTCAGTAACTCTAACCACAGGGCATAATCAAAACGTTCTAAGTTCTGTGCTTTTTCAAGCTGTTCAGAAATTGGGTAGCCCACGGCTTGGCAATAGGCATAGAGTAAATGCCCCAGTCCACCGTAGACAGAACCTGTGTAATCTTTGAAATGTTGCATTTATTGGCTCTATTGTTCTTGTCGTAATTTGTCAATGAATTTGAATGCTAGGGTCAATATTTAGCATAGTTTCCACATTATATTCAATCTGAATATAGGAGGAATTTGCCATGTGGAAGGGTTTTGTCGCAGGACTGGTGGTTGCCAATGCGTTTGAGTGGGTTGCACATAAATATATTTTGCATGGAACACACCGTGCTGGAAAGCCACGCTATAGCCCCGTGCCTGACAGCATGAAATCGCATTGGGAGCATCACCGAGAAGTACGTAAAACCACGTTTCATGATCATGGTTATGTTGAAGGTTGGAGCAACTGGCGCACTAAAAATGAAATCGTGTCACTCGCTGTCGTGGCAGGTGTGTTTGGAACGTTATTTTATCCTGTCTCCAAAGGCATGACTTTGTCTGTGCTGTACAGTGCGGGAAATTATTACTACATCCACCGCCGTGCGCACTTAGAGCCAGACTGGGCAATGCGTAAGATTCCTTGGCATTATGACCATCATATGAACTCCAATCAGGATGCCAACTGGTGTGTGACCAAGCCGTGGTTTGATTATATTTTGGGAACGCGGGTCATTTCCTCGCTGGATTTGCAAGAGCAAAATCCGTTGGGTATTGCTTTACCCCAAGTGGTGTCGGATAAGCTCACCCAGTGGGTCAATCAAGTCTTCCCTGCAAAATGGGTTAAGGCACCTGAAGCGATTACATTGAATTCAGTGCAGACGGCGGAAACGGTTGCAGGATAACTGAATAGGTATTTATGTCGTGATTTGTCAATAATATTGGTATGTATTGTCAATATTTCGTCATTTGAACATTCTATAGTAAAGCTGTTGATGAGATGAAATCATCTCATGAGCACTAGTACGTCATTTTTCATTTTCCAGTTTAACAAGACAATGTTGTAGTTATTCTAGGTTTATAGGGAGTCGCAAGACTCCCTTTTTTTTATCTCAAAAATTGAGAGCATAAGTTCGGTCGAGAGCCAGCGAGCATTCTAAACTTTAACATTTGCTGCGTAATAGAAGCGATAGTACTGTCCGACTTAGCATTAGCTCAGCTGTGCCGAAGTACAGCGTAATTGAGCCATTTAATTCGTCTGCTTTTTAAAGCCCGTTAAAATATAGCGATCCATTTCATCGGTATAGTCCGGGGAAAACTGAAAGCAGACATGCTCGTTGATGTTTAAGGTTTTGAGATCAGGGAAGCTTTGTCTGGCACGTGGACTATTGCTAAATAAAAAAGCTTGTCGATCACTCTGAAAGTAAAACACTTTTTCAGTACTGATGTTGTGCCGTCGATAATGGGTGACCTCCGACCATTGTGTAAAAATACCACAAGCCCGAATTTGATCAGGTGCAATCAGCGCTTTTTCATAATACTGTTTAAACTGATATTTGTAGAAGCTGATATAGCTAAACAGGCATAAACCAAGGAGTAGCAGTACGGCCAGCATACCGAAAGGGCGGTCAGCATATTTCTCCATCAACAGGATGAAAACAAAACAGATCAATAGACCACAAATAAATAAGATTAGTTCTAAGTGATACATTTTTTCTCATCTTTAAAATGATAAAAAGAGTACTCGAAAGCACTCTTTTCATAGGTTTTACGGTTATGGTCTGTTTATAGACGCATTTCAATGCCTTGCTCTGCAAGGTATTTCTTCGCTTCAGGAATGGTGTGTTGTCCAAAGTGGAAAATTGAAGCAGCCAGTACAGCGTCTGCACCACCTTTTAAAATACCATCGGCCAAGTGTTGTAAGTTTCCGACACCGCCCGAAGCAATGGTTGGAATTGTCACGCGGTCATTGATTTGACGCATCAGCTCAAGGTCATAACCTGCTTTAGTACCATCGGCATCCATCGAGGTAATCAGCAGTTCACCTGCACCAAAGTCGGCCATTTTTACGGACCATTCAATCGCATCAATACCGGTTGGTTTACGGCCGCCATGGGTAAAAATTTCCCATTTATTCTCGCCCGTTTTTTTTGCATCAATGGCAACCACAATACACTGTGCGCCAAAGCGTTGCGATGCTTCTTGTACAAATTCTGGGTTAAACACCGCTGCTGAGTTAATGCTAACTTTGTCCGCGCCAGCATTGAGTAAGAGACGAATGTCTTCAACTTTGCGAACGCCACCACCGACCGTTAAGGGAACAAAAACCGTTTCAGCCATACGTTCAACAGTACGATAAGTCGTGTCGCGACCATTCGAAGTTGCGGTAATGTCTAAGAAGGTAATTTCATCAGCACCTTGTTCGTTATATCGACGTGCTACTTCTACTGGGTCACCTGCATCACGAATATCAAGGAATTGAACACCTTTCACTACACGACCGTTGTCTACGTCGAGGCAAGGAATAATACGTTTAGCTAGCATAATTTTTTCCAAAAATAACAGCCGATTATGAAACTTCGCGACTTAGATGCTACACCTTAATAGTCGGAGCGGGTATTCTATCAAACTTATGTAAGTTTTTTTGCAGGTTTTATATGTCGGTTTATACCACTTTGACTTTACAGGAAGTTCAGGCGTTTGCCGCACCTTATGGACTTGAGGTAATCGATCTGATCCCAATTCAAGGCGGTATTCAAAATACGAACTATTTTATTGTGTGTGAAAATGCTGTGCAGTATGTATTGACTGTATTTGAAGAAATGGATGAACAGGGTGCAGGCGAGTTAGTTCCTGTACTTGAGCATTTAGGTCAGGCTGGTTTAGCAGTTCCTGTACCCTTAAGTCATTCAGGCAAAGCCATTCATAGTTTAAAAGATAAACCTGCGCAAATTGCTCCACGGATGATGGGCAAACATCCCATGCCTGCGACCCTTGAACAAGCCGAGGCGATTGCAATTGCACAAGCGCAAATGCATGTCGCACTGCAAGATTTTCCACTGGAGCGTGCAGAATACCGTGACCATGACTACTGGCTCGCTGTAGCCTTACAGATGAAACCGACATTAAGTGAGGCGGATCAAGCACTGCTGAGTAAGTTGTTGGGTTTGTATGATGCATTATCGGCGGTTTATCCGAATCGTCCTAAGGGCTTTATCCACTCGGATTTATTCCGTGATAACACTTTGTTTGAGGGCAATCAGCTCAAAGGCATTTTAGACTTTTATGAACTGAATAAAGATGAGTTCTTGTTTGATATTGCGATTACCCTGAATGACTTCTGTACCGAATATCCAAGTGTGCACTTAAATGAAGACAAGGCCATCGCATTCTTAAACGCCTATGAAAGCATTCGTCCTTTAACGACTGATGAAAAATCTTGCCTCGAGTTGTATCTGGCAATGGCTGCTGCGCGTTTTTGGATGATGCGTTTACAAGTGGCGAAAAAAAATGCTGAACAAGGCCGTACGGGGGAGGACATTTTGCAGAAAAATCCTGCCGAAATGCGTAATATGGTGATTGACCGCTTAAAGTTTGTAACTGTTTAAATAGGAAAGAAAAATGCGTGACCAAGGACGACTCGTTGAATGGTTCGATGAAAAAGGCTATGGCTTTATTCAGCCCAACGATGACAGCAAAGATCGCGTGTTTTTACATATCAAGGACTTTGCACGGCAAGGTCCTCGTCCTATTTTAGGCTGTGCGTTGGAATACAACGTGCTTGTGGATGCGCAAGGGCGTTATCGTGCACAGCAAGTCAGTTATTTAAAAGCATCACAAACCCAAAAGAGTCGTACCTCAAAAGTCTCACCGAAAAAGACCGAACAGGGTCAACGCTGGAGTCCAATGCAAATTGCGTCGGTGGCATACATCGTGTTTTTGGCGCTATTGGTATTCATGGGACGTTTGAGTGGATTAGTGCTGCTGTTGATTAGTCTGATGAATGCGGCCAGTTATTGGTTCTATGCGCAAGATAAAGAAGCTGCACAAAATGGGCAGCGCCGTGTACCTGAAAATACATTACATCTCCTTTCATTTTTAGGGGGATGGCCTGCAGCATGGTTAGCGCAGCAAAAGCTACGACATAAAACACAAAAACAACCGTTTAGAAAGATTTACTTTTGTACAATTCTATTCAATATTCTTTTAATTTTATGGCTTATTTCTCCTTTCAATAGTTTGCCTATTTAAAGTTCAAGCCCACTTTATGAGGGACAATATGAATTATTCAGTCGATCAAGATCCGAATCGTAGTCTGACTTTTATTCTTTATATTTTGTATATCGTTGCGATTTTTTCCGCAGGGATTTTAGCGATCATTGCTTTAGTGATTAATTATGTGAAGCGTGGCTCTGTGCGTGGTTCCATTTTTGAGAGCCATTTTACTTGGCAGATTCGCACCTTTTGGTGGTATTTGATTTGGAACGTGATTGCCTTTGTGCCATTTATTTTCTTATTCTTTACGGGTGAAAATGCCACCGCTTTCGCAGGTGTCGCACTCGGTGCTTCAACCTTCTGCGTGTCTGTGATTGGGTTGTCGTGGGTGTGGATTGTGTATCGTGCCATTAAAGGCATTATTCGTTTAAACGACAATCAACCCATGTATCAATAACAAGTGATGGGATTTAAAAAAGGGCAGTGTGCCCTTTTTTTATGACTTTATTTTTTATAACAAGGTTTATGCACCGAGATGAACCAAGCTGATGCAGCAGTGTCTCTATTTTTGCGCAGGCTTTTAAAAAGCATCTTACTAAATTGAATTTCAATATTTACCTTTTTATATTAATAAATTTACTTTTTTAATATTTACAACTTACATTTTTGTTTATAAATAATTATTTTTTTAATAATTATAATTTACATTTTTAATAAATTAACATTACATTAATGTACAGTTATTTATATGAATTAATACGTAGAGAATATTATAAAAAATAGTCCTTTTTTGACTAAGCGTAGAATCTTCCTCGACGACGTTTTAGCCCCAAAACATGGATGGCACGAACCAAAACTGCATAAGAAACCGAATAGCCAAAGTGTTGTTCAAAAAGTGGAACTAAATCGCTAATATTTTGAAATTTTGTATTTTTAACAAATACTTGAAATGCACTCCAGTCTTTAATATGGCTGGGTGCTCCACGGCTGTTGGCTACTTTTGGAGACAAGCCGCCTGTTTCTTCTTCGAGCTTAATCCATGCGTCTAAGGTCACACGAGAGATGTTAAATTCCTTGCAAACTGCAACCTTATAATCCGTGAGTTTATAGCGTTGAATCGCTGCTTTTCGGGTTTCTAAATCGTACTTTGGCATTTAATTCAATATTTTTAAAATAGCGAAGCTGTTATTATATGGCATAGTTGTTGCAAAAACCAAAATCACTAGATTAAAAATGAAAGATGGTGATTTCGGTGAAAAATGCAGATTTTTCTTTAAAGAAAATGTCACTATGGCAAGTGGTCATTATTGGTGTGGCCTATATGACCCCGATGGTCGTGTTTGATACCTTTGGGATTGTGTCTGGGATTACCGATGGGCGTGTGCCATTGGCTTATATTTTGGCGTTGGTTGCAATGTTACTGACCGCATTTAGTTATGCACGTTTTAGCCGAATCAGTGGTGACTCAGGTTCTGCCTATAACTACACGGCACAGTCGTGTGGAGCCAAAGCAGGCTTTTTTGTCGGCTGGTGTTCACTGCTAGATTATATTTTGTTGCCCTTGGTGAATGCCTTATTGGCAAGTATTTACTTAGAAGCTGTGATCCCGAGTGTGCCGTATTGGGTCTGGGTGGTTGTATTCACGGGTTTGGTTACGCTTATTAACTGTTTCCGAATCAATATTTTGGCGAATTTAAGTCTGTTGTTTGTACTTTTACCCTTACTGCTGATGGTTTTATTTATCTATCTAGTCATTCAAGGCGTGGGTTCTGAACAAGGCTATGATCATGTACTGACTTTAGCCCCGCTGTTTAATGGAGACAGTTCTGTTTTGCCTTTGATTGCGGGTGCATCGATTTTATGTTTTTCATTTTTGGGTTTTGATGCGGTCACGACCATGTCCCATGAAACCAAAGATCCGCAAAAGAATATTCCACGTGCCGTGCTGCTTACCACGTTGCTCGGGGGCGGAATTTTTATTAGTGCCTCATGGTTTATCCAGCTGTATTTTCCAAGCAATGTGCGTTTTAACAACCCTGACGAAGCCTTACCTGAAATTGTCCTCTATGTGGGGGGAGCACTTTTCCAAGCCGTATTTTTATGTGCCCAAATCATGAATACCTTCGCTTCAGGTTTAGCCACTCATGCCAGTGCTTCACGTCTGATTCATATTATGGCGAAGGATGGCATTTTCCCCAAAGCAACCTTTGGGCAGCTCCATGCAAAATTAGGTACGCCACTTTATGCCGTCTTAAGTATTGGCTTGATTTCGCTATCGGCCATTTTTCTAGATCTTGCGACGGTGGTCAGCATGATTAGCTTCGGTGCTTTGATTGCCTTTACGGCGGTGAATTTCTCGGTTTTTGTGAAGTTCTATCTGTTGGAAAAACAAACCCAAGGCATTAAAAACAAATGCCTCAATTTGATTCTTCCCTTGTTATCTGTATTGGTGATGCTTTGCCTTTGGGTCAATTTAGAACGAAATGCGCTAATTTTTGGTTGCGCTTGGCTGGCGATAGGCATTGGTCTATTTATTTATAAGAAATTGAAAAGACAAAACATTGTGATTGGAAATGCATATTAAACCCTGCATGAAAATGAGATAAATATTGAGTGTGAATGAAATGAAGATGAATAAACCGACATTTTTAGACGACGTTGAATACAAAACCAGTTCTGCAATGCAAAGTGGTAAAGAGTGGAATTGGTTGAACCCGCAGCGTGCTGCGTTTAGTCATCCAGCCAATTACTACGAAAGCTCGTTACAAGCATGGCATGAGTTTGAGCCTTTAAATGCGGATATCGAATGTGACGTGGTCGTTATAGGCGGTGGCTTACTGGGAGCATCGGCTGCACTGCATTTATCGGAGCAGGGTGTCGATACGGTCTTGGTTGAAAAAAACCGAGTGGGCAGTGCCGCCTCAGGGCGCAATGGTGGGCAACTCACACCGGGATTGGCACGTTGGGAAGCCGAAACCATGATTGAGCACTTCAGCTTTGAAGAGGCTAAAAAGTTATGGCACTTTACCTCAACGGAAGCGATGGCTTTGATTGATAGTATCACTGAAAAATATGACTTAGATGTGCAACGTAAACATGGACACTTGACGGCTGCGGTACACCCTGGACATTTAGATGCACTGCGTGAAGGGATGAAAGCACGTCAGTATTTAGACGAAAAAAATACCACAATGCTGACCCAAGATGAATTACGTGAGCATGTGCAATCCGACAACTATTTTGGCGGTCAATTGGATCAGCTCGGGGGACATATTCATCCTTTAGCACTGACGCGTGGTTTGGCTTATGGCTTTTGTCAAAACGGTGGCACGATTTATGAACAGACAGAAGTACAGTCAATCCAAGAACGTGCCGATGGTATTTATGTGACCACAGCGCAAGGCGTGATTAAAGCACGTAAAAGTGTGGTGATGGGCGTACATCATGCCTCATTTAAACTATTAGAAGAACGCAATCAAACCACCATTCCTTTTTATACTTATGTGTGTACCACTGCGCCTTTAGCATTGAATTTGAAAGAACTTTTGCCGACGGATCTGCCTGTATACGACACCCAGTTTCAAATTGATTACTACCGCGGGGTCTCAAAAAACCGATTGTTATTTGGCGGTGAAGGCACGGGTTCGTGTTGGGGTCCTGAACAAACCCATGACTATTTGCTAGGACGTATTCAACACGTATTTCCTCAGTTAGAGCAGGTCCAGCTTGATTTTGTGTGGAGTGGCACGACCGATTTAACCGTTAATGGTGCCGCAGATAGTCGCAAATTTGGCAGCCAATACCCAATCTATGCTGTTCAGGGGTGGAGTGGACATGGTGTTGCGCAAACGGTGCGTATTGGTAAAGCCATTGCGGATGATTTCTGCGGTCAGAGTGATGACTTTAATATGTTGACCCGTATTCAACATCAGAACATTCCTTTTGGCCGTGCACTGGCGCCGTTGGTCATTCCAATAGCCAAAAGCATGTATGGACTCGGAGCAATGATTAATCCGGGCAAGATGGTGTCATTCTAACCACCTGACTGAGCTACTGAATCGATGGCCATTGATCACTCGATTCAGCAGTTTTTGCGTTTCGGAGATGGGCTAAAGTTGTTCGACGTTCTTTTTCGACTTCAGCAGTTTTGGTTTCCATTCACTGATCATAATGCCAAACACCACCAAAAGCCCGCCCAACAAAGCCAGTGGTGCTAAGCGTTCTCCTGCAAGACGCCCAAACAGTGCCGCCCATACAGGCTCTCCTGCATAAATAATTGCCGCTTGAGATGGATTGACTGAGCGCTGTGCCCAATTCATTACATATTGAATCACGGCACTGGCAAGACCCAAGCCGAGTGCGATACTCAGTAAAGGCCATGAAAAGTCTGGAATGCGGTGTTCACCTGCCAATGGCATGGCTGCAAAGGCGAGCGCAGAGGCAACCGCCAGTTGAATCACCGTCACTCGACCAATATCGACTGTTGGGGCAAAATAACCAATCAGGATAATTTCCATCGCTATAGCGATTGCACCGAGTAGAGTTAAGGTCTGGCCAAAATTCAGTGAAATTGAATTCAGGCTATTGCCTGTAAGTAAGACTAAGCCCATAAATGCACAGAGCGCACCAATCCAAATCATAAAATGGGGCACTTTACGAAAGATCAGCCACAACAATACAGGTACCAAAGGCACATATAGTGCAGTTAAAAAGGCAGATTCACTGCTACTGACTGTTTGTAGTCCGACTGTTTGTGTGCCATAGCCAATAGTGACCATACAGCCAATGAGTGCACCTGCCCACAAGTCCTGTCGGGTGATGTGCTTTAAATGCTGATAGGAAAATAAGCCAATAATTGTCGCGGCGCAGGCGAAACGACAACCTACAAAAAACATGGGGGAGCTGAAATTTAAGGCGTATTTCACGGCCAAGAAAGTACCGCCCCAAATAAAGGTAATTAGAATCAGCGCAATGACAGGCGCTTTAGAACCGAGCTGAGTATTCAACATAAAAGAACCAATGTGCAATATATTGCACATAGCTTGTCATGCTTTGTTTTTTTGTGCAATATATTGCTCAATGTTTTTTGATTTATCTCTATGAAGTCTCCTGCGGTACTACAACACGTCAGTCAAAATGTGCGTCATTATCGAAGTTTAAAAGGCCTGAGTCAGCAACAACTGGCGGATTTGGCTGGTTTAAGTCGTCGCATGGTGGCTGGAGTTGAATCTGGACAGGACAATATTAGTTTGGCAAAACTCAGTTTGATTGCCGATGTACTTGAGGTCGATTTTGTACAGATCATTGCTGCGCCTGAACAGCAAGGTCAAGCGGTCGTCAACGTTCTGGCTTGGCAGGGTACACAAGCCCACAGTGAAGCAAAATTAATGGCTTCAGCGGCAGCAACACAAAAAGTTGAACTGTGGACATGGGTACTTGCCCCAAATGAACACTATAGTGCAGAACCCGACCCAGTCGGTTGGCGCGAAATGCTCTATGTGATGGAGGGGGAGCTAACTTTGGATTTGGCAGGTGACATAAAAGTCTTAGGTGTAGGTGAGTCGATTGTGTTTTCGAGTGCCATCGAATACCAATATATCAACCGTGGAACTGTACCGTTAAAGTTTATTCGTAATGCAATTTATTAAGAAGCAGATCTTAAAAACTGATATTTAGCGCATAAAAAAGAGGTCAAAAGACCTCTTTTTTAAATTCTACAATTAGAGCGATTGTTCATCTAACAGCAATTGTGCTTCACGTAGGTTTAAACTGCCTTCATAAATCGCACGACCGGTAATTGCACCCAAAATACCAGGTTGACCTTTGAGGTTACGTACGTCATCAAGGTTGGTCACACCACCTGATGCAATCACAGGTAGACCAGAGTATTGCGCCAGTTGAACAGTTTGCTCAACGTTCACACCTTGCATCATCCCGTCACGCGCAATGTCGGTATAGACAATGCTCGATACGCCCGCATCGGCAAAACGTTTGGCCAAATCGGTTGCTTTCACATCGGTCACGTTGGCCCAACCATCGGTGGCCACCATGCCATTCATGGCATCGATGCCGACAATGATATGACCTGCAAATTTCTTACAAGCTTCTTCAACAAACTCAGGGGCTTGAACTGCCTTGGTGCCAATAATGACAAAAGACACACCCGCTTCTAAGTAGTGTTCAATGGTTTCTAGTGAGCGAATACCACCGCCAATTTGAATTGGCAGTTCAGGTTGCGCGCGAGCAATGGCTTCAACCACAGGTTTATGAATTGGCGTACCAGCGAAAGCACCATTTAAATCGACCAAATGTAAGCGACGCGCGCCTTCATTTACCCAGTGCTGTGCAGTTGCAACAGGATCATCAGAAAAAACCGTATCGTCTTCCATACGACCTTGTTTTAAACGAACACATTTGCCATCTTTCAGGTCAATTGCAGGGATGATCAGCATGCTTTCGCTCCTAGCCAAATCTTAAATAAAATCAATGTCCGTCATCTTAGCAAAGTATTGGCAATTTTCTAAGCATCTGTTACAGCTTTTCATGACGACAAGGTTTTGTTGTTTTTTCTAATTCTTTGGAAATATCTTTTGGAAGTCGCTCTAAACGCCGCAATTCTTCAAAAACCAACAGCGCCGCATAGGCATCCGCAGCAGCATAGTCAACTTGTTCAGGCGTGAGCATTTTCCTTGCCCAATTTGAAGTGCTGACTTTTTTACTTTTCGGGAAGTTGAGTTGAAACAGCAGGGCGATGGCATTTTTAATGCCAACAGGGTTGGATAAACCAAAGCTGGCAAAGCATTTTGACAGCTCAACCACACCCTTGAGCTCAAAACCTTTTTTACGGAATAGATGGGCATCATTTTTTAAACCAAAGCCCACTTTGAGCTGGGCGGGATTCGCCAAAAATGGTGCAAGGAAGCTCCAAATGGGTGGACTCATTTGAAACAAATAAGCATGCTCGATGCTGGCCAGTTGAATGAGATGCGGACCCGTGGAGACTTCTCCCACTTGAAAGGTCGGTTTGGACTCGCTGTCAAAACCAAAGATGGCAACCTGTTCCAGTTCAACACGGATTGCTTCACACTGTTCTAAGTTTTGAATGACATGAATTGCTTGTTTTGGCAAATTTTGAAAACGAGGAAATTGTTGAATTTCGACTTTGCTGGGAAGGATGTGTTGAAAAGAAGAATCCATCATGCTTTGACTATGCCATTGTTGCCTAAGCCTAAAGCTTTTGTGTTGATTTAGCAAAACAGCCGACCTAGGCAGGCTGTTTTGCATGGGTAATTTTAGGACATAAAACCAGCCGCAATACCGCCGATAATTGCTAAAACGAAAATCACGATGTAAATCCATGCCAAAACGGCTTCCCAGCCTGCGGTTGGGCGTGGTGAGCCATAGCTGTTGCTACGATCATCGCCTGGTGCGAAAATCAGGTAAAGCATTAAGATCACGTTGGCAAGAGGCACCAACATCAACAGTGACAACCAGCCCGTATGGTTGCGGTCATGCAGGCGACGAATAGTAAATACAAAAGTGAAGTACATGAGCGCAACATAGATCAGGGCGATAAAAATCATGCCGCCACCGAAGTTGCCTGTTTCCAAGTTCACGAAGGTATTAGGAAAGATGGCGATGAAAATACCAAGAATAATTGACGCTACAATGGCAAGTAGACAGTTCCATGCAAGGTATGAAAAACGGCCGAAACGACCTGCGGCATTTAGCGCAGATTCTTGTGCATATTGAGTCATAGTGACTTACCTTATCGTTGTAAATTAAGTTTTTTATAAATAAAAATGTCTAAAAAGCAGGCAAATCATAATCAAATTTGGTGACAATGAAAAGGCATCGTAGTCATCTTGAGTATACTAGTCTGCTGTAAAGCAAAGATTTTATATATTGAAAGGTACAGGAGTGAGGTCACACGCCTTATTTACTTAAGCTGTTTCTGATTTATTTTGAGCTTAGGTGCATCAATTTTGGATAAACAAAAAGCCCAACCGAAGTTGAGCTTTTTCAATCAAACAGAGGCTGGAATAAATTAAATTCTCCATTCCACAAAGTTTTTCAGCAGTTGTAAACCTGCGGTATGACTTTTTTCAGGGTGGAACTGGGTCGCAAACAAATTTTCTTGATGAATGGCTGTGCAGAACTCTAAACCGTAGTCACAGGTCGCCGCCACAATGCCAGAGTTGTTCGGTTCAACATAGAAGCTGTGCACGAAGTAAAAACGTGCATCTTGCTCAATGTCTTTCCACATTGGATGACTCGGATCGGCCTGATGAACTTGGTTCCAACCCATATGGGGGACTTTTAAGCCGTCTACATCAGGAAAGCGTTTCACACTGCCTTCAAAAATACCGAGAGCATCCACTCCGCCATTTTCTTCAGAGCGTTGCATTAGCGCTTGCATACCCACACAAATCGCTAAGACAGGCTTATTAAATGCTGCATGACGAACGACTTCATCAATCCCTGCTTCATGCATGCCTTGCATACAGTCACGCATAGCACCTACGCCGGGGAATACAATTTTATCAGCTTGAGCCACTAACTTGGGATCATTGGTCACATCGACCGTTGCACCAACATGCTCAAGCGCTTTTGCTGCTGAGTGTAGGTTACCCATACCATAGTCAAGAAGGGCAATACGGGTCATTACAAACTACCTTTGGTTGAAGCAATGGTGTTGGTTGCACGTGGGTCAATTTCACAGGCCATACGAAGTGCACGCGCAAATGCTTTGAACACACTTTCAATTTGGTGGTGACTGTTTTTACCTTTGAGGTTATCAATGTGTACCGTCATGAGTGCATGGTTCACAAAGCCTTGGAAAAACTCAGAGAATAGATCCACATCAAAACGACCAATCATGGCACGGGTAAATGGAATATCCATAAATAAACCCGGACGGCCTGATAAGTCCACCACAGCACGGCTTAAAGATTCATCTAACGGTGCATAAAAATGACCATAACGACGTAAACCTTTTTTGTCACCTAAAGCTTTGGCAAAAGCCTGCCCAAGCGTGATACCACAGTCTTCAACCGTGTGGTGATCATCAATTTCCAAGTCGCCATCACATTCAATATCAATATCAAATAAGCCATGTCGCTTGATTTGATCAACCATATGATCTAAAAAGGGAATACCTGTGTTGAGCGTGCCTTGACCCGTACCATCGAGGTTTACACGAACTCGAATTTTGGTTTCGTTGGTATTTCTTACCACTTCACTGATACGTTCTGTCATAGACACGTTCCTCAAAGACGTCAAATAATTGATGTAAAATGTTTCGCCGTAACGAAGTCACCGCATATTAGATTGCTCAGGAGGGTTTATCAATGCCTATTACCGTACACGCTTATACTTCACTGGAAAAAGAAGAGTTGCGCAGCCAGCTAGAGCGACTGTACGACACCAGTCCTGAATTTGGCGATGGGCATGATGCCGTAGAACAACTTGAGCAAAATCTAGCTCAGTATACCTTACTTTACACCGCAGAATTTAATACTAAAGTCATTGGCGCCATTTGGTGTAGTGGGCAGGGTGAAAATAAAACCTTAGAATACATCGTAGTACATCCTGCAAACCGTGGACGAGGGGTTGCGGAGCGGCTGGTTGAAGAAGTTTGTCGTATGGAAGAAGCCAAAGGTGTGAAAGTGTTTGAGCCGGGCTGTGGTGCGATTCACCGTTGCTTAGAGCACATTGGTAAAATTTAAGCTTTTTTAAAGCAGTCTTTGGGCTGCTTTTTTCATGAATAGTGATGGTGACGCGCTTTAAGTGCAAATAATGACTCAAAAAATGTACGAAGGGTGCTGGGTTTGCTGTAAAAGTAAACACTCAACTGATTTTTTTGAAAACGCACTTGACGCTGCTTCGCTTAAACTGTTTAATACGCGACATCGGCGTGATAGCTCAGTAGGTAGAGCAACGGATTGAAAATCCGTGTGTCCCCAGTTCGATCCTGGGTCTCGCCACCATATTCAAAATCTTATTTAAAGATTTCAATCCCTGATCCCATCAGGGATTTTTTTTGTCTGAAATTTATCCGATCAAATAAAAAAGTGATGATTTTTATTGACTATTCATCCGAGATACGGCTTAATACACGGCATCGGCGTGATAGCTCAGTAGGTAGAGCAACGGATTGAAAATCCGTGTGTCCCCAGTTCGATCCTGGGTCTCGCCACCATATTCAAAAAAGCCTCAAACAATGTTTGGGGCTTTTTTTTGTCCCATGAAAAGTAGAATTGTATAAGGTGTTGGAGAACATCATGCTTTAGTTAATGGAAAATGTGCTAATTTTGAGTCTAAAAGAAGACTGAGAATGGCTTATGAAAGACCTTTTTTCATCGGGAAGTCAGCTTTATCAACTCGCACGTCCGAATTATCCAGCGGGTTTGATGCAAGAAATACTCAAACATGTGGCGACTCCTCAATTTGCGTGGGATTGTGGTGCAGGATCGGGGCAATTGACTCAATTGTTGGCGCCGCATTTTGATGCCGTGGTGGCGACAGATATCAGTGCTCATCAGTTACAACATGCACCTTATTGTGAAAATGTCAGTTATCAAGTTCAGTCTGCAGAGCACACCAGTTTTGCCGAGCAGAGTTTTGATTTAATCACAGTGGCCCAAGCCATTCATTGGTTTGATTTTGATGGTTTTTATGCAGAGGTGCTGCGGACTTTACGACCTGAAGGCATTTTGGCGGTCATTGGCTATGGTTTAATTCAGCTGCAGCAACCTGAGTTACAGGGTTGTATTGAGCGACTTTATTTTAAGACTTTGAAAGGCTATTGGGATGCCGAACGTCGTTATATCGACGAGGCCTATCAAACCATTCCTTTTCCCTTTGAAGAAATAACGACACCTGAATTGTCGATGTCATTTCAATGGTCTGCTGCTCAATTGTTGGATTATTTAAATACATGGTCTGCACTGAAACATTATCGAGCGAAAAATTCAGATGACCCCTTATATGAGTTCAAAGCATTCTTTGCGTTGGATGATGATGCGAACCAAGTCTTTGCGCTTAAATTTCCAATTTTTTTAAGATTGGGTCGTCTGCCTGTATCGGCGCATTGAGTGTCTGAGCTTAATCGGCAATCAGACGTTTACCAAAGCACACGACTTCGATTTCCTCATAGCCCAGCTGCTCATAGAAGCTTTGCACGTCGATGTTTTCTTTACGTACAAGCAGTTGTAGTTTGGGGCAACCTAACGCAATCAGGCGCTTCTCGAGCTGCTGTATGAGTGCAGTTGCGACTCCATTGCGTTGAAAGTGTGGATGTACTGCCAAATAATTAATCCAGCCGCGATGGCCATCATAACCACCCATCAATGTGGCGATGAGTTGTTCATCTTTAACGGCCAGTAAAAATAAACCATCTTTTTGCGCAGTTTTTCTAAAAATATCAATTTCAGGGTTGTTCCAAGGGCGAGTAAGGTCGCACACCTCCCAAAGTGCAATGACGTCTTCTAAATCTGTTTCGAGATAGGGGCGAATAATGAACATGAGCTTGGCATTTTTATTTTTTGGATGCCTTTAGATTAATTGAGTTTTTTTATTTTGATAAGTGTTTTATTACACTTTTCATCAGACATAAAAAAACGCCCAAGAGGGCGTTTTTTTTTAACTTTAAATTAAGCAGATTTTGCTTCTGCTTGAACAGGAAGCATGTGGCCTGTTTCTTCAAAGTTAGAATGCCAAGACAACGCTTCACGTAGAAGGTGAGGTGTATGACCACCTTTTGCACATGAACGATCGAAGTAGTCGTTTAATGCATCACGATACAGTGGGTGTGCACAGTTGTCGATAATCGCACGAGCACGTTCACGCGGTGCTAAACCACGCAGGTCAGCCAAACCTTGTTCAGTCACAAGAATGTCAACATCGTGTTCAGCATGGTCGATGTGCGACGCAAACGGTACGATTGAAGAGATATCGCCACCTTTCGCAATTGATTTGGTTACGAAGATCGCCAAGTGCGCATTACGTGCGAAGTCCCCTGAACCACCGATACCATTCATCATTTTCGTACCGCAAACGTGAGTTGAGTTTACGTTACCGTAAATATCAAATTCAAGCGCAGTATTGATGCCGATAATACCTAAACGACGAACCAATTCAGGGTGGTTCGAAATTTCTTGCGGACGTAAAACCAATTTATCTTTGTACGCTTCAAGGTTATTAAATACTTTCTCGCCGTATTTTGCAGAAAGGGTAATTGATGAACCTGAAGCAAACTTCATTTTACCTGCATCGATCAATTCGAAAGTACAGTCTTGTAGGACTTCTGAGTACATGACGAGGTCTTCGAAGTTTGAATCTTTAAGGCCTGTAAGTACAGCATTGGCAATTGAGCCAATCCCTGCTTGTAATGGGCCTAAGTTCTTCGGTAGACGCTCTTCAGCTACTTCTTTTTCAAAGAATGTGATTAAGTGGTCTGCAATGCCTTGAGTTTCATCATCTGGCGCAGTTACCGTTGATGGAGAGTCGTGCAAGTCGTTGTTGATGACGATACCCACGATTTTTGCAGGATCAATATTGATCGCGTGCGTACCAATACGCTCATCCACTTGAGTCAATGGAATCGGTTGACGTGTTGGACGGTAAGTTGGGATGTAAATATCGTGTAAGCCTTCAAATGCAGGGCTTAAGTTGGTGTTGATTTCAACAATCACTTTTTCTGCGAAAATTGCGAAGCTTGCTGAGTTGCCTACAGATGTTGTTGGAATGATGCCGCCATCTTCAGTGATCGCAACTGCTTCAATGATCGCTACATCTGGCTTTTTCAACTGAAGATTACGCATTTGCTCAACAGTTTCAGACAAGTGTTGGTCAATGAACATCACTTCGCCATTGTTGATGGCTTTACGTAAAGTGTTGTCCACTTGGAACGGTAAACGACGTGCCAATACACCCGCTTCAGTCAATTGCTTGTCTAGGTCATTACCTAAAGAAGCACCAGTAATTAATGTGATTTTTAAAGGATTTGTGTGTGCACGTTTAACCAATGCCAAGGGTACAGCTTTCGCTTCGCCAGCACGAGTGAAGCCACTCATACCTACAGTCATGCCATCTTCAATAAAAGCAGACGCTTCTTCTGCACTGATGACTTTATCGTGAAGTGAAGCTAAACGGATACGATCTAAAGACATGGTTTACTCTCGTTAATATTCTGGATCTGGCACCGATTGTACCGATCAAGAACGACATTGTGCATACCTGTTAGGCTAAGGTCTAATTTTTTGAAAAAATGTGGGTATAAGGGATTCTGATGATTTGTAAGTGGTTGAAATATATTTGGTAAAATTAAATTGTTGAATAGTTGAACAAAATCGTTTGATCAACTATTGTACAAAGTTTAAAAATGCTCAACCAAGGTTTGCTTTAATTTTTCGAGTGGGTTGTTGCTGGAAATTTCAGCATCTTGATTGTGATGAAGAGGCAGCGAAATAATTGCTTCAAGTCCGCCTTGTTCCCGATTATGAATGCTGAGTTGACCTTGGTGAATGTCGACAATCCGTTTCACAATGGCGAGACCTAAACCACTGCCTTGGACTGTTCTGGCTTCATTGCCACGTACAAAAGGTTGCATGAGTTCTTCAATTTGATCATCAGGAATGCCTTCACCATGGTCTGCTACGCTAATTAAAATATGTTCATTTTCCACTGTTGCGGAAAGTTCAATCGGCTCAGCACCGTAGCGTTTTGAATTATTAATCAAGTTACCAATCAGGCGTTTAAGAGACAGACTACGTGCCTGAATAATCGGTAATTCAGCGGGTTCAAAACGAATATCTAGCGGTTTGAATTGCACCACCAATTCTTGTAACAACATATTTAAATCGGTGTCTTGGATTTCCTCATCCGAGCCGTCACGCATATAGGAAATGAACTGATTTAAGATCGCGTCCATATCTTCAACGTCATAAATCAGTCCCTCTTTTAAAAAATCATCATCGGGCATCATTTCCGCACTGAGTCGAATACGGGTCAGAGGGGTGCGTAAGTCATGTGAAATCCCTGCCAACATAATCCGACGGTCACGTTCAGTCTGATCTAGGGTGTAAATCATGTGATTAAACGCTTGGTTGACCTCGCGAATTTCTTGAGGGCCGTGATTAGTCTCTAAATAAGGCGCTGTGCCTGTTTTACTATAACTGTTGGCAGCATTTTGCAGACGACGCAGTGGGCGATTGAGCTGACGAACCAAGGTTAAAATAATGGCTGCTGCAATCAAGGGGACGCCAAGTAGCCAGCCGAAAATTAGCTCAGGGCTGTAGTTGGCATAGGTTTTCAGTGGTTCCCGTACCCAGTTGCCGTTCATTTCAGGCGTTTGAATCCAAATGCGCGGGCTAGGTTTAAATTGGAAATATACTGTGGCATGTTCGACTTTTAATTCTTTGGCCAGCTTAGCTTCAATTTGGTTGGTAAAGAACTCGGCAATCACCTTATCTTTAACATTGGGGTATTCTTTGGGATCGGTGACGTATTCAATCCCGACGCGGCTTCTTAGCCAGTCATCGACATCGACTTCAGTATTTTGATGATAAATCCGTAAATCGGGGTTGTTGAGAATTTCTATTTCAACAGCAAGATAGCGAGCATGTTGCTGGATTTCTGGAAGATATAGAGTTCGCCAAAAGAACCACAAGGACATAAATAAACTGAAAAACACAATGAAGAGTACCAGTACGGTGGTACGCATGGCAGCAGAGCGCGGCTTGATTTTATCTAAAAAGCGTTCCCAACGCGTGCGTTTCCGTTCTGAATACGTTTCGTAATCTGTAAATTTTTGAGGGTCGATGGGTTCGAGTTTCACGTGATTTCCTGTTTCTATGTAAGAGACATAGTTCAATGGTGACAGGTATGCGATACGCGAAAAGTCATCTGCAATTGTTCGAGGCAGGAGGTCTGAATGTTATAAAGTTTCTGCGAGCATGATGTTGAAATGCAGAAATATGCCGAGTTTTGCAGATGACAATGGTTTTGCTTACTTTTGTCGAAACAAAAGTAAGGCGAACCGCAGGTTAATCGATAAAGTTGAGCTTCATTTTAGGACTCCGTCGTGCTGATTATTGCTACTCAGCTTAAAAAGACCGAAGCCGTATTTTTCTGTTTTGAATTATTCCGCGCCATCTGGAACGAACACATAACCCACACCCCAAACCGTTTGGATATAACGTGCACGAGCAGGGTTTTCTTCCACAAGGCGACGTAGGCGCGATACTTGAACATCAATCGAACGTTCCATTGCACCCCATTCACGGCCACGCGCAAGGTTCATCAATTTGTCGCGAGTCAAAGGTTCACGCGGATGTTGTACCAAGGCTTTGAGTACCGCAAACTCACCTGTGGTTAGGGTTACGACTTGACCTTCACGCGTTAGAGTGCGTGTAGATAAATCAAGTGACCATGGCCCAAAGCTGACCACTTCCATTTGTTGGCTTGGTGCGCCTGGAACTTCACGGACTTGGCGGCGCAGTACGGCGCGAATACGTGCTAACAACTCATTTGGATTAAATGGTTTTGGTAAATAGTCATCTGCACCCGCTTCTAGACCTGCAATACGGTCTGAGTCACTGCCACGTGCGGTGAGCATAATAATAGGCGTATCAATATTGGATTGGCGTAGACGACGGCAGATACTTAAACCATCTTCAACAGGGAGCATGAAGTCGAGCACAATCAGTGAAAACAGTTCGCGCTGTAAGAGACGATCCATTTGGGTTGCGTCATGCGCTGTTTTCACCACAAAGCCTTTATCTTCTAAAAAGCGTTGAAGTAGCGTACGTAAACGCACATCGTCATCTACCACTAAAATGCGTTCAACGCGATCTGCGTCGCTATGTACAGCATCTGTTTTTTCAGCAGGTACAACTAAACTCATTGAAGTGCTCCTTTATTCTTTATTGTCATCGTAAACAAAAGTCGGGATAGTCTTGAGTATACGACTCATTTGTATGTCTTTACTATGCTCTAAAGCAACAAATATTGCAGGTAAAATCAAGACATAGATACCAAATGTATACATCTTAGCCCATAGAAAAAAATGGCAAAGAATACCTAAAAATAAGATTTAACACTGAAAATGAGATGGATTTATGAAATTTGCCTGAAATATGTCACATTTAAGCCATTAAATTAATAAAAACAGTTGTGGATTTTATAGTCTTGGTCTTTATAATCATGGCTTTTAGTACATATCCTTGTGGGATCACATACGATGACTGACTTAGTTCAGCAGTTGGCAAAAGAAATTGCCGTACGTCCAAATCAAATCGAGGCTGCCATCAAGTTGATTGATGAAGGTGCTAGCGTTCCATTTATTGCGCGTTACCGTAAAGAAGTCACGCAAGGCTTAGATGATGCGCAGTTACGTCAGCTCGATACACGTTTGGCTTATTTACGTGACTTATTTGAACGTCGCGACAAGGTAATCGAATCATTAAAAGAACAAGACAAATTGTCTGATGATTTATTGGCACGTGTAAATGCTGCTGAAACTAAAAATGCCTTAGAAGAAATTTACGCACCGTACCGTCCAAAACGGACCAGTAAATCATTTAAAGCCAAAGAAGCAGGCTTAGGCCCGATTGCAGAGAAAATCTTTGCAGAAGCGGTTGATCCAGCTGAAGCATTGGCAGGCTTTAGCCATGAAGATTATCCAGATTTAGAAAGTCAGTTGGATGCGATTCAACATATTCTAATTGATGACTGGGCGCAGAACATTGCACTGACCACTGAACTTAAGGCCACGTTTGCAAAAACAGCCACTTTAAAAAGTTTAGTGGCAAGTGATGAGAAAAAAGAAGTTGGCAAAAAATTCCGCGATTACTTCGACTTTTCTGAAAATTTAAATAAAGTCCCGTCACACCGCTTATTGGCTATGTTACGTGGTCGTCAAGAAAATGTTTTAGGTTTAAAAGTTGATGGCGAAGATGATGCACCATTGGCGCGTATTGAAACAGAATACAGCCTTGAAACTGCACAGCCGCAAGCACGTCAAGACTATTTAAAACAAACGGCTAAATTGTTCTGGTTAGGCAAGGTTCGTCCAAGTATCGAACATTCGTTGCTCACCGAAAAACGTCTTGCAGCTGAATCTGAAGCCATGGATGTTTTTGCTGAAAACTTACGTCATTTGTTGTTGTCTGCACCTGCGGGCGCACGTACAACCTTAGGTGTGGACCCTGGCATCCGCACAGGGGTGAAATTGGCTGTGGTGAATGCATCAGGTGATGTACTTGCACATAGCACGATTTATCCATTTGCACCCAAAGATGATAAAGCGGGTTCAATTGCAGAACTTGCCCGTTTATGCCGCGAGTTCAATGTTGACCTGATTGCCATTGGCAATGGTACAGCAAGCCGTGAAACAGAAAGCGTTGTGGCTGAAATGATGGCTGCAAACAGCGATCTTAAATTGACGCGTGTTTCTGTATCAGAAGCGGGTGCATCGGTTTATTCAGCGTCTGAATTGGCATCTGCGGAGTTACCAGAGTTAGATGTGTCGATTCGTGGTGCAGTGTCGATTGCACGTCGTTTACAAGACCCATTGGCTGAACTGGTGAAAATCGATCCAAAATCGATTGGTGTAGGTCAGTACCAACATGATGTGAACCAAACTGGTTTAGCGAAAACCCTTGAAGCAGTCGTTGAAGACTGTGTGAACTCAGTGGGTGTGGATGTTAATACTGCATCATCTGCTATTCTGGGTTATATCGCAGGTTTGAATAAGTCGATTGCACAGCAAATTGTCGATTTTCGTAAAGAAAATGGCCGTTTCGACAACCGCCAAGATTTGAAAAAAGTACCGCGGTTAGGCGAGCGTACTTTTGAACAAGCGGCAGGTTTCTTACGTATTCAAGATGGTTCAGAGCCACTGGATGCTTCTGCTGTTCACCCAGAGTCTTATGCGCTGGTGGGTAAAATTGTTGAAGCGAAAGCGACGACAGTGAAGGATATCATTGGTAACTCGGAAATCATTCGCCAAGTGAATGCTGAAGAATTTGCAGATGAGAAATTTGGTTTACCAACCATTCAAGATGTACTGTCTGAACTGGAAAAACCAGGTCGTGATCCGCGTCCAGAGTTCCGTACAGCAAAATTCCGTGAAGACATTACCGAAGTTGCGCAACTGACTGAAGGCATGCATCTTGAAGGTGTCGTGACCAATGTGACGAACTTCGGTGCTTTTGTGGATGTTGGTGTACATCAAGATGGTTTAGTTCATATTTCAGAGTTGGCGAATGAATTCGTTGCAGATCCGCATAAAGTGGTGAAGCCAGGGCAAATTGTACAAGTTCGTGTACTCACTGTAGATGCTGAGCGTAATCGTGTGAATTTGTCGATGCGCCCTGAAGGTGCTGAAGCGCCTAAAACTCCACGTCAGCCACGTCGTGAAAATACAGAGCGTAGTGAACGTAAACCACAAGGTAAACGTCCACAACAAGCACGTTTGCAAGGCGAGCGTGCTCAAACAAACAAGAAGCCGCAAACGGCTAAACCTCAAGAAAATAAAATTGGTGGTTTAGGTGCATTGTTACTTCAAGCAGGGATTAAAGGTTCGAAATAATCTTTAAGATTTGAATAAAAAAACCTCCTCATCGGGAGGTTTTTTTTATGTTTACTTTTATCCGTTGATGATGGGCACGATCCAACTGGTGATAATCAGCATAATGCCAAAGTGCCCAAGCTTTCGGCAAACTTTGACAAAAGTTGGGGCGGGTTGTTCCAGTCGAGTGGCATAATCTTTGAGGCTTATGGCTTGTGTACTACGGCTATGCCACAGGAAAACAGCAAGATCGATACAGATTAGAATCGTCCCGACATTGGCCACGATATCCATCATCACATAATCTTGTAAATACAGGCTACTGCCTACTCGGTAGCAGAGATAAATCGCAAAAGCGATACACACATATTGCAGTACGAAAGTAAAAGCGCGCATAAATTCACAAAATAAAAAAAGACGGCTGTTTATAACACAAAAAGCAGAAGGGGCGCGTCGTCTTTATATTGTGTCCACAAAAAAGGGTATGTGCCTTAACGGATTAGGCTTTGTGCAATCAGGCTGGAAAAAATGGAGACTAAACCTATTTTTGAAAAAATATTGCAATACATGCTCGAGGGTTGTGAGGTTGGCCCAGTTTCTGTTTCTAGCGAGCGTATTTCATTCGTCAGTGGGGTAGGCTGTTGCGGTGCGCGTTGGCTCTTAAAGCCAAATTCGAGCAAGATCATCAGCAAACCGCCATGAATCAGCACTTGCCAGATTGAAATATGAGAGAGGGTAAGTTCTGTATACAGATTAAAAGCAGTGATTGCAGCAAAGATGAAGCAAAAAAGCTTGAATAAATAAAGTGCCTGCATTTCTTTTCCCCTTTTATTGTTGCTCTTATGGTGGACTTTTTTTCTTAAGCGAATATTAATAACTATAAAAGAGTTGCGAAAAATTTAGCTACCCAACCTTTGATCAAAGGTTGGGTAAATTGTAAGAAAACTTACCAATGCTCACCTGGGAACAAGCGTGCATACGCTTTTTGTACCCAGTTGAGTTTTTGCGGTTCACCTACCGACGCAGTAGAACTTGGGAATAAGTTATAACCAATCGACATGAGCTTATTGTTGATGTCTGGTGCAATTGAATAAGTGATCGATGCCAAACGACCTAAGTTAGTTGCCACTTTCTTCGGACGCTTCACAATCGCATAAGCAACCAGATCTGCTGCCTGTTCAGGCGAAAGGGTAGGAACGTATTTATAAATTTTTGTTGGCGCAATCATCGGGGTGCGTACCAAAGGCATATAAACAGAAGTAATCGCAATTTTATGTGAATGCACTTCGGCAGAAAGACAGCGACTGAATGCATCTAGTGCCGCTTTAGACGCCACATAAGCTGAGAAACGAGTGGCATTTGCCAATACGCCAATCGAGCTAATGTTAATAATATGCCCATCACGACGAATCATCATTTGTGGCAGGATGTTCATGACTAAACGTACAGCACCAAAGTAGTTGAGCTGCATGGTACGTTCAAAGTCGTGGAAGCGTTCCGCTGACTCATGTACAGCACGGCGGATCGAACGACCTGCGTTATTAATTAAAATATCAATATGATCGACTGAAGCTAAAATCTGCTTAGAGATTTCATCAATCGAGTCTAAATCATTTAGGTCACATGGAAAAACAGAAGCTGAACCCCCTTTGGCTTCGATTTCTGCTTTAACTTCTTCTAATGTTTCTTTGGTGCGCGAAACTAGAAGGACGTGCGCTCCTGCGTCAGCCAGTTTGTGTGCAACGGTTAAACCAATACCACTTGAAGCGCCTGTAATTAAGACGGTTTTTCCATTTACGCGTTCTTTAAAAAGTCTATCTATTCTTGAATTCACGTTATCATTCCTGATCTAAGTCAAATATTTGAGGGTTATGGCTGTTTTTATATTCGATTATTAAGGCTGCATTTTCAAAGAAATGTAGCGGCTTTCCTTCACGGTATAATACCTAAACTGCTTAAAAATATCACGGCATAAGTTATTGAAATAATAAATAATTTTAGAGTAAAAACTCTATTTCATTGGTTCTAATGACTTGTTTTTACCACGAATTCAAGCGAAGTGAAAGGGCTATAAATATAAAAGACAAGCGTATAAAAAACCTCAATCATGTGATTGAGGTTTTAAGTTTGGCAGTCTGTTTTTTAGACTTGAGCCAAGGCCTGCTCTAAATCTGCAATCAAATCATCAATATGTTCAATACCTACAGATAAACGCACCATATCAAGACTTACTCCAGCAGACTTTAATTCCGCTTCATTCAGTTGGCGATGTGTGGTGGTGGCGGGGTGGCAGGCCAGACTTTTGGCATCGCCAATATTGACCAAGCGAGTGAAGAGTTGCAGAGCATCAATAAAGCGGGTGCCACCTTCACGGCCATCTTGTACCCCAAAGGATAAAATTGCCGAAGGTTTTCCTTTGACATATTTTTGCGCCAAGCCATGCTGAGGGTGATCTTTCAGGCCAGCATAGTTGACCCATTTCACTTTGGGATGGGCTTGTAAATATTCTGCGACTTTCTGCGCATTTTCAGTATGACGTTCCATACGCAGATTTAACGTTTCTAAGCCTTGTAGAATCAAGAACACGCTTAAAGGGCTAATCGCAGCGCCGGTATTGCGTAATGGCACCACGCGGGCACGTGCGATATAAGCCGCTTCGCCTAAAGCTTCGACATAGTTCACGCCGTGATAGCTTGGGTCTGGCGTATTCAGCACTTTAAAGCGCTCAGGATACTTGCCCCAAGGGAATTTACCGCTATCGACAATCGCTCCACCAATTGAGTTACCATGCCCGCCAATATATTTGGTCAAGGAATGCACCACAATATCTGCCCCATATTCAAACGGTTTCAGCAGCGCAGGCGTTGCAACCGTGTTATCGACTACCACAGGCACGCCATATTCATGCGCGATTTTGGCAATCGCTTCTAGGTCAATGATGTTGCCGAGTGGATTGCCAATCGATTCAACAAAGACCAACTTGGTTTTTGCATCAATTAAACCGCGTAGGGCTTCTGGATCTTGATAATCAAAGAAACGGACTTCAATGCCTTGTTTCGGTAGAGTGTGGGCAAACAGGTTATAAGTGCCACCATACAAGGTCGATACTGAAGCAATATTGTCGCCTGCTTCGGTAATGGTTTGAATGGCGTAAGTAATGGCTGCCATGCCAGAGGCTAAGGCCAACGCGCCAATACCGCCTTCGAGTGCAGCCAAACGTTGTTCTAGCACCGCAGTGGTCGGGTTCATAATTCGGGTATAAATATTGCCTTGAACTTTTAGGTCAAATAGATCTGCACCATGTTGTGTATTATCAAAGGCATAAGACGTAGTTTGATAAATCGGTACGGCCACTGCTTTGGTGGTGGCTTCGGGGCTATAACCAGCATGGATAGCCAAAGTTTCATCTTTATAGGTCATGGGACTTCATCTGCGTGAGTTAAATATTGCACAGTCTACCATCAATGAATATGAGTGAAAGTGTGAAAATAATGAATATTTATCTAAAAAATTCATAAAGATGAGCTGCGAGCAGCTACTTGTCTGCGGAAAAGTGAGATAAAGAGGGTGTTTAAAAAACAACCGCACTGAAAGTTGTAACATTGCATTGAAGATCGGTTTCATGCCTTATTTTTTCAACGTATTCATCGTATAATGCCCGCAAATATTTTTTCGCTTCTTGCGATTTTTTGGTTTTTCTATTGAGGAGTCCTACGTGGCCCAATATATTTATACGATGAACCGAGTGTCTAAGATGGTTCCGCCTAAGCGCGAAATCTTAAAAGACATCTCTTTGTCATTTTTCCCGGGTGCAAAAATTGGTGTACTTGGTTTAAACGGTGCAGGTAAATCGACCTTGCTTCGTATTATGGCGGGCGTAGACAAAGATTTCTCTGGTGAAGCACGTGCGCAACCGGGTATCAAAATCGGTTACCTAGAACAAGAGCCGCCACTCGATCCAAATAAAGATGTGCGTGGAAACGTAGAAGATGGTTTACGTGAACCATTGGATGCTTTGGCGCGTTTGGACGAAGTATTTGCTGAATATGCAGCAGAAGATGCAGACTTTGATGCATTGGCAAAAGAGCAAGAAAAACTTGAAGCGATTATCCATTCATGGGATGCGCATAACCTGAGCAACCAAATGGATCAAGCTGCAGCTGCCTTGAACCTACCAGCTTGGGATGCAGATGTCACACTACTTTCCGGTGGTGAGCGTCGTCGTGTTGCATTGTGTCGTTTGCTTTTATCTAAGCCAGACATGTTGCTTCTAGACGAACCGACGAACCACTTGGATGCAGAATCTGTGTCTTGGTTAGAGCGTTTCTTGAAAGACTTTGCTGGCACGATTGTGGCGATTACGCACGACCGTTATTTCTTGGATAACGTAGCGGAATGGATTCTTGAGCTTGACCGCGGTATGGGTATTCCATATCAAGGCAACTATTCTTCTTGGTTAGAGCAAAAGAATGCGCGTCTAGAACAAGAGAACAAGCAAGAAGAATCTTTTGCTAAAGCATTGAAGAAAGAACTTGAATGGGTTCGTTCAAATGCCAAAGGTCAGCAAAAGAAAAACAAAGCGCGTATGGAGCGTTTTGAAGAGCTTAACTCACGCGAATTCCAACAGCGTAACGAAACTTCTGAAATCTATATTCCACCTGGCCCACGTCTAGGGAATAAAGTCGTAGAAGTGGAAGGCATCAGCAAATCATTTGATGGTCGCGTACTGTACGAAAACCTAAGCTTTACCGTACCGCCTACAGCAATTGTGGGTATCGTGGGTCCAAACGGTGCGGGTAAAACCACACTGTTCCGTATGATGACTGGTGAACAACAGCCAGATACAGGTACGGTGACTTTGGGTGAGTCGGTTAAAGTAGCGTATGTGGGTCAGATTCGTGACACCTTAGATAACAATAAAACCGTTTGGGAAGAAGTTTCTGGCGGTTTGGATATCTTAAGAATTGGCGATTATGAAATTGCATCACGTGCTTATATCGGTCGCTTTAACTTTAAAGGTCAAGACCAGCAGAAGCGTGTAGGGGAGCTGTCAGGTGGTGAGCGTAACCGTTTACAACTGGCGAAAATCCTGCAAATGGGCGCAAACGTCATCTTACTGGATGAGCCATCGAACGACTTGGATATCGAAACCTTACGTGCGCTTGAGGATGCAATTCTTGTATTCCCAGGTACGGTAATGGTGGTGTCGCACGACCGTTGGTTCCTTGACCGTATTGCAACGCACATCTTGTCGTTTGAGAACGAACAGCCTGAATTCTACGAAGGTAACTATGCTGAGTATGAAGCTTATCGTTTAGCGCGTTTAGGTGATGCTGCGGTTCAAAAACGTACCAAATACAAGAAAATTGGCGGTTAATTTCCCTGCATAAAAAAACCAGCCTTCGGGCTGGTTTTTTATGCTTATTAATTGTCGCTTAAGGCGTTTTAGGGGCATTCACTTGTAAGCTGATAATGGTGTAATACTGATTTTTAGGTTTTGCTTTGGCATCGACTTTTTCGCTCACTTCAATCAGGTATTGCCCAGCTTGTGCAAACGTGAGTGTGGCATGGCCTTGTGCGTCGACAGGTGTGCTTTTCGCTTGCTGCTCAAGCTCACCTTGAGCGCGAACCATGAGTTCTGCGTGTGCAAGAGCTTTGCCTGCTTGAGTAATTTGCAGTTGTACCGGCTGTTGCACCGTGATTTCATTTGGATGGGTTTTGAAGTTGACTTGAATTGGGGCTGGTGTTACAGCAACAGGTGTGGTGCTGTCTTTGCTCACATAGCTTTGAGTGCTCCATTCGCGAACCGTCGAAACCTTGCTTGGTACTTTGCCTTTAAAGTCACTCGGAATGACATAGTCACGCTCGCTTAGGGCAGGGACTTTATCTGCTGCGACATCAGCAAAGATTTTCCATTGACGATTATGTTGTACATATTCAATTGGATATGAGGTTTTGGCAAAAATGGTATAGGTGCCTTTTTCTGGTAGTTTAAGATCAAATGTAGTTGCAGATTCTAAGTGCTTTTGTGCTTGAATCGTCGTCTGTGTTTGGTTTGGTTGGAAAACGCTGAACGAAATATCTTTTAGGGCATATTCAGGATGAAAGGCTTGTTCTGCATAGGCGCTCAATACAGGGACTTGGGTATTTTCAGTGTGATACGCCAGTGGAGCGACATAGGGTTCATGGGCTTGAGCCACTGAACAGAATAAGAGTGTGCAGAGTAGAGCGTTTTTCATAGAGACTAGGCCTAAAATATTTCGTAAGATGAGACTCTTGATTATATCGAGAAAAACTAACAGGTGATAATAATTATTATTTATTCTTTGAGCAGATAAAAGGGAGTGCATAGACTCCCTTTTTGGATGCGGGTTCTAAGTTAAGGCTTAGATTTCCCACTCATGGTCGCACTCGCGGCATTTCCATTTTTTCTGAGACTGCATGAAGCCTTGCATTGAAATCTTAAAATCAGGAAGGTCACGGTAAAATAGGAAGCCTGCAATCAAACACACGATGAAAACCACAACCGTTGCAATTTGTAATGTTGAGCCAGCACCATCCCCAAATAGCCACATTGCGATGCTAATGAGCACCAAAAGTAATAATACAAAAATGGCTGGAACTAAAAAAACCAGACTTTTAGGCACGACAGGGCGTGTTGCTGGAGCTCCTGCTTGAGCAACAGGCATAATTTTTGGGCTTTGACATTGAGGACAACGATATTGCATTACAACTCCAAAATTCGAATCTATGCTGTATTCTAATCGGATTGGAGCAGAAAGCCAAAAAAGCGCGGTAATGAAGTGCTGATAAATTTGAGGTAATAAAAAACCCAAGTCATAATGCTTGGGTTTTTTACCAGATGTTGCCATCTTAAATATGGCGTCCCTACGGGGATTCGAACCCCGGTTACCGCCGTGAAAGGGCGATGTCCTAGGCCTCTAGACGATAGGGACTTATTGAGGCATCACGTTGAGTGGTTAACACCGTCTCTCTGTGTGAGCGCTATATTAGGGATATAACGCCCATGCGTCAACTAAAAAATCAATTAAGCTTCATCAACTGCGTCATTTTTCGGCAATTTTAGACTTTCATTGAGTTTTTCCCAAATTTTTGCTTCTTTTTTGCTTGGACCACCCACAATTTCAAGGGCATGACGTAAGCGCGCGAAAGTTAAGTCAGGGCCAATGGTGACCATGGTTTGCATCACTGGGGTCGAAGCGGTTGAACCTGCAATGGCAATAAAGAACGCTGGCATAAAGTCACGGAGCTTAATTTCCATTTGGCTGGCTAAGTCCATCAAGGTTTGACTTACGGTGTCATTGTTCCATGTGAACATGCTTTCCAAACGCCAAATCGCAAATTGCAGACTTTGACGAACTTGCTCTTCGCTCAGTTTCTTGCTTTCAAACTGTTCTTTGGTCAAGCTTGGGAACTGGTTAAAGTAATGCGCAGACCAGTTCACCGCTTCTGAAAGCAAGTTTATACGAGGTTGAATCGCTGCGGCGATGTCTTCGAGCATCTTACGATCGGCTTTCCATGTCAATAAGGTATCTAACAGTTCAGCAGGGCTTAAGCCTTTGATCCATTGACCATTGAGCCAATTCAGTTTTTCCACATCAAAAATTGGACCACCGAGGGATACCCGTTGAATGTCAAAGTGTTCAATCATCTCTGCCAATGTGAATTTTTCGCGTTCATCTGGCATAGACCAGCCCATGCGGCCTAAGTAGTTCAACAAGGCTTCAGGCAAGACACCAATATTTTTGTAGTAGTTAATAGAGGTTGGGTTCTTACGTTTTGACAGTTTTGATTTGTCTGGGTTACGTAATAATGGCATATGCCCCAATACAGGCATTTCCCAACCAAAGTATTGGTACAACAACTGATGTTTAGGTGCTGAAGGCAACCATTCTTCGCCACGGAAAACGTGGGTGATTTGCATCAAATGGTCATCGACGACATTGGCAAGGTGATAGGTTGGTAAACCGTCTGTTTTAAGCAAGACTTGCATGTCCACTTGCACCCAAGGAATTTCCACTTCCCCGCGCAGTAAGTCATTGACTGTACAAATGCCTTCTTCGGGCACTTTCATACGAATCACGTGTGGCTCACCTGCAGCAAGGCGACTTTGGACTTCTTCAGCAGATAATTTTAAACCACGGCCATCGTACTTTGGTGTTTGACCACGGGCCTGTTGTTCTGCACGCATTTGATCCAACTCTTCACTTGTAGCAAAGCAGTAGAACGCATGACCTTTTTCAACCAAATCCAGTGCATATTGCTTATAAATATGCATACGTTCAGACTGGCGATACGGTGCATGTGGCCCACCAATGTCTGGACCTTCAGACCAATTCAGTCCTAACCAACGCAATGAATCTAAAATCATTTTTTCCGATTCAGGAGTCGAACGAAGTTGGTCGGTATCTTCGATACGTAGAATAAATTCACCACCATGTTGCTTGGCATAGCATAAGTTAAATAACGCAATATACGCTGTGCCCACATGCGGGAAGCCAGTTGGAGAGGGTGCAATACGAGTACGAACAGTCATAGCCAATTATGATTCAGAATGTAAATTGAGGTCTATTATAACGAAAAAGCCCGATCACTTAATGCTTAATTCAACATTCAGTGATCAGGCTTTTATGTGCAAATGTCATAACTTGAGAGAGGTTATGACGCTATTGCTTATTTTTAGTTTAGAGGAACAATGATTGCACAAAACGACTAAAGCGCTGGTTTTGTGTAGCAAAGAAATTTTGTGTCGGTGCAACTTTGATTGAGGTCATGATTTTTAAATCATTATCCGTCATCGTGGTTCGGTCACTGCCTTTTTGTTGGCTGAGCGCTTTTTCAATCAACGATGTTTTCTCAGTGGGCATTGTCGCTTTGTCATTGCTTTGAATGGCTGCACTATGTCCCAGTTGGCTAAAACAAGCCAAGCCGATACTCAACGTAACGGTATGTAAAAATGTTGCTTTCATGTCCTTTTCCCCCTCTCAACATGGTATTGGAACAAATTTTTATTAAAATCATTGGTAATCTAGTTTCAATTTAACCGATTTTACAAATAAAAAAGTAGAACTGTGTCACACAATTTACAAAATTATAAACAAATTTGGGCTAAATTGACATTTAAACATCAAATATAAATCATTTGGCTTTTGTACCAAATAACTGTGGAGATAGCATGGAGATTTTGAGCTTGATCTGTGGAGGATGGATATGGGTTTATCCTTAAAAGTGCACAAAATAGTCCTTTTAGAGATATCTTTTTATCAGATATAAAAGCCATAATTAATTATAACTAGATGATTGTATTGATTTTTTATCGTTTATATAGTGAGCAAATTCAGTTCGAGTATAAAGCAATGAAAAAAATATTAGCGACATCTATTTTAGTATTACTTGGGGGCTTTGCAGCCAGTGCTTATGCGGCAAAAGATATTTTAAATGTGTCTTATGACCCGACCCGTGAGTTTTATCAAGAATATAACCAAGCCTTTGGACAGTATTGGAAAAGCAAAACTGGGCAGGAGGTCAACTTTAAACAGTCTCATGGTGGATCGGGCAAGCAAGCACGTGCCGTTGCAACGGGTCTACAAGCAGATGTGGTGACCTTGGCCTTGGCTAATGATATTGATGAAATTGTGAATACTGGACAAATTGATAAAAACTGGCAAAAAGAATTTCCAAATAATTCTGCACCTTATACTTCAACGATTGTTTTTTTAGTGCGTGAGGGTAATCCGAAACAAATTAAAGACTGGAATGATTTAACCAAACCTGGGGTTGAGATTATTACCCCAAATCCAAAAACAGGGGGGGCGCCGCGTTGGATCTATTTATCGGCTTGGGGTTATGCGTTAAAACAACCGGGAGGTAATGATGCTAAAGCCAAAGAATTGGTGAAAAAACTTTATCAAAATGTCAAAGTCCTTGATTCAGGTGCGCGAGGTTCATTGACCACGTTTGCTGAACGAAGCATAGGAGATGTGTTGTTGTCTTGGGAAAATGAAGCCTTACTGGCAACCCAAGGCCTCGGTAAAGACAAATACGATATTGTTTATCCGTCTATTTCGATTTTAGCGGAGCCATCGGTTGCGATTGTGGACAAAACCGTCGACAAAAACGGCAATCGAAATTTGGCCAAGGGCTATTTAAATTATCTGTATTCGCCAAAAGGGCAGGAGTTGGCGGCGAAGCATTTCTTCCGTCCACGAAATAAACAAGTGGCGAACAAATACCTTACGCAATTTCCAAAGCAAAAAACCTTTAATATTAATGATGTCTTTGGAGGGTGGGCCAAAGCGCAGAAAACTCACTTTGTAAATGGTGCGATTTTTGATCAAATTTATACTGAAAAATAAACGTGCTGTGGTTTAATGAGATCACGTTCGAACATAAAAGTGGATATACGCATATCCACTTTTATTATATTTTAAGCATAAAAATTTATATAATAAGAATAAGTAAAGTGTTTGCTATTATTTTAAATAAAAACAATTCATTAAGTCTTAGTGATTCTAAAATAACGAGTATTTAAAAAACAAAAGTGAATTGCGATTTATGATTTTGTTTCATATATTTAGCATAATTCTTGATATTTAATTTAATACGCCATGAAAATGCATTTGAAATCTCTCTGGGCTGCTGCCGTAGTGGCAACAGGTCTGACATTTAGTATGACATCAGCTCAAGCGGCTGACCGTACTATGCTCAATGTCTCCTATGATGCAACACGCGAATTTTACGATGAGTTCAATAAATCCTTTGGTGCTTATTGGCAAAGTCGTACAGGACAAACGGTCGATTTTAAACAGTCACACGGGGGTTCAGGTAAACAAGCCCGTTCGGTCGTGGATGGTCTAAAAGGGGATGTGGTGACCTTGGCCTTAGCCAATGACATTGAAGAAATTGTTAAATCAGGTCAAATCCAGCCGGGTTGGCAAAAAGAGTTCCCAAATAACTCTGCACCTTATACGTCGACCATTGTGTTCATGGTACGCAAAGGCAACCCGAAAAAAATTAAGGACTGGTCTGATTTAACCAAACCGGGTGTACAAATTATTACGCCTAATCCTAAAACAGGCGGTCTACCACGTTGGGTGTATCTGTCTGCTTGGGGTTATGCACTGAAACAACCAGGTGGCAATGAGGCCAAAGCCAAAGAGTTCGTGGGTAAAATGTACCATAACGTGAAAGTCATGGACTCTGCGGCACGGGCGTCTATGACCACCTTTGCAGAACGTCGCATTGGTGATGTGTTGTTGACTTGGGAAAATGAAGCCTTAGTGACACAAAAAACTTTAGGTAAAAATCAGTTCGATATTGTTTATCCATCGATCTCGATTTTAACTGAGCCTTCGGTGGCAATCGTGGATAAGACTGTGGCGAAAAATGGCAACAAGTGGTTAGCACAGGGTTATATCAACTATTTATATTCACCACTGGGTCAGGAAATGGCGGCGAAACACTTCTATCGTCCGCGTAATGCTGCGGTTTTAGAAAAATATAAAGCGCAATTTCCACCGTTAAAAACCTTCACCATTGATGAAGTGTTTGGTGGTTGGGCCAATGCTCAAAAGACCCACTTTGTGAATGGGGCGACCTTCGACCAAATCTATAATAGCCGTAAATAATCAGTTAATTATTTCAGCTACTGCTTAAAAAGCCTCCCTTGGGAGGCTTTTTTGATAATGAATGCTGTTTAAAAACGGTTTTGTCTATGAAAAGTAATATTTCCCTACAAAAAGTCGTTTGGAGCTTTGTTAAAACAAGGTAATAATGTGCAGTTACATTTCTCCTTCCGATCATATTGAGTCTTTATGTCGCATATTTCTGTATTACTTCACGAAACTGTTGATGCTTTGGTAGCAGATCGCAATACAGGGATTTTCATTGACGGGACGTTTGGTCGTGGCGGACATACGCGTTTGCTGTTGTCTAAGCTGGATGAAAATGCACGTGTCTATGGTTTTGATAAAGACCCGCAAGCACTGGAAACAGCCGCAATTTTAGAACAAGAAGATCCACGTTTTAAAATTATCCATGCCAGCTTTGCTGACCTTAAACATGAGTTAGAAGTACGTGGTATTGGCTTGGTCGATGGTGTCATGGCCGATTTGGGCGTGTCTTCACCGCAGCTTGATCAGGCGGAGCGTGGCTTTAGTTTTATGAAAGATGGACCACTGGATATGCGTATGGACAATTCAAAAGGTCCAACCGCAGCGCAGTGGTTGGTCAATATTGAGGAAGAGGCATTAGCCAATATTATTTTTCAATACGGTGAAGAGCGTTATAGCCGTCGTATTGCCAAAGCGATTAAAGCGGCTGGGTTGATTGAAACCACAGCGCAATTGGCTGAAATTGTGAAAGTAGCGCACCCGAAATGGGAAAAAAATAAACATGCCGCAACACGAACTTTCCAAGCAATTCGTATTGCCATTAATAAAGAATTAGAAGATATTGAAGTTTTCCTACCGCAAGCGGTAGACGTATTAAAACCGAATGGTCGCTTGGCTGTGATTAGCTTCCATTCGCTAGAAGATCGATTAATTAAACAATTTATTCAAAAAGAGTCGACACTTGAGGAAGACATGGGTTGGGGAATGCCACAACAACGACCAGATACACGTCGTTTAAAGAAGGTATCACGTGTGAAAGCAAGTGATGCCGAGGTTAAAGCCAATCCACGTTCACGTAGTGCATGGCTTAGAGTTGCAGAGCGCTTAGCACTTAAAGGCGAATAATGAAAACTGAAGTCGTTGAAAAAATTCCAACAAAGTTAAAGTTTAAGAAGCTGATTGCCTATGTCATTTTATTGGTGCTGGTATTTATTAGTGCCATGATGGTGGTGTTTCAAGTGTTTGAATACCGCCATGACTATCGCGAAATGAGTTCTTTTATGCGCGAGCGTGATGACTTAAATGCAGAGTGGGGCCGTTTGCTGATTGAACAGCAAACTTTTGGCGCAACTGCACAAATTGGAACGCGCGCAGTGACGCAACTGCGGATGTATTCACCACCTGCGGCGCAAACCGTAGTGATTTCTTTACCCACGACTTCAGAAGACAAAAAATAAGGCCGCTGTAACATGGTAGAAAAGCGTAAACCCACTCGTAAAAAACAGCAAGCGGTGACTGAAAAATCGGCTCTACAGGTTGAAATGTGGCGCTTTTATCTCATGTGGGCGGTGGTTTTAGCTTGCTTTATTGCTTTGGTTGGACGTGCTTTTTACGTGCAGGTCATCAATACCGAGTTTTTGCAAAACAAAGCCAATGCCAATATTTTAAGAACTGAAAAAATTAAAGCCATGCGCGGTGTGATTTATGACCGTCATGGTGTGCCTTTGGCGATCAGTACGCCGATCATGAAAGTGGTGATTGATCCACGTGATTATTTTGATAATAAAAAACTGTTTGATGAAATTACCGCTGAATTAGCCAAAGATCCACACAATCGTAAATTGAAGCGTCAATTACCAGACAAAAATCTAAATCTGGATGAACTGGCTGATGCCGTGGGCATGGATCGTGCGGAACTGAAGCGGAAACTGAATGAACGTCCGCGTTCGCGCTACTTGGTTTTGAAAAAAGAAGTGCCACCTCAGCAGGCCGAACTGATTGCAAAACGTGAGTTCCAAGGTGTGTATACCGAAAAGAACTACAAACGTTACTATCCGCAGCCACAACCGAATGCGCAAATTATTGGTTTGACCAACAGTGAAGGTTCGGGCATTGAAGGTTTAGAAATGCAGCTGAATCAACGCCTGTCGGGTATTGATGGTGAGCAGCAAATTGTTCGAGATAAAAAGGGCAATCGTTTTAAAGATGCAGAGGTAGTTAAAGAAGTTGAGCCGGGCGAAAATATTACGCTCAGTATTGATTCGCGCCTTCAGTACATTATGTACCGTGAACTGACTGCTGCGGGTGTAGCCAATAATGCTCGTTCTGCAACAGCGATTGCGGTCGATGTGAAAACGGGTGAAATTTTAGCGATGGCGTCGTGGCCGTCGTATAACCCGAACGATAAAAACAGTTTGTCCAATAAAGACGCCATGCGTAACCGTGGTGCGGTTGACTCTTTCGAACCGGGTTCAACCATGAAGCCTTTGACCATTTCAATGGCTTTGGAAAGCGGCAAATATATGCCGAATACGGTGGTCAATACCACTCCAGGTTCGATGCGGGTCGGTAACCATACCATCAGAGATACACATAACTATGGTCCACTAACTTTGGGTGGGATTATTCAAAAATCATCTAACGTGGGTGTGGCTAAAATTGCCTTGTCTCTCCCTTATGCAACTTTACCGACTTTTTATAAACGTCTCGGTTTTGGTCAGCGTTCTGCGGTTAAATTCCCAGGTGAAAGTGGTGGTTTAATTCTTCCGCCAAGTAAATGGAATGTATCGGAAGTCGCGACTATGGCATATGGCTATGGCTTAAATGCGACTGTGCTGCAAATGGTGGATGCTTATGCCATGTTGGCTAACAAAGGCGTGAAAATGCCTTTGAGTTTGTATAAGTTGGATGCACCGCCCCGTGGTGAACAAATGATTGATCCAAAAATTGCGGATCAAGTTTTGTTTATGATGGAAACGGCAACCTTACCGGGTGGTACTGCGACGCGTGCGACTATTCCGGGTTACCGGGTGGGGGGTAAAACAGGAACCGCGCATAAGTTACGTGCTGACCGTAAAGGCTACTCAACCAATGAATATCGTGCGCTTTTTGCTGGTGTAGCACCTGTCAGCGACCCGCGTTTAGCGATGGTGGTTGTGGTCGAAAACCCGCAAGGGACCTACTATGGTGGTACGGTGTCCGCGCCTGTATTTGCCCGTGTTATGCAAGAATCCTTACGTTTAATGAACGTACCTTTAGATAAACCTTTAGATGCTCCTGTAATCAAGAGATAGGTGATGAATGTCCATTACATTTCAACAACTCTACACCGCTAACTTCAGCGCTGAATGGATGGCACAGCCATTTCAAGGTTTTGTTCTTGATGGTCGTAAAGTACAGGCAGGGCAAATTTTTATTGCGCTGACATCGCTTTCACAACCTGAAAAAACCGTGCAGTTTGCACAAATAGCCTTGGACAAAGGGGCTTTAGCGGTGGTGAGTGAAACTGAGCTTGGGCTTGAAAACAGTATTGTGGTGCCGAATGTACGTCACTTGATGGGAGGCTGGCAAAAGCAATTTTTGTTGGCCACTAGCCAAGTACAGCCTGCTCGCATTTTAGCGGTGACGGGAACCAATGGTAAAACCACCATTTCTCGTTTGGTTGCTGAACTGTTGATGTTGCAAGGTCAGTCTTGTGCTGTGATGGGCACGACAGGTAATGGCATTTTACCCAATTTAGAAGCATCGTCGCATACCACTTTAGATGCGCTACACTTACAAAATGCACTACATAGCTATGCCAAGCAAGGGGCTGAATTTGCTTCGATTGAAGCTTCTTCACATGGTTTGGAACAAGGTCGTTTAGCGGGCAGTGAAATTGAAATTGCTGCATATAGTAACTTAAGTCGTGACCATTTGGACTACCATGGCACGCTTGAGGCCTATGCCGAAGCTAAATCGCGCTTGTTTCAATTTCCATCATTGAAAGTTGCAGTGATTAATCTAGATGATGAGCATGCTGGAGTCATGATTCAAGCGGCACAAAATAATCCAGCCCAACCGAAAATTTTAACCTATTCAACCACGCAGCCTGCAGACTATCAGGTGAAGAATATTCAATATAGCCTGACGGGTGCAAACTTCAGCCTGTGTACGGCACAGGCCGAATATCAGGTACAGAACCCATTATTGGGTCATTTTAATATTGAAAATTTGGTCGCAAGTTTGATTATGGTTGAACAAGTGGGTTTTGATTTAGCCGATGTGGTTACTACGACAGCACAGCTGAAGGGTGCACCAGGCCGTATGCAAGTGATTCGTGATGATGCGCGTTTGTTTGTGGTTGATTATGCGCATACGCCTGATGCTCTGGTGCAAGTATTAAGCACGTTGAAGCGCCATGTAGAACAGCAACTCTGGGCAGTATTTGGTTGTGGTGGAGACCGCGACCGTGGCAAACGGCCACTCATGACCCAAGCAGCATTAAACGGAGCAGATGTGGTGTTGTTGACTTCAGATAACCCACGGACCGAAAATCCTGAGCAAATTTTTGCTGATATGAAAGCGGGTGTTGATTTCTCAAACCGTGTGGTTCATGAAATCCATGATCGTCGTGAAGCGATTAAATTTACCGTTCAACAGGCCCAAGCGGGTGATATTGTCGTGATTGCAGGCAAAGGTCATGAAAACTATCAAGAAATAGAGGGTGTTCGGCATTGGTTTGACGATGTCGTCGAAGTGCAATCCGCGATTGATGCACAGCACCACACTACTGATTCTGCTTATCCTGCACACTAAGGAAGTCGTATGCATACCTCAACAACCAGCACAGTGCCTTTAGTGTCATGGACCGCCGCACAGTTACTCGAAGCCACCCAAGGTTATTGGCTAAATGATCAAGCGCCGAACAGCGATATCAAACGTATTTTGACGGATTCACGTGATGCAGAAGCAGGAGATGCTTTCTTGGCACTCAGAGGCGAACGTTTTGATGCGCATGCTTTTATTACGCAAGTCGCTGAACAAGGCTGCCAAGTGGCCATTGTGAGTCAGCCTATAGATGCAGAGATTTGTCAGTTGGTGGTGCCTGATACACGTTTGGCATTGGGACAGCTGGGGGCTTATCGTCGTGCACAAAACGCACAGCTAAAAGTGATTGCGCTGACGGGGAGTAGTGGTAAAACCACCACCAAAGAAATGTTAGGCAGTATTTTGTCACGTATAGCACCAACGTTGGTGACCCGTGGCAATCTGAATAACGACTTGGGTGTGCCGGTCATGTTATTGGAATTACGTCCTGAGCATCAATATGCAGTGATGGAATTGGGTGCAAGCCATCAAGGTGAAATTGATTATACCTCGAATTTGGTTCAGCCCTTGGTTGCAGGCATTATCAATATTGGTACAGCACACTTGGGTGAGTTTGGTGGACGCGATGGCATCTGCCGTGCCAAGTCTGAGATTTATGCGCATATTGCCCCAAATGGGACATCTATTGTTCCTGCGGCTGATGATTTTGCCGATAGTATTCGTCAAGCAGTACAAACTGAACAGATGCTCAGTTTTGGTGCGGGTGGTGAAATCTTTGCCACTGAGATTGAGTTACAGGCACAATCGGCAACGTTTAAGTTGAATACCCCGCAAGGCGTGCGTCAGGTGAATTTACCATTTGCTGGGGAGCATAATGTTCAAAATGCAACCGCTGCGGCAGCTTTTGCTTTAGCGATTGGTATTAGCTTGGATGATATCGTGCTTGGCCTTGAGCAAGCGGTCGGTGCAAAAGGGCGTTTGAACTTTATTCAACAAGGCCGTCATTTGTTGATTGATGATACCTATAATGCCAACCCAACCTCTATGCGTGCCGCTGCTGAAGTGCTTGCACAGCAAGAGGGGGTTCGAGTGATGGTGATGGGTGATATCGGTGAGCTAGGTAGCTCTGCTGCACAGCAGCACTATATGCTGGGGCGTGATTTGGTCTCGGTGAAAGGGCTGAACTTCGTGGTGGCTGTTGGTGAATTTGCACCTGCGGCACAAGAAGGCGCACGCAGCACGCAATATGGCAAAAAAATGCAGGCTTTTTTAACTCAAGAGCAGGCTTTGCCGTTCTTACTCAGTTTAATTGAAACACATCAACCCCAGTCTATGAGTTTCCTGTTTAAAGGTTCTCGTTATACCCATATGGAAACGTTGATGGCTGATTTGATGGAGAAACTCTAAATGTTGTTATGGTTATTTGAACAGCTGGCGGGCTACCATAGTTCGTTTCAGGTGGTTCGTTATTTAACATTGCGTTCCTTGCTCAGTGTTTTAACCGCACTGACCATTGGTCTAGTGCTCGGTCCTGTGATGATTCGCAAGTTGCAAGCACTCAAATATGGTCAAGCCGTGAGTTCATATGCTCCTGAAAATCATGCCAAAAAAATGGGCACACCAACCATGGGTGGTGTGTTGATCTTACTCTCAATTGGTATCTCTACACTGTTGTGGGCAGATTTATCCAACCCATATGTATGGATTGTCTTGGCAGTGATGGTGATTTTTGGTGCAGTGGGTTGGGCCGATGACTGGATCAAGATTCGCTATAAAGACAATGCAGGCTTACCTGCCCGTAAAAAGTTCTTTTGGACCTCGCTTGCATCATTGGGTGCTGGTATTGCACTATATGTAATTGCGCAGCAACAGAGCAATCCTGTACATACCGCAAATATGCTGGATCTGCTAATTCCATTTTTTAAAGATTTAAGTATTCCTTTGTCGGTGATTCCGTTGGGTATTGGTTTTATCATTTTCACCTATTTGGTGATTAATGGTGCATCAAATGCCGTGAACCTCACTGATGGTTTGGACGGTTTAGCGATTATGCCTGTGGTACTGGTTGCAGCGGGTTTAGGCGTATTTGCATATCTGGCTGGTGATGTCCGTTTTGCCAATTATTTACATATTCCTTATGTGCGCTTTGCCTCTGAATTGGTGGTGATTTGTGCCGCCATGATTGGTGCGGGTTTAGCCTTCCTCTGGTTTAATGCACATCCTGCACAGGTCTTTATGGGCGATGTGGGTGCATTATCATTAGGTGCAATGCTCGGTACAATTGCGGTCATGGTTCGTCAGGAAATTGTCTTTGCTATTATGGCTGGTGTATTTTTGGTTGAAGCGATTTCAGTCTTCTTGCAAATTGGTTCCCTCAGAATGCGCAATAAACGGGTGTTCTTGATGGCGCCATTACATCATCATTATGAGAAAAAAGGCTGGCGTGAAACCCAAGTGGTGATTCGTTTCTGGATTATCACAATTATGCTGGTAGTTTTAGGGCTAATGACCTTAAAATTGCGTTAAGCAAAAGTATGAAAAGAGTCGGTATTTGCCGGCTTTTTTTTATGCCTGAGGTAATGTCTTGGAGAAAATAATGAATCTGCTCATGTGTCCTGTGTGTCGTGAGGCTTTAACTTTAAACGAAAGAACATGGCGCTGTGCGAATTCACATAGTTATGATGTGGCGAAACAAGGCTATGTCAATCTGCATGTCGTCCAACATAAGCACAGCAAAAATCCGGGGGATACGCCTGAGTCGGTACAAGCCCGCCGTGCCTTCTTAAGTGCAGGTCATTACGCGCCTTTACAGCAAGCGGTGATCAATAAGGTACGTGAGTTACGTATTGAAAATTTACTCGATATTGGCTGTGGTGAAGGCTATTACACCGATGCGATGCAGGCCGAAGTACTGCAATGTGTCGGTGTAGATATTGCAAAAAATGCAGTGCAAGTGGCTGCGAAAATCAATAAAAATATCACGTGGGTGGTGGGTACAGGAGCAACTTTACCGGTGCTAGATCAATCGATTGATCTATGTAGTAGTTTGTTTAGCCCGATTCCAAGACAAGAGATTTTAAGGGTGCTCAAGCCGCAAGGATATTTGTTGGTGGTGACGCCGGCGCCTCAGCATTTATATGCAATGCGTGAGGCTTTGTTCGAAGAGGTGAAGCCGCATGAACCGAGCAAATTTGTAGAACAGTTGAGTGATGCATTTGACTTGGTGAGTGATGGTGTCGTCGATGCTGAACTTAAGCTTAATCAGCAGGATTTAAAAAACCTGATTGCCATGACCCCTTATGCCTATAAAGCAAAACAAGAGCGCCGTGAAGCTTTAGAGTCGCAAGCAGCTTTTGACTTACATGCCCAGTATCAAATTTTACTGTTTCAGAAAAAAGCATAAGTATAAAAAAGCCCGCAGATGCGGGCTTTGATTATTGGACTTGATTAATCAAATGATCGAGCGCATCCGTTTTAGGTTTCGGTTGTTCTTTGGGTGCTTGCATGATGGGTGGGGCGCTGTTCTTTGGAACCAGCGTTTCCTCTTCACCCGGCAAATCATCAAAGTCACGCTCAGGAGTACGTGGAACCACCACCGGTGCAGGGCGATACAACGGTTGCGCCAATGGTGGGGTCGGCCCTAAGTTGCTCTGAGGTGCTTCTTTCTGATGGCGTTGAATCGGTGCTTTGGCTTTGGCGTCGAGTTGAACCCAAGCCGAAGGCGTGCCTTGTAAGGCTTTGCCCATGAAGTCTGTCCAAATCGGGAGCGCAGCCACACCGCCATATTCACGGCGCCCTAAAGTCGTCGGTTGGTCGAAACCGACCCATGCTATAGTCACCAGTTTGCCATTAAAGCCAGCAAACCAAGCATCTTTTGCGTCATTGGTGGTTCCGGTTTTACCGCCCAAGTCATCTCGTCCAATACGTAGCGCAGCACGGCCTGTACCATGTTGAATCACGTCTTTTAAAATATTCGCCATATCGTAAGCAGAACTGGATTTTAAAATACGTTGCGCTTGACGATAGTCACTGTTGATCTCAACAGGTTTTGCCGATTTTTCAGCAGGGTTCAGATCTTGGTTAGTGACTTCAATTACTTCATCATCAGGTGTGATGGTGTCAGCAGATTGGGGATTTGATTCTTGTTGAGAGATACAACTGATACATGCATATTCAGGGTTGTTCTGATAAATGACCTTGCCATAGGCATCTTCAATCCGATTGATGAAGTGTGGCTGAATACGGTAACCGCCATTGGCAAATGCAGAGTAACCCGTGGCCATTTGAATTGGTAAAACCTGAGGTGTTCCGAGTGCAATGGTGTAGTTACGCGGAATCTGTTCATCGGTTAAGCCGAAGTCCATGAACAATTGGCGTGTACGTTCAATGCCCACGGTTTGCAGGAGTCGAACTGACACGGTGTTACGCGATAAATAGAGTGCACGACGCAGGGGAATCATGCCTAAATAACGACCATCGGCATTACGCGGTGACCATTTCCCAATCGTGATTGGGCTGTCATTGACCATGCTATACGGTGTCATACCGCGCTCTAAAGCGAGTGCATAGACAAAAGGTTTAATAATCGAACCTGGTTGGCGCCAGCCTTGTGTAGTTCGGTTAAATTTAGATTGATAAAAATTATAACCACCAACCAATGCTTCTACAGCGCCATTGTTTGGGTTAAGTGCAATCAGCTGACCCTGAACTTTAGGCAGTTGCACCAAAGCCCATGAGGTTTTGGTGTCATTGGGGCGCAGACGTACAATGTCTTTCACTTTAACAATTTGAGATGCTCTTGATGGCGCACCGCCTACGGCATTCGCGTTGCGATAAGGACGTGTCCAAGACATGCCAGACCATGGTACGGTTACCGTTGAGCCATCTTGCATTAAGGCATCAAAACTATTTTGATTCACACGGGTAACTTCGGCAGGGAAGGTGTTGGCAAATGCACTAAAGCTACTTAAGGGTTTGTCATGAGCTTCCGCACCACGCCAACCATGACGACGGTCATAGGCTTCTAAACCATCTTGTACCGCTTGTTCAGCATAGGCTTGGCGTTCACTGTTGATGGTGGTGTAGACTTTATAACCAGAGTCAATCGCGTGCTCACCGAACTTTTCAATCAGTTCGCTACGGACCATTTCACCGATGTAGGGAAATCGTTTGCTTACCCCACGGTCAGGCATATCGAGGTTAATTGGTTCGGCAATGCTTTTTTCATATTGGCTTTGGTTAATGTAGCCTAGCTGCAGCATACGACCCAAAATCCAATTACGGCGTTCTAAAGCACGTTCGGGGTTGACCACTGGATTGTATTTAGACGGCGCTTTAGGCAGACCTGCAATCATTGCCATTTGCGCAATGCTGAGTTCATCTAAGCTTTTGTTGTAGTAGATTTTAGCTGCCGCTGCGATACCGTAGGCATTTTTACCCAAGAAAATCTTATTGACGTAGAGGGTTAAGATTTCCTCTTTCGTCAAATTTTGTTCAATTTTTCGGGCCAGAAAAACCTCAGTCAATTTACGTTTTAATGTACGCTCGGGACTGAGATAATAGTTTTTTGCCACTTGCATGGTGATGGTCGAGCCACCCGTTTGGACGTTTGAGCCGGTAATACTTTCACTGACTGCACGTCCTAAGCCTTTAAAGCTAATGCCACTATGCTCAAAAAAAGAAGAATCTTCCGCCGCTAAAAAGGCGTGAATAAAACTTTGTGGGATCTGATCGTAATCTACGGGTACAGATAGCTTGCCACCGTATTCCGAAATGAGTTGGTTATCCGCACTATAAACTTGTAAAGGTTTTAGTAATGGCGCCTTTTTTAGAGTTGTCATTTGCGGCAAAGATGGGGCAATATAGAGATACATGCCATAAAAACCCATTGGAATTGAGACCAACATTATAATAATGATCAAAAAAAATGGATGAACACGGCCCGAACAAGATAGCTTTTTCATAACAAGTAAGTTTTAATAAGAGCTAATGGCAAACTAATTAGCGGTCAGTATATCCTGTACACATACGGAATGTTAGATGAGTTATTGTATCCGTATAAAATTATAGACGCGGACTAATTAGTGGGTTACTTTTTTTGGGGATAAAAAAATAATAGGAATGATACTGTGCTCAGGTTATATCGTAAGCCAAGTAAGGGGTTAATAGGAGTAGATATTAGTTCGACTTCTGTTAAGGTATTGGAACTTTCTGTTAAAAACAATCGGTATTGGGTGGAGAGCTATGCACTAGTCCCATTACCAGAAGGAAGTGTGGTCGAAAAAAATATATTGAATCCAGAAGCAGTTGGTGATGCCCTTGAGCGTGCGGTAAATTTGGCCAATGTTCAATCGACAGACGTAGCACTGGCAGTTCCGACGTCCATGGTGATTACTAAAATCATCGAAATGGATGCCGATATGAACGATGACGAACGTGAAATTCAGATTCGTGATGATGCTGAACAATATATTCCATTCCCATTAGACGAAGCGAGTTTGGACTTTGAAGTCCTTCCAGACCGCTTAGCCAATCCCAATCGTGTCAATGTACTCCTCGTTGCAACCCGCATTGAAAATGTAGAGGCGCGTGCCGAAGCATTGGAGTTGGGTGGTTTAACGCCTAAGATTGCCGATGTTGAAAGTTTCGCCATTGAAAATGCATTCAAAGTCTTTTCAGATACGCTTCCAATGGGTGTAAACACCGTTGGGATTCTGGATATTGGTCACACCATGACCACCTTATCCGTCATGCAAAACAATAAAGTCATTTATACGCGTGAACAGGTGTTCGGTGGTAAACAACTGACTCAAGAAATTCAAAACCGTTATGGTTTGTCTTTTGAAGAAGCTGGACGTGCCAAAAAAAGCCGTACCTTGCCTGACGACTATGATATTGAAGTACTTGAACCTTTTCTTGAAGCTGTGGTGCAGCAAGCAGCACGTTCTTTGCAGTTCTTTTTTTCGTCCTCTCAGTTTAATGAGATCGACCATATTTTATTGGCAGGGGGGAATGCCAATATTCCAGGACTGGCGAAGTTATTACAACAAAAATTAGGTTATCGGGTCACTATTGCCAACCCATTTTTACAGATGGGCTTTTCTCCACAAATCGACATTAAAAAAATTGAAAATGATGCTTCATCACTCATGGTGGCATGTGGATTGGCATTGAGGAGTTTTGATTAATGGCAAAAATAAACCTACTCCCTTGGCGTGATGCGTTAAGAGAGAAACGAAAAAAAGAATTTATTGCCTATTGTGTTGGGGCTGCATTAGTTGGGGTTTTAGCTGTTGCTTTGGCTTGGTTCTTTTACAGTCAAAAACTTGAAGATCAAGAACAGGCCAATCAGTTGGTGGTGAGTACCAATCAAAACTTAGATGTTCAATTAAAGTCATTGGAAGGTCTGCAAGAGCAGCGCAATGCGATTGTTGAAAGGATGAAGTTGATCCAAGGTTTGCAAGGTCAGCGTCCTGTGGTTGTTCGTTTGGTCGATGAAATGGTGCGTGTCACACCAACTAATATGTATATTACTAAGTTTGTGCGTACAGGCGATAAATTTACCATTGAAGGGAAAGCGGAAAGCCCGAATACAGTTGCGGAATTCTTACGTAATTTAGAAGCATCGGCGTGGTATCGCAATGCCTTTATGAATTCATTCTTGGTTGCTGAAGAGAAAAAAGATAAAGCACCAAGTTCCATCGTGCCACGTGTTGAAGAAACCTATGGCACCTTTGTGGTCACGGCAGATTTAGATGAGATTGCTCAGCCAGTAGCACCTGATGCGACGACGACACCTGAAGCAACAAGCACAGTTAATAATTCAACAGCGGGGGCAGCACAATGAGTCGCGATGAATTTGAAGAATTAACATCAGAAAACCATGCTGTAACCAAGAAAAAAATGACGGTTGATAAGTTTTTTCAACAGTTTAATACTTTAGATCCAAACAATTACGGCAGTTGGCCATTTTCTGTCAAATTGACTTGTTGGATCTTTATCATTTTAGTAATTGGGGCATTGGGTTATTTTGTCGTGATTAAGCCGAAGCTTGATGCGATTTCAAATGCACATGCACAAGAACAAAATTTACTGAATGAGTTTCGTGAAAAAGATTCAAAATTACGTAACTTGCAGCAATATCAAGCGCAATTGCAAGAAATGGAAGCTAATTTCAATCAGCAGTTAGAACAGTTGCCGAAAGAAACTGAAATTCCTGGTTTGGTTGAAGATATCAACGTGAGCGGCGTAAATTCTGGATTAAAGTTTAAGAATATTCGTTTAGAGCCAGAAATTCGCCAAGAGTTCTTTATCGAACAGCCGATTTCTATTGAAGCGACGGGTGATTATCATTCTTTTGGTTCATTTGTCAGTGGAATAGCAGCTTTGCCGCGTATTGTGACCTTGCATGACTTCGATATCTCAGCATCAAGTAATAATGAAAAAAAGACGGATATTCCGCAAATTTCATACAGTGTAAAAGCGAAAACCTACCGTTATGTCGGGGCGACAGCTGCTGCAGGTGTGGAAAATACAGCTAAAGTAGATGCAGGAGGTGCTCAGTAATGAAATATCAAAATCTCATGCTTAGTCTCTGCGTAGGACTATTCCTTGTCGGTTGTGATTCACGTATTGATGCGGTCAATATGCAAATGGCTGAAATTCGCAATCAGCCACCATTGCCGATTGAGCCTTCGCCAGATTTTCCACCTGTACCAACTTTTAATTATGCTGCGCATCAATTAAAGAGCCCGTTTATGCCAAGCTCATTAGCGGCTGAGCTGAAGATTATGGCTGGAAAGCGTGTCTATCCAAACCTATCACGCCAATTACAGCCCTTGGAAAGTTATGCGATTGAATCGCTTAACATGAAAGGCAGCATGCGCGGACAAAATGGACAAATTCTGGCGTTGATTCAAACACCTGATGGTGAAATTGAACGCGTGCAGCGTGGTAGTTATTTGGGGATGAATCATGGTCGTGTGATTAATATCACCGCCACACAAATTGATTTGATTGAAATTATTCCGGATGGGCGTGAGGGCTATGTCGAGCGCCCGCGAAGCCTAGTATTAATTGGGCCGGCGCCTTAAAAAAGGAAAAGGAATAAAAATGAAAAATAGTGCTAAAGATTTTATATTTGGGGATGGCAATACGATGAACCATATGTTCCGTCAGTTTTCAATGGGTGCAATTGCAATGGCGGTGATGCAGGCTGCAAGTGCGCAAGTCAGTATTACGAATATTGTGCCGATGCAAATTCCGGGACAGGGAACAGAAATTCGTGTCATGTTCAACGGTTTGCCACCACAGCCGCAAGCCTATCAGTTGGAACAGCCATCACGTTTGGTTTTGGATTTTGATAAAGCACAGCAGAGCTTAAAACAAGGCAGTATTGCGGTGGCAACGGTTGAAGCAAGTACAGTAGATGTAACTTCAGATGCGCAGCGTTCACGTTTAACTGTAAATTTGGCTGATGCCGGTGCATTTACTACACGTGTTGAAGGTAATACCTTTATTCTGAAAATTAACTCAGCGAACCCAGCGGTAGCAACACCTGTTGCTGCAGCGCGTTCAGAGCAAGGCATTTCAAATATTGGATTCCAACGCGGTTCAGATGGTGAAGGCCAAGTTGTGATTGATTTAAAAGGTAGCAATACCCCTGTCGATGTGAAACAACAAGGCAGTAAAATTGTGGTGCGCGTTTTGGGGAATAAAATTCCTGCCCACTTATCGCGCCGTCTCAATGTGAATGATTTCGCCACGCCTGTATCGACCATCGATGCACAAAATGATGGTAGTAACGGCCTGATTACGATCCAATCGAATGGTAGTTTTGAATATATGGCTTATCAGGCAGAAGATAAGCTCACCATTAGTTTAAAGCGTCCTGAAGATAAAAATCCAATGAAGCCTAAAGCACCAAGTGCTTATACGGGCAAAAAGATTTCTTTAGATTTCCAAGATATTGAAGTGCGCCGTGTATTACAGCTCTTGGCTGATTTCACAGGTATTAATATGGTGGCCTCGGACACAGTACAAGGCAATATTACCTTGCGTCTTAAAGATGTTCCGTGGGATCAAGCACTTGATATTATTATGAAAACAAAGAATTTGGACAAGCGACGCAATGGTAATGTGATTTGGATTGCGCCTGTAGCTGAACTGATCAAATCTGAGGAAGATGAAGCGAAGGCGATTGCACAAAATATTAAGCTTGCACCAATCCAAACAGATTATATTCAATTGAGTTATGCAAAAGTAGAGGATATCGAAAAGTTAATGACCCAATCGAAAGGGTCGAATAATTCAAATGGCGTTGGCAATGATAATAATGATTCATTGCTTAGTGCGAGAGGTTCGGTGACGTCTGATAAGCGTACCAATACGTTAATTTTAAATGATACATCACAAAATATTGATAAGATCCGCCGGATGATTGACTTGCTGGATGTTGCAGTGAAACAGGTGATGGTCGAAGCCCGTATTGTCACGGCACAAACGGATTTCTCTCGTGAACTAGGCATCCGTTGGAGTGCTCAAAAATTGGGGAATAGTCCAGTTTGGGGGGGGGATTTCCAGCCGAGTTTTGACTTGGGAGTAGATTTAGCAACAGGTACGGCTGGAACGTTTAACTTTGGTTTATTGAAAATCTCAGATTATATGCTGAATCTTGAGTTAACTGCACTACAAGCAGATGGTCATGGTGAAGTGTTATCTGCGCCGAAAGTACTCACGGGTGACAAGCAAAAAGCCTATATTTTACGTGGAGATCAAATTCCTTACCAAACTTGGAGTGCTGAGACAGGGACAACAACCAGTTTTGTTGATGCGAATTTAAAGTTAGAAGTGACTCCAAGTATTACGCCTGATGGCCGTGTACAAATGTCGTTGAAAATTGAAAAAGATACTGTTGGCGCACTAACATCTGCAGGGTATTTGATTAATACCAATGAACTTGAAACCAATGTTTTGGTGGATGATGGCGAGACGGTTGTATTGGGTGGTATTTTTGATGACATTAAGCAAAATCAATATGAGAAGGTTCCCTTTTTTGGGGATTTGCCTGTAGTGGGTGCTTTATTTAAAAATAACACCAAATCTAGTGCGCAAACTGAGTTATTGATTTTTGTGACACCACGAATTGTTAATGACAGTGTTTCAAGAAATCATTAATATATTTTCAATTTGAACAAATCTAAAAGGTGACTCCTTGCCAAGCAAAGAGTTTGAAACCCTACCAAATATTTATTTGGTAGGGCCTATGGGGGCTGGAAAAACAACGGTAGGACGACATTTAGCTGAACTGTTAGGACGTGAATTTCTTGATAGCGATCATGAGATCGAGCGTAAAACAGGGGCAACGATTCCATGGATCTTTGAAAAAGAGGGTGAGCTTGGGTTTCGTAGTCGTGAAACAGTTGTGATTGATGAGTTAACCTCTCGACCCAACTTGGTCTTGGCCACAGGTGGTGGGGCGGTGACTCAGGCTCCAAATCGCACATTTCTCAAACAACGAGGTATCGTTGTTTATCTTTATACTCCTGTAGAGATTCAACTACAGCGAACCTATCGTGATAAAAATAGACCACTACTTCAAGTGGAGAATCCTGAACAAAAGTTAACTGATTTACTCAGCGTTCGAGATCCTTTATATCGTGAAGTTGCCCATTATATTATCGAGACCAATCAAGGGGCTGCACGTGATCTTGCGCAGCGTATCTTAAACTTGATTCTTGTAAAGTAGTTTTGATTCAGTTTTGAAGTGATTTGATCCATGCAAACCTTATATGTTGAACTTGGCGAACGCCGTTACCCGATCTTTATTGGTAGTGATTTAGATCCGAAAGCTTTACTTGAGCCGTATATTCACGGGCGCCAAGTCATGATTGTGAGTAATGAAACGATCGCGCCTTTGTATTTAGCGCGTTACGTGGCAGCAATTGAAGCATTGGGAAAAACAGTTGCAACGTGTATTTTGCCCGATGGTGAAAAATATAAGAATATTGAGCACCTCAACCTGATTTTTGATGCATTGTTAGTGTCAGGTTTCAACCGTGATTGTACAGTTTTAGCTTTAGGTGGTGGTGTGATTGGTGATATGGCAGGCTTTGCTTCAGCATGCTTCCAGCGTGGGGTCTATTTTATTCAGGTGCCAACGACACTTCTTTCACAGGTTGATTCGAGTGTCGGTGGTAAAACAGGGATTAACCATCCGCTGGGTAAAAATATGATCGGGGCATTTCAGCAACCGCAAGTGGTCTTGGCGGATATGTCTCAACTTAAAACGCTGCCAGCACGTGAGTTATCCGCAGGTTTAGCAGAAGTGATTAAGTACGCACTCTTGGGTGATGCTGATTTTCTCGCTTGGTTGGAGCAACATATAGATGATTTGGTGCAGGGTGATGAAGCTGCACTGGCTGAAGCTGTGTATCGTTCTTGTGCCCATAAAGCGCGTATTGTTGCCAATGATGAAAAAGAACAAGGTGAGCGTGCCTTATTGAATCTTGGGCATACCTTTGGACATGCGATTGAATCTTATCTAGGCTATGGTGAATGGCTCCATGGAGAAGCTGTGGCAACAGGTATGGTGATGGCAGCAGATTTATCGCAGCGTATGGGATGGGTCAGTGCAGAAGATTTGGCACGTACAAAAAATATCATTCAACGCGCGAATTTGCCGATAGTATGTCCACAGATTCCCCTCGATGACTTTTTGGCGTATATGGCGCATGATAAAAAAGTCTTGAACGGGCAGCTGCGTTTGGTTTTGATGCAAGCGGTAGGGCAGGCCATCATTACCAAAACATTTGATGTAGAATTGATGAAACAGGCGATTTTAGCCAACCAAGAACAGGCATAACTTTATTATGGCAACAACCCTTCGAACCCAGTGGCAGACAAAGCAAAATTATATTTGGCTTGCATTCGGAGGGGTATGCTTGTTTGGCGCCTTAGTCTTTTGGGCCATTACAGATCAAGAGACTGTGGTTGAAGTTGAAAAAAAAGCTGAATCTGAAGTTGAGTTACAAATTCAGCCAGAAAAAGTCGCAACAACCGCACATTTAGGCTCATTCCTCGATGAAGTAAAGCCTTTGGATATGACGACACGTGTTGTAGCAATCGCGCAGCATGAAGCTGAATTTCGTGGGACCAAATTTATTCAGGAAAATAAAAAGAACAGTACAGTTGAACTGTTTAGAGTCTCAGAAGAAGCGATTATTAAGCGCTTTTTGCAAAGGCAATCTGATCGTCAAGCTTTTAGCTACTTAAGACTGACGGGTGAAAACCAAATTGAGCAATATGTGCTGATCTATGGTGTGTATAAAAATGCCAATGAGGCGCAAAAGGGATTAGCTGATTTAAAACTGACGTTGCCGAAGTCGGTGCAACCCAAAGTTAAAAAAATTGAAAGCTATGCCGAATATGTCAATGACCTCGGTTCTGATGAGCTTGTACTTAGCAATAAGCTCTATGCCGTGCAGTTGAAACCAGCCGCTGTGCCCGTGATTGATGAAGCCACGCTTGCTGCGCGTCAACAAGCGGCACGTGCAGCAGTTGCACAAAATAAACAATCGACAACATCGACGACGGTTACTCGTCGTGATACGGATGGAAATGTGGTTGATGTGCAAAAGTCACAAACGACCGTAGAGAATGCGCCACAAAATAAAACAAATGTACCTGAAGTGACCGACCCATTTAATTAAAATTGGTTCATTATGGCGCATCAAAAAATGTAAATTCCATATGTGCACAGATATAGTGCAATAAATGGATTGTCCTCGAACTAAATTTTTACGTAAAAAACACAAACCTAATAAAACTAAAGCGTTTAACACACAAAATAAATAATTGGCATAAAACTTGCTTTAATGGTGCATGAATTGAGTTGATGTCACTGTTTTGGCGCAAAAAAGATTCGATTTATGAGCGAAATAGTAGCGGCCAAGTGCCTTAAATAAGTGCGTGACTGCTGCATACATTTTTTCAATTAAGACATGCATAAAGACGAAAATCAGTCTATCTTGGGTGTGAAGAAAAAATGCTGTACTTCAATCAGAATCTGAATATGAGTCAATTGAACGAATCGGCAAGAAGTAATTAGATTGTTAGACGCCCGACAGGGCCTGTAGAAAGAAGGGTACGCTATGCACATGCCATCGCCTAATACTGTAGCTCCCGCTCAAGGTTTATACCAACCGGATGAGTTTAAAGATAACTGTGGTTTTGGTTTAATCGCCCATATGCAGGGTGATGCAAGCCATGATCTTGTCAAGACTGCTATGCACAGTCTGAGCTGTATGACCCACCGCGGTGGTATTGCTGCAGATGGTAAGACAGGGGATGGTTGCGGTTTACTCTTAGCAATGCCAAAACAGTTTTTCCGTGAAGAAGCGAAAAAACTCAGTGATATTACACTCAGTGAGGTTTTTGCTGTCGGTACGGTGTTCTTAAGCCTCGATCCAGCAATTGCAGCATATGCAAAACAAATTCTAAGCAAAGAAATTGAATCTGAAGGTTGCCGAGTATTGGCGTGGCGTGTGGTCCCGACCAATAACGATGCTTTGGGTTCGATTGCGATGCAGTCACTTCCTGCATTTGAGCAAATTATTGTGAACTGCCCAATGGGTGTGTCTGAAGTTGAGTTTAACCGTAAACTCTTCTTGGCACGCCGCCGTGCAGAACAGCAGCTTACTAATGACGCTTCATTTTATGTAACTACATTATGTTCAACAGTGATTAGCTATAAAGGCTTGATGATGCCTGAAGCGATTGCTGACTTCTATACAGACTTGGCAGACCCACGTCTTGAGTCACATATTGTGGTGTTCCACCAACGTTTCTCGACCAATACTTTGCCGCGTTGGCCTTTGGCACAGCCATTCCGTTATCTTGCGCACAATGGTGAAATTAATACCATTACTGCGAACCGTAACTGGGCGATGGCACGTACGCCAAAGTTTGAAAACCCATTATTGCCTGGTTTAACTGAACTCAACCCAATTGTGAACCGTACTGGCTCGGATTCTTCAAGCTTAGATAACATGCTTGAAATTCTTGTTGGCGGCGGTATGGACTTGTTCCGTGCATTACGTATGTTGGTTCCGCCAGCATGGCAGAACGTGGAAACTTTAGATGCTGATTTACGTGCATTCTATGAGTTTAACTCGAAACATATGGAAGCGTGGGATGGTCCTGCTGGTCTCGTGATTCAAGATGGTCGTCATGCGATTTGTATGTTGGACCGTAATGGTTTGCGTCCAGCCCGTTGGGTGATTACCAAAAATGGTTACATCACATTGGCTTCTGAAATTGGTGTATGGGGCTACGAGCCTGAAGACGTGATTTCTAAAGGTCGTGTCGGACCAGGTCAAATTCTAGTGATCGATACTTTCACAGGTAAAATGCTCGACACTAAAGATGTCAGCACGCATTTGAAAAAAATGCGTCCTTATCGTGAATGGTTACGTGAAAACTCAGTTCGTGTACAAGGTAGTCCAGAGCTTGAAGAGTATTTATGTGATCAAGGCTTAAAAGGCGATGACCTGAAAGCATCACAAAAAATGTTTATGGTGACCTTTGAAGAGCGTGATCAATTGCTTCGTCCAATCGCTGAAAGCGGTCAGGAAGCAGTGGGTTCAATGGGTGATGATACGCCAATGGCGGTTTTGTCTCGCCAAGTACGTCATGTGTCGGATTATTTCCGTCAACAGTTTGCTCAGGTTACTAACCCACCAATCGATCCATTACGTGAATCGATTGTGATGTCATTGGAAACGTGTTTAGGGCGTGAGCAAAACGTTTTTGAACAGAGCCCTGAGCATGCGGATCGCTTGATCATTTCAAGCCCAGTACTGTCAAATTCGAAAATGCATCAAATCCGTACGCTGGGTCGTAAGGGTTATGAAATTGCAGATATCGATTTAAATTATGCGGAAGATGAAGGTCTAGAAGCTGCAATTGCGCGTATTTGTGAAGAAGCAGCGCAAGCGATTCGTGATGGCAAAACCTTATTGGTGTTGTCTGATAAGAAAATTCGTCAAGGTTTCTTGCCTGCCAATGCATTGATGGCAACAGGTGCTGTACATCACTATTTAATTAATGTTGGTTTACGTACTGATGCCAACATTATTGTTGAAACAGCATTGGCGCGTGATCCGCATCAATTTGCAGTTATTCTAGGCTTTGGTGCGACAGCAATTTATCCTTATCTTGCTTATGACGTGATCAATGACTTGGTTGCCAAAGGTGAGCTATTGGGTGACCCAATCCAAGCGCAAGTGAATTTCCGTAAAGGCATTGAAAAAGGCTTGTTAAAAGTCCTTTCAAAAATGGGGATTTCAACGGTGGCCTCTTACCGTGGTGGTCAGTTGTTCGAAGCGGTGGGTCTGTCTGAAGAAGTGGTTTCAAAATGCTTCACAGGTGTACCGAGCCGTATCAAAGGTGCAACCTTTGTTGATCTTGAAAATGACCAAAAGAAATTGGCTGATACCGCATGGAAAACACGTAAACCAATCGATCAAGGTGGTTTGCTGAAATTTGTCTTCGACAAGGAATACCATGCATTCAACCCAGACGTGATCAATGCTTTGCATAAATCAGTGCGTTCTGGTCAATATGCAGACTTTAAAGAATATGCTGAGCTGGTGAATAACCGTCCAGTGGCAACAATTCGCGACCTATTAAAGTTAAAAACAGATAACTCGATTGCTCTAGATCAAGTGGAGTCTGTAGAAGCGATTTTACCGCGCTTTGACTCTGCAGGCATGTCTTTAGGTGCATTGTCTCCTGAAGCGCATGAGGCGATTGCGATTGCGATGAATACCATTGGTGGCCGTTCAAACTCGGGTGAGGGCGGTGAAGATCCAGCGCGTTATGGCACGATTCGTAACTCGAAAATCAAACAGATTGCATCAGGTCGTTTTGGTGTAACGCCTGCGTATTTAACCTCTGCTGAAGTCTTGCAGATTAAAGTGGCGCAAGGGGCTAAACCGGGTGAGGGTGGTCAGTTACCAGGTGGTAAAGTGAATGGCTTAATTGCGCGTTTACGTTACTCAGTGCCGGGTGTAACACTAATTTCGCCACCGCCACACCACGATATTTATTCGATCGAAGATTTATCGCAATTGATCTTTGACTTGAAACAAGTCAACCCTCAGGCGATGGTATCGGTGAAATTGGTTTCTGAGCCTGGTGTTGGAACGATCGCAGCAGGTGTTGCAAAAGCGTATGCAGACTTCATTACCATTTCTGGTTATGACGGTGGTACAGCGGCATCTCCACTTTCATCGATTCACCATGCGGGTTCACCTTGGGAACTCGGTTTAAGTGAAGCACATCAGGCGCTTCGTGTGAACGATTTACGTGGTAAAGTCCGTGTTCAAACCGATGGTGGTTTGAAAACAGGTTTAGACGTGGTGAAAGCAGCGATTTTAGGTGCAGAAAGCTTTGGCTTTGGTTCTACGCCAATGATTGCTTTAGGTTGTAAATACCTGCGTATTTGTCACTTGAATAACTGTGCAACGGGTGTTGCAACTCAACAAGATCATTTACGCCAAGAACATTATATTGGCGAGCCACAAATGCTCATCAACTTCTTCACCTTCATTGCTGAAGAAACACGTGAGTGGCTGGCAGCGTTGGGTGTTTCAAGCCTTAAAGACTTGATTGGTCGTACGGATTTGCTTGAAATGCTTCCAGGTGAAACGGAGAAACATGCGCACCTTGATTTGAGCGCATTACTGGAGTCACATCCTTCTGCGCAAGGTAAGGCGCAGTACTGTGAAGTTGAAGGTAACGCACCGTTTGATAAAGGCTTGCTTGCTGAGAAAATGGTTGCTGAAATGCTACCAGCAATTGAAGCTGGGACCACAGGTGAATATCACTTCAGCATTGGTAACTGTGACCGTTCAATTGGTGCTCGTATTTCTGGTGAGATTGCGCGTCGTTATGGCAACCTCAGCATGGAAGCGCACCCAGTAAAAATGAACTTGGTCGGTACAGCGGGTCAATCTCTCGGTGTTTGGAACGCAGGTGGTTTGCACATTCGTTTAGAGGGTGATGCGAATGACTACGTGGGTAAAGGTATGGCAGGTGGTCGTGTGTCGATCTTCCCACCAAAAGGTTCGCCTTTCCAAACCCAAGAAACTGCAATCATTGGTAACACCTGTTTATATGGTGCAACAGGCGGTAAATTGTTCGCGGCAGGTACGGCAGGTGAGCGTTTCGCGGTACGTAACTCAGGTGCTTTTGCCGTGATTGAAGGTGCGGGCGATCACTGCTGTGAATATATGACAGGCGGTATCGTGACCGTACTTGGTAAAGTGGGTCATAACTTCGGTGCAGGTATGACAGGCGGTTTTGCTTACGTTCTTGACCTTGATAATGACTTCGTTGATCATTACAACCACGAGCTGATTGAGCTGAATCGTATTTCTACTGAATCGATGGAAGAACATAAAGAGTTCTTAGGCCGTATCTTAGATGAACACATTGCTGAGACTGGTAGTGCTTGGGCGTACAAGATCCGTAATGAGTTTGATTTCTACAGTCGTAAATTCTGGTTGGTGAAACCGAAAGCTGCCAACTTACAGACTTTGTTGAAAACCACTCAAGCTGATCCACAATAATTCCACTACTGCTGATACATAGGCAGGTGCAGACGATAGATAAACGGGCTGCACCTACCCACGGAGAGAGACATGGCAGAGCGCCTAAACAATGACTTTCAATTTCTGGATGTAGCACGCCAAGATCCAGAGAAAAAAGAGATTCAGGTCCGCAAAGCAGAGTTTGTGGAAATTTATAAACCTTTTACAGCGGAAGTGGCAGCAAATCAGACCCACCGTTGTTTAGGGTGTGGTAACCCATATTGTGAATGGAAATGTCCAGTACATAACTACATTCCAAACTGGTTAAAGTTGATTGCTGAAGGCCGTATTTTCCAAGCAGCAGAGCTGTGTCACCAAACCAACACGCTACCAGAAGTATGTGGTCGTGTTTGTCCGCAAGACCGTTTATGTGAAGGGGCTTGTACCTTAAACGATGGTTTTGGTGCAGTAACGATTGGTAACGCTGAAAAATATATCAATGACACTGCGTTTGCACTGGGCTGGCGTCCAGATATGTCTTCAGTAAAGTGGACAGATAAAAAAGTCGCGATCATTGGTGCAGGCCCAGCGGGTCTAGGCTGTGCTGATATTTTGGTGCGTAGCGGGGTTAAACCTGTTGTATTCGACAAACGCCCTGAAATTGGTGGTCTACTGACCTTTGGTATTCCAGAATTTAAAATGGAAAAAGATGTGATGAAGCGTCGCCGTGAAATCTTCACGGGCATGGGCGTGGAATTCCGCTTAAATACTGAAATTGGTACAGATGTTACTATTGATCAACTCCTTGCAGAATATGATGCGGTGTTCATGGGTATGGGTACTTATACCTACATGAAAGGTGGCTTCGCAGGTGAAGATTTAAATGGTGTCTATGATGCCTTGGATTTCTTGATTGCCAATGTCAACCGTACTCAAGGTTGGGAAAAAGACCCAAGCGAATACATTAGTGTTGAAGGTAAAAAGGTGATCGTTCTTGGCGGTGGTGACACAGCAATGGACTGTAACCGTACTTCGATTCGTCAGGGTGCGGAAGTGGTGAGCTGTGCATACCGTCGTGATGAAGAAAACATGCCAGGTTCGCGTCGTGAAGTGCAAAATGCCAAAGAAGAAGGTGTGAACTTCTTGTTTAATCGTCAACCGATTGAAATCGTCGGTGAAAATGGCAAAGTCACGGGCGTGAAAGTGGTTACGACTCAACTTGGCGAGCCTGATAGCCGTGGTCGTCGCAGTCCAGAACCAATTCCGGGTTCAGAAGAAATTTTACCTGCAGATGCAGTTTTATTGGCATTTGGTTTCCGTACCAGCCCTGCGGATTGGTTTACAAATGTGAATATTAACCTTGATGGTTCAGGTCGTGTAGTTGCGGCTGAACAGCAAACCTATAAATTCCAAACCTCAAACCCGAAAATCTTTGCGGGTGGTGATATGGTTCGTGGTTCAGACCTTGTTGTCACAGCGATTTGGGAAGGCCGTCAAGCAGCTGAAGGTATTTTGGATTATTTAGACATTTAATCTAAATCGTTCAACACAAAAACCCGCTTCGGCGGGTTTTTTTATTGATTACTGTTTGCCTGAGATGATATGAAAGAGGTGGGTCGGGATAAATCGAAAGAGATCTGGTGGTAAGTTCTGTAAAAATGGACGAATTTGCAAACGCACTAAGCATTTTTGCCATATGTGAATGGCCTCTAAATTCAGATACTGAAGATCGCTCGGTTAAATGTTAGGAAATGGACATGACTCAAGTGACGACAGAAAAACTATATCAACATCGTCCAAAAGCTCAGGGTATTACGATTCGGCGTTTGCAATTCAACCCCAAAGCCATTCGTCGGCATTATTTTGCCAATTCACCAGTCATGTCGCATTTGCTGACGGCATTGTCTTCGACGTTTCCCATAGGCGAGCAGTTCTTTGTGCATAGTGTGCGCAATGTACGTGACCAAGTGAAGGATGACAATCTGCAAGCGCAGATTGCGGCATTTATTGGTCAAGAGGCGATGCATTCTCAAGCACACACGGCATTTAATGCTGCATGGCGCCGTGATGATTATAATCTCGACCGTTTTCAGGCATGGTTGGCGCGTAAAGATGATTATGTGAAAAATCTGCATCCTAAAATTCAGCTCGCAATCACCTGCGCTTTTGAGCATTTTACGGCACTGCTAGGCGGCTATATTTTAAGGCATCCTGAGGTATTGAGTACCTTGGATGATGATGCGGTTAAACTCTGGGTGTGGCATGCCATTGAAGAAATTGAGCATCGTGCGGTTGCCTTTGATGTTTATCAAAATGTGTATGGTGATGACAAGATTCGCCGTTTAATTATGCGCAGTGTAACGACAGGTTTCGCCAGTTTAACTTTTTACTCGGCTAGTCGATTATTTTTACAAGACCACAAAAAGAGTATACCTAAATTGGGCGGGAATCTGTTTGGATTGTATTTGCTGGCGAAGATGTTTGTGCAATTGCTGCCTGAATATTTGTCGTATTATAAAACCAACTTTCATCCCTCAGATATTGATTACACCCAACTGTTGAAATACTGGAAAACCCGTTTGGCAGACGACTATCAACTCGAAGGTTTTCAGCAGGAATTGCAGGCGGCTATTTAGTTTAAGTATAAAAATAAATAATCAAAACCGAGTGAAAATCGCTCGGTTCTTTCATTTTTAGCTACTTTAACTAAAAGCAACAAAAGGATAATCAAATGTGTTTACAATCAGGTTATTGCAATAAATACAAAAGAAAGAGGATAGCTGAATGAATTTTATGAAAAAAACTGCTGTCGTTGTTACCCTCGCGAGCACGTTAACGCTATCGGGCTGTGGTTATAATACCTTGCAGGTCAAAGATGAGGCAGTTACAGCTGCTTGGTCAGAAGTGCAAAACCAATATCAGCGCCGCGCAGATTTGGTGCCGAACTTGGTGAATGTAGTGAAGGGGTATGCTAAGCATGAAGAGCAAGTCCTAACCGAAGTCACACAAGCTCGTGCCAATGTGGCGGGTTTAAAAGTCGATAAAGAAGTATTAGAAGACCCTGCATTATTCCAAAAATATCAAGAAGCGCAGGCGCAAATGACAGGTGCATTGTCGCGTTTAATTGCGGTCTCAGAAAATTATCCAGATTTAAAAGCCAATGAACAATTCCGTGATTTGCAGGTTCAGCTCGAAGGTACCGAAAACCGTATTGCTGTGGCGCGTAATCGCTATATTACTACGGTGCAAGACTTTAACTCCTATTCACGCCAGTTCCCACAAGTCATGACTGCCAAGGTGATTGGGATGGACACCAAACCGAACTTTAGTGCAGAGCAAAGCGCGCAAAAAGCACCAACGGTGTCATTTAATTAACTGAAACCTCAGTGATCTAAAGCAATCGTAGGCATAGGGTGAATGAATGATAGGACAGCAGCAGTTCGTACGCTTTTCGTATAAATGGGTGCTTGCATTCATTTTATCAGGACTGCTGTGTCTAAGTTCTTTAACATGGGCAGAGGTTGCTACAGCAACAGATGGTGGTGCTGAAACAGTTATCGCTGGAAAAATTATTCAAGGTCAGCAAGCGGAGAGTTCCAATAATGTAAGCTCGACGAATATTGATGCCGTTCCACAACCACACGTTGCCAATGATATGGCAGAAGGTGAATCGATACGAGCGTTACCGACCTTAAATGAACCCGTGGTCGATCAAGCACATATTTTAAGTACTGAAGATAAACAAGCCATTGGCCAAAAAATTCGTGCCTTACATGACACAGGAAAAGCCCAAATAGGCGTAGTGATAGTACCGACCACAGGTCAAGAGGATATTTTTGGTTTTGCCATGCATATTGCAGACCAATGGCAGCTCGGTTCAGCAAAGCAGGACAACGGTTTGCTGATAGCAATTGCCGTTAATGACCGGCGTATGCAGATTCTTACGGGTTATGGTTTGGAAGGCGTCATTCCTGACATTATTGCGAACCGCATTATTAACCAACAAATCACACCGTATTTTAAGCAAGCTCAGTATGCTCAAGGGATCAATGCGGGGCTTGCTGAAATTGAACGGATTTTAAATCTTGATCCTGAAGTTGCAGCCCAAGCGGCGCAAGAACTAGAAGAACGCCAAGACCAAACCATTCGGGAACAAGAGGCCGAAAGTAAAACCTTTAGTATGGCTTTATTTATTTTAATTGCTGGCGCAATTGGCTCATTTGTGGTGGGGAAGCGTTTAAGTGCCTCGACTGCAGCAGTTGCAGGCATCGTGGCAGGCTTGGTGAATGGAGCAGGTTTAGTCACCAGTTTACTGATTGGTGGTGGGATTTTCTTTTTACTCATCACGACCTTAGCCCAAACAATTTTTCAGCTTTTTCTCTCCTCAGGCGGGGGAGGTGGACGTGGAGGGCGTGGCGGCGGCGGTTTTGGTGGAGGTGGATATAGTGGCGGGGGCGGCGGCTTCGGCGGCGGAGGAGCATCAGGATCATGGTAACAACAACTGAAACGACGGAAATCGTCACTAAGCCAAAGCTAGATGAAGTCGTACAACCGAGTTTTAAGCGTTGGTTAAAGCATTTACTGCATATGCCAGCAAGTAAACGTTTCTTTAATCAGCAAGATCAACATGTGATTGCGCAAGCGGTAGTTGCTGCTGAACATGGGCACATTGGTGAAATCCAAGTTGTGATCGAAGGGCACATGCCTGCACGAGAAGCCTATTATTTAGATACTCGTGGACGTGCGAAACAACTTTTCGCTGAGCTAGGTATTTGGGATACCGAGCTGAATAGTGGTATTTTACTTTACTTAAACTTGTGTGAGCGGAAAGTCGAGATTGTCATTGACCGTGGGATACAGCAAGCCACTACACAGCAGGTGTGGGATGAGGTCTGTCAGAGTATTATTAAAAAAATGTCACAGCAACAGTATCGGCAGGCTTTAGTCGAAGGCGTAACTCAAATCGGGACTATTTTGGATCAATTCTATGCCAATAAAATAGAAGACAAAGCTGATGAATTGAGCAATTCGCCAATTATGTTGAACTAGAAAGAGGGAAATTGACAATATTTGTCAGTTTTTTACATAAAAACACAATGCTCAAAAATAAATTCTTAAATAGTGAAATAAAGTGCTGTTTTTTATTTGAAAATAAATATAATAAAAGTTGGCATAATACATGCTAATTACAAAGTAGCTTAAAAAGCTTATAAAAAATTAACAAAACATTTGTGGAGAATGTTATGAACGCTCAAAAGGGTTTTACTCTTATTGAATTAATGATCGTTGTTGCAATTATCGGTATTCTTGCTGCGATTGCGATTCCTGCGTATCAAAACTACACGAAACGTGCGCATGTTTCTGAAGGTTTGAGCTTAGCTGGCGGTGCAAAAGCTGCTGTTGCAGAATTCTATTCTTCTAACAACCGTTTGCCACAAGCTAACTCAAGTGTTGGTTTGGCTGATGCTGATAAAATTACTGGTAATGCTGTGAGTAAGGTCTTTGTTGGATCTGCTGACTCAAGTGGTGTAGCTGATGGTCAAATTCTAATTCAATATAATGATAAAATTGACGCTACGAAAAAGGATTTAATTTTGAGTCCGATTACCTCTGTAGGCGGTGTTAAATGGACTTGTAAGCCACAAACAGGTACATCGGGTATTGATACTAAGTTTGTTCCAACAAACTGCCGTTAATATTTATTAATAAAAAACGCTCATCAAAGATGGGCGTTTTTTATTTTTTAGTTAAAGCATCTTAAGAGTAAGATATGTACAAAAAATATTATTCAATTATCATATTTTTCTTTATTTTAGTTTTAACGGTATTTGTATATTGGACGGGTTTGCAAGGTAATTTTTTATTTGATGATTATCCTAATTTACAAGATTTAGGTACTTATGGAGTTATAGATAGTTGGGATAAAGTCAGAAACTTTATTTCTAATGGTTTTTCTGGCCCGACGGGTCGCCCAATTTCATTACTCAGTTTCTTAATTGATGCAAATACATGGCCAGCATCCCCTTATTCATTTAAATATACCAATTTAATGATTCATTTGTTAAATGGTGTTCTTTTATATTGGGCAATATTATTATTGCTTAAAAATTATAATTACAAAGAAAGTAAATCTATATGGATTGCACTAGTTGCAAGTGCGATTTGGTTATTGCACCCATATTTTGTTTCTACTACGTTGTATGTTGTGCAAAGAATGGCACAGCTTGCTACTTTATTTAGCTTAGTTGGTATTGTTGGATATTTAAAATACCGTTTATCTATACCTTTTAAGCCTGTTCGGGCATACATTGGGATGGTATTTTTTCTGGGATTGGGAACAGTCTTTGCAACATACAGTAAAGAAAATGGTGCTTTGCTCCCTTTTTTAATCTTAGTGATAGAGTTTTGTAATCCCAATAAAATGAATAGACCAATATGGCAATGGAGGGCTTTCTTTTTATGGTTACCATCTATTGCCATTTTGGTTGTGCTTAGCAAGTATATAACGTTTGCTGAAGATCCTTGGCCTAATAGAAATTTTAATATGATTGAACGACTTTATAGTGAAAGTCGAATATTATGTGAATATTTATTTAATTTACTGATACCTCAAGTTGAATTAAGAGGTCTATATCAAGATGCTTTTATAGTGTCAAAATCAATTTTTAATCCTATTACAACTTTATATTCAATAGTTTTTTTATTAGCTTTGGTGTTTTTAGCTTTATTTTTTAAAAAGAGATATCCTTTATTTGCACTGGGAATTCTATTTTTTTTAACAGCACACTTAATGGAATCAACAGTTATTGGTCTAGAACTATACTTTGAACATCGTAACTATTTAGCTGCAATTTTCTTATTTTTACCTATAGTAAGCGGTCTTGCACTTCTCAAAGATAAAATAAATGCTCAATTGGTTAATTTGATTGTTATTTTCATTTTAGGTGGATTGAGTTTTTTTACCTATGAAAGAGCTAAACTCTGGGGTAATACTCCTGCTTTAGAACTGTATTGGGCTCAAAATTCACCTAATTCGCCCCGAGCTCAAAGTTCTATAGCGGGTATGTTATTTGATCAGGGGAGGGTGCTTGAGGCTAATCTATTTTTAGAAAAAGCAATTCAACGCATGCCTGAAAGTGCTTTGCTAAACATGCGGTTGCTATTGCAGAAAGTTTATTCGGATATAGCAACAGAGCAAGATTTTGCAATAACGTCTCAAATGCTGAGAAAACAGCTTTTTGATGCACAAGCTGTTCAAGCCTTACGTAATTTAGTTGAATATATTACAGCGCAACATAAAACGCAGCATTATGGGCAATGGTCGTTACAGCTGATAAATGAATTAGAGACAAATAATGAATATAAAAATTACCCAGTATTTCAACGTTTGATGCCTTACTTGAAAGCTAAAATTTATTTAGAGCAAGGGAATGTAGAAAAATCTTTAAAATATTATAGTGATGCAATAATTTTATATAATGATGTTGAGGCAGGAATGATGATGGTTTCCGAACTGGCCACACATGGAAAGATGAAAGAAGCGTTGGTTTTGTTAAATACAGTGGAAACCATTTACAAAAAGCAAGAGATATCCACCCTTAAGCGGTCAAGTAAAGAGTATGACTTCGAAATAGGTAGAATTAGAGTGATTTTGGAAGAGCAATTAAATGAACATAAGTCATGAAGTGTGTAAAATTAGTATAGTTCTACCAGCCAAAAACGAAGCAGGAGCTATTCAGCAGACAGTTAAGGCAATTAAGCAACTCAATAGAGTTGATGAAATTATTGTAGTCAATGATGGTTCAACTGATGATACTGCTCAAATTGCAGAGCAAGCAGGTGCTAAAGTCATTAGCCATCCTTATTCGAAAGGCAATGGTGCAGCAATTAAGACAGGTGCTAGAAATGCAACGGGTGATATCATTATATTTATGGATGCTGATGGCCAGCATGATGCTAATGATATTTTTAAGCTCATTGAAAGAATTGAAGAAGGTTATGATCTCGTTGTAGGTGCTCGTCAAAAAGGTTCACAAGCAAGTATAGGTCGTGGAATAGCAAATAAGCTTTATAATAATTTAGCAACTTATATGTCTGATCATCCTGTAGAGGACTTAACATCAGGCTTTCGAGCAGTACGGGCAGAAAAATTTAGAGAGTTTATTTATCTTTTACCTAATGGCTTTTCTTATCCAACCACCAGTACGATGGCATTTTTTAGAGCGGGTTATTCTGTGAGTTATGTCCCAATACATGCGGCTAAAAGAATTGGAAAAAGTCATATTCATCCATTGAAAGACAGCATTCGCTTTTTTCTCATCATTTTTAAAATAGCAACCTTATATTCTCCTTTAAAAATGTTCCTGCCATTTTCAGTTTTGTTATTTATTTTAGGAACAGGATGGTATGGATATACACTTTATGAATATCAGCGTTTTACAAATATGAGCGCTTTATTGTATACCGGAAGTATTATGATATTTCTTATGGGATTAATATCAGAGCAAATTACATCATTAATGTATAAAAAAGATGAGTGAGTGTTGACGTGTTGAACACTGTATTTGGAATTTGGAACATACTTACACCTTTAGATAAACGAAAAGTAGGAATCGTTTCTTTACTCGTTATTTTGATGGCTATAGTTGAATCTATTGGTGTTATATCAATAATGCCATTTCTTGCAGTTTTGGCAGATTTTGAAGTAGTTAATCAAAATAAATTATTAAAAAAATTGTATATATTTCTTGATGTAAATAATATTAATGAATTTATTGTTTATTTAGGAGGTATTTCACTTTTTATTGTTATTTTTTCTGCCGTTTTAAAAATTATCACTCAATATGCGCTAAATCGTTTTTCAAGTTTGCAGCGTCATTACTTTTCAAGCCGTTTGCTAGATATATATCTTCAGCAAAACTATAGTTTCTTTACCCAAAGAAATAGTGCGGAATTGTCAAAGCATATTCTTTCAGATGTTGATCAGGTTGTCTGGGGAGTTATTAAACCACTATTAACAATAGTGTCATATGGATTGGTTGTGGTCTCCATGATTGTAATATTGGTTTTCTATGATCCAATCATGGCTTTATCTACGGCTATTATTATTATTTTTTTTTACACCCTAATGTTTGTTGTTGTAAAAAGAATGATGAGTAAAATCAGCAAAGAATATTCGAAAGCGAATGAAGAGCGTTATCAGAGCTGTCAGGAAGTATTCGGCGGTATTAAGGATGTCATGATTAATCATGCACATTCACATTATTTAAAGCGTTTTGACTCTAACTCCCGTATATATGCACGACATTTAGCTACACAAGAGTCTTTAGGGCAAATTCCATTACATGTAATTGAAGCAATTGGCTATGGTTGTTTAATTTTATTGGCAATTTTTCTTGTATTGCAAAATCAAGATGTGGGCACTATTTTACCAGTGATTGGATTGTATGGAGTAGCAGCATATAGAATGTTGCCAGCGGCACAAAATATCTATCGTTCATTTACTACTTTAAAATTTTCAGAAAATATATTGAAAGAAGTGTTAGATGAATTTGAATTAAAACATCAAGAATTAAAAGCAGATTTTGTTACCTCTCCAATAAAATTTGATAAAGGGTTTAGTTTATCAAATGTAAAATTTTACTATCCCAATAACCCTAATAAAGTAATTTTCTCTGATGTTAATATTGTAGTTGAAAAAAATACAAGTTTAGGCATTGTTGGTAAAAGTGGGTCAGGTAAAAGTACTTTGATGGATATAATGTTGGGACTGCTTGAACCTACACAAGGCATTTTGACAGTAGATGAGCAAATTATAACTCAAGATAATGTTAAATCTTGGCAAAAAATTGTGAGTTATGTACCTCAATTTATATATTTGGCTGATACGACTGTGATGGAAAATATTGCATTTGGTATTCCTCAACATAAGATTAATCTGGATGCTGTTATCGAGGCGGCAAAATTGGCGCAAATTCATGAGTTTATAGTTAGTAATTTAGAAAATGGCTATCAAACTATAATTGGGGAAAGGGGGATTCTGCTTTCAGGCGGGCAACGACAGCGTTTGGGTATAGCACGTGCATTATATGTGCAACCGCAAGTTATTTTTATGGATGAAGCAACAAGTGCTTTAGATGTGGGAACAGAAAAAGCAGTAAATGAAGCAATTCAAAGCTTAAATGGAAAAATGACTATGGTAATTATTGCACATAGAGAAAGTACAGTTGCAGATTGTTCTAATATTCTAAGTATTGGTTTTGGGGATTTATATGAAAAATGATAAACCAGCTTTTATATTCCGATTATTCAGAGCATTTACGCCACCAATTATGTTTAATTTCATAATGAAATTGATAGATAAGAGTCAATCATCACTTTTTGATGGGGAGCAAAATGCTTTATTATTTAAAAAATATATTCAGGACTGTAGAGTGTATGGTGAGTATGGATGTGGTTTAAGTACAAATTATGTTTTAAAAAACACAAACTGTTTTGTAATTGCTACCGATTCTTCAAGTGAATGGGTTGAACTGGTTGAAAAAAGAGCAAATTTTTCTAAAAAACTAGATATAAATTACATAGATGTAGGTGTTGTTGGTGATTGGGGAAGACCAATAGATTATAAAAAAAGAGAAAATTTTAAAGATTATACAGATCAATTATGGGGGAGAAATTTAAAACCTGATTTAGTTTTAATTGATGGTAGGTTTCGAGTCGCTTGTTTTTTAACGTGTCTATTAAAAGCACCAATAGGTACAGTAATTATATTTGACGATTATATAAATAGACCTCAATATCATATTGTTGAAAGTTTTGCTTGTTTGACAGAATTTAGTGGTAGACAGGCTGTTTTTATTAAACAGGCTTTAACACAAGATCAGGTCGTTGGAGTTCAGAATATGCTTGATAAATTTCGTTATGTTATGGATTGAGGCGTTATGGTTAATATTGATGAATTAGCTCCAATAGCGCTGTTTGTATATAATCGTCCAGAGCATACTAAGCGAACTATTGATGCTTTAAAAAATAATAAATTAGCAAATCAAAGTGAGTTATTTGTTTTTAGTGATTGGGCAAAAAATGATGAGAATATTAAAGATGTAGAAACAGTTAGAAAATATCTCAAAACTATTACAGGGTTTAAGAAAATTACAATTTATGAGAGAGAGAGTAATTGGGGACTAGCTCAATCAATTATTGATGGTGTAACAAATATTATAAATAAATATAATAAGATCATAGTGGTTGAGGATGATTTACTGGCTAGTCCGTATTTTTTATATTTTATGAATGATGCTTTATTTTTTTATGAAGATAAAGCCAAAGTTTGGCATATAAGTGGTTGGAATTATCCAATAGATTCATCCGAATTAGGGGAGTACTTTTTTTGGAATACTATGAATTGTTGGGGGTGGGCAACGTGGAAAAACAGATGGGAAAATTTCGAAAAGAACCCTAAGCGCCTTATTAGAGAGTGGTCTGAAGAGCAAATTAAACAATTTGATTTGGATAATTCGGGTATATTCTGGAGTCAAATACTTGCTAATATGGAAGGGAAAATAGATACGTGGGCTATTTTTTGGTATGCAACAATATTTGAACATGACGGATTATGCCTCAATCCTACGAAAACATTTGTAAAAAATTTTGGGCATGATGGTACAGGCACTAATTGTACAAAAAAAAATAATTATTTAGAAGGTGAGCTTAATTTGAAAAGGATAAATATAAAATCTAATCAAATTATTAATTCAACAAAAGCAACCATCTTAATTCAGAATTATTATGCCACTCCAAAAAGCATTTGGAAAAACTTAGCTAGAAAAATTAAACTATTCATATGTAGAAAATGAAATAGTGAGTGCAGTATTTATATGATAAGTTTTAACTAGTGAGTTCTTTAATGAATATTGATTTTTCTAATATTAGTTTTAATACATATGAAATAGAAGAGATAAATAAACTATTGGCTAGGCAAAAGGATGGGCTTAGTGATTTAGAGCAAATGTGGTATTTGATGGATTTAATATGGGATGATATGAGATGTGATAATGAAGACTTAAATTGGGAATCTATAGCTGCTTTTTATTCACATCCTGTATGGTTGTTGAATGGGTTTTTCATTGAACAAGATTCAGTATCTATGGAACATAGGCATAATATTAGTAATTGGATGATTACGCAAAGATTTGTTAATATTGTAGATTATGGGGGTGGATTTTGTACTTTAGCTCGTTTAATTGCAATAAAAGATGTCAAAATCAATGTTGATGTATACGAACCTCATCCAAGTGAATTTGGTTTAAAAAGAATAGCTGAATTTGATAATATAAAAATTATACAAAATTTAACTCAAAAATATGATTGTTTAGTTTCTACAGATGTTTTAGAGCATGTCCCTGATCCGTTGAAAGTTTTTTCGGTGATGGTTGATAGTGTAAAAGAAGATGGTTATTTAGTAGTAGCCAATGCTTTTTTTCCTATGATTAAATGCCATTTACCTCGAACTTTTCATTTAAGATATTCTTTCCCTTTTTTTGCAAAACTTATGGGACTGAAAAAAATAGGGTTATTGGATGGAAGTCATGCAACAATTTACCAAAAGATTAAAACTGCTCAACCCAATTGGTATACGATTCGTTTATTTGAATTGATATCTAAATTAGTATTTCCCCTTCTCGAAATATTAAAGAAAACCCTAAATTTTTTAAAAAGAATTAGTAGATGAAAATTGTACATTTTAATAAATCTGATCTTCATGGCGGTGCTGCTCGTGCAGCTTATCGTATTCACCATGCATTACGTAAGATTGATATAAATTCAACAATGCAAGTTGATAATGCTGTCTCAGAAGATTGGACTGTGCAAACATCTGAAAGTTTAATTTATGATTTAATTAAAAAAATACACAGACTTATATCGAAAACTGTAAAACGATTATTAAGAACAAAGAACCTTATTCTTCATTCACCTGCAATTTTTTCATCGGGGAGGGATAGGAAAATTAATAATAGTAATGCTGATATTGTACACTTACATTGGATACAAGGTGAAATGCTTTCAATTAAGGAAATTGGAAAGATAACGAAACCAATAGTTTGGACATTACATGATATGTGGGCATTCTGTGGTGCTGAGCACTATACCGAAAATAACCGCTATAAAGATGGGTATGTAAAATATAATCGACCTAATGATGAAGAAGGTTTTGATTTAAATCGTTGGACTTGGAATAAGAAATGCAAGTCTTGGAAAAGGCCAATTCATATTGTTACCCCTAGCCATTGGTTGGCTGATTGTGCGAAATCAAGTTATTTAATGAAAGATTGGTCAGTTACTGTTATTCCTAATGCTATTGATACAGACCAGTGGAAGTTTATAAACAAAGGTTACGCTCGTTCAATATTGACATTACCAGAGAATAAAAAATTGTTGCTATTTGGTGCTATGGGCGGAGGGAGCGATTTAAGAAAGGGTTTTGACTTATTATTATCGGCTTTACAAGTATTAAAAGAACAAGTTGCTGAAATTGAATTGGTTATTTTTGGGCAACTTGAACCAAGGGAGCCACTCCATTTAGGCTTTCCAATTCATTATATGGGACATTTATATGATGATGTGAGTTTAAATTTACTATATAGTGCGGCAGATATTATGTTGATTCCTTCGAGACAAGACAATTTGCCTAATACAGGTGTTGAGTCACTAGCTAGTGGGACTCCTATAGTTGCTTTTGATACTTGTGGGCTGTCAGATATTGTAAAGCATTGTAAAACAGGCTATTTAGCAGAAGCATTCGATATAAATGATTTTGCTAAAGGAATAGCGTGGATTTTAGAAAATGATCAACGATATGAAATTTTATCTAATAATTCACGGCAATTTGCTGTTAATAACTTTTCTTATTCTGTCGTTGCAGGAAAATATCGAACTTTATATGAAAAAGTTATGGAGCAGCAATGAAAAAAGCACTCATCACAGGAATTACAGGGCAAGATGGTTCTTATCTAGCAGAGTTTTTGCTGGAAAAAGGTTATGAAGTTCATGGGATTAAGCGTCGTACTTCAAATTTTAATACTCAGCGTATTGACCACATATATCAAGACCCACATGTAGATCACCAACGTTTAGTACTTCACTATGGGGACCTAACGGATTCATCTAATCTAACTCGTATTATCAATCAAGTTCAGCCAGATGAAATTTATAATTTGGCTGCGCAATCACATGTGGCAGTTAGTTTTGAGTCTCCAGAATATACTGCTGATGTCGATGCTTTAGGAACTTTGCGATTATTGGAAGCAATTCGTTTTTTAGGTTTAGAGAAGAAAACTAAGTTCTATCAAGCATCGACGTCTGAACTCTATGGTTTAGTGCAAGAGACTCCTCAGAAAGAAACAACGCCTTTCTATCCTCGTTCTCCTTATGCTGTGGCTAAACTTTATGCCTATTGGATCACGATCAATTATCGTGAAGCATATGGCATGTTTGCTTGCAATGGAATTTTGTTCAACCACGAGTCTCCAAGACGCGGTGAAACTTTTGTAACACGAAAAATTACTCGATCATTTGCAAATATGGCAGTGGGATTGGAAGAGTGTTTATACTTAGGAAATATGGATGCATTGCGAGATTGGGGGCATGCAAAAGACTATGTACAAATGCAATGGATGATGTTGCAACAAGAACATCCTCAAGATTACGTGATTGCAACAGGTGAGCAATATAGTGTTCGTCAGTTTGTTGAGTGGTCTGCTGAGGAGTTAGGTATTCAATTGCGTTTCGAAGGTTCAGGGGTTAATGAAATTGGAATTATTGAGTCTCTTTGTTCCGAAAATTGTCCAGCATTAAAAGTAGGGCAAATTGTTGTACGTGTTGACCCAAGATATTTTAGACCCACTGAAGTTGAAACCTTATTGGGTGATGCTTCAAAAGCAGAACATGAGTTGGGGTGGAAAGCCCAAATAAGTGTAAAAGAATTATGTGCTGAAATGGTTCAACATGATTTAAAGCTTGCTCAAAAAAATGCATTATTAAAACAACATGGTTATACCATAGATGTTTCTTTGGAAAAGTAAAACATGAGTTCACCGCGTATTTTTGTTGCAGGGCATCATGGGATGGTGGGCTCAGCAATTGTTAGACAACTTGCACAAAATTCAGATTGTGAAATTTTAATCGCATCTAAACAAGAGCTAGATTTGTGTGATCAAAATGCCGTTAATCATTTTTTAAAGCAGAACCAAATTGATCAAATTTACTTAGCAGCCGCAAAAGTAGGAGGGATAGGAGCAAATTCACAATATCCCGCTGATTTTATTTATAAAAATTTAATGATTCAGAATAACGTGATTCATGCTGCTCATTTGAATGATGTACAAAAATTACTATTTCTCGGATCTTCCTGCATTTATCCTAAGTTTGCTCAGCAACCTATTGCCGAAACTGAATTGCTGACTGGCTATTTAGAGCCATCAAATGAGCCTTATGCTATTGCAAAGATAGCGGGCATAAAAATGTGTGAAAGTTATAACCGTCAATATGGTCGTGATTATAGAAGTGTAATGCCAACCAACTTATATGGGGTAAATGATAATTTCCACCCAGAGAATAGCCATGTCGTTCCAGCATTGATACGTCGGATACATGAAGCAAAACACAATCATTATAAATCGGTTGTCATCTGGGGAACGGGACATCCATTACGTGAATTCTTATATGTAGATGATATGGCAGCTGCGTGTGTATATCTACAGAATTTGAATCTAGAAAGTTATGAACAATGTGTTAGTCCAATGATGTCTCATATTAATATTGGGACCAACGAGGAAGTATCTATTTCACAATTAGCAAGCGTAATCAAAGAGATTGTTGGTTATACTGGACAACTTATCTTTGATACAACTCAACCTGATGGAACACCTCGTAAACTCCTAAATAGTAAGAAAATAAATAATTTAGGTTGGAAATCAAAAATTGGGCTAAAACAAGGAATAAAAATCACGTATGATTGGTTTCTAGAAAATGAAAATCAATTAAGACAAGTCTAATTTGGGGGAAATGGATGATTGTTCCTGTGATTTTAGCGGGAGGTGCTGGTACTCGTTTGTGGCCATTATCTCGCACTAGCTACCCAAAACAATTTCTAAGATTACTGAATGAACATTCGTTATTGCAAAATACAATCTTAAGACTTAAAAATTTAGATTTACCTTTTGTTGACCCAATTATTATTTGTGGTGAAGAGCATCGTTTTATTGTGGCAGAGCAGTTACGTGAAATTGCTATTGAACAGGCAGATATTATTTTAGAACCCGTAGGTCGAAATACAGCTCCAGCAATCACACTTGCAGCACTACATGCACAAAAGAAATACCAACAAAAGGGGGTGAATTTATTTGTACTCTCGGCTGATCATGAAATTCAGAATCTTATTGCGTTCAAACAGAGCATTGAGCAAGCTTATAATTATCTCAAAGACTCTTCAATTGTTATATTTGGAATAGAGCCAGAATATCCTGAAACAGGCTATGGTTATATTAAATATAGTGAATTGATTGATTTTCAATCAATTTGTAAAGTTGATCGCTTTGTAGAAAAACCAAACTTAAAAAAAGCTGAAGAATATTTACAAATAGGCGGCTATGCATGGAATAGCGGTATGTTCATGTTTGATTTGGACGAGTTTTTTAATTTGATTGATCAATATGCTCAGGATGTAAAACAAACTTGTATTCAAGCTTATGAACAAGCCAGAGTTGATTTAGACTTTATTCGTATAGGTGTAACCGAATTTAAACAATGTCCAGATATTTCGATTGATTATGCATTAATCGAAAAAGTAAATAATTTGTTGATGGTAAAGTTAGATGCAGGTTGGAGTGACATTGGATCATGGGCTGCTCTTTGGAATATTCAAGAAAAAGACAAAGATCTTAATGTGATAAAAGGAGATGTTATACAGCTTCATAGTCAGAATAATTTGGTATATGCTACTGATAAATTAGTGAGTTTACTGGGTGTTGAAAATCTTATTGTTGTAGAGACAAAAGATGCATTGTTGATTGCAAATAAAAATTATATGCAGAATGTAAAGGACATTGTTCAAATTTTGAAAAAAAATGATCGAACAGAAGTTTCAGTGCATCGACAAGCTTTTAGGCCATGGGGGAAATATGAATGCATTGATGTTGGTTCTCGTTACCAAGTAAAACGTATTACTGTCAATACAGGTGAAAAATTATCTTTACAACTGCATCATCATCGAGCTGAACATTGGATTGTGGTGAAAGGAACTGCAAAAGTGAGAAAAGGGGATAGTAGCTTTTTACTAAGTGAAAATGAATCAACTTATATTTCAATTGGGGAAATTCATTCGTTAGAGAATCCGGGCTGCATACCGTTAGAATTAATAGAAATACAAACAGGTTCTTATTTAAGTGAGGATGATATTCAGCGGTTTGAAGATTTATATGGAAGAACACAACCATGATTGAAAATAATAAGTATAAGATAAGTGTAATTACTGCAGTTTATAATGCTGAATCTTGTATTCAAAATTTAATAGAAAGTTTAAGAGATCAACAAGATAAAGACTTTGAGTGGGTTGTAGTAGATGGAGCTTCAACAGATAAAACTTTGGAAATTTTGAAAAATATAAATGACTTAAATATTAAAATTATCTCAGAACCTGATTTTGGTATTTATGATGCTTTAAATAAGGGTGTACAAGCTTGTTCAGGTGAGTATTATTTGGTTGCTGGAGCTGATGATATATTTTTTCCAAATGCGATTCATAGCTATAAAATAGTAATTCAAAACGATATAAGTTTAATAACTGCGACTATTATTAAGGGAGGGCATAAATTAAAGGGCGGGAAGGGTCAATCCTGGATATATGGGCAGTTTCATTGGATTTCTGATCATGCTTTGGGGACATTAATTAAGAAAGAATTGCACAATGAATATGGGTTTTATTCACGAAAATTTCCTATAGCAGCAGATCAGCTTTTTATTAAAACTTGTTGCCAGAATGGTGAAAAAATTAAAAAAATAGAATGTGTTGTTGGTGAGTTTGGTTGCAATGGTGTAAGTTCCGTAGATAGTATTGGTACATGTACAGAATTTTTTAGAATTCAGTTGTTAACAGAGCGATATAAGTGGGTGCAATATATATTATTTGTATTAAAGTTGACAAAGAGAATATTACTAAGTAAATAGTTTTTTACTAATTTCAGACCACTGATGATTGTCAGATTGATTTAGAATTATTTTTCTTTCTTTAATTTGAAGATTTATTATTTTACATAACGATTCTATGTCGTTTACAAGTGCAAAATCATTAAGTGTTGCATGCTCAGATAAGTTAAAGTTTTGGGTAATATTCGACGATAGCGTTGCGACAATAGGTACTTGTATGGCAATATATTCCGCTATTTTACAAGAAGAAGCATTATTCAAAAACTCTGAATTTCTATAGGGTAAGGCGAGTAAATCACAGCATGCCATAGCAATAGGTACTTTGGAAAAAGGTATATTTCCAAGATAAGTAATAAATTTGTAATTCAAATTTAAATTCTCTCGTTTTTTCCCACTAAGTAAGATATATATATTTATATTTTGTTGCCTTAGTATTTTTACAGCTTCAATTAAATCATCAATACCACGCTCTTCTTCCATGCTCCCAAAATACCCAATATATATAACCTCTTAGCGCTGATGGTAGTGTGGAGTTATCCATGTGAGAGTAAGTCATCGCCAGCTCATTAATTCAAATCCCCCTCCGCTTATAGCTGAGGGGGATTTTTTTATGCACGAAAGGTTAAATAATATAAATAAAGAATTATTAAGAGGGAAAAATAAGAAGAAGTAATCAGATGAAAAGAGCTGGAAATAAGCTATCTATAAGGGCCTAAATAGTAAAAAGCCAGCATTTGCTGGCTTTTATATATTATTTGATGAAATCATTTAATTGCACACAGAAAATCTTATTAAAAGAACATGCATCATGAATTTCGCAGTTTAGGTATCGTATCTAGCTGTCGACGTGCATGTTTTAATGCCGTTCTTAAACCTTCTTCAAGGGTTGGGTGATAAAACGGTTTTTCCAAAATTTCATCGACGGTCAGTTGTTCTGAAATCATCCATGCCAGTAAATGGGCCAAATGTTCAGTAGATTCTGTGAGTAATTCAGCACCAAGTAGTTTTCGACTGCTTTTATCCACATACACGTCAATGGCCCCATGGTTTTTACCCAGAACTAATGCACGCCCTTGTTTAGCATAAGATACTTCGCCGATGACAAAATCGATAGGTGCACTTTGTAGTTGCTGAAAGTTTTGTCCAACCATTGCCATTTCTGGGCTACTAAACACGATGCCTAAAGGTGTTAAAGTTTTGACTGGTTCTATAGTGGGGAAGTTCAATGCATTTTTGACCGAAACTTTACCTTCGTGTGAGGCTTCATGTTGTAATGGAGTATCAGTATGTGCATCGCCAATGATAAAAATCGGATAGTCGGCGAGTTGTTTGGTCTCAGGATCAACAGGTAAATGTTTTAAGTCTGTGAATGAGGTGTCGATATTTTCGAGTTTAAGGGTATTTAAAAGACTGCTGCGTCCTGTAGCAACCAATAAATAATCGACGTTGAGTGTTTTAGGCTGACCATTTTCAATAAAACTAATTTCAACTTGATCGTTTATATACTTAATTTTAGTGGGTAAAACTTCGAACTTGATCTCAAGTTCAGTGCTAATTTCTGTTTGTGCCAACTGCTGCAATTTCGGGCTGGTCAGAACGCCGACTTTACGACTACGTGCAAAGACTGTGGTATTGACGCCAAGTCGTTGCATGGCTTGCGCAAGTTCAATCGCGATGACTCCGCTCCCAATCACCGCTAAAGATTTGGGTAAAGCATTGAGTTCAAAGATTTGATCGGAGGTGATGAGTCGATCACCAAGTTCATTCTTCCATGCTGGGTCAAAGCTAGGTGTGGAGCCTACAGCTAAAATAAAGCTTTTGGCTTGGTAGAGTTGCCCATTAACTTCGACCGTTTTTGCATCGACAAAGCGAGCACGACCCTGAATTTTATGAGACTCAGGCCAGCTCTCTACGGTTTTAAGGGTGCTATGAGTAAAGCGATCACGGAGTTTTTGTACGTGTTGCATGACCTGACTGCGGTCTATTTTTGACTCTACTTGCAATCCGACACGATCCGCATGTTGAATATCATGCATGCGATTTGCTGTAGAAATCAGCACTTTTGACGGCATGCAGCCGACACGTGCACAAGTAGTGTCCCATGGCCCATCATTAATGATTAATAGATTTTGTGTGGACTTCACGGCTTGTTGGTAGGCTGCGATACCCGCAGTTCCAGCCCCAATAATAATCAGATCATACATAAGTAAACGTTTATCTAAGCGAGACATACTCTATAGTTAACATATTCAGGGCTGTAGATGATTATATTTTGTAAAAAAACGGCACTAGATGCCGTCTTTACTTTCATTTGACTTATAAGCCAGTACCAACGCTTACCCCAACAGTAGGACGTACATTCATTGAACTACATGCTGTCATTAAGGTACAGCAGAGTAAAAGTAGCAACAGTTTATTCATGGAGTAATCCTCGTTGTTTTGCCTGATTGAACAGCAGACTAGAGCGAGCACCACTCTTACAGACCATTAAAATAGGCTTGGGCAATTCATTATAATATTTAGCAAATTCGACCACGTCTGTTTCAGAAATTTTACTGCTGGTAACCGGTTGGTAAATTACGCTGACTTTGGACTGTTCCGCAATATTACGCAGTTGATCAACGTGAACGGTATTACCTTGTTCTTGATCTGGTCGGTTGACAATGACCGACTTAAAACCTTGTTTTATCAACTGTTGAAACTTGTCTTGGGTCATTTCCCCTGAAATACTGAGCTGTGGGCTGAGTGCTTGACTCAGGTTATTCGTTGCCGCCCATAATGCACTGCTTGTTAAAATCAGAGCAGTGCAGATGACACTTTTAAACAACCGTTTAGTCATCTAACAGGTCCATTTGTTTCGCCAGTTGGTATAAGTTGTTTGAGCGATTACCAGTACGGCAGAACATTAAAACAGGTTTTGGTAGCTCATTGAAATGATTGGCAAAAGTGCGTACATCCATTTCTGTGATTTGCCCTGCAACCACAGGTTGATAGACATAATCGAGGCCTGCAATACGTGCTGCTTCTTCAATTTGAGCGCTGGTTGGTTGTTCTGGGCCACCTTCCATATCTGGGCGGTTATTGATCACAGATTTAAACCCTTTTTCAACCACTTGAACCAAATGTTCTGGGCCAATTTGACCTGCAAAGCCTACATTTTCGCTCATGCTGTCACTCCAAAATTAAACTAATCGAGATATGCTTTATGATAGCATTAAGCTGAAAGCTCAGCCTATGCTGTTGAAATATTTATAAGCGATTACAACCATAAAATAACGCAATGGAGCAGGTATGCACGCCTATACCGTTGAACCGCTATATGTCAAAAGTGGCCAAGAGGTCATTGCTGCGGATTTCTATCGTCCGAAAACTGAAGAAAAGCCAGCAGTGATTGTGATGGCCCATGGTTTGGCTGGGCTGCGCCAATTCAAACTGATCCAATTTGCGCAGCGTTTTGCACAAGCGGGTTATGCAGTCGTGTTATTTGACTACCGTTATTGGGGCGGTAGTACTGGACGTCCACGAGAATTGGTCTCGATTAAGAAACAGCTGGAAGACTGGCGGACTATGATTAACCACCTCAAAGAACGTAAGTCGATTGATAGTCGACGGATCGTGCTGTGGGGGACCGCGCTCAGTGGCGGTTATGTGCTCGATATCGCAGCAGAGTTCAAGAATGTACAGGCCGTGATGGCGCAAGTGCCTTTTGTAGATGGGGCAGCAAGTGCTAAGTTATATCCTTTGCAACAGTTCCCCAAAGCCTTAAAACTATCCAGCCAAGATTATATGGGGGGAAAAGTAGGGATGTCCCCGACTACTTTACCTGTGGTTGATCCACGTGAGTTATGTTTTTTGCCGACGCAAGATGCGTATTTGGGTTATCGTTCGATTATTAATCCTGATTATTATTGGAGTGGAGAGATACCTGCCCGACTCTTTTTTAATCTAATTCGTTATCGTCCCATTCAAAATGTCAGACAAATTAATATTCCTGTACTTTTCATTGCTGCCAAGCATGATAGTTTAATTCCGATCGAATCCAGTCGTGAAGCAGCCACCAATATTGCCCCTTTTGTTCAATATCATGAGTGGGAAATGCAGCATTTTGATATTTATCATGCCAGTTGGTTTGAAAAAGCCATTTCGACCCAATTAGAATTCTTACATCAACATATTGGAGTCAACTAAATGATTATCGTCTGTCCTACTTGTTTGGCCAAGAATCGTGTGCCTGAAGAGAAATTAAGTGCTAATCCGAGCTGTGGTCAATGCCACGCAGCGCTTTTACCTGCGGCACCGATTGAATTGAATGAGCAGAATTTTAGCCAGTTCATTAGCCATAGCGATTTACCTGTGTTTATTGATTTATGGGCAGAGTGGTGTGGTCCATGTAAAATGATGGCTCCGCACTTTGCTGAAGTGGCCAAGCAAAATCCGCAGGTTATTTTTGCTAAAATTAATACCGAAGAATCTCCGCGCTTGAGCAGTGCGTTTAACGTACGTAGTATTCCAACCTTAGTTTTAATGAATAAAACTACTGAAATTGCTAGAATAAGCGGTGCGCTCCGTGCGCCACAATTGCAACAATGGTTAGATCAACAGTTGCAAGCCCAGTCATAACGAAAATTGGAGTCAACGTGTCAGAGATTCATGTGAAACCAGAAGGGATGTTGTCTCTTCAGACAATTGCAATGCCAGCCGATACCAACTGGAGTGGAGATGTTTTTGGTGGTTGGATTGTGTCACAAATGGATTTGGCGGGTGCAATTCACGCAGAGCGTTTTAGTAAGGGACGCTGTGCAACGATTTCAATTAATCAGATGACGTTCTTAGTCCCAGTGAAAGTTGGCGATGTCATCAGTTGTTATACCAAACTGTTAAAAGTGGGCAATACGTCTATTCAGATGGAAATTGAAGTGTGGGATAGTCATGACAGTTCACGTCCGCCTGTACGTGTGACTGAAGGTGTATTTACCTTTGTTGCGGTTGATGTCAAAGGCAATAAACGTCAGATTCCAGCGGATGTTAAAGAAAAGTTTCTTGCGAGCCAATCCAACTAAGGTTTGAGTCGGTCTGCAAAAAAGCCAGTGTAATCACTGGCTTTTTTATTGTTATTCCACACAGTCCGATGGATTAAAACATGGTATTGCGGTTCGCGGACTCCGCGGGAATAGTTTGTATCACATCCCAGTGTTCTACAATTTTGCCTTGTTCGACGCGGAAAATATCGACAACGGCTTCACCACGATCTTGTGTATTTTGAGTGGAATGTACATGGAGCACCACCAAATCACCTTCGGCCACGACACGTTTGATGGTATTTTTTGCATCTGGATGTTCTTTAAAATACTGGGTGAAGTAGTTTACAAAAGGTGCTTTTCCGTCTGCAACATAGGGATTATGTTGAATGTATTGTGTACCAATATAGCGGTCAGAATAGGTTTGAACCTGATGTTTGCTAAAAACTCCTTCATAAAAGTCCACTACAAGTTTTTTATTTTGTTCGGTCAGGGCAGAGGCAGAATGGTGACTCGGCATTGTTGAAACAGATTCATTGGCGGGATTGTGCTGTTGGCAGGCCACCAGCCCTAAAGAAAATAGGGCAATCGCTAAAATTAGTCTTTTTTTCATCAAGTCAGCTCAAATATTCATGTTATGTAGCATGATTTTGAGCTGAGTCGAAACAAAGATATAGTAAGTTTTAGTCGCAGCTTTAGCGTATTGTTTTAAATTTTATACTTACCAAACAGTAAGTTATATTTACATTTTTACTTTTTTAATGATGCTTTGTCGAGCCACGCCCATAACATTTCACATTGAACAGGTGCTTCACCCGATTCATCCAGCACTGTCACAGAAACTAAAGTTTCACCTTTAGCGGTGGTTTGCATCAGCTGCTGCTGTTCTGGTGTTAAGGTGGCTGTCGCTGTCATGGCACCTTTACTTGGGCGTTTAAAGTCAACGTGCATGCTTTTAATCAGAACGATGCAATGGTCAGGCACATTCATCCCTGTTACAAAACCAGTTGCCGTTTCAGCAATCAAGGCCATGGCACAGGCATGCAGTTGACCAATATGGTTTTGCATGGCACGGTGATTTTCGATTTTGACCACGACTTCACTTGGGCTGACTTGCAAATAACGAATATTGGCACTGCCGACCATCGGAACTATGCGACCAAAAGCTTGACTCCATAATCGCGTACGCAACGCTTTCGGCAAGCGTGACGTGGTTTTTACAAGTTTTGATAAGCGATTGGACTTTTGCATAGTTACCTCAAATGATCAAACAAGAGTATTAGTCTTTAAAGTTATTGAACTGTAAAGGCAGACCAAATTGTTGTTCTTTTAAAAAGGTCATTACTTGTTGTAATGTATCGCGCTTTTTATCAGTCACACGAATTTTGTCGCCTTGAATTGAAGATTGCACTTTAATGCCGCTTTCTTTAATGGCCTTGTTAATTTTTTTTGCGGTATCTGAGTCAAGTCCGTCTTTTAATTTCACCACTTGAAGTACATTTTTACCTGAAGCAGTCATTTTTTGTGGATCAAGCGCTTGAATATCGACTTTACGCTTAAAGAAATGGTTCTCTAACATGGTGTACACTTGTTCACACTGGAAATCACTTTCAGTTGAAATTTTGATTTCTTTGTTTTTTTCATTGAGTTCAATTGAAACGTCCTGACCACGGAAGTCGAAACGGGTTGCGATTTCCTTTTGGGTGTTCTGAACGGCATGATTTACTTCAAAAATTTCTAATTCTGAAACAATATCAAAAGATGGCATGGATTAAACCTTTACAAATGGAAAGAATATCTGAGATGCTAGGGATGTTTTCTTCATTTGCCAAGTGTTGTTTACATCAAAGGAGTGCGCAATGATCCGTAAACAAGAAATTACAACATTTGAGTTCCCAGAGGATGCGATCATCTGGGATGTACGCGATTCAAGTGCTTATGCTGAAGCACACGTGAAAGGGGCGATTAATCAGCCAATCACAGAACTTTCAGCACAAAGCCTTACTCAAGTGTCGACGGATCAACCGATTTACATTTTATGTGGTGGCGGTAGTAAAGCGCCACGTGCTGCAGAGTTACTCGAAGGTTTTGACAGTGCGCGTGAGTATGTGATTTTAATGGGTGGTACCCGTGCTGCTCGTGATGCTGGTTTAGCCTTAGAACAAAGTCACTAAGCAGAAGCAAAAAAAGCGCCGTAAGGCGCTTTTTTAATGTCTTGGAAATGTGATTTTTTTCTATAACGCCATGCGCTGTCTTGAGTCATAAGCAAAACTAAGACGGCGTTTTAAAATAAGGCTTTTTGGCTTTGAGTTTTTTCTGGAATCGGGTCGGGCTAAACTTTTGTAGCAGTGACTCAGGAACGGGGCAGGCCTCTTTCAGTATCTGCGCTGCTAAAATTTCACTACATAAAGGCGCAAACAAAAAGCCTTTAGAACCCAAGCCAGCAAAGCTATAAATTTCAGACTGTTCAGACATTTTTCCAAGGACTGGAAAATAGTCCAAACTTTGCGCGCGAACGGATGCACGGCCTTGCCAATTCGTTACGTCAGGAAGTGATTGTGCATAATCTGGAAAGACACTGTGGATAAGCTCGTAGTTATGCACATGGTCTTCAAGCAAAACATCGCTGTCATCCCGATTGGGATGGAAGGATGCACCTAAAATGAACTGTTGAGCATCAAGCTGCATACAATAGCCGCCATAGCTATAAGCTTGATTGAGGGTTAAAGGTTGTGCGGTGTTCTCCACCCAACTGACTTGTCCGCGAATGGGCTTCAGCACGGGGTACTGCTCAAAGAAAGCAGCCGTGTGGCGTGCACAACACACAATCACATGATCAAACTGACCTAAAGATTGGGCTTGTGCATTGAAAAGTTCATTGTGCTCTGGGTGGATTTGAGTAATGTTGGCTTGTACGAACTGAATGAGCGGATGCGCTAAGATTTGATCTTTGAGTTGATGTGGTGATACAGCGCCGGCTTCGGTTAAATTCAGACTAGGATATTCAGTAATTAACGCAGAATCAGCAGCGGTTTCGGCTGTCAAAAGACCCGCAGGATATTGTTGTTCGAGATCGAGTAAGTCTTCGGCTTTTTTCAGTGCCAGTTGATGTACTTGAATGGGGCGAAAAGCCTGAAACTTGGGATAGTGCTGTAAAGCATGTTGCCAAGCCAAAGTCATTAAATGTTCATGACTTTGTTCAATCGGACAAAGTTTGGGATTAAGTAAGGCCAGCGGATTGCCTGAACCTCCTGCAAGTGGCTCAGATTGGTCGTAGAGCGTGACTTGGTGCCCACGTTCAGCAAAGGCCCATGCACTAGTTAAACCTGCAATCCCTGCGCCAATGATAGCAATCTGGCGTTGTTTAAAAGTGTGTGGTACTTGATCAGGTTGATTTTGATTTAATACTGATTGGGTATCTACAGCATCTGATGTATTTTCAGGCTCAGCAGATAACCAGATGGCTTTCAGCATTTCGCGTTTATGCTTATAGCCACGCGGACGTGAAATAGAAATACCATGCTGTGTTAAACCACGTTTGAGCACGCCTGCGACACTAAATGAAGAAAATGTCGTTCCAACACCAGATAAGCGAACGATGTGATTCAGTACTTGCTCTTCCCATATGTCTGGGTTACAGGCAGGTGCAAAACCATCGAGGAACCATGCGTTAACGCTACTGGTTTTTGCCATGCTAGGGAAAAAATCTTGTGCATCGCCTAACCAAAGGTCAAGGCTGAAACGTTCCTCAGGGAAGCTCAGGCGATGACAACCCGCAATTGGGTGCGGGTACTGTGCGATCAGTTGATCGGCGATCGGTTTGAGTTCAGGCCAGACATTGAGTGCACGTATTAGATCAGTCTTAGACAGCGGAAATTTCTCAACTGAAATGGCATGAAGGTGGCTGTGGTTATTTGGGCGCACCTGTTGCCAAAGTTGCCAAAGTGCCAAGATGTTGAGCCCTGTGCCAAAGCCTGTTTCACCAACACTAAAATATTCAAAGGGCTGAAGATTGGACAGGCGCTCAGATAAATCATTGCCATTTAAAAAGACATGGCGAGTTTCGAGTAGACCATTGTCTTTGGAAAAATAGACATCGCCAAATTGTTTTGAGACTGGCACATCTATGCCACCAATCTGTTGCCACTCTAAATCGGCAGTTTGAATTGCACGCGACACAACCACAGCACCCTATTGTTTTCAATAGGGCTTAGCTTACCACTGACGACGACGTTTGGTGTAAACGTAACTGGCAATTAAGAAACCCAGTAATACGCCAACAGCAATGGTCGCCGCGCCGTAGAGAAACATTTGCGCACTGCGTTCGCTTTGTAAGACTTGTACTTGTACACCGAGGCTATCATTTTTGAGTTGTAGCTCTTGGTTTTGCGCCAAAGCATCAAGGTTGGCTTTTTCCAATTGTGCAAGACGTGAAGCTTGGTCTTTGACCAGTGCTTTGACTTTGGCATCTTGCAATGCTTTGTTCTTTGCCAGTTGTTCAGTGGTGAGTGGTTTGGCTTCTTGTGGTTGACCTGTTGGGCTAACTGTGGCCACTGCTGGAATGATTTTCGGTTGAGTTGTACTGCCTTGCACTTGAACAGGTGCGGCAGTCGTTGCTGGTACAGCAGAGGCTACACTCGGGGCAGGAGCGGTTTCAACGGCCCACACCATAGAAGAAAAAAGAGATAAGCCCAATAAGCTTGTGACAACAACGCGCATGACCTTATCCTTGAGGGAATGCTTTATTAAATGGTTTAACATCAATCTGACGATAAACCCCTGCTTTTAAGAATGGCTCTTCCTGTAACCAGACATCGAGTGCTTCACGTGAGTCAAAGTCAACAATGATCGTACTGCCGTAAAAGCCTGCTTGCGGATTGCTTGGATCTTTCGGCATCGCTCCTGCAACAATTAAACGACCTTCGTCATTGAGCTTTTGTAAACGAGCAAGATGTTCTGGACGTGTAGCAAGACGTTTTTCGACTGTACCTTCTTGATCGGTACATGTGACGACGAATAGCGGCATAAGAGTTCTCGATGTATGTTCTGGCTAAATTACTCTTCAGAAGATTTAAAGTATTTACGCAATACAATAAACTGAATAATGATAAAGGAAAACATCACGATCATGTCACCAAAAGCCGTGAATTCTCCCCAATATTTTCCGTCCATAAATAAAAATGCGAAAAATACGTGTAAAAAAGACATGAGGGCAAACATAGCAGCCCATGCAAAGTTTAAATTTTTCCAACCTGCGTCGGTTAAATTGAAGATTGGGCCAAACAAGCGTTTGATCAGCGGTTTGCGTTCTTTGCCAAAATAAGGAGAAAGTAAGAAAGCGCCTGAGAAAATAATATTCAGTAAGGCCGCTTTGAGTTTGATGTAAAAGTCATCCGACAGCATTAAGGTGACACCGCCGAAAATAACCGTCATAAACAACACAATCCACTGTTGTTTGTCTAAACGGAACTTTTGCATAAAGAACAGTGCGCCGTAAACCACCAGCATCGAAATAATCAGACCTGTGGTGGCTACAAGAATATTATTATTATCGACACCCCCAGCAGAACCAATCAATTGGAGCAATGGGTGATCAGTATTTTTAGGATCTACAGTTTTATATAAATAAAAGAAAATTATCAGCGGCACAAAGTCTAAAAGTGCTTTCATGTTAGAGTATCTAAATCTGTTCAAATAAATAGCTAGTATAAGTGATGGAAGGCGTAGATTTACATACTCACAGCAATATTTCTGATGGTACTTTCACACCGAAGCAATTGGTTGATGCTGCTGCGGAAAAAGGCATCCACACCTTGGCTTTGACAGACCATGACACCATGGATGGTCTCGCGTTGGCAGAGTTGGCTGCAAAGTCGCATGCGATGCGTATTATTTCGGGTGTAGAAATTTCGAGTCAGTGGTCGAGACCCTCAACCCAGAAAAACTATGGTGTGCATGTGGTTGCATTGAATATGCAAGATCTAGAGCCACTGCAAAAATGCCTTGAACAGCAAAAACAAATCCGTGCGCGACGTGCTAAGCAAATCTGTGATTTGTTGATTCCATTGATTGGTGAAGATATTTATCTCGATGTTTTAGCGAAAGTTGAACAGATGCCTGACCGTGTGACTCGAACGCATATTGCCAAGACCTTGGTTGAAAAAAAGTATGTGAGTCGTGCGCAACAAGCGTTTGATAAATATATTAAGGAAGGTAAGAAAGCCTACGTGAAATTTGATGGGCTGGGTTTAGAAGAAACCATTCAAGTGATTCATGCCAGTGGTGGTTTTGCCGTATTGGCGCATCCGACACGGTATGACTTATCTGCTACGAACATTCGTTATCTGATTGAAATATTTGCGCAGTTTGGTGGGGATGCGGTTGAGTTGCCGCCCAATGTCGAACCGACATCTACCCGTCAAATGGTGGACCGAATGATTGCCGAGCATGGTTTAAAAGTATCGGTCGGGAGTGACTTTCATGGCGACAATATGCCGTGGATTAAGTTGGGCAATATTCCCAGAGTTAAAGACGGGCAAGTGGGGATTTGGGAAAGTTTTGTCTAAAGATTTTTGACCATTCCTACCTTCTCCAAGAGCTATATAGCCTAAGAGAAGGTAAGCATGAGCTCGATTAGAGTAAGTTATTGTCTTGTGCTTGAATGGGGGGGGGAGTCGGTTTACCTAAAGTCCCAAGCAGTTCAATTTCGATGGTACGTACCATCGAGTCCAGCGGCAAGTCATTACTTTGCGTTCCGAAAGGTTCTTCAATTTCCGAGCTTAAAGCATCGAGTCCTAAGAAAGTATAGGCCAACACACCAACCAATAGCGGGGTGAAAATACCCAAGGTTGAGCCTAAGCTGAACGGTAAAATGAGACAGAAAAAATACACCGTACGATTGAGTAATACCGAGTAGGCAAAAGGTAGCGGCGTTGTCGCAATACGGTCACAACCGGTTTGCACCACACTCAAGTCAGCAACGTGCTGATTTAGCTGCGCATACACAATGTCACTAATTTCACCTTCTTTTAATGCCTGCATCAACTCCCACTGAATTAAGCTGAGCGTGTACTGCGGGGCATTGGCTTGTTGATATAGCTGAGTCAGTGCATTTTGACTTAAGCCACTGGTCTGCACCAATTCTGTTGGATTGGCTGTTTGATGGCGTAAACGGTCACGCAAGACATTGGCAAAGACAATGACATGTTGAATCACACGTTCACGACGACCTTGAGTCAAGATACGACAGTCACGGTCAAAGTGACGCGAGTTAGCAATTAAAATGCCCCATAACTTCCGCGCTTCCCACCAACGGTCATAGCAGGCACTATTTTTAAAGCCGAGGAAAATAGAAAGTACCACCCCAATGAGGGTGAAGCCGACCAAAGGCAGTTCAGGGAAGTGGAAATAGCCGACATAGGACAAAATGCCAATAATGGCGGAGACCAACATGACCACGCCCAAAGGGGGTAAAACTTTGGGAAGAATGGTGCCACGCCATGAAAAAAGCACCTTAAAAATACTTGGCTGATCACGCACAATCATGTGATTAGAATTCTTTTAAAATTTTGCTTGATCTTCATATTTGTCGTCGTATTTGTCAATCATTTGTCTGCATATTTAAACGGATTGGATCAGGCCGTGTTCAGCAAAAGAAAAAGCACCTTCGGGTGATAAAATGAAATGATCAATCACTTGAATATCCACGAGCTGAGTGGCTTGAAGAATGCGCTCGGTCAGTTCGATGTCCGCCGTGGAGGGTTGAGCTTTTCCAAGCGGATGGTTATGGGCAAGCACCATGAATGTAGCGTGTTGAGCAATACAGTAACGTAGCAATTGATTGATCGATATTTCACAAGAATTGACTGCGCCAAAAAACAATTTTTTAAAGTTTATTTTTCTTAAATGTGCATCTAAGCAGAGCACCGCAAAGACTTCTTGGTTTTCGCCAGAAAATTCATACTGTAAAAACTTGAGCAGTTGAGCTGAATGATTGAGTTCCAACTTGTGTTGCTTGAGCTGCTGGCTGCCGTAACGTCGCCCCAATTCTTTGACGGCCATTAATTGTGAATACTTGGTCGGGCCAATGCCGTGAAACTGGCTGAGCTCGGGCAGTTCAGCATCGAAAACCGCATTCAGACTACCAAAATGTTGCAACAAAAGACGTGCCAATTCGACTGCAGAATGTTGTGTTGAACCCGAGCGGATGAAAATAGCCAGCAGTTCTGCATCGGATAGGCTGGCTGGCCCTTGTTGTAATAAGCGTTCACAAGGCCGTTCTTGTTCAGGCCATTTTTTTATGGATAAGTGCATTATTTTATACTTTTTTATTCTTAATCCGAGAAACAGGGCCCAATCGATGATTGGGTACGAGACTATTTAATGCTATTGTGAGCGCCACTGCAACAGAAAGGTAGCCTGTTCGTGAGCTTTGATCTCAGTGTAATTCCAAATAAAAATATCCTTTTAGCTGTTACGGGCGGTATTGCTGCCTATAAAAGTGCCATTTTGGTTCGCCGTTTAAAAGATGCGGGTTTTCAAGTCCGTGTGGTGATGACCGAAGGTGCGCAGGCTTTTATTACGCCGCTAACTTTTCAAGCTTTGTCGGGCAACCCCGTACATACAGAACTTCTCGACCCTGAAGCCGAAGCGGGCATGGGGCATATTGAGCTGGCACGCTGGGCAGACCTGCTTTTGGTTGCGCCTGCCAGTTGCAACACCATTGCAAAGTTTGCTGCGGGTTTAGCTGATGACTTACTTTCTACTTTATATTTAGCCACCAAAGCCCCTGTATGGGTCGCACCAGCCATGAACCAACAAATGTGGGCAGCAAAAGCGACACAGCGTAATTTAGCGACTTTGGTGGAAGATGGCATGCATGTGATCATGCCAGATGCGGGTGCGCAAGCTTGTGGTGATGTCGGTTTAGGCCGTATGCCTGAGCCTGAGGATTTGGCACATCAAGTGACAGAATACTTCCATAAAGTGCAGCGTGCCATGGCTGAAAAATTTGGGATGTTGGCGGGTAAAAAAGTCACCATTACTGCTGGGCCAACGCGTGAAGCAATTGATCCTGTGCGTTATATTTCCAACCACAGTACCGGAAAAATGGGCTTTGCCATTGCTGCTGCCTGTTATGCGGCAGGAGCCAAAGTAACTTTAATTGCAGGTCCTGTCAGCTTAGACACACCGAACGGTGTACGCCGAATCAATGTTTCATCTGCCATGAAAATGCTGGATACCAGTATGCAAATGTTAGATGAAGGCTGTGATGTGTTTATCGCGACTGCCGCTGTTGCGGACTATCGTGTTGCAGAAGTTGCAGAACATAAGATTAAGAAAGCAGGGGACGAGCTCAATGTTTCTTTAATCAAAAACCCTGATATTGTGGCGACCATTGCACAGCAAGATAAACGCCCGTTCATGGTGGGTTTCGCAGCAGAAACACGTAATGTCGAGGAATATGCCGCAGGTAAATTGGTCGCGAAAAAGCTCGATATGATTGCCTGTAATGATGTGTCACGTCCTGATATTGGTTTTGCTTCTGATGAAAATGCGATGACGGTCTTTTTTGCAGAAAGCTATAAAATGGACAAGCGCGATTTGGAAAAAGCGTCGAAACAAGAAATTGCTTTGCAGTTGGTTGAGGCGATTCATGATGCTTTACATCGAGACCCTGAAAGTGATGATGATTTTTAATTTACATCAGTCTTAATTTTTGCGATATTCAATGCAGCCTTAGGCTGCATTTTTTTTGCAAACTCATAGGAATAAGAATGAAAACATTATTAAAGGTTGTGCTGTTGAGCAGTGGTTTATGTTTGGCAGGACTTGCACAAGCGTCGGAAGTGCTAGAAGGTGCGATGAAATCTTTGGCGAAAAACTCAAAAGCTTTTACTCAAGCCAAGACTGCCACAGAGGCGAATACCGCATTAGCTGAAATGCAAAAAGCCGCGGCAACTGCCAAGCAAAACAAGCCTGATACTTTGGTGAAACAACCAAAAGACAGTGTTAAAGTGAAACAATATGAACAAAAGTTTGATGCATTAACCCAAGAAATTGAACATGCTCAACATTTGGTACAGGCAGGGAAACTTGCGGAAGCTAAACAAAGTTCAGCCAAGTTTGAGGCCATTAAGCAGCAAGGCCATAAAGCATTTAAATAATTCAGTACAATAAAAAAGACCGCAAAAGCGGTCTTTTTTATGTTTGAAGGGCTTAAAGTTTTAAGCTTGACCTTCAACAGCGGCTGCTTGAGCACGCTGCATATTTGCTTCGAACTCAGCATCAAAGTTAATTGGAGTAAGTAACAATTGTGGGAAACTGCCTTTAGTCACCATATCATTCACCGCTTCACGAAGGAACGGGAACAAGATGTTCGGGCAATATGCACCTAAGATGTACGGAAGACGTTCTTCTTCAACACCATCTACAAGGAAAATACCCGCTTGAGTGACATCAACAATAAACGCCGTGTCGCCTGCATTGTTTGCTTGTACAACCACTTTAAGTGAAACTTCGTAGTGAGTTGGATCAACTTTTTCAGCAGAAGATGACAAGTTGATGTTCAACTCTGGTTGCCATTCTTTGGTAAAAACTTGCGCCCCAGGGACTTCAAAAGAAATATCTTTTGTGTAAATACGTTCTAAAGCAAGTTGTGGTTGAGCTTCACTCATTTTCTAATCCTTAATATGCTGAGCTAATTATGCCAATAGTTGGTCGAGTTTACCTTCACGCTCTAAAGCATAAAGTTGATCAAAACCACCAATAAATTGGTCATCAATAAAAATTTGTGGAACCGTACGGTGATTGGTGCGTTGCATCAATTCAATGCGGACTTCTGGCGCTTCTTTAGATAAATTAATTTCTTTATATTCAACGCCTTTACGCTCAAGGAGCTGCTTTGCGCGAACGCAATATGGACATACAGTCGTTGAGTAAATAGTGACTTGAGCCATGAGTTTCTCCTTGTGCGAATTATTTAGCTTTAACCAGTGGTAAGCCTTGAGCCTTCCAGTTGCTAATCCCGCCATCTAAACGATAGCTGTCAGTATGTGCAACTTGTTGTAAAGCGGTACCTGCCACTTGGCCTAAGTTACAGATGAACACGAGTGGACGATCTGCTGCTTTTAACTCTTCAGCATGTTTTGTAATTTGGCTGTAGGGAATGTTGCGACTTCCACTGATATGACCCTCACGGAAATCTTTGGCATCACGTAAGTCAATCAACATGGCATTTTTAGCTTTCACTAAAATACCTAAAGATTGTGGTGAAATTTTGCGACCATTGCGTTGTCCTTCAAGTACGAAAAACAAAACAACCAATACCGCAAGTGTTCCAAATAAGAAGGGGTGATTCCCCATAAACTCGAACCAACGTTCCACAAGTCACCTAAATTACAATTCAAAAATTGCTAGAGAGTATAGCTCATAAAATATGGTGATCAAAATCACCGCTTCAAGGGCTAAGGTTGAATAAAAATTAATTTTTTTGCTGAGCTTCAGCAATTTCATCAATCAGACGTAAATAGCTGTCTAAACGGCGCGTTAAAATTTCACCATTTGCCGCTGCTAAGCGTAAAGCGCATTGTTTTTCATGTTTATGGGTGCAGTTACGGAACTGACAGTAGCCCAACAAGTTTTCAATTTCAGGAAAGCCGCGTTGCACTTTGTCTGCATCTAAGTGCCATAAACCAAACTCACGAATTCCTGGTGAGTCAATCAGCGAGGCGCCTTCGCCAAAACCAATCAAACGGGTAGAGGTCGTGGTGTGCTGCCCTAAGGCTGAGTTTTCAGAAATCACATTGGTTTTTTGTGCAGCGTCAGGCACGATGGCATTAATCAGCGTACTTTTACCAACGCCAGACTGACCGACAAAGGCCACAGTTTCATTTTTTAAACGCTGGGTCAGTGCGGTTAAATCGCCATCGGCTTGTGTTTGCATCACTTCATAGCCTAAGGTTTGATATTCCGCAATCAACGCTAAAATCGGGTCATTGTCTTTGAGCAAATCGGTTTTGTTCAGCACCAAAAGTGCTGGAATGTTGGCATCGGCACAGGCCACCAAATAACGGTCAATCAGACCTGGTGCAGGCTCAGGCAGTGGCGCAAACACAATCACAATCAGGCTGATATTGGCCGCGACAGGTTTTACTTTATGGTAACGGTCTGGACGAGTCAGTAGCGACTGACGTGGCTGTATGGCATTGATGATCCCGAGCCCCGTATTTGGGTCGGCTTGCCATTTGACACGATCACCTGTGACCAGAAGTTCGAGGTTGGTGCGTGTATGACAGCGCCAAATACTGCCCAGTTCAATCGGTTTCCAAAACGGTTCAGGCTCACCTGCTTGTACTGTCGGTTTGATGGGATGTGGATCTGGAGTCGTAAGGGCTTGCACTTCAAGCTGACGGCCGTAGTGTTGTACCACCAAGCCTTCTAAATCATTTGAAGTGTCGATATCTTCTTGACGTGTTTGCTGTTGTTTCTGAATGCGACGTTGTTGCTGTTCAGTTAAACGACGTTTACGAATTAAAGCCATTCATATCCTAAAAAACCATGAATTCAAGATGGCAAAAATAGCACGAAGCAGGGTATCAGTTACAGCATCGAAGCAATTAATTTGCTACTATCATCGTTTTTAAGCCGAATAAGATTGCACATTTATGAGCAGCACCGCTGATACGCGTTTGATTTGGATTGACCTTGAAATGACAGGTCTCGATACTGATAATGACCAAATTATTGAAGTTGCTACAATTGTGACGGATGATAACTTAAATATTTTAGCTGAAGGGCCTGTGCTTGCTGTACATCAGCCAGACCGTGTGCTGAATGCAATGGATGAGTGGAACACCCGTCAACATGGTCAATCGGGCTTAATTGAACGTGTACGTCGCAGTAAATTGACTGCGCAAGATGCGGAGCAGCAAACTTTAGAATTTCTAAAAAAATGGGTCAATCCAAAAAGCTCACCAATGTGTGGCAATTCAATTTGCCAAGACCGCCGTTTTTTACACCGTTTAATGCCTGAAATGGAACAGTATTTCCACTACCGTAATTTAGACGTGTCTTCGGTAAAAGAGTTGGCTAAACGCTGGCGTCCAGAAATTATGAGTGGCTTGAAAAAGAATGCTTCACACTTAGCGATGGATGACATTCGTGATTCGATTGCGGAACTGAAGTATTATCGTGAATACTTTTTTATTATGAATAAATAAGTAGTAAAGAAAGAGGCGCTAGCCTCTTTTTTATTGAAATCGAATAGAATAGAGCTGAGGGTGTTTGTGTAGAAAAAAGAAACACTTTTTTGCTATACAAGTTTAAAACAAGCTTTATGATAAAGTAAATTAATTAAATTATAACAAAGAGTTGAGTTATGCAAAGTAATAACCCTATTTTGAACCGCGTGGAAACACATGCGGACTATAGTCAACCGATGACTGTTCAAGGTGCTATTCAGAAGTCTGTATTACTTACAGTGATTGCAGCTGTGGTCGGTATGGCACTGTTTTTATACTGTTTCATGACCTTAAATATTTCGCTGGCCTATGCTGCAACCTTAGTCGGGGCAATTGGTGGTCTAATTTTAGGCCTGATTGCAACTTTTAAACCAAATACCGCACGTACCCTTGCCATTCCATATGCCTTGTTTGAAGGTGCTTTTTTAGGTGGGGTGTCGGTTATCTTCCAATTGAAATATCCGGGTGTACCTTTACAAGCGTTGTTGGCAACTTTTGTCACCACTTTAGTGATGTTTGGCCTGTATCGTTTTCAAATTATTCGTGCCACTGAAAAATTCAAATCGGTAGTAATGTCTGCATCGATTGCCATCGCGATTGTGTTTGTGGTGCAGATGGTTATGCGTTTGGCTTTTGGTTCAAGCATTCCATTTTTATTTGAAAACAACTTATTAGGCCTAGGTTTTGCCGCTTTTGTTGCAGTGATTGCATCACTGAACTTAATTCTAGATTTTGATTTGATTGAAAGTGCTGCGGCTCAACACGCTCCGAAAGCGATGGAATGGCTGTGTGGTATTGCGCTACTAGCAACTTTGGTGTGGATGTACTATTCATTCCTACGTCTACTCAGCATGCTGCGTGGTGATGACTAATCTCCCTAGTTTTAATAAATACGCCCCTTCATCGGGGCGTATTTGTTATTGAATGTTGATGACTTGAAAAAAGGCGCATTATGCAATTTCGGTTTCAACTTAAACTTGGCATTATGCAGATAAATTATTTTGAGTGAGAGTCACATGGCACAAGGACTATTGGCTGGAAAGCGTTTTTTAGTAGCGGGTATTGCAAGTAAATTATCAATTGCATTTGGTATTGCTCAAGCGCTTCACCGTGAAGGTGCGGAACTTGCGTTTACTTATCCAAATGAAAAACTGAAAAAACGTGTAGATGAATTTGCAGCACAATTTGGCTCAACGATTGTTCTACCATGTGATGTGGCTGTCGATGCTGAAATTGAACAAACTTTTGTTGAATTGGCAAAACATTGGGATGGTTTAGACGGTGTAGTACATTCGATTGGTTTTGCGCCTGCGCATACCTTGGATGGTGACTTTACCGATGTAACGGATCGTGATGGTTTTAAAGTGGCACATGACATCAGTGCATATAGCTTTATTGCTATGGCGCGTGCTGCGAAGCCATTACTTTTAGTTCGTCAAGGTTGCTTATTGACCTTGACTTACCAAGGTTCTGAGCGTGTGATGCCAAACTACAACGTGATGGGTATGGCGAAGGCCTCGCTAGAAGCGGGTGTACGTTACTTGGCTTCAAGCTTGGGTGCAGAAGGGATTCGTGTGAATGCGATTTCAGCAGGCCCAATCCGTACTTTGGCTGCATCAGGTATTAAATCGTTCCGTAAAATGTTAGACGTCAACGAAAAAATTTCACCACTTAAACGTAATGTGACCATTGAAGATGTGGGTAATGCCGCATTATTCCTTTGCTCACCTTGGGCAAATGGTATTACGGGTGAAATCATGTATGTCGATGCAGGTTTCAATACTGTAGGAATGAGTCCAGACTTGATGCTCGATGAGTAATTAGACTGATTCATGTTATATGATAAAGCCGCTTTTATAGCGGCTTTGTTTTCAAAATGGTAGCGAGACTCTAAAAATTATAGCAATATGTTAAGCTCCTAATATTGTTGCTTTAAAGTTAATTTAATTTGTTGTTTTATAAAATAAAAATTTATTAAAACTAAAGAGCTGAAACGTTGATAATCATTTTCAAAAGATTTAAAATTTGATTGAGTTTACAAGAAAAATGTCAACTCATATACTTCATCTAGAGATAGCGCATGGTCACTCTACACACTGAAACACCTTTAGCAAAGGCTATTTTTGAACTATTCAATGATTTGGCTCAATTAATCAAAGACAATCACAGAGACTTAGTTGCTGGTTCAATAACTGCTTATATATTTGGAGGTTGTGCAGTTCACTTGTATACAAATGCACGTGGAAGTAATGATTTAGATGCAGAATTAATCGCTGCAAACAAACTTGATATCAACAGCATAATTTTAGAGCTTGATCCTGTCTATTTTGATGATCCAGAGGCAGGTGAGTCAAGCCTAGATTTTGATATAAATTTTAATATTGGTTTGCCATCCTTAGGTCCTGATTACAAAGAAAATGCTATACCTTTAGTAAGTGAGGACAGTGTATTACATATATTCTTAGTGAGTGCGGTTGATATTGCTGTATCTAAGCTATCTAGATTGGCGGAAGATGATTTAAAAGATATTATTTCACTTTATAAAGCAGAACGTTTTAGTTTAGAAGACTTTCAACGTGTAGCAAGAGATGCTGTGTATTACAGTCCTACGCCTGATAGTTTGCAAAAGAACGTAGACTATGCTATAAGATGCATAGAGGAAGTATGATTATTAATCATCGTAGGTTTGTAACAATGAAACGTACACAAGAAGTTTTTGATAGATTGGTCAGTAGTGAGTTCAGTTTAGTATCTTTTGAAGATGTCAAGACTGTTGCTTTAGCTATGTGGCATGAAAATTTCGTACCTCAAGTGAAACATTTATCTGAATTCTCTGCAAAAGCTGCTGGTTATATAGTAGATAAATTAATGCGCTTTAATTGTGTTTCTCAAGAGCTTAAAGCAAAACTACGAAATGTACTGACAGAACTTAAAGCGAAGTTTAGTTTCACACCAGTTAAAGTCAAAAATTGTGATAAGTTGGCTCAAAACTGGGGGTTAGCAGAAGACCTGAAACAACAAGTTCGAGAACTTCTCGAATATCAAACGAGACACTATAAACATACTTAAGCAATAAATTAAAGCACCTTATGAGGTGCTTTAATTTATGCATATATTACTGCGACTATACAACAATTTATAGCTAAAAATTTTAATGTGATACTCAATTTAATAATTAACTATATTTATAAACATATCGAAAAATATACCTAATCATTTGTCATCTAATATTTTATATGCTAATAAATCCTAGTTTTTGTTGAATTAAAATTCTAAAGATAAAGTCAATAAGCATATAATTTTGAGCTTTCGGGGTAGGTTAAAGCGTGAAAAAAATAACTGTTGTTTTTGGATTAGTCACTCTTCTTTCACTTCAAGGTTGTGCCGCGGTGATGGCGAGTAACCAGCCGCATAAAAAGAATTTGACAGTTTTAGAGGTTGGAAAACACCGTAATTATGTGATTTCTGAATTGGGTGCGCCAGTCACCTCAGAAACCGTTAATGGAGAGTGTAAAGAGATTTATACTTTCAAACAGGGCTACTCAAAAGCAGCCAGAATCAGTCGTACGTTATGGCACACGACTGCGGATATTGCCTCGATTGGTCTATGGGAAGTGATTGGCTCTCCAGCCGAGATGTATTTCGATGGTCAGCAACTTTCGTATGAAGTTGTTTTTGATGACCAAGACAATGTTAAACGTATTCACCAGATCCAGAATAATCCAGATATGGTGAAAGAATAAGAGAACAAAACAATAGCGCTAGGACTATTGTTTTGGTAGTTCTTTTATAGGGCTACCACCGAGTGCTTGCATCAACGTCACATAGGCGTTGTATTGGCTTTGTTTGGTATTGACCAAAGTTAAGCGCGCAGTGCGCGTGGTTTCTTGTTGATCCAATAAGGTTTTTAAAGCCACGGCACCATAGCGATAACGCACTTGGGTCAAACGTTCCACTTTCTCAGCAAGTTCTAAATTCCGCTGTTGCAATTGCACTTGTTGACTCAACTCAGTTCGTGCTGACAATGCATTTTCCACATCGGCAAAGGCTTGGTACAAGGTCTGACGATACTGCACGATAGCTTTTTCATAGTCCAATTGGCTAATCGCAAGGTCGCGTTTCATGTCGTTATATTGCAAGAACGGTAGACTTAAACTTGCGCCTAAGGTTAGGGCAGGGTTTTTGAGCAGTTGCGTGAGCGAGGTACTGCTTGAACCAAGATTCCCAGTCAAACTGATCGAAGGATAATAGCTCGCCGTGGTGGCATCTTTGGTGGTTAAACTCTCTCGTAAACGTAGCTCAGCCGCTTTTAAGTCTGGACGGCGCGACAAAATGTCGGCAGGTAAGCCCGCAGCAATGGTTGGTAAAGCCAATTGTGGTAAACGCTGAGGTTCATCAATACTCAACTGCTGTACAGGCATATGCAGTAACACGGCAATTGTGGTACGGGTCTCGACCAAACTTTGCTGAATTTGACTCAGACTGGCTTTTTGACTTTGTACTGACTGTTCAGCTTGAGTTAAGTCCAATCCTGATACAGCACCAGCTTGATACTGAACTTTAACCAAGTCATAGAGTTTTTGTGAGGTTGCAAGGCTTTGCTCGGCAGTTGTACGGCTTTCATTATAATAGGCCAACTGCCAATATAACTTCGCCGTGGTGCCAATTAAGCTTTGAGCAGTGGCTTGTAAATCTTGCTCAGTCGCTAGTGCTTCCCATCTCTTTGCTTCAGTTTGACGAGCCAATTTACCAAATAAATCGACTTCATAACTTAAGCCAGCACCCAAAGACAGGCCACTTGAGCTGTCATTGCCTGAATTTAAGTCGAACTGATGACCTGTAGATACTGTAGAGCTCACTCGTGGCTTTTGTTGATTCTCAGCCAGTTCTGCTTGTAAGCGCGCTTGTTTTAAGGTCATCCCGGCAATGGCTAAATCGGCATTCTTTGCGAGCACAGCATCGACCAGTTGATTGAGTTGTGCATCACCAAATAACGTCCACCATTGATCGGCATACAAGGCTTGTTGGCGTTGTTGTGATGTTGCTTTGTCGTATTGAAACTGAGTTGGCGTCTGTACTGCTGGTGCTTGATAAGGGGTTTTAACCACAGCTGCACAGCCAACCAAAGTGCTGCCAAGCAGCATCGCGGTACAAAGGCGCGTTAATAAAAAAGGCATATTTTTTCCTTATTCTCTGGCAAGTGCTGCAACAGGGTCGAGTTTGGCTGCATTTTTGGCAGGCAAGAAACCAAACACCACACCAATTAACGTCGAGCATACAAATGCGGCGATAATAGACGTGGTTGAGTAAGCAACCCCGAAATTGCCCCCAGCAAATTTTTGAATGATTTGTCCTAAGCCAAGTGAGAGCAACACGCCTAAAACCCCACCAATCAGGCAGACTAAAATGGCTTCAATCAGGAACTGCTGCAAAATATCACTTTGACGTGCACCCACTGCCATCCGAACCCCAATTTCTTGCGTCCGTTCGGTGACCGAGACCAACATAATATTCATTACACCGATACCACCTACCACCAAAGAAATCACGGCAATTGCAGAAACCAATAGGGTCATGGTACTGGTGGTCTTTTCAATGGTTTGGCGAATACTATCGCTGTTCATGGTGAACACATCTTGTTGACCATGGCGCAAGGTGAGTAAGTTCACAATTGCGTTTTCAGCCGCGCTGGTGGAGTACTTATCGTTGATTTGCACCACGATATTACGCACATTACTTTGACCGAGCATACGACTCATGACCGTGGTGTAGGGCATATAGACATTCAAAGTATCATCGGAACCCATAGCACTGGTTTGTGGTTCGACGACACCAATAATGCGTGCAGGAACACTGCCCAAAAGTACAACTTGCCCAATTGGACTGCTACCATCACTAAAAAACTGTTTTTGTGTATTGGTGTCAATGACCACGTCTTGGGTGCGGTCACGGACGCTCCGCTGGTCAAAGGTTTGTCCATTTTTGAAGGTCAGGCCTTTCACTGTGAAATAATCACCGCCGACACCATTAATGGTGGCATTGGCTTCACTCTGTTGATAGCGAATGGTTTTGGATGAACTCACCATTGGACTAACCGCACTCACATACGGTTGGGTGGCGAGCGCTTCAGCATCGGCAGGAACAAGAGTTTTAAAGTTGGCCGTTTTGGAGTTATCACCAAAACCGCGACCTTGGAACACCGTAATGGTGTTAGTTCCTAAACTACTGATGTTACTTAAAATCTGTTGTTGTGATCCATTTCCCAAAGCCACCACTGTCACGACGGAGGCAATCCCGATAATAATGCCGAGCATGGTCAAAAAGGTTCGCATGCGGTGTGCATTCATGGACAAAAGTGCCATACGAAAGGCTTCACCTAAACGATCAAGCAGAGAACGCCATGCAGAGACACTTTTATTTTTTTCTTGCTGGGCAGAAATCGCAGTTTCTGCATCAGGGTCACTGTGTAGTTCAGTGTCGTGCTCAGGTTGATTGACACGGTCTGCAATGATTTGGCCATCGCTGATCTCGATAATCCGCGAGGCATTTTTCGCCACTTGCATATCGTGGGTGACCAAAATAATGGTATGGCCTGCGGCATTTAACTCACGCAAAATCCGCATCACCTCCACGCCACTATGCGAGTCTAGGGCACCTGTCGGTTCGTCAGCGAGAATGACATCACCGCCATTCATCAACGCACGTGCAATCGAGACACGTTGTTGCTGCCCCCCAGAAAGTTGACTTGGACGGTTTTGAGTTTTATTGCCCAGCCCTAATTCTGTCAGTAAAGCAGTGGCACGTTGTTTACGTGCATACGGTGTTGCCCCTGCATAAACCGCAGGGACTTCAACATTACCTTCTGCGGTTAAGTCGCCTAAAAGGTGGTAACGCTGGAAAATAAAACCAAAATACTCACGACGTAATTCGGCCAATTGATCCGGTTCGAGTTTGCCAGTTTCGCGACCATTGACCTGATAACTCCCAGAGGTCGGGCGGTCGAGACAGCCCAAAATATTCATCAGGGTCGATTTACCTGAACCAGACTGGCCGACAATGGCAACCAATTCACCTTCGTAAATGGTCAGATCAATACCTTTGAGAATTTGGACAGTACTTTCGCCAGCAGGAAACTCTCGCACCAAATTGCTGACTTCAAGCAAGGCTTTTTTGGTCATGCTTACATTCCCATTGGTGGACTGTTACGACGGCGGTTGCTGCTATTGGCAGAAGCGGCAGAGTTCTCCGAACTGTCTGCAATCACCACTTGATCGCCTTCTTTTAAGCCTGCAAGCACTTGTGCATTGACACGGTTATTGATCCCCACCAAAATTTGTTTGGGTTGAGCTGAGCCGTCCGCTTGTAAGACACGAACCACGCTCAGCGTAGCTTTGCCTTCTTTGACCAATTGTTGTTGTGCTGCATTTAAATTTAGACGTTCAAGTCGCGGACCTTGAGGTCGGTCTGAGTCCGATTTGCTTTGTGTCGATGACGCAGCTTGCGTATTTGAACCGCTGTTACGCTTTGCATTTGCAGGACGAGTGGAAATCGCAGAAGAAGGGACTAATAACGCATTTTTTGCAGAATCGAGCACGATGTAGACTTGTGCCGTCATATCAATACGTAGCTTGCCATCATGGTTGGGTACATCAAACAGCGCATTGTAGTAAATTGCAGTGCTGGTTGATGTGCTGGTAGTACTTTCATCTGTAATCGAGTCTGGCGCGGGCTCAACTTGACGTAGGCTAGCATAACGCTTGCTGTCATCACCTAAAGTGGTGAAATAGACCTGTTGGCCTTTTTCAACTTTCATAATGTCCGCTTCACTGACCTGCGCCTTAATGGTCATGTTTTGCAATTTTGCAATTTTAACAATAGTCGGCGCACTTTGATTGGCGTTTACAGTTTGACCTTCCTCAGTCACGATCGCCACCACAGTACCATCAGTAGGTGCCACAATGCGGGTATAACCGATATTGGTTTGTGCGGTCGACTTGGTTACTTTTGCAGATTCAATCTGTGCATCAATCGCTTTAATCTGTGCTTGTGCTGTTTTATAGCTGGCCTCAGCCGATTCTAATTCTGCTTTTGATGTGGCATCTTGCGCATACATTTGTTGTTGACGCTTATATGCCAGTTGCGCCTCATTAAGACTGGCTTCTTGTTGTAGACGCTGCGCTTGCAAATTTTTAATATTGGCTTCTGCTGTTTTGAAGCTGTTTTCTTGAGTGGTTGAATCAATTTGCGCAATCAATTGACCTTGTTTAACTTCATCGCCCAATTGCACATACATTTTCTGTACTTGACCTGAGACCTGTGCGCCGACACTCACCAGTTTGGTTGCATCTAGAGTACCTGTCGCCAATACCGTATTTTCAAGATCACCACGAGTGACAGATTCGCTAATATATTGTGGTTGTTCTTGTTTTGGTTTGAAATATGTCCACGCGACATAAGCAAGTACGGCAACACATAGTACCGCGATAACCATTTTGACAGCTTTTATTTTTTGCATTGGAATCAGGGAGTAAACAGAATTGCAGATAGTATAAAAGCGAAATACGGATAAATCGTGAATTTTTTGAACAAATAGAAATGATTATTATTTTAAAAAGACTCGTTGCGGTAATTTAAGCGGGAAAGAGTGACTTTCCACACAGCGTTGCAATGGCTTGCATCACGACATGTTCAGCATTTTCATGCCCCAAACCTTTAATCGAAGCATCAATGCGAAGCAAGAGACTAGGCCACGTTAAAAAGCACTGCGGATTCAGTCGACGTAAGGCGTGTTGATAGACGCTGACTTTATTCTTCCAAATCCCCAGTTGTAGTGCATTTTGCGGTTGCTCAAACAGTTGCATGAGTAAACGCATTTCTTTACTGATGCTCCACAAAATCAAACTGAGGGGTTCACCTGAGGCAATCAGGTATTGGTAAATTTTAATCGATTGCGCCAGATTGCCTTCGAGCAGAGCATCACTTAAATCGAAAGTACTATAGCGGGACTGATCTTGTAAGCAGGCATGTAAATGATCAATCTGAATCAGCTCAACCTCGGCAAAGGTGTCGCTGACACGCATTAAGCTATTTTTAGCTGCGAGTAAGTTGTGTTCATGGTGTTGTTCTAACCACTGCCATGCATCCTGACTCAGTTTAACCCCAAGCTTATCTGCTTCAATGCTTAAAATCTGCTGACGATCACGCGGATAATTCGCGGTCAGGGCAACATGCACTCCATTGGCTTCAATCGTTTGGAAAAAGCCCGTTTTTAGGCTGGCGCTGTCCTGTTTTGGCATCACCACCAAAAGCAAGTTCTGTTCATTGCTTTGGATATAGCTTTTTAGCAACTTTAAAGCGTTAGCATCGGGCTTAATATTGCCATGAACTTCAATGGCAAGCTGACTTGAAAATAAGGACAAGCTATTGAGCGCATTAAAGACATTTTTCCAGTCATTGACATTGCTAATGTCATGCCGTTGTCGTTCAATCTCTTGCTTTTGCCAACTTGCTCGAAAGGCATCCAGTAAGTTTTGCTCAAGCAATGGTTCTTGACCTTGCATAATCCACGCGCCGCGAGCTTCATCGACACGTTTTAGGGCCTGCAAATAGTCAAGTTTCATTGTTAAACCTTACTGCTGTGCTGGTGGTAAGCGGTTCGAAGAAATCTGACGCACAATTTGCTGCGCGACATCATCCACGATGACTTGATTCAAATAGTTTTTCTCTTGGTCATCGGTGTTGACGGTTTCAACGTTGTATTGATAACTACGCGTTGCAACTACGGTTCGTGGTTCAGTCAGCGCACGGCCTTGCGCATCTTCGATACGGAAGGTGACATTGAGGCGTAGTAATACTTCAATCAGTTTGCCGTTCAGCTCTAAACGCTGTGGTTTATAGTCTAGCACGCGAAGCACATAGGCATCTGATCCACTGCTCAGCTGTACACCTGACGCACCCAAATAAATGGCCAATTTTTCATGCAGTTCATCGGTGTTCTTCGGAAGCACCAAATTCATTTTTGAATAAGCAATCGGTGTTGCGCTTGGATTGGTGCCTTTTAAATGAAAGCCACACCCGACCAAGCCAGCACTTAGGCCACAAGTTAAAACAATAGCTGCCAAACGTTTGCCTAAATGCATGTGTTGTCCTCTGTTTGCTCTTTTTGATAAAAGAAAAATAATATGTCGTGATTGTATGTGCAAAGCCCGTTGACTGGCAACGGGCTTTGTTTGGGTTTTGTTTATCGTTTTCAGTTCCTTCTCCCTTAGGGGTGAGGGGAATTTACCTCTCCCTAGCCCTCTCCTTGAAGGAGAGGGCACTTAAGAAGGAGTTTTAAAGCTTTTTAAACCACCAAATTCACTAATTTATTTGGCACCACAATTTCTTTCTTGGTTGGACCTGTCAAGAATTGTTGAACTTCTGGTAATGCTTTAGCCAGTGCAAGCAATTCATCTTTCGATGTATCGACAGACACTTCTAATTTGCCACGCAGTTTACCATTCACTTGAACCACAATCGTTTGCGTATTACGTGTGAGTGCAGATTCATCTACAGTCGGGAACAATACACTGGTTAAGTCCAGTCCAAATTCAGCCAATAAAGTCTGGCTTAAATGTGGTGCAAATGGCGCAAGTAAAGTTAAAAGCGTTGTAATCGATTCACGAGCAACCGCAACATCATTATCATTTTTCGCTTCAAACTTATTGTTCGCATTTAACAGTTCCATCATTGCTGCAATAGCCGTGTTAAAGGCATGGCGGCGTTCGATGTCATCACCCACTTTTTGAATGGTTTCATGCGTTTTACGACGTAAGTCTTGTGCTTCTGTAGACAGTTGAGCAGTATCAATTGCAGAGGCTGCATTGCCTTTTTCAAGGAAGCTGGCAACCAAACGCCATACACGTTTCAAGAAACGGTTTGCGCCTTCTACACCTGCATCAGACCATTCAAGTGATTGATCTGGTGGAGCTGCAAACATCATGAACACACGTGCCGTATCTGCACCGTACTGATCAATAATAGCTTGTGGGTCGATACCGTTATTTTTCGATTTCGACATTTTCTCTTGGCCGCCAACAATCACGTCCTGACCATCACCTTGGTATTTCGCAGACAGAATACGACCTTTTTCATCACGTTCGAGGTCGATATCCGCAGGGTTAAACCAAGTTTTCTTGCCTGACTCAGCTTCACGGTAATAAGTGTCTGCCAAAACCATACCTTGAGTTAACAGGTTGGTAAATGGTTCATTACCTTGTACTACACCTTCATCACGCATCAATTTGTGGAAGAAGCGTGCATAAAGTAAGTGCAGAATCGCGTGTTCAACACCACCGATGTATTGGTTTACAGGAAGCCATGTTTGAGCAGCTTCAGGCTTAACTAAACCATCAGTAAAATCAGGGGATGCATAACGTGCATAGTACCAAGATGATTCTACAAAGGTGTCCAAGGTATCGGTTTCACGACGTGCATCGCCACCACAACTTGGGCATTTGGTTTCGTAGAATTCAGGCATCTTGTTCAATGGGTTACCCGAGCCATCAGGTACGACATCAGTTGGTAAGACCACTGGAAGTTGCTCTTCAGGTACAGGAACCTGACCACATTTTTCACAGTTGATCATTGGAATTGGGCAGCCCCAATAACGTTGACGCGATACACCCCAGTCACGTAAACGGAACTGAACTTTCGTACTTGCAAGAGTTGTTGGTTCTAATTTTGCCAAGAACGCATCATAAGCAGCTTGGAAGTCTAAACCGTCAAATTCTGCTGAATTGACCAATTTACCTTCTTTAGAGCCGTACCATTCTTGCCATTGTGCAGCATCAAAGTCTGCATCGTCTGCACCTTGAGCATCAATCACTTGTTTAATGGTTAAGCCGTATTTATTGGCAAATTCAAAATCACGTTCGTCGTGTGCAGGTACAGCCATCACAGCGCCAGAGCCATAAGACATCAACACGTAGTTGGCAATCCAAACAGGAATTTCTTCGCCAGTGACAGGATGCTTCACAGACAGACCTGTTGCCATGCCTTTCTTTTCAGCAGTGGCAAGGTCAGCTTCAGCCACAGAACCCATACGGCATTCTTCAATAAATGCCTTAAGTTCAGCATTGTTTTCCGCAGCTTTCAGCGCCATTGGATGTTCTGCTGCAACTGCAACATAAGTCACACCCATTAAGGTGTCAGCACGTGTAGTGAATACAGTAAGGCCGTCTGCGTAAATTTCAGGATTCGCTGACGGGAAGGTGATATCCATTCCTTGTGAGCGACCAATCCAGTTACGTTGCATGGTCAAGACTTGTTGTGGCCAACCGTCTTTTAAGGTATTTAAATCGTCTAATAATTCTTGCGCATAGTCAGTAATGCGGAAGTAATACATTGGAATATCACGTTTTTCAACCAATGCACCTGAACGCCAGCCACGACCATTTTCAACTTGTTCATTGGCCAGTACCGTCTGATCCACAGGATCCCAGTTTACTGTTGAAAGTTTACGGTAAATAAGGCCTTTTTTATAAAGTTGCACGAACAACCACTGTTCCCAGCGGTAGTATTCAGGGGTACACGTTGCAAATTCACGATCCCAATCAACTGATAGACCTAATTTTTTTAATTGGTCACGCATATATGCGATGTTTTCAAAGGTCCATTTTGCAGGTGCAACTTGGTGTGCAATCGCAGCGTTTTCAGCAGGTAAACCAAAAGCATCCCAACCCATAGGTTGTAGGACGGTTTCACCCTTGAGGCGGTGGAAACGGCTGATGACATCACCAATGGTGTAGTTACGCACATGACCCATATGCAGTTTGCCACTTGGATAAGGGAACATCGAGAGGATATAACGATGTGGACCTTCTACAGAGTCGGCAACTTTAAAGGCTTTACGAGCTTCCCAGTCTTGTTGGACGGTAGGTTCAATCGCGCTCGCTTGATATTCAGGGTCAATGTGAGTAGTCATATACGTATGTAGAACAATGGTTAAAAAGTTTGTTGCACAGCATAGCGCAAAATGCACCTAAAAGTGAATTTTGCGCTATGTTTTGTGCAGGAAATTAAAGAGGCTGAAAATTAATCTGGAACCGTAAGGAATGATTAAACCGCAGGGCGGACTTGTTGGCCTTGTTGAAGTGCTTCATTCGCTTCACGTCGTTGATTTTCTAACTCAACCGCTGGTGCTGCTGGGGCAGCGCTTGGTACAGCATTGGGGGGAGCTGGTACGGTATTTGGCATATTGGCAGGTGGAGGTGCTTCCGATGACGCAGCTTGTGGCGAATTTTTCCAACCATAGGTATCGACTTTGCCTTTTTTCTTTGCTGTTTTAGGTGGAGGCGTCGTGGTGTAATGTGTCGAGCCTTGATTATCGACCCACTTATAATAAGTTTTAGCAAAGCTTTGTGTGCTGCCCATTGCAAGCCCCATCCCCACCAAACATGCTGCCATTCTTGCAAACTGAATACTCATCTACCATTGTCCTTTTTATATCCGTAGTCATTGGATTTTATCGGGTTTATCGTTGTCGGTATTTTATGCCAATTTTAGAACAATAAGCATTGTTTGATGCGTTTTTCATCTGAGTTTTTTGAAATATTTTGCAGGTCAAATCCTCAGTTTAACGTGTGAAATATGCGTTATGGCACAGTATGAAAATAAGAAGGTTATGCTAAAACCTGATGTATAAATGCTGATCTATATTTAAAACTGAAAAAATCTGAGATAGATGTTGGATTTAAATTTGGGTGAATATCTTATTAAACTTATTTATGGGTTTTATTATGTTTTTTTATTAATAAATTCAGTGAAATAGAAATCTATTTGTTTTTGCACTAAAAAACCAAGAAAAAGCAGCTCAGTTTTCTTTGTCCGTGATGAATAAAAAACAAACGCTCTGTAAATAAACAAAAAAAAGCTAATTTTTAAACTTGACTTTAGTCACGAAACTCCTAAAAATGCTGTCTTTAGTTTTATATGCCTTTACTCGATCACCCTTCGATAAAGTGTCATTTCATGCAATGGACACGCTTTCTAGCCGAGACCGTGAACAAAGTAAAAAAATGTGTTTATCCCAACACGTTTTAGATCTCATATTGCTCAAACAGCATACAGATCAGAATTTTTTCCTATTGCTATGAAAACTAAGAAATATGTGTGCTATAACAGTGCAGACAATCAATGAATGAAACACTGCTGGTGCCTTCCACCATTGCAGTGATAAAGATTAGGGTGAATCACGTTGGAACTTTTATCTGGTGGTGAAATGCTCGTTCGCGCATTGGCGGACGAAGGCGTTGAACATGTATTTGGATACCCAGGCGGCGCAGTTTTACATATCTACGACGCGTTCTTTCAACAAGACAAAATCAATCATTACCTCGTGCGCCATGAACAAGCTGCTGGTCATATGGCAGATGCTTACTCACGCGTAACAGGTAAGACGGGTGTGGTCCTCGTGACTTCAGGTCCGGGTGCAACCAATACTGTGACTCCAATTGCAACGGCTTATATGGACTCAATCCCAATGGTGATTTTGTCCGGTCAGGTTGCGTCACATTTAATTGGTGAAGATGCATTCCAAGAAACAGATATGGTCGGTATTTCTCGTCCGATCGTAAAACATAGTTTCCAAGTGCGCCATGCCAGCGAAATTCCTTCGATTATTAAGAAGGCATTTTATATTGCAGCTTCTGGTCGTCCGGGTCCAGTTGTGGTCGATATTCCAAAAGATGCAACTAATCCTGCTGAGAAATTTGCTTACGAATACCCAGAAAAAGTGAAGATGCGTTCGTATCAACCACCGCATCGTGGTCACTCAGGTCAAATTCGTAAAGCGATTGAAGAGCTGATTCACGCTAAACGTCCTGTGATTTATTCAGGCGGTGGTGTGGTTCAAGGTAATGCTTCTGCACAGTTAACTGAATTGGCGCATATTTTGGGCTTCCCAGTCACCAATACCTTGATGGGGCTTGGTGCATTTCCTGGCAATGATCCGCAGTTTATTGGCATGTTGGGTATGCATGGTACGTATGAAGCGAATATGACCATGCACAATGCTGATGTTATTTTGTGTATCGGTGCGCGTTTCGATGACCGTGTAACCAATAATCCAGCAAAATTCTGTCCAAATGCCAAAGTGATTCATATTGATATCGATCCTGCGACGATTTCAAAAACCATCATGGCGCATATCCCGATCGTGGGTGCGGTAGAACCTGTCCTTCAAGAAATGTTGACACAGTTGAAACAAATGAATGTGTCTAAACCAAATCCTGAAGACATGGCTGCTTGGTGGGCGCAAATCAATGAATGGCGTAAAGTTCACGGCATGCGTTATGAGTCAGGTGCAAATGGGGTAATGAAACCACAACAAGTGGTGGAAGCACTGGATAAAATCACCAATGGTGATGCGATCATTACTTCTGACGTAGGCCAGCATCAAATGTTTGGTGCGAACTATTACAAGTATAAACGTCCACGCCAATGGATTAACTCAGGTGGCCTTGGCACCATGGGTGTGGGTTTACCCTATGCGATGGCGGCGAAATTGGCTTTCCCTGACCAACAAGTGGTGTGTATCACAGGTGAAGCATCGATTCAGATGTGTATCCAAGAGCTTTCGACGTGTAAGCAATATGGCCTAAACGTAAAAATCCTCTGCTTGAATAACCAAGCTTTAGGGATGGTGAAGCAGTGGCAAGATATGAACTATGAGGGACGTCACTCAAGTTCTTACATTGATTCATTGCCTGACTTTCCTAAATTAATGGAAGCATATGGTCACGTTGGTATCCAAATTGACCATGCGGATGAGCTAGAGTCGAAGCTTGCTGAAGCAATGGCGATCAACGATAAATGCGTATTTATTAATGTGATGGTTGACCGTACAGAGCATGTTTATCCAATGCTTATTGCAGGTCAGTCAATGCAAGATATGTGGTTAGGTAAAGGGGAGCGCACGTCATGAGACACATTATCTCTGTACTTGTAGAAAACGAAGCTGGTGCGCTTTCTCGTTTGGTGGGTTTATTCTCTCAACGTGGTTATAACATTGAGACTTTAAACGTTGCGCCAACCGAAGATCCAACCTTATCTCGTTTGACATTAACGACTTATGGCGATGATCATAAAATTGAACAAATCACCAAACAGCTCAACAAATTGGTTGAAGTGGTGAAAGTGGTTGATTTGTCTGAAGGTGCGCACATTGAACGTGAGTTGATGTTGATTAAAGTCAAATCACTTGGCTCGGCACGTGCTGAAATCAAACGAACTGCGGACATTTTCCGTGCGCAAATTGTTGATGTCACCCCAACGACGTATACCATTCAAATCGCGGGTACGACTGAAAAAATTGATGGTTTTATTGATGCACTCGCAGAGAACACCATCCTTGAAGTTGTACGCTCAGGTGTTTCAGGCATCGCGCGTGGCGAAAAAGTTTTAACCATTTAATTCATTAACACGATTCAACCTCCTTTTGAGAAAGAGGAGGATTTCATCAAACAATAAACCCCTTGATGGAATTACAGAATACCAAGCATTTTAGCGGAGACAGCAATGCAAATTTTTTACGATAAAGACTGCGACTTATCTATCATCCAATCTAAGAAAGTAGCGATCATTGGTTACGGTTCACAAGGTCACGCGCACGCGCTTAACCTTAAAGATTCTGGTGTAGACGTAACTGTTGGTTTACGTGCAGGTTCTACTTCTTGGAAAAAAGCTGAAAATTCAGGTCTTAAAGTTGCTGAAGTTCCTGCTGCAGTTGCTCAAGCTGACGTTGTCATGATCTTGACTCCAGATGAGTTCCAATCACAACTTTATCGTGACGTGATTGAGCCAAACATCAAAGAAGGTGCAACATTAGCATTTGCTCATGGTTTCTCTGTTCTTTATAACCAAGTTGTTCCACGTGCTGATCTTGACGTAATCATGGTTGCACCAAAAGCACCAGGTCATACAGTACGTTCTGAATACCAACGTGGTTCGGGTGTTCCTGACTTAATCGCGATTCATCAAGATGCGTCTGGTAATGCACGTAACCTAGCACTTTCTTATGCTTCTGGTGTAGGTGGTGGTCGTACAGGTATTATCGAGACTTCATTCCGTGAAGAAACTGAAACTGACTTATTTGGTGAGCAAGCAGTTCTTTGTGGTGGTGCAGTAGAACTTGTGAAAATGGGCTTTGAAACTTTAGTCGAAGCAGGTTATGCACCTGAAATGGCTTACTTCGAATGCTTACACGAACTTAAGTTAATCGTTGACTTGATGTTTGAAGGCGGTATCGCGGACATGAACTATTCAGTGTCAAACAACGCTGAATATGGCGAATATGTAACTGGCGTTGAAGTAATCAACGAACAGTCTCGTGAAGCGATGCGTAATGCACTTAAACGTATCCAATCTGGTGAATACGCAAAGATGTTCATTAACGAAGGTGCGTTGAACTACCCATCAATGACTGCGCGTCGTCGTCAAAACGCAGCGCATGGCATTGAAGTAACTGGTGGTAAGTTGCGTGCGATGATGCCTTGGATTCAAGCAAACAAGATCGTAGATAAAGAGAAGAACTAAGGTTACGTTACGTGCCTTTAAAAATGGGAAAGCAATGCTTTCCCATTTTTTTCGTACCTTGGATTCAAGCGAACAAAATCGTAGACAAAGAAAAGAACTAAGTTTCTGATCTAGCTAATTTTAAGTAATAAAACCCTGCTTTGGCAGGGTTTTTTATTAATCTACTACCAGTTTGTTATGTAGGGCAAACCTATTGACTAAAAAGCTGTGAGTACAAATGGGATGCTGATATGGATATTGCTACACAGCTATAAGTTGATCTTACCCGTGTTCAAAATCGTTATATGGAATCAATGAGAATTCCATTTCAGTGCTAGATGTATGGCAGCGTATATTGTAAAAACTGTTGGATTAATAACGTATCCGTGGGCTTTATTGCAATAAATGAAACTCTCAGAAAAGTGTACTTATCATTATGTTTGGATTTTTAGAGTGAGCTTTAGTTTTTTAAAATAGTGGGTCATGTAAATTTAAGGCTTGATTATGTGATTTTAGTCATATTGTTCAATCACTGAAATTGGGTAAATAGCATGTGAATAAACTTTGGATTTTAGCAAGATGATCGACATGAATTGGAAAATTGATGGAAATATAAAGTAAAAAAAAGATGAAAAATGAATTTTTCAGCGATTTAAGAAATTATTTAATTGAAAATGTAATGAAATGTAAAAATAAATTTCTAATATAAAACAGAGATCTATTTAAAATATAAAAAAGCACTAAAATGGAGCATCACTGAAATTAGTGTAACTGTTTTTAGGGATTTATAAAATTAATTAACAACTAAAATAGAAATAAAAACAAAATCTTAATTTCACTTTACTGGGGTTTTAAAGTTGGTTCTTTATTTGAGTGAAAAAGGCTGCATAGGTGGTTTTTTATACAGAATAACTAGAATAAAAACACACTTAAGAAAAGCTTGGTAGCCAAGCAAGGTCCAGTTTTGATTAAGGGTGATCATAACAATTAATCAGGTTTAAAAGAAAAATCTCGGAGAGTAGCTATGAATAAAATACTTCAAGCATCACTAGTTGCAACACTATTAGGTGCAGGTTCTACAGCCCTTTATGCAGAGGAAGATACAGCATCACGCCCTAGTTATAACTGGGGGAACTGTACTTCTCTAGGTTGTGAAAAAGATATTCCTATTAAATTAGAAATCCCTAAAAAATGTGAAGTGCTTGGCGGTAGTGCCATTACGCTGAATAAAAATGGTGGAACACAAAGTTCAAATTATACTGTACGTAGTAATACGCACTATACACTTAACATTCAAACAGCGAACACAGGTACAAGTGCAAGTACTTATGTTAAACATGAGGACGATGGCAGTGTTCGTGTACCAACAACAATTGTTACAAATAAAACAGGTGGCGGTGTAATTCCATTCGGTAATTCAAATCATAATGGTCTAGCTGACGATCAATATTCTGTTTCGGTAACTAATGCAGCAGTTGGTGCATTCCAACGTGCGGGTACATATACTGATACTTATCGTATCAAAGTCTATTACTAATTTTTTACTAAACCTAACTTGATCACAGCATCAGGTTAGGTTTTTTTATAAATTATAATAAGGCGGTGTAACATGAAAAAAATAATAGCGATTTTGGTGTCTTCGATGTTTTATATGTCGGTATCAAATGCTGGTGTTTCAGTTGATCCAGTCCAAATGTATATTCAAAATCCAACAAAACAAAGAACCACAACACTTACCTTAGAATCTAAAGATGAAACTGAGAAGAGAATTTTTGAAGTAAAAGCATTTAAGTGGACGCAAAAAGAAAATGGCGAAAACGTACTGGAGCCTGATAACTCCTTAATTATTAATCCTAAAAACTTTATTTTGCAGCCGAATGGTAAACAGACTATTCGTGTGGGCTTTAACCGTCCCATTGAGTCTATTTTAAGTGGACAGCAAGAAGGGACATGGCGTGTGATGGTTGATGAGATTCCGCAGGCAGTGAAAGAGTCATCTGTGAATTTTCTTGTAAGTTTTAACTTGCCACTCTTTGTTGGAAAGCAAGAAGATGTTAAACTCAAATTTAATGTAGAAAATAATAAACTCGTTGTTAAAAATAACGCGAATTCCCATATTCAAATTGCAAATTTGAAGATTGTCGATGCTAATAAAAAAGAAGTTTTTAAAACGGAGACTATGAGTTATTTGCTTGCAAATAAAAGCACGTCCTATGATTTAAACAATACACGAATATCAAATCCTAAAAATTATTATGTTCAATTGTTTACTGATAAGAACGATAAAATGGTGGAACTCAAATTCTCGGATTAGTCTGAGGTGGGGAGTTTACGATGAATACGAAAATAAGAATACTTATCGTTATTCATATTTTTTTTGCACTAAATGTGAATGCCAGTGAAGCTGTGCTGGAAGAAAATATTGCAAATTTATGGATTAATGATTTAGATCATCATACGGATGTTGCCTTATTAAAAGAAGGCGATCAATACTATATTGAATGTAATATACTGGCAGAACGTCAAATTACAACAAGCCAATTAAAAACGCTCTCCTCTCGGCCAGAGTTTTGTTCAGTGTCATCAGGAGTAATTCAGTCAGCGTTTGATGACACATCACAATCCATTAAATTGACTATTCCTACAGACTCTTTTGAATCTGATTTTAATAACTTAAATGGAAGTGTTATTCCAGAAAAAGCCAGTTTTGGTGGTTTCATAAATTATGATTTTCTTTATGCAACTAGTAATTCTAATAACTCATATAGTGGACTTATGGAGCTAGGGGTTTTCAAAGATTATTGGATCATGAAAAACTCTATGTTGTATCAGAATACCCCCACTGATGAGCGGGTGGTTCGCCTGAGTAGTAGTGTCGATTTTGAATTTCCTAAACATATGACCCGCTTAACGATAGGGGATACTACAACTACATATAACCCTTTGATTAATTCTTTACGTTTTGCAGGTTTAAATTGGGGGACGAATTACACTGAAAGACCAAATTTTGTGTACTGGAATATGCCAAGTTTACAAGGGAGTGCACGCGTTCCTTCTACTGTTGATTTATATATAAATGGCGTAAATATTTATAATCAAAAGGTGAGCCCTGGTGATTATAACTTACTGATGGGGGCACAAATCCAACAAGCAGGTAATGCGCAAATTGTAGTTGAGGATGTACTCGGGAATCGAAGTGTACAAAGCTTTCCTATTATGGTGACCAATAGACTATTACGATCTGGTTTGAATGAATATAGTGTTGCAGCAGGTAAACTTCGTTACAACTATAATTTGGATAGCAGTGATTATAGGGACTTCTTTGTGAATACTTATTTTCGCAGAGGTATGTCAAACTCAACTACGTTAGGAAGCAATTTATCTTACAGTAAAGATATACAAAATATAGGGTTCATGTGGACACAAGCGATTAGTAATATTTTTGTTCTCGATAGTGTTGCTCTTGCTTCTCATGATGATGAAAACCAATTTAATTATTCCTATGGGTTATCCGCAAGTAAAGACTTTGGTCGATTTTCAATGGGGGCGAGTTCAAAATATACAGAAAAAGATTTTAAATTTTTAGGAGATGAGTTAGGTGCCAATTCTAACTATCCGAAGTTTGAAAATCTTGCATATTTTGGTATGAGTAATGTGCCCTATTTACATAATCTAAATATTAACTATGCAGAACAAAAATACTATGAAAATCCTGAGTTTCCTAATAGTAACCAAAAGGTAATAAATGTTGGGTTTAATCGGAATTTTGGTCGTCGAATTTCATTTGGTTTAAGCTATTTCAACTCTTTTGGTGACAGGAAAGACTCAGGCGGCATTCTTTCACTTAGCTACAGTTTTGATAATAAGTCCGTTTACTTTAGTCAATCAGCTGACCAAAATACAAATCTCCAGTTGGTGAAATATGATTCCAATCAAGTCGGTTTCGATTATTCTCTTGGAGTAAACCGTCGTAGTGAAGATACGATGTTTAACTTTAATGGTGTTGTTAAAACAGATGTAGGAGATTTAGATTTCTATCATGTGCAAGGTCGTGAAGATCGTGAATCACAGTTAAATTATCGAGGAGCAGTTGTTTGGTTGGGTAATAAAATCAGTTTTACTAAAATGGTTGATAACGCATTTACTCTAGTCAAAGTAGGGGATTATCAAGATATTGATATTTTAAGATCGCTGACCTATGTTGATAAAACCAATAAAAAGGGGTATGCCTTTATTCATGATGTTATTCCTTATGTTAAATACGACATTGCATTTGATCAAAATCAACTACCTATCGAAGATAAAATACAGTATTCAAGCAAACAATTAACAGCTTTAAATCAACGCGGTTATATCATCAATTTCCCAGTATTCCATGCGAAACAAGTCACTGTTAAACCAGTAGACAGTAACAATCGGTCTTTTGCTGCTGGTTCGGAGCTTTATATTGATAATAATGGTGAAGGAGAGGTTTATCCGATTTCTACCGATGGTAGCGTAACGCTTTATGGTTTGATTCCGGGAATATATAAGATACAAATTAAAACTAAAGAAGCACGCAGTTGTTCGGCAGAACTTACAATTACAGATACTAAGAATGATGACAACTCATCAGTACTGGATCTTCAGTGTAAATAAATGGAGTAGAGCCATGAAACTGAACATTATTATACTGCTGTTTTGTGTAGCGGCCACCCCAATAGCTTATGCAAAACAGTGTCAAATTGAGCGTTTAACTTCAAGTCAGTTGAATCTAAGTTCATCGTATCTTAGTCAAGCTGCAACTTCTTTCTCAGTGGCTTGTGATAGTAATTACGCGATTAAATTCAATTCGCGTAATTTAACTAATGCAACAGGGAGTAGTTATTTAGTCAATGAGAAAAACTATAAATTGAGAACTCAAATGAATATTTCAGGAGCAAGTGCATCACGTTGGAATAGCCCTATTGCTCAACCAGCAACTGAGCAAAATAAGTTTGTAGTCTTGGTGCAATTGATGGAACGCCCAACTGCCTTAACCCCAGCAGGTGTGTATAAGGATAGCTTGTATATTAATTTGATGTTTTAAATTTTAGGCCTTTAAATTATTAATATGTAAAAAGATACCTACTAATCATAGGTATCTTTTTATTTGATTGCATTCATTATCATCAAACTGTCAAATAGTTTAACTAAACTTGAGAGACAATAAGAAAAGTTTGGAATAACATGATCGGTTCAATGACAACAAAATTATTCAAACAGCACAATTTTCCAGAAACTCAGCGGTTTTACCTCAAACAACAACATCGGCATGATCTTCAGCAAGAACTCTCTATCCTTGAAGAAACACTCAAGCCTAAGTTAAAAATAACCATCGTGACGGAAACATGGTCACCAGAAATCAATGGTGTTGCGAACTCTTTATTACAACTGTGTAAAGGTTTGCAGAAACTGGGGCATCGTATTCAGCTCATCCGCCCAATACAAAAAACCATATGTACCGACTTTCAGGCAGAACAGGAGTGTTTGGTTTGGGCAAAGAGCATTCCTAAATATGCTGACATGCAATTTGGTATGCCTCAGTATGTTAAAGTCAGCAAAGCGATTGAGCGCTTCGCACCAGATGTGGTCCATATTGTGACGGAAGGTCCTCTAGGGCTGACTGCACTGTATGCGGCTCAAGCACATCAAATTCCAGTATCAAGTGGCTTTCATTCAACTTTTCATGATTTTAGCCGCTTCTTTGATTTGGCTTTGCTTGTTAAGCCGATTGAAAGTTATCTTTGCTGGTTTCATAACCATACGGTGCTCACCTGTGTGCCGAGTCAAACGACGTTAAATCAACTCCATGCTTTTGGAGTGACTTGTCCTTTGGTTGAGGTTGGACGAGGGGTCGATACAACTCGCTTCCATCCAGAGCATCGCTCAGAACAACTGCGTCAGCGTTGGGAGGCAGATGCAAATACCACTGTGCTTTTATATGTAGGGCGTTTATCTCCGGAAAAAGAAGTCGATGTGCTCATTCAAAGCTATTTGAATATCAAGAAGCAGTCATCACGCAAATTTAAAATGGTGATTGTGGGGGATGGGCCAGATCGTAAGCGTTTAACGGAGATGGCCAGTGGTTCAGATGTTATTTTTACAGGCAGCTTAACAGGGCAGTCATTAGCTCAAGCCTATGCCAGTGCGGATGTTTTTGTTTTTGCTAGCCAAATAGAAACTTTTGGCAATGTGGTACTCGAAGCCATGGCCAGTGGCTTGCCCGTGGTGGCCTATAACTATGCCAGTCCACAGCGCTATATCAAGCAAGGTATAACAGGGTGGTTGAGTCCTTGTGGACAAGTGGCACACTTTATGCAAGCTATTATGCAGTTGCCAGAGCAAAAGGTGCTTAGATGTATGGGAACTCAAGCGCGTCAAGACATTGAGAGTGTGGGTTGGCAGTATCCTGTGAAACAGTTTGAGCAAGCCTTATATCACGTGGCCAATATTAAGGCAGCCCCTTAACCAATAGTTGTATTAAAGCGTCCGTGATAAAGATGAGTTGGGTAATTTTGATGGGTTTTAACTTAAATCATCAAACTGTCAAAAATACCCTTTAATATGAGCTTAACGAGAAGCGATTTTGATGAATTAAATCGTCATATAACAATGATTTTCCAGCTGAACTTTCAACATTGTTGTTAAGGAGAAGTGGTATGAATCTTAAAACTGCAAAAATAAGAATATTAGATTTAGATTTAAAAGGCTGTGTTTATCTCAATCATTTTTCCCATTCGCATACTGTAGCCAATTTTTTTAAGCGGATCAGTCGATTGGGAGATGGCATCTTTTGGTACACCATGTTGGCTTTAACTTGGTTGTTGCAAGGCTTGGTCTACAGTTTGCAAATCGTGTATTTGGTGCTTGGTTCATTGTGCGGGACTTTAATTTATAAAGTTTTAAAAATCAAAACTATTCGCCCAAGACCCTATCAAGTACATCAGGTGATTCGAATGGGTGAGCGACCACTTGACCATTTTAGTTTTCCTTCAGGTCATACTTTACATGCGGTGATGGTCAGTACTTTATTGGGCTTTGTACAGCCAATTTTATTGGTGCTCATGTTGCCTTTTACTGTTTTGGTTGCCGCGTCACGCATGATTTTAGGGCTACATTATCCAAGTGATGTGTTGGTGGGAGCGGCTATAGGTGCGGTGGTAGCTGTTACTTTAATTTGTAGTGCACCATTTTTAAATATCGCGTTGTAAAAAAAGCCCAGTTTTATCTCAAACAAACTAGCGCTTAAATTTCAGAGTTTGCTACAGTACAGCATCTTCTACATTGTGATGAGACTCCACCATGGGCTTACGTTGGTCAGACACTATTGATATTGCTATTGAGTTGTATGAAGCTCATCCAGATGTCGATCCGCAGTGGATTCGCTTTACAGACTTACATGCTTGGGTGTGTGCCTTACCAGACTTTAGTGATGATCCGACCAAGTCGACTGAAGGTTTGCTTGAAGCAATTCAAATGGCATGGATTGACGAAGCGCGATAATCCTTGTATTGAAAAAAGCAATTTTTTACAGAGTAAAAGCAGAAAATTGTGCATTATGTCGGTATAATGCGCCAAAATTTTCATGTCTACATTGACTTAAGGAGCCAATCATGGCTATTGAACGTACTTTATCTATCGTAAAACCAGACGCAGTTGCTAAAAACCACATCGGTGACATTTTTGCTCGTTTTGAAAAAGCTGGTCTTCAAATCGTTGCAACTAAAATGAAACACTTGACTCAAGCTGAAGCTGAAGGTTTCTACGCAGAGCACAAAGAGCGTGGTTTCTTTGCTGACCTAGTTGCGTTCATGACTTCTGGTCCAGTTGTTGTTTCAGTTCTTGAAGGTGAAAACGCAGTTCTTGCTCACCGCGAAATCCTTGGCGCAACTAACCCTAAAGAAGCTGCTCCAGGTACTATCCGCGCTGACTTCGCTGTAAGCATCGACGAAAATGCTGCTCACGGTTCTGACTCTGTAGCATCTGCTGATCGTGAAGTTAACTACTTCTTCGCTCAAACTGAGATTGCTCCACGTACTCGTTAATTCGAAGTATTCAAACCAGATAAGTGTTATTATACTTATCTGGTTTTTTTATTCCCTGAATAAATTTCTGCTCGTTTATTGAGCTTCTCCTTTCATCGTTAGACATGGTTTAGGTAATACACATGAGTACTGAAGTGGTCGCTGTCTCTACAGTTTCGGCTGAACAGCAACAATCTCCATCCGCTCCTGCACAGCAAAATTCTGTTGCGAAAGTGAACTTACTTGGCATGTCACGTCCGCAGCTTGAAAAATTCTTCGAAGATATGGGAGAAAAAAAGTTTCGCGCAGGACAGGTGATGAAATGGATTCACCAGTTTTTTGTGACTGATTTTGCTGAGATGACCAATATCTCAGGTAAATTGCGTGAAAAACTTGAAAAGCTCTGTGAAATTAAAGCGCCAGAAGTGGTGCATAAAAATTATTCTAAAGATGGCACGCGTAAGTGGGTCTTTCGTGTTGGTGAGGGCGAAGGCTCTTTGGTTGAAACCGTATTGATTCCTGCTGAGCATCGCAGTGGTTTGCGCCGTACTTTATGTATTTCATCTCAAGTGGGCTGTGCACTGGATTGTTCATTCTGTTCAACCGGTAAACAAGGCTTTCAGCGCGACTTAAACCCAGATGAAATTATTGGTCAGTTATGGGTCGCAAACTATTCTTATATGGAAGATGTGCCTGTAGCTGAGCGTGAGCGTTCGGTGACCAACGTCGTAATGATGGGGATGGGCGAGCCATTACTCAACTATGATGCCGTATTGAGCTCAATGCGTATTATGCTTGATGACTTTGCTTATGGTATGTCTAAGCGCCGTGTAACCTTGTCAACTTCAGGTGTGGTGCCGAAAATTGATCAATTGGCACAAGATATTGATGTTGCATTGGCAATCTCCCTACACGCGCCAAATGACGAACTGCGTAATGAATTGGTTCCAATCAATAAAAAATATCCATTGGTACAGCTGATTGCAGCATGTCAGCGTTATATCGCCAAAGATGGTAATGAAAGTGCGCGTAAGCATGTCACGATTGAATATGTGATGTTGGATGGGGTGAATGATCATCCTGAGCATGCACAGCAGATGATTAAACTGTTGAAGAATTTACCAAGTAAAATTAATTTAATTCCATTTAATCCATTTCCACACGCGCCTTATGGTCGTTCAAGTCGCAACCGCATTATTTCTTTCCAAAAAACTTTGTCTGATGCAGGATTTGTGTGTACGATTCGTCAAACGCGTGGTGATGATATTGATGCTGCCTGCGGACAATTGGTTGGTCAAGTGGCCGATCGAACACGTCGTGCCGAGCAGTGGAAAAAGAAAGTAGCAGAGAAAAACGAGATTCTACGTTCACAAGGATAATATAAGGGGATGCCAATTGAAAAAACCCGTTTCTAAACTTTACCTTGCGCTGACACTGGGTGTGTCAGTGTGGTACTTGATGGGTTGCCAAACCGTGAATACGAAAGGTGACCCAAGTAAAGCAGTACAAGTTAGAACGCAATTGGCGGCTGAATATATTAAGTCGAATGATTACGATGCTGCGAAACGTACATTGGATCAGGCATTAGACATCGACTCTCGTGATGCATCTGCAAATATGATGATGGGCGTGTTGTTACAGCGTGAAGGCAGTCCACAAAATGTGGAAAAGGCAGAGCGTTATTTTAAGCATGCAATTGCGGCTGAGCCAAAAAATGCACAGGCTCGTAACAACTACGGTACGTATTTATATCAAATTGGGCGTTATAATGACGCGATTGATCAACTTCAAGTTGCAGGTTCAACTTTAGGGTATGATCAACGTTATCGAGCATTGGAAAATTTAGGTCGTGCGTATATACAAGTAGGTCGAGTGGCGGAAGCAGAAGCTGCTTTTAAACAAGCTCTACAGGTAAACTCAGGTGCCTATCTTGCTATGATCGAAATGGCGGAAATTTCATATTTACGTCAGCAAAATGCTGAAGCTACGCAATACTATGAACAGTTTGTGCGAGCGGTGGGCGAGAAAAACTTAGATGCGCGTGCGCTTTGGATTGGGATCCGAATTGCGCGAGCAAATCATGACACCATGGGTTCGCAAGTACTGGTCAACCAGTTACGTGCATTGTATCCAGACAGTCAAGAATACAAACGTTATTTGCAATTACAGTACACTACTGAGGCCGTATGGAAGTAAATCCTAATTCACCACAATCGAATGGTTCTAGCAATGCTTTAGGAAATATCCAACGTCCGGGTGATTATCTTCGTCAAATTCGTATTACACAAAAACGTGAATTAAGCGACGTTGCCAAAGAGTTGAATATTCCACTCAAGACCTTAACTGCGCTTGAGCAGGACGAATATACAGCGCTTCCAGAAGCAACCTTCATTAAGGGTTACTATCGTACTTATGCGAAGTTCCTAAAAGTGGATGCTACTACGATTATTCAGCGTTTTGATGACATCTATGCCAATGATACGGGGCTATTGCCAAATCACGCATTGAATAATTCACCGATTAAAATCATGGGTAAATTACCCGGTTCTAACCGTGACCGTAACCGTAAATGGTTGAAACGTGGGCTGATTGCGATTGTTGTAATTGCGATTTTGGCAGCGTTGTTTGGCATGATTCAGAATTGGTCAGGCAGTACAGATGAGGCTGCGACTCCGCAGACGGCATCTGATGTACAAATCATCAATATGAATGGGGCTGCTGCAACCACAGGGGATCAGTTGAAACTTGAGTTCAATCGTCCTACGTCTGTACATATTGTTGATTCAACGGGGAAGGTACTGGCAACTGGGCGTCAAGCCTCTACACTTGAGCTTGCTGGTGAGACACCTTTTCAAATTCGTATCGATGATGCTGCTGCTGTGTCACTCAGCTTAAATAATGAAAGTATTTCATTGTCACCATATACCGTCGGTGGAAAAGCAGATTTCCGCTTGTCACGTTAATGGGATCAAGGAAAAGCAATGATTGTAAACCCAATTAAACGCAAGCCTACTCGTAAGATTCGTGTAGGTTCAGTCTATGTCGGTGGCGATGCACCCATCAGCATTCAAAGTATGACCAATACTGAAACTTGTGATGTGGAAGCAACGCTAGCGCAAATTCAGCGCTGTGCAGATGTAGGTGCGGACATCATGCGTGTTTCTGTACCGACGATGGAAGCTGCAGAGGCTTTTGGTGAAATTCGTAAGCGTTCATCAGTGCCGTTGGTTGCAGATATTCATTTTGATTACAAGATTGCACTGCGTGTTGCGGACTTGGGGGCGGACTGTTTACGGATTAATCCCGGAAATATTGGCTCTGAAGCAAAAATTCGTGAAGTGGTGGCTGCAGCGCGTCATAACGATATTTCTATGCGTATTGGGGTGAATGCAGGTTCACTGGAAAAAGATATTCAAAAGAAATATGGTGAGCCAACTGGTCAGGCATTGCTTGAGTCGGCGATGCGCCATATTGATATTCTAGACCGTTTAGATTTCCACGAATTCAAAGTCTCAGTGAAAGCATCCAATGTGTTTTTAACCATGGACGCTTATCGCCTACTTTCACAGCAAATTGATAATCCGTTACACCTTGGTGTAACGGAAGCTGGGATTTACCGTACAGGTTCAGTGAAGTCTGCGATTGCATTGGGCGGTTTGTTATTGGATGGCATTGGTGACACCATGCGTATTTCCTTGGCAGCGGAACCTGAAGAAGAGATTAAGATTGGTTTTGATATTTTAAAATCACTCAGTCTTCGCTCAAATGGCATTAACTTCATTGCTTGTCCAAGCTGTTCACGTCAAGAGTTTAACGTGATTTCAGTGATGCAAGCCTTAGAAGAGCGTTTAGAGGATATTCGTACCCCAATGGATGTGTCGGTGATTGGGTGTAAAGTGAATGGTCCGGGTGAAGCCAAAGAAGCCGATATTGGTGTAGTTGGTGCAAGTCCACGTTCACTGGTGTATCGTAATGGTGAAAAGAGCCATTTAATTGACACAAATCAGTTGGTTGACGAAATCGAAACGATGGTTCGTCAGCGTGTTTCAGAGCTTGAAGAAGCTAAATCTAAAGAGATCATCCGTAGTTCATCATGAGTTCAATTGTCGCAATCAAAGGTTTTAATGACATTCTTCCTACGCAAACACCAGCGTGGAGACGTCTTGAACAGCATCTCGCATCATTGATGGATGCGTATGGCTACCAGCAAATTCGCCTGCCTATTGTTGAACAAACCAATTTGTTCAAACGTTCGATTGGTGATGCAACGGATATCGTTGAAAAAGAAATGTACACCTTCTTGGACAAAGGTAATCCGCCTGAGTCTTTGACTTTGCGTCCTGAAGGAACAGCAGGCTGTGTACGTGCCATGCTGGAGCATAACTTGCTTCGCGGTGCGACGCCTCGTGTTTGGTATATCGGGCCGATGTTCCGTTATGAAAAGCCGCAAAAGGGTCGTTATCGTCAGTTCCACCAGTTCGGCGTGGAAACCTTTGGTGTGGCAACCCCAGATATGGATGCTGAGCTGATTTTGATGACAGCACGTCTGTGGAAACGTATGGGTGTAGCAGATAAAGTTCAACTTGAGTTAAATACTCTCGGTGAATCTGATGAGCGTGCAGCTTATCGTGCGGCATTGGTGGAGTTCTTAGAATCACATAAAAATGATTTGGATGAAGATTCACAGCGTCGTTTAACCACCAATCCACTACGTATTCTTGACTCTAAAGATGCCAAAACTCAAGCCATTTTAGAAAATGCGCCGAAGTTGCATGATTTTATGGGGGAAGAGACGCTACAGCACTTTGCCACTTTGCAGCAGTATTTAACCGATGCAGGTGTGAACTTTGTGATTAATCAAAAACTGGTGCGTGGCTTAGATTATTACAATAAAACTGTATTTGAATGGACCACCACGCATTTGGGCTCACAAGGCACAGTCTGTGCGGGCGGTCGTTATGATGGCTTAGTGGGTCAGCTTAAAGGCAAGTCAGATCAGTCTGTACCTGCAGTTGGCTTTGCGATGGGCATGGAGCGTCTGTTGTTGTTGCTTGAGCAAGTCGAAGACGCTACACCTATACGTGACTGCGAAATGTTTTTGTTGGCAGATCCCGCCTCTCAAGGCAAAGCTTTGGTGCTTGCAGAACAAATTCGTAACCAGTTAGATGCTGCATCAAGTACGCTTCGTTTGAAAGTTGGATCACATGGTTCAATGAAGTCACAAATGAAAAAAGCGGATCAGTCTGGCGCATTGTTTGCCCTCATTTTGGGTGAGCGCGAGGTGGAAGCTGCACAGTTTGCCGTAAAAGAGTTGGCGACAGCTGAACAAACTTTGGTTGCGGTGGATGACATCGTGCCATTTATGATTGAAAAATTTTCTTCAAAATAAGCCAAAATATAAGGAAAGGGTAGTCACATGAGCGCATTAAGTGATGAAGAACAACTTGATAGTTTAAAGTCTTTCACTAAGAAATATGGTTCAGCCATTATTAGTGGGATTTTAATTGCGCTGATTGCCTTTTTTGGATGGCAATACTGGCAGAAGAAGACTTTGGCTGAGAACCAAATGAACACGGCTAAAGTTCAGCAATTAATGGATGAAGCACGTGCAACACAAGGCGATGCATTTACAGCCTTGTCTGCAACTGCGGACAAAATTGTGAAAGAAGCACCAGATTCAGCGCAGGCTATTCAAACGCAATTGTTGATGGCAAAATTGGCCTATGACAAAGCGGATTATGCTAGTGCTGAAAAAGCGTTAAAGAAAGTTGAAAACTCGAAAGTGGATGACGACGGCTTAGTGCAAATTGTGAAATTGCGTTTAGCGTATGCACAATTGGCTCAAAAGAAGTTTGATGATGCGATTAAAAACCTCGCATTGGTAAAAGATCCTGCTTTTAAAGCGACAGCCGATGAAGCTTTGGGCGATGTCTATGTGGCTAAAAACGACATCGAAAATGCGAAAAAAGCCTACCAAAGTGCATGGGATCAGTTGGTTAAACGTAAACAAGAACGCCAAATTTTACAAATTAAACTCGAAAGTGTTGGTATTTTAGTTGATGATCCTGAAATCGAACGTCCACTTATAGAAACAGCAGCGGAAGAAACTGAATGAATAGAAAATACAAAATTTCGTGCGCATTAACCGTATTAACTTTAGCGCTTGCGGGTTGTGCAAGTAGCGGAAAAGTAGAAGAAGTTAAGCCGAATCCACTTCCAAAACTGACGCAGGCGAAAACTCTGACTCCTGTATTTTCTCAAAGTGTGTCTTCAACTTCGACTGCTGATCCTTTACGTTTACGCCTAGATGCAGACAACGGTGTAGTTTTTGCACTTGACCCTAAAGGTGTCGTAACGGCGTATCAAGGCAAACAAAAACTATGGCAGAAAGAAGTATCTAAAGCGGGCTTGAGTTCAGGTGTTGAGGCTGCCGATGGTCATGTCATTGTAGGTAACGCCAAAGGTCAGTTGTTTGCTTTAGATCAGGCAACTGGTGAGCAAAAATGGACTGCACAATTAACAGGTGCACTTCTTGCGCCATCGTTGATTCAAGCGGGTCGTGTTATTTCTGTCAGTAATGATGGCACTGTTTTTGCGCATGATTTGGCAACAGGTCAGCAAGTGTGGACCTATAACTTACCAAATGTACAACTTAGCTTACGTGGTAATGCAGCGCCTGTTCCTGTTGATGCGCGTACAGTGCTCATTTCTTCAGCTAATGCCTATGTTTATGCTTTAGATGTGCTCACTGGCGTGCCACGTATGCAGCGCCGTGTAGCTGTGTCGGATGGTCGTTCGGATATTCAACGTTTGAATGATGTTGATGGTGATCCTGTAGTGGCAGGTCAGTACTTGATTACGACCAGCTATCAAGGTCAAGTGACCATGACAGACTTGGCTTCACAGCAAGTGGTGTGGAGTGAAGATTCGAGTAGTACGCAGCGCCCTGAAGTGGTGGGTAATGGTGTATTCGTGGCGCAAACTGACGGCAAGTTAGTGGCTTATGAAATTAGCACGGGTCAAAAGCTTTGGGAAAATGACAGCCTGCTGAACCGCCAATTGAGTAATCCTGTGATGTTAGGCCAAGACTTGATTGTCGGTGATCTAGATGGCGTATTGCACATGCTGAACCCTGCGACAGGTGAATTGATCGGTCGTGCTAAGACGTCTGGCGAAGTGCGTACTTTACGTGTGATTGATGATCAGCTCTATGTTGCGACACGAAAGGGTGCATTAAGCATTTGGCAGAATCGTTAATTCTGTTCGACTTATGTTAAACTAGTCGAAATTCGTATTTTTTAAATTCCTCGGGGTGTTTGCTTAGTCAAAACCCCGAGTTTTTATTCAGGTTTTTCACCTAATTTTTCTTCCAGTTTCTGATGTTCAGACCAGTCTCACTGGCTGATCTTGAATAAAGGTTAATCTATGAAACCCGTAATTGCGCTCATTGGTCGTCCGAACGTCGGAAAATCAACGCTATTTAACCAGATCACCAAAAGCCGAGATGCGCTTGTTGCTGACTTTGCCGGTCTGACTCGTGACCGTAAATATGGTGATGCCGTATTTCAAAATAAGTCTTTCATTGTGGTTGATACTGGTGGTATTGGCGAAAATGAAGGCGGTATCGACTCTTACATGGCGGAACAGTCTAAAACAGCCATCAATGAAGCCGATATTATTGTCTTCGTAGTCGATGCACGCGCAGGCCTACTCGCATCGGATGAGCAAATTGCTCGTGAGCTACGTACACTCGGTAAGAAAGTTTACCTTGTGGCGAACAAAGTTGATGGTGTACATGCCGAAGCTGCACTTGTTGAATTCTACAAGTTGGGTATGGGCGAACCCATGCAAGTGGCTGCGAGCCATGGTCGCGGTGTACAGCAAATGCTTGAAGATGTGCTTTCAAGTGTGCCTGAAGATGAAGATGCAGACGAACACGATAAGAACACAGGCTTACGTTTAGCGATTATTGGTCGTCCAAACGTAGGTAAATCGACGCTGGTGAACCGTTTATTGGGTGAAGAGCGTGTAGTTGCATTTGACCAGCCGGGGACAACCCGCGACTCGATCTATATTCCGTATGAACGTGATGGCCGTCAGTACACCTTAATCGATACTGCAGGTGTGCGCCGTAAAGGTAAAGTCGATGAAATGATTGAGAAGTTCTCAATTGTGAAAACACTCCAAGCTATTAAAGATGCGCATGTTATCGTGGTTGTACTTGATGCACGTGAAGGTGTGGTTGAGCAAGATCTACATTTGATTGGTTACGCGCTTGAAGCGGGCCGTGCGATGGTGATTGCGATTAACAAATGGGACAATATGTCCGAGTATGATCGTAAACAATGTAAGTTGGATGTCGATCGTCGCTTTGACTTTATTCCTTGGGCGAAAGTGCATTTAATTTCTGCATTGCATGGTACGGGTGTGGGGGATCTATATCCATCGATTCACCGTGCTTATGATTCGTCACATTTGAAAGTTTCACCTGCAAAAATCACACAAATTTTAAGTGATGCTACGGATGCGCACCAACCGCCAATGGTCGGTGGTCGCCGTATTAAAATGCGTTATGCACATATGGGTGGTCAAAATCCACCAACGATTGTAGTGCATGGTAACAAAGTCGATAAAACCCCTGCGGATTATCGCCGTTATTTAGAAAACGTATTCCGTAAAGTGTACAAACTTGAAGGTACGCCAGTACGTATTGAGTTTAAAACCTCTGAAAACCCATTTGAAGGACGTAAGTCACAGGTGGATGAACGTACAGCAGCACGTAAGCGTCGTTATGTTCAGAAGTTTAAGAAAGCTGAGAAGAAATTCAAACGCTAATCAGGCATTTAGGTTTTGATGCTGAAAAGCCCAAAGTGATCTTTGGGCTTTTTTATTTTATGATGCATGAAACCATGATAGGAAGGCAAAGTGGCAAGGACAATACGTGTTGAGCTGAAAAAGATTGAGGACATTGTTCAGGTGGATCACAGCCTGTCACGTGTGGAGCAAATTACGCAGCGAAAACAAGCCATTTATCAATATCGCAATCAATGCTTATCCGAACAACGGCAAATGATTGTGGATGATCACTCCATTGCGCTCAGTGAGACAGGTAAACCTTATTTACTTGATCAACCTTCCTTTTATTTCAATCATAGTCACAGCCAAAACTACTACGCTTTAGCTACGAGTGAGCGGATGCAGGATCTAGGTGTGGACGTGGAGGAGTTAAGCCGAAAAGTCCGCTTTGAGGCTTTGGCTAAACATGCTTTTCACGTAGAGGAACTTCGCGTGTGGCAACAGTATGATCAGGACAAAGCATACTGGTTTAAGGTCTGGACCACCAAAGAAGCTGTGCTTAAAGCATCAGGTTTAGGCATTCGTTTAAACTTAAATGAACTGAACACTCAAGCACATCCAACGCATAATGGCGGCATGTGTAGTCATCCGCTGATTGGGAGTTTTGCCTATCAAAATTTTGAGTTGGGAGATGTGATGTTGACCGTGGCTTGGCGGGCAGAACAGTCCTGCCGTGGCTATGCGTTGCCTCAGATTGAGCTGATACAACATCTTCACACCGACATAAAAAAGCCTCTCGATTGAGAGGCTTTCTTTTTTCACACTATGGTGTGCATTTATGGAATTTCATTTTCTTCTTCAAACTCAGGCTTCACTTGAACAATGAAGTCTTGACGGTTTAAGCCACGCCATAAAGCAAAAGCTGTACCGATGTAGATTGAAGAGTAGGTACCCACAAAGACGCCCACAAACATCGCAACAGAGAACCATTTAAGGCCATCACCACCGAGGATCATCATCGAGATCACCACCAACAATAAAGTCATTGAGGTGTGAATGGTACGACGTAGGGTCTCAGTTAAAGCGATGTTAACGATCTCTAAAGGCGAAGCGCCACGAATCTTACGGAAGTTTTCACGTATACGATCCGAAACGACAATATTGTCATTCAGTGAGAAACCAATCAGAGCCAGAATTGCAGCCAATACAGTTAAGTCAAATGGCCACTGCATCATGGCAAAAATACCAATGGTGACCACCACGTCATGGAACAAAGACAGTACCGCACCCATCGCCAGTTTGAACTCAAAGCGAACCGTTACGTAGACCAACATTAGCAGTAACGCTAAAGCCACAGCACCCGCTGAGCGAATGTAGAGTTCATTCCCGACTTGTCCACCCACCACATCAACTTTGTTAACTGAAGCCGAGTTACCCGGTAACTGTACAGCTTGGGTAATGGTTTTGGTTAAGTCTTCTGCGGCTGTGTCCTCTTGTACAGGCATACGCACAATCAAATCACGATCTGAACCAATGGTTTGTACCACAGGGTCATGAAAGCCAGCTTTGGTTAGTGCAGCAGATACATCGGCTGATTTCACTGGTTTGCTATAGTTCAATTCGGCAGAAATACCACCAGTAAAGTCCAAACCTAAGTTAAGACCCTTGGTGAAAATAAAGAATAGGCTGCCGATGGTTAAGACAATAGAAAGAATGGCTGCAGGCAGCGCAATCTTCATAAAATCAATCACACGTTCATCATCTGGACGGCCGTATTTTTTTGAATCTTGTTGAGTCACATCAGTCATCATCGATCTCCTTATATGCTCAACTTTTTCAAGTTACGTTTTTTGCCATAAATGAGCTGTACAATCGCACGTGTTACTGTAATAGCAGTAAACATAGAGCAGATAATACCGATCATTAAGGTCACAGCGAAGCCTTTAATTGGGCCAGTACCGATAGCAAATAGGATAAACGCAACCAAGAACGTGGTTAAGTTTGAGTCGAAAATGGTGTTATAAGCACGGTCATAACCCGCCACAATGGCTTGTTTGGGCGATGCTCCCCACTTTATTTCTTCACGTATTCGCTCACAGATCAAGACGTTGGCATCGACCGCCATACCAATGGTAATCACGATACCCGCAATACCTGGGAGGGTAAGGGAAGCACCAATCCAAGACATGACCGTTAGAATCATGGCTAAGTTGAAGACCAAGGCAAAGTTAGCAATTAAGCCAAAGAGACGGAAGAACACCACCATCCAGATCGCGACAAGTAAGAAACCGATTTGAGTCGATAGCACACCTTTATCAATGTTTTCTTGACCGAGGCTTGGACCAACAACACGCTCTTCAACAAAGTACATTGGCGCAGCAAGTGCACCCGCACGTAGCATTAGTGCGAGTTCAGACGCTTCTTGAGGTGAATCTAGACCCGTAATACGGAATTGAGAGCCGAGGACTGCTTGAATAGTTGCAGCGTTAATCACGACAGACTCTGCATAAGGTGTACGGACTTCGGTTTGCGCACCAGTCGCAGGATCGGTGATATAGCTAATACGTTGTTTATTTTCAATGAACAACACAGCCATACGCTTACCCACCGCATTACGGGTTGCATCCGCCATCAGTTTACCACCTGCTGTGTCTAAGGTAATGTTTACCTCAGCACCGCCAGTGTCTTGGCTAAAGCCACTTGATGCGTTTTGAACACGTTCACCCGTTAAAATACGGTTACGGTTTAAAAGTAATTCACGTCCGCTGTCTAAAGACTGATATGCAAAAAGTTCGGTTCCTGGTGGAAGCGGTTGACCATTGCTCTTGCCGGTATAAGGGTCAATCACTTGGTCATTTTGGTCAGAGACCAAACGGAACTCTAGGTTTGCTGTACGACCCAAGACACGTTTTGCTTCAGCAGTGTCCTGAACACCTGGAAGCTCAACCACGATGCGGTTACTACCTTGTGTTTGTACCAAGGCTTCTGCCACACCTAACTCGTTAATACGGTTACGTAAAGTGGTTAAGTTTTGGTTCACGGCATAAGATTGAATTTCTTGGCGGCGAACATCGGTATAGGTTAAACGTAAGGTTGAACCTGTCGCAGTTGCGACCGCTTGCTGATTAAATTCATTACCATTGCTACGTAAGTAGTCTTGAGCCGCAGTACGATCATCATTGTTGGCGAACTGAACGGTAATGGTGTTGTTGTTTAATGCAAGGCTGTTAAATTTAATTTTGTTGTCACGGAACTGACGACGTAAATCAGTCGCAGAGGTTTCCATGCGTTGAGCAATCGCTTTATCCATATCCACTTCTAATAAGAAGTGAACACCACCACGTAAGTCCAGACCGAGCTTCATTGGTTTTGCACCAATTTTTTGTAGCCACTCTGGCGTGGTTGGCGCCAAGTTCAACGCGACAACATAGTCATCACCAAGGCCACGACGTAACGCTTCTTTGGCTTTTAATTGTGCTTCGCTAGAGTCAAGACGTAACAGTGCAGCATTATTGCTAAAACTGTTGTCATGGCTTGAAATACTTTCAGATTTTAAAATCTGCTCTGCTTTTTGTACGATGCTTTGGTCAATTTGGGTACCAGCTTTGGCACCAGAAATTTGAACCGCAGGCTCATCCGGATACAAACTAGGCAGGGCATATAATGTACTGATCGTCAAAACCACGAGAATCAGTAGATATTTCCATGCTGGGTAACGCATTTGTTTTCTTCTTAAAATGAAAAAAGTCGTGCGGATGCACGACTAATTTTTTTGATTAAAGGTTATTTAATGTGCCTTCAGGAAGAACTGAAATCACACTTGCGCGTTGAATTTTTACGTCTACACCGCGGCTCAGTTCAACCACTGCAAAGTCACCTTCGAGTTTAGTGATTTTACCCATTAAGCCACCAGCAAATACTACTTCGCTGCCTACGCCAAGGCTTTCAACCAAAGAGCGGTGCTCTTTAGCACGTTTTGCTTGAGGGCGCCAAATTAAGAAATAGAAGATTGCAATAAAAACAGCAATCATCAATAAGTTTGCGACCATACTTGGTTGTTGTGCAGCTTCACCCGCTGCGTGAGCTGTAGAAATAAAAAGGCTCATTTCAAATTCCTAAACTAAAAAAACGGTGACCAACGAATTGATCATAAATAGACTTGTTCTGCAATTTACCTTGTCTTTTTACCAAGCGCAAATGCTCACAACAATTAATCTTGGGGGCAAGGTGGAACTTCTAAACCACGACGTGCATAAAAATCTTCAACAAAGGCATCAAAGCGATCATTATCCAATGCATCACGAATGTCTTGAGTGAAGCGTTGGTAGTAACGTAAGTTGTGAATAGTACCTAGCATTGAACCCAGCATCTCTCCACATTTTTCCAAATGGAATAAGTACGCGCGAGTAAAGTTGGTACAGGTATAACAGTCGCAGTGTGGATCAAGCTGACTTTGATCATGACGGTATTTACTGTTACGGATACGTACTAAACCGTCGGTCACAAAATAATGTCCATTTCGGGCATTACGTGTAGGCATGACACAGTCAAACATATCGACACCACGGCGGATGCCTTCCACGATGTCTTCAGGTTTACCCACGCCCATCAAGTAGCGCGGTTTGTCTGCTGGCATTTTTTCTGGAAGATAATCCAGCACCTTGATCATTTCTTCCTTCGGTTCACCGACGGACAGACCACCAATGGCATAACCATCAAAACCAACTTCAAGCAAGCCTTTTAAAGACTCATCACGTAAGTCTTCATACATACCACCTTGAATAATGCCGAATAGTGCATTTTTATTTTCAAGCACATCATGATGCTGAGTCTTACAACGCTTTGCCCAACGCAATGACAGTTGTAGAGACTTTTGTGCTTCTTCATGTGTTGCAGGATAAGGGGTACATTCGTCAAAAATCATCACGACGTCTGAGTTCAATGTATGTTGGATGTCCATTGAGATTTCAGGAGACAAAAATACTTTAGAGCCGTCAATTGGAGAGCGGAACGTTACGCCATCTTCTTTAATTTTACGCATCGCGCCCAAACTGAAGACTTGGAAACCGCCTGAATCGGTCAGAATGGGTTTATCCCACTTCATGAATTTATGCAGGCCGCCGTGCTCTTTAATCACTTCAAGGCCAGGGCGTAGGTAAAGATGGAAGGTGTTACCTAAAATAATTTGCGCTTTGATATCTTCGATATCACGCGGGAGCATGCCTTTCACCGTACCATAAGTACCGACAGGCATGAACACAGGGGTTTCAACCACACCGTGCTCTAAAGTTAAACGACCACGACGGGCGCGACCCGACTGACCTAATTTTTCAAACTTCATAAAATATCCTGAACAAGAGCAAAGCACTGCTTTGCTTGCAGTGCAAGAGCGAAAAAACAGTTCGCCGCTAAAAGGAGGCTATTTTCCTTGATTATGCAAATAAACACCAGTGTTGTAACACTTTTAACGCAAAGCACTTCGGAGCAGGGGTGTGTGCTGTAAGGGCTGTTTCGGTTTGAATTTATGTCATGGTGGCGAGTGAGTCGTGATTAGGATGAAAAGAGTGGATCGCCTAGACGATGTTGTGAACCTAGACGTTAAAAAGGCACTCATTTTGAGTGCCTTGGATGTGTGATTTGTGTTAAAGCGATTTTTTAGTTGAAATTGGGGCGGTAATCAAAATTTTGCAGCGCAGCGGCGTCACGGAATGGACGCACAGCTTTTTTACCAACAGTCATGGTGTTTACAATGTTATTCGGAAAGATTTGAATGTGGTTGTTAAACAGTTCGACATTGCGGTTAAAGATGCTGATCGCAGCACCGACATTTTCATTTTGCTCTTCAATTTCATTCATCATTTTTAGATAAATATCATTGGCTTTAAGTTCAGGGTAGTTTTCGACCACAACATTGAGGCTACGCATCAGCTCTTGGTTTAATGCTTCGATACGTTGTAACTGATTGACATCTGTATTGTTTAAGTTCAGGTTGAGAATGTTCTGACGGAGCTCAGTAACTTTTTCCAAGGTGCCTTTTTCAAAGCTGGAGTATTGTTCGACTAGAGGCTCTAAGCCATCTAGAATTTTTATTTTCTGGCGCTCATAGGTTGCTACATCCGACCATGCGCGAATGGTTGCATTGTGGTGTCGCACAATATTATTGCGAATGACGATTATGCCAAACACGATTGCAATAATAATCAATAAGAAAATCAATAGCCCCATACAGTCCTCAAACGGCAAAATGTCATTATTTTAAAAATTGCGTTAGATCAGATTCTAAGCGCTCTAGATAAGGTAATTTAAAAGTGCGTAAGTGTCCACGCAATGTCGAAATGTCATTGATTTTTTTTGTTTTGCTGGATATTTCAAACAGGTTTTGTGGGCTGATATAGCACAAGATATTTTTTTCAGGATGAAAAAGTAAATCGCCTTCACGAGAACGGAAAAAATCGGCAGTACGCAGCACAAATGCAGGGGAGAGGAGTTTGGCCATCTGCATCTGGTCAGTACCAAAAAACTTGAGCTTTTGGTTGATTTGAATATCACTGCTATGCCATGGAAAACTATAAGGATAATAAAATTTTTTATTGTATGCGGTAATCGCGAGTCCTTGCGTGGGTACCTCAAAGACAAAACATCCCCATAAGTCTTTATGCACTTCTTTAACTTTTAACTCATTGCCATCTTTATCACGTACGCGAATTTCATCGACAAAGTGGTATTGAAACAGCAAAACCTGATGTTGTTGTCCTGCTTCATCCTGCCAAGTGGTACTGGCGTAGTAAGGAATATCATTGCTGATGGCGCCTTGATTAAAAATTGGAAACAGCTGTTTGAGGTGGGCAATAAAAAATGCAGGTTGTAGGGCCACGCCAATATGCTGCGGAGGGGTAAACTCGTTGAGCTGGTATTTTTTATGAATAATTTGTTTTTCGAGATAGTCAGTGACCTCTTCAAGCGGATCATCTTGCTCATAACTTAAATAGGCCCAAAGCAGACAGCCTAAGCCGAATAAAAAGCTGAATAAGGTCCAAATGTGCTCTCCGACAAAGAACACTGGCACAATAAAAAAAATGCCGACTATTCCAAGTAGAATAGGCAGCACATTTTCAAATTTGAGGGTAATCGGGGCATTCCAAGGGTGCAGTCGGTCAAGAATGTCTTGTGCCGAATCTGCCCCTCGGCCGATGTCCCAAAGCTTGTCGATATTATCAAACACAACTTTATTCTTTTTACGTCGAATATGAATGGAATGTTTGATTGTATCGATAGGCATATGAGGTTCTTATTTGGGTTGAAGTTGGTCGACTAACATGGCATCGCCATAACTAAAGAAGCGATACTGGTTGGCTACCGCATGTTGATAAGCCGTCAAAATATTATCACGATTTGACAGCGCTGAAACTAACATCAGAAGGGTCGATTCAGGCAGATGGAAGTTGGTGATAAGACGATCCACCACTTTGAACTCATAACCTGGATAGATAAAAATTTGAGTATCTCCCGTCCACGCTTTCAGTTCACCCTGATGCGCTTGAGCCGCACTTTCTACGGCACGGGTGGCGGTTGTTCCAACAGAAATGACTTTGTTGCCGCGAGCTTTGGTTTGGCGAATCAGCTCAACGGCGTGCTCCGGAACATCACACCATTCACTGTGCATAATGTGATTGGCAATATCATCGGTACGTACAGGCAGAAAGGTACCAGCACCCACGTGTAAAGTGACAAAGGTTTTCTGAATACCTTTGGCTTCAAGTTGATCCAAGAGCTTTTGGTCGAAGTGTAAGCTTGCGGTAGGTGCAGCGACACTGGCTAACTTGGTTGGATCATTAAATACTGTTTGATAACGCTCGGTATCAATGGCTTCAGCTTCACGGTTGAAGTAAGGAGGGATCGGAAGTTGTCCGTATAAATCCAGCACCGTTAAAATTGGCTGGGAAAACTCCACAATAAATAAATTTTCATGACGACCTAGCACCGTGACTTTAACGACATCTGGGCCAATAAAGAGCTCAGCGCCCGCTTTGGGTGTGTTGCTGGCTTTGATGTGGCAGTGTGCAATAAATGCATCTTGCATGCGTTCAACCAGAACTTCGACAGCTCCGCCGCTAGCACGTTTGCCTTTGAGACGTGCTTTCATCACTTTGGTATCATTTAAGACCAGTAAATCACCTGCATCGAGCAAATCTAAAATGTCGGTGAATTGGAAGTCATGATGCTGACCTTGAGCATCGAGGTGTAACAGTCGAGAAGCACTGCGCGTGTCTAAAGGATAACGGGCAATAAGTTCATCAGGGAGGTCGAAATTAAAATCAGAAAGTTGCATGATGGGAAAGCAGCGTCAAAATAAAGGAGGTCAAAATTGCGCTTAGTATATGCGTTTTTGTTGAAAAACGCTGAAATTGCACAAATATAAAGCAAAAAAATCAAATATGACTTAAAAGTAGCCAATCATCACCAACTTGCGTTGACAAGTTTTCCAAAAAGTTTAATATACGCATCAACACCTTCCCGAGGTGGTGAAATTGGTAGACGCGGCGGACTCAAAATCCGCTGTCAGAGATGACGTGTCGGTTCGAGTCCGACCCTCGGGACCAAGATATTAAAAAACCCAAGCATATTCAGTCTTGGGTTTTTTATTGCCTGAAATTTAAGATTTGAATTAAATCGCCGTAAAACGTTACAGATGGCTTAAAGCAATTGAATGTTTGGGGTGGGTTTGCTTAATTATTTCCTCATATAATGGACTCAAAATTTTGTTTTAATCATTCTGATAAATAACGATTTTTCAAAAAGAGAAAGTACTCACAAGATAAAAGCCTGACATAATTGATTTTTTTGTTAAATGCCACGCTTGTATTGTTGTATTTTTATATTGTTTTAATGCTGAAAATTTGCTAATAAATAGAAGTAAATAATAGGTTTGTGCCGAAAAAATCACAAAAGATGAGGCAGAAATGGGTATTCAATTGCTAGATGTCGGGTCTGATACAGAACAGTTAAGTGCTTGCCACTTATCTTTATTGTTGGGCGTGAACAGTAATGACAATAAAATTAAGAGCTTTCTCAAATTTGCGCGAAAAATTTTAGGTGCACATGCCGCAATTTTAACGTTTAGCAATGAACCTTATAGTTGGTATGCAGGCAAACATGCATTCAATGCTTTTCAGTTACCCGCTGAAGCCAATTTTGCTACTCATTTTGAAGGGGATATCACGATTGATGTCCTGCATCGCCATTATCATCATCTTTCTCAGCAGGTGAGTGCTCTAGGCTTTGAACATCGCCGTATCATCGCATTGGATTTAAAGGCATCGGATAAATCTATAGGGCAAGTGATTTTCTTTGATGAACAGTTGGAAGCTTTTACGCAAGATGCTGTAGAAAATGTCTATGAACTGGCATCTGGTTTTCTCAATCTGCTACATTTGCGCATGGAAAATGCGGAGCTCAAAGAGTTGTATGAGCAACAGGTGGCCATGAATGTCAGTAAAACCAAATTTTTCCAAATTATTGCACATGACTTAAGGGCGCCTTTTCATGGCTTAATTGGTTTCTCAGAAGTGTTGGCTGAAGAGCGCAAAAGTTTGGATGAGTCTGGTGTGCAAAGCATTGCAGATTATTTGCATGATACCGCACAATCGACTTATAGCTTGTTGGAGAGTTTACTGAATTGGGCGATGGCAGAAGGCGGGCGCTTTGTTTATCACCCCATCCATTACAAGCTTAAGCAGTCCTCTCAAATCGTTTTTGATGTGTTGCATGCGTTGGCTATCAATAAAAATATTCAACTGATTGACCGTGTCCCCGACGATTTAAAAATTTTTGCAGATATCAATATGGTGACCTCGGTGATCCAAAACTTGGTCTCAAATGCGCTAAAATTTACCCATATGCATGGCGAAGGTGTTGTGACGATTGATGCTAAACAACGTGATGACTTTATCGATATCTACATTCAAGATACGGGTCTAGGTATGACATTGGGGCAAATTGAATCTTTGTTTGAACCGAAACTAACCGTTAGTTTTAAGGGGACAGCTGGGGAGAAAGGTACGGGTCTAGGTCTGGTGTTGTGTAAGCGTTTTGTTGACTTAAATAAAGGTGAAATTTCAGTCACATCGAAAGAAGGTGTCGGTTCAATTTTTATCGTCAGTCTGCCACGTTCGAACAGCGCACATCAAGCATTGCCACTCGAGACATCCCAGCAAGAATTTAGTGAATAATCATACTTTTCTTATAAAATAATTCACCTAATCTCATGATCTGCTGTTATAAATAACCAAAACAATCCGAAAGAGTCGATCATGAATGCTGAGCAATTGCAAAAGACATTGCGCGCAAGTCAATATGCGGAACAAGTCCTATCTATACATCAGGTTTATCTTGAACAAGATTATGCAATTGATCAATTTTCTCAGCCATTGACCACCGAACAAATTTTCGATGTCGTTCAAAACACCTTAAAAGAGATCAGTGATGAAAGCACATGGATGCGCACCATCCGAATTTTACGTGCGCGTTTAATGTTTCGCTGGATTTGGCAGGATGCCAATCAACTGATCGATGTGATGACGCTAACGCGGGAGTTATCTGATTTTGCTGATGCAGCCATTTGTGTGGCAAAAGCGTTTGCCTTAGCGCCATTGGTGGCTAAACATGGTCAGCCTGTGGGCTATAACCATAAAATTCAAGATTTAATTGTGGTTGCGATGGGGAAGCTCGGTGCACAAGAGCTGAATCTCTCCAGTGATATCGACTTGATTTTTGCTTTTGATGAGCAAGGTGAAACTGATGGTCGTAAATGCATCGACGTACAACAGTTTTGCATTTTGTGGGGGCAGAAGCTCATTTACTTGTTGGACCATATCACGGCTGATGGTTTTGTCTTCCGTGTGGATATGCGCTTGCGCCCTTGGGGCGATGGTTCTGCATTGGCCATTAGTCATGCGGCACTGGAGAAGTATTTAAGCCAACATGGGCGCGAGTGGGAGCGCTATGCGTGGATTAAAGCTCGGATTGTGGCAGGGGGCAAAGAGGGAGATGAGTTGTTGGACATGACTCGTCCTTTCGTGTTCCGTAAGTATGTCGATTACACCGCTTTTGAAGCTATGCGCGAAATGAAAGCCATGATTGAGCGCGAGGTATTACGCCGCAATATCGAAGATGATATTAAGTTAGGTGCGGGCGGTATTCGTGAAGTCGAATTTATTGTGCAAGTTTTTCAGCTAATTTATGGCGGGGCAAAATTAGAATTACAAGACCGTCAATGTTTAGTGAGCTTACATCATTTGGGTGAAGTGGGTTTGCTGGATGGTCAGGCGGTCAGTGAGCTGGAAGATGCTTATTTATTTCTGCGCCGTGTAGAGCATGCAATTCAAGCCTTAAATGATCAACAGACCCAGTCTTTGCCCACAGAACCAGAACTCAGACAAAGGATGATTGATACCTTGGGTTTTGTAAGTTGGGATGCATTTATTGAGCACTTAAACCAAAAGCGCGTCAAAGTTATTTACCAGTTTGAGCATTTAATTAAAGAAAAAGAGCATGACCCTTTCGTAGAAAGTTTTAGTCAGTTAGAAGCGCGGTTAAATGAGGTGTTGGATGCGAATGCAAAAAACCTCATTCATGAATTTTGGAATGGTCATGCGCTAAAAAAGCTGCCTGCAAAAGCGGTGCAGCGTTTAAAAATGTTTTGGCCGCATTTGATTGAAGCGATTTTACAGTCAGATAAGCCGCAAGCCGCGCTGCTTCGCCTCATGCCCTTGGTTGAGTCGGTGATGCGACGCACCGTATATTTGGTCATGTTGATTGAGAGTAAAGGGGCTTTACAGCGCTTAGTGAAAATGGCAACCGTAAGTCCATGGATTTGTGAAGAGTTGACCCATTATCCAGTGCTCTTGGATGAATTTTTGTCAATGGACTTTGAGCTGCCGCGCCGTCAAGATTTGGAAGATTCTCTGCGTCAACAGTTGCTTCGTATTGAGCTTGATGACGTTGAAGATTTGATGCGTGTGCTGCGCCTATTTAAAAAATCCAATGTTTTGGCAGTTGCAGCCAGTGATGTTTTGGCTGAAAGTCCGTTGATGAAAGTATCCGATGCTTTGACCGATATTGCAGAAGTTTCGGTCAGTACAACTTTAAATTTGGCTTACCAAATGACGGCAAAGAAACATGGTTATCCGCTCGATGTTGAAGGACAGCGCTGTTCGATCGATCATTTGGCATTTGCTGTGGTGGGGTATGGAAAAGTTGGCGGGATTGAGCTGGGTTATGGCTCGGACTTAGATCTGGTCTTTATTCATTATATGGATGAGCAAGCCGATACCGATGGGCTGAAGTCGATTAGTGGATTCGAGTTTGCAATGCGTGTTGCGCAGAAATTTATGTCGTTGATGACCACGCAGACCCTCGATGGTCGGGTCTATGAAATCGATACACGCTTACGTCCATCGGGTGAAGCAGGGGTATTGGTTACCAGTTTAAAAGCCTTTGAACAGTATCAGTTGAAAAATGCATGGGTCTGGGAGCATCAAGCATTGGTACGTGCTCGTTCGATTGCGGGTGAGCCAAGTTTGCGTGATAAGTTTGAAGCATTGCGCTGTCGGATTTTGACGCAGCCACGTGATGAAGAAAATGTACGCGCAGAAGTGCTGAAGATGCGTCAAAAAATGAAAGACCATTTGGGTTCTTCTAAAGAACAACAAAAAGATGGAATTTTTCATTTAAAACAAGACGCAGGTGGTATCGTCGATATCGAATTTATGGCACAGTATGCTGTGTTGGCATGGAGCGGATCTCATCCAGATCTTACCCATTATTCCGACAATGTACGAATCCTTGAAGACGCCGCAAAAGCCAGTTGCTTATCCAGTGACGATGCGACTGCATTGATTCAAGCTTATCTCAGTGAACGAGCCGAGAGCCACCGTTTAGCCCTTGCGAATCAATCCATGCAAGTAAATGCTGCGGACTGGCGCGATACCCGAGTGATCGTTTGCAAATTATGGCAAAGATTAATTGATCCAAGCTCAATCGTGAGCATTGGGTAACATGACTGTGTATATAAATTTGGAGTGTGTGTCATGAATTTGGCTGATCGTGATGGTTTTATTTGGCAAGATGGACAATTGGTTGACTGGCGTGAGGCAAAAACTCACGTATTAACACATACCTTGCACTACAGCATGGGTGTGTTTGAAGGTGTCCGTGCCTATGAAACACCGAATGGCACGGCTATTTTCCGTCTAAAAGAACACACTAAGCGTTTATTGAACTCTGCAAAAATTTATCAAATGAAAGTCCCGTTTGATCAAGCAACACTAGAGCAAGCTCAAATTGATGTGGTTCGTGAAAATAAATTAGCGTCTTGCTACTTGCGTCCAATTATTTTTATTGGTTCGGAAAAATTAGGTATTGCTGCAACAGACAATACGATTCATGCAGTAGTAGCGGCATGGAGCTGGGGTGCGTACCTTGGTGATGAAGCAATGGCGAAAGGTATTCGAGTGAAAACTTCATCGTTTACCCATCACCATCCAAACGTGACGATGTGTAAAGCGAAAGCATCAGGTAACTACACCTTGTCGATTTTGGCTCACCAAGAAGTAGCGCATTCAGGTTATGACGAAGCAATGTTGCTCGACCCTCAAGGTTATGTATGCCAAGGTTCTGGCGAAAACGTATTCTTGGTGAAAGATGGTGTTTTACATACGCCAGATATCGCGGGTGGTGCACTGGATGGTATTACGCGTCAAACCATTATTACCATCGCAAAAGACTTGGGCTATGACGTGGTTGAGCGTCGTATTACACGTGATGAATTCTATATTGCAGATGAAGCATTCTTTACAGGTACTGCTGCTGAAGTGACGCCTATTCGTGAATATGATGACCGTGAAATCGGTTCAGGTACGCGTGGTCCTATTACTGAACAAATTCAAACCACATTCTTTAATGCGGTTAAGGGTAAAGACCCGAAATACGCACACTGGTTAACTTATGTAAAATAAGTAATTAGGTGAAAAAGGGCTCTTCGGAGCCCTTTTTTATTTTCATTATTTAAAAAGGTATATGAATTATATTTTATAGCATTTAGTTGTTTATAAAGGATCGAAGATTTTTGAACTTTTAGTAAAAATAATATTCTTAAAGAAGCAAAAGTATTTAGAACATTATTTGTTTCTGATGAGAGATATCTAAAAAAAAGGTTTATTAATAAATTAGGGTATACCCCAAATTTTAATCAACCTGAAAGTTTTAATGAGAAAGTTACTGCACGAATGATTTTTGAAAGAAGTGCACTACATACCAAATTAGCTGATAAATCGGCAGTAAGAGAATTGATTATAGATCGGATTGGAGAAAAACATCTGGTCCCACTTATAGGCACATATTGTGACTTTAAGAATATTGATTTTGATCAACTTCCGAACCAATTCGTTTTAAAGTGTACCCACGACAGTGGAAGCGCTATTATTTGTCGCGATAAAGGTACATTTGATGTTAATAGAGCGGAAAGCAAACTAAATAACAGTTTAAAAATGAATATGTACTACCGCAAGCGAGAGTGGCACTATAAAAATATTTCGCCGCTCATCTTGGCAGAGCATTATGTTGACTTATATCGTGATGCTAACACGAATGCCACCATTACAACATGTCGTGTTCACTGTTTTGAAGGGCAGCCTAAGTATGTTGAAGTCGATGTCCAAGGGAGTGATGGTACAGAGTATTCAAATATTTATGATACCTCTTGGGTGCTACAGCCTTTCACCGTAGATTGCAAAGAAAATACGCCAGAAGCGGTGATAGAACCGTGCAAGATGCATAAAATGGTTGAGCTATCTGAGCAGTTATGTTTGGAATATGGTTATAGCCGAATTGACTTCCTATTGTCACAAGATGAAGTGCTGTTTAGTGAAATTACATTGACCCCAAATGCAGGACGTATGGTTATTTCTCCTGTTGAGTGGGATGTAAAACTTGGAGAATTATGGCGTTCTTAATCATATATTGATAAATATATGCAAAAAGAAAAATAAATAAATTATTTTTATAAAGGTAGAGTCATCATAGGATTATTTATGATGGCTCTGGTGGTGTTTAATTTGGTATTTCTCTTAAATAATTTAAGCCAATGTTTTGTATAGGCTTAATATTTTTTGATACTGTAATTTTTAATAAAAGCCATTCCATAAACCTCATCGAGTATAAATAAAAGTTATCCTATTGCTAAGATGTTGCTATTTAAAAATAACCTTCGTTTATTTAGTTGAGGATCTTCAACAGAAGGAAGGATAGATTTTTTCTACCTCAAAGAATTTGTATAGGTATAGGGGACAGTTTTGTGTTGGATGGTGATTTAGTAAGAAAAATTTATAGTGTAACGATCTACAATTTAATTTAAATACACCTGTATTTAAAAACCCTAATTACACAGTAATTAGGGTTTTTATTTTAGATTGGTTTAATTAGCGAGAGGCTTTTTATTTAAACCTGATAAAAGTCACGATACCAATCTACAAATTGTTTCACACCAGCTTCAACTGAAACAGAGGGTTTATACCCCACACTTTTTTCTAAAGCGCTGCTATCTGCATAGGTATCAGGTACATCACCTGCTTGAAGCGGGAGTAATTCTAAAATGGCTTCTTGGCCAACGGCTTTTTCAATTGCTTGAATATATTCGATGAGTTTCACAGGATTGTTATTGCCGATGTTGAATATACGGAAAGGCGCATTGCTGGTCGCTGGATCTGGGTGATTGCTGTCCCAATTTGGGTTGACCTCAGCAATTTGATCACTTGAGCGAATCACGCCTTCAGCAATGTCTTCAATAAATGTGAAATCGCGGGTGTGATTACCATGGTTAAATACGGGAATTGATTGACCCGCAATGATGTTTTTGGTGAACTTAAACAGCGCCATATCGGGGCGTCCCCAAGGTCCATAGACCGTAAAGAAACGTAAGCCTGTGGTTGGCAATTGAAATAGGTGACTATAGCTATGCGCCATTAATTCATTTGCACGTTTTGTTGCTGCATAAAACTGAATTGGATGGTTTACACCATGTTGCTCACTAAAAGGCATGGTGGTATTTGCACCGTATACGCTGCTGGTGCTGGCATAGGTCAGATGTGGTGTTTTCGCATAGCGGCAAGCTTCAATAATATTGGTAAAGCCAATAATATTGCTTTCTACATAACTCATTGGATTTTCAAGTGAGTAGCGCACGCCTGCTTGTGCAGCCAAGTGAATCACACGGTCAAACTGGTGTTGTTGAAAGCATTGATCAACTGCTGTTTTATCGGCAAGATTGGCTTGAATGAAGTCAAATTGGCCAGCACTTTGCTGAGCAGTTTGATGTAATAAGTCGATACGAGCTTGCTTTAAAGCAGGATCATAATAATCATTCATATTGTCAAAAGCGACAACTCTATCACCACGCTCGAGTAGTTTTTTAGAGACATGAAAGCCGATAAAGCCTGCTGCACCTGTTACTAAAACGTTCATTCATCGCCTCCAAAAATATCACGGGTATAGATTTTGTCTTCAACATCGCTTAAATCCTGTGACTTACGATTGGCGATGATGACATCACTTTGTTGTTTAAATTGTTCTAAATCATTAATCACTTTGGATTTGAAAAACTCATCCTCATTTAAGGTTGGTTCATAAACAATCACATCAATGCCTTTGGCCTTAATGCGTTTCATGACGCCTTGGATCGCGGACGCACGGAAGTTATCAGAGCCACTTTTCATCACTAAACGATAAATGCCGACGGTATTAGGATTTTTTGCAATAATAGAGTCTGCAATAAAGTCTTTACGGGTACTGTTGGAATCTACAATGGCCTGAATCAGGTTGCTCGGCACTTGATTGTAGTTGGCAAGAAGTTGTTTGGTGTCTTTCGGTAGACAATAGCCACCATAGCCAAACGATGGGTTGTTATAATGATTGCCAATGCGTTGATCTAAACATACGCCTTCAATAATTTGACGAGTGTCTAGACCGAAAGACTGGGCATAAGTATCGAGTTCATTAAAGTAAGCGACACGCATCGCGAGATAGGTGTTGGCAAATAACTTAATCGCTTCGGCTTCAGTTGAGTCAGTGAACAATACAGGGCTGTCTTTTTTGATTGCACCTTCGATCAGCATATCTGCAAACAATTGAGCACGTTCTGACTTTTCACCAACAATAATCCGAGAGGGATAAAGGTTGTCATGCAGCGCCTTGCCTTCACGTAAAAACTCTGGGGAGAAGATCACATTGTCAGTGTGATATTGGTTTTTGACTTTTTGAGTAAAGCCCACTGGCACTGTTGATTTGATAATCATCGTTGCCTGAGGGTTGATCTCGACCACATCTCGAATAACACTTTCCACACTCTGCGTGTTGAAATAATTAGTTTGCACATCATAGTCGGTGGGTGTTGCAATGATGACAAAATCAGCGCCTCGATAGGCTTCATATTTGTCAGTTGTGGCACGAAAATTGAGCGGTTTTTCGCTTAAAAATGTTGATATATCTGTGTCTTGAATCGGGGAGATTTTTTGATTCAACATGTCAACTTTCGTGTCGATGATGTCTAGTGCAATCACTTCATGGTGTTGTGAGAAGATCATGGCATTAGAAAGGCCGACGTAACCTGTGCCTGCAACTGCTATTTTCATATCAACCTGATTATATATTCTTCATATGAGAGCTAAGTGAACCCTGTAAAGGATTTATCTAAGCGACTCCGTATCATAGCACAAACTATTTTTGAGTATTATGAGGGCTTTGAAAAAGCCATACACTAACTTATTGCAAGAAATGTTATGATACAACGCAGAATGCTGGTGGATGATAGAACATGCTGGAAAACGTAAACGACTCGTTGTCAAAACAGGCTGAAACACAGACAGATCAAAATATTGTGTTATGCATGAAATGGGGCACCAAATATGGGGCCGAGTACGTCAATCGTTTATATAACATGGTGAAGCGTCACACCACGGTTGATTTTAAAATGGTTTGTCTAACAGACCGCACCGAAGGGATCGATCCTGCAGTTGATTGTTTTCCCATTCCACCTTTAGCGCTTCCAGAGGGAAGTCCTGAACGAGGTTGGAATAAATTGTCTACATTCGAGCCAGACTTGTACGGTTTACAAGGTAATGCGCTCTTTTTAGATTTGGATGTGGTGATTGTTGACAATATTGACAGTTTCTTTACCCATCCTGGGGACTTCCTAATTATTCATGACTGGAAACGTCCTTGGCGGATTACAGGCAACAGCTCGGTTTACCGTTTTAAACTGGGTGCTTTCCCTGGACTGATGCCTTATTTTCGGGAGCATTTTGATGAAATTCGTCAAAAATTCCGCAATGAGCAAGCTTATTTGTCTTGGTATGTCGATCAAGAGAAAAAACTTTCTTACTGGCCTGATAGTTGGTGTAAGAGTTACAAATATCACTGTTTGCAAAAAATTCCGTTGGCATACTTTAAACCGCCTGTAAAACCTGAAGGGGTTAAGGTCATTATTTTCCATGGTGAAATCAATCCACCTGATGCTATTAATGGTGGTGGTGGAAAATGGTATCGTTATGTATTGCCTTCACAGTGGATTAAGGATGCTTGGCAATAAATGCCTATTAGACTCAGATTTTGAAGTGATCAAGTGAATGCAAAATATTGATATCGTGATTGCCTGGGTAGATGGCAATGATCTTGAATTAAAAAAGAAACGTCATAAATATCTGACTGGTGAAGATGCATCTGACGCAGTCAGTGCGACGCGCTTTGCCAGTAATAACGAAATTTATTATAACATCGCTTCCATTTTGAAATATGTACCGTTCTGTCGACATATCTATGTGGTGGCAGATAGTCAGCGTCCTGAGTTTATCGATGAATTTGCAGCGCAAGGTTTGTGTGCTGCCGATAAAATTCGTGTGGTTGATCACCGAGAAATTTTTAGAGGTTTTGAAGAGCATTTACCGACCTTCAATACCCGTTCCATTGAAAGTATGCTTTGGAATATTGAAGGCTTATCAGATTATTTTATTTATCTAAATGATGATTTCTTTTTTAATGCGTCTGCACAAGTCGAAGACTTTTTAAAAGCGGAAAACTTGGTAATCTATGGCCATTGGCAGAATAGTTTTGCACTCAAGGTAAAGCTCAAATATCGTCAGCTGATGAGTCGCCAATTTGGAAAGCCAATTCAGCCGAAACATATGATTGCGCAGATGCTTGGTGCGGATGTTTTGGGATTCAATAAATTTTTTGAAATCCATCATTATCCACATATTGTAGATCGTCATGCATTAAAAGAGTATTTGCTTGAGCATCCACAGCTTTTAGAAACACAGATCAAGTTTAAATTTCGTAGTGTAGAGCAGTTGAATCCGATTTCATTAATGAACCACATTAAGATTCAAAAACAGCAGGCTGAGTTAAAGCCTGATCTCGAATTGGCCTATCTTAAAAATCAGGACAGTTTGAATAGTTTTATACAAGCCCTACATAATCCTGAGATTAAGTATGGCTGCATACAGAGTTTGGATCAGCTTGATAGTGATGCTGCAAAGAAAATCAGTATGGCTATGCAGGAAAAATTAGCAGGCTATTTGCCCCATTCAGTTTTAGTTTAAAGGTTCATGATGAAAGTTGTTACTTATTTGATTAATTTGGACGGCAGTCAGGAACGACTTGAAAGAGCAACTCAGCAGCTGAATCAAGTCAACTGGCCTTTTGATCGCTTTTCTGCAGTCGATGGTCGTGGTAAAGATTTAACTGAATTTGCAAACTACGATGATCAAGGGGCGAACGACGTACTTGGCCGTAAACTGATGAATTCGGAATTGGGCTGCTATTTAAGTCATTATGGCTGCGCGGAAAAATTTTTAAGTACAGATGCTGATTATTTGGTGGTGCTTGAAGACGATATGAAAATCAACCAAGACTTTAAAAACAAGCTTGATGGCGTGATTGAGTATCTAGATCAGCATAAAGAGCTGGATTGGTACTTGATTAACATTGCAACCAAAAAGAAAAAGCTAGCTAAAGATATTACGAATGTTGATGGTATGAGTTTGTGGCATGCTTTTTATTTTCCTATTCGTGGTTTAGGTTTGGTGTGGTCACGTCAAGGTGCAGAAGCATTTATGCAAGCTGGGAGAAAAATGACCATGCCTGTCGATATTTTCTTTCAAACATGGCTCAGTAAAAATGGGAAGGGTTTAGGCGTGTGGCCTGCTTTAGTGAAACCTGCTGGCTTGGATAGTGATATCTTGGGCACCGTGGCAGCACAAGGTATTTCTCGTAAAGAAAAAGAAGGGCGGAGTCTTTCTCACGGCATCAAAAAACAAAAGCGGATGTGGCGTGATAAGTTTTATGCTGTAAAGCATTTGGTTGCATCGAAATAAGTAGTATCGATATGAAAAATATAGTCATTAGCTTAAAAACAGCGGCTGCGCGTCGTGAGCATATCGTGCGAGAATTCGGCAAACAGAATGTTGGGTTTGAGTTTTTTGATGCGCTGACGCCTGATTTAGCACGTCCTTTAGCAGAAAAAATGCAGCTCAATATTCGGGATGAGTTTTTAAGTCCTGGTGAGTTGGCTTGTTTTATGAGTCATGTCTCGATTTGGCAAAAAATGGTAGATGAGCACATTCCTCATTTGGCTATTTTTGAAGATGATGTGTATTTAGGTAATGCTGCTGCTGAATTATTAAATAACGCAGGCTGGATCAACCCAAATTGGGACATTATTAAGACGGAAGCATTTGCAGATCAAGTTTTTCTCGGTAATGCCCAGTCGGAAATAGCAAATGGCACGCGTCATATTGTTCAACTCACGGGAAAAAACTTAGGCACCGCAGGTTATATCCTGAGTCTTGAAGGTGCTCAAAAATATTTGGAATATGTGAAAAAAATTCAATTGATCCCACTGGACCAAGTGATGTTTGATGAATTTATACGTCATACATTTCATCCCGTATATCAGATGACGCCTGCTTTATGTATACAGGAAATGATGTTATTTCCTGAAAAGAAAACGACACTTTCAAGCGACTTGCTTGCAGAGCGTAAAGCTCGGATGAAAAAGCAAAAGAAGAAGGGGTGGGCTAAAGTCAAACTTGAGATTTTACGCATATTGAAACAAGTAAAATATGCGTTAGTAGGTAAGCGTGTTGAGTTTAAATAAGAGCTGATCTAGCAGTTAAAGTGAATACTTTGATATCTTACTTAACAAATCAAAATGTAAATGTGATGAAATGATAGGAATAGCTTGATATGCGCATTCTAGTAACTGGTGGCGCTGGATTTATTGGTTCAGCAGTAATACGTCATATTATTGAAAACACCCATCATCATGTTTTAAACGTAGATAAGTTGACTTATGCAGGTAATCTGGAGTCACTTCAATCCATTGAACAAAGTGAACGCTATCAATTTTTCCAAACCGATATTTGTGATCAGGTTGAATTAGAAAAAATCTTTGAAAACTTTCAACCGAATGTAGTGATGCATTTGGCTGCCGAATCGCATGTCGACCGCTCAATTGATGGTCCTGCTGCATTTATTCAGACCAATATTGTGGGCACTTATAGCTTGTTGGAAGCCGCACGAAAATATTGGTTAAGTCTCACCTTAGACGCAAAAGAAGCTTTTCGCTTCCATCATATTTCGACCGATGAAGTGTATGGTGATTTAGAGGGAACTACGGATTTATTTACCGAAACAACGTCCTATGCACCAAGTTCACCGTATTCTGCAAGTAAAGCCAGTTCAGATCATTTGGTTCGTGCATGGCAGCGTACGTATGGTCTACCCACGATTGTGACGAATTGTTCAAACAATTATGGCCCATATCACTTCCCTGAGAAATTGATTCCTTTGGTTATTCTCAATGCTCTAGATATGAAACCTTTACCCATTTACGGCAAGGGTGATCAAATCCGTGATTGGTTATTCGTTGAAGATCATGCACGTGCTTTATATCAGGTTGTCACAGAAGGTGTAGTTGGTGAAACCTATAATATTGGTGGACATAACGAAAAGCAAAATATTGAAGTCGTAAAAACGATTTGTAAGATCTTGGATGAATTAAAGCCTCAAGCCAATGGTCAAAAGTATGAGTCTCTTATTAAATTTGTCGAAGATCGTCCTGGGCATGATTTGCGTTATGCCATAGATGCGGGAAAAATTGAAAAAGATTTATGCTGGAAACCCCTAGAAACCTTTGAAACTGGAATTCGAAAGACGGTTGAATGGTATCTGAATAATTTAGATTGGTCCCGTCGAGTTCAAGATGGTAGTTACCAACGAGAAAGATTAGGTGTAAATGCTCAATGAACACAAAAGGCATTATATTAGCAGGTGGCTCTGGTACACGACTGTATCCGATTACCCAAGGTGTATCGAAACAGCTACTGCCTATTTACGATAAACCAATGATTTATTATCCATTGTCAGTACTGATGTTGGCAGGAATTCAGGATGTTCTGATCATTACAACTCCTGAAGACTTAGATAGTTTTAAACGCTTACTAGGCAATGGGGCTCAATTCGGTATTCGATTAGAGTATGCCATTCAGCCAAGTCCAGATGGTTTAGCACAAGCATTTATTATTGGTGAAGAGTTTATTGGTGATAGTAATGTGTGTTTAGTACTAGGCGATAATATTTTCTATGGTCAAGGTTTTACACCAATGCTAAAACAGGCTGTTGCGCGTGAAAAAGGTGCAACAGTTTTTGGCTATCAAGTAAAAGACCCAGAACGCTTTGGTGTCGTTGAGTTTGATGAGCAGAAACGCGCAATTTCACTAGAAGAAAAACCTCAACATCCAAAGTCTCATTTTGCAGTAACGGGGCTGTATTTCTATGACAATGATGTGATTCAAATTGCCAAACAAGTTAAACCATCAGAGCGTGGCGAATTAGAAATTACCACCGTGAACCAAATGTATTTGGAACGTGGGGATTTAAATGTGGAACTACTTGGACGTGGTTTTGCATGGCTCGACACAGGTACACATAGTAGTTTACTTGAAGCTGCACAATTTGTAGAAACTTTAGAAAAGCGTCAAGGCTATAAAGTGGCATGTTTGGAAGAAATTGCATTTAATCAAGGTTGGTTAAGTAAAGAGCAGGTTTTAAAAATCGGTCATACTATGAGTAAAAATAGTTATGGTCAGTATTTGATTTCATTAGTTGGTTCGTTGTAGTTATGTCTAAAAAAATAATTCATGTCAGTATGGCTGATAAGTTTTTACCGCCATTTATTGATTTTATACAGGAAAAATTTTCTAAAGAAAATAATACTTTTTATCTCTATGGTGATGAGAGTGTTTATGGTTTTTTAAAAGATAGGGGGGTATTTTTTTTGGGGAAAAAAGAGAGTCAAGTAAGTTATTTTCGACTTCTGTTAGAAATGTATAATGCTGATAAAATAATTTTACATGGCTTGTTTAATTCAAAAGTAATAAAGACTCTATTTTATCACCCTTGGTTATTAAAAAAGTGCTATTGGTCAATGTGGGGGGGGGATTTATATGGGGAAGATAAGAGATCTAAAATATCTAATTTATATAAAAAAATGGTTATAAAGAATATGGGTTTTTTGATAACTTTTATTCCAAGAGATGTTGAATATGCACGAGATAAATTTGGTGCTAAAGGAAAGTATGTTGAAAATCTTGGTTATTTGAGTAACATTTTTACTCCAGTTTATTCTTTGATAGAAGAAAGGAAAGGAAGTGTTAATATTCTGTTAGGTAATTCAGCAGATCCTGCGAATGAGCATATTGAAGCGTTAGTTAAACTTGAAAAATTTAAAGAGTCAAATATTAAGATTTATGCACCTTTATCTTATGGAAATCAAACTTATGCTGACCAAGTGATCCAATATGGAAAGACTATATTTGAGCATAAATTTGTCCCCTTGACTGAGTTTATGCCATATGAAAAATATTTAAGTTTTCTTCAAAATATAGATATTGCTATTTTTAATCACAAGCGGCAACAGGCTATGGGTAATACAATTAATCTTTTAGGCATGGGGAAAATAGTGTGTTTGAGGAATGGAACTCCGCAATGGGAACTGTTTAAAGGAATGGATATTGATATTTTTGATATTGAAGAATTTAGTTTAACTAATAATCAAAAATTAGTTAAAAATGAAAACAATATAAAAAGTTACTTTTCAAAAGAAAACTTTGAAGATAAATGGAAAAATTTGTTGGAGTCATAAGAAGTGGCATATTTATCTGAAGAACAACTCAATGTAATGGGTTTTAAGAATTTAGGCATAAACGTAAAAATTAGTGATAAAGCTTCGATTTATAATTGCGAACAAATAACGATTGGTGATCATTCGCAGATTGATGATTTTTGTGTTATTTCAGGTAAAGTAACAATAGGAAAGTATTGTAGAATAACGCCAATGTGCTTATTAGCTGGAGGATCGATGGGTATTATTCTTCAGGATTATGTTTCATTAGCGTATGGAGTTAAAATTTTCAGTCAAAGTTCAGATTATTCAGGCACTACAGTCGCTAGTTCACTTATTCCAGAAAAGTATAAAAAGGAATATAAAGCAGAAGTAATTGTTGAGCAATATTCTATAATTGGGGCAAATTCAACAATCTTACCTGGTGTAAATGTTGCAGAAGGTTCTTCTATTGGTGCAATGACTTTAATATTAAAAAGTACCGCACCATGGGGAATTTATATTGGAATACCTGGGAAAAGAGTAAAAGATAGAAGTCGTGAAATGTTAAAATTAGTGGATGAATTTAACTCGGAGTCAAATAAGTGATTCCTTTTAATAATGCGCCAGTATTAGGTTCTGAAACTAAATTGATTGTAGACGCCATCCAGTCTAAAAAGCTCTCAGGTGATGGTAAATATTCGAAGTTATGTCAAAAATGGTTTGAAGACTCGTTTACTTGTAAAAAAACTTTATTAACCCCTTCTTGTACACATGCACTTGAGCTAGCAGCATTATTGCTAGATATTTGTGAGGGGGATGAAGTCATTATGCCAAGCTATACTTTTGTAAGTACGGCAAATGCATTTGTTTTACGAGGTGCAAAAATTATTTTTGTAGATATTCGTCCGGATACAATGAATATCGATGAAACAAAAATAGAAGCAGCAATTACATCAAAAACAAAAGTGATTGTTCCAGTGCATTATGCAGGTGTTGCATGTGAAATGGATGTAATTATGGATTTAGCCCATAAATATCATTTATATGTCGTTGAAGATGCTGCGCAAGGTGTCATGTCTAGCTATAAAGGAAAGGCATTGGGGACTATTGGACATTTAGCTGCTTTTAGTTTTCATGAAACAAAAAATTATACGAGTGGCGGTGAGGGCGGGTTATTACTCATAAATGATCAACGGTTTATAGAAAGAGCAGAAGTTATTAGGGAAAAAGGCACTAATCGTAGCCAGTTTTTTAGAGGTATGGTGGATAAATATACTTGGAGTGATATTGGTAGTAGTTTATTGCCAAGTGAGCTTCAGGCTGCTTATTTATTTGCTCAGTTGGCTAGTGCTGAACATATTAATCAAGAGCGCTTAAAGGCATGGAACTATTATTATGAAAAATTGGTTCCCTTAACATATAGCTCAAAAATAGAATTATCACCAATTCCTGAAAACTGTAAACATAATGCTCATATGTTTTATGTGAAAGTTAAAGATATAAAACAAAGAACTAGTGTACTCCAATATTTGAAAGACAACGGTGTTCAGGCTACATTTCATTATGTTCCCTTGCATAGCTCTCCCGCAGGTGAAAAATACTCTGAGTTTTGTGGTCTTGATGAATTCACGACTAAAGAGAGCGAGAGATTGCTAAGGTTGCCTTTATGGTATGGTATTTCTAATCAACAACAGGAAACTGTCGTGAAAATGATTTATACATTTTTTGAAACTATAATTAGTGCAGATAAATGATGGAACCACTAATTTCTGTATATATACCAACCTATAATAGGTTGGAGCTTTTAAAAAGGGCAGTTCAGTCTGTACAGAATCAAACATATAAAAATTTTGAAATCATTATTGTCGATGATAACTCATCAGATGGTACACAAGATTTTTTAGTTGGATTGGCCAAAGTAGATTCACGTATTCGCTATTTTTTTAAGGATAAAAATAGCGGTGCATGCGTCAGCCGAAATATTGCAATTAATTTAGCACAAGGTGAGTTAATTACAGGCTTAGATGATGATGATTATTTTTTACCACATCGCCTTGAGTTCTTTCTAGATTATTGGGTAAATAAAAAGAGAGAAGACTCAATCGCTTTATTTACCTCAAATATTAAAAGTGAAAAAAGTAATCAAACAAAAGAGCATAGTTTATTTTCTAAAAAATACTTTAAGAAAGATGATCTCCTTTTTGCAAACTATGTTGGTAATCAAATTTTTACAGAAACAAAAACGTTACGACAAGTTTCTGGTTTTGATGAGAGTTTCTGCATGTGGCAAGACTTAGAGCTTTGGTATCGAGTTGGTGACTTGGGTAATTTTGAGCACGTTGATAAGCCTACATATTTTTTTGATACAAGTCATTTGTATGGGAGAATTAGCGAAGCTAAATCAGAAAAAATATTTAAAACAGTTGAGCAGTTTTCCGAAAAAAATCAGTTAAATAATTTTAAAAAAAGAATGTTAAATAATCACTTATACAACTATAAAGTGATAGATAAAGATCGTTTCGCAAATTTTATTAAAGAAATTTTGAAGTTAAGTATTATTATGAGAAACTTTTTTAAATAAATGGGCTTATTTCAGAGAGTATTTAGAAATACTCTCTGAAATAAGTTTTTTGCTTATTTGCTTTTTCGGCCTTAAATTTATAGGTTAATTTATATATTTTATATATATCCTTTTCTAACTTGGAACTATCAATTTGATTAATCTCTTTAAATAAAATGCTATTTAAAAGATGGCGATTGTCACCATATTGAGGTAGTTTTTTAAGATTCTCTTGGAAAGATTGTATATTTCGATATAAAAGTTCGAAATAATAGTCGATTAAAAAGTAATCTACAAGTTGATTGTTATTTTTCCAATATTCGAAAAATAAGTCTTTAAATAGCAAAGCAATGAAATCATTTTTACCAAATTTTATAAAATTACCAGCCCAACGACCTTTTGATATTGAGTAGGTAGGAAAAATAGCGCTAGTTAAGCTAAAAAAAGAATGATTTGTTACGTATTTGGGAAGTGGTGACAGGGTTAAATATGTTGAATCAATCCATATACCCCCATGCGTTGCTAACAAGGTAAATCTTAATATATCCGAGAGTTGTGTATAAGAGATGATACCTTTTTTAAATTTTTCTTCAATGTAAGAAGGTAAATCAATAAAATCTTTATAATTATCTAATGTTACTATTTTAATCGTGTATTCATCTTGATTAAATTGCTTTAGATTCCAGATACACTTTTGTACCAGAGCAGGAGCTTGATCTTCTCCCTGAAACCAGCATACCCAAATAATATTAGTGATGCTTGGGTTATTATTTATTAATAGTTTCTCTTTGTACGTTTCTAATGTATCGAGATGTAATTTTTGTAATTCCTGAACAATTAAATCTGTTTTTTTCTGGAATAAAAAGTTTGAAAATCTTCTCAAAAAATAATGCTTTTTTGAAATTTTAAACAATTTATTGATCAATTGAACTTGTCTAAATATTTTTGGCGAAATTGTTTGCATATATTTAGAACCTATTCCTTATCCGCATTTCCTTTCAGGACCATATAAATTAAGCCAACAAAAATGACAAAAGCACCTGCAAGGCTACTTACACAGAAAAAGACAATGCGGTCATAGGTTGTTAAATTGAATAATTGATTGTCTAGAATATAGCGCATGAAAAACCATTGTACGATTGCAAACACAATTAGCACAATACCACGACGACGGACTTCAGGGCGCATAGCCATTTGGTTGCTCACAACTTATCTAAAATAGTGCGCTATTATGCCACTGCTGAGAATTGATCTCAAATGAATAAAAGTATTCTATTCAGGCCTTTAGCAAATAGCATAAATTATTGCTTTCGAACTGCTTGAGATCATGTGCGAGTTTGTGGAGCCTACATTGGTGGCTGTATCCGATAAGCATTGATATTGCCATAACAATTTCTAAAACGTTTATAGGACCAAATATACTGTTCAGGTGCTTGGTTAATTATGTCTTGCATGGCAAGATTTAAACTGTCCACCGACAGCTGTAGATCTGTCGATAAAATATCTTGAGATAGCTCAGTACAGTACACATCAAAACCTGCTGCGTCAGTATTACGAATACAACTTAATCCGATCACATTGCATTGTGTTTTTGCCGCCATTTTAGAGACCAGTGTCGTGGACAAAGTATTCTGCTGGAAAAAATATGAATAAATACCGCCACTAGGTTTTGGCAGATGATCCGGTAAAATCACCGTCAGCCCACCTTGTTTTAAGTGTCTGAAGATACTGCGGATACCCGTTTCATCGGTGGGAACTAGTGTGGCATTAAACTTTTGACGTGCAGCTAGAATATAGCGGTTAATCCCTTTAATTTTATAGGGTTTATACATAATCATTGGTTGCGTATAGACATTTAACCATGCATTTAACAGCTCCCAACAACCAAAATGCGGAATGACCACAATCACGCCTTTTTTATTGGCTAAAGCCTCGGTTAGAACAGATTCACCATGAATGTTTTTCAATAAATCTAGGTTGTATTGTGGAGGCATTCCCCAACATTTTAAAAATTCAATATAGGTCTGACATTGGCTTTGAATACTGAGATGAACGCGTTTCTGGAGTGTTATTGGGTCGAGTTCAGGGTAGGCCAACTGCAGATTAATGGTGGTGATACGCTTAATTGAAGAGTCACTAAAGTAAAGTAGGTGCGCAATTCCGCGTGCGATGTATTGTAAAAAGGACAATGGAAAAAGTGAGATGATTTTAAGTAGATAATAAATAGCCATATTTTGACTCAGAAATCTTTTTAAAAGATGAGATGAGAGAAAATTTTGCAAAGAGACTTAAAAATCTAAGATAGATAAAATCAAAAAAAGATGAGTGTCTTAAGAACAAAATAAATGAATAAATCAACAGAATGATTTAGTGCAAGAACTGCTGCAATAAAATATAGACTATCGTGAATCACTGTAAGGGGGATAGATCAAAAGTTCAAAAGAAATTTTGGAAAATTTGAAGCGAAAATAATATCTATTGAATGGATGGTCTGGTCTTGAATGAAAAAAACCCTGCGCATGGCAGGGTTTCTTTAATCAAAATCTAAAGATTATTTGGTTTCTTCAGCTTTTGGTTTTTCACGTAAGCGAATACCTAAATCACGTAGTTGATTTGATTCAACTGGTGCAGGTGCTTGCGTTAATGGACATTCAGCAGTTTTCGTTTTCGGGAATGCAATTACATCACGAATAGACGCACCACCCGTCATGAGCATGACTAAACGGTCTAGACCGAATGCTAAACCACCATGCGGAGGAGCACCGTAACGTAATGCGTTGAGTAAGAAGCTGAATTTTTCTTCAGCTTCTTCTTCGCCAATACCTAATGCTTCAAAAATTGCTTTTTGCATTTCTAGGTTATGAATACGTAGTGAACCACCACCAATTTCAGTACCGTTTAACACCATGTCATAAGCCACAGAAAGTGCAGCACCTGGGTTATTTTTCACATCTTCAACGCTTGATTTAGGCAGTGTGAATGGGTGGTGAACAGAGGTCCATTTGCCATCATCTGTTTCTTCAAACATTGGGAAGTCTACCACCCAAAGCGGTGCCCACTCGCAAGTTGACATTTTTAAGTCATGACCGACTTTAATACGTAAAGCCCCCATGGCATCGTTCACAACTTTAGCTTTGTCTGCGCCGAAGAACACGATATCGCCATTTTCTGCGCCAACACGTTTCAAGAGATCAAGCACGATTGGCTCGATGAATTTCACGATTGGAGACTGTAAGCCTTCGATGCCTTTTTCAAGCTCGTTCACTTTAATGTACGCTAAACCTTTTGCACCGTAGATGCCGACAAATTTCGTGTATTCATCAATTTGGCTACGTGGTAGTGAACCTGCACCCGGAACACGTAATGCAACGATACGACCCTTAGGATCTTTCGCTGGACCTGCGAATACTTTGAATTCAACTTCTTGCATTAGGTCTGCGACGTCAACCAATTTCAAAGGAATACGTAAATCTGGTTTGTCCGATGCATAGTCACGCATAGCATCTGTATAGGTCATGCGTGGGAATTTATCGAATTGAACGTCAAGAAGTTCTTTGAACATCTTAACCGTCAACGTTTCCATTAAATCCATGATGTCATCGTCACTCATGAACGATGTTTCAACGTCGATTTGGGTGAATTCAGGCTGACGGTCTGCACGTAAGTCTTCATCACGGAAACATTTTGCGATTTGGTAGTAACGATCGATACCACCGACCATCAACAATTGTTTGAATAATTGTGGTGATTGTGGAAGTGCATAGAAGCTACCGTTAGATACACGGCTTGGCACTAAGTAGTCACGCGCACCTTCAGGCGTTGCACGGGTTAAAATCGGAGTTTCAACGTCTAAGAAACCATTGTCTTCGAAATAGTTACGAATTAGGTTGGTTAGCTTAGAACGGAAACGTAAACGATCTAACATTTCAGGACGACGGATGTCCAAGAAACGGTATTTCAAACGAATTTCTTCAGAGATATTGGTGTTGTCGTCATTCAATGGGAACGGCGGAGTTTCTGATGCAGCAAGAACTTCGATTTCTTTACCTAAAACTTCGATTTGACCGCTCACCATATTGGCATTTTCTGTGCCTGCATAGCGGCGACGTACACGACCTGTAATTTTTAATACGAATTCTGAACGTACTTTGTCTGCAGTTGCGAATGCTTCAGGAGTGTCTGGGTCAATAACCACTTGCACAAGACCATCACGGTCACGCATATCAAGGAAGATGACACCACCGTGGTCACGGCGACGGTGTACCCAACCGCAGAGGGTTACTGTTTCATCAATTTGAGTTTCGGTTAAAGAACCGCAGTAATGAGTTCGCATCATGGCGTTAAAAATCCAACTATATGGCTAAAGGTAGCGAATACGTAAACAGCGTACCGCCAGAAATAAAGGTAGGATTATGCCTCTTTGGACATTGACTCTCAAGGTATAGCTTAAAAAAGGCATGAAATAGCATTTAAGCGTTGGTCTAAATTCAGCCTAAACGATAGTCTCGATCTAAAAATAAAAACAGAATGCAGCCAAAGATTAAAATCAGTAAAGCGACTTGGCTAAACTCATTAATACTTCGCCCTGTAAAATAATACAGGTCTGACTGCCAAACTTGCGTGGGAATATAACGTGCATAGTCCCAAACACTGACGAAACCGCCTAAAAGGCTCAGTATGAACAGTCCAATTGCAAAGCGTTTGATTTTTAAACTCACTGGAAAATGTTGCTGATAGGTTTGGTAATAGCGCCAACCCATCCACGCCAACAAGGGCAAAGCCAGTGCCGATGTGCCAATTTGTAAAATGCGGTGTAGCGGATAGCCGTGCCCTAACAAAGAGATCTCTTGGCTTAAAAATGCATGTCCAAACAAGGTGCGGAAGTCAGCATGGGTGAGTCCGTCCCATAACAGATGCGTTGCTGTACCCAGCAGGATCGCGAGAATAACGGCCACAGAAAATTTAAAAAAACGTAGCATACTGCTCAGCCTTAACTCATGCTGAATACCTAAAAAACGATAAAAAAAGGGCCGCAATAGCGCGTACCACAAAACACAAAAACTGAGTCCAATCCAAAGATCGGGGTGAATCAGTGAAGTCCAGTAGTGGGTAGTATTTGAATTGGCTTGTGTAAACAGTCGATAAAGATCGGGGGTCATACTACCAATAGCAATGGCAGCAATGGGTAATCGGTCACCACTGAGTTTGGCTAGAGGAGGCGCGAGAACAGCATGTGAAATGGTAAAGGGCATTGATCTGTTGGCGTTGGCATCGACTTAGATGGATAGGGCAGTTTATCTTTTTTCTACCATTGGAATGTTTTTTATTGCAATGAATTTGAAATGTTATATTATAACAATATTCAAAAATTGTACGCTTGAGTGAGTTCCATGGCTTTCCATAAAAATTTGATAACGCTCTCTATTTTGGCGGTGGTTGCACCTGCCGTTTTTGCAGATGACACAACAACACAACAACTTGAAACGTTGACCAGCCAAGCGCATCCACTCGTTCAGACCGCTGCTGATTTTGCAGTCGCCGATCAGGTTATCGAGCAAAAAAGCTTAAAAGAACGTGCACCGACCATCGGGGATGCTTTGGCCGATGAGCTAGGCGTATATTCAAATCAATATGGTTCAGGTTCAAGTCGACCCGTGATTCGAGGTCAAGATGGCCCACGCGTGAAAGTTTTACAACATGCTTCAGAAACTGCTGATGTCTCGACTTTATCGCCAGACCATGCCGTGACGGTCGATCCGATTTTGGCCAAGCAAATTGAAATCATCCGTGGCCCTTCAACCCTGTTATATAGTGCAGGTACCGTGGGCGGTTTGGTCAATGTCACCGATCAAAAAATTCCAACCAGCATGCCTGAAAAAGGTTTAGAAGGTACGGCTGGATTACGCTACAACTCTGGCAGTGATGAAAAGTTGGCCAGTGCTGGGGCAACGGTTGCTTTGGGCAGTCAGTTTGCTCTGCGGGTTGAAGGTTCAAAGCGTGAAGCGAATGACTATATTGCGCCGAACTATTTCCATGAACATGAGGGTGAACTCGAAAAAGAACGTCGTGTTGGAAATACCTTTGCCAAAGGTGAAACCGTTAGTGTTGGTGGTTCATGGATTGGTGAGCGTGGTTTTGCGGGTATCGCCTATACGAACCGTCAAGATCAGTACGGTTTACCTGGGCATAGCCATGAATATGAGAGCTGTCATCCGCATGAAGACCATTTGCACTGTGACGGAAGCGATAATCATGGACATACGGATGAACATGATCACTCAGGACACGACCATGCACATGACGAACATGAGACAGGGCCTTGGGTTGACTTAAAGTCGGAGCGTTATGACTTCCGTACAGAAATTTTAAATCCGATTGCAGGGTTTGAGAAGTTACGTGCCCATGCCAGTTATACCGACTACCAACATGATGAAATTGAAGGCGATAGTGTTGCAACTACCTTTAAAAGTAAAGGTTATGATGCACGTCTAGAAATGGTGCATCAGCCGATTGCAGATTGGGAAGGTGTGGTTGGCGTACAGTACAATCAACAAAAATTAGATATCACGGGTGAAGAGTCTATTTTAGAACCGACCAAGACGCAAAAGTGGAGCGTATTTGGTTTAGAACATAAACAGTGGAATGACTTCCATTTTGAGTTAGGGGCGCGTGTCGATCAGCAGACGATTGATATTGAGTCAGATCGAAAAGACTATGATGATTATGCCGTGTCCTATTCGGGTGCTGTGAATTGGATGTTTGCACCGAACTATAAACTGTCTTTGGTCGGGTCACATCAAGAGCGTTTACCTTTGGCACAAGAGCTTTATGCTGATGGTAAGCATCTTGCAACCAATACCTATGAGCGTGGCAATGAAAATCTCGATGTCGAAAAGTCCAATAACCTAGAGTTAGGTTTCCATTACGATACGGATAAAATTGATTATCACGTTCATGTTTACCACAACTGGTATGACAACTACATTTATGCTCAAACCGCAGACCGATACGAAAACTTCCGCCTAGTAGACTACACCCAAGACAAAGCGCGTTTTTATGGGACTGAAGCAGAAGCGTCTTATGCCATCAATGATGTATATAAAATGAGTGTCTTTGGTGATTATGTACGTGGCAAAATTGACAATGAAAATGCGCCACGGGTGCCTGCTGGCCGTTTAGGAACAAAAGTGAATGCTAACTTTAGTGACACGTGGTCAGGAACGGCAGAGTACTACCATGTGTTTGAGCAAGATCGAATTGCAAGCTATGAGACCGAAACCGAGGGCTATAACATGGTGAATTTGGGCTTGGCGTATAATGGTCAGTATATGCAGGGTAATGATTATCGCGTGTATTTCAAAGCCAATAACCTCTTAGATGAGACGGTTTATTCGCATACCTCTTTCTTATCGACCATTCCACAAGTTGGGCGTAACTTCACAGTTGGACTGGACTTTAGTTTCTAAGTGCTATTTCAAGCCTCAACCCAACCTTTTCCGTAAAGAGGAGGTGCTCCCTCTTCTTAAAGGAGAGGGTTAGGGAGAGGTTGCCAAAACATTGACAACAGAAATCCTCTTGAAAAATCAAACAATAAAACCTAGTCTGAGTATATTGGATTAGGTTTTTTGTTATGCGTATCTTTCGAAAATTACATCAAAAGCTCAATTGGACATCGACCCGTTATGTCGGTGTCGTGGTGGGTTTATTGGCTCTGACTTATTTAACCTCCGCAGTTTACCATAGCGTTAAACCACTGCCTGATGGGCTGGACTATACGGGCAAGTTACGTCATGCCGATGTCAAATTTATTGCAGATCAAACCTATATCGATGCACAAGGCAAGCAGCAACAAGATCATCATATTTTCAACGCAGTGTTTAAACTAATTGAAGATGCACAAACCACGATTGTGTTGGATATGTTCTTGTTTAACGATGAAGTGGGAACATCTCAAGCATCACAACGGGCGTTGACTCGTCAGCTGACCGATGCGTTGATTGTCAAGCGAAGCTTACATCCGAATATTGAAATCAAAGTCATCACCGACCCGATTAACTCGGTGTATGGCGGGCTATTACCTGAGCATTACCGTAAATTGCGTCAGGCAGGTGTGGATGTGATTGAAACCGATTTACGTCCGCTACGTGCTTCTAACCCTATTTGGTCAGGTTTTTGGTATATCTGTTGTCAAAATGCAGGCAATAATCCCGACGGCGGTTGGTTAAGAAACCCGTTTGGGGATGAAAAAATTACCCTACGTAGTTATTTAAACTTATTTAACTTTAAAGCCAATCATCGCAAAACATTGGTGGTCGATACCGCGGAAGGTTGGAAAACCTTGGTCACATCTGCGAATCCGCATGATGGCAGTTCGCGACATTCCAATGTGGCGCTGTTGGTGACAGGCAATACCGCAATTGATGTCTTGAAAACAGAGCAAACTGTGGCTCACATGTCTCAGGGCGATGTACCGATGGTGATTTTGGGCGAAATTGTAGGAAATCCATCGCAGCCTCAGGTACAGGTGCTGACGGAAAAAGCAATCCTAGATGCAACACTCAACTTGTTGAATACGGCAAAAGCTAATGACCAGATTGATTTGGCGATGTTCTATTTGTCTGAGCGTCAAATTATCAATGCTTTAAAAGATGCGCAGAACCGCGGCGTTAAACTTCGGATTTTACTCGACCCCAATAAAGATGCATTTGGTCGTCAAAAGAATGGAATTCCTAATCGTCAAGTTGCGTCTGAGCTTAACGATGCTGGTATTACAGTGCGGTGGTGTAATACTCAAGGAGAGCAGTGCCATAGCAAAATGATTTTAAAACGCCATGCGCAAGAAGCAGAGCTTATTTTAGGTTCTGCGAATTTTACCGCACGGAATTTGAAGAATTATAACTTGGAGACCAATTTACGTGTGATCGGCCAGTCTAATGCAGCGGTGTTTACAGATGCACAGCAATATTTTGATGGGGCATGGTCGAACTTAAATGGTCGTCAAATGAGTGTGGGCTATGAGCAATATAAAGATGAGTCAAAACTCAAATATGGGCTATACCGTTTTATGGAGTGGAGTGGTTTGTCGACGTTTTAATTTCGAATTTTTTTACCATTTCTTGCCGTTTCATGAAAAGCGGCACTTCTCTTATATTGTGCAAGATGAAAAGTCCCTCTTTTTAAAGAGGGACTTAGGGAGATTTAATTTTTAAGATTTTACTGCTCAGGATTTGGCGGGATGATTTGATCCAAATCTTTATCGCTCATGTTATCGAGTTCATGTAGATCGGTTTTGATTTTCCATTTTTCGGCATTTTCCACTGGACTCGGTAGGCGTGCTTCTAACCAGTCACAAATGACATCAGGTGGAAAGTCAGGATGGTTACACTGAATAACCCATGCCAAGAATTGCTTGGCTTCACCATTCATATATGGCGGCGGGGAAACAGGTAGAAACTGCGTCGGTAGGCGCTCATTTTTAGAAATATAGTTCAGTACATGTCCAAGCTCTTGTACCGTTTGCCATGCCAAAGAATGATCTACATCAATTTGAAACTTAAACCACCATGCACTTTTTCCATCTGTGCCATAAGCATCAATCAGATTTTTTTGAATACTGGGCACTTTTGCAAAATATTCATAGAGTCGATCAAAACTTAATTCAGCCACGATTGTTCATCCAATACATTTATAAACAAAGATTAAGTATAAACTGAAAACTCATGCATTTTTTGCTTTTCAAAGAAATCCTGCTTCAAACCTTATAGTGGTGATAACGACCAGTGATCTAAAATTGATGGTTTGTACATTTTTTATCCATAAAATGGGTTTAAAATAATAATATTCACCTCAGTGGAGGAAGATGATGAAATATTTAAAAATAATCTATGGAATAAGTTTACTCAGCTTATTTCCTGCACTGAGTTCTGCTCAACCAGCGACGCGTTATTATGGAAAACCGCTGACTTCGCAAACCCAGCGTTTCCCAACCTATGCTGGGCCGTATCAAGGTGCAATGCCCAGACCTACATCACCGCCTCAAATTGAGCCCCCTCATCACAGACCACCTCCGCATCATCCACCACATGGCGGATATCCGATGCGACCAGGTGTGAGTATTATTTACCGAGCCCCCAGCTATTCAACCTATAGTCAGGAAACCAATAGCTATGTGTATGGGGATGGCGACTCTAGTATTGAAAGCCGTGATTATGTGTTGATTACCGATTGGCGACGTTTGGGACTGCCAGACCCACCTGAAGGCATGCACTGGATCTATGAAAATGGACGCTACGCTTTAGAACCTGATTCAAAATAAGTGAATCTTTGCTTGATACAGAAAACCCTCGCTTGTTTAGACGGAGGGTTTTTTAGTGGTCAATAAAGAATTAAGCGAGCTCATCGTCTTGTGGGCGTGGTGTTTTCCCTTCAGGTAAAGGCTTGTCGGCATGTTTATCCCGAATTACTGAAGGATAATTCCACGATGCATAACGCACCACCAAGATTGCAATCGCCATAATTAAAATTGAACCCGTAATAATCACCAAATCCATATCCGCTTTGTGGTCATGCTGGATATCGGAAATTAAAAGACGGGTGAGGGCGGTGATGGCGATATAAATTAAAAAGCGGACAGGCATGTGGTTGGTTTTAAAATAGATACCAACCATTGCACCCAGTTCTAAGTAGATGAATAACAGTAAAATATCATCAATTGAGGCATATTGTTTAATGGTCAGGATCTCATAAACGGTATGTCCTGCCGACCAAATCACCATACAGCCAATAATAAATAAAGCCACATAGTGAAAACTTTCTACTGCAGTATTGCCCAGTTTATCGAGGAGGGTTTCTATTTTCTCTATTTTAGGGTCACGGTTAGTCATGGCTGCCTCCTGATATGTTGATGGTGGTTTATTGCATCATAAGCAAATTTCATGCACATGACGTATAAAAGCAAAAATAAAGCTGAGCCATAAAAAAACGCCTGACAAAGCAGGCGTTTTTTTATTCAGTCTTTAAGCGATTAAGCTTGGCTGGTGAAGTAGTCTTCAGAGAAGTTCATGATGACTTCTGCACCTGCTTTTACTTTTGCAATACGTAAGTCGATTTCAGGCAAAATGCGTTGAGCAAAATAAGCTGCAAGCGCCAGTTTGTTTTGATAAAAGTCACCATCTTTGGTTTTTGCAGCATTGGCAATTCTTGCAAACATATAGGCAAAGCTGAGTAGGCCGACTGCATGTAAGTAATCTACTGCTGCAGCATTCGGGAACTCTGCACTTTCAGCAGCACGCTCAAGAACATACTTGGTCACTTCTTCCACTTCAGTTGCTGCATCGAGTGTTGCATCTTTAATGAAGTTTAGGTCAGCGTCTAAGCCGTTAGCAAAGTCACGGATTTCAGTAATGTAGTCTGCGATGAAAGCACCACCGCATTTAATGGTTTTACGACCGATTAAATCTTGAGACTGAACGCCGTTGGTGCCTTCATAGATTTGTGCAATACGTAAGTCACGTACACATTGCTCCATGCCCCATTCACGAATATAGCCATGACCACCGAAGACCATTTGTGAATCAATTACTGCGTTAAATGCAGTATCTGTTAAATACGCTTTTGCAATAGGGGTTAATAAGGCAACACGGTCATTGGCTGCTTTCACAGCTTCAGGGTCTGTTGAGAACTTGGTGATATCGAGTTGTTGACCGACATATACTGCAAAGGCACGAGATGCTTCGTTGTTCGCACGTGCATTCAGCAACATACGACGCACATCACCATGCACAAGAATGCTGTCTGCAGGTTTAGCAGGCGATTGCACACCAGAAGCGCTACGACCTTGTAGACGGTCTGTTGCGTACTGTGCCGCATTTTGGTAAGCAAATTCAGATGCGCCTAACCCTTGAATACCCATCGACAGACGTTCGTAGTTCATCATCACGAACATTGCCGCAAGGCCTTCATTTTCTTTACCGACCAAGTAACCTTTGGCACCGTCAAAGTTCATTACACAAGTTGCAGACGCTTTGATCCCCATTTTGTGTTCAATTGAACCTGGACCTGCCGCATTACGCTCGCCTACAGAACCATCTGCATTCACTAGGAATTTAGGCACGATGAAGAGTGAAATACCACGTGAACCCGCAGGTGCATCAGGAGTTTTTGCCAAAACTAAGTGAATGATGTTTTCAGCTAAGTCGTGGTCACCGCCAGTAATAAAGATTTTGGTCCCTGTAATGTTATAGGTACCGTCTTCGTTACGTTCAGCTTTAGTTTTGATAATGCCTAAATCTGTACCTGCATGTGGCTCAGTTAAACACATGGTCCCAGACCATTCGCCTGAGTAAATTTTAGGTAAATAGGTTTCTTTTTGTTCTTGCGATGCATAGCTGTTTAGCGCCATACCCGCGCCGACAGAAAGAAGTGGGTAGAGCATGAATGATGGGTTGGTTGCGAACAGCATTTCATCTGCTAGAACTGTCAGCATTTTAGGCATGCCTTGACCGCCCCATTCTTCATCAGCCGCTAAGCCAATCCAACCGCCTTCAGCATATTGCTTAAACGCTTCTTTAAAACCAGCAGGTGTAGTCACTGCTCCATTGCTAAATGTTGCACCTTCTTCATCACCTGTACGGTTTAAAGGCAGGGTTACGTTCTGCGCAAATTTAGCCATTTCCTCGAGGATCGCTTCAGCCGTCGCACTGTCTACATGAGCTAGATTTTCATTAGACTGCCAGAACTGATCTGCATTGAAAACGTCATTGAGGATAAACTTCATATCCGCAAGTGGGGCATTATAAATTGGCATGTTCGTTCACCTGTTTATTGTTTGAATCTCTGTAGACTTAGGACAGCTTAATTAACAACGCAGAGTGTTGTTAAATGACCCAAGCGAAATAACGCTCTATTTATAAAGAAAAAGGACCGCCAAAGCTATGACTGTCCTTTTTCATTTCTGTACTCAAGAGTACAACTATTTCGAATATCGAATTAGTTATTAATTACTTAGAATGCAAAGTGCTCTGCATCTAATGCGAGTAATGGTTCTACGCCACCAGCAATCACATCAACGTGTGAGCGAACACGTGGAAGAATCTTCTTGAAGTAGAAACGAGCTGTCGTTACTTTCGCATTATAGAAGTCAACGTCAGTTGTACCTGCAGCCAATGTTTCTTGAGCCACAAGTGCCATACGTGCCCATAGGTAAGCAAGCGTTACATAACCAGAGAAGTATAGGTAATCGACCGCAGCTGCACCCACTTCATCTGGGTTTTGCATTGCTTTCATACCAATTTGCATGGTTAAGTCGCCCCACTCTTTGTTTAGAGCAGCAAGAGGTTCAACAAACTCTTTCATTGCAGCATTGTCTTTGTTTGCTTCAACAAATTTGTGAATAATCTTAGTGAAGTCTTTCAACATTGCACCTTGAGTACCCAAAACTTTACGACCTAACAAGTCAAGCGCTTGGATTTCAGTTGTCCCTTCGTATAAACACGCAATACGTGTATCACGAACGATTTGTTCCATACCATGCTCTGAAATAAAGCCGTGACCACCAAACACTTGAACGCCGTGTTTTGCAGATTCAGAACCTGTTTCAGTCAAGAATGCTTTTGCAATTGGAGTAAGCAGTGACAAGATGTTGTCAGAAGATTTACGCTCTTCTTCAGTTGCACCTTGCTCAACTACGTCCGCATGTAGAGACAATAAGTAAACCAGTGCACGACCACCTTCAGCAAATGCTTTTTGAGTTAACAGCATGTTACGAACAGCAGGGTGAACAATAATTGGATCGGCTTCTTTTTCTGGTGCTTTAGGACCTGTCAAAGAACGCATTGCTAAACGGTCTTTCGCATAGGTTAATGCACCTTGGAATGCGCCTTCAGATGCTGCCAGACCTTGTACAGCCGTACCAATACGTGCAGTGTTCATGAAAGTGAACATGCAGTTTAAGCCACGGTTTTCAGGGCCAATCAGGAAACCTTTTGCATTGTCAAAGTTGATCACGCAAGTTGAGTTACCATGGATCCCCATTTTGTGTTCGATAGAACCACAACGCACGGCGTTACGCTCACCCACAGTACCGTCTGCGTTTAAGTTAAACTTCGGCACGATGAATAAAGAAATACCTTTGGTGCCTTTAGGTGCGCCAGGAAGACGAGCAAGTACAATGTGAACAATGTTCTCAGCCATGTCATGTTCACCCGCTGAGATAAAGATTTTCTCACCAGTGATTGCATAGCTACCGTCAGCTTGTGGCTCAGCTTTAGTACGGATAATACCCAAGTCAGAACCTGCATGAGATTCTGTCAAGCACATCGTACCTGTCCAAACACCTGAAACAAGGTTTGGTAAGTAAGCATCTTTTTGTTCAGCTGAACCGTGATGTTCTAAAGTACGAACTGCACCATGAGAAAGACCTGGGTACATACCCCATGCCCAGTTTGCAGTACCGACCATTTCTGAAATCACGTTACCCAAAGAAACAGGTAATGCTTGACCGCCATATTGCTCTTCAGCAGAAAGAGACGGGAAGCCAAGTTCGATATATTTTTGATACGCTTCTTTAAAGCCAGTTGGAGTTGTAACAACGCCATCATTCCAAGTACAACCTTCGCGGTCGCCGCTTTGGTTGATTGGAGACAATTCGTTTTCACAGAAATCTGCAGCAGCTTCTAAATATTGGTCAACCAATTCACGGCTTACGGTTTCCTGAAATGCAGGCAATTTAGAATAGTGTTCTTCTGCATTCAATAGCTCATGCAGTACGAATTGCATATCACGTAAGGGCGCTTTGTATTGTGGCATATCGGTTTCCTCAATACTGGTTTAACCAGCTTATAATCCTAATAAACATAAAAACGTGTCTTCTTTGACACGGATTGGAATAACTTAATCGTGCAACATCTTCTAATTTGGTACAAGCGGTTCAGGTGCTTTTCTTGGTGACTGTAAAGTCAAATAAATATTATTCAAAATCGCTAAGTGCACTGAGTGTAAACAGTTTTGCTGCTTTTGGCATGACATAAATAGTCAAAAAGCGTAAAAAGTTATGTCCAATAAAAAAGGCGCAATTTGCGCCTTTTTGATCTATTTATACTTTTTAGAGTGGTTTAAGCAGCCTTATTGGGTGCTGAAACAGGAGCTTTAGGTTGGAAGTGAACGATACATTTGCCATCTACTGTTTGTGTGCCAACTTTTAACTGCACGGCTTTACCATCGGTTTGACCTTGGCAGGCTTTGGTCGCAGCTTGTTGGCGCGCTTGACGTTCAGCTAAACGTTGATCGTATTGCTGGGTTAACTCAGCACGTTTCGCATCGGTTAGTGGTTCGCCGCGTTGCATATGCATACCACGGAATTCACCACGATCGGCTTGATCGCCACGCATTGGGCGATGTTCACCACGTTTCATTTCATCACGGTTCGGTTTAAATGAAATCGCACATGTACCTTCTAGTGTTTGCTCACCTGCTTTGACTTGGACTGCTGAACCCACCGCTTTGCCATCGCAGGCTTTTTTAATGTCTTGCATGACTTGTTTACGTTCAGTACGCATTTTTTCAAATTGTTCGCGTTGTTCAGGTGTCATGTGACGGTCTTTCTGATAATGACCATGCATATGTTGCGACTGCTCCATATCTTTTGGTGCTTGGGTGGATTGACAGGCAGTCAACGCACCTACAGATAAAACGCTGGCAGTGGCTAAAGCAATTTTTGTCATCTTATTCATTCTACAACTCCCCCATACAAGAGCATGTGATTTTGGATGATTAAAGATTAAATAATAAAGATGTAGAAACAATGGAGAGTTTTTTGATGCAGTGTTCTATACAATAACAAGGCAAAAGAATGACCGAGAGACTGCTTTTGAAGATTCGCCGCGTACCGATTGCTTTACGCTTATTCCTCACTGTATTGCTGACCACTTTGGTGATTACCACGGTGAGTTTAGGTGTGCTGCATTGGACGATGCAAAAGAATTTTGCCAAATATGTGGCGGACGTGGAAATGCAGAAGCTCGATCATCTGATTGATAACTTAGCAGGCGTTTATAGTACCTATCATGACTGGGGCAATGCCATTCAAGCGCAAATTTTGCAGATTGAAGGACATGCCGCGCCAGATGATTATGACCGTCTCTCTCGTTGGTGGCTACGCCGCCAGTACGATATTGCTCTGCAACAGCGTTATTTTAAAGAAAATACCAAAACCTTACTTAGTGATGTCTCAACCACTGAAGTTAAACATGAAAAACAGATTTTAACCGAACAAGAACTGCAAGCTTTAGAAGAAAATTTACCTTCGGAGTTTCAACCCTTTGAAGGTTTAAAGTTTCCGCTCAGCGCCAATCAAAATGTTTTTCGTCCAGATCGTAAAAAAGAAGAGATTGAACAAGAGAGCAAACAAAACACAGGCAAAAAACAGTTTATTTCCACGCCTGACCGTTTGGGTCTGAGCTCGCGTTTGTCTTTATACGATACGCAGCGTCAGTTTGTGGTCGGTGAACCCTCGGATGATCAAGTTTCTTTCCGTCCTATTGTGGTGAATAACCAAGTGGTGGGCTACTTGGGGCTGAAACCAGTCCTCGATCAAGATGATGCATTGAGTATTAACTTTTTTAGTAATCAAAAACGTTATTTATTGCTGGTCTATGGTTTAACCGTTTTTGCCAGTTTAATTGCTGCGTTGTTACTTGCGACTTATTTTAAGACACCGATTCAACGCTTGTTAAATGGTACGCGTGAATTAACGAAGGGCAACTTCCAGCATCAAGTTAAAGTGAATCGAAACGATGAGCTGGGTGATTTATCCAATGAACTGAACCAACTGGCGGTGATTTTAGATCAGCATGAAATTTCGCGTCGTCAATGGGTGTCAGATACTTCACACGAGTTGAAAACACCGCTGGCAGTGTTACAAGCGCAGATCGAAGCGATGCAAGACGGTATTCGAAAACCAACGCTTGAGCATTTTGAATCGATGTTACGCCAAGTCACCAGTTTGAAAAAACTCACGCATGACTTGGCCGATTTGGCGCAAGCGGAAGCACAGCAATTAAACTGTTACTTTGCAACCGTGAACCCGTGGACGGTGATTGAGCAAGAAGTGGAAAACTTTAAGCCCAAATTTGAACAAGCCCATTTAAGCATTAGTGTCGAAGGTGAGGGCGCTGAGTTACAACTTGATATTGATCGCTTTAAGCAAATCATGGTCAATTTGTTGGGTAATAGCATTCGTTATACCGAAGCAGGTGGTCAGGTTCGAGTTCATACGGAACAGTCTGCAACAGATTGGACGGTCTATGTCGATGACAGTCCATATGGCTTAAGCGATGAGCAGTTGGCACGACTCGGTGAGCGTTTCTATCGGGTAGATGACTCGCGGACGCGGAGCACAGGTGGTACAGGTTTAGGTTTGGCTTTATCGGCTAAACTGGCACAGGCTTTAGGCGGCGAATTGAGTTTTGATCATTCGCCTTTGGGTGGTTTACGTTGCAAGTTAACGTTCCCAAAAAAATGAAACACAAAAGGAAGTATGTATGAAACATATTATGCTGGTTGAAGATGAAGTAGAACTTGCACAATTGGTCCGCGATTATCTTGAAGCAGCGGGCTTTGAAGTCAGTATGTTTCATGATGGGCAGGAAGCTTACGATAGCTTTACGCAGCGTAAACCTAGTCTGATGATTTTAGACTTGATGGTGCCGCGTATGGATGGTTTGACCATTTGCCGTAAAGTTCGTGAACAGTCGGATTTGCCGATTATTATGGTCACTGCACGTACGGAAGAAATCGACCGCGTGCTTGGCTTGAACATGGGGGCAGACGACTATGTGTGTAAACCCTTTAGCCCGAAAGAATTGGTGGCACGTGTGCAAGCCGTGTTACGTCGTTTAGAGCGTAAGGCTGAGCCTGAAGATCAGTCTTTGTTCCGTATGGATAAAGCGCAGCAACGCATTTGGTATCAACAAAAGCCTTTAAACCTAACACCGACCGAGTTTCGTTTACTGGAGTTGTTTTTAGAGCATGTGGGTCAAGTCTATTCACGTGCACAGTTACTGGATCATATCAACCCAGACAGTTTTGAAGTGGCTGACCGTGTGATTGATAGTCATATTAAGAACTTACGTCGTAAGATTTCAGATGCAGCTGAAACAGGCAACCGTCATGAATGGGTGCAGGCGGTATATGGGGTAGGCTACCGTTTTGAATATCCTGAAGATTAATTCAGTTTTCTGAACAATAGAAGAAGCGGATAAGCGTAGGTTTATCCGCTTTTTTTATGGGATGAAGTCAAGGCGGTAATCAAAATCAACAGTTCGCTTAAATCTCTAGCTTGTGAAATGAAACCTAACAATCTGCGATTTTAAAGGACAAGACTGGTTGATCGTCTGTGCAAACGGTACAATTCATTTTTTTATCAGATGAGCATGTGTTTTGAGCAGCGAGACGCCTAAACTTCAGCGCCGTTTAAAGAACCGCCATATTCAATTGATCGCCATGGGTGGTGCAATTGGCACAGGGCTGTTCTTAGGTTCAGCACATATTATTGAATCTGCTGGCCCATCGATTATTTTGGGTTATATGATGGGCGGTTTGATTGCATTTTTAATTATGCGTCAGCTCGGTGAAATGATTGTGCATGAGCCAGTGACGGGTTCATTCAGCTACTTTGCCTTTAAATATTGGGGGCGGTTTTCAGGCTTTTTAACGGGCTGGAACTACTGGGTACTGTATATCTTGGTGGTGATGACTGAACTGACCGCGATTGGCAAGTATGTGAATTACTGGTGGCCACATATTCCTGCGTGGGTCTCGGTGCTGGTGTTTTTTGTGGTGATCACGTTGGCCAATCTCGCTAATGTCAAACTGTATGCGGAGTCTGAGTTTTGGCTGTCGATGATTAAGGTTGTGGCGATTATCGCCATGATCATCTTCGGGGTTTATCTGTTGTTGACGGCTGATATCGGTTCAACCGCATCCGTCACGAACTTATGGGTACATGGCGGGTTTTTCCCACATGGCTTTGAAGGCTTGTTTTATATGTTGGCCTTTATGATGTTTGCCTTTGGCGGCATTGAGCTGATCAGTATGGCGGCTGCGGAAACCGAAGACCCTGAAAAGAACATTCCAAAAGCCGTCAATCAAACGGTGATACGGGTTTTTCTGTTCTATATTTGCTCGCTGGCGATACTTTTGTCTTTGGTACCTTGGAATCAATTGGATTTGGGTGGCTTAGATAAAAGTCCATTCGTACTGATTTTTAAGCAAATTGGCATTGATTGGGCAGCGCATTTACTGAATTTTATTATTCTGACTGCATCGGTTTCTGTTTGTAATAGTGGGATGTATGCCAATAGCCGCATGCTATTAGGTCTGGCCGAACAGGGCAATGCTCCACAAGTTTTTAAGCAGGTTAATCGGCAAGGGACACCGATTGCGGCTGTTTTATTTTCAGCATTACTGATTTTTGGTTGCGTGCTGTTGAATTACTTTTTGCCTGAAAAAGCGCTCAGTTATCTGATTTATATTGTGGTCAGTGCGGCGGTGTTGAATTGGATGATGATCAGTTTGATCCATCTTAAATTTAGACAGAGTATGAAAAAGCAGGGCATTCAAACTAAGTTTCCAGCGTTATTTGCACCGTTTAGCAATTATTTTGTTTTAGTGTTTATGCTGATGATTTTATATATCATGTGGAATCAAGGTTTTATGCTTTCCGTGTTGATGCTTCCTGTCTGGATCCTCGTGTTATTTGTTTTATTTAAAACATTGAAGGCGAAGAAGAGTTAAAGCGCAAGTGATGATGTTGAAAAGGACTCATATTGAGTCCTTTTTTTATTGGGCTTTTGATTATTTAGTGTTCTGGTTTATGGGGGGATTATAAGTATCTAAAATAATGTTTTAGTTTGTCTTTTTACTTTTACGTTTGTTTTAGACAAAGTCGATGAGTCGATATTCAAATCAGCGAAGCATTCTGCTAGTCATATGTATGTCACTTTGGGGTTTGGACTGTGAGATGGCATTCTAACTTTTCAACAATGCAATCAAATAAGCAACTGAATATGAAAATGACTAAGACTTTACTGATTCTCAGCCTGTCTTTGTACGAGTTCGGCATGGCTTTCTGATTAACTTGAGTGGAGAGTGAGCGACTTGCATACTCCATCTTTTTAGGTTGGTATGTATAGATAATTAAATAGGCAAAATCGAGAAAGGGGAGGTTGTATTTCCAACAGATTGAAGTACTGAGCTATAAAGTTGCTTTTAAATCACGCAAAAAGTAATTTTTAGGAGTAAGGCTCAGCTTTAGTCATCCTGAAAACTATCCACAATTTCTGCGGATAATTTTGGGGGTAAGTCTAATTAAGCTTATTTTTCTATGTACGTTTTGGCTTACACTAATTCAAGCGGATTGCGTCTAGGTCAGCTCTGAAATATTTTATATGATGCAGTCATAGAGAACAGGAAGTTCCAAAACATAAAACAAAAATGATAAGTTCAACACTAGGATGTGAGGTAGGACAGGAGTTATACCTAGCTAACCAATACGAAAAAGCCCGACAGGATGTCGGGCTTTTTTTTATCATCTATAAATGTCTCATTTCACTTTTCGTTTCGAATTTTGGGTTCCAAAGTGGGCAATACGTAGAAAATGTTGAAAAACTGTTTAGCCGAGACAATATACGTTCAAATCCATAACCTGTTTGATGCAGTGATAGAGTTGCGCTTTAGGAAATGTAATAGGAATAATTTAAAAATCTTTTTCATTCAATACATATTTAGGTGATGGCTTTAAGCGCAGCGATTCGCTGTCTTTGTAGTTTATTCAGCTTGGATACCACGAGCTCATAAGAGCTATGTACTAGATCAATGACTAAATCCGAATCTAAGTTTTCATCTTCATATATTGAAATCCAATGCTTTTTATTCATATGCCAACCTGCATGAATATACGGATAAATATCACGTAGCATCGCGCCGTGGCCAGGCGTAACTTTTAAGTTACTTAAAGCCGCGCCACTTAAAGATGAATTGAGCAAAAACATTTTATCCATGACTTTATAGACATCACAGCCTTCACCAAAGGGCTGACTACACGTCACTTCTGGCAGGGCAAGTGCAGCTTTTGCAGCAATAAGATGTAAGGACATGTTGATCATCACTCAGTGGGCGAAGCCCTGTGGATATTGTTTAATTTATCCACAGTTTAAGCCAAATGCTTAAGATGAACAACTCACCATCACTTCAGGCACATCCGTTGGTAAAGGTGCTAAATCCTCAGCTTTCTCTAGTGCTACATTCCGCTCAAATGGATGGCTAAGCAGGTCAAATAAGCGTTCGACTTCTGAGAAATCGTTCCGTTCAGCCAGCTCAATCGCTTTTTGTGCCATGTGATTGCGTAGGATATAAACAGGATTGGCTTGCTGCATAGCTGCATTGAGTTCTGTTGTGTTTTGATTTGCACGAATCTGTTCATATTGCGCGAGGAAACTTTCAAATTGACGACGGTCAAGGCAGTCATCTTTAATCATTTCATATTGCTGCTCTTGCAAACGCGTAAAGCTTTGTGTGTAGTCGAGCTGTTCAGTTTGTAGAATCCGTAAGAAGGTCATGGCACAGTCAAAACTGTCAGTATGAAAATGAGGTAAGCCCATTTTCTGACTTAAACCCAGTTTGTAGTGCTCCAAGAATGTGGGTTCATAGTGCTCTAGGCAATCGGCAAGGTCTTGCTTCCATTGTTCTTTGTCATAGTCTTGCGGACAAAGCGGAATGAGGTTATTCAACCATGTCCATAAATTCCAGTGACCAATGCTCGGCTGCTGCTGATAGGTATAGCGGCCTTGATAGTCGGAGTGATTGTTAATCCAATTCGGACGGAAGCGCTCCATAAAGCCATAAGGGCCAAAATCGAGGGTTGAACCCGTAATGTTTAAATTATCGGTATTCATCACCCCATGTGCGAAACCGACCAGTTGCCATTTGGCAATCATTACCGCAGTCCGTTGAATCACTTGGATTGCAAATGCCAAAACGGGTTGGTCTGCATCTAAACACTCGGGGTAATGCCATGCGATGCATTTTTGGGTAAATTCGTCGAGTAAATCAGGTTGATACTGATTGATCCATTCAAAATGCCCCAAGCGAATATGACAGTCTGATGTACGTAACATCATTGCACCAAGTTCTAATTTCTCCCGCTGCACGCCTTGAGCTGATGAGGTAAAGCCCACCGCGTTGCTTGAAGCCACGCCTAAACTATTCAGCGCATGTCCAGCTAGATACTCACGAATGACGGAGCGAAGTACCGCACGACCATCTCCCATACGCGAGTAAGGAGTAGAACCTGCACCCTTTAAATGCAGGTCAATGGTTTGCCCATATTGATCGAGAATTTGTGCGATCAATAAACCTCGACCATCACCAAGCTGTCCTGCCCACTGACCAAATTGATGTCCTGCATAGACCATCGCCAATGGTTCAAATTCACTAAAGGTTTTTTGTCCGCTGCAAATCTCTACCCAAGACTGTTTGTCGGCTTCAGACCATTGCAACTGTTCTGCCAATACAGCATTGAAATGACCTGCTTTTGTCCCTTTCAGTGGCAGGGGCTGTTGATGGTGATAAAGCTTTGACGGAAGGAGAGAATAGCGTGAATTGAACTGCATAGTGAAGGATCACAAGGGATAAGCCATGACCCTATCAATATAGCAAAGTTTTAGTGTTAAGACATATATCCAACTGTTTTAGTCAACTATAAACAGCTTGGCACCCTTTGAGGTGGACGAGCGATGGGCTTCAGCTTCATCTGCAACTTGGTAACTCATGCCAGCCGTGAGGGTAAAAATTCGACCATCATCTAGTTCGGTGTGTAGTTCGCCTTCTAAGCACAACAGAATATGCCCTTTAGAACACCAGTGGTCGGCCAAATAGTTCTCAGAATACTCCACCATACGCACGCGAATTGCGTCAAATTGCTGAGTACGCCACAGAGCATAACCTTGATCACCTGTATGGCGGATGGTGGGTATCTCGGCCCAGTTGGTGATACCGAAAGGAATGTTGTTAATATCCATGTTGTTATCCTTTATAAACTGCTAAAAAAAGCCCCTTGCGGAGCTTTCTTTTGAAATGGTAAATCAGAGATTAGTTATTGAGAAACAGGGGCTTTTTTAATGCTGCGCATCAGTGTGGTCAAGGTTTGACGATGATGACCTAAGCGCTGTTCGACTAACTGAAATTCAATTTTGAGCTTTTCATCCATTTGATGGATTTTTTCAGCCACTGCTGTTTTCTTGGCTTGAATTTCTTGTTCTTTCAATTTTGCCCAGTCATTCAAGGTTTGGGTGAATGCATCATACTCTTGCGCAATACGATCTTTCGCCGAGCTGATGTCATCACTGACATTGAGACCATGAACTTCTAAGTCTTGTTCAGCATATTTAAACTTCATCGCAAGTTCAGCTTTTTTAATATTGAAGCTCGGAATACGACGTAAGTTTTTAGCTAAACCCAGTTTTGAGCATGACCAAATCAACCATTTGGTTGGGTCATATTGCCACCATTTCACACCATTACGGTAGTCGTATTGGAAAATGTGGTGGTAGTTATGATAACCCTCACCCCAAGTAGCAATCGCTAACCAGAAGTTGTCACGTGCAGTATTTTCGTCTGTATATGGACGTTTGCCCCACATATGACATAAAGAGTTAATAAAGAATGTGACATGGTGGCTGAGGATTAAACGCATTAATCCGCCCAACAATAATACGCCCCACAAGTCACCTACCGCCCAACCAATCGGTAATAAAATACCTGTGTGTACGATGATTACTAAAGGAACATAGTATTTGTGTTGGAACATCACCAATTTATCATTCAGTAAATCGGGTGCATTTTTAAAATCAGGTTCTGCTGACGGATAGTCACGAAGCATCCAACCCATGTGCGCATACCAAAAACCATTGTTAATCGAGTACGGATCTTTCTCGATATCATCGACATGGCGGTGGTGGGTACGGTGACCTGAACTCCAAAATAAAATACTGTTTTGCACGGCAAAGGTACCCATAATCATCAAAATGATTTTTAAAGGTAAGCTTGCTTCATAAGCACGGTGTGCCCATAGACGGTGATAGCCAGCGGTAATACCTAAGCTACTAACACCCAGTAATACAAACATACTGATCCAAGCAGCTAAGCTGAAATCATGCTGAAAGGCATATAAGGGAATTGCAATCACAGCCACAATGGGAAGAAAAACCAATGCAAAAATTGCAACCCAGTTAAATGGGGCTTTGGGTAGGGGAGCATTCATCTCCAACAGCACTCCTGAAACCTTGGGAGGTATAAATGGAAGGTCAATCCATTACTTTTTGCATGGATTAAGCTACAGCATATTAGCATGAGCGAACCTTGGTTCACTAGCATTATTGTACAGATGTATTGTACTAAACAGTAACAGAATACGAATGTTTAGATATCAAAATTATCGAAGCATTTCTAGGCTTTATATTAGCAGAGCGATCAATATGAAAAATGAACATTTTCAGTGCTACTAGTCATGTAAAACTCAAGTCCATCTTTGGCATTGTTCAATGCACATCTATCAAATGTTGTAGCATCATTTTAGGAAAATCTGTAATTAATCCATCAATGCCACAGTCACGTAAATGTTTGGCGCGCTCGATGTCATTCACTGTCCAAACACTAATGGCTAAATTTACTTGTTGTGTGGCTTTTAACAAGTCATCGGTTGCGAGTTGGTTCATCCAGCCGATTTGGCAACAGTCGTATTTGAGCGCTTGTTCAATCGCGAGATGTTGAATATCGTCTTCAATTAATAAACCACGTTTAAATGTTGAGTGTTGATCTTGGAGTGCTTGTAGGATTTTAAGATCAAAACTAGTGATGACCGCAGTGCGTTCAAAGCCTCTAAGTTGCTGTGTGAGATGGTGTGTTAGTCGCTCAGCTTCAGCTTGTGTTTCTACAGCTTTGACTTCAACTTCAAGATGTTCGAAGTCCTGCATAATCTGAAGGGCTTGTAGCAATGTTGGGGTACTTTGCTTTTTCCAGTCTAACCAAATATGTGCTTGATTATAGGTATCGAGTTGTGTGCTGTTTAATGGGTAGAGCGCTTGGTCGATCCCTGTGGTTCGGAGCATGTTGTCATCATGCATAATGATCAGCTCATGGTCTTTGAGCTGACGAACATCAAATTCGACCGCACGTATGCCCAGATCATGAATATATTGAAAACCGCCGAGTGTATTTTCTGGGGCTTCGCCACGTGCACCACGATGTCCGATGATTCTCATATTGAACCTGATCTATATATATCTTTTGAGTGATTGTAGCGCTAAAACATTGGATTGGGGGATAGATTCTAAGGTGGAGATATTAGATATGCGTAAATGCGATTTGTAATGGTTTGCGGCGGAACTGAATTTGAATGAAATGCTTCTGTGAAATTTAGGATAAGAGATGGTAGTAGACGAGTTTTACGCTTGGAAAATGGTTTTGGTTTCTTTTCACAAAAGAAAAATAATATCAAAAAGTCTTCCAGTGAATTGATCACAGGAAGACTTCGAAAAAATCTATTTCGTTCTAAAAACTTAGAATCGTTTAAATAGTTTCATTGATATTTTTTTGCCAAAGTACTTCCGATCCACCTTCAGCACGCTGTAAAGCACGCGATGCAACAAAAAGCCAGTCAGATAAGCGGTTGAGTAACTGTAGTGCGGTGCTTTGAATATTTTGATCACGAGTGTGCACCGACATTAAGCTACGTTCAGCTCGGCGACATACCGCTCGTGCTTGATGTGCATAGCTACATGCCAAAGAACCTGAAGGGAGAATAAACTCTTTCAGCATTGGTAAGTTTTCATTCATACGGTCAATTTCTTGTTCAAGAAACTCAATACAAACAGGCTGGAGCAAATGATAATTTGGAATACACACTTCACCGCCTAAGTCGAAAAGCCAGTGCTGGATCAGGCTTAAGCTTTTATCCCATGTGGCTTTGTCCGTGATTTGACTTGCGGTAATTTGAGCACGAAGTACGCCAATTGTTGAATTAAGTTCATCCACATCACCAAGTGCGGTAATTCTTAGATCATCTTTAGTGACACGTGATCCATCACCCAGACCTGTGGTGCCTGAGTCGCCAGTACGGGTATAAATTTTACTTAAACGGTGGCCCATAATTTGTCCTGCCTAAAGAATGAAAAAAAGGATAATGCCGGTCAAAACATTATCCATAAACTGCGCTGTTTTAAATGGTTTTTTGAGTCTTTACATTAAATTAATAACGGAAAGTGACTCCTGCGGTAGCCAGACGGCCGCCATTCATATAGTAATAACCACGGTCTTGATATGCGGTTTTATATTCAACATCACCAATATTCTGAATATTCGTGAAGAGTTTTACATATGGGTTTACATTCCAAAATGCATTGATATCAATGGTTGCATAACCTGAAGTACTATAGTTTTTATTCCACTCTTTGGCTTTAGATTTGGCAACTAATGAAGCACTAATACCATAAACTTCGTTTTGTAAACCAGTCGTTAAAGTGAATCCTTGGCGAGGTCTACGTTTTAAATCTTCATTGGTTTCTTCATTTTGAGCTTTAACATAGCTATAGGTTGCTTTCGTAAACAATTCATCTTGTTGCCAACCTAGATATAGCTCACCGCCTTGATAAGTTGCCTCTTGAATATTGGTTAATAAACCATTTGAACCAGATGCAATTAAGTCATCTACTTTTATGTAATAAGCAGATAAACCTGTTTGGAAACCGTAAGCTAAAACCTGATCAAGACCAATTTCATAGGAAGTACTTTCTTCAGGATCTAAGTTAGGATTACCATTCCATGAGTTATAGAGTTCATTTAACGTTGGTGATTTAAAAGCAGTGCCAATATTTGTATAAATACTTGTGTTAGCGAATAATTGATAACGTGCCGCCATTTGGCCTACAGTATGTGAACCATATTTTTCGTTATCTTCAAGGCGAATACCAACTTGAGTATTTAGTTTTGAACCGTTGTATTGATGTTGAGCATAGTAACCAGTTGAATCTACATCTTCATTATAAGGTGTACCATAAGATAAGATGTCGCCTTCAAGTTTGCGATGGGTAATCCCAGAAATAATAGATTGGCTAGGAGTGAAGTTCCATTTGCCATAAAGTTCAGCTTCTTGTGTCTTACTATGGACGTAGTCTGTTGAATCTTTTTGATCAACTTCGTCATTAAATTGAGATAAACGTGTGTTGAGTTCAAATTGATCCGTTACATTTAAACGGCTACGCAGATTGATGATCTCATTTTCAAAATCTTGTTTTAGTAACGTACCATCAAAGGTGTAAGCATCATATAAGCTTGTACCTTTATTACTGCTGTAATCTACTGATACAGCATAGTCTTCTTTTTCGACGCCTAATTTGGTACTAAAGCCTTTTTGATCGAAAGATGCAGTATCAGTTTTATTGGTTTTTTGATCCGTCACTTTAGTTGCATCTGATTCTAGGCGTTGACCACGAACTTGTGCATAAAAACCATTTTCTGCTAAGTCTGCACCTATTACAGATTTATAAGTGCTGTGCTCACCCATTTCTCCTGTAATAAAAGCGCCTGTTTTTTCTGGTGTTTTAGATACAAGTTGAATTACACCGCCAATCGCATCGGTACCATATAAGACGGATGCTGGACCTTTGAGAACTTCAATTTGTTTAATGTCAGTAGTATCTAAAAATGCAAGACTTGCAGTACCTGAAGAAGCATTATTTAAACGAACACCATCACGTAAAATTAAGGTGTGATCTGATTCAGTTCCACGTAAGTAGATATCTGCAAGCTGCCCTATACCACCGCTTTGCACCATATTGATCGCGGCATCTGTTTTTAATAGATCAGGTAAAGATGCAATTGGCGATTGTTCTACAATCTGTGGTTCAATAATTGAGATACGTGCTGGTACGTCTTTAATCTTTTCTTCAGAACGTGTTGCAGTTACAACTAGTGTATCTAAAGAGGCATTAATGCTGTCTTTTGCAGATGCAGACACGGAGAAACCCATCGCAATAGCGATTGCGCCCACTAAAGCTGTAGGCTGAAATAAATTTGGCATGCTGGCTCCATACATTCACCCCCCGTGAATGATTGAGTTAAATGGCGCAATAAGCAGGTCTCCGGACTTAAATATAAATATTGCGAACAATATTGGTATATCCATCTTCCCACACGAGTGCAGTGATGTAAGTGCAAACACTTATAAAGATATACGTTTCGTTTTACCGTTGCGGGGGCAGTGTTGGACTCTCACCAACTTCCCTAAAGCATAGTGCTTAGACTTATTGCATTTGCGCGAAGTATAAGGTTTGTATGTGAATTAAACAATCTATGTAAAGATTTTTCAGGATGAACTTTACGCAAGGCGAAAAAATTGCATTACAATGATTCGCCCTGTTATTTATAGATCAGCTATAAATAGGGTTGAGCCAGAGTCATAACCTATGCGAACCCGTGCCAAAATTTGTGGAATTACCCGTAGCCAAGATATTCAAGCTGTGGTCAATGCCGGGGCTGATGCAATTGGTTTTGTATTTTTCCCGCCTAGTCCACGCCATGTCAGTGCAGCTCAAGCTAAAGAATTGATTCAACATGTGCCTGCTTATGTGCAAACAGTTGGACTTTTTGTGAATGCCACTGCGGATGACATTGTAGATGTGTTAAAACAAGTGGCGCTCGATATCATTCAGTTTCATGGTGATGAAACACCAGAAGACTGTCAGGCAATTGCGGCACAAGTAGGACGTCGTTGGTATAAAGCCATTCAAGTGAAACCTGACCTGAATGTGGTGGCAGAAGTTCAACGGTTTCAACAGGCAGGGGCAAGCGCAGTGCTCTTAGATGCATGGCATCCTGAACTGAAAGGGGGAACAGGACACAGTTTTGACTGGTCACAATTCCCCAAGCTCGATATTCCTTTAATTTTAGCTGGTGGTTTAACCCCAACTAATGTTGAAGACGCTATAAAGACGACTGGGGCTTATGCTGTAGATGTCAGCGGAGGCGTCGAATCCGCTAAAGGTATAAAAGACCAACAACTTATAGAAAACTTCATGCAAGGAGTCCATCGTGGATCAGCAAAGTAATGTGATTGACTATACCCAATACCCAGATGAACGTGGGCATTTCGGTATCCATGGCGGACGTTTTGTGTCAGAAACTCTAATGGCAGCATTAGAAGACTTAGAAAAGCTCTATTTCCGTATGAAAGATGATGAGCAGTTTCTGGCAGAATTCGACCGTGACCTCGCCTACTATGTAGGTCGTCCTAGTCCTTTATATTATGCTGAGCGATGGTCGAAAGAGTTGGGTGGTGCGCAAATTTACTTAAAACGTGAAGACTTGAATCATACGGGTTCACATAAAGTGAACAACACGATTGGTCAGGCTTTACTGGCAAAATTATCGGGTAAAAAACGTATTATTGCTGAAACTGGCGCAGGTCAGCACGGTGTGGCAACGGCAACCATCGCAGCACGTTTAGGTCTTGAATGTGTGGTATTCATGGGTGCAGATGACGTGAAACGTCAAGCCATGAACGTCTATCGTATGCGTTTACTTGGTGCGACCGTTGTGCCTGTGGAAAGTGGCTCTAAAACATTAAAAGATGCCATGAACGAAGCCATGCGTGACTGGGTGACTAATGTTGACTCAACTTACTACGTGATTGGTACAGTTGCAGGTCCACATCCATATCCACAGTTAGTTCGTGATTTCCAGTCCATTATTGGTCGTGAAGCTCGCAAACAAATTCAAGAGCAAGCAGGGCGTTTACCTGATGCCTTGGTGGCATGTGTAGGCGGTGGTTCAAATGCGATGGGCTTGTTCTACCCATTCTTAAATGATCCAGATGTTAAAATGTATGGTGTCGAAGCGGCAGGTTATGGTATTGAAACCGGTAAGCACTCTGCACCTTTAAATGCAGGTCATGTTGGTGTTTTACACGGTAACCGTACCTATTTAATGTCGGATGAACAAGGTCAGATTATTGAAACTCATTCGATTTCAGCAGGTTTAGATTATCCAGGTGTAGGTCCTGAACACAGCTTCTTAAAAGACATGCATCGTGTTGAATATGTGCCAATCAATGACAATGAAGCTCTGCAAGGTTTCCGCGATTTAACTCAGATTGAAGGCATCATTCCTGCATTAGAGAGTTCTCATGCCATGGCTTATGTCACTAAACTTGCGCCAACCATGTCTAAAGATCAAATTATTATTGCGACGGTTTCAGGCCGTGGTGATAAGGACTTGATGACTGTGGCACGTATTGATGGCGTGGAAATGGTTGAGATGTAATTAGCTCCTTGAAGCCTCCCTATTTGGGAAGGTTTTACGACTAGATTTAAAGAATCGTGTTGGGTGAAAGCTCAGCACGATTTTTTTGAAATAGAAGTTTATCCAAAACATGAATAAGGTAAGGCGACATGGATGTTGCCCGTTGAGCAGCATTACAGGGATGTAATGTCTGCTCAATAAGATGGTTTTGTTACTTTTGCCGAAACAAAAGTAAGATATTTCCTGCCAATGAAAACTTTGGTCAAATCTATCTTATTGTATTGGTCGTAACGTTATTTAAATTTTGACGGAGTCTTACTGTTTAAACCTCAAATGTAAGGAGTTCATAATGTCACTTTGGATAAGCCCAAAGTAACCAAAGGCATTGTCATTCGCAAAACTCGTCCTATACTTTCATGTGATTAATGGAGTTGCAAAAACATTTCTCTCGAAATGTAGTTTACCTCGAACAATTGCGAATGATGCTTCCGTGAAGCGCCTGTTAGCTATAAAAAAATATCTCAAAAGAAAGGAAATAGAATGCCTAGCCTATTTATGGTCATGCTCGGCGGTCATCATGCACGCGCCAATACCGAAGTCCATGATGTTGTATTTGCAGTCGCTGACAGTTTAGAAGAGAGTTACCCGCAACTTAAAAATGCATGGTTTGGTGAACAAAAAGGCTTACATATTGATGCTTGGATGCAAGTGGAGTGTGTCGAAAGTGCAGGGAAAAAATACCAAATACAGTTTAGTGATGCCCAACCCCAAGCAGAGGATGAAAAACTGTGGCTCATAAATTTAGGTGGCTATGACACACGTGAATTTGGGGAGTTACATCGTTATGTACTCGTCGTTGCGCCGCATGCCGCGGAAGCTAAACAACTTGGCAAACAATATTTTGATCAAAAGTGGCAAAAGCAACATACTGACCGTGTTTTAGACGTTGATGGCTGTATTGCGATTGATTGTGTACATGGTCGTTATGTGGCTTTGGTTGAAGCTGAGTTTGATGCAAACACATGGGAAAATATATATCTCATGTTAAATTAGGTTGGATTATTCCTAATTTTTTTAAGTGATGTATTAAAACGAAAAGCAGGTTTAGTGAATAATTTGATGAAAAAACAAACTAAATACTTTTCACCTTTAAAATTATAGGCATAATATGCTTAGGGATATTAATTAACTTTTGCTTAAGGATAAAGCATCAATGGATTTGATACAGTCCAACGGACAACCACATTATGGTCGGTTTAGCGAACTTCCAAAAACCATTGATTTAAATAAGTATCAGTATAAAACCCCATATGGTGAAGTACTCACGGGATGGCGGAAAAAGCTGAAATATAAGAAATTTAAGTTTTGTAGCATTCAACATGAGCATTACACTATTGGCTTAGCGATTGCTGATATTGCTTGGGCTGGGCATGGTTTCGTTTATATTTACGATCATTTTAAAAATGAAGTACTTGAATGGAACGCCGTGAATTTTCTGGCGCGTAAAACCGTTTTAGATGAACAGCCTTTGTATAACCAGAGTGTGTTTGCAAATTCACCGTTTCAAATTGAAATTCAGCATGCCAATGGGGTGCGCTATGTTCAAGTCACCAAGTATGGTGAGATTAAGCTGAGTGCCCGAATTTTCTGCGCAGGTACTGATCCATTGAGTATGTGCAGTCCAACAGGGATTAATGGTTGGACTTATACCCAAAAATTGACCACCTTAGCGTGTGAGGGTTTTTTTACCAACAAAGCAGGGCAGATCATTCAGTTTAATGAGCGGACCTTAGCTGCGCTAGATGATACCTGTGGTTTCCTCCGACCGGAAACAGCTTGGTTTTGGCTCTCTTGTAGTTTTTGGGATGCACAGGGTAAGCGTATTGGTCTGAACTTAGCCTCTGGTGTGAATGAAAGTTTTGGCAATGAAAACTGTCTGTGGATGAATGGAAAGCTCTATACCGTGAGTGATGTTCTGTTCCAAATGGAAGAAGAAGGACGTTGGAGCATTCGCTCGTTAGATGAATGTTTAAATTTAACCGTGACTACAGGTTGGCGCCGTTTTGAAAATCTAAACTTGCGTCTCGTGGGCAGTCAGTTTAGTCAGTGGCAAGCCAAGATTAGCGGTACGATTCAACAGGGTGATCAAGAGGTTGTATTGCTGAATGAATATGGACTGCTCGAACAGCACTATGCAAAGTGGTAAAAAGACCTGTGATAAATAAACCGGCTTCATGCCGGTTTTTCTTTTGCCTTTATTTATTAAAACGACTAATTTGCTCCAATGCTGCTTGAACATGAGCATAGTTTGGTTCTTGATCTGACATTGGCTGATTCTTTTTATCTAAGATTTCGAACTGACCAAGAGCCCCCACTTCTAAGATGTTTTTAGGTGTGACGATGCCATACTTACTATAGCTAGATGCTAAGATCCAATCACGTTGAATTTGTGCTCCCAACAAATCTTCACCCACTGAATAGTCGTGAATTTTTGTGGTTACACCTAAATAGTTCTTCATGAGAGTTGGAACAATATCTTGATGGCTGGTTAAAACTTGGTTATTCCATAGTTTATCAGCTTGAATCTTCGGACCAATGATTGCAAAGGGAACTTTGACTTGAGGGTCGGTAAAGTTACCATTATGTCCCCAAAAGTTTTGAAGATTATCATTCACTTCTTGCCCATGGTCGCCAGTAATGATGACCAACGTGTTTTCTGCATCACCTGTTTCTTTGAGTTTATCTAAAACCTGTTTCACAATGCTGTCGACGTAATGCACACTAGTTTTATAACGATTCATCATTAATGAACGATCGGAATCATTACTTAACTTGAGATAATTAACCTCATCCAGCATAGGTTTGTACTGGTGTGGATAGTCTTTAGGGAAGCTGTATCCGTGTGGGGAGTCGTAAAATAAAAATGAAAAGGTCGGTTTGTTTCGATCTCTTTTTTCATACCACTTTAACCAATCTTGCGTTAATTCTTCATCTATCCCCCCCGCCACTTTGCCAGAAGAACCAATACGTAAATTTGGCACTTTTGAAAACGCGGTTTCATGGAATTCAGGGTTGGTTAATTTGGCAGCAGCAAATAAACCCAGTTGATAATTCAGTGCTTGCAAACGGTCAATAAATACTGGACTTTGGCGGTTCACAATCATGCCATGCCAGTAAGTACCAGGAATACCATAGAACATCCCAAAAATACCTGTGCGTGTGGCATTTCCTGTTGAATAGTGTTGATTAAAAATCTTTCCGTTCTGCGCATAATTCCACAAGTTTGGTGAGTTGTCTGCATTAAATGTGTCTGCACGCCAAGAATCAATCACGATAAACATAATATTGGTGGGTTGCTTTGGAGCTTCTCCAACAATCGGCGTCAGCGGATAATTCAGGTCACTTTTACGTTCTAAAGACATAGCCTTTTGTTTTTCTAAGGCTTCTTCATCAATCCAGCCGTACTTTTTCATGGTTTTATTCGAGGTCATCGGATAAAACATCGGTAAATAGCGTTGTGTCATGGTTACAGGTTGATACACATGTGCTGCAGCCCAAACGTGAATACCATTACTTAAAAGTAAAGCGACAAACACTAAGTCTGTAAACTTTTTACCAATGCTCCATGAAAAAGTGGGTAATTTTTTCTCTAAGAATCGGATCAAGTAAAATTGTGCTGCAAAAATACAGGCAATCGCAGCAATGACCATCAGCCATGTTGAGATTGAGAAACTCACAACCTGACCTGACATCACCAGTTCCAGCATGACGGTATTGATATGGAAACGGTACTGTGCATAAACAAAGGTATCTATGATCAGTGCAATGAGTGCCAAGCTAGCAATACTTGCTTGCGTAATATGACGTAGCGTATTGGGTAGAAATAAGCTCGGAATCAAGATCAAGCCAATCAATGAAGCAAGCACAGTCATGTGCGAGAATGTTCCAGTAAATAAGAAACTGAATCCCAATAAATCTGTTGGAAACTCAGATAAATACAGGAAATATCTGCAAGCAATGAGCATCGAGATCACTGCATTGACCATGATCAGATAACCAAGAACGCGGAGTTTGAATTTAAACGACATTTTTAACTTCGGATGTAATCGGACATACAAATTCAACTTCATATGCCCATGTTTTAAGATGGCGTATGATACCTAAACTCATCCAAAGTGTATATTTGTTGTGCTTACTGAATTATTTCCCTGCTTGCCAAAAAGCTTCACCTGCTAAAATCGGGTCATGACTTTCTGCGAGGGTATCGATCCAAACATCGTACTGTGCAATCACAGGATGTTGATTGGGATGAAAGTCTTTCTTAAACCAATCGAGATATTGACCACGCATGCGGGACAGTATCCCTTTTTTACCAAAGAACCAAGGCAGCCCTTTACGCATCATTTGCAAGCGCTGAATACGGTTAAAGCCATCATGTTTGAGCATGACATCTGCACGATAGGTAGTGAAACCAAACATCATCACCGTGGTAAAGGCCAATGCAAATAGACGCGTTGTTTCGGGTACATGTCCGACTTGTTTCATCACATCAAACGCCACATCGCGGTGTTCCATTTCTTCAATGGCATGCCATGCAAATAAAGCACGCACATAAGGGTGAGCCTCAGCCAACGTGGCTTTATGGCTATAAAAAGTTTCGGCCATCAGTGCTGTTAAATGTTCTGCCGCAGCAGTCATGGCAATGTTGTATTGAGGTGAGCGTTTGTTTAATTCGAACTTAAAGATTTTATTTAAACGCTGAATAAACTGATCGACAGGCATGCCTTGTTCTCGCATGACCTGATTCATTTTGTCATGGGCAATGCCATGCTGTGCTTCCTGTTTAATAAAATCACTGACACGAGCCGCTAAGCTTGAGTCTGTAATTTGGTCCCTAAACAAACGCACGCTTTGAATAAAATAGCGTTCTCCATCGGGGAAAGTGAGGCTGAGTGCATCGAACATGCGCGTCCGGAATGGGTCGCCGCCAAACCAAAAACGTGGCACTTCATCGAGCTTAAAATTGAGTTGGGTTCGCACAATCGGTTCAATAGGGGCTGTAACAATGGCATTCATTTTGTTTTACTTCATTTGCCTTGGATGATTGCAGTATGTCGGAGAAAATGCAGTTTGTTTTGACAGATATTGCCATTTTTTATACATTTTACGCCAATGTGAAAATATCGCATGTCAAATAGCGGGTTGGCCGTCATGCAAGAATTACAAATCCCCAATGGTTATTTTCAGCTCTGGAACATGTATCTCATAGAGCAAGGAATTGATTTTCATCAACTCGGTTTTTTAGCGCAATATCAGTATGAACTGGAGCATATATTACAACTGCCAATCGATACCCAATCGCCATTTTCATTCTTTCAAACGATTTTACAACTGACGCGAGAGCAGCTGGATTGCCCTCAGTTGATTATGGAGATGGCAAAATTTATTCAACCTGAGCATTTTGGTGTTTTGGGCTATATGGCCACACGCAGTAATAGCGTGGCTGAAGCACTGAGTTATGTGATGCGTTTTAGTCGTTTGGTGATTGATGGTGCAGAAGTGAGTCCCATGCAGATGCAGCAAAGGGGCAATGAAATTTGGCTGACTTGGCCTTTTCTCAATGATAAATATGCTTCACTGAATGAAATGACCATGGCATCCATTGTGCATTTGGCCAAGAAAATTTTTCCCGATCAATTACAATTCTTAAAAATCCAAATGGCGCATCCAGCCCAGATGACACAGTATCATTATCAAAAATTTTATGGCTGTGAAGTGAGCTTTAATCAAGCCTGCTATGCCTATGTGATGAGTGCGGACAGTTTGACTTTAAAATCGGGCTTTGCGGATCCTTCTTTAACGCAGCTATTACTGAAACAAGCAGAGGTAGCAATTGCCCTCAAGCCTCGTTATGAGGGCGTATTACAACAGATTCATAGCGCCGTGGCTGATTATCTTAAAGCACATGCGGAAGCTCCTAAAATTGAACAGATTGCCAATGAATTACACCTGTCAACGCGGACCTTACAACGCCAGTTGCAAGACTGGGATAGTTCATTTAAGAGAATACTTGAGTCAGAGCGCATGAAACGATGTGAATATTTATTACAACAAGGTTTGAGTTTGACTGAAATCGCTTTACAACTCGGCTATTCGGGACAGTCTGCTTTAGCGCGTGCCTATAAACAGCACAGTGGACAGACCTTATTGCAGTTGAAACGACAACTGAAATAACAGCAGGCATAAAAAAAGCGCCTTTGTACAGGCGCTGAAATGTATGTAATGATCAGGCTGATTTCAGTCGTGGAAAACGGAATGCAATCGCAAGGATGGCAAAGATCGCCAGTATCCAACAGTAGTAAATGCTGCCGATGAGTTCAACTGGCGAAAGCTTTGCAATTGAGCAGGCCAATAGAAGCTGTGCTCCATAGGGAATAAGCCCTTGTACAACACATGAAAAGATGTCGAGCAAAGCGGCTGCACGTTTGGGGTCTACGCCATATTCTTTAGCGACTTCACGCGCCATATCGCCCGATAAAATAATCGCTACAGTGTTGTTGGCCACAAAAATGTTAGAGAAAACTACTAAAAAGCTCAATCCGATTTCACCTGCGCGCTCACGACCAACTTTAAATAAACGGGTGAGGCTGTAAATGCGTTGAATAAGCCAGTCGAGTCCACCTTCTTTTTGCATAATGGTCGAAAGACCGCCCAAGAACATCGACAGTAACGCGACTTCAAACATTCCGACAAAACCATCATAGATGGCTGTGTTGAGTTGAATGACGGTAAATTCTGGCTGTGCAATCAGTCCCATCACCCCAGAGAGCACTACACCGACTGTAAGTACCGCAAGCACGTGTAAACGACTGAAGGCGAGGAAAAACACCACGACATAGGGCAACACCAGCCAAGGATTAAAGTCTTTGGATTGAATGGTTTCGGTTTGATGGATGCTAAAGACATAAATCGCGATTGTGATTAAAGCTGCTGGTACTGCAATCCAGACATTGACGCGAAACTTGTCTCGAAGTTGAACTTTTTGACTGGTGGTGGCTGCAATGGTGGTATCCGAAATCATCGACAGGTTATCACCAAACATCGCACCGCCCACGACCGCGCCTATGGCATAGACCGCAGCAATATCAGTGGCTTGAGAGAAACCAAAGGCAATCGGTGCGCAGGCCGCAATGGTGCCCATCGAGGTGCCCATTGCCGTTGCAATGAATGCTGAAATAATAAATAGCATGGGCAGCACAAAGGCTGGTGGAATCGCAGACAAGCCCATTTGCACTGTGGCATCTACACTGCCAATGGCACTGGTAGTACTGGCAAAAGCGCCTGCCAGCATGAACACCATAAACATCAAGATAAGGTTCGGGTGACTTGCACCGCGCAGAAAGGTTTCGATGCCTTGATTCAGCTCACCGCGATAAATCAACACCGCCAAAATAATGGCAGGAATGGCCGCAACAGGCGCTTTCATTTGATAGAACGCAAACTCAGTTCCAATCACAGAATGGTAAATACCACTGCCTAAGAAAATGGCTAAAAAAACAATAAGCGGTAACAGCGCAAGCGCACGTGCTTGCACTAAACCTGAGTTATCGGTGGTCATAGGAGATAGGGAAATGAAAGAATGTGCGTAGTATAATGCAGGTTTTGCTATTTCATAAAACTTTAAATGTAAAAGCTAAACTGCCTATTTTTATCATTTTTTTGCAAATAAAAATAAGTTTATCTAAAACTTAGACATTTTGGTATTTCCTAAAATTAGGCATCTTTGATCATTGAGAAAAAAACCGAAATATCAGTAAATGGTGCTTTACGGTTGTTCTGAAAATATTTGACGAAAAATGAATTGGAACGCGAACGCGATGTGCTCTATTCAATGAGTAAAAAATAGCGTTACAATGCAGCGTCTTGTATTTTTACAAAGCCAACTCCTCAGTAGTTTTAATTTTAAACAAGTTAAGGAAAGCACAACCCTATGTCACGTTTAGCCACTCGTTTTGGACAGCTTAAATCTCAACAGCGTAAAGCTTTGGTTTCTTATGTTATGGCTGGTGACCCTCATCCTCAGGTAACAGTTCCTTTGTTACATCAGATGGTCGAGGCGGGTGTAGATGTGATTGAACTCGGTCTTCCATTTTCAGACCCTATGGCAGATGGTCCTGTGATTGCCCTTGCTGCAGAACGCGCATTGGCAGGTGGCACCAATACCTTAGATGCTTTGAATATGGTCAAAGAGTTCCGTCAAAAGGATCAAGAGACCCCAGTCGTATTAATGGGTTATCTGAATCCTGTTGAAGTCATTGGTTATGAAAAGTTTGTATCGACTGCGCATGCATGTGGTGTCGATGGCATTCTACTGGTGGACTTACCACCAGAAGAAGCAGCAGAGCTTGATGTTGTATTGAAGCAATTTGATATGGATCAAATCTTTTTACTAGCGCCAACCTCAACGGACGAACGCATTAAACATGTAGTGAAACAGGCGAGTGGTTTCATCTATTACGTGTCTTTAAAAGGGGTCACAGGTGCAGCAACTTTAGACGTTGCTGAAGCTGCAAACCGAATTGCGAAAATTAAAGCAGAAACAGATATTCCTGTCGGTGTTGGTTTTGGGATCAGTGATGCGACATCTGCCAAAGCAATGGGCGGAGTGGCTGATGCTGTGATTGTTGGTAGTGCTTTTGTTAAGCAATTTGCAAACTTAGCACCAGAACAAGCCGTGGTTGAAACGGTTAATAAAGTCAAGGAGCTTCGAGCAGCGCTCGATGAGTTAGTATGAGTCAAGATGTTAAATCAGGGAAAATCCTAAGCCCATCGACGCCATGGACTGAACGTGGTGTACCCGGTATTCAAGTACCTGATGAGCAAACCTCACTCAAGGCGACGTTTACAGAACCAACGATTGAATGCCCTGAGTGCCATGCACTTGTTACACGTACTGCAATGTCATTTAACGCGTATGTTTGCCCTCAGTGTGATGAACATTTGCGTATGAAAGCCCGTGATCGTTTGAATTGGTTCTTTGACCAAGTGCAAACAGAGTTGGGACAAGAATTTAAAGCCAAAGATCCGTTGAAATTTGTCGACTCAAAGCCATATCCAGCGCGTATGAGTGAAGCACAGACCAAAACAGGTGAAACTGAAGCCTTGGTGGTGATGCAAGGTTTACTTAAAGGTATTCCTTTGGTTGCCTGTGCCTTTGAATTTGACTTCATGGGTGGCTCAATGGGTACAGTTGTTGGTGACCGTTTTGTGCAAGCGGCTGAAAAAGCCATTGCGGACAAGCAACCTCTGATTTGCTTTGCTGCTTCAGGCGGTGCGCGTATGCAAGAAGGTATGTTGTCTTTGATGCAAATGGCGCGTACTTCAGCGGCCATTCAAAAAATGAAAGATGCTGGCCTACCATACTTAGTGGTGTTGACGCATCCTGTTTATGGTGGTGTAACCGCATCTCTAGCGATGCTCGGTGATGTACATATTGCTGAACCGAAAGCGATGATTGGTTTCGCTGGTAAACGCGTGATCGAACAAACTGTACGTGAAAAGCTAGAAGAGCCGTTCCAACGTGCGGAATACTTGCTTGATCATGGTGTAATCGATCAAATTGTTCACCGTCACGCATTACGTGATACAGTTTATCGTATTGTCGCGAAACTGATGAATTTGTCTTGAACACAGCACCACTTGCAACAGACTCTTTAGAAACATGGCTCGATTATTGGGGCCATGTTCACGTTACGGGGATTGATTTAGGATTGGAACGGGTCATTCCTGTAGCTGAAAAGCTCGGGGTGACGCGTCCCGATGCTAAAGTTTTAACTGTAGCGGGAACCAATGGAAAAGGTTCGACCACCACCACACTGGCTGCTATTTTAAATGCGCAAGGCTATAAGGTGGGACTGTATCAGTCACCACATATTTACCGTTTTAATGAACGGGTTAAATTGCGTGGTGTAGAGGTCGATAACCAAAGCTTGGTCGATGCTTTTGTACAAGTGGATCAAGCGCGCCGTGATTGTGATTTAAGCCTCTCGTTCTTTGAGGCGACCACACTCGCGGCTTTTGTCATTTTTAAAGACCAATCATGTGATGTTTGGGTCCTTGAAGTCGGTCTAGGCGGTCGTTTAGATGTGGTTAACGTGATTGAACCCGATGTTGCGGTGATTACTAATATTGGTTTGGACCATACTGACTGGCTGGGCGATACCATTGAAAAGATTGCCTTTGAAAAGGCAGGCATCATCCGTCCAAATATTCCTGTGGTGTTTGGCGGCTTACAACAAATCCCTCAGGCGATTATCGATAAGGCGGATGCTTGTGCTGCAAAGCTTTATGCAGTGAATCGTGACTATTTTTATCAACGTAGTGAAAATGATGAGTCGTGGATGTTTGCATCCTCAGGTACAACATTAAAATTACCCCTCGGCACATTGGCGGTTGAGAATATTTCAACAGCTGTTGCTGCTGTTTTATTGAGTGGTTTAACGGTTACTCAAGCGGCTATTTCTGAAGGAATTCAAAACGCACAACTGCAAGGTCGTTTTGAAATTCGCCAAATACACAATAAAACCGTAATTTTTGATGCAGGGCATAACCCGCATGGTGTTGCTTTTTTATTAAATCAATTGCGAAATTTCCTAAAATACAATAAACAGTACACTGAAGTAGTCAGTGTTTTCTCGATGTTGGCAGATAAAGATGTGAAATCTGTCACAGAGTTATTGAAAGATTCCATACAAATGTGGAAAATTGCGGCATTAACTGTCCCGCGTGCAGCTCCAATTGAACAATTGGATCAAGCGCTGCAAGGGCAATATGTGCAGCACTTTGACAGTGTGAAATTGGCTTTTAAATCAGCGCTCGACGAAACAAAGAATAATCAGCTGATTTTGGTATGTGGTTCATTTCATACCTTAGAAGCGGTATGGGAGTATTTGGAAGAATGTCAATGAATAGCAAACAACGTTGGATGGGTGGCGTTGTTTTATTAGGTGGTGGTGTCCTTTTGGCGGCATTACTGCTTAAAGGCAAAGAAGAAATACATCAAAATAATATTAAAACACCAGAGCTAGTCACACAAAATGTGCAACGCAATGCCGAAGGTGAGTTGTTTCAACTTCAGCCGTTAACGGTTGATGTTGAAACAGAAAAGCGGTTACTGGAACAACAACGTGTAGCACGTGAAAAATCGGTTGCTGAACAAGAAGCTCGTGCGGCCGAATTTTTAGCAATGCAACAGCAAGCCGAAGCAGATGCTGCACGTAAAGCAGCGGAAGAATATGCTGCGTTGAATGCGCACCGTAATGCTGCACAGCAAAGCTCGGACAACATTCCACCAGAATTGGTTGAAGATGAAAAAGCCAAGCAACAGCGAATTGCTGCGGATAAAGCCGCTGAGCTGAAGAAGTTGGAACAGCAAAAGCTGCAAGCGCGTACTGAAGCTGAAAAAGCAGCGGCTGCAAAAAAACTGGCTGAGCAAAAAGCCTTAGCAGAAAAGCAAGCACTTGAAGATAAAGCTAAGCGAGAAGCAGAGGCTAAACGTAAAGCAGAAGATGAGCGTAAGGCTGAAGCGAAAAAAGAAGCTGAACGTAAAGCAGATGCTGATAAAAAAGCGGAAGACAAACGTAAGGCAGATGAAAAGCGAAAAGCTGATGAAGCCAAGAAAAAGGCGGAAGCTGAGAAAGCGCGTGATTTGCTTGAACATGGCGATAAGCAATGGATGGTACAGGTGGCATTGGCTGCCAATGAAGCCAATGCGGATGCACTGGCTGCTAAGCTTCGTGCCAAGGGCTATAAGGTCACTAAAAGTCCAACCTCTAAAGGCGTACGAATTATGGTGGGGCCATCTAAAGACCGTGATACTGCCGATGCAGCCCGCAAAAAGATCACTTCAGATGCGAGCCTCGGTATGAAGTCCGCATGGGTGATTGACTGGGTGCCACTCGACAAACGTTAAGATCGGGGTTAACCCAATTGCCTTCACTAAAATGGATTCAACAGTTGCTGTTGAATCCATTTTATATTTTCGGGGCTAAATAAAGGCTCAATATTTTGCCAAATCGGATGAAAACCATAACCGCCATGTTTCATCTCAGCCAAGGCATCAGTGGTAGACCAGTTTTGAAAAATAATGCGATACATGGCCACACTGGCACCTGTACGGTCTGAACCATGGTAGCAATGCAGTAAAACTTTTTGCTGGTTTTGCTCTGCATGTTGAATTTGCTGCATGACCTTTAATAAATCGTCTCGGTCAATCGCCCATGTATGAATTGGGATATGCACCAGTTTAAACCCTTGGTTGGACAGTTTTTTCAGGTCTTGATTGCGCGAGCGTAAGTTAATAATCACATCAATTTTCTGTGCTTTTAAACTCTGAATTAAATCTTGATCGGGTTGCTCACTACGAAAAACGGTTTCACTGATTTGATAGAAGTTATGTGCAGGTTGGATCGACTGCCCCCAGTGTTGTGGACGCTCTGTATCTAGCAGCGCAGGCGTAGTCATACAGCCAGAAATACTGATACACAGAGAAAGAATAACTAGATATTTGGTCATAGGATCAGGCTCTGATGGTATGAGAGTTCAACAGGGTCATGCGCACAAAAGATTTCGATACTTGGTTCAGACTGTGCCAAGTGTTGAATCTTATGCAGGTTGCTTAAGCGCTGTGAATTATCTTCGGCAAAAAATACTTCCAAAGCATTTAAGCTGCGAAGTTTATTTTGAGGGTTAAGCTCTAGGTGGGAGTAGTAGGCATCCCCGCAGAAGAGTTTCCAACCTTGTTGGGTTTTAATGGCAATGCCACAGTGACCTTCAGTATGCCCAAACAGCGGAATCAAAAGAATCTCATCATGAAATAAGTCAAACCCTTGCACTTGAGTCAAATTAAACCATGCGTCATCGTGGATCGGCTCAATAAAGTGCCAATGGCGATGCTGCTGAAATTGTTGTGTTTTATAACGGGCTTTATTTTTAAATGACTTCAGGTTTTGTGCAGCATTATATTCGTTAGACAGGATATGTACCGTTGCATTGGGAAAGTCGGAAATACCACCCGCATGGTCAAAATCCAGATGTGAAACCAAAATGTGTTTGACATCTTTTGGGCTAAACCCAAGTTTTTGGATTTGTGCAATTGCGGTTAATTCTAAATTCTGTTCAATTTTTCCAATCCGAGCCACCAGCTGCCCCAAACGCTGCTTGATGTGTAGATAGTCTTGTATGCCTAAGCCCGTATCAATCAGCACCAGCCCTTGATCTGTTTCAACCAAAAGACAATGGCACACTACCTTAGCTTGAAAACCTTTTTGACCAAAGAGTGGGGCACACACTGGACACATGGTGCCGCAATGTAAATGGTGAATGTTATAAATCATAAAGTCGTTTTTATCGTATTGTTTTGACTGTTATAGCGGAAGATTTGAGTTTTAACAGTTTGATTTTGTTAAAGAGTCATGTGTACCTACTTTAGGCGGAAAAAAGCCTGTCGATTGACAGGCTTTCAAAAGATCAAACTCGGCTCGTCATTGGAGTTTGAAACGATCATACAAGGTGACTCAGAACGTATTTTTATTGTTTAGGTTCCTCTTTGGATTGCTTGGAGTTCAGTGCCCCATTTTTGTTTTCAATGGGGCTGTTCGGTCAAAACTTCGGGCTTCGCTTGTCTGCTACAAGGGCAGAGTATTTTATCCTTGCTCAGGCTGTGGAGTCAGGCGCAAATACGGGGTGACAGCCTTATAGCCTTTCGGAAAGCGCTGTGCGATTTCAGCTTCATCTTTGAGTGATGGCACAATCACCACATCTTCACCTTGTTGCCAGTTCGCAGGAGTTGCAACTTTGTGATGATCTGTCAGCTGCAGTGAGTCAATCACGCGTAAGATTTCATGGAAATTACGACCAGTTGATGCAGGATAAGTGATAATCAAACGGACTTTTTTGTTTGGGTCGATAATCACTAAAGATCGGACAGTCAATGTTTCACTGGCATTTGGATGGATAAAACCATATAGCTCAGACACTTTACGGTCTTGGTCGGCAATGATCGGGAAGTTCACCGTAGTATTTTGGGTTGCATTGATGTCTTTGATCCACCCCTGATGTGACTCGACATCATCGACTGAGAGAGCAATCGCTTTTACCCCACGTTTTTCAAATTCATCTTTGAGTTTTGCGGTAAAGCCAAGCTCGGTGGTACATACTGGCGTGTAGTCAGCAGGATGTGAAAATAGTACTCCCCAGCTATCGCCTAAAAATTGATAAAAATCGATTTCGCCTGCACTTGATGCTTGTTGGAAATTGGGTGCGATGTCGCCTAAACGTAAACTCATGTTGAACCTCAAATTATCTTTATGTCTATGGAATGAACATCACTATGGCGCAATTTCTTTTGCATGAAAAATAGTGTTTTATTATTTGTTTATACAAAATATTCATAATTGGTCGGATAGGTGTTCTGTATTTGGGCATGTCAAAGATGACCTTCATGGTTGCTCTAGAGACCGCTTATTTGCATATTTGGTAACGAGATTATTTCTGCTTCTGAAGTGGGTCGCTCTATAGAATTGATCGTGCATACGATCGGTTTATTATGAGCTATAATTATTTTTATGATTGATTTATATTTGTTTTTTAAAGCAATTCCACAAAGTATAAAAAACTTGAGCATTCGAACAATGAGAAAAATAGGTATCGCCCTGACGTTCTTGTGTGGGGTCGCTTCAACCCATGCGCAGAATGGTGGGCAATTGAAATAAGCCCAAGTGAGTACCTCCCATCAAACACCACAACAAATCACAGATCAATATCTAGCATCTCAAAAAAGCCTCAAACAGCGTAAAGCGACCCTTTCACAGGCTCTCGAGCGTGAGTTGGCTCAAGGTCAGAATACGAATGCGAGTAATGTCTATAATATTACCTGCGTACAGCTCGTTCCGATTCTCACCGCGATGCGGGTCAATGATGAACAACTCTTGGGTTTTCTACAGAGCATGAATCCAAATCAACCCAACAACGGGGTGAAAGCTTCGCTGCGGCAAAATCAAGCGCTTGAAAGCAAAACCTTAAATAACTGCAAACAATTAAAGTCGCTACTTTAAAAAGGACCGTTGAATCCTGATGAGTTCGGATGAAATATCTATGTCGGCTGTTTAAAATTTGTTACATTAGTTTGCCTTAGATTCGATGGGCTAGAAACAATGAATAGATTTTTTAAATGGTTTTGTGTAAAGCCCTTGTACTTCAAATTTCTAGCACCATAATAACGACTAAGAAAACATATTCATTTGACAAGCAAGATTTAGAGAGTCTATTCATGTTGGCAAGTCTGATCGGAGGAATCTTCGGTACCAAAAATGAGCGCGAACTCAAACGCATGCGTAAAATCGTAGACAAGATTAATGCGCTCGAGCCGACGATATCCGCTCTTGGCGATGCAGACTTATCTGCAAAAACTGAAGAATTTAAACAACGATATAACAAGGGCGAAAGCCTCGATAAATTACTCCCAGAAGCATTTGCCGTCTGCCGTGAAGCAGCTAAGCGTGTAATGGGCATGCGTCATTATGATGTACAGTTGATCGGTGGTATTACCTTACACGAAGGTAAAATTGCGGAGATGCGTACAGGTGAAGGTAAAACCCTGATGGGTACCTTGGCATGTTATTTAAACGCGATTAGTGCTCAAGGTGTTCATGTCATTACCGTGAATGACTACTTGGCACAGCGTGATGCTGAGTTAAACCGTCCGCTCTTTGAATTCTTGGGTTTAAGCATCGGGATTATCTATTCCATGCAAGATCCAACAGAGAAAGCTGAAGCCTATCGTGCCGATATTACCTACGGTACTAACAACGAATTTGGCTTTGACTATCTACGTGACAACATGGTGTTCTCGCTTGCTGAGAAAAAACAACGTGGTTTGATCTATGCCATCATCGATGAAGTCGATTCGATCTTAATTGATGAAGCACGTACGCCTTTGATTATTTCAGGTCAAAGTGATGATTCTTCACAGTTGTATGCTGCAATCAACAGCATTCCACCCAAACTACATGCGCAGAAAGAAGAAAAAGTCGCAGATGGCGGTCATTTCTGGATTGATGAAAAACAACGTTCTGTTGAAATGACAGAAATTGGTTTCGAAACGGTTGAAAATGAACTGATTGAAATGGGCTTGTTGGCTGAAGGTGAAAGCCTGTATTCATCGACCAACCTAAACCTAGTTCATCATGTTACTGCTGCCATTCGTGCGCATTACTTGTATCAACGTAATGTGCATTACATCATCAATGATGGTGAAGTGATTATTGTCGATGAAAACACAGGGCGTACCATGCCAGGTCGTCGCTGGTCTGAAGGTTTACACCAAGCAGTTGAGGCAAAAGAAGGCTTAGAAATCCAGCCTGAAAACCAAACGCTTGCAACTACGACCTTCCAGAACTATTTCCGTCTATACAAAAAGCTTTCGGGTATGACCGGTACTGCCGATACTGAAGCTGCGGAAATGAAAGAAATTTATGGTCTAGACGTGGTCATCATTCCGACGCACCGTCCAATGATTCGTCTCGACCAAAACGATTTAATCTATTTAAATCGTAATGGTAAATACAACGCAATTATTCAAGAAATTCAACGTGTGCATGAGTCTGGTGTCGCACCAATTTTGATTGGTACAGCAACTATTGAAGCCTCTGAGATTCTTTCTGATAAATTACGTGATGCTGGTATTCAGCACGAAGTGTTAAATGCGAAACAACACGAACGTGAAGCGGATATTATTGCGCAAGCGGGTGCACCGCGTGCAGTAACTATTGCAACCAACATGGCAGGTCGTGGTACAGACATTCTGCTCGGTGGTAACTGGAAAGCTTTACTGGCAAAAATTGAAAACCCAACCCCTGAAGATGAAGCGCGCTTAAAAGCTGAATGGGAACAAAGCCATGAAATGGTATTGAGTTCTGGTGGCTTACACATCATTGGTTCTGAGCGTCACGAATCACGTCGTATTGATAACCAGCTTCGTGGTCGTGCAGGTCGTCAGGGTGACCCTGGTGTGTCACGTTTCTACTTGTCACTTGAAGATGACTTAATGCGTATCTTTGCGGGTGATCGTGTTGTGGGCATGATGCGTGCGATGGGCTTACAAGAAGATGAAGCCATTGAGCATAAAATGGTGTCACGTTCGATTGAAAATGCGCAGCGTAAAGTTGAAGCACGTAACTTCGATATTCGTAAGAACTTATTGAAATACGATGACGTCAACAACGAACAGCGTAAAATTATTTACTCACAACGTGATGAAGTTTTGGCTGAAAGCACATTGCAAGATTATATCGAAGAGATGCAACGTGATGTGATGCAAGGCGTGATTTCTAACTATATTCCACCTGAGTCAATTCATGATCAATGGGATATTGATGGGCTTGAAAAAGCGTTACGTGAAGACCTTGCAATTGATTTGCCAATCAACCAATGGTTGGAAGATGACCGTCGTTTAGATGAAGAATCTTTAGTTGAGCGTATTACTGATGAAGTTGTACAGCGCTACCGTACCCGCCGTGAGCAAATGGGTGATGAAACAGCAGTTATGCTGGAGCGTCACTTCATGTTGAACTCGCTGGATCGTCACTGGAAAGATCACTTGGCTGCGATGGATTATTTACGCCAAGGCATTCACTTGCGTGGTTATGCACAGAAAAATCCTGAGCAAGAATACAAAAAAGAAGCATATAACTTATTTGTAAATATGTTGGCGATTATTAAATCGGATGTTGTGACTGATTTATCTCGCGTACATGTGCCAACGGCTGAAGAGCTGGCTGAAATGGAAGCTCAAAAGCAAGCTCAAGCTGAAGCGATGCAATTGAACTTGTCGCATGCAGACTTTGATGGTTTGTTGGCCGATGATCAAAGCCAATTCGCAGAAGTAGATGCACAGTACGAGCCTGTAGAAGAGTTTGCGGCACCTGCGAGTCGTAACGCGCCTTGCCCATGTGGTTCAGGCTTAAAATACAAACAGTGTCACGGTAAAATATAAACTGTGAACGAGTGAAAAAGCAGAACTTCGGTTCTGCTTTTTATTGATATGACTAAAAAATTGACGTTAAGATCAATCCAAATACGATTCTGATTACAGCTAAAGCGTTGCATAATGTGAATAGCATTTGCAGTGTTAGGCATTAAATGCTATTTAGTTGCTCATCATCTAAACCTCTAAAGTGGAAAGACAATGAAAAAAGTATTAAAACCAATCATGATTGTAGCTTTAGCGCTTCCAACTTTTGCATTTGCAGATACCACTACCGCAGCTAAAGTTCAACAAGCGCGCGGTGCAACCACAGCACCTGCGGCACAAGCCAATGGCAATATTACAGTACAAAGTCCGCGTACAGGTATTCGTTATACCTTTGCTAATCCAAATCAACGTCCAGTGGTTCTGCAAACGGCTGCTATTGCTCCTGTAAATGCAGCAACGGTGAACCGTATTGTGGCTTCAAACCCAGCGCTTTCTCCTGTAAGTCAAGAAAATGCTAAACAAGCGCTTTTGTCTAGCTCAGCACAGCTTGCTTCAAATTAATCAAATGCTACTGCATAAAACCAATCTTCGGATTGGTTTTTTTATGTCAAAAATGAGTGTGCATTGAAAAGTTAAAGCAAACAAAGTCTTCTGCTCGATTTTTTCTGAAAATTCTAATAAGCTGTGTTTTTTCTAACAAATGAATTGGACGTTTAAAATGCCAGTAGGTGACGTATCAATGCCACAAATGCACGTGGTGAAAGGGGTAAGAATCGGAACGGCTGAAGCTTATGTGCGCTATCAGAACCGACGTGATCTTGTCATTTTCGAATTTGCTGAAGGAACGAATGTTGCGGGTGTTTTCACTCAAAATGCATTCTGTGCAGCGCCCGTGCATGTGTCAAAAGCGCACTTACAAGTGGCGAATCCGCGCTACCTCATTATTAATACTGGCAATGCCAATGCAGGTACAGGCAAAACGGGTATGCTGAATGCTGAGCGTACTTGTGCACAGTTGGCTGAGCTTGCCGGTGTGCAAGCAACGGAAGTGTTACCGTTTTCAACAGGGGTGATTGGTGAACAATTGCCGTTGGAGCGTTTGTTAAATGGATTACAGCCTGCATTAAATAGTTTGCGTGCTGATGCTTGGGGTGATGCTGCTACTGGGATTATGACGACTGACACCACACCGAAAGGCGCATCTGAGCAATTCGAATTGGATGGCGTCACGTATACCATGACGGGTATTTCTAAGGGTGCAGGCATGATTCGTCCCAACATGGCAACGATGTTGGGCTATGTTGCAACCGATGCACCTATCAGTCGCGAGTTGGTTCAGCAACTGTTGAGCGAAACGGTTAATGTTTCGTTCAACCGAATTACCATTGACGGTGATACTTCAACCAATGACTCCTGTATCTTTGCGGCTACGGGTCAAGCGGGTGGTGTTGAAATTAGCTCAGCCCAAGATGCACGCTATACCGTAGTGCTAGATGTACTCACGCGTATGATGAAACGTCTTGCACAACTAATTGTGCGTGATGGTGAAGGAGCAACCAAGTTTATTACGGTTGCTGTTGAAGGTGGGTATGACACGCAAGAATGCTGTGATATTGCTTATAGTATTGCGCATTCACCTTTGGTTAAAACCGCGATTTTTGCGTCAGATCCGAACTGGGGACGTATCTTGGCTGCGATTGGTTATGCTGAGGTTAAAAATTTAGATGTTGAAAAAATCCAAGTTTGGTTAGATGATGTGCAAATCTGTAAGGATGGTGGCGCGGCTGCCGATTACACGGAAGCGGAAGGTGCTCGTGTAATGTCACAAGCTGAAATGACCATTCGTGTAGATCTAGGACGCGGGGCAGCGAAAGACACAGTGTATACCTGTGACTTATCTTATGACTATGTAAAGATTAATGCGGATTATCGCTCTTAATCTTAACGAGTTTAAAAAAAGCCTCCTTTGGAGGCTTTTTTACCATAAGAACTTTTGAATGATTGGTCAAAAGCCGAGAAGCCATTTGGCCAATAAATTAAGTGCGGGACTTGCTTGCCGACAAGCATGAAGGGATGAATGAATGATGAACAATGCGACCAATTTAATTGCCAATGACGCAAAATCAATTGTGCAGGCTCATTTGGACCGTTTGGGTGAAACCAAAGACTCAAAGCTCAGTGAAGAACTGAAGCAAGAAAAATTTGCTTTAATCTTGGACGAGTTGAAAAAGCGCGATGCGGTATTGGTGGCGCACTACTATTGCGATCCTGAAGTGCAGGAATTGGCCGAGTTAAGTGGCGGATGTGTATCCGATTCATTGGAAATGGCCCGTTTTGGTCGTGATCATCCGGCATCGACCTTGGTGGTGGCGGGCGTTAAATTTATGGGGGAAACCTCAAAAATTTTATCACCGAATAAAACCATTCTGATGCCCACTTTAGAAGCTACATGTTCTTTAGATTTGGGTTGCCCTGTTGAAGAATTTAGTCAGTTTTGTGATGCCCATCCAGACCATACAGTAGTGGTCTATGCCAACACTTCAGCAGCCGTTAAAGCCCGTGCCGATTGGGTGGTGACTTCAAGTTGTGCGGTTGAAATTATTGAGCATCTAGACAGTTTAGGTGAAAAGATTATTTGGGCACCTGATCAGCATTTAGGCCGTTATATCCAAAAGAAAACAGGCGCAGACATGTTGCTTTGGGATGGTGCTTGTATTGTGCATGAAGAATTCCGTGCACGTGGCATTGCGCAAATGAAGGCGCTTTATCCTGATGCTGCGGTGCTGGTACATCCTGAGTCACCTGAGTCAGTGGTGGATGTTGCTGATGCTGTTGGAAGTACTTCACAGCTGATTAAAGCTGCGCAAACCTTACCCAATGAACGACTGATTGTGGCAACTGATCGGGGTATTTTCTACAAAATGCAACAAGCGGTGCCCAACAAAATTTTGGTTGAAGCACCAACAGCCGGAGAGGGTGCAACCTGTCGTTCTTGTGCACATTGTCCATGGATGGCAATGAATGAGCTGGATGGGATTTTAGAGGTATTGCAGCGTGGCGATCAGGAAATATTTGTAGACCCAGCACTTGCTGAGCGTGCGAAATTACCTTTAGATCGCATGTTGGATTTCAGTGCATCGCTAAAACGTTAAAATTTGTATAAAAAATGCCTGAAACGCTTGATTAATATACATTTGACGTGATTTTTTTATTTTTTTTAAATATAGGTGTTGACGTTATCAAGCGTCACGCCTAGAATGCACACCGTACCGAACGAGATGTTCGATACAAAAGCTGAGATGAATCGGAGCATAGCACAGCCTGGTAGTGCACCTGGTTTGGGACCAGGGGGTCGTAGGTTCGAATCCTACTGCTCCGACCAATTCTTCAAGGCAAGGTTATCCATAATACCTCGTATTATTGGTCATGCGCCTGTAGCTCAGTTGGATAGAGCATCCGCCTTCTAAGCGGATGGTCACAGGTTCGAATCCTGTCAGGCGCGCCATTGGGTAGCTTGGTATTAAGAACCGACACGTTATGGTGGATGTAGCTCAGTTGGTAGAGCCCTGGATTGTGATTCCAGTTGTCGCGGGTTCGAATCCCGTCATTCACCCCAACTTTAAAAAGTTGAAATCGGAGCATAGCACAGCCTGGTAGTGCACCTGGTTTGGGACCAGGGGGTCGTAGGTTCGAATCCTACTGCTCCGACCATTTATTGAAATGGTCGAGATAAAGATACCGCGTTAAGCGGTTTTTTTATGCCTGAAATTTAGCAAAGTACATAAAAAGCCTTCGTAACGAAGGCTAAAGATAAAACATAAAACAGAGACGTTTAAGGAATAATAATAATATTCACGCGACGATTTAGCGCTCGATTTTCCTCGCTCCTATTTTCTACCAGAGGTTGTGACGCACCGCGACCCATGCTCTGAATATTTTGAGTTTTAAACCCAGTTTCGATAAAAATCTGGCTAACTGTTGATGCACGTTTCTGCGAGAGTGTTTGATTATAGCTTGGGTCACCAATATTATCTGTATGTCCAACCACTTTAATTTTATTCAAATTATACTGCTGCAATTGTTTGGAAAGTGCTTCGAGTGCGGGTTTTTGAGAGGCTTGAATATCTGATTGGTCAAAGCCGAACAATAATTTTTCAGGCAGTCTCAGCGTCCAGCCTTCTTCGGTCAAGGTAAAGCCTTGTTTCTTCAGCATTCGCGCTTGTTTATAGTTGAGGTGCCCTAAACTGAGACAGCCAGATAAAGCAGTGATAAGACCTGCGATAAGCATAAATTTACAAAGATGTTTTAACATGAGGGTTCCTGATCAGGATTTAGGCAAGGTGTGATATACCACCCTTGAGCTAAGTTTTTGGCTTTATACATGGCATTGTCTGCTTCAGCAATCAAATCTTCAGGTGTTGTTGCACATTTTGAGAAAGCAACGCCAATACTGAAACTAAAATGAATCTGATGTTGATCAAAAGATAACGGTGCTTTACTGCATTCGATTAAATGCTCACAAATCAGTTCTAGGTGATCATAGTGTTTGATATTACGGAGCAGAATTGCAAACTCATCACCACCTAAGCGCGCTACCACATCGTGGCTTCTGACATTCTTTTTTAAGCGTTGAGCCATTTCTTTGAGCACTGCATCACCTGCTAAGTGCCCATACACATCATTAATGTTTTTAAAGTTATTGTTATCGATAAAAAAAAGAGCTGTCTGGTTTTTCTCTGGGTGCTCAAATTGATTGAACAAAATATTGTAAAAATAATGACGATTCGGGAGTTCGGTTAACTGATCATGCAATGCTTGATGTGATAACTGAGAGTTTTCGCTTTGTAGTTTTTCATTGGTGCGCTGCACCTTATCTAATAAATTATTAAATGCACCACTGATGACGCGAAATTCATAAATAGGCGATGATGGAAGACGTGCTTGATATTGAGTATCAAGATTAAGGCTTTCAACGGTATTGACCATGGGTTGAATTGAGTGCATTAGTTTTTGATATGTTGAATGTACCAACCACAACATAATCAACAGGATGACAAAAATCCCAGCGGAGAGACAAATCAAGAGCTGAAAGAAAAAGCTCATGAGTTGAGTGGCACTACCGTAAATAATCAATGTCCCGTACTGGTTGTTTTGATGTTTGATGGTGCGTGTCACAGGGTGTTTAAAGAAGACCTTATCAAACAGATTTTCCATCCATGCAAATTCAGGTGTCGGTTTGTATGCTTCGGCCAGTGGTTTCCCTTGCAGGTTGATGACTTGAATAGCACGAATTGGATATTGCTGAATATGATTGTTCAGTGTTTGCTGTAGCGTAATACGATCATTGAAAATGACAGCAGGTTGAATTTGCTCACTTAAGGTTGCGCTAAAAATATTAAGGCTTTGTTTGGCATAGGTATTCATGGTGTAGATGGAAATCACCACGAAAATAAAACTACAAATTCCAAGAGTAAGAGCAAAAATCAGCAATTGAGACTGACTAAAAATTTTTTGTAGGGAAGTATTAGAGCTTTTACGAAACATTGACTTAAGGCTCCGTAGATTTTGCTAATAATAAAACGCGTGGGTCAACACGCGCTTGTGACTGGGACAGGCTGGTAAAGTTTACCTTAAAGGAAGTTCGTGTTTTGTTTTGATATAAACAAAATGCGCTGCCTAATTCACATTCAGTATTGTTAGAGCTGAATGTTAGAGGAGCATCTTTTAGGTTATTTATAATATTTTGCTCTTCACGTGGTGTGTAGGTTGAGAAAAAAACAGCATTGCACATAACCTTATTCAATTCAGACAAACTGACCGCTTGAATTTGATATGCACTTTTGAGTTGCTGATTCGCTTGAATGAACTGATTGGATAATTGGTTGTTATTTAAAATGCATAAAGAAATGGGATTGGGAGTATTCCAACGTACATAGCTCAAAATCGTCAATGTGGTTGCGGGGAGATTTAGTTGTGGTTGTGCCTGCACCTGGGAAATCATTAAGCAGGACAAGAGAGTTAAATAAATTTTGTATTTAAAAGCTGTCATTATTCATTTTGCTTGGCAGCGAAAGTGAGCTTATTTTAACGAAAAATAAACAGTGATGGTTAAAATTGCTTTAATAATCGACAAAAATCACATTTTTGACCAAAAAATATGCGCTTGAAATAAAATAATAGAAAAAGGTGTTGCAAGGGATTAGAAATGCTGTAGAATGCACATCCATCGGCGGTGATGTTGATTAAAACTTGTTGAGAAACAAGGATTTAGCCCAAGCGGTAGAATCTGAAAGTCTTGAATAAGTTTAAAAATAATTAACAAAACCAGTTGACTTCTTCTTGAAAGAGAGTAGTATAGCCGACCTAGCTTGCTGATGACGAATCAGTAAGAAGATCATTAAGAGATTANATTGGTAGTAATTCAATAAAACTATCTTACACTATGTTCAATATGTATTTAAAAAAATAAAAAAACCAAATATTCATTATGTTAAGCTTATTAAGTTGTTCGGCTTATGCAGCTGACCCACAATTACGTCCAGACTTATAAATAGATGCCGTTCAGCGCCAGCAACAACGTGATGAAGCATTACAAAAGCAATTACAGCCCGAAGCTGTAGTGCAAACGGGATTAGAAAAACAACTTCAAACCCAAACATAACTGCAATATCTAAAATCAAACAGTGAAGATGTATGTTTGAAATTAAAAAATTTGTGTTGATGGGGGAGGATGCGCGTCAATTTACTTTTACTATGCGCCCCGTCACGCAAGTTGAACATAATCTCATTGGCCGATGTATTGGCGTACAAGATTTAAACCAAGCTTTAGATTTGATTCAAAACAGTATTATTAGTCATGGTTATGTCACTACCCGAATGCTGCTCCCTCAACAAAATATTGCCTCGGGTGAGATTAAACTACAAGTGATTGCTGGGAAGGTAGATCAAATTCAATTTGTTCAAGAGACGTCAAAGCGTGCTCATAAATTTAATGCCTTGCCTGTTTGCTCTGGGGATATTTTAAATATTCAGGATATTGAACAAGGCTTAGAAAACTTTAAACGTGTGCCGACTGTTGAGGCAGACTTTAAAATAAAACCCTCAGAGCAACGTAATCAACCTGGCTATAGTGATTTAGAACTGGGAAGGCAACAAACAAAACCCTACCGGATTCATTTAGGTGTTGATGATACAGGCTCAGATTCAACTGGGAAATCTCAAAGCACAGCAACCTTATCTTTAGACCATCTGTTTACTGATGTGTGCTGAAATTACAGGAGACTTCCACTTGGGAGATTCTATACAGCTAACTTGTAAAAGTCCTCTGCCATTTGATTCGGTGTTTTAAAATCTAACCCTTTTTGGATTCTTTGCTGATTATAAAATAGCTCTATGTATTTTATAATATCCGCTTTCGCTTCTTCTCTTGATTTATAGTTACAATGATGAATCAACTCATTTTTAAGTATTCCCCAGAAGCTTTCAATTGGGGCATTATCGTAACAATCTCCCCCGCTTACTCATTGAAAGGTTAATGGTAATGGATATCACAGCGCAAAATCGATAGAAGATTTAGAGGAAATATTAACTCATAAAAAGGTCGAAATTTTTTATAGCTGTCGAGGAGGAACTCAATATTTTATTGAAAACTCAGATAAAAAATCTAACTTCAACAGGTAAAATAATTAAATATGGAAAATAAATTGAATTTACAAATTATATTGGATGAAAAAAATTTAAAAATTGATAACTTAACTATTGATTTGGCTAATATTCATGCTTTAAATTTTTTCAAAAAAGAATCAATAAATGGCAAACAACACTACTTTTATAATCAACTAATTTATTTAAGTGATATGGTTGATTTGAAAGTATTTCTGAAAACAGAAAATATGATTTATATATTGTTTCAAACCACAGAGTTTTTTGAAAAAGACTTTCTTAACTCTAAGATTTTGAATAGATTCATGAAAAAATATAAATTAGAGCATAGTAATTTCTATGTAGAACATCTTACTAAAGTTATTTTGAATAAAGAAAATCACAAATGGAATTTAGTCGAGTTTACTTACGATCCCAAACAAGGCGATATTTCCATGAGTTTGGAGTTTTAAAACGTAATAATAAAAATTATGCTTTCTTATTTTTGTTCAAAGTGAGGTGTGAGTTAGTATAAGTTAATGAAATTTAATTTAAATAGAATATATATCTGTGAATGTCTAAAAGAAATCATAGTAAAAGAAATAGATTTAGGAAACTCTATTAGATCTTATAATGAAATGCCTGAGTGGCCCAAGAAAGATAGTAGATTCATTTTTTTAAATAACAAACTTGCCTCAAAATCATTGGTCAATATACCTTTATGGATCTTTGTAAGCATTAATAATGACATGCATTATACTTGGTATAATGAAATATATTGCGAGAAACATCATGATTTATTGACAGCTGGTGATATGTGATTTTGAATAAAACCATTAGTTTGTATTGTAAAAAAATGAAAGTATAAAAGTACGCTACTCTGGAAATTAGTGATGACCATCAAGAATATTTGTTTTCAATAAGTATGATCAAAGAGTTACCATAATTTGTTTCTAATAGAAAAAGGCTGCAAATAGCAGCCTTTTTCTATGACAACTGATGTGTCGTTCAACGCGTGTTTTACCTTACCAGCTCAACGCACCGCCAGTCTGATAATCTGTCACACGCGTTTCGAAGAAGTTCTTCTCTTTACGCAAGTCCATCATTTCAGACATCCACTGGAATGGATTGTTCACACCAGCAAACTGTTCAGGTAAACCTAACTGAGCCAGACGGCGATTACAGATGAATTTCAAGTATTCTTCCATCATCGCAGCATTCATACCCAATACACCACGTGGCATAGTGTCACGCGCATATTCGATTTCAAGCATCGTACCTTCAAGAATCATTTGAATGATTTCTTCTTGGAATTCAGCAGTCCACAAGCTTGGGTTTTCGATCTTGATTTGGTTAATCATATCGATACCAAAGTTCAAGTGCATCGACTCATCACGTAAGATGTATTGGAATTGCTCAGCAACACCATTCATCTTATTACGACGGCCCATCGACAAGATTTGGCTGAAACCACAGTAGAAGAAGATCCCTTCAAGTACGCAATAGAATGCGATCAAGTTACGCAGTAGAATTTGGTCGTTTTCAGGTGTACCCGTTTGGAAAGTAGGATCACTTAAAGACTGCGTATATTTCAAGCCCCAAGCCGCTTTACGCGCAACTGATGGAACTTCGCGGTACATGTTGAAGACTTCGCCTTCATCCATACCCAAAGATTCGATGCAGTATTGGTAAGCATGTGTATGAATCGCTTCTTCAAATGCTTGACGTAAAATGTATTGGCGACATTCAGGATTGGTAATGTGACGATAAATCGCCAAAACTAAATTATTAGCAACCAATGAGTCCGCAGTCGAGAAGAAACCCAAAGAACGCATAACAATGGTACGCTCATCTTCAGTTAAGCCATTTTCAGACTTCCAAAGCGCGATGTCATGGTTCATGTTCACTTCTTGTGGCATCCAGTGGTTTGCACAACCATCTAGATATTTCTGCCAAGCCCATTCGTATTTGAACGGTACAAGTTGGTTTAAGTCCGCACGACAGTTAATCATCGCTTTGTCGTCAACTTGTACACGTTGCGCACCCATTTCTAGTTCTTCTAGACCTGGAGCAACATCTAAACTTTCTAAGGCGTTAGATGCTCTTGCCAACGGATCGGCTGGATTTGTTGATCGGCTTCGAGGGGTTGAAGCGGGTTGTGCAGTTGCCACATTCTTCTGTGGTTGCTCTGCAGCAGATACCATCTGCGGATTAGCCGCTTTTTGCGGTTCGACGGGCGCAGACTTGTGTTCAGGTGCAGCCGGTTTTTGCGAATCATCTTCGAAATCGTCCCAACTTAGGATAGACATATCAATTCTCTCTACGTTGCTTTATATCTTTTATCGACATCCAGCAGTGCTGAGATGTCTTACTATACGCTTAATTTGTGAAAGCAAAATTAAGTTTTGCCAATCATTGTTCTAAAACTGTGCATAGAACGTGATTCTCACGACTTATTTTGCTTTCGCTTTTTGCTTTGGTTTGCTTTTACCCAAAAGTAGGCAATGGGCATATAAAACAAAACCACAAAGGAAATCACCAAGGTCGCAAGACCTAACATATAGTTATGTGTCATATGGAGCATGGTGAGTTCCTAGGTTGTCTTTAACTTTTTAATCACCCTAAATCCCGCTTTAAAAAGAGGGGGGACTCCTCAAATCCAATTGAATTTTTGGAAGCCCCTCTTTAGAAGAAGGGGGGATTTTTTATTAAGCAACTACTTGAGTAGTTGGCTTAAAGTTTTCAATATTTTGCTCATTTGTTTGATCTGTGAAGACAAATATAGCTGCTGAGCAAGGAAGTAAGCATGTATAGCAAAAGATTTGAATCTGTTTACGTACAATGCGAGCTTTCTTTTTAAAATCTTTTAACTTCTTCGACATGTTCGCTCCTAAAAGGAATCAATCATTACGAAGTAGCAAGAATGAGTTCTTATGCTAACCACTCATAAGAATCAACCATTGCTAATACCGCAATGAAGAGATAGATCTCGGTTGATTCCTAAATTGGTTAACTTACTGACAAGCCTCACAGTCTGGATTGTCAATTGAACATGCCATTGGCACTGGAGCTGCTTGACCGAAGCCTTCATCTTCAGCAACCACTTCTGGTTTAACTTCCTGAGCAACTGCTGCAACAGGCGCTGCCGTTACAGTTGCAGGTTTTACTGCATTCAATGCACCAGTGTTAATGGTCGATTTCTCAGCAGAAGTTGCACCTAAAGCTCGAAGGTAATACGTTGTTTTCAGACCACGTAACCAAGCCATTTTATAGGTCAAATCAAGTTTCTTACCGTTTGCACCAGAGATGTAAAGGTTTAAAGACTGCGCTTGATCGATCCATTTTTGACGACGTGATGCAGCATCCACAATCCAGCGTGGCTCAACTTCAAATGCCGTCGCGAAGATTGCTTTAAGCTCTTCAGGAATACGTGAAATCTTCTGAACTGAACCTTCAAAGTGTTTCAGATCATTCACCATCACAGAGTCCCACAGACCACGGTCTTTCAACGCACGTACTAGGTACGGGTTGATCACTGTGAATTCACCTGATAGGTTCGATTTTACATATAAGTTTTGGAATGTTGGCTCAATCGACTGAGACACACCACAAATGTTTGAAATGGTTGCAGTCGGTGCAATGGCCATCACGTTTGAGTTACGCATACCGTCTTTTTGAACTTTGGCACGTAAAGTGTCCCAGTCCAAACGTTGAGTGCGGTCAACTTCAAACATACGCTCAGGACGTGTTTTAGCCACAAGGTCTAGTGAGTCAATTGGCAGGATACCTTGATCCCACAGTGAACCTTTGAATGTCTCATAAGTACCACGTTCAACAGCCAAATCACTTGATGTTGAAATTGCGTAGTAGCTGATCACTTCCATCGATTCATCAGCAAAGTCTACTGCTGCATCAGAACCATAAGCGAGTTGCATTTCATACAGCGCATCTTGGAAGCCCATGATACCCATACCCACTGGGCGGTGTTTCAAGTTCGAGTTTTTCGCTTGTGGCACAGCATAGTAGTTAATGTCGATCACGTTATCGAGCATACGAACCGCTGTTTTTACTGTACGTGCAAGCTTTTCACGGTCTAACACACCACCTTGAACGTGTTGTACAAGGTTAATTGAACCTAAGTTACATACTGCAATTTCATCTTTGCTTGTGTTTAATGTGATTTCTGTACACAAGTTAGAAGAGTGAACTACGCCAACGTGTTGTTGTGGTGAACGTAAGTTACATACGTCTTTGAATGTGATCCACGGGTGACCTGTTTCAAACAACATCGACAGCATTTTGCGCCACAAATCTTTTGCACGGATTTTCTTGTGCAACATATTTGTTTCTTTCGCAATGGCTTCATAGTGTGCATAACGCTCAGCGAATTCTGCACCCATCAAGTCATGTAGATCTGGTGTTTCAGATGGCGTGAACAGTGTCCATTCAGCATCTTCAAAGACACGTTGCATAAACAAGTCAGGAACCCAGTTTGCGGTGTTCATGTCATGCGTACGGCGACGGTCATCACCGGTGTTTTTACGTAGCTCTAAGAATTCTTCGATGTCCAAGTGCCAAGTTTCAAGGTATGCACACACAGCACCTTTACGCTTACCACCTTGGTTTACCGCAACAGCAGTATCGTTCGCCACTTTAAGGAATGGAACTACACCTTGTGACTTACCGTTTGTACCTTTGATATATGAGTTCAAGGCACGAACTGGCGTCCAGTCATTACCTAAACCACCTGCCCATTTAGACAGCATTGCGTTATCACGCATAGCGCCATAAATGTCGTATAGGTCATCATCAATTGTCGTTAAATAACAGCTAGACAACTGTGGACGTAGCGTACCTGAGTTAAACAGGGTAGGTGTAGACGCCATGTAATCGAAGCTAGACAAGAGGTTGTAGAACTCGATTGCACGTTCTTCACGGTTTGCTTCGTTGAGTGAAAGACCCATCGAAACACGCATAAAGAATAATTGTGGCAATTCGAAACGTACGCCATCTGAGTGGATGAAGTAACGATCAAATAATGTTTGTAGACCTAAGTACGTAAATTGGTTTGAACGCTCTGGTTGAATCGCTGCGGCCAATTTCGCAAGGTCAAAGTTAAGAAGTTCTGGTGAAAGTAGGTCTAGCTCAATACCTTTCTTCAGGAAAGTTTCTAAAGCATCGCCTTCAGCTGTGTCTTCAGACAAGCCAAGGAAAGTTAAACCTGTTGCGACCAATTCATCACGAAGTAGGCGAGCCGTCACGTAGGTATAGTTTGGTTCTTGTTCGATACGTGTACGTGTTGCCATCATCATCGTGGTTGCGATGTCAGATGCTTTTACACCGTTGTAAAGGTTTTTGATGGTTTCATCGATGATCGCTTGAACATTAATGCCTTCTAAACCTTCAGCCGCTTTTGTTACAGTCGCTTCAAGCTTACGCATGTCAAGCGGTTGAAGCTGACCATTGGCGTCAGTGATTTGTAAGGTTGGGTGATGGTTTTCACCTGCTTGTTTACGAGCATCAGCACGTTGATCGCGGTAGATGACATACGCACGAGCAACTTTCTGTTCACCTGTACGCATCAGCGCAAGTTCAACTTGGTCTTGGATTTCTTCGATGTGAATTGTACCGCCAGAAGGTAGGCGGCGACTGAACGTATTTAATACCATCTCGGTAAGTTGAGAAATACGATCGTGGATGCGGCTTGAGTCAGCACTTTGTTGGCCTTCAACAGCCAAAAATGCCTTACCAATGGCAACAGAGATTTTTTCTGCGTCAAAGCTGGCAACATCTCCAGTGCGTTTAATCACCTGAATTTGACCAGGGGTTGAATTCGATACGCTCATGCTAGCATAGCTCCATTTTGTCATCTATTTTTATGTCTATGGACCGTTTGAACTGGGCAATTTTTATGCCACAGTGTTTGAGGTTTAAACACAAGACCTAGTGGTTTAAAAATTAATTGAACACAAGATACGGGAAAATTCAGGGTAGATCAATATTGACATTTTATTAAATATTTTGATCGATCTGGTCTCGAAAAGATCTCAAAAAGATCCCTTTTTTTTGATTCTTGTATTAAGCCTTATTAGACAAGGCGATAGCATAACAAAGCTAGGTTTAAGTACTTATAGATAACATTGTGGATAAGTTCAAAACAGACGAATGAGTGAGTTATAAACTGTTCAAACAGTGACTTGGTATGAAAAATCGCCATTTTGTAAAGAAACGTTTCTTTTGCTTTGGTTGGATATACAGCAAACGCGAGAAAGCGCTCATTTGGAGGCTGAAAAAATGTATAACAAAATGCTACTTTGATGTATCAGTTTGGTGAACAAGATCTTGTTTACAATGTAAACGTGTGTATATTGCAAAATATATCAGAGCGTATCCCTTGGATTTTAAAGGATACGTTAAGTCGTCAAAATAAAGGGGCACTCCATGAGCCAAGAAGAAAAGTTACCAAAAATTTTAATCGTAGAAGACGATGAGCGCCTAGCTCGCTTAACTCAAGAGTACCTGATCCGTAATGGTCTTGAGGTTGGGGTAGAACCCGATGGTAACCGTGCCATTCGCCGTATTATTGCAGAACAACCCGATATGGTGGTGTTGGATGTGATGCTTCCAGGTGCAGATGGTTTAACCATTTGCCGTGAAGTTCGTCCACATTATCATCAACCGATTTTGATGTTGACTGCACGTACCGAAGATATGGATCAAGTGCTTGGTCTAGAAATGGGTGCAGATGACTATGTAGCAAAACCAGTTCAGCCACGTGTTTTACTTGCACGTATTCGTGCCTTATTACGTCGTACTGACAAAGCACCTGAAGATGAAGTTGCACAGCGTATCGAATTTGATGATCTGGTGATCGATAACGGTGGTCGTTCAGTGACTTTAAATGGTGAGTTGGTTGACTTTACCAGCGCGGAATATGATTTATTGTGGTTATTGGCTTCAAATGCAGGTCGCATTCTTTCTCGTGAAGACATTTTCGAACGCTTACGTGGTATCGAATATGACGGTCAAGACCGTTCAATTGACGTGCGTATTTCGCGTATCCGTCCAAAAATTGGTGATGACCCTGAAAATCCAAAACGTATTAAAACGGTACGTAGTAAAGGCTACTTATTTGTAAAAGAAACCAATGGTCTTTAAGCCGTTTATTTGATTCGTTAAAACGGGACATTTTTAGTGTTCAAACACAGTATATTCTTGCGTATCTATGCTGGGCTGGTAGTGCTGGTCGCTATTGTTGCCCTCATGGGATATTTGCTTGTACAAATTATTAACTATCAGCGAGTGCAAGAATATCGCGAGTCTTTGACGGACGGGATTTCCTTTATTATTAGTGAAGGTGTATCCCGTCAGACCAATGCACAGCAAAAAGCAGACTGGATTTCAGATGCTTCAGATTTGCTTGAACTGCCGATTAATATGATCCCAGCCGATAAAGTGGATTTGAGTCGTGCAGAGTTAAAGCGGATCAGTGAGCGTAAAGCGGCTGTGCGTTATGATGCGCAAACGCAAGTGGCGTACCTGATCATTGGTCTAAAAGATGATCCGAATCATTTACTGTATATTAAAGTAGATAAAATTGGTGAGCTGCAAATGAAAGCACTCCCGATTTTTATCCTAGATTATCTGGTGTATTACCCAGGCCAAGAAGAAGAGTACTTGGAAAAAGTACAGAAACATTTCTCTTATCCTGTACAAATTGAAGAAGTACAAAATCTGGCTTTGGAGTCGGAGCAGATTGGTCGTTTGCGTTTAGATCATAGCGTGATCTTATATCGTGATAGTGCCTCTGTGCGTGGCACCACCATTTCTATTGTGTCTCCACCTTTACCAAGTTCACCGAGCAAGGTTTTGGTATTGGGTCCTGTACCTATTTTCAACTGGATGCCGTTTCAGCTCGCAGCAGGGATTACCTTGTTGAGCCTGTTTGTGCTGAGTTTAGGGGTGTATGGTTTGCTTGTGCCGATGCAGCGTAAGCTGCGTGAGGTCAATTACGGTTTAAACCGTATGAAAGCAGGTGATATGACCCTACGTTTGCCTGTTGACGGCACGGATGAAATGGCCAGTCTAGCAAATAGCTATAACAGCATGTCAGACCATATTCAGCGACTCATTGAGGCGCAGCGCGAACTGATGCGTGCGGTATCGCATGAACTTCGTACGCCCGTTGCTCGGATTCGTTTTGGTATGGAAATGCTGGCTGAAGAAGATGATTATGAATACCGTCTTCAGCAAGTCGATATGATTGATAAAGACATTGAGGCTTTAAATACCTTAATTGATGAAATCATGACCTACGCAAAGTTGGAGCAGGGCACACCATCACTCGATATTGAAAACATTGTATTGTTTGAAGTCTTAGATCAGGTGGTGGTTGAGACGGAAGCCTTAAAAACCCAGAAAGAAATTCATTTAAATGCTCCTCCTTTAACCTTAAAAGTTGAAGCTGAACGTCGTTATTTACACCGCGTGGTGCAGAACTTGGTTGGTAATGCGGTTCGTTATGGCGACCATCAGGTGCTGGTCAGTGGTGGTATTAATGACAGCGGTATGGCCTATGTTTGTGTTGAAGATGATGGGCCTGGTATTCCAGAAGATGAGCGAGAGCGTGTTTTTGAAGCATTCGCACGTTTGGATGATAGTCGGACTAGAGCATCGGGTGGCTATGGTTTAGGTTTGTCGATTGTGAGCCGAATTGCCTATTGGTTTGGTGGTAGCGTTAAAGTGGATCAGAGTCCAAGTCTCGGTGGTGCACGTTTTACTATGACGTGGCCAGCACATCGCTTTAGTAAGTCTAAAAAGAAGTATAGTGTTAAAGATAATACAGACTCAAAAAGCTAAGCATTAAAAAAGCACCGAATTTCGGTGCTTTTTTATTTTCTATGCTGACTTATTCTTGGATGCTGGCATCGGGAGAAATAATCTGTTTGCCTTGTTTTAGGCTTTCAAGCGCATCTGCATTAAAGTCAATCAATAATGAGTTGTTTTGCGTATCTATGCCATAACGGCTAATGAGCTTCTGATCACCATTAATCGTTTCAATTTTATATTCGTCCACAATATTCATAATGCCATCAAGGTTGGTGGTGGCTGAAGCTTTGTCTTGGCGAAAAAGTTCATAAATGTCGCGTAAATCAAAGATGGCGTTATTAGCATCAGGGTGTTTACGAACATAAGTTTCAACATGGCGAATAAGCAACTGGGCGAATAAAAAATAGTTAGGTTTATGGGTGAATTCCAGACTCATGTGGTGCTCCTTATTCTTTGTTGTTGGTTGTCTATATCAATAGCACAAGAAAAAGCCAAGTGCATTAATTGATTGGAGTGATTTGCAAAAAAATACAAAAAATATGAGTGACTTAATCTACTTTTGTACTTTTTAAATAAACAAAATGCAGCGGTTGTTGAGCTTAGTTTTTTAAACTGCTGATTGTGTGATTGTTATCGGAATGAGGTTGAAAAATGGTTTATAGGCTTTGTTTGAATGTCAAAATTTGGAAAAATAATAGAATAGTAGTGTTTTATTAGATAAAGCGATTGGTTTCGAAATAAAAGGGCTTTCATAGAAAAAATCTCAAAAAACGAAGAGAAATCATCCTAAAGACGAAGGTCTATAAGCTAGCAACTTACGTCAGCAATCGGGTACAATTGGCGGGATTAATTTTGTGTTTGGTGTATTTGAAGGCCAATACATGCATTCTTTGTTAATAAATTAGGCCTGCCAGGAGTTATCCCCGCATGAGTGCCATTACTCCATACGAATGGGCAATTATTGCCTTCGTGATCGGCGTTACATTTCTTTGCGTCTTTATGCTTACTGTCCCATTACTCCTTGGGGGTAAGTCATGGGGCCGTGCAAAGCAAGAGCAATTTGAATCAGGTGTGGTTGGTGCTGGTGGCGCACGTATCCGCCTGTCAGCAAAGTTCTATTTGGTTGCAATCTTCTTCGTCGTATTCGACTTAGAGGCGCTTTACCTTTACGCATGGGCTACATCGGTTCGTGAAGTGGGTTGGGTGGGTTTCACCACTGCAGCAGTATTTATTTTAGTTTTACTCGTTGGTTTGGTTTATGAGTTGTCTACCGGTGCGCTTAACTGGTCGCCTTCTGACAAACGTAAAGCAGCAGGGATTAAACCTAAAGTTGGTTCTCCAAATATGAATCTTGCAGAAATCACTCGCTTTAATTCAATTGAAGAGTTGGTTATGGACCCTACAGGTCAAATCCCAGCTCAATCATCTGGTCGTGTGAAAGATAAGTCACCGGCTAAATCGTCTGATAAGGAGTAACTCGGGATGAAATATACATTAACCCGTGCGAATCCGGATGCTGATCAATATCCACTTCAAGAGCGTCAAATCGTAACGGATCCGCTTGAAGAAGAAGTGAATAAAAATGTGTTCATGACTCGTTTAGAGGACGTGGCACATACAGCAGTGAACTGGGGTCGTAAGAACTCAGTTTGGCCGTTTAACTTTGGTACATCTTGCTGCTACGTAGAGTATGCAACGACTTTAACTGGCGTGCATGACTTGTCGCGTTTCGGTGCCGAAGTAATCCGTGCTTCACCTCGTCAGGCTGACTTGATGATTGTTGCAGGTACATGTTTCGTCAAAATGGCTCCAGTTATTCAACGTTTATATGAACAAATGTTGGAACCGAAGTGGGTTATTTCAATGGGCGCATGTGCAAACTCTGGCGGTATGTACGATATTTATTCAGTTGTACAAGGTGTGGATAAAATCATCCCAGTTGATGTTTATATTCCAGGTTGCCCCCCACGCCCAGAGGCATTAATCCAAGCATTAATGTTGTTACAAGACCAAATTCAATTAGAGCGCCGTCCACTTTCTGCCGTGATTGGTGATGATCTTAAGCCAGTGTATAAGCCAAAGATGATGCCAGAACGTGACCGTAAGAATGCTGAACGTATTGCAGTGAAAAACTTACGCTCTATGGATGAAATTAAATAATTTAAACGACAGTTGTTTTGATGCACCCGGTCTGGGTGTAGTTGTCGTTTAGGTTGAATGAATTTGTATTAAATAGGAAGCCAAGCCAATGGCTGAAACTGAAAACGCTATGCCAGAGTCAGCGCAAGTTGATTCACGCCCAGCATTTGCAATTGTAGAAGAGCTCAAAACCAAATTTGGCGAGAACTTCTATGTGCAAACGACTTTTGAAGACTTTCCAACGGTCTGGGTTGAGCGCGCGCGCGTACAAGAAGTTTTAATGTTCTTGCGTACAGTGTCACGTCCATACGTGATGTTGTTTGACTTGTCTGCGGTAGATGAACGTTTACGTACACACCGCGACGGTTTGCCTGCGTCTGACTTTACTGTGTTCTATCATTTATTATCGCTTGAGCGTAATAGTGATATTCGTATCAAAGTTGCATTGAATGAAAATGATGTAAATCTTCCAACTGCAACCAACATTTGGCCAAATGCCAACTGGTACGAACGTGAAGCTTACGATATGTTCGGGATCAATTTCGAAGGGCATCCAATGCTCCGTCGTATTTTGTTGCCGACCTATTGGGAAGGTCACCCTCTTCGTAAAGAATACTCTGCACGTGCGACTGAATATACACCGTATATGCAGAACCAAGCGAAGCAGGATTACGAACAGGAACACCTTCGTTTCGTACCCGAAGATTGGGGTATGAAGCGCGGTAATGACGACGAAGACTTCATGTTCTTGAACTTAGGTCCGAACCACCCATCTGCGCACGGTGCTTTCCGTATCATTTTGCAGCTGGACGGTGAAGAAGTGAAAGACTGTGTACCTGATATCGGTTATCACCACCGTGGTGTGGAAAAGATGGCTGAACGTCAAACGTGGCATTCTTTCATTCCGTATACCGACCGTGTCGACTACTTAGGTGGTTGTGCACAAAACATGCCTTATGTGATGGGTGTGGAGCAAATGGCGGGTATTACTGTACCTGACCGCGCGCAATGTATCCGTGTCATGATGTCTGAATTGTTCCGTATCAATAACCACTTATTGTATATCGGTACTGCGATTCAAGATGCCGGCGGTATGACGCCTGTGTTCTACATGTTTGCGGATCGTCAAAAAATCTATGACGCGATTGAAGCGATCACCGGTTACCGTATGCACCCAGCATGGTTCCGTATCGGTGGTACGGCACACGATTTGCCAAACAACTGGCAGCACTTGATTCGTGAAATCCTAGATTGGATGCCGAAGCGTATGAATGAATACTATACAGCTGCATTACGCAACTCAGTATTTATTGGTCGTACCCGTAACGTAGCTCAATATGATGCAAAATCTGCGTTGGCTTGGGGCGTGACTGGTACAGGTCTGCGTGCAACAGGTATTGATTTCGACGTTCGTAAATATCGCCCGTACAGTGGCTATGAAAACTACGACTTCGACATCCCACTTGAGTACGAAGGCGATGCATATGCACGTGTGATGGTTCACTTCCGTGAAATTGAAGAATCACTTAAAATCGTGAAGCAATGTTTAGACAACATGCCTTCAGGTGCGTACAAAGCAGATCACCCATTGGCTGTTCCACCACCAAAAGACAAGACTTTACAAGACATTGAAACCTTGATTACGCACTTCTTAAGCGTATCTTGGGGTCCAGTCATGCCTGCAGGTGAAGCATCTGTGATGGCGGAAGTGGTAAAAGGTGCGTCGAACTACTACTTGACTTCAGACAAGTCAACCATGAGTTACCGTACCCGTATTCGTACACCGACCTTCACGCATTTACAGCAAATGCCTTCTGTGATTAACGGCAGCTTAATGTCTGACTTGATCATTTATTTAGCGACTATTGATGTCGTTATGGCTGACGTGGATCGCTAAGGGGTAAACGCATTATGATGATTTTGACTGATAAAAAGCCACGCGTGAATGTTGAAGGGATTTTGACTGCGGACGAAATCCACGAAATTGAACATCACATTGGTCACTATCCGTACCCACGTGCAGCATCTTTGGATGCTTTGAAGTGTGTACAACGCCGTAATGGCTGGGTAGATGACGCGCAGCTAAACGCCATTGCTCAGTTATTGACAATCAGTGTTGCTGATTTGGAAGGGGTTGCAACTTTCTACAACCGTATTTACCGTCAACCCGTGGGTCGTAACGTCATTTTACTTTGTGACTCGATCGCATGCTTCTTGATGGGTGCGGAAACTTTAGCAGAAGCTTTTCAGCGCGAGTTAGGCATTCAGTTTGGTCAAACGACTGCTGATGGTCGTTTTACTTTGCTGCCGATTTGCTGCTTAGGTAACTGTGACAAAGGCCCAACCTTAATGGTGAATGAAGACACTCACGGTTTGGTTGAAGTTTCTTCAGTGAAACAGTTATTGGAGAAGTATGTATGAATACCGAACCAAAACCAATTTATGGCGAAGGTAACCCAGAAACGCATCCATTAACTTGGCGTTTGAGTAAGCAAGAGCACGTTCGTAATGCAGATGATTATGAAGCGCTTGAAGGTTACGCGGGTCTAAAAAAAGCAATCACCATGCCGCCGAAAGATGTGCTTGAAGTGATTAAAGCTGCGACCGTAAAAGGTCGTGGTGGTGCAGGCTTCCCAGCAGGGATCAAATGGTCTTTGATGGCGCCAAATGACAACTCAGGTCCACGTTACCTGATTTGTAATGCCGATGAGATGGAACCAGGGACCTTTAAAGACCGGTTGTTGATGGAAAAACTTCCTCACCAATTGATCGAAGGGATGTTGATTGCAGCGTATACGCTAGAAGCAACGCATGGTTATATCTTTATTCGTGGCGAGTACATTGAAGCAGCTGCGTACTTAAATGAAGCGCTTGAGCAAGTTCGTGCCAAAGGTTACTTGGGTGATAACATCCTTGGAACTGGCTGGAACTTCGAGTTGCATGTGCACACGGGTGCGGGTCGTTATATCTGTGGTGAAGAAACTGCATTAATCAACTCGCTTGAAGGTCGCCGTGCAAATCCACGTACGAAACCACCATTCCCACAAGTTGCAGGTGCTTGGGGTCGTCCTACCATTGTTAACAACGTAGAGACCTACAATAACTTACCGGCAATCATGTTGCGTGGTCCTGAATGGTATATCGGCTTATCTGCGGGTAAGTCGAAAGATCCAGGCACAAAAATTTATGGTGCATCTGGCAAGGTGAAATTCCCTGGTCTTTGGGAGCTTCCATTTGGTACAACTGCGCGTGAAGTCATTGAAGACTATGCGGGCGGTATGCGTGATGGCTTAAAGCTTAAAGCATGGTTACCGGGTGGTGCGTCTACAGACTTCTTGGCTGCTGAACACATTGATCTACCGATGGATGCTGAGAGCATCATGAAAGCAGGTTCACGTTTAGGTACGTGTTTGCTGATGGTGGTGGATGAAACGCAATGTATGGTTTCAGCGACACGTAACTTAGAAGAATTCTTTGCACGTGAGTCATGTGGTTTCTGTACGCCTTGTCGTGATGGTTTACCGTGGGCGGTGAAAGCACTGAAAGCATTGGAAGATGGCACAGGTAAGAAAGAAGATATCGATCACTTACAAGAACTTACTCGTAAGCTTTGGATTGGTAAGACTTTCTGTGCGCATGCTCCAGGTGCAATGGAACCGTTGATGGGTGCACTCAAATATTTCCGTGGCGAGTTTGAAGCAAAAGTAGTGAATGCTGCTGCGCAAACTAGCAACGTAGAACAAGCTTAAGGAATTCGACTATGGCTACAATTCATGTCGATGGCAAATCGTACGAAGTCAATGGCTCAGAGAACTTGCTGCAAGCATGTTTGTCTTTGGGTATTGATATCCCGTACTTTTGTTGGCATCCATCCTTAGGTTCTGTCGGTTCTTGCCGTCAATGTGCCGTGACTCAATACGCGAATCCTGAAGATACGCGTGGCCGTTTAGTCATGTCATGTATGACGCCTGCATCTGACAATACCTACATCTCGATTGAAGACAAAGAAGCGAAGGACTTCCGTGCGTCAATTGTTGAGTTCTTGATGACGAATCACCCACACGACTGTCCAGTCTGTGAAGAGGGTGGTCACTGTCATTTACAAGATATGACCGTGATGACTCAACACGACCGTCGTCGTTACCGTTTCACAAAACGTACACACTACAACCAAGAGCTGGGTTCATTCATTTCACACGAAATGAACCGCTGTATCGCATGTTACCGTTGTGTTCGTTACTACAACGACTATGCGGGTGGTACAGACTTTGGTGTGTATGCAAGCGCGTCACGCGTTTACTTTGGTCGTCCTGAGTCAGGCACTTTAGAGTCTGAATTTTCAGGTAACTTAACTGAAGTATGTCCTACAGGTGTATTCACCGACAAAACTCACTCAGAACGCTATAACCGTAAGTGGGACATGCAGTATGCGCCAAGCGTATGCCAAGGCTGTTCTTCGGGTTGTAACATCTCTCCGGGTGAGCGTTATGGCGAACTTCGTCGTGTCGAAAACCGTTTTAACGGTGAAGTGAACCAATACTTCTTGTGTGACAAAGGTCGTTTTGGTACAGGTTATGTGAACCGCACAGATCGTCCACGTCAACCGCAGTTCCGTGATGGTGCTGAAGTCACTACAGTTTCTGTAGATCAGGCATTAGATACGGTGATTGCAAATATCCAAGGCAAAAAAGTTTTGGGTATTGGTTCTCCACGTGCATCACTTGAGTCGAACTTCGCGCTTCGCGAGTTAGTCGGCCAAGAGAACTATTCAACGGGTATGTCTCAAAAAGAGCAAAACTTGGTTGAATTGGCTGCATCGATTATGCAAACAGAGGGTGTATATAACCCAGGTATGCGTGAAATCGAAAGCTATGATGCTGTGCTTATTTTGGGTGAAGACTTAACACAAACTGCGCCACGTATGGCGTTGTCTGTTCGTCAAGCGGCGAAAAACAAAGCCAAAGAAATGGCTGCGGAACGTCGTACCCAAGACTGGTTAGCAGAGCCGCTACAACGTATTGCTCAAGATGCGAAATCACCGATTTTCATCCTCGCTGCAACACAAACACGCTTAGCTGATGTTGCCGCAGGTGAAGTGGTTGCTTCTCCAAACGACATCGCTCGTTTAGGTTTTGCCGTTGCTGCTGCTGTGAAAGGTGATGCAATTCTTGGTCTAGCGGATGATGCGAAAGCATTTGCTCAGAACATTGCAGATACACTGAAAGCGGCGAAGAAACCACTGATCATTTCAGGTACAAGTTTACAAGACGCATCCATCATGGAAGCTGCTGCACAAGTCGCGCAAAACCTTGGTGGAAATGTTGGCTTAAGCTTGACGGTTCCTGAAGTGAACTCTATGGGCTTAGCAATCTTCGGTGGCCAAAGCTTAGAACAAGCGTTTGCGCAAGACTATGATACGGTTGTGATCGTTGAAAATGATCTATTCCGTCGTTTACCTGCGGTACAAGTTGAAGCAGCACTTTCTGGTAAAGATGTGATTGTTTTAGATCACTCTGAAACTGAAACTGTGAAGAAAGCGGATATCGTACTTTCTGCTGCGTCATTTGCTGAAGGCGATGGTACGGTTGTCTCTCAGGAAGGCCGTGCACAACGTTTCTACCAAGTGTATGACCCGAGCTACTACAAACCTGAACTGGCGATCAAAGAATCTTGGCGCTGGTTACATGCCATTGAAACCGGCGTGAAGGGCAAAGCGATTTCTTGGACCTTACTTGATGACGTGATTGAGTCAGTTGCGAAAAACGTACCTGCACTTGCTGCGATTCAAGATGTGGCTCCAGATGCGGGCTTCCGTGTCCATGGTTTGAAAGTTGCGCGTGAACCGCGTCGTTACTCTGGTCGTACCTCTATGCGTGCACCATTGAACGTGCATGAACCGAAACAACCGACAGATATCGACTCTGCATTAACATTCTCTATGGAAGGTTATGTTGGGAACCAGACTCCGTCTCCACTGGTACCATTTGCATGGTCAGCAGGTTGGAACTCACCGCAAGCTTGGAATAAATTCCAAGATAACGTGGGTGGTCACTTAAAAGGTGGTGATTCGGGTGTGCGTTTATTCGATCGTTTAGCGAAGCGTCCAGCACGTACTTTCGTTGCTCCAGCGGTTGTTGTTGCAAACCCTGAAAGCTTCCGTTTAGTGCCGATGCATCACATTTTTGCTTCTGGTGAATTTACTGTGAAAACACCTGCGATGGAATCGCGTATTCCTGAAGCAGTCTTTGCAGTGGGTGAGCAAGATGCAACTCGTTTGAATGTTCAAGATGGTCAAAAAATCACTGTGAAAGCAGGCGAGACTTCGATCGTACTTCCAGTTCAAGTGATTGATTATTTACCTACAGGTTATATTGGTTATCCAGTTGGTCTTGCACCTACGGTTTCACTTGCTGAGCCTGTATCAGTCGCGGTAGGAGCGTAATTCATGCAACAAGAATTAATCCGTCAAACGCCGCTTTGGGCTGAGAACTGGCCAATTGCCTACTCAGTCATTCAAGCGATTGTGATTTTACTCGTTGTAGTACTCATCGCTGCGTTGATGTCTTTTATTGAGCGTCGTTTACTGGGCTTATGGCAAGACCGTTATGGTCCGAACCGTGTAGGTCCTGGGGGGATGTTCCAGATCGTTGCCGACATGTTGAAAATCATGTTCAAAGAAGACTGGACACCAAAGTTTGCTGACAAATTGACTTTCCGTTTAGCTCCTGCTGTTGCCATGGCAACAGCGGTGATGTCGTTCATGGTTATTCCTGTATCACCATACTTAGGTGTTGCAGACATGAGCATCGGTCTATTGTTCTTTATGGCAATGGCAGGTATTGCCGTCTATGCCGTATTGTTTGGTGGTTGGTCATCAAACAATAAATATGCATTGCTTGGCGGTCTACGTTCTGCAGCTCAAACCATTTCGTATGAAGTGTTCCTGGGTATTTCATTGATGGGTGTGGTTGCAATTGCAGGCTCATTCAACATGCGTGAAATTGTAGAAGCACAAAAAGATGTATGGTTTGTAATTCCACAGTTCTTAGGTTTCTTAATCTTCGTGGTTGCAGGTGTTGCGGTAACTCACCGTCACCCATTTGACCAACCAGAAGCAGAACAAGAATTGGCGGAAGGTTACCACGTCGAGTACGGCGGTATGAAATGGGGGATGTTCTTCGTTGCGGAATATGTCAACGTGGTTCTGATCTCTGCATTGATCGTAACGCTATTCTTCGGTGGTTGGTTAGCGCCATTTAACATCGATATTCCGTTCATTCCACCAGTATTCTGGTTCATTATCAAAACAGCATTCTTTGTGATGATGTTTGTCTTGGCTCGTGGTTCACTTATGCGTCCGCGTTATGACCAAGTGATGAACTTTGGTTGGAAGATTTGCTTACCATTAGCGTTAGTTAACTTATTAGTTACTGGCGCAGTGATTCTGTGGTAAGGGCAGGGAGAATAAAATGTATAAAATTCTAGCTGGGTTCGGGTCAATCGTACGTTCACTGTGGATGGTTTTCTCACACGTGACACGTAAACGTGACACCATTCTTTACCCAGAAGTGCCAGCCGAACAAATTGTTCCACCACGTTTCCGTGGTCGTATCGTGTTAACACGTGACCCAGATGGTGAAGAACGTTGTGTTGCGTGTAACTTATGTGCAGTTGCATGTCCTGTTGGCTGTATTTCACTACAAAAAGCAGAAAAAGAAGATGGTCGTTGGTATCCGGAGTTTTTCCGTATCAACTTCTCACGCTGTATTTTCTGCGGTATGTGTGAAGAAGCATGTCCGACGACTGCAATTCAAATGACTCCAGATTTCGAGTTGGGTGAATACGTTCGTCAAGACTTGGTATATGAGAAAGAAAACTTACTCATTTCAGGTCCTGGTAAATACCCAGACTACAACTTCTACCGTGTAACAGGTATGGCTGTAACTGGAAAAGACAAAGGTCAAGCGCAGCGTGAAAGCGCACCAGTTGATGTACGGAGCTTATTACCATGATGTGGCCATTTTATTTGATGGCACTTGTGGCCATCGTTTCTACGATTCGTGTTGTGACCAACGCGAATCCTGTACACGCTTTATTAAGCTTGATCGTGTCACTTCTTGCAGTTGCAGGCATGTTTATGATCGTGGGTGCGCCATTTGCTGGCGCGCTTGAGATCATCGTCTATGCAGGCGCGATCATGGTGTTATTCGTATTCGTAGTGATGATGTTAAACCTTGGTCAACACACTGTTGAACAAGAGCGTAAATGGTTAACATCGTCTGCTTGGGCCTATCCAGCACTCATGAGCTTCTTAATGGGCTTGGTGTTGGTGTGGATGCTCGGCTCTGACTACACAGCGGCTGGCCCTGTTATGGGTACTGAAGTTGTGGGTCCAAAAGTCGTTGGCCAAGCACTCTTTACTCACTATTTATTATTGGTTGAAGTTGCTGCCATGTTATTGCTTGCTGCGTTGGTTGCAGCATTCCATCTTGGCAAACGTGAACCAGGTGCAGAAGAGGACAAACAATAATGGGCAACATCCCTTTAGAACATGGTTTGATTGTTGCAACCATTCTTTTTGCACTGGGTTTTTACGGTGTGATGGTGCGACGCAATCTATTATTTATGTTAATGAGCCTTGAAATCATGATGAACGCAGCTGCGCTTGCGTTTGTTTTGGCTGGTAGTGCATGGGTACAACCAGACGGACAAATCATGTTTATTCTGATCTTAACGCTTGCTGCGGCAGAGGCTTGTATTGGTCTTGCGATCGTCCTTCAGTTCTACCATCGCTTCCATCACTTGGATGTGGATGCTGCTAGTGAGATGCGCGGATGAGTTTTTTATATTTAACAGTATTATTCCCGCTCATTGGTTTTGTCCTTTTAGCGGCAGGTCGCAACAAGCTTCCTGAAAATGTCGCTGCCATTATTGGTGTGGGAGCGGTTGGCCTTTCTGCATTGGTTGCTTTGATCGCTGGTCTAGACTTTGTTAATAATGGCAAAGTGACTTATGTTCAACATCTTTGGACATGGTTCAATGTTGGCAACCTAAGCCCAGGCATTAGCTTACATCTTGACGGTTTATCACTGCTCATGATGGGTATGGTGACAGGTGTGGGTTTCCTTATTCACATCTTTGCATCATGGTATATGCGTGGTGAAGAAGACTTCGCGCGTTTCTTCTCTTATTTCAACTTGTTCGTTGCCAGCATGTTGCTGCTCGTATTAGGCGATAACTTAGCGTTATTGTTCTTAGGTTGGGAAGGCGTAGGTCTATGCTCTTACTTGCTGATTGGTTACTACTACCAAAATCCTGCAAATGGTTTTGCAGCAATTAAAGCATTCACCGTAACACGTGTCGGTGACGTTTTCTTACTGATCGCTTTGTTCTTAATTTACCAACAGTTCGGTACTTTAAACATTGCAGAAGTGGTTGCAGCTGCACCAACAGTGATGACACAAAGTTCATCTTTAACCATTTGGACAGCACTGATGTTGTTCTTGGGTGCTGCAGGTAAATCTGCACAGATCCCATTACAAACATGGTTGGCCGATGCAATGGCAGGTCCTACTCCTGTATCTGCATTGATCCACGCTGCAACGATGGTAACTGCAGGTGTTTACCTGTGCTGCCGTATGTACACCGTGTTTGAAATGGCCCCTGAAGTGATGATGTTTATCTCAATCACTGGTGCGGTAACGTTGTTGGTGGCTGGTTTTGCTGCATTGGTTCAAACCGATATCAAACGTATTTTGGCTTACTCAACGATGAGTCAGCTGGGTTATATGTTTATGGCTGTGGGTGCTGAAGCTTACCAAGCAGGCCTGTTCCACATGCTGACTCACGCATTCTTCAAGGCATTATTGTTCTTGTCTTCAGGTGCAGTGATTTTGGCTTACCACCACGAACAAAACATCTTCAAGATGGGCGGTTTGTTCTACAAGAACAAATTCCTATTTGCTTGTTTCGCCATTGGTGGCGGTGCATTGGCCGCGATTCCATACTTCACCGTGGGCTTCTTCTCGAAAGACGCGATCTTGGGCGCAGTTTGGGTACAAGGCGAATCAATCGCAGTGTATAACTCATTGTACTGGGTGGGTGTAGCTGGTGCTTTCTTAACGTCGATTTACACATTCCGCCTCATTTGGGTTGTGTTCTTTGGTAAAGAAAATACGCCGTATCATGCGATTAAAGGCATTACCTTCTGGGGGCCTTTGGCAATTCTTGCTGTACTTTCAACTTTCGTCGGTGCGGCACTTAAAGCACCTGTGGAAAGCATTTTAAATGCAGCAAAAATTCCAGCATTTGTGATTCCTGAAGCTTTAGAACATGGCATGCATAGCGCTGAATGGACTGCTGTGGGTATTGCGTCGGTTGGTTTAGTGATTGGTGTGGTCTTGTTTGCGTTTGCTTATAGCGCAGTGAAAGGCTTTGCAAAAACGTCATTGGGTGCAGGTCTTGCAAACATTTGTCGTAATGCACTGGGCTTCGATGCGCTTTATGAAATCGTTTTTGTGAAACCATATTTGCTTATTGCGAAGATTTTAGGTCGTGATCCAATTGATCGCTTGTGGTTAGTCTTGCCTGCACTTGTAAAAGGCGGTCACAGCTTCACAAGTTCACGTCAAACGGGTTCATTGCGTGATTACGCATCAAGCATGGCATTAGGTATCTTTGTATTACTAATGGTCTTGATCGTCACTCAGATCGTGGGGAAATAAGATGGAAATCACAAACAACTGGATTCTACCCGCGCTGATCTTAGTTCCGTTCATTGCTGGTTTTATTTGTTGGTTAGTCGACAAACTCGACGACAAACTGCCGCGTTATATCGCGTTAGTGGGTATGCTCATTACTTTGGGCTTAACTGTTGCCCTATGGCAGACAGGTACATTTAACTACGAACTTGGCGCGAAAGTGCCATCGTGGTCTGCTGAATTCATGTTGCCATGGATTCAGACTTTAGGCATTAACATCCACTTAGCTGTGGATGGTCTATCTCTATTAATGGTGGGCTTAACGGCACTTTTAGGTGTGTTGGCTGTCGGCTGTTCTTGGGGTGAAATTCAAAAGAATGTTGGTTTCTTCCACTTAAACCTTTTATGGTCTTTGGGTGGTGTGATCGGTGTATTCTTAGCGATTGACATGTTCTTGTTCTTCTTCTTCTGGGAGATGATGCTTGTACCTATCTACTTCTTGATCGCACTTTGGGGTCATAAAGGAGCAGAAGGTAAGTCACGTGTTTATGCTGCAACCAAATTCTTCCTCTACACGCAAGTAGCGGGTCTTATCATGCTCATCGGTATCCTAGGCCTTGTGGTTTACGGTTACATGATGACGGGTATGATCGGTTTTGATTACAACTATTTATTAGCTGTAGCCAATACTTTAGACAAAGAATTACCCGCTGTTGCTTTTGCATTCATGCTGTGTTTATTCGTCGGTTTTGCGGTAAAACTTCCAGTTTTCCCATTACATGGCTGGTTACCAGATGCGCATGCGCAAGCCCCTACAGCAGGTTCGGTTGACCTTGCAGGTATCTTAATTAAGACGGCTGCATATGGTTTACTACGTTTTGTGATTCCATTCTTCCCAGCGGCTTCTGCACAGTTTGCAGACATCGCGATCATTTTCGGTTTAATCGGTATCTTCTACGGTGCTTGGTGTGCTTTCCAGCAAACCGATATGAAACGTTTACTTGCGTATACGTCTATTTCACACATGGGCTTTGTTTTACTTGCGATTTACGCAGGTAACATCTTAACCTTCCAAGGTTTGATGATCATGATGTTGGCACATGGCTTGTCATCTGCTGCATTGTTCATTATGTGTGGTCAAGTGTACGAGCGTGTTCATACACGTGATATGCGTTTGATGGGCGGTATGCGTGGTCAGTTCCCATATCTTGCATTCTTCCTCATGTTCTTCGTGGCGGCGCTTGTAGGTATTCCAGGTCTAGGTAACTTCATTGGTGAGTTCCTGATCCTGATGGGTTCTTATGCAAAATTTCCAGTGTTTACTATTCTTGCAGCAGTAAGCTTAGTATTTGCAGGTCTTTATGGCTTGATTCTGATCCACAAAGCGTTGTTTGGTACGCCAAACGAAGAACAACAGCAGCACTACAACAACCCATTGAAAGACTTAAATGCGCGTGAAGTAGTGATCTTGTTAATCTGTGCTTTCGGTCTGTTATGGCTTGGTTTGTACCCACAAAGCTTCCTTGATATTTCAAATTCAAGCATGGCGTGGTTAGCGAACAGCTACATTCCTGTACAAGAAGTAGTTGACGTTGCGAGTCAAGCAACTGTTCAACTCGAAAATGTGGAGATGCAATAAGTCATGAACTTCACAATGTCATTTTCTGAGCTTATGCCTTTAGCTCCTGTGATGATCGTTGCTTTAACAACGATCGTCGTGATGATTCTTACTGCAATTAAGCGTAACCATAACTTAATTGCGACAGCATCAGTGGTGGGCTTAAACCTTGCAGCAGCATATGTACTATTCACAATGTTCGGTGGTGCTTTTAAACCTGCGAACGTGATGGGTATGTTCATGGTGGATGCGTTCACCTTGCTGTACCAAGTGATTATTCTAATTGCTGCTTTGGCATGCTGTACTCTGTCGCATGCCTATATTGAAAGCTATAAAGATAATCGTGAAGAACTGTATATCTTAATGTTGTCATCAGTGACTGGTGCAATGTTAATGGTGGCAAGCTCTCACTATGCATCGTTCTTCATTAGCCTTGAGTTGATGTCGATTCCTGTATATGGCTTATTGGCCTATACACACCAACGCTCTAAGTCTTTAGAAGCGGGGGTGAAGTACCTGGTGCTTTCAGCAACAGCTTCGGCAATGTTGTTGATGGGTATGGCTTACATTTACGCGTACACAGGTTCAATGTCGTTCTATGACAATGTTCAAGCGTTAATGCAAAACATCCAACAGCCAATGGTACTTTTAGGTTTAGGCCTGATTGTTTTTGCTGTGGCATTCAAACTGTCTTTAGCGCCATTCCACAAATGGACACCAGACGTTTATGCAGGTGCCCCAACTCCGATCGCAACTTTCCTTGCTACAGCTGCAAAAGTAGCGACGATTGGTTTGTTTGTACGTTACATCCTAACCTCAGGTGCGATTCTTGTTGACTCAATCGTCACGATCTTAACCGTGATTGCGGTATTATCGATCTTGGTGGGTAACTTCCTTGCAGTGAAACAAGTGAACTTGAAACGTATCTTGGCATACTCTTCAATTGCACACTTTGGTTACTTGTTGATTGGTTTAATCAGCATGACTTATGCAAGCCTTGGTAACGTATCGGTCTATGTGATCACTTATGTGTTAACTACGATTGGTGCGTTCGGTGCGGTTGCATTGATGTCTAGTCCATACAACAACGTAGACGAAGCAGAAAGTCTAGCGGACTACCGTGGTCTATTCTGGCGTCGTCCAGTGCTGACTGCCGTATTAACCGTGATGATGCTATCGCTTGCAGGTATTCCATTGACAGCGGGCTTCATTGGTAAGTTCCTTGTGGTCATGGCTGCCGTAACGACTCAGCACTGGTTCCTTGCTGCGATGATCATCGTTGGTTCTGGTATTGGTCTGTACTACTATCTCCGTGTGATGGTTGTCATGTACATGACACCACCAGATGCACCTCGTGTAGATGCTGTGGATCATTGGGGCCAAAAAGTGGGTGGTATTATGGTGCTTTTAGCTGCGGCAGCAGTGCTTGTGATTGGTATCTATCCAGATCCAATTATCAAGTTAGCACTCCAGTCAGAGATTCTATCTCCAATCCACTTTATGCTTTCTCAACAGCACTAATTTTTAAAAACGTTTCGTTTTAACAAAAAAGCCTCCATCAATTGGGGGCTTTTTTGTTTTTATCGCACGATAAAAAGCTTTATAATGTAAGGAATTTTATTTTACCTTTTAGGTGCTCTCCCGTGGCTATCCATGAAATTCGTCATCCACTGATTCGTCATAAGCTTGGTCTTCTTCGTCGTGCTGATATCAGCACCAAAAACTTCCGTGAGCTGGCTCAAGAAGTGACTATGCTGTTGACCTATGAAGCGACCAAAGATTTACCTGTTTGCGATCATGAAATTGATGGTTGGAATGGTAAAGTAACAGTAGACCGCATTGTGGGTAAAAAAATCACGGTTGTGCCAATTTTACGTGCGGGTATTGGCATGTTAGATGGTTTCTTAAACTTGATTCCAAGTGCTAAAGTGTCTGTACTAGGGTTAGAGCGTGATGAAGAAACGCTTGAAGCACGTACTTATTACAAAAAATTAGTTCCAGATGTACAAAACCGTTTAGCGATGATCATCGACCCAATGCTTGCAACGGGCTCTTCATTGGTTGCTGCGATTGATGTATTGAAAGCAAGTGGCTGTAAAGACATTCGTGTGATGGTGTTGGTTGCGGCGCCTGAAGGGATTAAACGTGTTTTAGATGCGCACCCAGATGTCACTATTTTCACAGCTTCAATTGACCAAGGCTTAAATGCCAATGGTTATATCGTGCCGGGTCTAGGCGATGCGGGCGATAAAATCTTTGGTTCAGTTCAAAAAGATTAAGATTGAGCCCCAGCAAAAAGAGGCTTTTATAGCCTCTTTTTTATATACTACAACAAAGCGTGTACATATTAGGATCTGTTTATGAAAGCCGAGCAATATCAAGGCAAAGTTAAGCAATATAACGCTGACAAAGGTTTTGGCTTTATTTCCTCACCTGAAGGCGACGTATTTTTTCATATCTCGGATTTCCCTGCAGACTCAGGTGAGCCGAAACGCAATGAACGCGTGAAGTTTAATGTGGTTGAAAATGGCGATCGCTATAAAGCAATTAAAATTGAGCGGGTTGAAGACAACTCTGCCAAAGCCAAGAAATCGAAAGTCTCAAGTCATAATAAATCGATTACCACAGATTTATTGTCTAATTTTCGACGCTAAGTCAGCATTGATTCAGACTTCAATGGTGCAAAGATTAATCTTCGCATTTTGAAGCAAAGAGGCTTTTTAGCCTCTTTTTTATTGATTACAATACGAAAAATACAGTTGAATAGAGCAGATTATGTTTCTGAAAGGAAAAATCAAAAGCTTTAGTACCTCACGTGGTTTTGGTTTCATTGAGGTGGAAGGGGATATTGATGATGTGTTTTTTCATATCAAAGATTTGCCACAGAACAACATTGAACCTAAGATTGGTGAAGTGCTTCAGTTTATGATTGTAGAAGACCAAGGCAAGTTTAAGGCTGGGAATATCCAGCGGCTCGGTCTGTCCTCAGAAAGCAAAGCAACGACATCACCAAATAAGAAAAAAGCACGTACCCAAGCCTCACCACGTTACCATGAGGCAGGGCATAAAAGTACCATCATCACCGTGATTGGAATCATCATCGTTGTAGTATTGGGCTTTTTGACCTATGGGAAATATCAAAGTTATAGTGCAGAAAAACAGCGTAAAGCTGAACAGTTGATGCTCGAGCAGCAACAGATTGTAGAAGAACAGCGTAAAGCTTTAGGAAAGTTGCCCGATCAAATCCTGTCCGAGCAAGGGAAGCGTAATTTAGATGCAGGTCTGCATCAGACCAATCAACCACGCTCTGAACGCGTGACGCAAAGTATTGATAAACAAAATGGTCGTTTACCTGTCAGCACAGGGCAGTTTAAATGCGATGGACGAACCCATTGCTCCCAAATGCGTTCCTATGAAGAAGCGGTTTATTTCTTAAGAAACTGTCCAAACACCCAAATGGATGGGAACAATGATGGTGAGCCTTGTGAGCGCCAATTTGGGAAATAAAAAAAGCACCCTCGGGTGCTTTTTACTTACTTATTTTTCGCAGAATTTCATAAAGGCTTTGAGTCCTGGGCCTTGGTATTTCTGACGATGTACCAACATGAATAGTGGACGTGTTAGAGACCAAAACGGAGTATCAAGCACCACCAACTGGCCTTTTTCTCGCAAAGGTTCAGTTGCCAGTTTTGAAATACATGACATCCCTAAACCACCTGCCACGATTTTTAAAATCGCTTCATTATGACCCAAGGTCAGACGGATATTGGCATCAGGCAAGTCTTTTAAAATAGCATTATCAAACACTTCACGCGTACCTGAACCTTCTTCACGCAAGATCCACTCGACCGATTTAAAGTCTTCAGGCGTTAACGTGCGATTTAACTGCGCCAAAGGATGATCTGGTGCACAGCAGACGGCCAATTCATCGTCACGCCAGTGGATACATTGTAATTGCGGTAAGTGACAAGAGCCTTCAATCAAGGCCAAATCCAGTTGGAACTGATTCACCGCCTCAATCATTTGACGGGTGTTACCGACTTGTAGCTGTAAATGGGCTTGAGGCTGAATTTGTAAGAAGTCAGCCATCAGGTCAGGCATGAGGTAGTCACTGATGGTCAGGGTTGCACCCAAACGCAAATCAATGCTTTGTAACTCACCTTTAGCGGCTTGTTCGAAAGCATCACAGCGACCCAAAATTTCTAAAGCTTGTGGCAGTAGGAAACGACCCAAATCATTGAGTTGAAGACGCTTACCTAGACGGTCAAACAGTGGAGCCCCTAAACCGTCCTCTAGATCTGCTAAAGCCATACTCGCAGCACTCTGGGTGAGTCGAACCGCATCACTGGCTTTGGTTACTGTGCCTTCTTGAGCAACTGCTACAAAAACCGCCAACTGGCGTAAAGTCATGCGCATGAATATAGCCTTAACATTTAAAAAATATTAACAAATTATGTGGTCATGCTAACATGAGCAACGTCTTTGATGCCACGCTGAAATCATGTCAATTGAAAAATTTAGCCTAGAAAAGGTTTTATCCGTACACCGTTGGACCAATACACTTTTTAGCTTCACCATGACGCGACCTGCACATTTTAAGTTTACCGCAGGACAGTTTGCCCGTATTGGCATCAAAGTGGGGGATGAATTGGTGGTTCGAGCGTATTCAGTGGTGTCCTCTCCCTTTGATGAAACTTTAGAGTTTTTTTCGATTGTGGTGCCTGAGGGTGCATTTACCTCGAACTTACAACACTTAAAAGTTAATGATGAGATCTACCTCGAAAAGATCCCATACGGCTTTTTGACCTTGGCGCGTTATCAGTTGCCATTACCAAAAGACTTATGGTTACTGGGCACAGGGACAGGGCTTGCACCTTTTATTTCGATGTTACAAGACTTTGAGACGTGGTCGAAATACGAAAGCATTACACTGGTTTATAGTGTACGTACAGCCTCTGAACTGGCCTATGCAACACGCATTCAAGAAATTGCAGAGACCTTTGGTGAGGGCCATACTGGCTTTAAATTTGTGCCGATTATTACCCGTGATCCGCATGCGCCACTACATGACCGCTTACCTGTACTGATTGAAAATGGTGACTTGGAAAAAGCAGTTGGTTTAAGTCTAAACCCTGAAACCAGTCATGTGATGCTGTGTGGTAACCCGCAAATGGTCGAAGACACCAAAGAGGCATTAAAAGCACGTGGTCTGACCATGAACCGCCGTGGTGAAGGAAATATTGCGGTCGAAAACTATTGGTAAAGCTATTTCACTCAATAAAAGGGCTCATCGAATGATGGGCATTTTTTCACTCAAAATTTGAATCACTCAGATTTTAAACTTGGCTCAAAGAGAGTAGCGCAGCTTGTGCGCTCAGATCGCGCTATAATTTCTCTTTTGTACTGGGTTGGATGGGTTATGTCTTCAGCGTTAAAAACGATGGCTCAGCCAGAGGCTCAACTCAGTCCGCAGCAGAAAAAATTAAATCGTTTGATTGAGCGTATTGAACAACAAAAACAAGAACTGGCGACATGGAAAAATGCGCAAGCCGACATTCAAAATTATACGCGCAGTAAGCTTTTGCCCGTTTATACAGAGTTACATACGGTTCTATTTACACAGCTTGATACCCTTTGGAATCATTTGACTAGCGATGGCTTTAGCAAAGCAGACTTGGTGCAGATTGACACCAAAATAGCCGCTTTAGCCAAGATGCTGAAAAAATCACAGATGCTAACTTCCGAGCAAAAAGAACAGGTAGAGAAAATTGATACTTTCTATATGCAGCATGCAGAGCATATACGCGCGAAGAAAACCAAAGCAAACTCAATACAAAGTCATAACCTTGCTGAAACGGTAGAACAAAACGTGGATGTGGACTGGGAAAATTATGAATACGATTCTGCCCAATATGAAGCAGAACGAGAACGTGTCAAGCAGTTAAAACAACAAGAAAAACGTGAGCAAGCAGCCAAAATGGCAGAGCAGTCACTGAAAACCGTGTATTTAAAAATTACCGCGATGATTCACCCTGACCGTGAGCCTGATGAAGCGAAGAAGTTGGATAAGACTGAACTTTTGCAGAAGGTGAATGAAGCTTATGCAGAGCAGGATTTATTTTATTTACTAAAACTCCAGTTACAGCTAGAGACCAATAAAGGCTTAAGCTCAAAGCCATTAAGTTCTGAACAAGTCAAGTTTTATCAGTTGTCTTTGGAAACGCAGAGTCAGAATTTGCAAAGCCAGTTAGAGGAGATCTTTGCATCTTTTCACTTGAGTAGTCATACCAACACCAAACAGCTCAAAATGAGTGATGTGTATAAGGTGATAGATAAGGATGCTGCTGAGTTAAAACAGCAGTTGAAGTGGGAAAAAGAACGTTTAAAGCATATGAAAAAGGTGAGTGGAGTAGAGATGTTGTTGGGGCATGGGGTGTTGTAACTTTTCCCCTTGCGCAGCAGCGCTGCTCATCTCCTAGAAGGAGAGGGAACTTCATTGTGTATCGAATAACTATTAAATTAATAAAGAATGCTCCCTCTCCCTCAGGAAGAGGGTTAGTCATCTAAATCATCATCCCTATTGTTTGCTTTATTTTCTATTCCTTTCCTCAACATTTCTATTAATTCTTTTTCCTCGTCTGAAAGAATAGAAGTATTAGTAGAGTCAATAATATTTAATATGCGTGTAATGTCTAAGAAGTTTTCAACTGTATCAGCTTTTATGTATTTTTTGATATTTGAGATAGTATAAAAATCATTAGATGATCTAGTAACTAAAATCATACTTTGAAGTACTTTTAATATTCCTTCAATATTTTGAGTTTGTGTTTCAAACCAAGTTAATACAATTGAAGAATTTTCCCATTCTTTCCAACGGTACATCAATGAAAGGAAAGAATGATGTTGAATTAATTTATCAGGACATGAATTAGCGAAGCGATTTAATTGAACAATAAAATCATTTTTGAGTGCTTGAAAATCAGAATCATCTAGTAAAATTTCTTGATTTTCCTCTCTGTTTTTCTGTTCTTTAAATAAAAAATAATTAATGAATGAAAAATTCGAATTTAGATTAATGTACTTTTTTAAAAGCGTAGCTCTTTCTTTTTTATCCTGAATATTTTCTAAACACCAAAATGATAATCTAAATAAATAGGTTTGCGATGAAAAGCCAAAAAATTGGTTAGATTCGCTGTTGATACCATCAGCACTGTCTAACATTGCATATAGATATGATTCAAAATTTTCTTGAGGTACCTGTTTACTATAGGCTTCAAATTTGGATAGGAAGTCTTCCAATACATTTCTGGCATCTAGGGCAAGTATTTTTTCTTTAAGTTTTTCTCTAGAAACCGTTAGTTGGATGAAATTTATAAAATCTGATGTAGAAAAATCTTCACTATCAAAACTCAGTTTGAAATATTTATCAAAGTGATCTTTATGACAAACTCTCAGTTGAGTGAACCATTCCTGATATGAACTATGATCATGATAATAGTTGCTTATAATCCATCTAATCGTAGGGAAAAGAGATGTTAGAATTTTTTTAACAGATTCTTTATTTTTTTCAGATGCACTATTGATTACATCTTCAATAACTCTTAAGTATTTTACTTTTTCTGATTGATTATCACCATAGCTAGAACTTAAGGTTGTGAAAGCTCTCTTGGATTGCGAAAGTTTTATATAGACAGTTGGTTCAAATACTCTTAAGCATTCAATAGCAATTAAATCTATTGGATCTGCTTCGAAAATATCATTATTTTTGAATAGATTAAAATTAAAAGAAAGAGTTGAGTTGAATCTATATACATTTCTTAAATTATTAAAATAATTTTTAAAACCATTATGATATATTTCAGTCCATCTTTCTTTATCAAATTTTTTGTCTGCGTCAGTGTGACTATTGATTACATTATTTAGTAATTTAAATAAGACCTCATGTACTTGTTTCAGTTGAATTTGAGGAATTGTAAAAGGAATTTGAATAATTTTTTCTAGATAATTCTCACCAGCTTGAGTACTATCAGTGAGTTTATTTTCTACAATATCTTTTTGAAATAAAAGTAAAAATATTACATTGGGAAAATCAGTATTTGCTTTAATTAACTGAAAGATCATCCGTAATTCTGTAGTTGTAAGACGATCTAAATCATCCATAACAATCAAAAGTGGAGTCTTCCTTTTACTTAAAGCTTCTATAAGCTCTTCACGAATTTCTGTTAAATTCTGTTCATTTAACTTTGCTTTCTTTTCATAATTTTCAGAAAGTTTCCCCAATAATTCACCACCTTTTTCAGTTGCAGGTAAAATTAAAGTAATAAAAGAGGTAATAGTTGCAATTAGTATTGGTAATTGGGCATTTTCTGTAAAGTAACTACTAATTACACCAGTACTTAATATTGCAGTTACAATTAGTGGTAAAGCAAGATTAGCACACTTTGAGAAAAGTGTGAGCTGTTGATAAATGATTACCATATTTAGAGAATATGTTTGCTAAATTTTGATCTTCTTGAGAGGAGTTTTTTCTTCCGATAGATTTTGATATTTCATCAAAGAAAGCTTGAATAATCTTATCCTGAGCAGACCATTCCCAAGGCGAAAATTCTATAATTGTGGGAGAGTTTGCTTGTTGTTTTGAATGTGCTAAAGCCATATTTTTTATAGATGATTTTCCAGCACCCCAATCCCCATGCAGAGCAATAACTAAACTATCATCACCTTTCCATTGAGAAATAGCATCACTTAAATTTTTAGAAAAATCGGCTCTACCTAATAAATCCTCTTGCAAACTTTTAATTGGTCTGTCGGCAGAAAATCCATATTTATCTGTAGTTGTCATATCTAAGTATTTTTTGAAATTTCAATAAGTGCATATTATCAAATATATTTATGATTTTTAATAAAAAACCCCTCAATGGAGGGGTTTTAAAATCAAATTAACAACACCTTAAAGCGCTGCAATCTGCTCCATATTCGCTTTAATCTTCACTAACTGGTCAGCAAACTCAGCCAGTTTCACTTTCTCACCTTCAACCACAGCAGCAGGTGCTTTCGCTACAAAACCTTCATTAGAAAGTTTGCCTGCAATGACGTCATGCTGCTTTTGTACTTTGTCTAAGTCTTTCTGTAAACGACCAAGTTCCGCTTTCGGGTCAATTAAACCTTTCATCGGAACAAAGACAGACACATGTCCAACAACAGAAGAAGAAGACAATGGCGGTTGTTCAGCATCTGCCAAGAACGTAATGCTTTCTACTTTCGCCAAGGCTTTAAACAACGCTTCAATACGGGTGATCTGTGCTTTCTCAGCTTCCGTTGTGTTTTGTAGAAGCACTGGTAATAAACGTGCATTACCTAAGCCCATTTCACCACGGATGTTACGCACCGCACCAATCAAACCTTGAAGCCATTGCATATCTGCTTCAGCCTGTTCGTTTACACGCTCAGGGTTGGCAACAGGGTATTGCGCCAACATGATGGTTTCGCCAGAAATACCAAGTTTTGGTGCAAGTGTTTGCCAAATTTCTTCAGTCAAATACGGCATAAGCGGATGTGCAAGACGTAAAGAAGCTTCCATTACCGCAAGGAGTACACGACGAACTTCAGCTTTACGCTCAACCGATACATTTTCATCGTTCAGAACAGGTTTGGTCAGCTCGACATACCAGTCACAGTATTCATTCCAAATGAACTCATAAATCGCTTGTGCAGCCAAGTCTAAACGGTAAGTTGCAAAGGCTTGTTGTACCGCAGCTTCAGCTTTTTGTAAGCGGCTCACGATCCACTGTTCAGGCAATTCCCAAAGGTCTTGACGAACTTCAGTACCAATCACTTGCTCTTCACAGTTCATCATCACGAAACGGGTTGCGTTCCAGATTTTGTTGGCAAAGTTACGGTAACCTTCAACACGCTTCATGTCGAACTTAATGTCACGACCTGTATTGGCAAGCGCACAGAAGGTGAAACGCACTGCGTCCGTACCATAGGCTTGAATGCCTTCAGGGAACTCTTTACGGGTTGATTTTTCAATCTTCGCTGCTTGTTTCGGGTTCATTAGACCTGTAGTACGTTTTTGTACCAAGGTCTCAAGGTCAACACCGTCAATCAAATCTAATGGGTCAAGCACGTTGCCCTTAGACTTCGACATTTTTTGACCTTCGCCATCACGAACTAGACCGTGAACGTATACCGTTTTAAACGGGACTTGTGGCGTACCATCTTCATTCTTCATGAAGTGCATCGTAAACATAATCATACGAGCAACCCAGAAGAAGATGATGTCAAAACCAGTCACCAATACATCCGTTGGATGGAAAGTATTGAGGAAATAGTTTTCCGCATCTTTCTTGGCATCGCCAGTCCAACCAAGGGTTGAGAAGGTCCACAGCGCAGAAGAGAACCATGTGTCGAGTACGTCTTCGTCTTGGCTAAGCGCAACATCAGCAGGGATGTTGTTTTTCGCACGGACTTCCGCTTCGTCACGACCCACATAGATGTTGCCTTCAGCATCGTACCAAGCAGGGATACGGTGACCCCACCAAAGTTGACGAGAGATACACCAGTCTTGGATGTTGTTCATCCACGCCATGTACATGTTGCTGTACTGTTCAGGAACAAACTTAATACGACCGTCTTGAACCGCTTCAATGGCAGGTTGCGCCAATGGTGCAATTTTTACATACCATTGATCCGTCAATAATGGCTCAACGATTACGCCTGAACGGTCACCGCGAGGTGGTTTCAAGGTATAGGGTTGAATTTGGTCTAACCAACCTTCTGCTTCCGCTTGTTCAACCAGTTTTTTACGTGCTTCAAAACGCTCTAAACCAATGTAGTCCGCAGGAGCAGGGATGGTTTTAGAAATTTGCTCGCCCGCTTTCGCGATGTATTCAAACTCAGCCAACACTTCTGCATTTTTATTGAAGATGTTGATGATTGGGAGTTCACAACGCTTACCGACTTCATAGTCGTTAAAGTCGTGCGCAGGGGTGATTTTCACACAGCCTGTACCGAATTCTTTATCAACATATTCATCTTTCACGATTGGAACAGCACGACCTGTAATTGGCAAAATGATGTTCTGGCCAACAAGGTGCGTATAGCGTTCATCATCAAGTGCCACAGCAACTGCGGTATCACCTAACAAGGTTTCAGGACGTGTGGTCGCTACAACAATATGGTCTTTGTCATCATGGGTACGGAGGTTTTTATCTTCAAAGAAATATTTGAAGTGCCACAGTGAACCTGCTTCTTCTTTATCCGACTCAACTTCAAGGTCAGAAAGGGCAGTTTGTAATTTTGGATCCCAGTTTACTAAACGTTTGCCACGGTAAATCAAACCGTCTTCGTGCAGTTTAACGAACACTTCTTTGACTGCATTGGATAGACCTTCATCCATGGTGAAGCGTTCACGCGACCAGTCGACTGAAGAACCTAAACGACGGATCTGACGGGTGATAGTGTCGCCTGATTGCTCTTTCCATTCCCAGATTTTTTCGATGAATTTTTCACGACCAAGGTCATGACGACTCACACCTTGAGCACCCAACTGACGCTCAACCACCATTTGCGTGGCAATACCCGCATGGTCTGTACCCGGTTGCCATAAGGTATTTTTACCTGACATACGGTTGTAGCGGGTTAACGCATCCATAATGGCATTGTTAAAACCATGACCCATGTGCAAGCTACCGGTGACGTTTGGCGGCGGAATCATGATACAAAATGACTCACCTTTTTCAGAGGGCTTGAAATAGCCACGTTCTTCCCAAGTTTGGTACCATTTTTTCTCGATCTCGGTCGGATCGTAAGTTGTAGCGATATTTTGCGCTGAATCAGTCATAGTTCAAACAGTTCAAAAGTAGATAAAAAATTTCATCTATTGTAGCAAAGAAATCGCAAATGGGGGCATGTAAAGCAAATGCGTTGATCTAGCAATTGCGACATGATGCAGAGCACTTTATGATGTGTCTAAGCCTAGAGTGCGCTTTGTTCGCAGTAAAAATCAAAAAAGGGGGGATCACTATGACTTATCAAATATCATTAAAATTAAAACCTGAAACTCACCAACGTTTTGCACACATTCATCAACAGCTTAATGCCGGCGAAAGCCAAAGCCTTGCCAAACCTTTGGGTGAGGTTTTAGCGGATATTTCATGTGAAGTGATTGATCAAGTCTTTGGCGATCTTGCGCGTTTGTCTACCTCAGGTGATGGGGAGTCCGAGAAAATTATTCAGCACATTGTAGACACTATGCGTAAGTACATGCCGTGGTCCGTGTCGTTTTTTTCAAATGACCGTCTAATTCCAATGGTGAATTATCTAGAGCAAATGATGTATGACACCGAGAGCATGCATTTTTTAAGCTACCCAGTCGAAAAAACCTTAGTTACCGAACTTTTGGGTTGTGCGGAACAGATGGAAAAGGGCAATAACAGTTATGTTGCTCCAGCTTTGAAGGTGTTTACACAAATTGTCGATCAAGGGGTGACCAGTTTGGTTCGTGAACCCAAAAAAATGCTTAAATTTAATCTGGTGGTCGATAAAACACTGAATGGGGTGATTAACTTGACGACCCAGTTGGGCTATAAACGTTTTGATAAGTTAGGGCGTATCTATGATGCGCAGATGATGAGTCAATATTTTGATCATTTCCTGACTTTTTTAAATGATCAATCTGCAAATAAAACTTCGGTATGAGGCAATAAGGACATGGCACAGTTAAACAGTTTAGACGCTAAAGTGGTATGGATCTCGGGGGCATCTTCAGGGTTAGGTGAAGCACTAGCCAAAGAATGTGCTTTACAGGGTGCTGAGGTCGTACTCACGGCAAGACGTTTTGACGAACTCGAGAAAGTTCGTGTCGGACTGCTGAATCCAGATCAACACATTTCCATTTGTGCGGACATTACCGACGAAGCTCAAGTTCGCCATGCCTATGAGCAAGTGCTACAGAAAAAAGGTCGAATTGATTGGTTGATTAATAATGCGGGTTTAAGCCAGAGAGCCTTGATTGCTGACACCAGCATGCAGACTGAACGTGCAATTATGGAAGTGGATTATTTCTCACAAGTGTTTTTAACCAAAACTGTTCTACCGACTTTTTTAGCGCAAAAATCTGGCCGTATTGCTTTTGTTTCGAGTGTTGCAGGGCTATTGGGGACACAGTACCGTGCCAGTTATTCAGCAGCCAAAGCGGCCATTCATATGTGGGCAAATAGCCTGCGTGCTGAAGTGGCCAATGAGGGGGTGGACGTATCGGTGATTTTCCCAGGCTTTGTTAAAACCAATGTTTCGTTTAATGCTTTAAATGGCGAAGGTAAACCGCAGGGTCATCAAGATGAAGCAATTGAAAATGGTTTAGAACCCGATATTTTTGCGCAAACGGTGGTGAGTGCATTGCTTAAAGGTGAAGAATACATCGTAGTCGGCGGTCGCAAAGAGAAAATGGGGGTTATGGTGTCTCGTTTATCGCCTACCACGTTGTATAAAATGATTCGTAAGATGAAAGTGAAGTAAATTGAAAAAGGCAGGAGGAACGTCTCTTCCACCTGCCTTTTAGGATCATGATGTTCACATATCCCATCCCCCCATGTTTTGATAGGGGGGAACACCGCTGCACTACTTACTGATTTTATTTAAATAATTTAAGAACAATTCCGCATTTTTTCCACGCACTTGCCAAGACATACAACGCACACCGCCGCCCATATGACAGACATTAGAAGACTGTACTGGAACAACAGTACGTTTGGTTACGCTACGAATTTGCTGTAACGCGACAGCATCTTCTTTAATCCCAAATTGCGGGAAGTAAATCCGTTCAGGCGTGACCAACATATTGGTGTATAGGCCACATGCAGAACCAAATTTTTCATCGTAAATTTCGCTGCCATCATAAGGGGTGATGATTTCACGAATTTTAACATTGGGAATACCGCGCTTTAAATCTGCTTTGAGTTGCTTGGCATAGTCGGGATCTTCAGGGTAGGAGTTAATCACCAAGGTATTTTGGTCGACAAAGCTGACTACGCCATCGGCATGTTCCAAGCCCCCTTGTTCATCGGCTTCAATGAACGCAATCTGCTTTGCACCCGTCAATGCCATGAGTTTCTTACGGGCTTCGCTTTCGGTGAGCTTGTTATCCGCTAGGAATTTGGTGCTGAGGACGACATTGCCATAACCATCTTCCACCCAGTTTCCGCCATCATTCAACAGTTTGCTTTGCGTAAACTGTAAGCCAGCCTTTTGGCTGTAGTATTTAAATTCGTCTTGCACTTCATCTGAAATGGCCTGACCTTTTTTAGCGCCACCTTGTCCTGCCGCCGTGTAGCGGAACATGACGGGTTGAGCTGGGTTGGCACTGGTGAAGTCGCGCATCCAAATGTCATGCATCGGTGCGATTGCCACATGCTTTTTGCCCAAGGCTTTGACATAGTCGGGGTAGAGGTGTTTGTCCGTCAGAACAACGACATTGTCTCCGTTTTTAATAATTTTTTTTGCATAATCGACGTGAAAATCAAAAATATCATCAATCATTTTTGCATAGTAAGCATCATTACTTTGAGGGGATGCCAGTACAATTAATTCAGCTTTGGCTACAAGTGGAATCATGCTGAGTACAGCCATACTTATTTTTAGTGCTAAAGATTTCATTATCTGTGACCTATTTACAGTGTAGGTAATGTCCATTTTTATTGTGTTCAGTGTAGAGAATTATGCTCTAGTGAGCAATCTACCGTCCGAATGTACGATAGAAGGTGAGCGAGCATGAGCTATTTTGAACGCTCATGCTGTTTGAGTTTAGTGAATGGATGATTGTTCAATAGTCGCTGTTTAAGGATTTTGAATGGCAGTCCCATAAGCAAAGACTTCGACCATACCGCCTTGCATGCCCATTTCTGTGGTCGCCAGGCGCATACAAGCAATATGCGTTGCGCCGTGCTTTTCCGCTTCAAGTTTGAGTCGGACGATGGCTTCACGACGGGCACGATCGACGACACTTTCATAGCTGGTGAGTCTACCCCCCAAAAAGTTTTGCACGGTCGCCAATACATATTTGAAATAATCATGAGAAATCACAACATTGCTACTGATCATGTGCCCAGACTGCTCGAAGCTTACTTTGCGTAAATTACCCACGGTAATGTAGGCAAGACGCTTCTCATTCTGTTCAAGCTCCGCCAAATGTTTACGTTCATTGTAGCGACCAAAGCCAAAACCGACGCTAAAGAGCACCGCAAAGATCAGCAGTTGGAAAACTAAACTTTCCATTGCTTAGGCCTGTGTTGGAAATGGATCGGGGAGATGGTTGTCTAACGGTGTGACACGGACTGCAGTGCCATAAACAAATAACTCAGATGCACCTTGGGCAATATTTGAGGTTGAAAAACGAATACCTACAATGGCATTGGCCCCTAAGCCTTGTGCTTTTGCAATCATACGATTCATGGCTTCTTGGCGGGATTCTTCTAAAAGCTCGGTATAGGCGGTGAGTTCACCACCGACAATATTTTTTAACCCTGCCAAAAAGTCGCGCCCGACATGTTTACTTCGAACCGTACTGCCATAGACCACATCCAGTTGTTGAGAAATGGTATGTCCAGGAACAGACTCAAGGTTACTTAAAAGCATAATGTTCAATATTCAAATGATTTGATTATCTTTGAAGATAGGAAAAAGCCCAGCAAAAAGCAATAAAAAAGCCCACCTAAGTGAGCTTTTGATGTTGCAAACCTTAGTTTGCTGTTTTGTTGTATTTCACATCTGAAGATGAAGGTTGTTTCACCACTTGATCAGACGTATTGGCTTTTACTCCGCCACCGAGGGTTTTATACACTTCAACTTGGTTGTTTAAGTTTGCTTGTTCAAGCAATAACAACCCTTGTTCCGCCGAGTACGATGTACGCTGTGCATCAAGTACAGTCAGGTAGTTATCGATACCTGCACGGAAGCGGGCCGTTGAAAGCTTATAGGTGGTGTTGGTTGCATCTACCAGACGACGTTGCGCTGCTAGACGGTCACCAATATTTTCACGTACTGCCAAGGCATCATTCACTTCGCGGAAAGCGGTTTGAATGGTTTTTTCATAATCTGACAACGCAATTTTTTGGTCAGTTTCTGAAATCTTCACATTGGCACGACGTGTGCCCCAGTCAAAGATTGGAATATCCAAGCTTGGGCCAAGTGACCATACAAAAGCACCTGATTTAAACAAATCGCTTAAATCTGTCGATGCATAACCCGCTGTGCCTGTTAAGCTGATGGTTGGGTACAACTGTGCTTTTGCCGCACCAATGTTGGCACCCGCAGCAGACAATTGATATTCCGCAGCACGGACATCAGGACGGTTATTTAACAAGTCGCTTGGCAAGCCCGCTGTCAACGCCGTACTTTGGGTAATGCGTTTCACAGGTTGAGGAGACAATAAGTTTGCAGGAACAGGCTGACCCACCAACAGGTTGAGTAAGTTCTGTGCTTGTGCAAGTTGAGTCTTGTAGTTCGCAACGTCATTACGTGCGGTTTCAACCGAAATTTGCGCTTGACGTACAGGGACTTCGCTATCGATACCGACATCAAAACGTTTTTTGTTCAGATTGTATGATTCAAGCTGTGCTTTTAAGGTTTGGTCTGCTAGTTTTAAGTTGGCATTGGCAAACGAATAGCTCAGCCATGCTTGTGCAACCTGACCAATCAACGAAATTTGTGTTGCATCACGTGCACTTTGAGTCGCCAAATAGCTGTCTAATGCATTGTCTTTTAAGCTACGAACACGACCCCAAAAGTCTAACTCATACGCAGTTACGCCAAGGCCAACATTATAGGTTGTCATGGGTTTGTTGCTACTGAGCGTATCTTGGCGAAGTACACTACCACTTGCACCAATGGTTGGCAGTTGGTTGTTTTCGCTAATTTGATACGCTTGCTGAGCACGTTGAATATTTAAAGTCGCCGTACGGAGGTCACGGTTATTGGCTAATGCTAACTCGATGACTTGGACTAAACGCTGATCAGCAAAAAAGTCTTTATAGCCTTGTTCTGCAACAGATGGACCTGTCGTTGAACCAATATATCCTGTTGGGATATCCGCTTGAGCGACGGGTTCTGGACCACGCATGCTTTGACATGCAGTCAAAGCAAGCGCAAGTGCAGATACCGCAATGCTACGACCTGAAATAGACCATACTTTTTGCATCACGATGTTTGCTCCTGATTATTTTGTTTCTTAGGTTTGTATTTGAAAATACTACGAATCCAAACAAAGAATACTGGAATGAAGAAAATACCCAACAGTGTAGAACTAATTACACCACCAAGGACACCAAAGCCTACCGAGTGTTGACTACCTGCACCAGCGCCTGTTGAAAGGGCAAGCGGAAGGACACCAAAACCGAAAGCAAGGGTGGTCATGATAATTGGGCGTAAACGCATTTTTGCAGCATGAAGGGTTGCATCAAACAAGTCTTCACCTTGTTCTTGCAACTCTTTTGCAAACTCTACGATCAAGATCGCATTTTTCGCAGAAAGACCAATCACGGCAACAATCGCAACTTGGAAGTAGATGTTAAACGACAAGTTTGGATCGCCCTTAATGATCATACCTAACCATGTCAATGCAAATGCACCAAGAATACCGAGTGGTACAACTAGCAATACTGAAACAGGGATAGACCAGCTTTCATACAATGCGGCAAGACATAAGAAGACGATGAGCATTGAAAGAACAAGGAGCGGACCTGTTTGATTGCCCGAATCACGTTCCTCTAAAGATAAACCTGTCCATTCATAGTCGAAACCTTGTAAGCCCATAGATGGTAACTTGGCAATGATTTCTTCCATCGCGAGCATCGCATCACCCGAACTTACGCCCGGTGCTGGAGTACCTTGGATGTTCACAGAAGATACACCGTTATAACGCTCTAGACGTGGTGAACCATAAGTCCATTCGCCTGTTGCAAACGCTGAGAAAGGAACCATCGTGCCACTGCTATTGCGCACATACCACTTGTTCAAGTCTTCAGGCATCATCCGTGTATTCGCTTCACCTTGGACATATACCTTTTTCACACGGCCACGGTCAACGAAGTCATTGATATAAGTACCACCCCAAGCCATGCTCATGGTTGTATTTATATCCGCAATACTCACACCCATTGCACCCGCTTGCGCTTGATCAATGTTGATTTGGTACTGAGGTGTATCTTCTTGACCATTAGGACGGACGCCTGCAAGACGTTTGTCTTGTGCAGCCATACCTAAAATAGCATTACGTGCAGCAATCAATTTCTCATGACCTTGGCCACTTGCATCTTTCAACTGGATGTCAAAACCAGCCGATACACCTAACTCAGGCATTGCAGGTAACTGTAATGGCATGATGTAAGACGCATCTTTAATCATGTTCAATGACATGCCGCGCTGAATGATGGCACCAATTTGCGACTCAGGTGTCGTACGCTCACTCCAGTCCTTCAGTTTAATAAAGGCAAGACCCGCATTTTGACCGACACCTGTGAACGAGAAACCAGAAACTGTAAAGATCGACTCTACATGCTCTTTTTCTTTATTCAGGAAATAATCCGTCATGCTAGACACGACTTTGTCTGTACGTTCAAGGCTTGCACTTGGTGGAAGCTGAACTAAAGTCATGACGACGCCTTGGTCTTCATCTGGTAAGAATGAAGAAGGTAAGGCTTTATACAGACCGAATAATCCTGCAAGCACCAATAGATAAACCACACCAGAGAATATTTTATGGTGAGTCATACGGTTGACACCACCTTGGTATTTCACGGCAACTTTTTCAAAGCTACTGTTAAACCAACGGAAGAATCGCGCAAAAATATTATTACTTTCTGGCTTGTTTGCATCATGTTGTTTTAACAAGGTTGCACACAGGGCAGGGGTGAAGGTTAATGCCACGATCAGTGACAAAATCATTGCGGTAACCAGCGTAATCGAGAACTGACGATAAATAACACCCGTTGTCCCCGCAAAGAATGCCATCGGTACGAATACTGCGGTTAACACACTGGTAATACCGACCAAGGCACCAGAAATCTGTTGCATTGATTTTTCGGTCGCAGCCACAGGGTCGAGGTGTTCTTCTTGCATGACACGTTCGACGTTTTCCACCACAACAATCGCATCATCGACCAGAAGACCAATGGCCAAGACCATCGCAAACATGGTGAGCGTGTTGATTGAGAAACCGAAGATGTTAATGACAGCAAATGTACCCAAGACAACCACTGGAACAGCCAATGTTGGAATAACCGTAGCACGCCAGTTCTGTAAGAATAAGAACATGACAATGAACACCAACACGACAGCTTCAATTAATGTGTGTACAACACTTTCAATCGATAGCTTAATAAATGGTGTGGTGTCATAAGCCAGTTGATCTTTTAAACCATCTGGATAGTTTTTTCGTAGTTCATTTAAACGTTCTTCAACGGCAGCAGCAGTATCTAGTGCATTAGCGCCTGTTGCCAGTTTAATGGCAACACCGCCCGCAGCTTTACCATTAAATTTAGAGTCAAATTGATAGTTATCTGAGCCGAGTTCAACACGCGCAACATCACCCAAGCGAACTTGAGCACCTGAAGCTGTATTTTTTAGAAAAATATTTCTAAATTGTTCAGGGGTTTGCAACATGCTTTGAGCATTCACTGTTGCGTTCAGCACTTGACCTTGCACAGATGGTGCACCGCCTAACTGACCTACCGCCACTTGCGAGTTTTGCGCATTAATCGCAGCTGCAATATCAGTTGGTGTCACTTGTAGGCTGGTCATTTTGGCAGGGTCTAGCCAAATACGCATTGCGTATGAACCACCAAAGACTTGAAGTTCACCCACACCCGCAACACGGCTAAGCGGTTCAGAGATGTTTGAGTTTACATAGTCTTTAATGTCTGACGCAGATAGGCTTCCATCTGGAGAGTAAAATGCAAGAACCTGCATAAAGCTCGCACCAGACTTGGTGACTTTTACACCTTGACGTTGTACATCTTCAGGTAAAAGCGCCGTTGCCGATTGCAGTTTGTTCTGTACTTGAACTTGAGCAATATCAGGATCGATGCCTTGTTCAAAGTTCAAGTTAATAGACGCTTGACCATTACCCGCACTGTTTGAAGAGATATAACGTAGACCATCCAGACCATTCATTTGTTGTTCAATGATCTGAGTGACCGTGTTTTCAACAGTCTGTGCAGAAGCACCCGGATAAGTTGCAGAGATCGTCACCGTGGGCGGTGCAATCGTCGGATATTGGGCAACTGGCATTTTTGTCAGCGTGAGAATACCCGCCAACATAATCACCAGTGCAATCACCCACGCAAAGATGGGGCGATGAATAAAAAATTGAGCCATTCAGTCTACCCCTTATGCGTTTGAAGTAGCTTTTTGTTCAGTTTTCGCACCAGCTTCTGTCTTTTTAGCATCCGTTGTTGGAGCTTGAGGTGCTGCTGCTTTAGGTTGATACGGTTTCGCAACAACTTTCTGTTCAGCTTTAACTTTCGCTATTCCGTCAACAATAACTTTTTCACCTGTTTTAAGGCCTTCAGTCACAATCCAGTCTTGGCCTTGAATGCCAACGGTGGTGATTTGACGAGGTTCTACTACGCCTTTGTCATTCACAATCATGGCCATCGCTTGACCTGTTGGTGTGCGTGTCACTGCAATTTGCGGCACTAACATCGCATTCGGGATTACGCCTTGAACGATTTGTGCATTGGCAAACATACCAGGAAGCAACAAGTGATTCGGGTTCGGGAACACTGCACGAATCGTCACTGTCCCTGTATCTGGATTGACACTGGCATCAGAGAACGCTAAGCGGCCTTCGATTGGATAGTCACTGCCATCTTCAAGTTTCAGTTTCACACGCGTGTTGTTACTGCTGTCTAAGCTACCTTTACTCAATTGTTGACGTAAACGAAGAAGTTCAGAGCTTGATTGGTTGATATCAACATAGATCGGGTCTAAACGTTGAATCGTCACCAATGGCTCTGTTTGGTTTGCAGTCACTAAAGCACCAGCAGTAACTGTAGAGCGGTTGGTTTGACCTGAAATTGGTGAGCGGATGGTTGAATAACCTAAGTCCACTTCAGCATTTTTAACTTGAGCACGTGCTGCCGCCACTTGTGCCTCAGCTACATTTACTTGACCCACTAAGTCGTCATAGTCTTGTTTCGCAACAGCGTTGCTTGAAACCAGTTGCTGATAACGATTCAGTTTGGTTCTGAGTGTGCTTAAATTCGCTTCTTGTTGTAATAATGCTGCTTTGGCATTATCAAATGTTGCGCGGTTGGTACGAGAATCAAGTTCATAAAGTGCCTGACCTTCACGTACATAACTGCCTTCCGCAAACAAACGTTTTAGAATGATTCCACTCGTTTGTGGGCGAACTTCAGAGATTTCAAATGCCGTGGTTCTGCCAGATAACTCTACAGATTGTTCTACATTTTGCGGTTGTGCAACAATGACACCGACTTCAGTAGGTGGCATTTGTTGAGAAGCGCCAGCTTGCTGCGCATCCTTTGGATCTTTGCTACAACCAACAAGTGCAATACTCGTTGCTAATGCGCAAGCGGTAAGGGCTGGGGCCCAAAGCTTTGCCGACATCATTGTTCCACCTCGATTAGATTCTTATCTAAAATAATTTGTATTTAATTGGGTATATCTGCCACACAAGATGTAAAGCAGTGAAATCCAGATAATACTAATGCTCCAACCTGCGAGAACGTCGGATGGGAAGTGTACTCCAAGATAGACTCTTGAAATTCCCATCATCAGCATCCATAAAATAGCAATGCATACAACATAACGATGTGCAGGAAATGGTCGACTTAAGAAAATGGCAAGACACGCCAAAGTGGCAGCATACATACTGTGCGCACTCGGAAAGGAAGCACCATAGCTCGTCACTAGGTGAAACATTTCTGGTGGGCGTGGTCTTGAAATTAGAAATTTAAGTAGCCAAGCAGAAGCAATACTTCCAACAACGCCTAAACCAATAAAAACAACATCTCTATACTTTTTATACCATGCACGATGGAAACACCATAGAGTGGTTAGAAATAATACAAACGGCATGCCACCGAGTGCCGATAAAAGTATTGCAAGTTTATCTATAGGCTCAGTTCTTAATGTGCTGAAATATTCGACCATCGCCAGATCTAAAGCTGAGAGTGGTTGAATGCTTAGAGCTAATACACTGATTATAAATAAAATAATACCGATAAAAAGCAACAAGTAAGGCATGCTGGAACTCGTGTCATTTCAACCGATTTAAGCGCGGTTATTTACTGGGTTAAAGTGTACTCATCAGTACACTTTAATTCAAGTGTTGATTAATCATGTATAAAATTTTGTTCACAGTGTAGCAAGAGCTCAAAATGGGTACAAAATCATTTTGTATGGTGTTTTGTATTGTTCGAACTTTCATCAACTTCAAGAGGTACTTTCGGTGGCCAAAAGAAGTCACTTGGTCGCGTTAGAAAATGGGTTAAAACCAATTTTGCTAACGGTTTCCACTGTTCAAAACGGACCCGACGTGCACGTAAAGCCACAATAATCGTGAGGGTAAAACTGACAAATAAGTTCGTCAGACCAATAGCGAGTACCCCGAGGAAAGATACAATAATCAAGCCAATCTCAGGGCTACCATTAATATTCATCAGGCCTTGAATGAAGTTTGCTGAAGCAAAGGCAATATGGCGAATATCTAGGGGTAAACCCAAAATATAACCAATGGTTCCCATACTTCCTAACATAATCCCGAACAGAAAATTACCTGCCAACGCACCTAAGTTGCGTTCTATATAGCCTGCAAATTTATCGAGTCGTTCTTGTCCCATGATGGTTTTGAGACGAGGGTGTGCTTTTAAACGAGGGCCAACTTTGCGATAAACCGCCATATTGTCAAAATAACCTGCCAAAAGTCCCGATAAAAACAAACAGACACCCGCAATCGCGGCGTGCGGAATGGCCAAAGAGGTAAAAGGGTTTAAGTCATGTAAGACTTTCGCCGCTTTTGCATGGTTGAGTAGCGGTTCATGCATGCCAGTTGCCCATGCCCATGTAATAAAGGCGGCAACAGGGATGGCAATTGAGATATTGCCCAAAATAGCAATAAATTGCGTACGAATAATATTAATAATCAGCGCTGCTAATTCAGCAATTTGCGCTGTTTTTGAGCCTTTACGCTGTTGTACCGTTGCCGCGAGTGCCGCTGCTGTCATCGCTGGTTGTTTGGTTGCCACGGTAAAGTGCAACACATGAATCAGCATAAACCCCAGTGAGTAGTTCATGCTGTAAACAAAGGCTTGCATGAGTGGCGCCATGATCATCCGTGCAGACAAGATTTTCAGGGTGGCCATGGTTGCAATGATGACACCCGCACCTGCTGCGGACTTATACATGGCTAAAAAGCCTTGTTTATCTGTACTTACATAGTGTTCGCCCGTTTTACTGGCATTTTCGGTCACCTGTAAAGCAATCAATTCACTATTGGTCGTCAGTAAAGAGCGCACACTCCGTTCACTATAAATCGCAGCGGTAATGTCGACCAAGAGCAGACTCACCGCTTCATAGTGTGCTTCGCCTTCTTCTACAATTAAATTGAGCAACAGTTCGACGCGGTCTAAGCATTGCTCAAGTAAGGAAATCAGATAAGTTAAACTGACACTGACTCCAATACGTTTGGTCGCACGACGAATTTTTAATACTACATCACGACACTGCTCAATCATGACCAGTGCTTGAGAGGCATCGGGAGGGGCAACCACACTAGAGGTTTCTGCTTCTTGATGTGCCTTTTTATACTGTTGAATGAATTCAACAATTTCGCGGTTCTGCACTAAAAAAGGCGATTCATATTCGGTCAACTCAGGATGCGCATTAATAAACTCTGGATATAAACCAATACCGCTAATCCGATAAGACAGCACCGTAATGGCTTTAATCACTTCACTGCGAATTTTGACTTTTTCTTTTTGATTGGCATGCCCGTGATTGAGCAGGTTCAGCAGTTGTAGCCAGTCACTGTCTCGGATGTTATCGAGCCAATATTTATCACTTCGGTTGGGGAAAACGCGACGGACTAAATCTTGCAGTTGAGTTTCGTCATTAATCAGCGGGAGAAAATGTGCCCCTAAACGCTGTGACAATTGGTTCCAAAACCCATCTAAAGACAAGATGCCTGTGTCGGCATAAAGACTGGTTTGTTTATATTGGGAAATAAGCCGCAGCACAAAGCTTTGTAAGGTCGATGCGGCATCGGGCGTGATGAGTAATGCTTGAATGAGCGCTTGAAATTTATGATGGATTTCATCGGTTTGATACGCATCTATTGGACGAATACGTTCCACCAACTCAATTAAAAGTTGATCATTTAAAACAGCTTGAGGTTGCTCAAGCTGTTGCTGCATTTGAGAGAAAAGATCATTAAATTTTATATGCATAGGCAAGTTAAAAACATTTTAAAGCATCATTTGTTATTGAATTCGATGTAAAGCCAGTTGGGTTAAATTGACCAGTGCTTGACGATATTGGCTGTCAGGTAAAGCCTGTAATGCTTGAAGTGCGGCTTCGGTTTCTTCATGCGCCCGTTGTCGGCAGTAATCTAGTGCGCCAGAACTGTTTACGATAGCAATGACTTGATCAAGATCTGTTGTTCCACCTGTCGCAATACTTCGACGAACAATGTCATGTTCTTCACCCTTTGTATTTTTCAATGCTGAGATTAACGGCAAAGTCGGTTTACCTTCCATTAAATCATCGCCAATATTTTTACCTAATGTTTCAGCATCTGAGGTGTAATCCAAAATATCATCAATGATTTGAAAGGCATTGCCAAAGTGGCCTGCAAATAAACGTAGTGGTTCACGGTACTGCGGTGTCCCAGAAAGAATGGCAGCCCCTTCAGTTGCCAGTTCAAATAAACGTGACGTTTTACCGTGAATAATATCTAAATAAGTTTGTTCTGTGGTTTCAGGTTGGTGCTGTGCTTGAAGTTGTAGCACTTCACCTTCGGCAATTTCACAAGTCCCTGTAGAAAAATCTTTGAGTAAGGTCATATCACCGAGATCGACCAATAAATCAAAGGCACGTGAAATTAGAAAGTCACCCACCAGTACTGCGGTCTGATTGTTCCAAGTTGCATTGGCCGTTGGGCGACCACGACGTAAGCCAGATTCATCGACCACATCATCATGGACTAAAGTTGCGGTATGCAGCATTTCAATGATTGCAGCAAGTTTACGTTGGCGTTCAAGGTCTTCTGCACCACAGGCTTTGGCGGCCAATAAACACATAATGGGACGCATGCGTTTACCACCTGCTTCAACCACATGTTTACTCACCGCCATGACTAATGCCACTTTAGAGGTAATGCCTTCATTAATAAATGTGTCCATCGTGGCAAAGTCTTGAGCTACAGGGGCGAGAATATCTTGCTTAAAGTCGATGGTCATTTGAAGAGCGGCCTCATCTATATAAAGTGATAAAAATCAGCATTACCAGTATTGTGTAAATAGGGATACCTGTCTAAATGATTCATTTCAATCATAAATAAGACTCGCTAGCGTGCGAGGCTATATTTTACGAAAGACAGTTCCTTATTTCCCCAATGTATAAGCGTACTGCATTTGTAGGCTTATTTACATTTTAAAAATCAATTCATCCATACTATAGCGGATTGATTTTAAAAATCTATTTCATTGTAAGCAAAGTCAAGCCAGAGTTGAACTGTAATTTGTTGATTGAGTTTTTCTCGATTATTAAATAATCGTTAATTTAGTCTAATAAGTTCGGCAAATCTCTTGTTGTTTGAGTCAATATCACTTAAAATCCTTGCCCTTGATTAACCCCAGTGGCGTTCGTATTAAGATCGATATCTTCCTTTATCGGCACGACGACACGGGCATGTTTGGAGTACATTATGTACGCAGTAATCCAAAGCGGTGGTAAACAGCACCGTGTTGTAGAGGGTGAAACCCTTAAAGTTGAATTGTTGAAAGCTGAAACTGGCGCAACTATTACGTTTGATGACGTATTAATGCTAGTAAATGGCGACAGCATTCAAATCGGTGCTCCAGTTGTTGCTGGTGCTACTGTAACTGCTGAAGTAGTTAGCCATGGTCGTCACGACAAAATCCGTATTGTAAAAATGCGTCGTCGTAAACACTACCGTAAACAACAAGGTCACCGTCAATGGTTCACTGAGTTGAAAATTACAGCTATTTCAGGCTAATCACGAGGAGTAATGAGACATGGCAACTAAAAAAGCCGGTGGTTCGACTAAGAACGGTCGTGATTCGAACCCTAAAATGCTTGGTGTTAAAATTTACGGTGGTCAATCTGTGACTGCTGGTAACATCATCGTTCGTCAACGTGGTACAGAATTCCACGCAGGTCAAAACGTTGGTATGGGCCGTGACCATACTTTGTTTGCAACCGCTGACGGCGTAGTAAAATTCGAAGTGAAAGGTCAGTTTGGCCGTCGCTACGTAACTGTTGAAGCGTAAGTTTTAATAGTAAGAAAAACCCACATTTTGTGGGTTTTTTTTCGTCTATTCATATGGTTAGCTTATTTTTCTTGTGTTTTTATATTTTGAGATAAAGCACTAAATACCAATAAATAGTGATGTGCATCACAAAAAATAGGAGTGTAATAGAAAAACAAAACTAAAAGAAAGGCAGACGGATATGAATAAAATAGATACAAATGTCTTGGGCAATCCAGACAGCCAGATAACGAAAGTCTCTGGTCAGAACTTAAAACAAGAACATACTCATATTAGTACTGCAGTATCTGCTGCAATGAATCTACAAACACTTAAGCCAAACCATTGTCTACAAAGGTTTGCTATGAACGTGCTTGTTTTAAGTGCGATTTTAATGACAGCGAATACAAATGTTTTTGCAGGTTCGTGTAACTCTAATCAAGACACAGGTAGTTGTCCCGAAAGTGGAATCCCAGGACCCGCAGGACCTGCAGGGGCTGATGGTGATAGTGCTTATCAGGTAGCTGTGAACAATGGTTTTATAGGTACAGAGGAGGCCTGGTTAGAGAGTTTGCAAGGAACAGATGGTATAGATGGCACTAACGGAACCAATGGTATTGATGGTGTAGATGGTCTTAACGGACTTGATGGTAAAGATGGCGTAGATGGTCTTAACGGTCTTGATGGTAAGGATGGCGTAGATGGTCTTAACGGCATTGATGGTGTAGATGGCGTAGATGGCATTAATGGAACCAATGGTATTGATGGTAAAGATGGTGTAGATGGTCTTAACGGACTTGATGGTAAAGATGGCGTAGATGGTCTTAACGGACTTGATGGTAAAGATGGCGTAGATGGTCTTAACGGTCTTGATGGTAAAGATGGCGTAGATGGTCTTAACGGAACCAATGGTATTGATGGTAAGGATGGCGTAGATGGTCTTAACGGTCTTGATGGTAAAGATGGCGTAGATGGCATTAACGGAACCAATGGTATTGATGGCGTAGATGGTCTTAACGGACTTGATGGTAAGGATGGTGTAGATGGTCTTAACGGACTTGATGGTAAAGATGGCGTAGATGGTCTTAACGGAACCAATGGTCTTGATGGTAAGGATGGCGTAGATGGTCTTAACGGTCTTGATGGTAAAGATGGCGTAGATGGCATTAACGGAACCAATGGTATTGATGGTGCTAAAGGTGACACTGGTGCTAAAGGTGACACTGGTGCAACAGGTGCACAAGGTCTCCAAGGTGAAACGGGAGCACAAGGTGAACAAGGTCTCCAAGGTTTACAGGGTGTGAAAGGTGATACTGGGGCACAAGGTGAACAGGGTCTCCAAGGTTTACAAGGTGTGAAAGGTGATACTGGGGCAACAGGTACAACTGGAGCGCAAGGTGAACAAGGTCTCCAAGGTGTGCAAGGTGAAACGGGAGCGACAGGATATAATGCTTATCAAGTTGCGCAAGTAAATGGTTTTGACGGTAGCATCACTGAATGGCTCGCGAGCTTAAAAGGCGATATGGGTAATACAGGGATGACAGGTGCAACAGGTTTTAGTGCTTATGATGTTGCAGTTGGTAATGGCTTTGAGGGTAGCATTACTCAATGGTTGGCCAGCCTTAAAGGTACAAATGGCACCAATGGGATCTCTAAAGAAGTGATGGATGCTGCTGATACCTACATCTTGAATGAAGCAAAAACCTATGTGAACCAAGTTGGGCAACAAACCCTCAATCAAGCAAATGCTTATACCGATAGTCGTGTAAATGCCTTGAACCGAGACATGCGAAAACTCGAAGATCGAACCTATGCAGCAGTTGCATCAAGTATTGCGATAGCATCTTTACCGCAACCGACAGATGCTGGCTACAATATGTTTAGTGCCGGTGTGGGTACATGGGAAGGTGAGCAAGGTTATGCTTTTGGTCTCAGCGGTGTGACTGAAAGTAACAAATATGTATACAAAGTAGCTGTGACAACCAATAGTGAAGGTGATTTCGGTGCAGGTGCAGCAATTGGTTGGCAATGGAAATGACAGTGATAATTCTTAACCTTAGTTAGAAAAGCCTCTGCACATTCAGAGGCTTTTCTATATGTAAAGAGCACATCTTATCTTCATCATGATGGATATTTCACAACATTAAGCACCAATAAATATACAAATCTTCTTATATTCTAAATTATTAGCCATAAAATTTGATTTAAGATAGCTCATCTAACAAATTGCGACTGCGCAAATTATAAAAGGTGAGATTATGAAAATGCTTCGTAAGACTTTATATGCAATGACAGTGGGTGTAGTAACACTTGGCCCTGTTATGAGCAGTACAGTATTTGCAGCTCCGGTTGCAGCATCGGAGCAACAAGCGACGACGAGTTTAGTGAAACAGTTGAGTGGTATCCAAAGTATCAGTTCTAACTTTGAACAAACCACCAAAGTCACAAATTCATCTAAAGCGCCGAAGAAACAAGGTTTATCAGCCCAGCACATGAATCAGACCTTTAAAGGGGTGATGAAAGTTGAGCGTCCAGGGAAATTCTATTGGGAAACCACAAGCCCTGCGAAACAAACCATTGTAACTTCGGGTAAAACGGTATGGATTTATGATCCAGACTTACAGCAAGCGGTTCGTCAAACTTTAGATGAACAGGTGGCGAATACACCTGCACTATTATTGTCAGGGAATACGGAACAGATTCGTAAGTCATATCGTATTACGCAACCAAATCAGAGCAAAACCTACTATACCTTGTACCCAAAAAGCGATGATGGTGCATTTCAAAGCTTAACGATCAGTTTTGGTGCGAAAAATGCGCCGACGCTAATGATCTTAGAGGATTCTTTGGGACAAACAACCTATGTACGTTTTAATAACATTAAGGTAAATACCAATATTCCAGCTTCAACCTTTAATTTTACTCCACCTAAAGGCACAGACATTATTGACCAATAATATGAGTCTGCTGTTCAAAACCACCTTCGGGTGGTTTTTTATTAGATCAAGTTCAGTTACATAACGTGGTGGGAAGTTATGGCTGTGCTTTGTATAGTCTGTGCTATTGAATACGTAACTGCGGGTAAATCATGATATTACTTCATAACAATAAAATTGGATCTGTTTTCACAATGATGTTGTGCGTTGGATTGCTCAGCGCATGCCAGCCACAAAATGACAGTAACGCTGCAAAAAATGAAGAGACAGCTAAACCAGCTCAAGTCGTAAAGACCTTGCCACTGATTGAGGCGAAAGTTCGACCATTACAATTGGCGCGTTCTATTGCTTGTGATGAAGAAGGGTGCACCCAATACCAGTTGTACAGCTTGGACACCAATGTCCCATGGATCAATCAATATTTTGATGAGCGGATGAAAAAAGCCAATCCTGTGGCGTTTGAAAGCTCAAAGCAAGCAAAGCCACAAATCGAAGAAAACATGCTCAGTGAAACTTTGTCTGATGTCCGTTATGTGGCGCAGCGTGGAAAATATGCTGATTTTGTCTTGATGAATTATCACTACCCAGCGCGTGCCGCGCATGGCATGTATCACAACGAATACATCACCTTAGATTTGGCAACGAAAAAACGGGTTGCGCTGAGTGACATTGTGGTGGACAAGACTGAATCGCAATTATTAGATGCATTGTATAGTGCCAATAGCATGTGGCTGTCCGATCATAATATTTCACGCGAGCAATTGAAGCTGACCGATAATTATTATATGAGTGCCAAAGGTGTGGTGTTTGTCTATCCCTTATACGAATTAGCGTCTTATGCAGAAGGGATGTCTGAATTGGTTTTACCGTATCAACAAGCCAACGGCTTAATTAAGGCGGAATATTTGCCGAGTTTTGTCGATTATGCAGCTGAACGAGAAAAAGCGAGCAAAGAAAAGCCATGAAAATTGCTGTAATAAGCCACAGCTAGTGATCGCGTGACTGTATTTTTCGGCCTGAAGCGCTTACACTATAGCCAGTTTTTTTCTTTGCAAAAGATTGGCTATGATCGACCCGAAATTACTCAGAAATAATATTGAGGCTGTAAATTTAGCCTTAGCAAAACGTGGTGTACAACTGAATGTTGAAGAATGGGCATCACTAGAAGCTCGCCGTAAAGAGATTCAATCCAAAACTGAATCTCTTCAGGCTGAACGTAATTCGGGTGCAAAACAAGTTGGCCAAATTAAAAAAGCTGGTGGTGATGCATCTGAAATTATGACGCGTATGTCAGCGATTGGTGATGAAATCAAAGCGGCAGAAGTCGCTTTGTCTGAATTACAAGCTGAACTTGAAGCGAAATCACTCAGCATTCCAAACTTGCCAGATGAGTCTGTTCCTGAAGGAAAAGACGAAAGCGATAACGTGGAAATCCTCACATGGGGTACGCCGCGTACGTTTGACTTCGAAATTAAAGACCATACTGACCTTGGTGAGTGGATGGGTGGTCTTGAGTTTGAAACAGCGACCAAATTGACAGGTTCTCGTTTCAGCGTGCTTAAAGGGCCTCTTGCTCGTCTACAACGTGCGATTACACAGTTCATGTTGAATACACATACTTTGGAAAATGGTTATACCGAAGCTTATGTGCCATATTTAGTCAATGCTGACTCACTCCGTGGTACAGGCCAATTGCCTAAATTTGAAGAAGACTTATTCAAATTACAAGGTGAAAAAGAGTATTACCTCATCCCAACTGCGGAAGTGCCTGTAACCAACTTTGTGCGTGATGAAATCATTGATGCAGACCGTTTACCATTGAAATATGCAGCGCATACCCCATGTTTCCGTAGTGAAGCAGGTTCATACGGTCGTGATACGCGTGGCTTGATTCGTCAACACCAATTCGACAAAGTTGAAATGGTGCAAATTGTTAAACCTGAAGACTCCATGCAAGCACTTGAAGAGCTTACAGGTCATGCTGAAGGGATCTTGAAAGCACTTGGTTTACCATACCGTAAGATCATTCTTTGTGGTGGTGATATGGGCTTCGGTGCAACTAAAACTTACGATCTTGAAGTTTGGGTACCCAGTCAAAACACGTACCGCGAAATTTCTTCATGTTCAAACATGGGGGATTTCCAAGCACGTCGTATGAAAGCACGTTACCGTGCAGACCAAAAGAAAACTGAATTTGTGCATACGCTGAATGGCTCAGGTTTGGCTGTGGGCCGTACTTTACTTGCAGTCATGGAAAACTACCAACGTGCTGATGGTTCGATTGAAATCCCAACCGTGCTTCGTCCATATATGGGCGGTGCTGAGTACATTGACTAATAAAGTCGATGTACTGCACAGTTTTGTGCACAATAATTGCTTTAAGACAGTCAGATAAAACTCATTGAGGTCGTGTGTGGATATTTTTCCAATCTCTTTAAAGTTGCAGCAGCAACCTTGTCTGATTGTCGGTGGTGGGCATATTGCTTACCGTAAGGCAGTGTTGTTACATAAAGCAGGAGCGGTGATTCATATCATTGCTCCTGATATTGATGCAAATTTATTGCAACTGGTTGAAGAAAGCCAAGGGCAATATATCCAAGCGCTATATCCTGCGCAGATTCAACTCAATGACTATCGTTTAGTGATTGCTGCAACAGATGATTATGAGGTGAATACTCAAGTCTTTGAGGACTGTGAAGCGCTGAAAATACTGGTCAACAGTGTTGATGATCCACCACATTGCCGATTTATGGTTCCTGCCATTGTCGACCGTTCGCCTTTGGTGATTTCAGTGGCCAGTAATGGCACATCTCCCGTGTTATCTCGCCAAATTCGAACCCAGCTTGAAACTAGTATTCCACATGGGATGGGTAAGCTGGCTGAATTTTCAGGAAAATGGCGTGCAGCGGTGAAAGCGAAGATTTCCAATCCTGACGAGCGCCGTGTTTTTTGGGAAGACCTATATGCAAGTCCGCTGAAAGAACAGGTTTTTCATGACAATCTTACAGAAGCGGATCGTTTAATCGAACAAGCACTGTTGGAGTGGAAAACCCCGAAAGGTGAGGTGTATTTGGTTGGTGCAGGTCCGGGTGATCCTGAGTTGCTGACCCTTAAAGCATTGCGTTTGATGCAACAAGCGGATGTGGTGATTTATGATCGCTTGGTTTCCCCTGCGATTATGGAACTCTGCCGTCGCGATGCAACAAAAATTTATGTAGGTAAAGCCCGTTCTAACCATGCTGTTCCGCAAGAAGGCATCAATGCTTTGTTGGTAGAATATGCCTCAAAAGGTCAACGTGTTTGCCGTTTAAAAGGTGGTGATCCTTTCATCTTTGGCCGTGGTGGTGAAGAAATTCAAGAGCTTTTTGCCGCAGGTGTACCATTTCAAGTAGTGCCAGGGATTACTGCTGCGTCGGGTTGTTCGGCTTATGCAGGAATTCCGTTGACACATCGCGATTATGCGCAAAGCGTGCGTTTCCTTACGGGACATTTAAAAGAAGGTTCGCCTGAGTTACCGTGGGGTGAGTTGGTCTATCAGAATCAAACACTTGTGCTGTACATGGGCTTGGTTGGTTTAGAAAAAATTTGTGAAAAGTTAATTGAGCATGGGCAGCGCCCAGACATGCCCGTTGCTTTGATCTCGAAAGGCACCACGCCAGAACAAAAAGTGGTGGTCGGAACCTTAGCGGATATCGCATCAAAAGTTGAAGAAAATCATATTCAAGCGCCTACATTGACCATTATTGGTGATGTAGTAAGCTTGCGTGAACAATTACAGTGGCAAGATTAACTTTTGCCATATTGAAAGAGTAGAGAAAAGCTGTGATCCATATTGTTTTATACGAGCCCGAAATTCCTGCAAACACAGGCAATATCATTCGTTTATGTGCCAATACTGGAGCGCAGCTGCATTTGGTTAAGCCTCTCGGCTTTGAACTGGATGATAAAAAACTTAAACGTGCAGGTTTGGACTACCATGAGTGGGCGCGCATGCAAATTTGGGAAACATTCGATGAGTGTTTAGCAAATTTAGCTGAAAAAGGTGTCGATATAAACGCGATTTATCCTCTAACCACCAAAGGAACGGAAACCCCGCATACTTCGGATTTGAATCGCCCCGTGGCTTTACTCATGGGACCTGAGACGCGTGGTCTGCCTGAACAGGTTCGTATGTTATTTCCAAAAGAGCATTGGATTCGTTTGCCAATGGCTGAAAACTCGCGCAGTTTGAACTTATCCAATGCGACAGCTGTGATTGTGTATGAAGCATGGCGTCAGCAGGGTTTTAAGCCTTTAGCCTAATCAAATTACTGTGACAGAGCCCGCTTAAGCGGGCTCTGTTTTTTCTAGCTTTTGATCGAATCCAGCTCTGGATTTTAAAACTTTAAGCATATTGGCTTCGACCCAATCTTTCATTTGATAGGCATTTTGAGCAAAGTCTTTGCCAATCTCAGTTAACGCGTATTCCACGCGAATCACGTTATCTTCATGAATGGTTCGCGTCAAAAAACCATCGCGCTCTAAGATCTTTAATTTTTGTGACAGCACTTTAGGTGAAATACCTAAAACATTTTTCTTGAGCTCATTAAAGTGTTGCGACTCTTGATCCAGCGTATACACAATCAATAAAATCCACTTGTCTGCAAATTTTTCAAAAAAAAGACGAGCAGGACAATCTGGATGAAAAATATTAAATTTCATTGGCTTATTCATTTCTAACCATGCTCCTTTTACGTTCTATGTTCATTTGAAACAATCAATCAGACCAGTTACCAAGTGGTAACTAATTGATACTAGGTTTCATAAGTGTATCATGAATACAGACTTAATGCAGCGCTGTCATCAGACTACGCTTTCGCAAGATACTGGCAATTGGATGGATCACATCATGAAAGTTTCAGAGGGTGTTGTTTTTATTACGGGTGCGAATCGTGGCTTAGGACTTGCCATCGCTCGGGAGGCACGTCGTCAGGGTGCTAAAAAGATCTATGTGGGTATGCGCCAGATTGGGAGCTTTCAGGAAGAAGGGCTTACCCCGATTCAACTCGATGTAAATGACGAAGCATCTATTCAGCAGGCAGCAGAACAATGCGCAGATACCACGATTCTTGTGAATAATGCGGGCATTGCACTTTTGAATGAACATCCTGTCGAAGCCAATATCATTACGACTACGCAAAAGATTTTGGAAACTAATTTATTGGGTTTGATGCGGGTGACGCAAATTTTTGCTCCGATCTTGCAAAAGAGCCAACAGGCTTATGTGGTCAATATTCTCTCGGATGTGTCATGGGAGCCAAGCACTGTTTTGACCAGTTATGCCATTTCCAAGGCAGCAGCATGGTCCTATACCAACTCAAGTCGTCAGTGGTTGTCTCAATTTAATATTCAGGTCATGGGGGTGCATGTGGGTTTTATTGACACCGATCTGACTCGTTCATTACCCATTCCGAAGATTGCGCCAGAAACAGTAGCTCAAGAAATATTTCAAGGCATCGAGCAAAATGCTTATGAAGTTTTGATCGGTGAAAAGACCCAGCAGTTGAAGCAGGGCCTAAGCGCTGAAGTTGCAAGTTATGTGAAGCTCAAGCCCGATCAGGCAAGTGTTTAAGATATTTCATACTATTTATTTTTAATGGTTTACGCAGCGTCATGCTTGACGAAGCAATGCCAATCAAGTGATTCAAAAGAGGAAACTAAAATGTCGAATATTTCAGTGGTTTTTTATTCAGGCTATGGACATACCAAAGTGATTGCACAAACTTTTGCGCAAGAAATTGGTGCAAATTTGGTGGAGATTGACCCAAATGGAGACATTCCAGAGCAAGATTGGCAGACATTGGATCAATCTGATGCAATTGTATTTGGTGCACCAACCTATATGGGCACTGCACCATGGCAATTTAAAAAGTTTGCCGATGCATCTTCAAAAAAATGGTTTACTCGTGCATGGCAAGATAAAATTTTCGGTGGCTTTACCAATAGCGCAAGCTTAAATGGTGATAAGCAAGTGACCTTAATTCAACTACAAACACTTGCATCGCAGCATGGCGGTATTTGGGTAAGCTTGGGCTTATTGCCTGCCAACAGTAAAGCGGCAACCCGTCAAGATGTAAATAATTTGGGTGGTTCTGTAGGCTTGTTGGTGCAATCACCATCGGATGCGAGTACGGATGAAATCCCAACCGGGGATCTCGAAACCACAAAAGCCTATGCACAACGTATTGCTAAAATGACTAAACAATTTAAGGGCTAGTTTTTTAGCTCTAGTTTAAAAAAGAAAAAGACGCACTTGGCGTCTTTTTCTTTTGAATGAAAGATTAGAGCGGATCGTCAAATTCATTATGTTGTGGTGCAGGTTGCTTAAAGCCTTTGGTTTTATAACCTAAGTATAAAATACCAAACATTGCCCACCATAAACCGAATTTCAACGCGGTTTCTTCAATCTCTAGCCACATGGCAAAAATACTGAGGAATCCACACATTGGAATCACCACAAAGCTAAAGATATCTTTAATATTCTTTGTGCGGCCATCACGTAGTGCATATCGTGAAATCACTGATAAGTTTACAAAGGTAAATGCAGTTAACGCACCGAAGCTGATCATCGAAATAACGATGTCTAAGTCCATGAAGCCAGCGGTTAATGCTACAGCACCTACAATTAGAATGTTATAAGACGGTGTAAAGCTTTTCGGACTAATGTGACCAAAAATCTTCTTGTTAATCACGCCATCACGGCCCATTACATACATTAAGCGTGAAACGCCTGCATGTGCCGAAATACCCGATGCCATAACAGTTACAATTGCGAAGTACAACACCACCGTTTTAAACGCAACGCCACCGACGGCTTGTAAAATGTCAGGCTGTGTTGCAGCAACATCTTCAAAGTAAGTCTTTGGATCGTTCGGGAAGTAAATCTGCATGAAGTAGGTGCTGATAATAAAGATCACACCGGCCAAGAGTGCCGTTAAGAAAATCGCTTTAGGTAGTGTTTTCTCGGTATCTTTTGTTTCTTCTGCAAGCGAGCTGAGCGAGTCAAAACCAGTGAATGAGAAGCACAGCAAAGTTGCACCTGTAATCAGGGCACCCAGTGAAGTAAGCTCATTCCAGAATGGCTCTAAACTCCATAACTGATATTTTGCATTGACCAAAGTACCATCTGCGTTGACGCCACCAGCAAGTAAGCTGTAAACCATCCACGTGAAGTAAGCAATCACACCTAACTGTACAAAAACGATCAAACCATTAAAGTTTGCAACGAAGCGTGCACCACGTAAGTTGACCGCGGTCATAAATGCAGTTAAACCAACCACCCAGACCCAATGGTTTACATCCGGGAATAAGGCTTCAAGGTAAATCACGGCAAGAATGATGTTGACCATTGGAGACAATAAATAGTCTAACCATGATGACCAACCGACCATAAATCCGACATTCGGATGGATAGATTTTTGCGCATAGGTATAGGCGGAACCCGAGGAAGGGTAGCGACGAATCATGTGACCATAACTGATCGACGTGAATAAAATTGCAATTAAAGCAATGATATATGACGTTGGCACATGATAATGACTTTCTTCTGATACTAAACCGAAAGTATCAAATAATGTCATTGGTTGAATATAAGCTAAACCAATAATAATGATGTGCCAGAGACCTAGCGTTTTTTGCAGTTTAGCTGCCGATTGAGTCCCAGAAATATTAGTCAACGGCGTTATCCTCTTAATCGTTGATCAAGGATCAGTCATGTTTAATAAGGATCGTTTGAGACGAACGATCCCCCCTGTGTTTAATTTCAAAAGTGCGCCAATCTACATTAATTTGGCCGCTTTTGTCAGTAACTTTTTCAGATTTTTTAGCAGTTTTTATGCCAATAGGTATAAGGAAAGCATTATTCCTTATGGCAAATAAAAGCCCGATGTTTAAAAAAGCATCAGGCTAAGATTGTCGCTATATTGGCTGATTTTTTATGAATTACCAAGCTTTTTCTAAAATTGCTTTTAAATCTTTTAAGCTGGCTTCTTTCGGGTTGTAAATGATTGAACCATCGTTGAGGGCTTTTTCTGCCACCTCATTGAGTTGTTCTAAGGTCACTTTTCCTGTTTCACTCAAGGTACGGGGTAACTTGGTTAGGGTAAATAAGCGATCACGCATGGTGAGTAATGTGCTGATGGCTTTGTCTGCACGTAAGTGGGCAGGAGTCTGCGCATAAATGTCTGGCCCTGCAAGTGGTAACAGGAGCTCTGCAATCTTTTCTCCATTCACTTCCTTGTTAAATTCAAGGACATAAGGGAGGAACAGGTTCATGCATAGTCCATGCGGCAAGTGTGCCACTGCACCTAAGGCATGTCCAAGTGAGTGTACAAGGCCCACCATCGAGTTTGAAAATGCAATGCCAGCCATAGTTGAGGCTTGAGCCAATTCTAAACGGCCGTTGGCATCGTTTGGATTATCCAGCACATTAAACAAATGATTGCTGACTTTTTTAATTGCAGCCGTAGCATAGGCATCTGAAATCGGATTGTGTGCCATGCATGTATAGGCCTCGACGGCATGGGTCATGGCATCCATTGCAGTCATTGCGGTTAAGTGCGGTGGCAGGGTTTGGGTCATACGTGGATCGAGAATCGCAGCATGCGGCATTAAATAGTACGATGCGAAAGGTAGTTTGACATTTTTCTCTGGATCAGACACCACTGCAACCATGGTGACTTCAGACCCTGTACCTGACGTGGTTGGAATCACAAAAAAGGGTTTGAGTGGTTTAGGTAGGTTGTGTGCCCCAGAGTATTTCAGTAAGTCATCACCACCTTCAGATACCAAAATATTGGTGGCTTTCGAGGTATCAATCACCGATCCGCCACCGACAGCAATAATCGCATCGCACTGGTGTTCACGATATAAATTGGCCGCTTTACGCACCGTCTCTAAGCTTGAATCGGGTGGAACATCATCAAAAATTGCACCAATCACTGCATCGGTAGACTCAAACGCTGCTTCAATGGGTGCCAGTAAATTGTTGGCACGTACACCTTTGTCGGTAATGATTAAAGGTCGGGTTGCCCCTAATGTTGCCAGTTCAAATGGAATGTGTTCTAAAGCAGCATGACCAGCGATCACTTTTACAGGACAGAAAAATTCGTAATAAGGCTTCGCCATGTTATGCACTCCGTTTTAAATATGATTGGGCTACTTTGAGATAAATATTTGCAGCACCAGTGAGTTTTTCTTTTAAGCCCAATTCAGTTGGGTATTCTTTGACGGCAAGTTCAGCGACCATTTTCGGTAAAATCAACGATTCCATTTTATTTAGACAGCGGACGAGGCGAATTGCATAGGAAATATCGCCATCTGCGATCATACGATCATGTGCAAATGCTTGTGCTGTACTTTCTTGAAATGAAAACACCAAAAAGGCATGACTTAGATGTTTAAAAGTGATAGTTAAATCTGCCTTTAAACTTCCTGGAGTAAGTAGTTCGAGTTGATGGTTTTCGGTCACTTTGGCTAAAAAAGCCGGGCCGTTTGGAAAGACATTCATCGATAAGGTGAAATTGGCTGGAAATTTGGCAACTTCTTGCTGAATTTCACTATCGACTTGGCTGGCCATGACCAATCCTCGGCCAATCACATCCATCATAAGTTTGACATAGGTCAATTGCAGAGAGGGTTTCACTGAATTTACGTTAATCACTCGCTGTTGTCCTTTCTAAAAATAATTATTAGTTTAGAGTAAATACTCTAATTTATTTTTCCATGAAAAGCAAAGCCTTTATATATGCTGTACTTGAACTTCTTTAAAGTAACCGCTGTGCTGTAAAGTTTCAATAATGTCAGCACATAAGTTTTCAAAGCGCGGGTAGTCTGGTTTGAGGTCTGAGATTCGCACCATTTCTAAGCCCGCATAGCCACATGGATTAATGGTGTGAAACCCAAATAAGTCACAGTCAATATTTAAGGATAAACCATGATAACTGCGGCCTTTACGAATTTTAAAACCCAATGAACCAATCTTGCGTCCATCGACATATACGCCGGGTGCATCAGGTTTGGCATAGGCTTCAATCTCATATTTTTTGAGTAACTCAATCATCAGATTTTCAGCATAAGACACCAAGGTGCGGACGTTCCAGCCAAGTCGGTTGAGGTCAAACATAAAATAGGCAACCAACTGACCGGGACCATGCCAAGTAACTTGCCCCCCGCGATCCGTTTGTACCACAGGAATGTTACTGCTCATGAGGATATGTTCAGGTTTTCCAGCTTGACCTTGAGTGAGCACGTCATGATGTTGCAAAATCCAAAGTTCATCTGGTGTGTCTACATCCCGTTGTTCAGTCAGTGTTTTCATTTCTACAAAGCGGTCAGCATATGAAGTTAAATTATCAAACTGGCGAATAATGAGTTGTGGTTTGAGAACGGCATCTGACACGGCACTTGCGTCCTTATAAAACAAAAAGTATGTCTGAAATTATAAAGAAAAGATCTAGAGCGTAGGGGGATTTCTTCAGTGAATAAGCTGAATTCAATAGATCAAAAATTTAGGCACAAAAAAACACGCTCGTAAGCGTGTCTCATTGATACATCATTTGAATTACAGCGCCGTTTTAATTAACGGACAAGCCGCAAGGTCTGCATACAGTTGATGAACTTGTTCTAATTCTTCAAAACGCAATTGGGCAGTTAAAGAATGGTATTTACCTGTGCGTGATGGCTGGACTTGGATAGATTCACCATCAAACTCAGGGAAATGTTTGACTAGAATTTCAACCACTGCAACATGTAACTCAGTGCTGGCAAAGCCAATGAGTTTGATTGGGTAGTCCATAGGGAATACCCAAAGATGTTCTTGTAATTCACGTGATGGTGTACGGTCTAACATAGTCATGAGCGTCAGTCCCCCTTATTTCAAACGCCTGCGAAACTGCAGGCGTTAGGTGTTGCTCTTAAATACTTAATGGAGACTCGTGATTAAATTTCAAGTCTCCAGTGTATCGGTATCAATTAGTCGTTTTCTAGGAATGAACGTAAATGTTCAGAACGAGAAGGGTGACGTAATTTACGCAGTGCTTTCGCTTCAATCTGACGAATACGTTCGCGCGTCACGTCAAACTGTTTACCTACTTCTTCCAAAGTATGATCCGTTGGCATGTCGATACCAAAACGCATTTTCAAGACTTTCGCTTCACGTTCAGTCAAGTTTTCAAGCACTTCACGCGTTGCTTCTTTTAAGCCTTCAGACGTGGCAGCATCGACAGGTGAAGTGATGTTGCTGTCTTCAATGAAGTCACCCAAATGCGAATCTTCATCATCGCCAATCGGTGTTTCCATCGAAATAGGTTCTTTGGCGATTTTCAGCACTTTACGCACTTTAACTTCATCCATTTCCAAACGTTCACCGAGTTCTTCAGGTGTTGGTTCACGGCCCATTTCTTGTAGAAGTTGGCGTGATACACGGTTGATCTTGTTAATGGTTTCGATCATGTGTACTGGAATACGAATGGTACGTGCTTGGTCGGCAATCGAACGAGTAATAGCCTGACGAATCCACCACGTTGCATAAGTCGAGAACTTATAACCACGACGGTATTCAAACTTGTCTACCGCTTTCATCAAACCAATGTTACCTTCTTGGATCAAGTCCAAGAATTGTAAGCCACGGTTGGTATATTTTTTCGCAATCGAAATTACCAAACGTAAGTTCGCTTCAACCATTTCTTTTTTCGCGCGGCGTGCTTTCGCCTCACCTACAGCCATACGTTTTGAAATCTCTTTGATGCCTTTAACATCAAGGCCCAAATCTTTTTCAATGTCTGCAATTTTTTGTTGGAACGCTAAAACGTCAGGGCGTACTTTTTCAAGATAACCTTTTTGGTCTGGCGACGCTTTCGCAATTTGTTCATCTAACCAAGCAAAGTTTGACTCTTGACCTGGGAAAGAGGTACGGAATTGAGTCCGATCCATACGACCACGACGTACTGCATAGCGCATTACTTCACGTTCAGAGGTACGGATTTGTTCATGTGTACCACGAATCATTTCTGAAATGATGTCAAATAAACGTGGTGTAAATTTGAACATCATAAACACAGTTGCAAGTGACTCTAAAGCATCTTCTGCTTCTTTGCTTGAACGACCATGTTTCTCGATGATGGTTCGGGTGTTTTTCCAAGCCGCAGTCAGTTCGTCAAAACGCGCTTTGGCAATTTCAGGATCTGGGCCAGATTCACCTTCAGAATCATCATCACTTTCAGACTCTTCTTCTTCCTCGTCATCATCCAATTTCACATCTTTGGTAGACTTGGTTGAAGAATCATCTTCTTCATCAATTTCAGCCTCTTCTTCAAGGACTTCTGGAATCGCTTCATCGGTTTCAGGGTCTAAATAACCTGAAAGGATATCCGCAAGGCGACGTTCGCCTGCTTCATAATCTTTGTATTCTTGTAATACCACTTCAACCGCATTTGGCCAGTAAGCAATCGAGTGAAGAACGTCACGAATCCCTTCTTCAATACGTTTTGCAATACTGATTTCGCCTTCGCGCGTCAACAGTTCAACAGTACCCATTTCACGCATATACATGCGGACAGGGTCAGTGGTACGACCAGGCTCATTTTCTACAGAGGCAAGAACAGCAGCGGCTTCTTCTTCAGCAACTTCATCGGCAGCTTCATTACCACCCTCAAACATTGCATCATCAGATTCAGGCGCACGTTCGTGCACAGGAATACCGACGTCTTGAAGCATTTGAATAATGTCTTCAATCTGTTCGCTTTCAGTGATCGAGTCTGGGAGATGATCGTTAACCTCAGCGTAAGTTAGGTAACCTTGCTCTTTGCCTCGGCTAATCAGAGCCGCTACTTGTGAAGTAGGGGAAGTCATATCGCTCATCTTTGCTTACTCTTCGTTGAATCTGTGGCAGTGGAAAATTGTGCATCTGGGCACAATTCGCTTCATAAACTTATTTGTAAATAACTGCGTATTCCATCAGGGATAGTCAGCCAAAAGCTGCCTGATAAAATATTAAAAATATAAATTCAGTGATTTAGATGGGGGTGAATTTGTTGTTTTCAAGTTCATCCCGAGCGTGCTCAAGTTCAAAACCCAAATTTGAAATCTGAACAATTTGGATTTTATGTGACCATTTTAAAGTCGTAAACTACAAAGACGCAGGGTGGATTATATCATGCCATAAAAATTGGTTAGAAATAAAGACTAAAAATCAAATTAATTGCTCTAAATTCAAATAAAACTTGACAAGGTTCTGGAACCCATATAAATAGCGGCTAAGACCCTTCACATTTTTTCACTATGAGGTAGTTTTAGTGTCTTCTACAGATTTTGAACTAGATGATAACTACGCTGATGATGATGTTAATTTTGATGAGTCATCAAGTAAAATTAGTGCGAAAGAATCATTAGAAAAACGTCGCCTGATTGATGACCTTCTTGCACAGCGCCGTTTGGAACGTGAGCTTAAAGATTTTGATTACGACATCGACGATGACGACGATTTTGACGACGAAGAAGACTAAAATCAGATGTAGCATCGTGTCTGAAAATGCTATGCTAATGCCCTAATCAGTTTCTGAATTTGGATTTGAAATGAGTGCTTTAGATTTAGACTTATTGAGTGAATATCTAGATGGTGACCAAAATGAGTATGGTCTAGATTTTGCAGCGACTCATGGTTTCTTGTGTGCAATTGCAGTTGGTCCTACTTTTGCAAAATGGTTGGATGAACTTTTTGATAATAATCAAAAGAAAGTGCCTGCCGAGATCATCGCGCAAGTGAAAGCTTGGCTTGAGTCTATTCGTCAAAACCTTGCCAATGAGGAAGGGATTGAATTTCCTTTTGAAATTGAAGAGGCCGATGTTGAGTCAAGTCTAGGGGATTGGAGCGTTGGTTTTGTCGATGCAATGTTCCTCAATGAAGATGCATGGTTCACGCCTGAGTTTGAAGAGCAACTGGTCGATCTTACTTTACCAATTATGGTATTTAGTGGAATTGATGAAGAAGATCCGCAAATGGAAACTTTCCGTCGTAACGGTCAGTTAATGGATGAGCTTGCAGAAGAAATTCCAGAGAACTTAAACGAACTTTATCTCATGTATCATACACCAGCATAATTGTTCTTGTGTCGTGACATCAGCGACGCAGGCATTATAAGCAAATAAAAAAACGTCCCTAGAGGACGTTTTTTTATGCCCAAATTTTAGGGTTTAAACGCTGGTACCACACATGCTTAGTTTGTGAGAAATAAGCAAAGTCCTAAAGTTGCGAGTACGGTACCAATGACACGGTTAATGCTCACTTGTTTGCTTAAAATTTTATTTCGAATCACTGGGGTCGAACAGAATAGTGAAATGAGCAAAAACCACAGCAGATGACTGACCGAGATAAACATGCCATAACCAATTAAATGCATCAGACCATGATTGCCTCGCAGTAACTGTGCAAAGATGCTCATCACAAATAGCGTAGTTTTGGGATTTAAACTGTTGCTAAGAAAACCTTGTATAAATGCCTGTCGTGGGCGCAGCAAAGCATGAGTTACATGGTCACTAATTTGCTGTTGGGTAAATGTTTTGTACCCGATATACATCAGATACAGTGCGCCAATATATTGAATGATATGTAATAGGTTTGGAATGTAGTGCTTTAAGAAGCTGAGCCCCAGTACACTATAGCTAATGTGGATCCATACAGCACAAGCAATACCATATGCGGTATAGATCCCTTGTTTACGCCCATATAGATAACTATTTCGGCTGACCAAAGCGAAGTCAGCACCAGGACTAATGACTGCAAGTAGGGTAATGATTGCAATCGCTATAATTTCATTCACTCATTGATCCTTGTTTGGATTGAATTAAAGGATTTATATATTTTTCATATATTTGCTATAGTGAAAATCGATTTTAATTATTGCCTATTGATGAGTTTTTGGAATGATTGAGCGTTTATCACTGAATTCTCTTAAGTTTTTTTATTATGTCGCCCGCTATGACAGTGTGACTATCGCTGCTGAAAAACTCTTTGTCACTCAAGGTGCGGTCAGTAAACAGTTAAAAAATTTGGAAGAGGCACTGGGGCATCGTTTATTTATTCGTGACGGCAAAAAGTTACAGCTGACGGGAGATGGCCTAACACTGTTTGATTGTTGTGAGCAGGTGTTTCCTCAGATTGACCAGTGCCTCGTGCAGATGACAAGAGAAAAGAAGAATGAGAAGAAGACCTTAATCTTATCCTGTGAGCCGACTATCGCCATGAAATGGCTGATTCCGCGTTTAGTTCAATTTAAGCTGCGTTATCCTGAGATTGATATCAGTTTGTTAACAGCTGGTGGAGAAGCGGATTTTAAAGCGCAAAACATTGACTTGGCCTTAAGGCGTAATGATTTTGAGTGGGGCAAGGCCATTTATAGCGAAAAAATGGCGGATGAGCATATGGTTTGTGTATCGCGTCATAATCATTTAGCCCCGATGTCACAGCTGTTTATTGCCAGTTCGCGACCTAAAGTTTGGACACAATTTAAAGATACATATAAAGCGCAGTTTAAGCATTTTGAAAAAGTAGCGTTGGAACATTTCTATTTGTGTATAGAGGCATGTTTAGCTGGTTTAGGTGCAACAGTGGTTTCAGCCTATATGGTTGAAAAAGAGCTCGATTTTCAAATGTTAGATATGCTTAGCCCTATTGTGCAAGATGGCTCCGCTTATTATTTACTTTCCGCATCTCCTTTTGAGGATGATCCAAATAAAGTCATTTTTAAAAATTGGTTGATTGAAGAAATGAGAGCCAGCCAAACAAAGTTAATGGCACTTTCCGCTCAAAAGCACTCATGACGTGCGGCATTTGATCGCTATCTATCGAGCATAAAAAAACACCTCAAACGAGGTGCTTTTTTATGGCAACTTTTTAAAACAATAGTCTGCGTACCAACCATAGGCAATATGAAAAATAGCGCCATGAATCGCGACCATACACAGCATAACGACAGCGGTGAGTCCAATGCCAGCATTATCGACGGATTTCATAATCGCTTCAGCATTGGGATTCATTAGTACTAAAAACAGTACAAAGAAACTACCGATGATAATTGCGACAGCACTTGAACCCCAAACCAGTTGAATTTTTTCATGATTGTTTGGAACACGGTGTTCTTTTTTTACGAAGTGCCCGACACTAATTAGTGCACAAGCCACTAAAGTCGGAATTAAGGTTAAGCCGCCAAGGTTTAAACCAAAGACCAGTACGGTGATTAACAGCACCAAAGCAATGCTATATACCGCCGCAAAATGCAGTAAATAGTGTTTCATGTATTCCCCCAAAATAAATAAATTAGCCGCGTGTTTTACCTAAATGTCTGCGATATAAAAACCAAAGGATAATCACAGCGACAATGGCAATAATGACATAACCGACTTTGCTAAAAATTTGATGCATCAGTGCTTGGTTTTCACCAAAGTAATAACCGACTGTTGCTAAAAATGTCGTCCAGATAATCGTACCGAGTCCACTATAAAACATGAACTTCCAAAAGGGCATACGGCTCATTCCCGCAGGGATGCTAATCAGTGAACGTACCGCAGGAATCATGCGACCAAAAAATACAATACGGTGACCATACTGCTCAAACCAATCTAAGGATTTTTTCACATCGGTGGATTTGATAAATAAATATTTACCATAGCGGTCAACCCATCTGAAAATGTGCTCTTGTTTAAATTGATAACCGATCCAATACAGCACTGCTGCGGCAAAGAGTGAACCAATACATCCTGCAATAATGACCCCAACTAAAACCAACTCGCCTTGTGAGGCGGCATAACCTGCAGAAGGCATGATAATTTCAGAAGGAATAGGCGGAAAAACATTATCAAGAAACATCAGTAAGGCTATTCCCCAATAACCCAGTTGTTCCATGACAGAGATGATCCATGCAGTGAGGTTCATATAGACCATAAAAATAAATGCGATAAGTTATCTTAAGGACTTATCGCATGTGGGTAAAGAATTGAAATGTATTGTTTTCTATTCATCGAAACGGGTATGGGTCAGGGTGTGAATATAGACTTTACGTAAGCTATAGGCCAACGCAATCGGGATTAAACTAAGCAACGTATAATTTAAGAGATTTGAACTTAAATGGTAACCAATGCCGAGGGCAATACTTGAACCAATCAACATGCCCAAAACTACGATAAATAAATGCGTGCGTTGTTCAAGCTTGGCTTTGATTTGGTTGAAGCTGGTATTGTGATATTGTTCGATACGGCTTGCTGCGGCATTGCGAATCAGTGTGCGATGGCGTGGCATGATTATTTTATGCATGGCAATCATCCTATTTTCGTCGTTTAGGTATGTCATTTTTATTGTTATGTGGAGACCTTCAGGGCACCACTTTAGCTTATTATTTATACAGTATGACTCAGATTGAGTTCAATGTTGTGACAAAATTGTTAAATATTTTTAAAAAATGCGAACTGCATAAAAGAATAAGCCCTCAAATGAGGGCTTATTCTTGACTTAAATCATCTGAATGATTTTAAAGGCGTTTACGTTTAGCCGCAGCAATTTGTGACTGGCGCATACGGAAGCCTTCTTTTTGTTTTTCTGTGGTGTTGTCGATACAGTATTTGCATGACACACCATGTTCATAGCTAGGTTCTTCTGCTTCAGCAGGAAGAAGTGGCCAACCACAAGCATGACACTTAATGTTAAGGCCTTCTTCAACACCATGAGTGACAGCAGTACGACCATCAAAAACGAAACATTCGCCTTCCCACATGCTTTGTTCAGCAGGGGTTTCTTCTAAGTATTTTAAGATGCCGCCTTTTAAGTGATAAACCTCGTTGAAACCTTCTTGAAGAAGAAGGGAGGTCGATTTTTCACAGCGGATACCACCTGTACAGAACATCGCAATTTTTTTATCTTTGTGCTGTTCAAGGTTTTGTTTAACGTATTCTGGAAATTCTCGGAAACTTTCTGTTTTCGGGTCAATAGCACCCTTAAATGTTCCAGCTTTGTATTCATAGTCATTACGAGTATCGATCAAAATGACGTCATCACGAGCAATCAGGTCATTCCATTCTTTCGGATCAAGGTAGTGACCGACTAAATCACGTGGCTTTACTTCAACGCCTAGAGTGACGATCTCTTTTTTAAGTTTGATCTTCATTTTACGAAATGGTTTGTCTGCACTGTCAGACTCTTTGTATTCCATTTCGTTAAAACCTTCATTCAGAAGGAATTGATGAATCATATCGATCGCGGCACGGTCGCCTGCAACCGTACCATTAATGCCTTCGCCCGCTACAATCAGAGTACCACATAGGTTGATGGTTTTTACCAAGTCTAAAAGACGTTGTTGAAGATCAGCAGGATCTTGAACTTCTTTGAATTGATAAAGTGCGGCAACAACCCAACCAGTCGTCGCTTGCTGTTCTACAGGTGCAAGCTGTTCTACAGTAGCGTTCATGGAGTACTCCAATGTATTTTGATAGATAATTTTAAGGCGCACATTTTACATGGAATTCAGTCAAGATGCGAGATAAGTAAACATTTTAAATGGCTTCTCAAGTGGTAGGTGAGCGTGTATATTCAGTTGCCAAAGACAAAATCCGTTTTGTTTTGGTGCGTTTATTAACAGGAGTATGTTTTGAGTACAGATCGTCGAATTGCCTCTTTGACCCCATGTGCAGGGCGTTGTTCAACGGTATTTGGTGATTCTGTGTGTCGTGGTTGTCGTCGTTTTAATCATGAAGTGATTCAGTGGAATACCTACACTTCGGAGCAGCATCGTTCAGTTTGGCAACGCTTAGATGCACAACTAGATCAAATTTTAGTGCCCATGTTACCTTTTGCTGATGTCCCGCAGGTAGAAGCTTTTGTTTTATCTAAACGCGTTCGTTTACGTCCCGATGCATCAAAAGGGCGGAAACTTTATCATGCGTTAAAAGTATGTGAAAAAAATAAGAACTTTACCGAAGAAAGTGGTTTAGGCATTCAAGCGCAGCAAGTGAAACCGATTTGGCAAGAGTTTGAACGCCGTGTTCTTGCACTTGCTACAGCCAGTTATGATTTGGCATTTTTGCGTGCTGACGCAATTCGACAACAGCTCATCCATATGGAAGAGGACGAATAAGTCCTCTTGGTTTGATATAGAAAAAGAATACTCCGCATACCTAAGCTATTTGCGAGAGTGACTGGGGAAAAGGGTTTTTCGATGGTGAATGTATTTGAACTGGCGTTGTACTGTACGGCTGTGGTGGTCATGATTGCAACACCTGGCCCAGTGATGTTGTTGGTTGCCAGTGCAGGTCTAAAAGGTGGATATAAACAAGCCTTAAAAACCATTTTTGGGACGAATTTAGCCTCTTTGGTTCTCATTGTACTGTCTGTACTCATCTTAAAAGGCTTTTTAAACATTGCAGAGCATTGGTTAAATACGATTAAGATTTTAGGCTGCGTATATATTGCCTATCTTGGTTTTCAAATTTTAAAAGAAGCAATTGCACAAGAAACAGAAACATCGCCAGTGCAATTAAAGGCAGTGCAGGGGGGCTTTAAGCAAGGTTTCTTGGTGGGGATTTCAAATCCGAAGGATATTATTTTCTTTGCTTCATTTTTCCCACAATTCATTGGGGTAACCAGTGATGTCGATATCAGTCTTGTACTGTTGACCATTCTCTGGATTATTCTAGATTTCAGCACATTGTCTTTGGTTTATTTGGGTTTTAATAAACTATCGCAGTCCGCTTTGTACAATAAGTTATTAGGCGTTTGTGGTGCGATATTAGTCAGCATTGCGCTCTATGGTATTTATACTGTCTTTGCTTGATGCTGATGGTATTACATCAAAAAGCCTCAAACATAGAGGCTTTTTGATGGAGAGCCTAAAAATTAGACTCCGTGTTTAATGCGATATTGCACCAATTCTTCAATGGTGATCACAGTCAACTGATGCGTTTGAGCATATGCCAACACTTGAATGCCAGAGGCCATAGTTCCATCGGCATTGGTCAGTTCACACAAGACACCTGCTGGTTTTAAGCCTGCTAAACGTGCTAAATCAATCGTCCCTTCGGTATGACCGCGACGGGTGAGCACACCACCTTGGCGTGCACGAAGCGGGAATACATGACCAGGGCGGTTTAAGTCGCTGGCAACAGCCCCATCTTTAATTGCTGCTTTGACTGTGGTGGTACGATCTTGCGCAGACACACCTGTGGTCACGCCAGTTGCAGCTTCAATGGTCACAGTGAATGCTGTTTTAAACTGACTTGAGTTATCTGACACCATAGGCATAAGCTCTAAGTGATCGGCCAGTTCATCGGTCAGACATAAACAGACAATGCCAGAACCATCACGAATCATACGTGCCATTGTTTCGACGGTGAGGGTTTCAGCAGCCACAATGAGGTCGGCTTCGTTTTCACGGTCAAAGTCATCCATCACCAAAACAGGTTTGCCTCGGCGGATATCTTCTAAAGCTTGTTGGATACGTTGTTCAGCTGGAGAAAGGGCTGAAAAGAAAATTTCGGGTTGAATCAAACTAGACATTGAAACGCTCGCGTAAAATTGAAGTACGGTTGAACATTTCAGGACTTTGAAAAATTGGCGTAGCAATAAATCCTCACAGGTTTGTACCTGAGATTCTATTGGTCACGTCGTCTTCTTTCATCCGGACTATACCGTCGGCTTTGGAATTGAACCAAATCTGCGAGCCAAATAGATGATTTCTGCTTGGCTGGCTCGTGGGCTGATTCAGTTTTAATAATTCAACTGAACTTACCACCGGTGGGGAATTACACCCCGCCCTGAAGCGATGTAAATCCATTATAGTGCTAAATATTTAGAAAAACAGGGGGGAGTTTTAGAATGATCAGTTTTATACATAGAACAAATTTTGCTATAGCTTTGCTAAAGTTCAACAATCTCTTTGCGTGATTTAACTTAGTATGGGTATAAGGTTTCAAAATGAATGCCCAAAATAAAGGGCATAACTTAAATGAGTATAGCCTTTCTAGGTTGAATCCTTTTAAATAATGAAGATAAAAATAAGAGTGAGGAGTTAGGATTGATCAAAACTCAACAATATGATTATCCTTGGAATGCTGAATCCTTTATAAAGCATCTGCAAGTTTTTGGCTTTACCCTCATTGCGGTCAGTATGCTGTATTTGGTTGCTGCCAATTGGTTTATGTTGCCACAAAATATTCAGCTGGCTATTCCTCAGTTGTTATTGTTACTTAGTGCGGTTTGTAGCTTGTGGCTGACAAAACATGATTTTCTCGTGCAATGTTTACATAGTATCTGTGGTTTGATGATTGGTTTAAGTTTGGCTGTGATTGGTCAAATTTATCAAACGGGTGCTGACAGCTATTTATTATTTTTACTTTGGTCTGTGCTGCTTTTACCGTGGTTATATCGTCCGAATATCGGTGTATTTTTCCTTTTATGTATTATCAGCCAATTGGCACTGTTTCTGTTTTTTATCCAAACCTTTTGGGGGGATCAATATCCAAATCTCTTTTTAATCTGTATTCATGTATTTGCACTGATTCAATTCTATTTCTGCAATAAATATTATTCGAAACTTCGTTATTTATTCTTGCTGTGGTTTGCCATTCTCTCGATTTGGCATATGGCGATGTATCTCTATGCGGATAAAAGCATTCTTTATTTCACAGTGTCTTTTCTCTTGTTGGGCATTTCACTGGCTTACTATTATCAAAATAAAGATCAGCTATGTAGTGCACTTTCAGCCGTTGGCTTAGGCATTAGCTTTACCTTGATCATTGTGAAGGCGGTGACGGAGTGGTTTGGTCAGAATGAAATTTTTGAATTATTTTTTATCGCACTGATTATTTTTGCGTGGTTTGCTTTCATCACTTACATGTTGATTAAATTTATTCCACATAGTCGGTTCAATGCTATTCCCCTTGCTGTGGGAGCTTGGATTGCGGGTATCGTCTTTGCAACGTTGATGCTGACCTTTTGGGGGAATTTCTCCTTGATTATGGGCATTGTCTTTGTAGTGTTGGCAGCTTATCTGTTAAAAGCCAAACAAAGTTTGTTTTTAAGACAATTTGCTTATTGTCTTTGGGTTGCAGGACAAATTGCGGTGATCTTTCACACCGTTGATTTAATCAATCAAATTCTTCCTATTCTATTTTTACAATTGGCGATGCTAGTACTCGCTTATTTTATGCGAACACATTGGTTCTTTGTCTTTGTTCAAATTTTGGGTTTATATGCAGCAGGTGTGGCGTGTATTTGGGATATTAATGCACATCTCAGTTGGCGTAATATTGTTGAGAATTTTGTTTATCTAGCACTTTGGAATTATGTTTTTTATCTGGGAATTTTGGTCATAAAATTCATACAGCCAACTGAATATCAACGCAGTTTATTACTTTCTGCACTTGGGATTATTCTATTTTCTATGGGTTTTTATACTTTATTTGGGAAATACGAATTAGCGAAAATTGAGCACATTCCTATATTGGCTTTTGGCCTACCGATTTTATGGTTTGTACTTTTTGTCTTTTTACATATTCAAAAGCAGTTTCATTTATTTGCGCATTTTATTTTGACTATTTTTGCTGCGGGACTGATTTTTTATGGTTATTTCGATATTTTTATTTGTTTGGCCATCATTTCATGGGCATTAAAAACACAAGATAAAGTGATCTATGGATTTGCGCTGGCAACTTTCGCTTTAATTTTAGGGTTTTTATATTATTCCCTTGACGTGACCTTTCTAATTAAAAGTTTAAGCATGTTCTTGTCAGGTCTGATATTGCTCTTGCTGACATTGAGCTTGATGCTATTTAAGCAAAAAGAGGAGTTCGGCATATGAAGAAAATGATTCCTCTTGTTTTGGCATTACTCAGTATCGCGATGTTTTTAGGCTTAATTTTTAAAAATGAATGGCACTTAAACAATAGTCAAACCATGTATGTGCGTTTGCAACCTGTAGACCCGCGTTCGATTATTCAGGGGGATTATATGGCACTGAATTATCAACTTTATTTTGCGCCTCAGCATTTGAGTCCAGAAAGTACCAACCAAGCCAACAGCAATCAAGAAGATCAGATTTTTTCAGGTCATTATTTTGATGAAGTGATTAAGAACAAGTCTTCGGTGCTCACTCATGTTGAACTCGATTCACAGAGGCGCGTGATCCATAGTTATTTTGAGTTGCCGAAAAATGTTCGTACAGCTCGACTGATTTTACAAAACCCGAATAATCGCTATAACGGGCTTTATGCTGCGTCGAGAAGTTTTTTATTTGCAGAAGGTTTAGCCGATTGTTATCAGCAGGCAGAATATGCTGAGTTTAAAGTCGATGAGCAGGGCAATGCGATACTCACGGCATTGAAAGGTGATCAGCTACAAGATTTAGGCTGTGAGAGCAAACGAGATTGGTTGAGCGGGTTTCGTGCTACTCAGAATTGATCCAATTGCATTATTCTGCTCATAAAAAAATCCGCACGCAGCGGATTTTTTTAATCTATTGGGCTTAAGCCACTTGTACTGGAATACAGTTTGCCATGTGACTTACAGTATTGTCTGGATTTGCATAAACTAAACGTGGTTTATGTGCATTTGCTTCAGCTTCTGTAAAATCACCAAAGGTAGCAATAATCATTAAATCGCCTACATCGGCCTGATGTGCTGCACCACCATTGACTGAAATGATGCCAGAACCTTCTTCACCACGAATTGCATAGGTACTGAAACGCTTACCATTAGTCACGTTCCACATGTGAATTTCTTCATATTCGCGGATACCGGCTAAATCCAATAAAAGACCATCGATTGCACATGAACCTTCATAATGAAGTTCAGCTTGAGTAACAACACAACGGTGGATTTTTGCTTTTAATAAACGAGATAGCATGGCTAGCGTCTCCTGAGTGGACCTAAGATCGTTATCTTATGGTTGAATCAATCTGAACTTGCTGGATAAGCAATCAGGCAAGCGCATTTTGCCTTTAAAATGACAGTATGGCAAGCAGCATGGTTCAACATTTTTTTGACTTATCAGTTTGGTTTGTAAGCATTGATTTGATTCATGGCAGGCTGAATCTCACCATTCACCAGCATTTTAGTGCGAGCTAATGCGTGATGGATTGCGTCATCCATTAAATTTTGTTCATTGCTTGGTGCTTTGCTTAAGACATGTCCTGAAACACGTTCTTTTGAACCGGGGTGACCAATACCAATGCGTAAGCGATGGAAATTTGGACCGATATGAGGGACTATGTCACGTAAACCATTATGACCACCATGACCACCACCTGTTTTTAGGCGAATGACACCAGGGTTCATATCCAGTTCATCGTGAGCAATCAGTATTGCTTCTGGAGCAATATTGTAGAATTTTGCGAAGGGAACAACACTTTTACCAACAAGGTTCATAAAGGTTGTGGGTAATAGCAGACGGACGTCTTGACCTTCGATATTACCACGCCCACTCATTCCATTGAATTTTGGGTCTTTTTTAAGCATAATGCCATATTGTTCTGCAAGGCGTTCAACAAACCAAAAGCCTGCATTATGGCGGGTTTGGGCATACTCAGAACCTGGGTTGCCCAAACCAACAATCAGTGAAATATTTGACACTAATTACACCAATAACACTTATGCGCGAACGAAGTCAGCGTGCATAGGCGTGTTTTTAGCTGGGTGACGTTGTAACGCTTTGATTTTAACGCTTTCAACTTTTTCGCCAACTTTGATTTCAACAACTTCTTCGAAGAAAGCGTTGTTTTCTAAAGCTTTAACAAGCTCACGAAGTTCTAAAGTAACAGCTACAGGTTCAGCAGCACCACCGTAGATGATAGCTGGAACTTGAGCAGCGTGACGAAGGCGGCGGCTCGCACCTTTCCCTTGGTTAGCTGCTTCACGCGCTTGAGCGTTTAATACGAAGTTTGCCATGATAGACATCCTTAATTTAAGTTTTAAATAAACTAGATCTGCGACCGACCTAGTGAGACAAAGCCCTGCACTGGGCAGGGCTTTTAAAATTCAGCGCTATATTATAGATAAGAATCAAACATTGCGCTAATAGATTCTTCGTTGTTAATACGACGAATTGTTTCAGCAACCATACTCGCAACTGAAACTTGGCGAATCTTACCAAGAGCTTGAGCTTCTTCAGAAAGAGGAATGGTGTCTGTAACAACCAATTCATCAATCACAGAGTTTTTCAAGTTTTCGATAGCTTTACCTGATAAAACAGGGTGAGTTGCATAAGCAACCACTTTGCGCGCACCAAATGTTTTCAATGCATCAGCAGCTTTACATAACGTACCTGCAGTATCCACCATGTCATCTACGATGACGCAGTCACGGCCTTTAACATCACCAATCAAGTGCATGACTTGTGATTCGTTTGCCTTTTGACGACGTTTGTCGATGATAGCAAGGTCAATATCGCCCATTTGTTTAGCAACAGCACGTGCACGAACGACACCGCCAACGTCAGGAGAAACCACCATGAGGTTATCATGTGATTGTTGACGAAGGTCAGCTAAAAGCGCTGGTGTACCGTAGATGTTGTCTACAGGGATATCGAAGAAACCTTGGATTTGGTCAGCGTGAAGGTCGATCATTACCACACGGTCAATTCCTACAGTTGTCAGCATATCTGCGACAACTTTTGCAGTAATTGGAACACGTGATGAACGAGGACGACGGTCTTGACGCGCATAACCGAAATAAGGAATCACTGCGGTAATACGACCAGCACTTGCACGACGCAAAGCATCAGCCATAACGAGGATTTCCATCAGGTTATCATTCGTTGGGGCACAAGTAGGTTGTACGATAAATACGTCTTTACCACGAACATTTTCAGTAATTTCGACAGCAATTTCACCGTCAGAAAATTGACCAATAGATGCAGCACCTAAAGGGATGTGCAAGTGGCTTACGACTTTTTGGGCGAATTGTGGATGTGCAGATCCACTAAAAACGACAAGATTGGGCATGAAGCACCCTTGGCGGTTGGCAATTTAGGAATTAGATGGCAGGGGTAGCTGGATTCGAACCAACGGATGCCGATATCAAAAACCGGTGCCTTACCACTTGGCGATACCCCTAATGCGGCAGAACTTTAATATTTTTGCGTCATTCTGTCAAGGTAAATTAACAGTAGAACAGCAAAGTGTTGTTCTGTCTTTTTTGGAAAATGGCAGGGGTAGCTGGACTCGAACCAACGGATGCCGATATCAAAAACCGGTGCCTTACCACTTGGCGATACCCCTAAATTTGATTACTGTAAAATGGCAGGGGTAGCTGGATTCGAACCAACGGATGCCGATATCAAAAACCGGTGCCTTACCACTTGGCGATACCCCTAGTACAGTCATCTACAGGTGAAATAAAATGGCAGGGGTAGCTGGATTCGAACCAACGGATGCCGATATCAAAAACCGGTGCCTTACCACTTGGCGATACCCCTATCAGGTAACGTGGAAATGTCTTATTGGTGATTCATTCAAGCTGTTGACCAAGTAAGCTTTACATGGTGCATTTGCAAGAATATCATCAATGTTCATATCACTCGTTACTTCAGCAAAAACACAAGCACCTGTACCTGTAAGTTTTGCAACACCGAACTGGTCGAGATATTGCATCGCTTCATCTACTTCTGGATATAAACTTCTTGCCAAAGGCTCAAAATTATTTCCAAAATCAGATGGCTTTAACTGATAGGCGCAAAATTTAGAGCTCTTCGTGTTTCTTGTCAATGTTTTTTGTGAAAAAAGCAATTGAGTGCTGATAAAACAATCAGGTTTTAGCACAATGTATTGTTTTTGATCTAAGTCTATGAATGTTAAGTGCTCACCTATACCTTCAGCCCATGCATTGCGACCATGGACAAAGATGGGAACGTCTGCGCCTAACTGAACACCCAAGTCTGCTAATTGCTCAGTATTTAGCCCGCATTGCCACAGTTGATTGACCACGATTAATGTCGTCGCGGCATCCGATGAACCGCCACCTAAGCCTGCACCCATCGGAATATTTTTTTCAAGACGAATGGATAAACCGGTGGCTGTTTGTGCATACGGCTTAAGTATCTGTGTCGCTTTATAAATCAGATTTTGACTCAAATCGACACTGTTTAAACCTTCAATATGAATCTCTTGATCCGTACGAGGCTCAAATTCCAACCAATCACACAGATCGATCAACTGAAAAATACTTTGCAGTTCATGGTAGCCGTTTTCACGGCGACCCGTAATGTGTAAAAACAAATTCAGCTTTGATGGGGCAGGGACACGGATCATAACGAGATAAACTAGCGGTTTTGAATGACCATTGTAATACGGTTTTCTGCACCATTTTCAAGTGCTTGTTTTAAAATTAACCGATTTGGCATATGGGCTTGTTCGTTATAGCTCAGCTCAACGCTCCAACCATCTTCAATGATCTGTACTGCTCGTTTGGCACTGTCACGTTGGATTTGTGCTTGAACTGTTGCGGGTTTGGCCTGAACCCAATTGACTAAATGGGTGATGGGTGCCTGCCAACCAGTTGCTGTTTTTAAAAGTTCTTCAGGAGTTTCTGCTTGAATCAACCCAGTTTTAGCACTATTCAGGCTAACTTCACCTGGACGACCGGTAATTTGCGTTTTACCAACGCCTAAAATTCCACTGAGTTCAATATCAAATTCTTGTTGCTGTTGTACCCATGTAAAAAAAGCACTGCCTGTTTGTTCAGGTGTACGCACCCCAATTTTACCCTGTAAGCTAAATTGTTGATCAGATTCGGTTTGTATGGTGTTTGGGTCAAGCTGTGGTTTGGTAAACTGTTGACAGCCTGTTAGTGCCAAGCTACTTGCAGCAAGTAAGCTTAAGCTCAGATTTGAGAAAATACGCATAAAAACTATGAGCTCTTTTTCAGTTGTTGGGGTAACAATAAAGTATTGAGTTGATCCAATTGAGGATCATTTGGATGTTTTTGTTTGAGTTGTTGTAACACAGTGGAGAATTTTTGCAGATCACCGAGCATATAGACTGAACGTGCATAACGCACGCCAATATTGACACTACCACTGATGATGTAGGCTTTTTCTAAGACTTTGGCTGAAGTGCTAAAGTCATTTTGTAAGTAACAAATAAAGCCTAAGGTATCTAAGATGGAGGCTTGTTCGGGGGCATATTCTAAAGCATGTTCAACAAATCTACGTGCATCATCTAAGCGTCTGTTTTGCAAGGCTAGAGTGTATGCATAAGCATTGAGATAGGTTGGGCTATTAGGCTCGATGCTTAACAGTTGATTCAGCAACTTCTCTAGTTTGTCTTTATCCGTATGTGGATCCAACATTAGCACTTCAGAATAGATCAGTTCAGGATCATCCGGTAAGTTTTTAATCGCCTCATCTAACAGTCGCATGGCTGCAGCTTTGTTATTCATGCGCTTTAAAATATCGGCTTGCGCCTGATACAAAAAACTTGCATGTTGTGGGTAGTTCACGCGTTCTTGGGTTAGGAAGCGTAAAGCATCGTTGGGTTTGTTTTGCTGGGTATAGATACTGATGAGGCTACGACGCGATACGGTATACAGGCTACCATCGACCAGACGATAGTAGGCTTTTGCTGTTTCAAAATGCTGTTTTCGCTCAGCATTCACTGCTAGATAGTAATAGGCTTCATTTTGATATTCGGCCGAATTACGTAGTTCAACCAGATATTTTTCCGCTTTTTCGTACTTCTTTAAGTCAATACTGGTTAACCCCGCAATAAACAAGGCTTCTTCTTGTTTAGGCCATTTTTTAATCAAGCTCTCAAGCTTGGTTAAGGCCTCATTTGACGCATTAATTTTTATTAGATATTTGGCTTCGGCTAAACGGACATCGACATTGTCGCGGTGTTTACGACTCGATTTTGAATACCAATTACGGGTTTCTTCCTCTTGGCCGAGTGCGCTGAGTAAGTTGGCCTTCATCAAAATGTAGCCTGTGACTTTTCCGCGCTTTTTTAGGGCTTTATTAATGGTGGTTAGGGCTTGGTCAAGCTGGCCATTTTGAGCCTCTAAACCTGCAATCAACGCCAAAATAGAGGGATTGTTCCGCTCCTTACTCGAACGTAACGCTTGAATGAGAATTTCTTGATCTTCAGGTTCTTCAGGGGCAATTCCAGCAAGGATTTGCTCTAAATCAGCATTGGCATCAATGTTGAGAATTTTATCGAGCGTTTCAGCCGCGAGTTCATATTCATGTGCTTTGAGTGCAATGTGCGACAAATAAAATAAGGCTGGAACATCGGTAGGCTCTTGCACCACCCAATGCGTTGCAATGTCGAGTGCGGCATGCAAATCATTTTGTTCAAGGGCAATATTTAAAGCGCGTTGTTTAATAGTGGTGGAATTACTTTTAATCGCCAGCACAGTATAGTTGTGCAAGGCAGTCGCGCTGTCTTGGTAAGCCAGTGCAAATTCGGCAATCATACTTTGTTGAATTGCATCATAATTAGATAGCGAAAAATCTCCAGCTGCTCTAAGATGAGCACTAGATGCCATGCTACCGACGAGTAAGAATGTGGTAGAATATTGCTTAATTCTCGCGCCGCTCAGTCGGCAATGTGTTTGACGCAATTTTTCTTGATCCAAGTAATGCTTTTTATGACACCGTTATTGCACAATAGCATAAATTTAGCGAAATGATGATCTGATATGTCTTTCTTTGCATTGGGTGTCAACCATCAAACCGCCTCCGTAGAATTGCGTGAGCAAATTGCATTTAACCCTGAAAAGTTAACGCAACTGCTTGAGCAACAAGGCCAAAACCAAGACTTAAATGAAATGGTGGTGGTGTCTACGTGTAACAGAACAGAAGTGTATGCCATGTCTGAAAATTCAGATATGGTATTGAACTGGCTCGCCCAAGCAAATGGCATAGATGTTAAACAATTGTTGAATCATGTATACCGTTATGAAAATGCGCAGGCTGTCACTCACTTAATGCGTGTTGCAAGCGGTTTAGATTCACTCATGCTTGGTGAACCGCAAATTTTGGGGCAGGTTAAATCTGCACTATCTCTAGCGAAGACGGCTCATACTGTTTCTCCTCATTTAAACCGAATTTTTGAATATGCTTTCTATGCGGCGAAACGCGTCCGCTCTGAAACGGCTGTGGGTAGTCATGCTGTATCGATGGGTTACGCGGTGGCTCAGCTTGCATTACAAGTGTTTAGTAAGCCTGAAAAGTTGACAGTCATGGTGGTAGCTGCGGGCGAAATGAATAGCTTGGTGGCGAAGCATTTGGCTGAAATGGGAGTCGCAAAAATCCTCATTTGTAACCGTACCCGTGAACGGGCTGAAGCTTTGGCTCAAGAAATAGCCCATCGTGTAGATGTTGAAATTATTGAGTTTGATCAGTTGGCCAATAACTTAGCGCGTGCAGATGTCATTTCCAGTTGTACGGGAAGTTTACATCAGGTGATTCATTATCCAGATGTAAAAGCTGCCTTAAAAAAGCGTCGTTATCAACAAATGTTGATGGTGGATTTGGCTGTTCCGCGTGATATCGACCCGAAAGTGGAAAGTTTGGATGGCGTCTATTTATATGGCGTAGATGACTTACAGTCGGTGATTGATGAAAACCTTGCTCAGCGTCGTCAGGCGGCGGTTGAAGCAGAGGTGATGGTTAACCAACTAGCAACGGAGTTAGTGACCCAGCAAAAGGTCAATCTGGCGGGTGAAACCATCCATGCTTACCGTCAGCAAGGTGAACAGTTAAGACAAGAAGAATTAGATCTAGCGTTGGCACGAATTGCAAAAGGAGAACAGGCCGAGCAGGTGATGCAAGAATTTGCACATCGTTTGACGCAGAAATTGCTACATCCGACCTCGATTCTGCTGCGTGAAGCAGCCAAGTCAGAAGATCCGAGTCATTTTGAGCAAATGCAAACGTGTTTAAATGAGACTTTTGCTAAACGTCGTAAAACTAAAAAGTAAACCCAGATAAAAAATGCAATAGGTTTAAGTAATCAGTCTTAAGCCTATTTTTTTGGTCAGTTCAAAGAGTTTATGTTTTAAATTTCGTGTCTCAATTAATGAATTTGGGGCTTTAAGTTTAAGTTTTAAATATTTTTCTTCAAGCGAAAGGGCATATTCACTGGCCAGTTTATCCGCCAGTTCTGGTGTTTTAGTTAGTTCTTCAATATTTGTGCGCTGCATAATATCAGCAATTGCGTTGGCATAACGGCTACATGCACCCAAAACATAATAGGTTGCCAGTTCTTGGTCATCAGGTAAATCATCAAAGATGCCATCTAAGACTTGTAGCACATGCGCTAAAAGTTCATCTTCAGGTAGATAGGCGCGTAGAGTTTCAAAGTGAATATACAAAAACGGATGATGGATCAGAACGGCGAGGGCGAAGTCTTCATCTTTGGTACGAATATTAAAAGACAACGAGGCATCGTTGCTGACTTGAGGTGTCCAGCGACGACCAAAACCGAGTTTTTCTTTGAAGGATTGATTCAGCAAATAACGGAAAGAGCCTGTTTTGGGCAATAAATCCGTTAGTTGGCGTAACTCACTCATGACCTGACTTTTACCTTCAGGGCTGCTGATGTCATGGTTCTGCGTCAGATGTGCAAAAACAAAGTCTGACAACAGTGGGGCCTGTTGGAGCAGTTTATTAAAGTTTTCAATCCCTTCGCGACGAATCAGTGAATCTGGGTCATGATCATTCGGTAAAACAAAAAATTTTAGCTCACGACCATCATTAAGTAAGGGGAGCGCAATTTCTAAAGTACGGCGTGCCGCTTTTTGTCCAGCCACGTCACCATCAAAGGCAATGGTAATACGGTTGTTTTGTTTAAACAGAATATTTAAGTGTTCGGTGTTACTGGCAGTTCCTAAGGTCGCCACGGCACCTGCAATCCCATACTGCTGTAGCGCAATCACATCCATATAGCCTTCGACCATCAGCCAGTCTTGGGCTTTTTGTTTACGGCCTTCATATAAACCATAAAGCAATTGGTTTTTATGAAATACTTCAGAGTCTGGCGAGTTGATGTATTTGGGCTTAATTTCGTCATTTAGAGCACGACCACCGAAGCCCACCACGCGACCTTTGGCATCACGAATCGGAAATATGACACGATCCCGCAACAAGTCAAAGTCACGACCGTTATCGCTAGTACGGATCAGTCCGAGTAGTTTTAAGCCTTCGATATCTTGCGGGAAGGCTTTTTCTAAGTGTTGCCAGTCTTCAGGTGCATAGCCTAAACGCCAATACGCAATAGTATCTCGGCTGAGTCCACGCTGTTTAAAGTACTGCTGAGCAGCACGACTATGCGGTAGTTGTTGCTCATAGTATTGCGCAATATTTTCTAACAGGTCGTATAAGTTACCTTCCTGAACGGGGGCGGTGTTGAAGCCTTCGAAGGTATCAAAATCAGCATAACCTTCTTGGTAGTCCATGGACTGAAATTCAGCAAAAGGATCATGCTCAATCTGAAACTCCGGTTGTGCTGGAGCTGGCTCAGCTTTCTTGGCTTCTGCGACATCGACCTGTGGTTTTTGGACAGGTTTAGCTTCGCGCTTATACACCAGTTTTTTCGAGTCACGGTTGTCTTTTGGAAGTTCGATGCCTGTTTGACTCGACAAATCCTTCATCACATCAATAAAGTTACGACTGTCGATGTCCATTAAAAAACGAATGGCATTACCATTGGCCTGACAACCAAAACAGTGAAAATATTGTTTGTCACGATACACGTGAAAAGATGGTGATTTTTCTTGATGGAACGGACAGCAGCCTGAATAGGTGCGACCTGACTTTTTAAGTTTCACACGTTGACCAATCAGGTCGACAATGTCGGTCCGATCTAAAATTTGGTCAATGGTGTGTTGAGGAATAGCCATGTCGAATCGTCAGTCGCTGATGTTTTGAAAACCGTGAGAAGAAGCAGAGATGGAGGTTTTAAAATGCAAAAAACCATCGAATCTAGATTGTTTTGTATACCTTTTAGGCATTTTGATCAAGCAAAAATCGCACAAAACAAAAGGGCAAGTATGATAACTTGCCCTTTCTAAAATAGCGAATATTTCAGAGGAATTATTCGGTTTCAGTATTGATGTTTTGCTGTGTTTCAGGACGATCGAGCAAACCGAAACTGATACGGTTGGTAAAGCTGCGCTCTGTTGTTTGTTTCGGCTGTTCGATTTTTTCTTCAGAACTGTTTTGTTCTTCGCGGCCAAACACACCTAAAGTCGCACGGTTGACCCAACTTGCTTCTTTACGTGCAGCGCGTAAGTTCACTTCACCATTCGATTTCACTAAATTTGGATAATTTAGTTTCAAGACATCGGTATATTGTTGAGCAGTTTGCTTGTCGCCCAATTGGTCATACGAATAAGCAACAGTTGCTAAAGCTTCAGGCACTTGAGGGCTTTGTGGATAATGTTCAATCACCCATTGCGCACGCTCTAGTGCTGCGACCCATGCTTTACGTTTGATATTAAAACGTGCCGCATTCATTTCGCTTTCAGCCAACTCATTGCTGATAAACTTCATGCGCTGTGCGGCATCTACAGCATAAGTGCTTGAAGGGTAACGACGAATAAAGTCTACGAAGTTTTGATACGCCACTTTAAGATAGCTCACATCGCGATGTGCTTGCTTTAAAGATGTATAGCGAATCAAACCATCATAGTTTTGTTCCATGTTGGCTACACCACGTACATAGTAGGCATAGTCCACGTTTGGATGCTGAGGGTTCAAACGAATGAAACGATCAGCCAGTGCAATCGCACCTTCATAATCTTTCTGCTGAAACTTCACATAGAGCAGCTCTAGTTGAGCTTGTTGCGCATATTCACCTGTAGGGTAATAGGTATCTAATGCTTCTAAGTGTTTTGCAGCGTCGGTATATTGACCACTTTGCAGTGCTTTTTCTGCTTTTTGAATATAAACCTGTTCACTCGATTGTGGACCGGTATCTACCACTTCTTTCTTGGGATTGCTGCTACAGCCTACCATTGCAGATGCAATGCCAATCGTTAGAGCAAGCATTGTCATTTTATAATGTGGTAGCGACATAAAAATTCCTCTGTTAATACGGGCAATGAGCTACAATTGCGCTATTAAATCACTTTTATTTGAATGATCAAATGGCTCAAGCACAATCTTCCGATCCAAATTTCCCTGAAACCGATTTCAATTTACTTGAAGATTCTGAGGATGCAGATAACCATACTTCAAGCTCTACTGCAACACGTTTATCGTTGCAATTTCAATTGGATGAAACTTATCTCGGACAGCGTATAGACCAAGTTGCAGCAACGATTTGGAGCGACTTTTCGCGTGAAAAACTCAAACAGTGGCTAAAAGAAGGCCATTTGTTGGTAAATGGTAACAGTGTCAAACCGAAATATAAATGTGAAGGATTTGAACTGTTAACCCTTGAAGTTGAGTTAGAAGCCCAAACTCGTAGTCTGCCTGAAGATATTCCGCTGGATATCGTCTATGAAGATGACGACATTATTGTTGTTAATAAACCTGTTGGGATGGTGGTTCACCCAGGTGCGGGCAACTCATCGGGTACGTTGGTAAATGCATTATTGCATCACTATCCAAAATCGGCAGAACTGACTCGTGCGGGTTTGGTACATCGTATTGATAAAGATACTTCTGGTTTATTGGTCGTTGCGAAAAACTTAGAAGCGCAATTTTCACTGAGCAAGCAATTGGCGAAAAAAACGGTTTATCGTGTTTATGACCTGATTGTGTATGGCAATGTGATTGCTGGTGGCACGGTGGATGAACCAATTAAACGTCACCCTGTAGATCGTGTCAAAATGGCGGTATTACCAGGCGGTAAAGATGCTGTAACACACTACAACGTGAAAGAACGCTTTCAACATTTCACCCGTATTCAAGCTCGTCTTGAAACTGGACGTACGCATCAGATTCGTGTGCATTTTAGTTATATTGGTTTTGGTTTAGTTGGCGATCCTGTGTATATGCCACGTGTGCGCGTGCCAGCAGGTGCAACAGAACTTTTAGATGAGACCTTGCGTAGTTTCAGACGTCAAGCTTTGCATGCAGCAGAGCTCGGTTTGAAACACCCTCGTACAGGTGATGAAATGTTGTTTAAAGCGCCGTGGCCAGCAGACTTGGCGACCTTGGTCGATGTACTCCGTACGGAAAACAAAGCCTACTAAGTTATAGCTGAATCATCATAAGGACAGTATATGCAATTTGTTCAAGGACTTCCGGCAGGTGTTTTTGTGGGGCAAACCCGTGTGCATCATGATCGTGCTTTAGAAACCACTCAAACTGAACTACAAGGCTTTAATTTGGCTTTGCATGTACAGGATGATGCTGCACGTGTGCAACAGCATCGCATGATCTTGCTCGAAGAGTTTGCAGGCTATGGGGTCGATAAAATTACGTGGATGACGCAAACCCATAGCACCATTTGCTGTGTAGTGAATGAGCAAATTGACTTTGATGCTCAAGAAGGGGATGGTTTGGTGACACAGCGCCCGAAGCATGCCCTGATGATGATGACAGCCGATTGTTTGCCAGTGGTTTTAGGCAATGCAGATGGAACTGAAGTGGCCAATTTGCATGCAGGTTGGCGTGGGCTGGCGCATGGCATTATTGAAAATACCATTGCCAGCATGAACACTCAGCCGACATGGGCTTGGTTGGGCGCAGCTATTAGCCAACCTTGTTTTGAAATTGGGGCGGAAGTAAAAGAAGCCTTTTGTTCAAAGTATGCTGAACTTGAGTCTGCATTTCAAACAGCTGAGCAAGCTGGAAAATATTATGCTGACTTATATGCGATCGCAAAATTCATTCTAAAACAGCATGGTGTTGAAGTGGTTTCTGGCGGTGATCAGTGTTCATTTAGCCAGTCGGATGAGTACTTTTCTTATCGACGTCATGCCAAAACTGGGCGTATGGCGACCTTTGTGTTTATGCAATAGTTTGGCTTTTGATGAAGTGCTTGGCTGTTTTAATCCTTGTACTTACTCCCCCTCAGTGATTGGAAGTGTTAAACTTAACTCAATTCTTTGGTCTTAAAAGTTTCCATGTCTGTACCTGATCTTGTTTCTGCTGCACCTGTTCATATGTGTGTGGTTTATCATAGCGCCTATGGTCATACGGCGAAAGTCGCTCAGTATATTGCACAAGGTGCAGAGCAGGCGGGTGCTGATGTGCATTTAATTTCGGTTGCTGCAGTACAGTGGGACTTGTTAGATCAGGCCGATATTATTGTGATGGGTTGCCCAACGTATATGGGCAGTCTTACCGCAGCGCTTAAGCAGTTTATGGAAGATTCCTCTAAGCGTTGGTTAGCACGGGCTTGGCAAGGAAAACTGGCTGCAGGCTTTACCAATGGTGGGGGCTTAAGTGGCGATAAACTGGCGGTATTACAACAGATTAATTTATTTGCTATGCAGCATGGTATGTTGTGGGCTGGTTTACCGTTTATGCCGACGGGACGTAGCCAGCACGATATTAATCGGATGTCGAGCTTTTTAGGCTTGATGACTCAGTCCGACAACGCGAGTATTGAAATAACCCCACCTGAAGGTGACTTGGAAACTGCTCGAAAGTTCGGAAAGTATTTGGTCGAGCTAAAAGCTGATTATTAATAATAAAAAACCTCCACATGGGAGGTTTTTTATTATTTATGCATAATGCGGGCTTTATCACGTTGCCAGTCACGGTCTTTTTCCGTGGCACGTTTGTCATGCAGCTGTTTGCCTTTCACTAAAGCGATTTCTAATTTCGCACGTGGTCCTTTCCAATAAGCAACAAGCGGAACACACGAATAACCTTTTTGATTGACTGCGCCGAGTAACTTATCGAGTTCACGACGGTTCAACAGTAACTTACGGGTACGGGTCGCTTCAGGAACAATGTGCGTAGATGCACTGAGTAAAGGCTGAATTTGAGCACCGAACAGGAAAGCTTCACCATTTTTAAAGGTGATATAACTCTCAGACAGCGTCATACGACCTGCACGTAATGATTTCACTTCCCAGCCTTGCAGTGACAGGCCAGCTTCAAATTTTTCTTCAATAAAATAGTCGTGACGTGCACGTTTATTCTGTGCAATCGTCCCGCTGGTATTTTTTTTAACTACAGTTGCTTTCGCCATAATCAATTACTTCCAACAATGTACCTATTGTGCCTTAAAGCAGGGTTAAGGTGAAGTTTTTTCAAATTTATGGAGTTTCTTCACCTATAAAACAAGTTTTTGCTAAAATATGGCTCTACAAAATCAACAGAGTAAAAATGGATGTCTAAAACTCGCGTCATTTACCCGGGGACTTTTGATCCAATTACCAATGGTCATATTGATTTGGTCACACGTGCATCACGTATGTTTGATGAAGTGGTGGTAGCCATTGCCATTGGTCATCATAAAAACCCTCTCTTTAGTTTAGAAGAGCGTGTGAGCTTGGCCAAAGCATCATTAAGCCATCTTGATAATGTTGAGTTTGTAGGTTTTGATGGTTTGTTGGTAAATTTCTTCCGTGAACAGAAGGCAACGGCTGTACTGCGAGGATTGCGTGCAGTGTCTGACTTTGAATACGAGTTCCAGTTAGCCAATATGAACCGTCAACTTGATTCACACTTTGAGGCAGTATTTTTAACGCCGTCAGAGCAGTATTCATTTATTTCATCGACGTTGATTCGTGAAATAGCACGTTTAAAAGGTGATGTGACAAAGTTTGTACCGCAAGCTGTAGTCGCTGCTTTTGAACGTAAACATCAACAAGGTTGGTAGCGTGTCTTTATATATAACCGATGAATGCATCAATTGTGATGTTTGTGAACCTGTGTGCCCCAATGAAGCCATTTTCATGGGGGAATTGATTTATGAAATCAATCCAGACTTATGCACAGAGTGTATCGGACATTATGATAAACCGCAGTGTCAATTGTTCTGTCCAGTGGATTGTATTCCGCTGGATCCTAATCATGCGGAAACTGAGGATGAACTCATGGATAAATATAAAAAGCTGATTGCTCAAAAAAGCGCAAGCAATTAAGTCTAAGATTTGATACTATGCGCCTCGAAGTGAGCCAGACGATCGCTGCTGTGGAGATCTCCGTGATTGAAGCAGGGGAGGAAAGTCCGGGCTTCATAGGGCAAGGTGCCAGGTAACGCCTGGGCGGCGTGAGCCGACGGAAAGTGCAGCAGAGAGTAGACCGCCTTCATTATGGTTTCGAGCAATCGAAATCGGAGGTAAGGGTGAAAGGGTGCGGTAAGAGCGCACCGCATGACTGGTAACAGTTCATGGCATGGTAAACCCCACCGGAAGCAAGACCAAATAGGGATCCTTTAGGCATGGCCCATGCTGGATCCGGGTAGGTCGCTTGAGCGTATGAGTGATTGTACGCCTAGAGGAATGATCGTTCTCGACAGAACCCGGCTTATCGGCTCACTTCGACAAATTTTGATCAATTAAGCGCGCAAGGTACTTGACGTACTAGTGAGAAAACCACATAATGCGCGCACAGTTTACGGCTATGTAGCTCAGTTGGTTAGAGCACCGCACTCATAATGCGGGGGTCACAAGTTCAAGTCTCGTCATAGCCACCATTTTTATAGACCACGTTCCAAAACGTGGTCTTTTTTTATCCTTATTTTGGGCTTAATATCCACCCCCAATTTGCGTTTGTTGTTGTGAAGAAACTTCCTGAGCAGTAATTTTCTGCTGATTATCTGTTTCAATTAAATAGGTGGAAGAACGTTTTTTTGAAATTAAGCCAAACTGATAGCGAGCGGTGAGTTGAACATAATTTTCTAGATTTTTTGCACGATGACGTGGTTCTAATTTGAAAATATATTGTGCAAATTCTTCAGCATAACTTGGATTATTGAGTAAATTAGGATCGGTAATCGTGGCTAAATAATAATGTTGAGTTGGATTTATACCTTCCTCATTTTTAGGCAGGATGAGATAACCATAATCAAATTGGCTTAATTCCTTAAATTTTAGATTTTGTAAGGAAATAGGAATATAGTCTTGATCACTTGTAATACTGTTCCAAACTTGTAACCCTGAAAAAATTAAAACTAAAATAGTCGCGATGTAAAAATGTACATTCCATGTTGTAGAAATAGTCTTGGGTTCACTCCCATTCTTTATGACAATTGTGTGGGCTAGATAGTCGTGAATAGAGCGGCGATTTTTTCGGTTAAAAATATATAAATAAAGTATAGAAATCAGTAAGCTACCTAATAGTATCGTAAAGATGCTATTCAATACTGGGTGAAAAAGTAGCGTAAAAGACATTAAGCAGAAAGGGGCATATAAAATTGCCGAGCGTAGAAATGAGGCGGATAGGCTGAGATACTGCTGATCTAGTTTGACGACTTTAATGGATTGAAGAATTTTGCCAATTGTTTGTCCATTATTGTTAACGCTATTGCAATAAGTAAAATATAGAACAACGAAAAGATAACCAATTAATGTTATGAGTATAGGGTATTCATAAGGAAATTTACCTAATAGGCTAGAGATAATGTTACAGAAAGCACCGATGAGCAAAGCATCAATGATAAATGCGAAGCTTCTACGCCAAAAGCCTGCAATATAAGGTTGTGTATCAGGTGATACATCATTTTCAATTGTATTATCCAAAATAATGACTCATGCTGTTATAAAATTATTGGTTTTGATGTTAAAAGTAATCAGTGATTAAAAAGTTTTAATCACTTTATTAAATAGTGAGCTGTTTTACAGAATTGTAGAGATGAAATCAATAATTCGAAGAGATTCTTTTTATTTACATTGAGTTGATACTTCTGCGATTTTAATCCTTGGAAGCTATTTTGGATCTGCATATAGGCAGTACATTATTCTGCAAAAATTTATTTTTTAGCCTGTAATTTTATTCTTTGTTCAGTTTAACTGTGTGTAATGCATAACTTTAGCATTACAATTTCAAATTGTTCAGATGGCGATCTTTTTGAACATGATATAAGTGTTGTTGGACCTTGTTGAGCTACGTCATGCTTCATTTTTGTTGCATGTTCTGTAAGTGTTGATTGATGATTCATTTGGCAACATCCATGTGAGCGTGATTATAATTGACCAAGACTGGATTCAAGCTGGCATGCACTTAGTGCTGTTAAGAGTGTAGCAATAAGCAAGGATTTGATCTGAGTAAGGATAATTTTCTTTATGTATTTAGCTATTGTGCCCTATGTTTTTTTACTAAATATGTATTAATTTTAAACATTTAATTATCAATTGTTTAAATGCTGATCATTGGGGGTGGAGTTTTCATGAATAGGTATAAAACCATAAATTACGATTACAAGTCTTAACATGATTTAGCTTTCTGAGTGCATAATTATTTATTAGTTCATATGAAAGACAGATATAGATTTTATAAAGAATAGATCTTTGGTTGTATAAATTTTAATTATATAACGGTCTGTCTTAGGAACTTTCATGGCAACAATGGAAGTACACAATTAAAAGAAAAGTTTAGAGGTGTTACTTATGGCAGCTACTAATGGAATGTTAGACCCTGATGATTCGATAATTTTGCTGATTGATCATCAAAGTGGACTCTTTAATACCGTACGTGATTTACCTGTACCCGACTTACGAAATTATGTGATTGCAATTGCAATTGCAAAAGCGGCGACGCTATTAAATATACCGGTCATCACCACGGCTTCTGTACCAGACGGACCGAATGGCCCTTTAATCCCTGAAATTCACCACTTTGCCCCTCACGCAGTTTATGTACCACGTACTGGACAAATTAATACTTGGGACAATCCCTTATTTGTGGATGAAATTAAAAAAACAGGAAGAAAGACTTTAATTATTGCTGGAACACTAACCAGCGTATGCATGACATTCCCAGCTGTCAGTGCACGTAAAGAAGGCTATAACGTCTATTGTGTTGTCGATGCCTCAGGGAATTGGAACAAAATGGCAACGGATACATCAATTGCTCGTGTCACCCAAGCAGGTGCGATTCCAACCGATACCTTTGCGATTGTGGCTGAGTTAATGCGCACTTGGAACCGTCCAGAAGGCTCGCGTTTTGCTGAAATTATTTCGGAACACATTTGCCCGGAATATAAATGCTTGATGGAAAGTTATGCAAAAGCACAAGCTGTGGTCAAAGATGGGCCAGAAACAAACTTGGATAAATATCAATAATCAGACCAAACCTATTTTAACTGAAATTCATCCCTAATTTTTAAAGAAACAACCCAAATTCTGATGCGGAATTTGGGTTGTTTCTTTAATTAGGTTGAACTATTAAATATAAAAATAATTAAACTAAAATAGATACTTAAGCGCCGATCAGTGTTTTTATCCTAAAGTTGCTTTAATTGTTGTGAACCGACCCAGTGTTTAGAAAATTGATAGGCTGCACGTCCAGAGCGTTGTCCACGCGCTTGACACCAACGAAGAGCTTCGGCTCGTACCATATCGTCCATGACGATTTGAGCTTTTGCTAAGTAGTGATGAACGATGTCCAAATATAAGTTTTGATCCATTGGATAAAAAGACAGCCATAATCCAAAACGATCGGAGAGTGAAATTTTTTCTTCAATGGCTTCTTGTGGATGTAGTTCAGTGTACTGCGGTACGTCGACTCGAGTCACAGGCATGTTTTCATGCATAAACTCTGGCAGTAAATGACGACGGTTACTGGTGGCATAAATAATAAAATTACTTGAACCTGACTGCAAAGACCCATCCAGCACACTTTTTAAACTGCGATAATTTTCATCTTCGGCGTTAAAAGCCAAGTCATCACAATATACAATAAACTTTTCAGGACGCTCTGCGATCAGCTTTTGAATTTCAGGCAGTTCGGATAAATCATCACGTTCAATTTCAATCAGCCTTAAGCCTTGCTCTGCGTATTCCGTTAATAAAGCACGCACAATAGAGGACTTGCCTGTCCCGCGAGAGCCTGTAAGCAGGACGTCATTGGCAGGTAAACCATTGAGAAATTGTTCTGTATTTTGCAGTACTTTTTCTTTTTGACGCTCAATGCCTTTTAAATCATTTAATTCGATTCGTTTGAGCTGATGAATGGCTTTTAACTCGCCATTTTCCCATTTAAAGGCAATCGCTGAAAAATCAGGTGCTTGTTTAACTTCTGGTAGGCTTTGCTGTAGTTGTTGGAGTACAGTCGATAGTGCTTCTAAGATATTGTTCGGTAGGTCAATGGTCGCCATGATTAATCAGCTTATAATTACACTTGTCGTCGATCTTAACATCCGATCTAGCCGCATCAAACCCTTAACGTGGTGCAGATTTGCCAATTTTAGGGTTGAAATGGCAATTGTAATGCTCACATAATTTGCACATAGTCAGTTAGACTGACGGTTGAACGTGTCAGTGAAATTTTAGGAAAACAAAAAAAGTGGGTGAGGATGAATATGTTGTTTAAAGATTTCACACGGGAAATCAACCCGCACCAAGCCTATCGAATCAAAAAACTGAAAAACCAATTGGCTCAGGCAGACAACTATACTGAGTGGAAAAGCATTGCGCTTAGAATTGATGAAGAGTCAGGGGCGCAAGAGTGGAAGTATGACAACTGTTCACCTTATTTCGATGCAGAAGTGATTACCCATCGTTTAGGGTTGTTGAAACGTTATCGCCAACAAAAGCGTACGACCGATTTGATGTACCTGCTACGTGAAGGTTTGAGTTACGACATTGCCAATATTGCTCACCCCATGTTGTTTACTGCAACCTATGTCGGCACCAAAAAAATTATTGAAGACTATATTGAAGAAGTTAGTCGAGGTTTAGCATTTGTAGCATCTACGGATTGCCAGTGTTTAGATAAACAGCAAAAAATTGAATTTTTTCAGCACTGCCAAAAAGCCTTTGGGCAACCGGCCATGATGTTTTCAGGTGGTGCAACATTAGGGTTGTTTCATACAGGTGTGTGTAAAGCTTTGCTTGAGCAAGACTTGATGCCGAAAGTGCTGTCTGGTTCAAGTGCAGGTGCCATTATGACAGCGATGCTGGGGCGAGCGACTCCTACAGAAATGCTGAGCATCTTAAATGGTGAAAACTTTTTCACCGATGCCTTTCAGTTTCGTGGTTTTCGTGAAGTCTTAAAGGGCAATGGCGGCTTAGCGGATGTAAAACATCTAAAAAACTTTTTAATTGCAAATTTGGGTGACGTTACCTTTGAAGAGGCATTTAAGCAGTCAGGCTTATATAACAATGTCGCGGTTGCGCCTTATGATGCCTCACAAAATCCGCGCATTATGAATACCTTTACTTCACCTGACTTATTGGTGTGGAGTGCGGTGCTCGCGTCTTGTGCAGTGCCGATTCTATTTCCACCAGTCAAGCTCACCAGTAAGCGACATGATGGCTTATATACTCCCTATATGTCTTCCACACGCTGGGTCGATGGCAGCGTGCGTAGCGATTTCCCTCAGGAAAAAATGGCGCGTTTATACAATTTAAACTACACCATTGCCAGTCAAGTGAACCCGCATGTGGTGCCATTTATGCAGTCAGATGAAGCGCGTTTTCGTAAAGATATGTTGAGCTGGCCTGAACGGATTGTACGCAGACAAGGCAAAGTGATTAGTAAAGGGGTGATGGACTTTGCCCGTGAGCGTGTGGGAATGATTCCACCGATCCGCCGTTTACTGGATCATGGTTATGGCGTGGTCGATCAGCGTTATTATGGCGATGTAAACATTGTGGGGAAATATGGCCTGCGCCATTATAGCTATATGCTGCAAAATCCAAGACCACACTTATTTAAACTCTTACAACGTGAAGGCGAACGTGCAACTTGGCCAAAAATCTCAATGATTGAAACACATGCTCGTGTTGGGAAAACTATACAACATTGTTTAGAGGTCTTAACTGCATTGGATACGGCAGAGATGAATGAATCCGAATTCTTGGCAGTTTGATCGTCAAGAATTAAATACTCTCGCGATGTCGCTTCATACCCCGACTCAGCGTTTGGGTTGGGGGCGCAGGCTTTATCGCTTTGAAGTTGCAGAGCAGGGGTATTGGTTAAAGTATCAGTCACTATCAGAGCATGCGGCGCTAATTAACGGCTTTGACGCTGAACTTAGTTTTTATCAACATGCACTTGCGATGCTGCAACTGCCGAAGTTCTTGCCTGAAGTGCAAATCTTTGAAAATTTTGAGTTTCACTCAGAGCAGGTGAAAGCCGCACTCATCTTAAAAGATGTCCCATCATTAGTTATGGCGAATCCCCTTCAGTTGAGTCGAGATCATGTCATTCATATCATCTTTAAAATGCTGAATGCAGTTGAAGAATTACATCAGATGGGGTGGATTCATGCTGACTTAAAACCTTCACATTTTTTGTTAGATGGCTCTACATGTAAGTTAATTGATTTTGAGCAGAGCCAAAGAATTGGTGAAACTGCGCGTCAAAAGGGTCTAACAGCGACACCGCGCTATATGGCACCTGAGTTATTTCATGGTGAAGCAAAGACCGTACAAACAGACTTGTATGCACTTGGGATCATTCTACTTGAGTGGTTGACTGATCAACGTTTGCAGGCAGCAAGCTACCAAGACTGGGCGTATTTACACTGTCAGTCTTTGAAGATAGCACTTCCAGAATCTTTTCAGGGTTTTAGTCCACTATTACATGGACTTTTAGCTAAGCAAAAAAGCCAAAGATGGCAAAATATCATGGCTGTAAAACGATGCTTAATGACTGAAATTGAATGAGAAAAAGCCAAGCATGAAGTTTTTGTTTCTTATTTAATCAAATGAGTGTGTTTTTCTTAAAAATTGCTTGTCATGCGAAAATGATCCCTATAGTATACACAGCCATTGGGGACGTGGCGAAATTGGTAGACGCACTGGATTTAGGTTCCAGCGCCGCAAGGTGTGAGAGTTCGAGTCTCTCCGTCCCCACCATAAATCATTTGAATTAAGATGGTTTATAAGGCAATAGAGGATTGGTGTAATGGTAGCATGACGGTCTCCAAAACCGTTCGTCAAGGTTCGAGTCCTTGATCCTCTGCCAACTTAAAGTCTAACGCAAAGTTAGCACCCTGATGGGGACGTGGCGAAATTGGTAGACGCACTGGATTTAGGTTCCAGCGCCGCAAGGTGTGAGAGTTCGAGTCTCTCCGTCCCCACCATCAGTAATGAAGCAAGGTATAAAGCCTTGCTTTTTTATTGCCTAAAATTTAATAGATGATTCATATATAAAAAAAGCCCCTTTAAGGGGCTAAATTTTGATTCATCACGCGAAGTAAGTATGGAGCAATTTTAGGCTTTCAAATGGTCTTCGAATTCTTCACCGAGCTGCATGGCTAAGTTATTGCCCGCTAGGTCGCAAGTCACCAGTCCATATTCTTTTTTAAAGCTAAAAGTAAAGCCACGGTTGTCTGCTAAGGTTTTAACTGAATAACCTAATTTCTCTAGCCAAATACGGAAGGCGATGAGGTTTTTTGCTTTCACTACTTTTTTCACGAGGATATTCCTTTTTCACTGATAAATTATTAATAGGGATATTTCACGCTTTTTTAAAGGGGATTTTTTTATATATTTTTGTTTTTGTCTCTTTTTAAAGCAATCTAAACTAAGGCGAAAACGTATAGAAAGCATAAACGAGAGTTTTTCATTGTTTAAAATAATTTTATCATGATGAAAAATAATAATATTTTGAGATGAGTCTCAATACAATGGAATTATGTGCGTTCGTGATAGAGAAGTATTTTGTCGTAAATAGAAATGTAATGATTTTTTTCAAAGGCTGGGTGCTTTGAGACAGTATTCTCAAACAGCCTTGCTCGTGATCATTCGATTCTGGCATCGTGTGGCTTGAAACTGCATTGGTTGAAATTTTGAGAGCTCAAAGGTTAAGGGTAGAAGCCCCAACTGATCATTTTAGCTCAATAGAAGCATACATAATAGGAGACTGCGTTAGTCAGCAGTCTCTGTAGAGGGGAGGAGAACAATTAAAATTGATCCTTCAGATCACGCAGTCGTTTAAACTCTTCAATATTTTCTGTACGTAAAAAAGGATTGGTTTCGAGTTCGATCTCAATACTGCTAGGCAGGGTACATTGGCCCAAATAGCGCATGGTTTCGACATGGTCTAAACGCTCTTGAATAGCGATATTGTCTGGTTCGACATGGTTGGCAAACTTCGCATTAGAGAGCGTGTATTCGTGCGTACAATAGACTTTGGTTTCGGCAGGCAAAGCTGCTAAACGATTGAGCGAATGGTACATCTGCTCATGTGTACCCTCAAACACTCGCCCACAGCCCATAGCAAACAGGGTGTCACCGCAAAATAAAGTCTGGATGGATTCAATAAAGTACACAATATGGCCCAGTGTATGGCCAGGAACTGCTAAAACGTCGACATGTAAATCATGAAATGAAAAATAGTCATCATCCATCAATGCATGGGTGATGAAAGGAATTTTAGATAATTCTTCACGTGGCCCATACACAGGGATATTCCGACTCGCAATCAGGTCAGCGACACCACCAATATGGTCTTTATGCCAATGAGTCAGCCAAATTTGAGCAATGCTTAAGCCATGTTCAGTGCAATAATCTTCAACTAATCCAGCCTCAGTTGGATCAACCACCACGACTTGCTTTGATGAGGTGTGTTCCAGTAGCCAAATATAGTTTTGGAGTTGGTTTTTCACATCAATCATATGAACTTGATAAGTCATTTTTCTTCTTCAAAGAGCTGCATGTATTCATTCTACTGTAGCGGGTACACGCACTGAATTCCAGTCATGAATCATGTACAGCGCATAGAGGACAGGTGTTTCTTATTCTGTATTTTTCTCTTTCTTGTTATATTGTACTGTTATCTTGGACATAAAAAACCACGCTAAAAAGCGTGGTTTTTTATGTGTTCAATCTAATTTAGATTAGATTTTACCTACTAGGTCGATTGAAGGAGCAAGAGTTGCTTCGCCTTCTTTCCATTTAGCTGGGCAAACTTCACCTGGGTGAGCGTGAACGTATTGAGCTGCTTTAACTTTACGAAGTAATTCTTGAGCATCACGACCAATACCACCAGCGTTGATTTCAACGATTTGGATTTTACCTTCTGGATCGATTACGAAAGTACCACGGTCAGCAAGACCAGCAGCTTCGATTAGAACGTCGAAGTTTTTAGAAAGAGTCCAAGTTGGGTCGCCAATTAATGGGTATTGGATTTTACCAATAACTTCAGAAGTGTCATGCCAAGCTTTGTGAGTGAAGTGAGTGTCAGTAGAAACACCGTAGATTTCCACGCCTAATTTTTGGAATTCAGCGTAGTTGTCAGCAAGGTCACCAAGTTCAGTTGGGCAAACGAAAGTGAAGTCAGCTGGGTAGAAGAATACTACAGACCATTTGCCTTTAAGATCTGCTTCAGTTACGTCAACAAATTGACCGTTGTGATATGCAGTAGCTGCGAATGGTTTTACTTCAGTATTAATCAAGCTCATCATTGTCTCCATGATTGGGGTTTGTATTTAATGTTGGATAGGGTATCGAAATTTTTGTTATTGCTGAAACAGTATTTTTACATTACAAGAATCGGAAAAACCGAATCTTACTTCAGACTATTTCAGCGAATGTGATCATTCTGTTCATTTAGCATGATAAATATGATGACCAAATGACAAAATCATCTATTCCGCAACTCATTTACAAACATGATGTCCCTAGGCTTAAAATTCAAGGGGATTTTTGAAAAAAGTTAAAATTAAAAAATTATGCTGTACTTTCGCTTCGCCGTATTACCACGTAAACTAAGCGATTGATGTTTTTGATGTGGGTATTTTTTCTGTGCAGCGTCCTTTAAATATAGAGCAATTGGTGATGGTCAAAGACCGTCATCGTTTAAACCGACTCAAAAAAGGAAAAGATGCCAACGAAAAGCAATATCAAGCATTATTTGAACAGTCGCATTTAAAAGTTCTAGAGCGTATTGAACGCATTCCGAATATTAAACTGAATCAAGATCTGCCTGTTACGCAGTATGCGGATAAGTTAATTGATGCCATTCAAGAGCATCAAGTGATTATCGTTGCAGGGGAGACGGGTTCGGGTAAAACGACACAGCTACCGCAAATTGCAATGTTGGCGGGTCGTGGTTTAACCGGTCTGATTGGTCACACACAGCCACGTCGTTTGGCTGCGCGTAGCGTGTCCCAGCGTATTGCAGAAGAAGTTGGTGAGAAACTTGGTGAGTCGATTTCCTTTAAAGTTCGTTTTAATGAACAAGGGTCGCAGGATTCGATCATTCGTTTAATGACAGATGGTATTTTGCTGGCAGAGTTGGCCAATGACCGTTATCTCAATAAATACGACACCATTATTATCGATGAAGCGCATGAGCGTTCGCTTAATATCGACTTTATCATGGGGTATCTCAAACAACTTTTGCCTCGCCGTAAAGATTTAAAAGTTATCATCACTTCGGCAACTTTAGATGTAAACCGTTTTAGTCAGTACTTTAACAATGCGCCTATTTTTGAAGTAGAAGGTCGTAGCTTTCCAGTCGAACTACGTTATCGCCCAGTCTCTGAAATGAGCATTGTTGGTAGTGATGATGATGAGTTTGATGACTTTGAAGAAAATCTACCTCGTGCAGTAGTGCAAGCTGTGGAGGAGTGTTTTCGAGATGCACAAGAAAAAGGCCATCCTGAATATGCCGATACTTTAATTTTTGCTAGCACTGAACAAGAGATTCGTGAGTTACAAGAAACTTTGCAAAAGCATGGGCCGCGACATACAGAAATTTTACCTTTATATGCACGCTTGGCCTTGGCTGAACAACAAAAAATTTTTAATCCATCAGGTGGTGGGCGACGCATTATTATCGCTACCAACGTTGCAGAAACAGCGCTGACTGTACCCAATATTCGTTATGTGATTGACAGTGGTTTTGCGCGTATCTCTCGCTATAACTATCGTTCACGCGTACAGCGTTTACCGATTGAAGCGGTTTCACAAGCAGCGGCAAATCAGCGTAAAGGTCGTTGTGGTCGTATTGCCCCAGGTGTATGTATTCGTTTGTATTCTGAGGAAGACTTTCAAAGCCGCCCTGAGTTTACCGAACCCGAAATTAAGCGAACGAACTTGGCATCAGTTATTTTACAGATGCAAAGTTTAGGGCTGGGTACTTTAGAAGATTTTGATTTTATTGAGCCGCCAGATCATCGTTTAGTCAACGATGGTCGTAAGTTGTTGGTTGAACTTGGGGCTATGACGGAGAAAAGTAAAGCCCCTCTTTTGCAAAGAGGGGTTGGGGGAGATTCATCTGAAGACAATCCCCCTCAATCCCCCTTTTCCAAAGGGGGAAGTAAAGGAGATTTAACCAAAATTGGTCAACAAATGGCCAAAATGCCAATTGATCCACGTTTGGCCCGTATGATTTTGGGTGGGGCACATTTTGGAGTGTTGAATGAAGTCTTGGTGATTGTTGCCGCTTTGGCAGTACAAGACCCACGTGAACGCCCTGCGGATAAACAAATGCAGGCAGATCAGAAACATGCGTTGTTCCGTGAAGCCGATTCTGACTTTCTGTTCTATCTTAAACTTTGGGAAGCATTGGTTGCCAACCGGGATATGAGTGAAAACAAACGTCGTACTTTTGCGCGTAATCACTTTTTAAGCTGGTTGCGTCTACGTGAGTGGAAGAAAACTCATGAGCAATTGGTCGATTTGGCAAAAGGCTTAAAGCTGTCTTTTAATGAGAAAAAAGCCAGTTATGAAAATTTACACCGTGCGCTTTTAACAGGTTTGTTGTCTTTTATTGCCAATAAAACCGATGAACGCAATGTGTTTATGGCGGTGCGTCAGCAAAAGGCCCGCATTTTTCCAGCATCTACTTTACATAAGACCAATACGCCTTGGGTCATGGCTTTTGAGATGGTAGAAACTTCACAGGTCTACATTCGTACACTGGCAAAAATTGAACCTGAGTGGATTTTTCTTGCAGCAGGTGATTTGCTGAAGCACCACTATTTTGAGCCGCACTGGTCGAAAAAAGCAGGTGTGGTCAATGCTTATGACCAAATTTCATTGTTTGGCTTAATTATTGAGCCGAAACGTCAAATCAACTATGAAAAAGTCGACCATGTTGCAGCACATGAAATTTTCCTTCGAGATGCACTGACGACAGGGCATTTGGGCATTACGCCACCATTTTTAAAACACAACCTGCTTAAACTTGAAGAGGTTGAGCGGGTCGAAGATAAGCTACGCCGCCGTGATTTGGTGGTGGATGAAGAAACCATTTACCAGTTTTATGCGGCTAAAGTTCCTGAAGAGGTGGCAAGCCGTCGTAGTTTTGAAGACTGGCGCGCAACGGTTGAACCGCAAAACCCACGTTATTTATTTATCGATGATGATGCGCTGTGGATGAACGACCGTCCAACCACACAACAATTTCCCGATTTTTTACGCAATGGCGAACTGCGCCTAGCAGCCAGTTACCGTTTTGATCCAAGCCATGACGAAGATGGTGCAACAGTGAAAATTCCGTTGCAAGCCTTGCCTCAGGTGGATGAAAACTTGTGGTCGTGGGGCATTCCCGGCTGGCGTCAGGATTTAATGGAAGCCTTACTCAAGGCGCTGCCTAAAGATAAACGTCGTCATTTGGTGCCTATCCCTGACACGGCTGCAAAGCTAATGGCGAAAGTAGATGCGATGCATTTGCAACAGCATATTTTTAGCTTTTTAGCCTTCCAGTTGCGTGGCGAACAAATCACTGAAAAAGACTTTAGCTTTGAGCGGATTGAACAATATCTATTGCCATTGATTAAAGTGATAGATGACAAAGGCCGTGTGATTGAACAAGGTCGTGACTTGTCTGAGTTAAAAGCGCGCTGTCGAACAGAAACTCATAGTCCAGTCAAACAGCTCAAAGGTGAGTTCCAAACTTTTCCTGAAAATTTTGTGTTTGAAGCATCACAAAAAGTGACGGGTGTGGTGGTGAAGCAGTATCAAGCTTTAGTCCCGACCAAGGCCTTTGCGGCACTGGAACAAAAGGATGAGTCTGGTGTGGTGATTCAGACCTTTAATGATCAAGCTGAGGCGATTAAACAGCACCGTGAGGGTGTACTTCGTTTGGTGCATATACAACTGGGGGATTTGGTCCGTCAGTTGAAAAAGCAAATTTCCAAACCGTTGGCATTGGCGTATTCACCTTTGGGCGATAAGGCGCAGCTGGAGCAAATGTTAGTTTATGCCACACTGCAAATGTCGATCAATGAACTGCCTGTCAACGCACAAGAGTTTGAAAACTTGGTTGCAAATGTCAAAAAAACTTTTCTGACTCATGGGCAAAAAGCACTGGCAGATGTGACAGAGATCTATATCCAATGGCAGGATATACGTCGAAAGTTGTTGGTCTTAGATGATGCTGTGTTTGGGAAAAATATTGATGATGTTGAAGATCAGCTAGATTTGATGTGCTTATCAAACTTTGTCTATGTAAAATCTTCCGACATTTGGCTTGAATTTCCTCGATATTTGAAAGCATTGGTCTTGCGTTTGGAGCGCCTGCCCAATAACCTACAGAGGGATAATTCTGCCATTGATCAAGTTGACCCGTGGATGGAAAAATTATTTAAGTTTAAAAATGACACTCGCCTTAAAGAATTGTATTTCATGGTTGAGGAGTTTCGGATTTCTTTATTCTCTCAACCGATGAAGACAAAGATGCCCATTTCTCCGACTCGCTTGCAAAAAGTATGGGAAAAACTTGGAATCAGTTAAGATATAGGTAATTTAAAGAAGGAGTTTTACATGGGCATCCGCATTACAGGTACGGGTCTTTATCATCCTGAAGACATCATTACCAATGAAGAGTTAGTTGAAAGTTTAAATGCTTATGTGGAACAGTCTAACCTAGACAATGCTGACAAAATTGCTTCGGGCGAGTTGGAAGCCCGTCGTGGGTCAAGCGCAGAGTTTATTGAAAAAGCATCTGGTGTAAAACGTCGTTATGTGGTTGAGAAAACAGGGATCTTAGATCCAAAGCGTTTACGTCCATTGTTACATGAACGTTCAAATGATGAACTCTCGATTCAAGCCGAATGGGGCGTGATCGCTGCAAAACAAGCGATGGAAAATGCAGGCGTGACTGCAGAAGATATCGATGTGGTAATTTTATCGTGTTCTAATTTACAGCGTGCTTATCCTGCTGTTGCAATTGAAATCCAAACAGCATTGGGTATTCAAGGCTATGCCTACGACATGAACGTGGCATGTTCAGCCGCAACCTTTGGCATTAAACAAGCGTATGATGCGATTAAAGCGGGTGGACGCCGTGTATTATTGGTAAATGTAGAAATCACCTCTGGTCATACCGACTACCGTTCACGTGATTGCCACTTTATCTTTGGTGATGTTGCAACGGCTTCAATCATTGAAGAAACCGACAGCAAAACTGGTTTTGAAATTGAAGACATTAACTTATTCACCCAGTTTTCAAACAACATCCGCAATAACTTTGGATTCCTAAACTTAAGTGAAGTCGATGCAGACATTGAAAATAATCGTTTCGCTCAAGACGGTCGTAAAGTGTTCAAAGAAGTTTGTCCACTGGTTGCCAAAATGATTACAGCGCAACTTGAGAAAAACAACATTGCACCGACTGATGTGAAGCGTTTTTGGTTACACCAAGCCAATGCCAGCATGAATGAGCTGATTTTGAAATTGGTCGTAGGCAAAGAAAATGCTCAGCCTGATTTAGTGCCGATCATTTTAGATGAATTTGCAAATACCTCTTCAGCAGGTGTCATCATTGCGTTGCATCGCACAGCAGACCAAGTCAATGACGGTGAATACGGTGTCTTGTGTTCATTCGGCGCGGGTTACTCTGTTGGTGCTGTGCTTGTGAAAAAACACGTTGCATAAGCCCGTATGTTGCAGGTTGAACATGATGCAAAATGGATTAAACGCCTGAGTGCTTTATCCAAAGTTTATTTCACACCGACATTTATCGGTGCTGAACAGTTAGATGCATCACAACCTGCAATGTATGTAGGAAATCATTCCTTATATGGTGTGCTTGATTCACCTATGTTGATTGATTATCTCTACAATGAGCATCAAGTGGCTGTGGTCAGTATTGCTGATCATAGCCATTTTTATTTGCCACTGTGGCGCAGTGTGGTGAAAAAATTTGGTGCAGTCGATGGTGTCCCAGCCTATGTGCGTGAAGCCATGCAACAAGGCTATTCTATTTTGGTTTTTCCTGGTGGCGGACGCGAAGTTCTAAAACGTGAGGGTGAACAGTATCAACTGATTTGGAGACAGCGCTACGGCTTTTTAAAGCTCGCTCAAGAATTTGGCTATGACATTGTACCCTTTGCCGCGTTAGGCGGAGATGAAGTCTTTGATATTGGTTTTGATGCTAATAAAGTGGTTCAGCACCAATATTTTCAAAAGTTGCTACAAGTGCCGCAGTTAAATCGCTTGCTGCGTAAAGGGGAGGTGATCCCATCTTTACCGAAACATTTGATTCCGAAACGCTTGCCTTTTTATTTTAAGTTTATGCCCAGACAAAGTTTGATGCATATTGAAAACCTAGAACAGTTACAGCAGTTCCGAGACCTGATTGCAGCAGAAATTTATACTGGGCTTGCAGACTTAAGAGTATTGCGTCAACAGCAACATGGTGACCGATTTGATTGAGCATTTACAGGCGTAAACTTGGCTTAGTCTTCCTGTAAATCTTTCAACAAATGTGCAATTTTTAAAGTATGGGGCTTATTCCCTTTGACTTCCATAACCTTATTTTCCACCCACCATAAATATTCAAAAATTTCAGTTTCACTGGCTTGTTCACAAATGAACCGAAATAAACTGGGTAAGTATTCCTCATATTCATCTTGTAGTGCAGGATTACGATAGATCCGCAGGGGATCCCAGTCTTTAATCAGTATTTTGTTAATCGCATGTAATAAAGAAACATGTCGATTTTCCTCGGTAAACATAATACACCCCGCTGTCCTTGGGTTGGTTTGACGTTTAAAAAGAAGTTGTGCTGAAGATTATTTATCTATTGTTTTCATGTTTTAAAAGATCTTAGCGTGCTTTTCGCATGAGTAAATAGCACGCTCAGATAAATGGAAGCTAAAGAAAAATGTCTAATAAAGTTGCAGTAAAGTTAGATCGCAGATTTACTTCAAAATTTTTTTCAGAATAAATGTTTCAAAATAGTGCGTAATTACGGATTAAGTAACATATAGTAATAATTTAAAAATCAAGTATTTGTTTGAATGACGCAATTTTCACTAATCCCGTGAATTTCATCACTCTCTAAATTTACATCATCCCATTTTTGCATTTGCTGTGTGAGCCAAACAAAATCCGAAACTTGCGGCTGGGCTTGTTCGGGAATAAAACCACGAATGATGTTCTGAATCAGGTGATATTTTTCGACGTGAACACTTGCTGAACATGCAAAGCGAATGATGTTGTAATCGACCAAGACTTGCCAAACAGGTTCAAGATCCTGCATCTGTTTAAGTTCAACTTGTGCTTTTTGGATGCCTTGGACGAGGGCTGCAAGTGTATTGGGATTGGAGGTAGCCCATTCTTGAGTCACAGCCAGTACTTTGTCTGCGACGCGAGGAATAATGTCTGAGCCAGTCGCAATGATTTGGCTATAGCCTTGAATTTCCGCTTGTGTGTTCCAAGGTTCCCCAACACAAAAACCATCGATCAATTGATTTGAAATGGCTTCCACCATATAGGGCGGCGGTAAAGTGCGGAGATGTACGCGTTTGGCAAATTCAGTATTGGCCAACGCCAACCACTCACGTAAACAATAATGATGAATAGACTGCTTAAACACATGGGCAATCGGAAGATACTGTTCATGCTGCATGGCGCTAAAAAATTTCTGTGCGGTGGTGGCTGCATCGTCAGTTTTTTTGATATCGAGCGCATAGCATAGTTTTTGGCTTAAGCTGATAAAAGCACTGTTGTAGCTTAATACGAGAGGGGTTTGTAGCGGAATACCGAGTTGATCTTGAGCGAGTGCAGCAGCAGGCAACATGGCCGATAAACAATGCGCGGCGTCTAGAAAACCAAAAGCCAAACGATCTCTTAAGCTTGCCCAAGACGCTTCTTTGACTAAGCTTACGTCTAAGCCTACTTCCTCAAAAAAACCGCGTTGTTTAGCCCACAGTAAAGCAACACAGTCTAAAAGTGGAATATAGCCCAGATGAAGTTGTGACTTTTCGAGTTGAGCCATGACTTAGTCCTTGAGTTGAGATTGTAAAAGCTGTTGAGCATCCAACAGACGTCTTGCCATTTCACCGATGGTCATACGGTGGCTCATGGCATTTTTACGCAGCAATTGAAAGGCATCATCTTCAGATAGTCCATGTAATTGCATCAGCAAGACTTTCGCACGCTCCACATCTTTACGGTCAGCCAGTTTATTTTTGGTGTCTTGTAAGTCTGTGAGCAACTTTTTGTGTTTACGAAACTGTTCGATCGAGATTTCTAAAATATTTTCTAACTTTGAAGGATCAATCCCATCCACTATATAGGCCGTCACTCCAGCATCTATGGCACTTTTAATGGTGTCTTTATGGCTATTTTTAGTAAATAAAACAGTGGGTAGGTTAAATTGACTTACACAGCTTTCAATAATGTCACGTTGCGGATGGTCCATATCTAACAAAATGACATCCGCACTTAATTGTTCAAGACGGCTAATATTGATGTGATCGATAATCAGGCAGGCAACTACATCGAAATCATGTTCGATGAGGGAATTTCGAATATATTGTGCACGTTCTTGATTGTCATCAATCAATGCAATTTTCAGTTTAGGCATACTGTACAGTGCTCAGGAAAACCTGAAAATGAGATCTAAAAGTGTACAAGCAATTTAAATGCCAAACTTAACAAATGCCAGCTTTATCTCGAATCAGGCAGTCAATCTTTATGGTCGCGATTACAAGCAAAGTATGCATGTTGGCATGAAGACGATTGCGGATATGGGTTAAGTAAATCGAAGTGTTGATGTTCTCAATCGATTTGTACATATAAGGGCGAATTTCTAGATGTCGTGCTTAGAACAAAGCAATGTCGTTTATTAGAGAAAGCAGATGCTCATCCATAATGCAAAATGCACCAAGAGGTGGCAGGGTTTTAAAAATTCGGAAAAATTAGCTGTTGTGCTTTAAAAATAAAAAGAGCTGACTATATCGAATTATAAGATTGTTTTTTAAATAAATCTTTAAAAAACAATATTTTGTTATTTAATTATAAATATTGGCACACTCGTTGCATTATCCCTAATGAGTCAAAGACGACTCTAAATCAAATTTGTAAGACGGCCAACGACGTCCGTTCTGATCGCTTCTACATCCCAAGTGTTTGTGCTGTAGAAAAACTATACGCTCAGTTCAGTCTGGAGAAGGTTATGTCTTCAAATTTACATGCTAAAAAAGCAACAAAAATAAGTCTTTTCAGTTTTAACGGCGCAGCAATGAGAGCCTTCCACATGAGTTGGCTCGCCTTTTTTGTCTGCTTCTTTGCTTGGTTCGCTTGTGCACCGTTGATGCCAGTGATTGCAGGTGAATTTCATTTAACCAAAGATCAAATTGCCAATATTAATATTGCGGCCGTAGCCATCACCATTCTGGTTCGTCTTATTGTGGGGCCATTGTGTGATAAATACGGCCCGCGTAAAACCTATACCGCACTTCTTGTACTCGGCAGCATTCCAGTCTTTGGAGTAGCGTCTGCAAATAGCTATGAATCCTTCTTGTTCTTCCGTCTATTGATTGGTGCGATTGGGGCAAGCTTTGTCATCACTCAGTATCACACCAGCATTATGTTTGCGCCAAACGTAGTCGGGACTGCAAACGCAGCGACAGCAGGTTGGGGTAATGCAGGCGGTGGTGCAACACAAGTACTCATGCCATTGATGCTTGGTGCCTTAGTGATGTTTGGTGTAGAGCAAGCGATGGGCTGGAGAATTGCACTGATTGTTCCGGGTGTCTTGATGTTGATCGTGGGTTTGATGTATTGGAATTTTACTCAAGATTGTCCACAAGGCAACTTCAAAGAACTTCGTGCAGAGGGTGTCAGTGTTGGTTCTGATAAAAAAGGTGGTGTAGCGATTCTGATGCATGCTGCGAAAAACTACCGTGTTTGGATTCTATTTGGTGCCTATGCCGCGTGTTTCGGGATTGAAATCTTTATTCATAACATTGTCGCGATGTACTACGTCGACCATTTTAGCTTTGGTTTAAAAGAAGCAGGAATGGCGGCAGGTATTTTCGGTCTACTGGCACTGTTTGCTCGTGCTCTGGGTGGCATTGTGTCAGACAAAGTCGCAACCAAAAAAGGGCTTGATGGTCGTACCAAAGTGCTGTTTGGCATGATTCTGCTAGAAGGTCTTTTCCTCGTCCTATTCTCTCAAATGAATACCCCTATCTTCGCGATTCTTGCAATGACAGTCTTTGCATTGTTCACGCACATGGCATGTGGTGCAACTTACGCTTTGGTGCCTTTCATTGATCGTGATGCCTTGGGTGGTGTGGCAGGCATTATTGGCGCAGGGGGGAACGTGGGTGCAGTGGCAGCAGGTTTCCTACTCAAAGGTATGTTGGATATTCAAACCACACTGATGATTTTAGGTGGCTTGGTGGTCATCGCTGCAAGTTTTGTTCTCATGATTCGCTTCTCTGTTGAGCATAAAGAAAAGGAACAGCGCTTATTCGAACAAGCAGTACATGATCGTAGCATTGCTGAAGCGCAAAACTAAATAAAGAGATTAAACCCAAGCCTCAAGGCTCAGGCAGAACAAATGAAATATTGCGGAGAAAGAATATGAAAATCATCATGATTGGTCATGGCATGGTTGGCCACAAATTTATCGAATCAGTACTCGAACATGTGGGTGATGATGTTGAAATTACCATCTTGGCCGAAGAACCGCGCTTGGCTTATGACCGTGTACATTTGACTGAATATTTCAGTGGTAAATCAGCAAAGGATTTAACCCTTTGTCGTGCAGATTTTGCTGATGCTTATGGCATAGATTTACGTTTGAATACCAAAGCGGTTGCAATTGATCAAAGCCATAAAACGGTAACGACGAATCATGGTGATGTTCTTAGTTTTGACAAACTAATCTTGGCAACAGGTTCATATGCTTTTGTTCCGCCTATTTCGGGTAATGACCGTGAAAACTGCTTTGTCTACCGAACCATTGAAGACTTAGATGCGATTCGTGCTGCAAGTCTTAATGCGAAATCAGGTGTGGTAATTGGTGGTGGTTTACTGGGCCTAGAAGCCGCTAAGGCGCTACGGGATTTGAACTTGGAAACACATGTGGTTGAGTTTGCACCGCGTCTCATGGCAGTCCAAATTGATGACTTGGGCGGAAAGGTTCTACGTGCAAAAATTGAAAACTTAGGTGTAAAAGTCCATACCCAAAAAGCGACTTCATCGATTGAGGAAGGTGCTACGACGAAGCATGTCATGAAATTTGGTGATGGTTCTGAGCTTGAAACAGACATCATTTTGTTCTCAGCGGGTATTCGCCCACGTGATGAGTTGGCGCGTCAAAGTGGTTTAGCGCTTGGGGAGCGTGGCGGGATCATGATTAATGATTATTGCCAAACGTCAAATCCAGATATTTATGCTATTGGCGAATGTGCACTGTGGCAAAACAAAATTTATGGTCTGGTGGCGCCGGGCTATGACATGGCACGTATTGCAGCAAAACATGTCACTGAACAAGCTTGTACTGAATTTGCGGGTGCAGACATGAGCACCAAGTTGAAACTGATGGGCGTTGATGTTGCTTCCGTCGGTGATGCACATGCGATGACACCGAATGCACTCAGTTATTTCTATGCCGACGAAGATACACAAGTTTATAAAAAAATCGTGGTGAACGGCGAAAAAACCAAGTTACTTGGCGCGGTTTTAGTGGGCTGTGCAAAAGAGTACAACGACTTACTACAAATGATGCTGAATGGTTTAGCGCTTCCAGAAAATCCTGAAAGTTTAATCATGCCGGGTTATGCACTATCTTCCACTAAATCTGGCGGTAGTGGCGTCGATTTACTGCCAGACAGTGCAACCATTTGCTCATGTAACAACGTTTCTAAAGCCGATATTTGCAGTGCAATTGCCGAGGGCTCAACGTCTCTAGGTGCCCTAAAAAAATGTACCAAAGCAGCTACAGCCTGTGGGGGGTGTGCGCCACTGGTCACTCAAGTGCTGAAGTCTGAATTACAACGCCAAGGCGTGACCGTGAATAACCATATTTGTGAGCACTTTGCTTACTCACGTCAAGAGCTGTATCACTTGGTGCGGGTCAATGAAATCAAAACTTTTGATGATCTGATTCAACAACATGGTCATGGTTTGGGCTGCGATATTTGTAAGCCAACAGTAGCCAATATTTTAGCGTCGTGTTGGAATGACTTTGTTTTAAAACCAAGCCATGCAGGTCTACAAGACAGTAACGACTACTACCTAGGAAATATTCAAAAAGATGGTTCTTATTCTGTAGTCCCGCGGATGGCAGGCGGTGAAGTGACGCCTGACGGTTTAATTGCTGTGGGGCAAATTGCTAAAGAATATGGCTTATATACCAAACTCACTGGTGGGCAACGTGTCGATATGTTTGGCGCGCAAATTCACCAACTTCCTGAAATTTGGGAAAAGCTCATCGCTGCGGGCTTTGAGTCAGGCCATGCGTATGGGAAATCGTTGCGTACAGTGAAGTCTTGTGTCGGCAGTACATGGTGTCGCTACGGTGTGGATGACTCGGTTGGTTTAGCCATTTTTCTAGAGAACCGCTACAAAGGCTTACGCTCACCACATAAATTAAAAATGGCGGTTTCGGGTTGTACCCGTGAATGTGCCGAAGCGCAAAGTAAAGATGTCGGTGTGATTGCCACTGAAAAGGGTTGGAATTTATATGTCTGCGGTAATGGTGGGATGAAACCACGTCATGCAGAATTATTGGCTTCAGACCTCGATACCCAAACTTTAATTAAATACATCGACCGATTCTTTATGTTCTATGTGCAAACCGCAGACCGTTTACAACGAACTTCGGTATGGCGCGACAACATGGAAGGTGGTTTAGATTATCTCAAAGATGTGGTTGTGCATGATTCTTTAGGTCTAGCTGCTGAACTAGAACGCCGTATGAGCCATGTGGTGGGGACTTATCAAGATGAATGGCGTACGGCTGTTGAAGACCCAGAAGTACGTAAACGCTTCGTGACCTTTATCAATGCCAAAGCTGAGCAACAACAAGATCCACATATTCAGTTTGCAGAAGTTCGTGGCCAGATTCGTCCTAAAACTACGGCTGAACGAGATCGTAGCCGTATTCCAGTGGTTGAAGCTTAACAAATTAGGGTATTCAAACTTCTTTCTTCAGCACTCTCTCAAAAGCAAAGATAGAGGGAATAAATGAATGAAAAAGTTTAAAAAGGATCAAGATGATGACAATTTTAAAAGAAATGAATGAGCTAAATTGGGTTGATGTCTGTGCACTAGATGATGTAACACCAAACACTGGCGTAGGTGCACTTATTGAACATCAGCAAATTGCTATTTTTCGTGTCGGTGCTGAAAAGCGGGTGTATGCTTTGAGTAACCAAGACCCATTTAGCCAAGCTTATGTCATGTCGCGCGGCATTATTGGTGATTTACAAGGTGAGCGGGTGGTGGCATCGCCCATTTATAAACAGCATTTTAGTTTGGCGACAGGACGTTGTTTGGAAGATAAAGATCAAAAACTATTGGTTTTTCCAAGCAAAATTGAAAATGGCCGAGTGTGGATTAGTCCGACACCACAAAAAACCTATATCACCAACACAGGTGCATCTCAGGAAAAAATGAAGTTGGTGCTGGTTGGCAATGGCCTAGCGGGGATGCGTTGTTTGGAAGATTTACTCGACATGGCACCAGACCGTTATGAAGTGACGGTGATTGGTGAAGAGCCTTGGGGGAACTATAACCGTATTATGTTATCGCCAGTGTTGTCAGGAGATAAAACCATTGACGACATCATGTTGCATCCACATGCGTGGTATAGCGACAAAGGCATTCGTTTTATTGCGGGTGATCCTGCGGTACGTATTGACCGTCCTCGTAAGCAGGTCTATACCGAAAAAGGCGAAGTGGTCGATTATGATCGTTTGATCCTGGCGACAGGTTCGAAACCGTTCATTCCTCCAATTGCTGGAGCGGATTTGAAAGGTGTCATTAGTTTCCGAGATATCTACGACATCAACACTATGTTGGATTACTGCAAGACCAAGAAAAATGCCGTGGTAATCGGTGGTGGTTTGTTGGGACTTGAAGCTGCATATGGCCTCAAACAACGCGGGATGAATGTCACCGTTTTACATCTGATGGATCGCATTATGGAGCGTCAATTAGACAGCAAAGCCAGCCAAATGTTACGCCATAGTATTGAACAAAAGGGCATATCCATTATCACTGAGGCCAATACTGAAGCATTGGTGGGTGTGGATGGTCATGTCACTCAAATTCGCTTGAAAGACGGTACAGTCCTAGAGGCGGATCTTGTAGTTTTGGCAGTTGGTATTCGTCCGAACATGGCACTTGCACAAAGTGCAGGACTGCGCTGTAACCGTGGTGTATTGGTGAATGACACCATGCAGACTTTTGACCCAAGTATTTACGCCGTAGGCGAGTGTATTGAACATCGTAGCCAGACTTTTGGCTTGGTTGAGCCACTTTGGGGGCAGGCGTTCATTTGTGCCTCACATTTGGCGGAGCATGGCAGCTTAACGTTCAAAGCACCAACTGTTCCAACACAGTTAAAGGTAAGTGGCTGTGATGTGTTCTCAGCGGGTAATTTTGAACCGAAGGATGACTTTGAAGACATTATTTTAAATGATGAAAAACGTCAGATTTATAAACGCATTATTATTCAAAAGGATAAGGTCGTTGGTGCGGTGTTGTTTGGGGATACTGAAGATGGTGTCTGGTATGCAGAACTTATTTCAGATCAAACCCCAATTTCCTCAATTCGAAATAAACTGTTATTTGGTAAAGATTTTGCATTAAAAAAAGCAGGGTAAAATCTCCTCTTAAAAGGAGGGGATAGATTTTCTAATAGTTAATTTGATACGTGGAAACGTCATTCACAACTTGTTTGAGGTAGGGTTACTTATGAAAATTAATGTTTCTGCGAATAAGTTGGGATGAAGCTGGTATGGGACGAGTTTTGTGAATGACAATGGTTTTGCCTACTTTTCCCAAAAGAAAAGTAGGCAAAACCGAAGGTTAATCATAAATCTAAACACAAAAGAAAAGACGCCGTTGTGAGTGATTCAAAATAAATGAAAGGCAAATAGGAGCGAAGCAGAAATGAATAGTATCCCTGTAATGGAACTGCATAGCTCCACAGAAAAAATGATGACAACTACACAAACCACCTGCCCATATTGTGGGGTGGGATGTGGGGTAACAGCAACTGTTGAAGAAACGGCTTTAGGGCAAAAAGTCTCTGTGGTGGGTGATGCTCAGCATCCTTCTAATTTTGGAAAGTTGTGCATTAAAGGCAGTAATTTAGCCGATACCGTAGGTTTAGAAACACGTGTCTTACATCCCATGTTAGGGCGTAAACCGCAACGTGAGGTAAGTTCATGGGATACCGCAACAAATTTAATCGCCAATAAATTTCAACATTATATCGATCAATATGGGCCTGAAAGTATTGCTTTTTATGTGTCAGGTCAGCTGCTGACTGAAGATTATTATGTGGTCAATAAATTTGTTAAAGGCTACTTGGGTACGGCCAATATCGACACTAATTCACGGTTGTGTATGTCGTCAGCCGTTGCTGCGCATAAACGCGCTTTCGGGGAAGACTTAGTTCCAGCCAGTTATAGTGATTTTGAACACACTGATATGGTGATTTTGGTGGGTTCAAATACAGCTTGGTGTCATCCTGTGCTGTATCAACGCATCATGAAAGCCAAAGAGGAGCGAGATATTTTTGTCGTCGTGATTGACCCGCGTTTTACAGCCACTTGTGAGGCGGCTGACTTACATTTACCGATTTTACCGGGTCAAGATGTCGCGCTGTTCAATGGTTTATTACAGTATTTAGCAACCAATCATTATACCGATACCGATTTTATTGCAAAGCATACTCAAGGCTTAGAACAAGCGCTGGCAAGCAGTGCTTCTGAAGCATCAATAGCGAGTGTGAGCGAACGGACGGGGATTTCTGTTGAAAAATTAGCACTCTTTTTTGAAAAATTTGCTCAAACAGAAAAAGTGATGAGCTTATTTTCAATGGGGGTGAATCAGTCTTCACGTGGAGTAGACAAAGCCAATAGCATTACCAATTGTCATTTGTTAACTGGCAAAATTGGGAAATTGGGCGCTGCGCCTTTTTCGATGACGGGCCAACCGAATGCAATGGGCGGACGTGAAGTGGGTGGCCTTGCCAATATGCTGGCTGCGCATATGGATTTAGATAATCCACAGCATCAACAATTGGTACAGCAGTTTTGGCGCAGCCCAACGATTGCAAAGCAAGTGGGTTTAAAAGCTGTCGACCTTTTTGAAGCAGTTGAAAGCGGTAAAATTAAAGCCATTTGGATTATGGCGACTAATCCTGTGGTGAGTTTACCCAATGCCGATCAGGTGAAACGCGCACTAGAGAATTGTGAGTTTGTGGTGGTGTCAGACATTTGTCTAGATACCGATACCACGCAATATGCCGACGTGTTGCTACCAGCATTAGGTTGGGGTGAAAAAGACGGCACGGTGACCAATTCAGAACGCCGTATTTCCAGACAGCGTGCCTTTCTAGAACGCCCAGTCCAAGCACAAGCGGATTGGTGGTCAGTTTCACAAGTGGCGAAAAAATTAGGATTTCAGGGTTTTGACTTTGAAAGTAGTCATGACATTTTCAAAGAACATGCACAACTTTCAGCTCATCAAAATGCAGAAATCGATTTACGTTCATCGACTGAAACATTTCGTTATTTCAATTTGGCAGGTCTGACGAATCTTTCATTTGATGACTACCAAGAACTTGAACCGACGCAATGGCCTGTGCTTGCACCTTTGAAAAATGGCCAAACCAAGCCAAACACTTTTGCCCAATTATTTAAAGATGGTCAGTTTAGTCACCCAGATGGTAAAGCCAAATTTATTGCAACAACAGCAGTTGGTGCAGTAAATCCAACCAGCAGTGAATATCCATTGGTGCTGAATACAGGACGTATCCGCGATCAATGGCATACCATGACACGTACAGGTTTATCAGCCAATTTAAGCACACATAAAGCAGAACCTTATTGTGAAATTCACCCAAATGATGCCCTGAAATATGGTTTGAAAGATGGGGAACTGGTAGAGATCAAATCGGCTTGGGGAAATTGCGTACTGCGTGCCACGGTCAGTGACAATATCCGCCGAGGACAGATTTTTGCACCGATTCACTGGAGTGATCAATTCGCATCTGATGCACGGATTGGCAAAGTGGTGAATCCTGTAGTGGATGCTATTTCGGGAGAACCTGAGTTCAAACATACCCCTGTGATGATTCATCCGTTTTATACGCAATGGCAGGGCGTGTTTTATGTCAGAACGGGCTTTGAACATTTGGTGCAACAAAGCATTGAACAAAGCATTTGGTGGACCAAAATCAAAACGTCCAAAGCTATTCGTTATGAGTTGGCAGACCGTCGACGTTTTACGGAAACGACCGAACAACTCAAAGCTTTATTGCCTTTTGATGATGAAAGTTTTGAATGGCTCAATGTAGAAGATCAAACCGCTCATATTAGTCATAGTTTGGTGTTACAAGATGGCCACCTCATTGCGAGTCTGTATATTGCGCCCAAAGCCTTATTGCCAGATCGAGACTGGGTGGCAAGTCTGTTTAAGCGCGAACGCTTAAGCGCGATGCATCGGAAGGCTTTATTGGCAGGGCAAGCCATGTCAATGACTAATAGCGATGGCCCACTGGTCTGTAGCTGTTTTAAAGTTGGGAAAAATCGTATTATCGATGTCATTAAAGAAAAAAATATCACCCATGAAAAACAAGTCACTGCATGCTTAAAGGCAGGAGGCAATTGCGGTTCCTGCTTACCTGAAATTCGAGGTCTGATCAAAGCTTGTCAAACGGAGGATGTCGAATGAAAAGAAAAATATTCAAACCCGTGAGCTACCCAGAAACTGAAGTTGTCATTTTGGCGGGCGGTCAGGCGCGTCGTATGAATGGCATTAATAAACTCTTGCAAAAATTTGATGATGAAATTCAACTTATCAAAATTCATCAGCAGTTAAAGTCACGTGCAACCAAGGTATGGGTCAACAGCCATAGGGATCATTCCATTTATGAGCGGTTGATTCCGTCGATTGGTTTTTTTGAAGATGAGACAACAGGCTTTCAAGGGCCTTTGATGGGGATGAAAAGTGCATGGACACATGTGCAATCAGACTATGTGCTGTTCGTACCCTGTGATGTGACTTTTATTCCTAAAAAAGTGTTTTCACGGTTACATCAGGCGATGCAACAAGATCCGAACTGTGGTGTCGTTATTGTAGAAATCAATGACCGTGCACTGTATCCGTTTTGTTTGTTAAAACGGAGCAGTTTACCGACATTGATTCAGCACCTTGAGCAAAATCAGAGCAGTTTAAGGCAGTGTTTTACAGATCTGCACCCACAAGTGGCACGATTTAAAAATCACGCACTGTTTTTTCACAGTATTAACTCGTTGGATGAGTTACAGCAGCATCGGCAACTTAATTTTTTATAAATACCTCAGATATTGAAGAGAGGAGGTTTGTGTTGAGAGCAAAAGATGTTGCTATAAACCGATTTGACTGTTTAAATAAAAATCTATAAAAGAATCAAATAAGTATTCATTTTGATGTTAAATTTATTATAAAACAATAATTTGAAATAAATTTGGAGGGAGTCGTTATTTTATTTAGATTATAAATGTATGCAGCAGTGATCACTCATTGCGGCGGTGAACTGAAATACTCAAAATTTAGAAAGTGCACAAAGTTGGAACAGTTATTGCAAAATATACTTCAGAAAATAGGGTGTGAAATATGAACTGCACCGACACCGCTCAAAGGACGCATAGGCAAGACAGATGAACAGCATGACCCATGTATCCGCAGTTAGAGTATTCCAAGATCAGTTTGGACGTGAAAAGCGCAAATTACGAATCTCTGTGACGGATCGTTGTAATTTTAAATGCGTCTATTGCATGCCCGAACATCCCGAATGGATGAAAAAGCACGACTTGCTCAGCTTTGAAGAACTCTACCATTTTTGCAAATTTATGGTGCAGCATGGCATTGAGCAAATTCGTATCACGGGGGGTGAACCGTTGATGCGCCTAGGTGTGGTACATTTTATCGAACAGTTACAAAGCCTAAAAAAACAGGGGCTGAAGCGTATTTCCATGACCACCAATGGTCATTATTTAAAACAATATGCCGCCGCTTTAAAGCAAGCAGGGCTGGATGATTTAAATATTAGTCTAGACAGTCTAGATGCCGAGCAATTTCAACACCTCACAAAAAAACAACTACATACAGTGCTGGAAGGCATTCATGCCGCACAACAGCTTGGTTTTAACATCAAAATCAATACCGTGCTGATGAAAGGCATCAATGAGGATCAAATTGTCCTTTTGGTGCAGTGGGCAAAGCAGCAAAAGGTAGAACTGCGTTTTATTGAGTTTATGCCTTTAGATGGCGATCAAAATTGGTCGCAAGCCGATGTCGTCACTGAACAAGAGATTTTGTCCCAACTCAGCTCGCAATTTACGGTGCAAGTGCTTGAAGGACAAGGCGCCAATCCAGCACGTAGTTATCGGGTAGATGGTGAGAAGGTTGGGGTTATCTCTACCATTAGCAACTCGTTTTGTGGGGAATGTGACCGACTACGGTTGAATGCGCAAGGTGAGTTTTATAATTGTCTTTTTGCTAAGCAAGGCTTAAATTTAAAATCAGACATTCAACAACTTGCTCAAATCAATCAGCATGAACCCTTTGTTTTAGAGGGGAAACTTTCAACTTATGTTTGGCATAAAGAGCAAGGCTTTTATGCTATTCAAAAACAGCAATTGCATCAGCCCGTGCGAAAAATCAGTATGCATATGATTGGAGGTTAGGATGACTCAGGAATTAAATAACGTGATTAGAGTGAAGATCGAAGCTTTTGGTGCGATTGAACGACAGTTACCCCCCAATTTAATGCTGCAATGTGAGCCTGATTCATCGGTTGCAGCGGTATTAAAGGATGTCGTTGTTCAGTACCCAGCTGTCCATACATTATTGGAGCGCTGTGCCTGTGCAATGGGTGAAGACATTATTCCAAGGCAGACTATTTTAAGTCGAGATTGTACTTTGGTGTTGTTGTCCCCAGTGGCAGGAGGTTGATATGGACTTAAAACAATTTCCGCGGATTCAAACCGTAGTTTTTAGTCAAAATGACTTTGATGGCATCCAACATTTTCCTGAGTGTGGTGGCATTGGCATATTCATTGGTACGGTGCGAAATCATCATCAAGGTAAAGCTGTAAAAGCGTTAAAATATACCGCTTATGCACCTGTCGCTGAAAAAATGATTCGTCAAATTGAACAAGAGATCCAATTAAAATATGGCGTGTCCTACGTTCGGGTGGTGCATCGCATTGGTGCTTTAGATATTGGCGATACTGCGATTATTGCGATGGCGTACGCCGCGCATCGCCGTGAAGCCTTTCAAGCCTGTGAGGAAGCGGTAGAACGGGTCAAACATGAAGTTCCTGTCTGGAAAGAGGAATTTTATGTGGATGGCACCAGTCAGTATGTCGAGGGCTGTTGTATTCGAACAGATCATGAGGCGCCAAAACCTCATAGCCATGAGCATTGTGAGCATGCACATGTTCATCCCTAGCAAATGCATCATGCTATGCCAATATTCACCAGTAACCCCTTTAAGACCTGAATAAAGGAAATTTAGTAATAGTTGAGTATGAATGAAAAGTAGTGAGATAATTGAAAGAAAAATCTTCTGAAAACTTTATGAAAAATAATGCTTAGGTTAAGATGATCCATTCTTATATTTGAAGTCTTTTGAATCGCTATGCAACCATTTGTTCTATATAACTCAGAGCAACGCAAAAAAGTAGAATTCGTACCTCGTGTTGAGGGACATATTGATATGTATGTCTGCGGTATGACGGTTTATGACTACTGTCATATTGGACATGCGCGCGTGATGGTTGCATTTGACTATATTATTCGCTTCCTGCGTAGCCAAGGTTGGAGCGTGAAATATGTACGTAACATTACCGACATTGACGACAAAATCATTAAACGTGCCAATGAAAATGGCGAGTCGATTACTCAACTGACAGACCGCTTTATTCAAGCGATGAATGAAGATGCTGAAAATCTAGGCTGCCTACATCCAGACGAAGCACCGCGTGCAACGGATTATATTGATCAAATGCAAAGCATGATTGGTAATCTGGTTGAAAAGGGCACAGCTTATCCATCTGCCAATGGTGATGTGTATTTCCAAGTGGAAAAATTCGCTAAATATGGTCGTCTTTCAGGACGTAAACTGGAAGATATGCAGGCGGGTGCATCTGAACGTGTCGATGTCGAAGTTGAGAAAAAACATCCCTTTGACTTTGTACTTTGGAAACATGCCAAAGAAAATGAACCTGCATGGGCTTCGCCGTGGGGCAAAGGTCGTCCGGGCTGGCATATTGAATGTTCTGCAATGTCGACATGCTGCCTAGGGAACCATTTTGACATTCATGGCGGCGGTTCAGACTTGATGTTCCCGCACCATGAAAATGAAATTGCACAGTCTGAGGCTTCAACCGGCGAGCAGTATGTTAACTACTGGATGCATGTCGGTTTCATCAACGTTGATGGCGAGAAAATGTCGAAGTCATTGGGCAATTTCTTTACCATTCGTGATGTGATGGATAAGTTTCACCCTGAAGTGATTCGCTACTTCATTGTGTCATCACACTATCGTAGCCCTGTGAACTTCTCTGATGTTGCTTTAAAAGAAGCAAAAACAGCGCTGTCACGTTTCTATCATTCATTCAAAGCTTATCAACAAGCCTATGGCGATACACAAGTCGATACCTTAGATGAAACATTGCTTGAACGTTTCAATAGTGCCATGCGTGATGACTTCAATACCGCTGAAGCCATTGCGGTATTGTTTGAAGTGAACAAAGAATTGAACCGTGCCGTGAAAGAGCAACAAGCGGAACAAGCGGCGATTTACTATGCAACTTTGCGTCATTTAACCAATACTCTAGGTTTGGTTCAGCACAATGTTGAAGAATTCCTGAAGTCTGATATTGGGCAAGAGGCTTTGGCTTTGTCTGAAGAGCAAATTGAAGATTTGATTCAACAACGTCAAGATGCGAAAAAAGCCAAAGAATTTGCCAAAGCGGATGAAATTCGTCAGTCTTTGTTGGATCAAGGTGTGGTTTTGGAAGACACTCGCCAAGGGACAATCTGGCGCCGTGCTGATTAATTCAGCAATTGCATTATAGAGTGTTGACAGTTTGATGAAACTCTCTATAATGCACATCCATATTGCGGGAATAGCTCAGTTGGTAGAGCACAACCTTGCCAAGGTTGGGGTCGCGAGTTCGAGTCTCGTTTCCCGCTCCAAAATTTAAAAAGCCTCAAGTTCAACTTGGGGTTTTTTTATGTCTGTAATTTGAGTGTATTGAAAATAATTCATTTAAATGTGAAATTATCTCGGCATTTCAGCCCATAATTTTGACAAAAATATGCTTAAATTATTCATCTTCATTTGTGAATAAAATTGTGTTTCTTCAACCCCATAGCACTGTAGTACCGACCGAAGCTCGAGACTATCCTGAATGGCATTTGGGACGAGAACGCTATGCACTTTGGTATATTGAAGTGGATGATCCCGTTTTGATCAGCTATTTAACAAAGCTTCGTGAGCAGTTCTCAGATTTGCTTTATCAACCAAATCAACGGCAGTTTCATATCACTTTATTTGTTGCAGGTTTTTGGGTAGAACAGGCGGCACAGTCGGATGACTTTAGTCGAGTGCAACTGAATCAGCAGCTTGAACGCCTTAAAAATTTAAAACTAGAATCTTTTCAGTTACAGATGGGTGCATTAAATAGTTTTGAAAGTGCCTTATTTTTAAAAGTGGATGATACCGCAGGCGTGTTGGATCAAATTAGAAAAACATTGCTGCAAACCTCGCAGGAAGTCGCGGCATTGAGTTATTGTCCACATATTACATTAGGTCTATACCGTGAAGCAGTGTGCAGTGATCATGTATTGGAACGTATGGCTGAAATTGAAGATATCAACTCTAGCTTAAACATCTCAAAGCTCACGTTTGGTTTTTATCAGGCACATGTCCTACAAGGGCTATTGTTTTCACATGCACAAATTGAGTTGGGGAATGCGCAATGCAGCTGATTTTAGGTGGTGCACGTTCGGGGAAAAGCCGCTTGGCGGAGCAGATTGCACAACAGTTGGTGCAGCCTGTGGTTTATGTGGCAACTGCACAAGCCTTGGATGGGGAGATGCAAGTGCGCATTCAACACCATCAGCAACAACGACCCGAAGATTGGGGGCTGTGTGAAGAACCCATTTATCTTGCAGCGCAGTTGCTCAAATTAGATCGCCCAAACCAAACCATTTTGGTCGATTGTCTGACTTTATGGATGAGTAATTTACTGATGCATGATGACCCAGATTTGCAAGTTCAAGAATGCCAGAAGTTGTTAGATGTTGTCGGAAATTTACAGTCCGAGCTGATTTTAGTGAGTAATGAAACAGGCCTAGGTGTGGTTCCAATGGGACAAATCAGCCGTCGCTTTGTTGATGAAGCAGGGCGATTGCATCAGCAGTTAGGTCAAATTGCAACAAAAGTGGTGTTCTGCGTAGCAGGATTTCCAATGATTTTAAAAGGAGAGCAAGTGTGAGTTGGTGGTTAGAAGCATGTCAAAGTCCGAGTGAGTCTGTATTGGCTCAAGCCCTAGCACGCCAGTCACAGTTGACCAAACCGACAGGCTCGTTGTCGGAGCTTGAATCGGTTGCAGTGACTTTAGCCAGTTTGCAAAACACTGTAAAACCCAAGATTGACCGCCCATGGATTACGATTTTTGCAGGTGATCATGGGGTGATGGAAGAAAATATTTCTGCCTACCCACAAGTGGTGACACGTCAAATGTTGCAGAACTTCGCAACTGGCGGGGCGTGTATTAGTGTGATTGCCAAAGAGTATCAAGCCAAGTTACAAGTCATCGACTGTGGTTCAGTCGGTGAAGCTTATGAATATGTCGGGGTTGAACGCCACTGCATCCGCGCGGGGACGGCTAACTTTGCTCAAACCCAAGCCATGACTGAAGCTGAATGTGAAGCAGCTTTTGCTTTGGGGCAAAAAAGTGTGGAAGATGCCATCGCTTATGGGGCAGATATCTATGTCGCGGGGGAGATGGGCATTGGAAATACCTGTTCAGCCTCAGCTGTCGCTTGCTTTTTATTGGCTGAACCCGCTGAAAAGCTCACGGGTGTTGGAACGGGTATCCGTACTGAACAATTAATACATAAAAAACAGGTGATCGACCAAGCACTTGCATTGCATGCACAATATGTCGGGAACGATCCGTTTAAAGCCTTATGTGCCGTGGGTGGACTTGAAATTGCAGCCATGACAGCTGCGTATATTCGCTGTGCACAATTGGGTCTACCGATAGTGGTGGATGGGTTTATCAGTACTGTTTCGGCATTGCTCGCAGTACGCTTAAATCTACAGGTTCGTGCTTGGATGCTCTTTGGGCATCAGTCGGCTGAATATGGTCATGTACGTTTGTTAGAAGAACTTAAAGCGATGCCTTTATTGAAGCTGAATCTGCGTTTAGGTGAAGGCAGTGGAGCAGGGGCCGCACTGGGGTTGATCAAGCTAGCCTGTCGCTTACATAATGAAATGGCGACATTTGCTGAAGCAGCCGTGATTGGTGAGAAAGTTTAGAGATGTTGTATTTAGATTTTCTGCGCCACGGCGAAACCAGCTTAAGTCATACTCTACGGGGTAAAACGGACGATGCTTTGACGGCGAAAGGATGGATGCAAATGCAGTCTACTATTGCTCATGCTGAGCAGGTTAGTCAGGCGTGGGATGTCATTTATAGCTCACCATTACAGCGCTGTCGTCTGTTTGCAGAGGAGTGGGCGGAGCAAAAACAGCTCCCTTTGTATATAGAACCGAATTTGCAAGAAATGGATTTTGGAGAATGGGAAGCTCAGCCGACCGAGCGACTCTACCAACTCTTTCCAGATGAATTGGCTCAATTTTGGCAAACGCCGTTAAGTTTTACACCGCCTCAGGCAGAAAGCTTATTGGCATTTAAAAGCCGTGTTCTCGAGTCTGTAGAGACCTTGACCCAGCAAATGCATAAGCAGGGCTGGCAACGGGCGTTGATTATTTCTCATGGCGGCGTAATCAAATTATTAAAATGCCAAGCGCTGAAGCAAAATGATAACGATCTTTTAAAAATGTCAGCAGAGTTGGGACAATTGAACCGCTTTGTATTCGATCAAGGACAACTTCAGTTTATTCAAAGTGAGGATGTGTAATGACACCTTTTTGGATTGCACTGCAGTTTTTAACGACGTTTCCAGTTCGTTTAAGCACAATGCCAACGCCTCAGCAAAATGCGCAAGCACTGTTATTTTATCCTGTGGTGGGTTTGCTCATAGGAGCCATTCTGTATGGGATAACCCTGTTATTGTATGCTTTGCCACTTGTGCTGTTAAGCAGTGTGATTCTGGTGCTATGGATTTGGCTGACGGGTGGTTTGCATCTGGATGGTTTGGCCGATACCGCAGATGCTTGGGTCGGTGGTTTTGGCGATAAAGCACGCACACTTGAGATCATGAAAGATCCGAGTTGTGGGCCGATAGGTGTACTCAGCCTTGTCATTGTATGCATATTAAAGTGGTCTGCACTGTATGTGTTATTGCAGCAGCAGTGTTATAGCACACTCATTTTATTTCCTGTCTTAGGGCGTCTTGTGCCGCTATTTTTCTTTTTAAGCACAGACTATGTGCGTGCTAAAGGACTCGGCAGCCAGTTGGGCCAACATTTAGCACGACCAATTGCAATGGCACTTTTACTGCTGATACCTTTGGTGGCTTTGTATTGGACATGGATTGGTGTTGTGGTGATTGCCACTTTTTATCTGGTATTATGGTATTTGCGGTATAAATTTATACAGCGTATTGGTGGTGTGACGGGAGATACCATTGGTGCCAGTATTGAAATAATTGAATTAGCGACATTGTTTAGCTTTGTGGTGGCTACTTTTTATTTCACTTAAGTTAAGAAATTAATAAGAGCCTCTCAGCGTGAAAGATGTGCAGTCATACGTGGTCGAAAGAAAAAATAATAAAAAGGGAGCGAGCTATATGCACTTGAAACAAAGGTCTTCCATCATCAGCAAAACACATTTGTAGATATGTTGTGAAAATCCAAAGATTTCCACGCTAGTTGTCTACAGAGATATGATAAAATTGCGAAAATTATTTTTTATGTGCTGACGTTTCATTTCGTCACACGGTTCAGGTAAAACAACGTTGAATTCTGAAAATATGTCAAATCCCATTGATTTCCAAAAAGTTGCTTTAGAAACACTAGAGATAGAGCGTCAGGCACTCTCGGTACTTGCTAAGCAAATCGATGATCGTTTTAGCCGTGCTTGTGAAATTATCTTAAAGTGCAAAGGTCGCTTAGTCATTACTGGCATGGGTAAATCAGGGCATATTGGCCGAAAAATGGCAGCTACATTTGCCTCTACAGGTACGCCATCATTCTTTATGCACCCAGGTGAAGCGGGGCATGGTGATTTGGGGATGTTGGTTGCAGGTGATGTGCTGATTGCGATTTCAAACTCGGGCAAGAGTGATGAAATCATGATGCTGATGCCTTTGATCAAATATTTGGGTGTGCCTTTAATTACCATCAGTGGTGATGAGCGTGGGCCGATGCCACAAAATGCTGATGTGGCACTGACATTGGGCAATATTCAAGAAGCTTGTCCATTGGGGCTAGCACCAACATCGAGTACAACGGCGACTTTAGCTTTGGGTGATGCATTGGCTGTTGCACTATTAGATGCACGCGGGTTTACTTCCGATGACTTTGCACGCTCGCATCCTGCGGGTGCTTTGGGTAAACGCTTGTTATTACATGTGAAGCATTTAATGCACACTGGAGACGAACTACCGAAAGTGTCTCCAGATACAGCAATGAACAAAGTTCTGTACGAAATCTCTAACAAACGCCTAGGTTTAACCACAATTGTGGATGAAAATGACTGTCTATTAGGAATTTTTACTGATGGTGATTTACGCCGTTTGATTGATAAACAGCAAGGATTTGATGTGAATTTGGCGGTGTCTGATGTGATGATTAAGAGCCCGCTGACGATTTCACCGGAAGCACGTGCTGTTGAAGCATTAGAGCGAATGAATGAAAAGAAAATTAACCAATTTGTCGTTGTTGATGAGAGCAATAAAGTCATTGGTGTTTTGAGTATGCATGACCTGATTCAAGCTGGGGTAAATTAAAAAATGGCTTCTTATATTTTGTTAGAACAAGCGCGTTATGTAGAAGCTCTAGTTTTGGATGTTGATGGTATTTTAAGTGATGGTTTTGTGACTTTGACCAATTCTGGAGACGAAATCAAATCTTTCGATATCCGTGATGGCTTAGGCATGAAACTGGTTCAGCAAGCTGGTGTGAAAGTGATTATTATCACAGGGCGTAAAAGTCAGATCGTAGAAAAACGGATGTCTGATTTGGGTGTGGACCTTGTCTATCAAGGCCGTGAAGACAAAGGTGTTGCACTGCGCGAGGCTTGTGCAAAATTTGGTATTTCACCCGAAGATTGTTTATACATGGGTGATGACTGGCCAGATCTATCTGCATTTGCCATTGCAGGCATGAAAGTGACCGTGCCAAATGGTCATTTAGAAGTACGTCGTCGTGCCGATTTGGTGACTCAAGCGATGGGTGGACGTGGCGCGGTACGTGAAATCTGCGATATGATTTTACAAGCCAAAGGTGTATACGAAACTTTACTTGAAAAGTACACCGCAGTCCCGCATTAATCTGTATGCATGCATGAGAGTTTAGTTAACATTTATGGATACTAAAGTTTTATATATCACTGCTGTAGCCATTGCGGCTATCAGTAGTGGTTATTACTATTACAGTGGAAAAGGGCAAAAGCTCGAGGTCGATGGTGCGCAAAGCATGACCTATTCTGCTGAGCAGATCCAACTGACTCAAACAGATGAGCAGGGTAATTTATACGTCCGCGCAAAAGTAGACCGTCTTGAGCAGGATATGCAAAAGAAGACCTCTAAGTTAGAGAACTTAAATGCTGAGATGTATAAAGATGGAAAAGTGGATGCGACTTTCTATGCCAAGCAAGCCAATGGTATCAACGACAACGAAAAAGTCGTTCTGACAAACCAAGTGGTTGCAAAGAAAATGTTAGATCAAGGTCAGATGCAGTTTGAGACCGCAGAGCTGACTGCATTTCCACAGACGCGTGAACTTGAATCTCAGCATCAAGTGGTTGTTACGACACCACAAGCCGAATTTGTTAGTCAGGGCTTAAAAGCGAATTTAAATACGGGTCAATATGACTTTTTCCATATTCGAGGGAAGTATGAACCATAATCCAAAATTTTCTATTTCGAAAACTTTCCTCAAGCAAACACTTGCACTGAGTTTAGGTGTGGCTGTTTCAACTTTTGCTTTGGCGCTACCAAGTGACCGTAGTAAAGCGATTTCGTTGGTGGCAGATCGTGCGACTTTTAATGAAAAAACGGGTGTTACGACATACACAGGTAATGTCATCATTGAACAGGGCACGATGAAACTACAAGCGGATTCGATTGTTGCCAATTTAAATCAAACTCGCCAAATTAGCACCATTACGGCCAATGGTAAGCCTGCACGTTTCCAGCAGCAAGTCAGTACCAATAAAGGTATTGCCAAAGGTCAGGCGCAAAAGATTATTTATAATGCAGAAACAGGCATTATTACCTTATCGGGCAGCGCACTTTTAGAACAAGATGGTGCCAGTATTCGCGGTAATACATTGCGCTATAGTATGAACAAAGGTGATATCGAAGCGATTGGCACACCAAACAACAGTGGTTCGTCGAGTGGTCGTGTTCAAATTGTGATTCCACCTTCAGGTTCTCAATCCTTCCCAGGAGCGCGTGACTAATGGAGCAAACTCTCAATCAGCCACAAACCCTATGTATTAAGCATCTCGCGAAAAACTACAGTAAGCGTTGGGTAGTGAAAGATGTATCTTTTAGCATGCAAAGCGGACAAATCGTAGGTTTACTTGGCCCTAATGGTGCAGGGAAAACCACCAGCTTTTATATGGTGGTTGGACTGGTGCGTATGGACAAAGGTGAAATTCATCTTGATGACCTAGACATGTCTGATTTGGCCATGCATGAACGTGCGCGTAAAGGCATTGGTTACTTACCTCAAGAAGCCTCAATTTTTAGAAAACTCACCATTTCTGAAAATATTATGTCGATTTTGGAAACGCGTAAAGACCTGAACAAAGAACAACGTAAACAGCGTTTGCATGAGTTGCTGGCCGATTTTAAAATTAGCCATATTAAAGATTCATTGGGTATGAGTGTGTCTGGTGGTGAACGTCGTCGTGCTGAAATTGCACGTGCGCTGGCAGCCGATCCAAAATTTATGTTACTCGATGAGCCTTTTGCTGGGGTTGACCCAATTTCAGTGGGTGACATTAAAGATATTATTCGTACTCTAAAAGACCGTGGTATTGGCGTTCTTATTACGGATCATAACGTTCGTGAGACTTTGGCGATTTGTGAACGTGCTTATATCGTGAGTGAAGGGGCGGTGATTGCTGAAGGTTCTCCAGATGAAATTTTAGCCAATGAAACCGTGCGTCAAGTTTACCTTGGTGATGACTTCACTGTATAAGCTTTTTCTGCGCCAAGAAAATAATTGGCGCAGATATCCCTCTCATATTTTTAATCCATCGCTTTGCATTGAATTAAGAATAGGGCATTCCTTTATATTCAAACTACGTGCTCTACCATCCTTTTGAAATCGCTTCTTTCAGCATGCTACATAGTATGCATATCTGTTTATTTTGTATGGGCTTAAAGCGAAAAGTCATTTTCATACGATAGCTGATTGAAAATACGTTATAATTTTTTGTGAAATTTTTAAAATTACGCTATGCCATTTACCATCTCTAGTTTAGTGAGTTATGAAGAAGACATTAAGAAAAGTCGTTTTCAAGCTTTTGCTGTGCCTGTTGAAAATGAACAAGCCGTTAAAGATTTTCTAGAGCAATATAAAGATATCAGCACCACGCATCAGTGCTGGGCATGGAAAATTGGCCATAATGTTCGTTTTAATGATGACGGTGAACCCTCAGGTACTGCAGGTCGTCCTATTTTAGCGACCATTGAAGGCAATGAACTGACCAATGTTTTGGTTTTAGTCAATCGTTGGTATGGTGGTGTCAAGCTAGGCACAGGCGGGCTGGTACGTGCTTATGGTGGAACAGCAGGACAGTGTTTACTGTTGGCTGAAAAAATAGAGCTCATTGAGAAGAAAAAAGTGCATTTTGCCTGCCAATTTAATGAATGGGCGATTTTCCAGTATGAGCTGAATAGCCAGCAGATTGAGTTTAATGAGCAATATACTGCGGATGGCGTGCTTGTAGAAGCATTATTACAAGTGCATCAGATTGAAGTGCTCAGACTTAAAATACAAGACGTAACCCGTGGGCGTGAAGTGTTAAAAATTGTGGATGACCATCATGACTGATCCCTTATTAAAATATCGTGAGCAGCATAAGCACCGTTTAAACTATATGCCCTGGTTGTATTGGTCGCTCAAGCCTAAAAACCGCGTGTGGGCGGAAGTATGGCAGCAAGAATACCAAACTTATTTAATGGAAATGGAAACCGTTGAAATTGGTCAAAACTGTTTTATTTCTCCATTGGCACACATTTTTGCAGAGCCTGGTCGCCAAATTGTCATTGGCGACAACACGTTTATTGCTGCCGATTGTACTTTGCATGGGCCTTTAGATATTGGCAGCGAAGTCGCGATCAACCACCATTGTATTTTAGATGGTGGTCGTGTGGGGATTAAGTTACATGATCAAGTGCGTATTGCGGCTTATTGTCACTTATATGCCTTTGACCATGGTATGGCACTTAGCGATCCGATTTATCAACAGCCCGTGCGTTCACAAGGGATAGAAATTGGACGGGATGTTTGGTTAGGTGCACATGTGGGCGTGAAAGATGGGGTGAAAATTGGTGCACATGCAGTGGTGGGAATGAATAGTATGGTGACCAAAGATATCGCCGAGCAATCGATTGTTGCTGGCAATCCTGCTCAGTTTATTCGTTTACGTGATTAAGATATCAAAGAATATTGAACATTTATCAATACTTAATTACATAAAAACCTGCCATCAAAAAAAAAGATATGCTAAGTTTAGAACAACAATGAGACCTTATACCAAATGCGGTGTAATGAGAGGCGATAATGAAACGAGTCATTGCATGTATTGATTCTTCCCCTTGTATCAATGCTCTAGCAGAAGCTGCGGCATGGATTGCAAAACAGACGGGGCGGGAATTGGTCCTTTTACAAGTTTTGGATTATTATCCTGCAAGTTATCACTTAGGTGAAATTAGCGGGGTAATTGGATTTGAAAGCAATGCAATGTTGCTCAAAGAGCTGGCTGAATTAGAGCAAAAACAAAGTGAACTTGCGCTCAGTTATAGCAATAATCTACTCGATCATATTTCTAAACTCATTCTCGAAACGCATGGCCTACATACAACGCATATTCAAGAAAAGGGTGACTTTCTAGAGCAAAGTTTTAACTTATTGCATGAAGATGACATTGTGGTGATTGGCCGTGTGGGTGAGAAATCGGCTGAACGCAATAAACCGTTGGGCAGTAATGTTGAGAACTTTATCCGCGGAGCAAATTGTACCGTCATGACGGTAGGCGATAGCTTTAAGCCACCTACGCGCTTTATCTTTGCCTACGAGTATTCACCGACGTGTGTGAAGATGATGAAGCGGATTGCCCAAAGTGATCTGCTGCGCCTCTTACAATGCCATTTGGTCTATGTCGGTGATCATCCTGAAATTTTAAGAGAGCCTGAACAATATCTGAAAGATGCGAATTTGGATGTGATTACAGAATATCGTTATGGCGACGTGGCTGAAAATATTCTGGAATACCAAAATGAGCATGGCATACAACTGATTGTGCTCGGTGCGTTCAGCCACAGTAAGATTCATCAGTTCTTCTTGGGCAGCATTGCAACCACCATTTTTAGAAATGCCAAAGTTTCCTTACTGGTTGCCCGTTAATTTAGAGTGATTTCTCTAAATTGGAACTGTTTTATCCATAGTTATCCGCATTAATTGTGGATAACTATATGGACAGTAAATGTAAGTTTATAATTTATATAAGCTTAAATTAATCGATTGTTTTTTAATCTAATTTTTAGCTTATTTTACAATGGCTAAGGCAAATCCATCATGTCCTTTGCTGCCGACAGTTTGAAGTGCAGTGCACGACAAAATTTTCGGATGGTTTTGCATCGCTTTGAACATATCTCGAATTCCTTCAATACTTGGTTTATGATTTTCAGGATTGATAATATCGCCTGCACGAATCACGTTATCGAGGAAAATCAAAGTACCTGAATGAGATAGGTTCAGGCTTAATTCTAAATACTCTGGGTAGCTTTGTTTATCGGCATCAATAAAAATAAAGTCGAAAGGTTCAATGTCTGCAGGCAGTGATTTAAGGATATCTGCTGCACGTCCACATTTGAGTTCAACGGTTTGTTTAAGCTGAGCTTTGTCGATATTTTCTTGGCCCATCGCGGCATGCGTATCACGTCCTTCAATCGTTAAAATATAACCATCTTCAGGTAAGGCGCGCGCTAACCACATGGTGCTATAGGCGGCAAAAGTGCCGAGTTCTAGCACACGTTTACACTGATTCATTTGAATCAACATCTGTAAAAGCATACCTTGGTTGGGTGCAACAGCTAAGTGATCTGGAAAACCATGCTTCTCAGTATTTTCTAAAGTTTGCAGTAGAATTGGGTCTTCAGGAATTAAATGTGCATCGATATAGTTATCAATCTCTGTCCACATTTGTTGCATAGCATGTTCACCTTGGTTGCGATGAGGAGCATTTTAAACTTTTATTTTCAGAGTGCAATTTTTCCGACCATATTTGTTGAAATCAATGCTCAAAAAAAAGAGGTCATATTGACCTCTTTTAATTTTTAAAAACTAGTAACTACACATCGAAGAATTGCGACTGAGGTCTGGGCCCCATGTACGATATCCTTGGGTATCAATGTGAATCTGACCGGAAGCATATAAACCTAAGCCCATGTTCAAGCTCTGTCCATGTTGGGTCCAAAATTGGCATAGACGATATTTTGTATTTTCAATATAAGCATAATCTTCAGGTTGCGGGTTTTCAGACCCAATTCGAAAATCGATGGCAGAATTGAATAAGTGGCGTGACGAGTTTGCACCGCCAGCACATTGGTTTAAAGGCAGATCACGATAAACCGAAGTGACTTCAAAATCGGTCAGTACTTTGGCTGCAACTAAATATTTAAATACTTTTAAGGTCGCAATTTGGTTTTTCCAAAGTTCACGGTTCGGGATCATATATTGTGAACGACCACATTTTTGCCAGTCACGTGCTGTTCTGAGCAGTTCAAAGCTTGGGATGATATTTCCCACACCATTGCGTTCAAGAAAAACTTCATACTCACGTACGCGTGCTAGCGTGTCACCGACAGACATCCAAGCATTGTAGGTATAAGGAATAATTTTAGGTGGAGCAGGGCGGTCAAAACTAATTTTCTCTTGCGGGATAAAAATACGTTTTCCATCAGGCGTTGTGATGGTCTGACCTTTGTGGGATGACGTCGTACAGCCAATCATCACCAAGGGGATTATGCTAACCGCAAATAATCCCTTTAAAAATTTCTTCATTATAGAAATCAAATATTTAAAAAATACGCCTATTATTTTAATCCAAATTTGTGAGGAAAAATTGGAAATATTGCAATCAAATGTGTGTTTTAGGTATAAAAAAAGATCAGCTTATGCTGATCTTTTTCTGGCTTACTTTTCTAAGTATTGTAACTTATCTGCTTTACCGTTCCATTCTTCACGGTCAGCAGGTTGGTCTCCAATCTGGGTAATGTTCGGCCAAGTTTGTGATAACTCAGCATTTAGTTCAATAAATACTTCTTGACCTTCTGGCAGTTCATCTTCAGAGAAAATTGCATTTGCTGGACATTCAGGTTCACACAGTGCGCAATCGATACATTCGTCTGGATTGATCACTAGAAAGTTTGGACCTTCATAGAAACAGTCTACTGGACAAACTTCTACGCAGTCTTGATATTTACATTTAATACAATTTTCAGTGACAACAAAGGTCATGGCGAAGGCTACCTAAAAATATGGTTCTAATAACTAATGTGTATTTTAGGCAAAAACAGCACCAACTAACAATTGCTTTTATTGATATTTGTTATATGCACGGCTGTTAAATTTGATAAAAACTGAACATTCTGCTGAAAACTGCTTTTAACAATAAAAAAGACCGTCATTTTGACGGTCTAGATGAGTTGCGAAAATGCAAATCCATTATGAATGTAACTGATCTTTCAATGCATAAAGCTGCTGTAAGGCTTCACGTGGACTTAAATTATCGACATCAATGCTCTTGAGTAGTTCAAGTGCGGCAGAAGGTTTCTCAATTTCGACCACACGTTCAATGATTTCAAGTTCAGGCATTTCTATTACAGCAAACAAATCATTTTGAACGACTTTAGGTTTTTGCAGTTGTTGCTTCTCTAAAATTTTCAGACGATTTTGTGCTTCTTTGATCACACTGGCAGGAATACCTGCTAATTTTGCTACTTGTAAGCCGTGACTTTGGCTTGCAGGTCCATGTTGGACTTTATGTAACAAAATGAGGTTGCCGTTGAGTTCTTTTGCGGTGACATGGTAGTTATCAATAGCAGTTTCTTTGGCCAGCTCGGTCAGTTCAAAGTAGTGCGTGGCAAATAAACATAAGCATTTAATGCGTTTGGTTAAGTCAAGTACGCAAGCCCATGCCAAAGATAAACCATCATAGGTACTGGTGCCACGACCAACTTCATCCATCAAAACCAGTGACTGATTGGTTGCATGATGCAGGATTTGCGAGGTCTCGGTCATTTCCACCATAAAGGTCGATTTGCCTGTAGATAGGTCATCTGCAGAACCAATACGGGTAAAAATTCGGTCAATTGGACCTAATACTGCCGATTGGGCAGGTACATATGAGCCACAATAGGCCAATAGGCTAATTAAAGCCGTTTGACGCATAAAGGTTGATTTACCGCCCATGTTAGGACCAGTAATAATGGCCATGCGGTGGTTGAAATCAAGTGTCGTGTCATTCGGTGTAAATGTAGCTTTGTTCAACGCCTCAACCACTGGATGACGTCCCGCAATAATTTTAACCCCAATTTCTGGACTATACTCAGGACGTAACCAATTGCGTAAGCGAGCCTGATGTGCAAAGTTAGCTAAGAGGTCGATCTGCGCAATAGCACTGCTCATCATTTGTAAATGACCAATATCGGCTCGGAGTTCATCTAAAAGCATTTCGAACAGCATTTTTTCGCGGGCTAATGCACGGGACTCACTCGAAAGTACCTTGTCTTCAAAGGTTTTCAGCTCAGGCGTGATATAACGCTCAGCATTTTTCAAGGTTTGACGACGAATGTAGTGATCAGGTGCTTGCTCGGCTTGCGCGCGGGTCAGTTCAATGTAATACCCACTGACACGGTTATAGCCAATTTTTAAGGTCGAAATTCCAGTATTTTGACGTTCTTGAATTTCAAGGTCGATCAAGTACTGTCCTGCATGATCACGGATTTTACGGAGTTCATCGAGTTCATGATCAAAACCTTCCGCTATCACATTTCCATCTCGTAAAAGCACAGGTGGATGTTCAACGATGGCAGACATTAAACGTTGATGTAAGCCATGGAAATCACCCAATTCCTCATTCAATTGGGTAATGAGTGCGGACTGTTTGCTTTGGATCACGGGCTGAATGGCATGACGTAAATAAGGGACTTGTGCACAGGCTTGACGCAGCTGCACTAAGTCACGTGGACGGGCACTGCCTAAAGCCACACGGCTGAGAACACGTTCAATGTCTCCAATCTCTTTTAATACTAAACGGACTGGTGATTCATGGTAGCCATCTACAAGACTCTTGGTGGCATCTAAACGTGCGTCTAAGAGCTTGGTATCACGTAACGGTTGCATCAGTGTACGGCTAAGTAAACGTCCACCCATTGCAGTTTGACAGTCATTGATGAGTTGGAATAATGATGTGCCGTGTTCAAACAGAGGCTCAACCAACTCTAAGTTTTTCCGCGTCACAGGATCAAGCGCAATGAAATCACTGCTTTGTTCAAGCTGAATAGAGCGAATATGCGGTAAGGCTGTTTTTTGCGTTTCTTTGGCATAATGAATCAGGGATGCTGCTGCTGCTTTAGCAAGCGGCAAATGGTCAATACCGAAACCAGCTAAAGTCGATACAGTAAACTGATCGCATAAGGTTTTTTGTGCGTTGTTTAGGTTAAAGTCGACATTCGGACGGCGTGTTACAGGGCAGTCGAGCAGTTTTTTAATGTGTTCAATAATGTTGGGGTCGACAATATTTTCATCGACCAAAATTTCACTTGGCATGAGGCGAGACAGTTCAATACCCAGTTGCTCAAGCTGAAACTCTTGTTGTTGAACTTTGAATAAACCTGCACTTAAATCTAACAGCGCAATACCAATTTCGTTTTGTTGTACGCAAAGCGCGACAAGGTTCGAACTTTGATGTGCCGTCAGTAAGGCATCGTCAGTTAGCGTCCCTGGTGTAATAATCCGGACAACGCCACGTTCAACAGGTGCCTTACCTGTAACTTCACCAATTTGCTCGCAGATGACGACGGTTTCGCCTTTTTTCACCAAGCGAGCAAGGTAGCCTTCAGCTGCATGGTAAGGAACACCTGCCATAGGGATGGGTTCACCATTGGCTTTGCCACGATGGGTCAGAGTAATTCCGAGAAGTTTAGCGGCCTTGTGTGCATCTTCAAAAAATAGCTCGTAGAAGTCACCCATACGATAGAACATCAAAGAGTGCGGATGTTGCATTTTGACGCCCATGTACTGTTGCATCATGGGAGTGAGGGTGGACAAATCAGTGATGATTCCCGAATTGCTCATGTAGGTGAAATCCTTAAATCTTTGAAAATGCACAATATAAAAATAGACCGAGCGACACCGCTTACCGTGTGTATTTATGCGCTATGAACAGCTATTGTATGAATGGCAATATCTTAGCAAAATTGAAAACGACTAAACAATAAATCATCTATAAAGCGAACAGTTGTTAAACAGCCAAGTGATTATTGCTGTAGGCGTTAGGCGTTAGGCGTAAAGCAAAAATAAAAAAGCCTAAACATCTGTTTAGGCTTTTAAAGATTTAAGGCTTATACAGACCGAGTTCAGTCAGGTGCAACCGCAGGATACGACGTAACTCAAGAACGGCTTCAGGCGTTTCTTGAATAGAATGTCCCCCTTTAATAATCTTCTCAGACAATGCACCATCTAGATGGGCACTCGTATAAGGCACGACATCATCTGTAATGATATTGAGGTCATCACTTTTAGTCGCATTCCCCATGATGCTGTGGAATTTCATGCCCTTGTATGGAACGACGTTTTTAGTTAACCGAGTAAAGTTAGAGTTTTTGCTGAGATCACTTGGCCCATTTTGAATGAGTCCATTATCGACATCTTTAATGAAGGCTTGTAGGTCAGGGTCACTACTTTGTATAACATCGGTCAGTGCCCCCAAAAACGCACCTGGTAGACGAATGACTTTACGTGCCGCAAGGGTAAACCAGCGGTCAGCAAACTCTGTCCCACGATGTGGTGCTGCCAAGAAAATGGCCCGACTAAAGTTTGGAATCGGTTGAATGTCGAGGCGTGATTTAAATAGAGGGTCATTTTTAAATTGTTGCACACGTCGATTGGGTAGCAGTTTCATTGCAGCAGGGGTTAAGTCAGCATCGCTCACTAAAAGCCGCGCAATAATGCCGCCCATACTATGACCCACTAGCACGGCATCCTTTTTGGCAGGTGCTTTGCTGTCGACCAAATTAAAACTTTGTTGAATGATTGCATAGATTTGGAAACGACTTTCTAAAATTGGCATATTGGTCGAGTAGAACACTTGCCAAACTTGATAGTGCTCACGTAGCACGGGGTCGCCCATGACATCATTCGTCAAACGAATCCATGCCTCTGGACTGCTGGCTAGACCGTGAACGAGCACCACCACTTTTTTATTTGGGTTGTACGGCTCAAGCATGTATAGATGCGGCATGGTGAGGCGTGCATCACGATCAATCAGTGATAAATACGCGGCTTTACCTAAATTGTTTTGTGCCAACCATAAGCCATAAGGCGCAGAAAAGTTTGCAGCAAGAGGGTAACTTTTGCCTGCAATTTTCGCAGATTCAAACTTATAGGGATCATAAGCTGAGATTTCAAACTCAGGGTTGTTTAAGATCTCATCGATACTAGATGCAGAGCGTGGCTGTGCGGTAATAGTCGCTGCTAAATAACGGGCATTGTGAATGTTGGGATTACGACCATTGGTGTACTGATAATGCAGTGGATCGACAATATATTTGGCTTTTTCGGGTGAGGTGTCGTTGTGCTCGGGTGGGAGGACAATCAGAAACTCTGACCCAAAACCATCGCGACGTGTGATAGAGCGCAGGCCTGAGAAGTTCATATTGTAAGTTGACATCAGTTGTTCAACTTGACGGTTTTTTAAAAGTGGGTAGTTATCATAATTTATGCGGTAAATACTTTGTCCCACTTTTATTTGATTACCGACTTCAGATGGTCCATGGCGTAAGCCATAACTATTTACAAGCTTAGCGATAGCTTGGTTATAAAAGTCACGCAGTTGGACTTGTCGGTTATCAAAAATACGGTCTTGGGGGCCACGTTTGGTGTTAAACATGTAGGCATAACTGTAGCGAATGCTTTTATCCAGCATACCGAGTTGTTGATCTAAGCAGCTTTGGTAGTTTTGTTTTTGCAGCGCCTGTTTTTCTTCAGACTGGGTCTTGGCTAAAATACTCACTTTACAGGCTGATGATTTTTCTAAGGAAAGTGCTTTAGCGAGATACAGTTCGCTGGCAGTAGAGAGGAGCTGTTCATCCTGAATTTGTGGAATCTGTTTGAGTTCGCTGACACATTCTTCAGGTTGCTCTGAACAGATTTTTGCTTCTCGGCCTGTCATAGACAGCACGTTTAGACTCGCTTCACTGAGCTTATCCCGCGTTAAAATACTCTCACGCTCATTGGTAATCGTGACGTTCAGTGATTGATTTTTCACACTGACCACTTGGCAACCACTCAAAAGCGAAACGAGAGTGGTCATCATCAAGGTGCTACGGATGTATTTAGGCATAAAAAGCGTCGACTACCGTTTATTCTTTTGAATTTTTTAAATCATACGATAATTCTCGGATTTATCAATTCGCCTAAAATAAAAATAGACCGAAAATTCGGTCTATTTTTAGGTACATCAGAAGTGATGGGATTATTTTGCAGTATTTAGAACTTGCCAAACATTCCAACGACCTTGTTTTTCTATTTCATTAATCAGGCGATCCGCAACTTCAGCTTCTTGCGGATATTTCAGCTTGTAGTTTTTCAAGGTTTGTACCGCATTTTTCTTTTGTTCCATCGCGATGTAGTTATTTGCGGTCGCTAAATAGGCTTCTTGAACACCAGCTTTCATTGCTTTATCGAGGTATGGCATCGCTTCGCGTTGACCACCACCTTCAGACAAAGCAAAACCGAACCAGAAGTTTGCTTCAGGGTCTTCTTGGTTAATTTTTAAAATACGCTGTGCATATGCCAAAGATTTGGTGGTATAGACTGAACCGAGGTCTAAATTACGTGCCATAACGCTGGCTTTGAACGCACGAACCAGCACATCAAATGAAGCATTGTCTTTCGACGCTAACGTATCGAGCTGTTGTGTCACTTCTTTTAGTTTTAACTCAAAACCTTTCCGTTCTTGGCGTTCTGTAAAGCGTGGTGGGTAGTGACGCGCTTTGCCTTCAACCAACTGTAAAAAGTCATCAATTTCAGTAATGTCGACTTCATTGTCGCCTGCCAGTACGGCAAACTTCAACTGACGGTCTTTGCTGTTTACGGTTGGAATAATCAGTTTATTGGTGTCTAAAACCAGTTTTTTAGATGGATCGTCAGAGCGAGTCACTTCCATTTTAGTTACGGGTTGAGCTGCTGCTTTTTTTAAGTTAATTTCAAATGGAGGTGGCGCATCATAATTAAATGGATTGAGTGCATAAAATGGTGCGGTTAATTCAGGCTCTGTAAAAACGATGGTATCACTATTGTTCTTCGTTGGGTTTGAGCTACACGCTGTTAAAAACGAGACAGCAAGAACAGCAACCGCTAAGGGTTTAAGCATCATAAGGTTCTTCCATTCATTATTTTAAGAAGTGGTATAAAAGGCATGTTCGTCAGTCTAAAAAAACTCTGATGAACATGCAAGGTTTGCTATAGGCAGGTTTTCAAAAACTAACACTTTTCATGTTTAGTCGTTGGATGGCAGGCTTTGAGCTTCACATTCGCGGCGTACATCTTCCAAAATTTTCAATTCTTCAGCACTAAAAGGTTGTTCATTTTGTTGTTGCTTTTTAAAAGTTGGATCAAGCAAAGACAAGCGTTGGCAAAGAGTATTCATCCGTTTTTCATTCAGCTGAATGCGGTCAAGTAGAACACGCATACCTTCAAGAATTGGATCAGACTGGTCTTGCGTTGCAGCATAAGGTTGGAAACCAATACTTTCTGCATAATCGCGACGACGTGTTTCTGCTTCATCTTTCGGTTTATCTTTAGAAATAAAGCGCGCAGGGTTACCAACTGCGGTCGTGTCGGCTGGAACTGCTTTGGTGACGACTGCATTTGAGCCGACTTTCGCATTTTTACCGACAGTAAAAGGGCCTAAAATTTTAGCACCAGCACCAACCACCACGCCGTCTTCTAAGGTCGGGTGACGTTTGCCTTTATTCCATGTAGTTCCACCTAAAGTGACACCGTGATATAGGGTCACGTCGTCACCAATTTCAGCGGTTTCACCAATCACGACGCCCATGCCATGGTCAATAAAAAAACGACGACCAATTTTAGCACCTGGGTGAATTTCAATACCTGTTGCAAAACGGCTAAAAGAAGACAATAAACGTGCTGAGCCTTTACATTCTTTTTTCCATAACTCATGCGCCATACGGTGCATGATCAAGGCATGAATGCCTGGATATGTGGTTAGAACTTCTAAAGTGTTTCGTGCCGCAGGATCGCGCGCGAATACAGCTTGTATATCTTCTTTGAGCTGTTTAAGCATTAGATTGATCCTCTGTTTGATCCGTATTTGACTTTTTCCATGTGCCGTTATTTAAAGCTTGTACACGACTAAAAATACCACGAAGTAAATGATATTCCATACGATCTAATTGTATACGTCCAAAAAGACGACGCAAGCGTAAAGGCAGTAATCGAGGATTTTTTGGATCTAAAAATTCAATCTCAGCCAACATTTTTTCAATGTGCGGGTAGAACTGTTCCATTTGCTCATGTGTGACCAAAGGCTCATCCCACTGCATAGACTCAGTATCTGTTACAGGCATGGTTGCAGCTTCATTTTCAGCGCTTTCCACAGCAGCCAGTGTGGCCATACGCATTTCATAACAAATCACTTGAATGGCTTGAGCCACATTTAGTACACCATAGTCTGTATTTACAGGAATGGTGACATGGTAATTGGCCATGGCGAGTTCTTCGTTGGTCAGTCCGCGGTCTTCACGGCCAAATACAACAGCAACGTCTTGCTGATCATTCACCACTGCTGAAATTGATTTTTCAGCTGCGGGACGTGCGTCTAGCAAAGGCCAAGGAATGGTACGACTACGCGCACTCGTGCCAAACACTAAATGGCAGTCTTTGATGGCATCTGCAAGGGTTTCAACGATTTCAATCTGCTCGATTAAATCAGTTGCACCCGCTGCCAAAGCATCAATATCGGGATGTGGATAGGTTTTTGGCGCAACCAACACTAGCTTTGAGAGTCCCATCGTTTTCATGGCGCGCAGTGCGCTACCAATGTTCGCAGGGAGTGTGGTATTGACCATGACAATACGCACATGGGAGAGATGCGCTGAAACAGCGGCATTGTCAAATTGGCTCATGATTTTTCCAATGAATCTTTAAAATTTAAATAATTAAGAGAATTGACCGACTTCAGCCTGATATAAGTCCATGGCATCATCCATGCTCATATCCGCAGGGGGCGGTGGTACATCTACAGGTTTGGCTTCTTCATAGCTCACCGCTTTGGCTGCTTTGGATTTGACTTGATATTCCACATGAAGATTTTCTTTACCAAAATAGTCACGGAGTTTAGAAAGTAGTTCATCCTGCGGCGCCACTTTCCAATTAATCCCTAAGTGTAATTCAGCCGTGGCATACGGGTAGTCCAACAGCAATTGCAGCGGGATGTGATTACACATATCGACATTACAAAAGGGTGCAAGAATATTTTTTAAATCTTGGCTCAGTGTTTTTGTGCTGTGTGTTGGGTCGAGACGAATTTGAATACAGTTGGCGCGTTTTTGACGAATTTCATTTAGGGTAAATGCTTTGGTTAAGCGACCCATTGGACGGTCAAAACCTTCACGCTCGTAAATTTCGCCCTCAATTACCACCACTTTTTCATTTTGAATGATGTCTTTAAAACGCATAAAGCGTTCATGGTTTGCAGAGACTTCGATCCGTGAGGTACCATCATCTAAGGTCACCATCATTCGGTTCGGGAAGTTAGCTACATCAACCACGAGACCAGCAAAAACGGTAGTGACGCCACGACGAGTTGGGGTGAGTTCATTAATTTTGTTTGGAATAAACGCTTTCAACTCAGTGCGATAGACATCAATTGGGTGACCGGTTAAATACAACCCTAGAGTGTCTTTTTCACCTTTGAGACGGACTTCATCTGACCAAGGTTTAACAGGTTTGGCGGGTTTACGTTGTACTTCTTCAACCTCACCAAACAAGTCCATGATGCCTGTTTCACGGTTTGAGCGAGCTTGATCCGCTGCTTGTACCGCTTCAGGTAGCTGCGCCATTAGACTTGAGCGTTCAATGCCGAGGCAGTCTAAAGCACCTGAGCGAATCAATGCTTCTAAAGTCCGTTTATTGATTTTTTTCAGATCAATACGATGGCAGAAATCAAACAAGTCACGATACGGCCCATCTTGAATACGCGAGTCAATGACCGACTGCATCGCCGCTTCACCGACGCCTTTAATTGCACCGAGTCCATAAACGATCGTTTTGTCGTCCGAAGCATGGAATTGATAGATAGACATATTGACCGAAGGCGGCAATACCTCTATATCATTGTGTCGACAGTCATCAATCAAGAACACCACGTTATCGGTGTTTTGCATTTCCGATGACATCACCGCAGCTAAGAATTCAGCTGGATAATGCGCTTTGAGCCATGCCGTTTGATAGGCCACTAAGGCATAAGCTGCGGCATGCGATTTGTTAAAGCCATAACCTGCGAACTTTTCCATATAGTCAAAGATATGGTTGGCAGTGGCTTCATCAATATCTTTTTTGGCTGCACCTTCCGTGAAAATTTGGCGCTGTTTGACCATTTCTTCGGGCTTTTTCTTACCCATCGCACGACGTAGTAAGTCCGCACCACCCAAGCTATAGCCCGCACAATACTGTGCTGCCTGCATTACCTGTTCTTGGTAAACCATAATGCCGTAAGTCGGTTCAAGTACACCTTCAAGTAGGGGATGGAGATATTCAAACTCGCCACCATGCATACGGTGGATAAAGTCAGGAATCAGGTCCATCGGACCCGGACGGTAAAGAGATACGAAGGCGATAATTTCTTCAAATTTGCTTGGACGTGCTTCCTTGAGCATTTTTTTCATGCCCACGGATTCAAACTGGAAGACCGCTGTGGTGTTGGCATTGGCAAAGATGAGGTATGCATCTTTGTCATCAAGCGGAATGAAAGCAATGTCTAAAGGCACATCTAGCTTAATGCGCTTATTGATATTCTTCACGGCATCTTCAATGACCGTTAAGTTACGCAGACCCAAGAAGTCGAACTTCACCAGACCTGCAGATTCAACATCGTCTTTATCGTACTGCGCAACACGGCCTGTACCATCTGCATCACACAGCACGGCAGAAAAGTCGGTAATTTTAGTCGGGGAAATGACCACGCCACCTGCGTGTTTACCTGTGTTACGGGTAATGCCTTCGAGTTTTAATGCCATTTCCCAAATTTCAGCCGCATCGTCATTATCTGGGTTGGATGGGTTAGTGACAATGTCTTTAAGCTGTGGCTCTGCTTCAATCGACTCTTCGAGGCTTAGACCTAAAGGCTTGGTTGGAATCATTTTTGAGATTCGGTCTGCCAAACCATAGGATTTACCCAAGACACGTGCCACATCACGAATGGCACCTTTGGCTGCCATAGTACCGAAAGTGGCAATTTGTGATACTGCATCGCGTCCGTATGTACGCGCCACATAGTCAATCACACGATCACGACCAGCAATACAGAAATCGACGTCGAAATCGGGCATTGAAACACGTTCTGGGTTTAAGAAGCGTTCGAACAGTAGTCCGTATGGGAGAGGATCTAGGTCCGTAATTTTTAAGCTGTAGGCAACAAGCGAACCTGCACCTGAACCACGGCCTGGACCAACGGGAACGCCATTACCTTTGGACCATTGGATGAAGTCCATGACAATCAAGAAGTAGCCCGGGAAACCCATTTTAAGAATGGTCCCGATTTCATACTCTAAACGATCATCATATTCTTTACGTTTTTCAGGCCAGTATTCATCACGCGTTTCAGGTGGGTACAAAAAGTCTAAACGTTCTTCTAAACCTTCTTTAGATAAATGTGCAAAGTAGGTGTCGATGGTATGGCCTTCAGGAATAGGGTAGTCAGGCAGGAAGTATTTACCTAATTGCAGCGTGACGTTACAACGTTTGGCAATTTGATAAGTATTTTCAATTGCAGAGGGAATGTCTGCAAATAACTCCGCCATTTGTTGGCCAGATTTAAAATATTGCTCTGGAGAGTAATTTTTTGGTCGGCGGTTATCCCCTAATACATAACCATCGGCAATACAGACCCGAGCTTCGTGTGCCTCAAAGTCAATTTCTTTCATGAAGTGCACATCGTTGTGCGCAACTACACCAATATTGTATTTTTTAGCCAGTTTTAAGGCTTCATAGTTGAAGTCATCTTCACCTGAGCGTTCTGTTCGACATAGAGCCAAATAAACACGATTGCCAAATTTTGCAATCCATTCTTCGAGTAAAGGTTCGGCTTTTTGCGGATTCGATGTACAGAGCATTTTGCCGACATCAGATCGCATGCCAAGTAGCGCAATCAGGTCATGGTTTTGTTCTAAAATCCAGTCTTTTGCAACGCAAGGAATATCAAGCTGTTGACCACGGATAAAACCTTCTGAAACCAGTTCGGTTAGATTACGCCAGCCAACATTGCTCATTGCTAATAAAGTCACGCGATGTTCAGCATCGTTCAAGCGAACTTCTGAACCCATAATCGGTTTGATGCCATTATCTAAGCATTTACCATAAAATTTTACAGCAGCGTGTAAGTTAGATAAGTCAGTAATGGCAAGGGCTGGCATACCTTCTGCCTTAGCAGCTTTGACTAAATCAGGTATACGTACAATTGATTCTGTGATTGAAAATTCTGTATGAATACCAAGATGTACAAAGTGCATAAGTGAGTCCCTGCAAAAACCGCTGAATAGTTTAACATGCTCTGCCTTCATTCTGAGTGCGATTCAAATGAATTGGCAAAATTTAATAGGCCGCAGTGTTTGGACTGTTTATTTTATTGTCAGTAAGTTTAAAACGACTTAGAAAAGGCAATTTTAGTCGCATTGTTTCTTGGCATAAAAGCCTTCAGCAGGCCACTGCTTGCTGAATGGCAAAGCTGCTTAACCGTCCATTCTTAAAACCAAAGTTGAGATAAGCCGTGTAGGGTGGGGCAAAGTCTTGTGGTTCTTTCAGAAAGGCTTTGATTTCATTGGGCTGCAAGAGCAAAACTTGGGCTTCACCTGATGCTGCCATGCCTTGTGCACTGTATGTAAAGTCTTGTTTAAACTGCTGCAAAGTATAATTCGGTGTGATCTGAATATTTTGCACGCGTATATTTTCGCTCATCGTTTGAGTGCTTTTCCAGTCAAGCCAAACACGGCCTTTGGTTTGACCGAGTTGTTTTAAACTCGTTTTGTCTTTATAGAATTTTTCAGTCAGAATCTTTGGATTATCTTCGTTAAAAATCTCAAACTTTAGGCTTTTGGGCTGGGTACTGGTAATACTGTATTCATAGTTGCCTGTACATTCGGCATGTTGTTTGCTGGTTTTTCCATTCGGAGGAGCGAGTAATTGACTGACTTGATGTGCTGTCACAGGTGCATTGAGTTCAACCTGATTCACTTTCACACTGGTGACGTAGTTATAGGGATTTGAAGCTGCATGGCTGAGCATCGGCAAAAGACTTAGACTGATCAATAGAGTTGTTATTTTCATCGTTATAGCTTTTAAAAGTTTTGTTTGCCGCATTATATAAAACTTAGACCTGAAAAAAGCTCCCAATATTGAGAGCTTGATTTTGTTAGCGTAGTTTAGACAGCCAATCCCCAACGGATTGTACAATTTGTACCATGATCAACAGCACAATCACTGTGAGTATCACGACACTAGTGTCAAAACGTTGATAACCATAAGATATAGCAAGGTCACCAATACCGCCTGCACCCACTGCACCGGCCATCGCGGTTGCACCAATTAAGCTAATCGTGGCTGTGGTTAAGTTCAAAATCAATGAACTGCGTGCTTCAGGCAGAATAAATTTGAAGATGATTTGTAGTGGCGTTGCACCCATTGCTTGTGCAGATTCGATAATCCCCTCATTCACTTCAAGTAATGAAGTTTCCACCAAACGACCAATATATGGTCCAACATAAATGGTGAGCGGAACAATCGCAGCCCACGTGCCAATCGATGTGCCGACGATGAGTTTGGTCAAAGGTAAAACCGCAATCAGCAAAATAATAAAGGGCAGAGAGCGTAGAGCATTCACAATCGGGTTCAGGCTGTGATAAATCGCTTTGTTGGGCAAAATACCATCAGGACGTGTGACCAATAAAATGATGGCCTGAATAAAGCCCCAAATACAGCCGAACAGCATTGCAAAAAACACCATATGAAATGTTTCTTGCAAAGCAGTAATAAACTGATCAATCGATAAAGAGCTTTTCCAAAAAGGTGCTGTGATTTGAGTTAACCACTGGACAATTAAATCTCTCATGCCAGCTCTCCTGATTGTTCAACAGCCACACCATGTTGTTTTAAAAACTCAACCGCTTCAGCAATCAGGCTTTCATTACCCAAGAGCTGAACAAACATTTGTCCAATCACATTGCCATCAATTTCAATCATGTTGGCAAACAGGATATTGAGACTAATATCAAACTGTTTAATTAAGTTTTGAATTACTGTTTCGTGTGCAGAGTTACCAAGGAACTGTAAGCGGTAAATACTATGATGATGCTTATGTTCGAGGTTATTCAGAAGTTTAATTGGTAGCTGTTGATGCAAAATCGTTTGAATAAAATTCTGTGTCGTTGCATGTTGCGGACGACTAAATAAGTCCACCGTTTTTCCAGTTTCAACTACTTTGCCAAGTTCCATCACGGCCACATGTGAGCAGATGCTTTGAATCACATCCATTTCATGTGTCACCATGACGATGGTAATGCCTTGCTCTTGATTGATTTTTTTGAGCAAGTCTAAAACAGACTTGGTGGTTTGTGGGTCTAGTGCAGAAGTCGCTTCGTCACAAAGTAATATTTTAGGATGGTTGGCAAGCGCACGTGCAATACCGACACGTTGTTTTTGACCACCCGAAAGTTCGTCTGGATAAGCTTCTTTTTTGTGTTTGAGATCAATAAACTCAAGTAGCTCATTCAAACGTTTTTCACGTTCAGCTTTGCTATAACCTAAAAGTTTCATGGGCATTTCAATATTGGCTGCAACGGTTTTGGTTTGCAGTAAATTAAAATGCTGGAAAATCATGCCAATATTTGCACGTTCTTGACGTAATGCTTTTGCATCTAATGCAGTAAAGTCTTTCTGATTGATAATTACTTGTCCTTCGGTTGGACGTTCAAGTAAATTGATCAAACGAATGAGGGTACTTTTACCTGCACCACTATAGCCAATAACGCCAAAAATACTGCCTTCTGGAATGTCCAAATTGATTTGGTCCAGTGCAGGAATGATTTGGCCTTTCAGCTGATAGTGCTTTGAAATGTTTTTAAATTGAATCATATCGTCAAAAACTACACAAAAATGAAAAAACAGGCAAAGAGACTTTGCCTGTTTCGTTGATTTGATTATATTACTATTTAGCTTGAGTAAGGTAGCTTACTGGCTTGTTCACATCAATTTTTGTGCCGCCAAAATGTTCTTGAACATATTTGCCTACTGCAGCGACATGGTAAAGCTCACCGACTTTTTTCAGTACAGGGTCATTTTGACGCGCTTCAGCCACCGCAAGTACGTTCACATTCATTTTTGTGGTTTGATCGATTGGCTCATAGTAAATCGCATCTTTCAATACGTTTAGACCACCTTCCATTGCAAGGGTATTACCCAAAACAATTGCATCAACTTCGTCTTTCACACGTACAGCTGTTGCCATTTGAATAGGCTTGATGACGAGAGCTTTGTTGTTTTCAACGATGTCTTTCGAAGTGCCTTTCACGAAGTCAAAGTCATTTTTTAACTTCACTAGACCCGCAGATTGTAATAATAACAATGCACGTGATTCGTTCGCACCATCATTTGGAATCGCAATCGTTGCACCATTTTTAAATTCAGCCAGTGTTTTTACTTTGCTTGAATAGATGCCCATTGGCTCTAGGTAGGTCGTTGAAAGAGGGGCAATCTTCGCTGTGTTCGCTTCATTATATGCTACAAGGTAAGCATAAGATTGGAATGCGTTGACATCGACTTCATTGTTTGCAACAGCAGTGTTCATTGCAACATAGTCAGTGAAGTTTTTAATGTCTAACTTTAAGCCCGCTGCTTTAGTCTCTGGCAAAGTTGCAATGTGGCGCCAAATATCAGCATCAGAGCCAGTCGATGCGATGGTTACTGTTTGCTCAGCTGCTGCTGTATCTGTTTTAGCCGCATCTGTCGCAGGTGCTTCGGGTTTGCTACAACCCGTTAAAACAACAGATAAACCCAGCGCAATTCCTAGAATTTTTTTCATTTTTTCTTCCCGATTAAGCATCTAAACGAGGCTTAACTTAGCTGAACAATAGAGAGATCAATTGATTTTAAATCAGGCATACCTGATTTGATGCATATGACTGTAATGTGAGTTTTGCAAGTGTGCAATTCGATATCAGTCGAATATGTGCTTTCACTTTGGAAAAGATTAACTTTTTCAACTCACTAGAAACATCTCTGCTCAATCGTTAAATTTTGCACATCATATCAACAAAGTAATATTCGATATAGAGCATAAAAGTTCAATACTTATCTTATTTAAAGATTAGTGATTTGCATTTTGTTTGTAATTTTATAATGAAAACAATATATTATTTTTAATTAATCTATTTAAAAATAAGAATTTGCATAAATTTTGTGCTTTATAAGATTTTATCTAAACTAAATACAAAAAATAGATATAACTAATTTATCTAGCGAAATAGTCTATGGAAGAGAAGTAATCCTAAACAGTCAAAGACGCTTAGCTGCTCATTGAGCACAGCTAAAAGGAATGCCACAAGGTAAGCATAAGGGCTTTTATCGTAGATTGTGAAAACCGATGATCTATCTGTAATTTCTAAGTGTTATGGAATAATTAAAGCGATATAAAAATAATACCGCTTTAATTTGAGCTATGTACTGAAACATCAACGCTTGAGTTCACATTTCAAGATGCTATTACTTTAAAAAGTTAGCCGTTTCGTATGCAGGATTTGGGTAATTATAAAAACCTTTACCTGAAAACATACCTAAATAACCCGGTCGAATAAATTCTGCATCTAGCTTTTCTAAAAGTGGTGCCATATTTGGGTTGGTGTCGACATTTAATTTTGCAACATTGTAAACAGTGTTAATCCCAATAATATCTAAGATTGCAAATGGGCCTAGTGGTGAACCAAAAGATTTCATCCATGCTTTATCAATCATCTCAGGATCAGAAACTTCTTTCACCCAAAGCTCTGTTGCAGAAATTAAAAATGGAACTAGCATTGAGTTGAGAAGGTGACCAGGTTGTTCTTTATAAATTGGTAAAGCCAACATACCAATGGCTTTGGCAAACTCAACCAAATTATCGAACACTTTTTTATCCGTTTCAGCATGTCCCATAATTTCTGCCATGTTATTGACCCAGATTTTATTGGCAAAGTGTAGAACCACAAATTTTTCTGGTCGGCCAGTTAGGTCTTTGAACTGACTCGGGAGCATAGTCGATGTATTTGTTGCAAATATGGTTTTTTCAGGTGCAACTTGGCTGAGTTGCTTGTAAAACTCTGTTTTAATACCTACATCTTCAGGTACGGCTTCAATCACCAAATCAGCATCTTTTACAGCCTCTGCCAAATTTGAACAATAGCTGAGGTTATTAAATGTGTTGTCCAATTGCTCTTGAGTAGCATTCAAATCATGCTTATAACATTCGCTTAATTCAAAAAACTTAGCTTTTACTTTAGCTAGTACATCATCATTGATGTCATAAACCGAAACTTTAAAGCCATGAAATGCTGTTTGAAACGCGATTTGATAACCGAGTACACCACTGCCAGCGACAGTCACATTTTTAAAATTCATTCTATTTTCCTTGTTTTATCCTTGACTAAAAATGTAGCGTCCATATCCATGTGCTACATTTGTTCGCGCCATCGTTTTGTGTATTTGATGTGCAAAATCTATGAACAAATAAATTACTCATAGGGACTATTCTGCCGTGGCTTTTTTATGCTAACTTGACGTAATGAGTCAATTTTTTGACGTATTGAGACAAGGATTGTTGGAATGGATCAGGAAGATTCACTCGCAGTTGAGTACCCGAAAAATATCCATGAGGATATGGTGCATAGTTCAGGGCTACGTGGCTATTTAGAGGTAATGCAACAATTGGGCACCGACCCAATGCCGTTGTTGAGCAAGCATGGAATTCAACTTGCACAATTACAAGATGATAATGCATGGATTTCGCATACAGCACTAATCCAACTTTTAGAAGAAAGTGCGCAACAGGCCAACTGTGCAGATTTAGGTTTGCGGATCTCACAGTATCAAGATATTGGCATTTTGGGTGTACTTGGGCTGATCTTACAAAGTGCATCGACACTGCGTGAAGTGATTAAATACAGTTCAGATTTACTGTTTTTACATGGTTCTGCTTTACGTTTATATATCAATGACCGAATGAGTTCTGAGCTGTTTGGACCGCATGCAGATATTGTAGAGCTTATTTTTGATATTCAATTGAACGATGCTACAGATATTGTGAGTAAACGACAGGCCATGGATTTGGGGCTCGCTGTTTGTCATCGGGTGCTTCGTTATTTAAGTGGTGAGCAATATCAGCCGCTTAAGGTTGCATTACCCCATAGTCCCATAGCATCTTTAAATGTATATAAACGGTTTTTCCATACAGAAGTCGTGGCAGACCAACAACATGCGGCATTGTTTATACATAAAGATATGTTGAATATTACTATAGATAGTATCGACCATGGCTTACGTGAAATTGTAGACAGCTATTTGGAGCAGAGTTTTCGCAGTCACCGAGGCTCGTTTAGCGATCGTGTGCGACATGCGATACGCATTCATTTATCAGGTCCAAAAGCCAATAAAACAGATATTGCAAATATGCTTGCGATGCATCCTCGAAGCTTACAACGAAAATTAGATGAAGAGGGTACTAGCTTTGAGCAGATTCGAGATAAGCTCAGACAACAACTGTTGTTACAATATTTAGCAGACTCAAAAGCATCGATGAGTCAGATCGCTTCTGTACTGGGTTTTTCCGAGCAGTCCGCATTAAGCCGTGCCTGTAAGAATTGGTTTGGTGTAACACCGAGACAACTAAAAAAGCTTCGCAGCGGTTTGCAATAAAAAAACCCGCATTTAGCGGGTTTTTAAAGTATGAATGTTTTTAAGCATTTTCACGCGCAATAGCACGATAACCAATATCTGTACGGTATTGCATACCCGTAAATGTGACTTGACCACAAACCTCTAAAGCATTGACTTGCGCTTCAAGTACGGTATCACCAAGAGCTGTGACACATAAAACACGACCACCTGCAGTCAAGATGTGACCGTCGGCACTCATTGTTGTGCCCGCATGGAAGATTTTTGTGTTTTCAGGAGATTGGCCAAGACCAGAGATGACGTCACCTTGACGAACGGTTTCTGGGTAGCCTTCAGCTGCAAGAACAATACCAATTGATTTGCGTTCATCCCATTCAGCTTCTGCTGGAAGATTACCTGCAATACCAGCTTCAACCAGATCGATCAATGATGATTTTAAACGCATCATAATCGGCTGAGTTTCAGGGTCACCAAAACGACAGTTGAACTCGATCACTTTTGGTTGACCTTTGTCATCAATCATCAAGCCTGCGTATAAGAAACCTGTATAAATGTGACCGTCTTTTTTCATACCTTCAACGGTAGGACGCATCACTTCATTCATGGTTTTTTCAAATACATCTGCAGTCACCACAGGAGCAGGAGAGTAAGCACCCATACCACCCGTGTTTGGACCTTGGTCGCCTTCAAAAATACGCTTATGGTCTTGAGATGTTGCCATTGGTAAGATGTTGTCGCCATCAATCATACAAATGAAAGACGCTTCTTCACCAGCAAGGAATTCTTCGATCACAACACGAGAACCAGCATCACCAAACTTGTTGCCCGCCAACATGTCATCAATCGCATCAAAAGCTTCTTGATTAGTCATGGCTACAATTACGCCTTTACCCGCAGCAAGACCATCGGCCTTGATCACGATTGGCGCGCCATTTTTTTCAACAAATGCTTTCGCTGCATCGACTTCAGTAAATACATCGTAGAACGCAGTAGGAATGTTGTGGCGTTTTAAGAAGTGCTTAGCAAAAGCTTTTGAGCCTTCTAGCTGGGCAGCAAATTGAGTTGGGCCCCAAATTTGAAGCTCAGCCGCGCGACAAGCATCAACTACACCATTTACAAGCGGTGCTTCTGGACCCACAATAATCAAATCTACTGCATTATTTTTTGCAAAGTCGATAATTGCAGCATTGTCTAAAATGTTGAGAGCAACATTTTCACATTTGTCTTCTGTTGCAGTTCCTGCATTACCTGGTGCAACAAAAACTTTTGCAACTTTTTCATCTTGCGCGATTTTCCATGCCAACGCATGTTCACGACCGCCATTACCCAAAACTAAAATGTTCATCTAAAAATCCCTCAAAGAAAAGAATCCCTCCCGACCTCCCTTTAAAAAAGGGAGGGGATCACGCATGAAAACCAAGGTTTCTTACGTGAAAAGTCCCCCTTTTTACAAAGGGGGATTTAGGGGGATTAATAAATATGACTTCTAATCAATTAATGACGGAAGTGACGCATGCCAGTGAAGACCATTGCAATACCTGCTTCATCTGCAGCAGCAATGGTTTCTTCGTCACGCATAGAACCGCCCGGTTGGATAATACATTTAATACCTGCTTTTGCTGCATTATCAATACCATCGCGGAATGGGAAGAATGCATCAGATGCCATTACAGCACCTTCAACCACTAAGCCTGCGTGCTCCGCTTTAATGGCAGCAATACGCGCTGAGTTAACACGGCTCATTTGACCTGCGCCTACACCAATGGTTTGACGACCTTTAGCATAAACAATGGCATTTGATTTTACGTATTTCGCAACTTTCCATGCAAAGATCAAATCATCAATCTCAGCATCCGTTGGTGCGCGTTTCGTCACGACTTTTAGATCATCTTTGGTGATCATGCCTAAGTCTTGGTCTTGAACCAATAAACCGCCATTTACGCGTTTATAGTCAAGTTGTGGCGCACGCTCATCAAGTGCAGGTAATTCACCACAAATGAGAACACGAACATTTTTCTTCGCGCCAGTGACTTCAAGCACACCTTCAGCAATACTTGGTGCAATGATCACTTCAACGAATTGACGGTCAACAATTGCTTGTGCAGTTGCAACATCTAATTCACGGTTAAATGCGATGATGCCACCAAAAGCTGATTCAGGATCTGTCGCATAAGCCAAGTCATATGCCGCTTGAATGCCATCCAAAGACACCGCAACGCCACATGGGTTGGCATGTTTAACGATGACACAAGCAGGTTTTGCAAATGATTTCACACATTCAAGTGCGGCATCTGTATCTGCAATGTTGTTATAAGAAAGTTCTTTACCTTGAAGTTGTTTCGCTGTTGAAACAGAGGCTTCAGTTGCTGTGCTTTCTACATAGAATGCTGCTGACTGATGCGGGTTTTCACCATAACGCAAGTCTTGAGCTTTATTTAATTGTGTATTGAAGGTACGTGCAAACTTGTCTGCTTGACCTTCTTCCTTGCCTACGCGAGCGCCTAGGTAAGAAGCAATCATGCCGTCATATTGTGCTGTATGTTCAAATGCTTTAACGGCTAAGTCAAAACGAGTTTCGTAAGACAAAGCACCATTTGTTTTTAGTTCAGCAACAACAGTGTCATAGTCTGTAGCATTTACCACAATACCGACAGATGCATGGTTTTTCGCAGCAGCACGCACCATAGTTGGGCCGCCGATGTCGATATTTTCAATCGCATCAGCAAGTGAGCAGTTTGGTTTAGCTACAGTTGCAGCAAATGGATAAAGGTTTACAACGACAAGATCAATCACATCGATATTGTGTTCAGCCATCACAGCTTCGTCTAGACCGCGACGAGCTAAGATACCACCATGAATTTTCGGGTGTAGCGTTTTTACACGACCATCCATCATTTCTGGGAAACCAGTATGCTCTGAAACTTCGACTACAGCGATATTGTTGTCTTTTAACAACTTATATGTACCGCCAGTAGATAAAATTTCTACCCCTAGAGCAACAAGGTTTTGAGCGAACTCAACAATGCCAGTTTTATCGGAAACAGAGATTAAAGCGCGTTTAATGGTCATGATCTTCGTCACAGTTATCAAGAATTAAAACAAAAAGCCAAAAATAGCAGGTAAAAAAAATGCCCGCGGAAGCCGCAAGCATTTTATCATTTATTCACTCATTAAACCGTGAGCTTTTAACTTTTTACGTAAAGTTCCACGGTTAAGTCCTAGAATCTCCGCAGCACGTGTTTGGTTACCGCGGGTATATTCTAAAACTACAGATAGAAGAGGTTTCTCCATTTCTGCCAGCACCATGTCGTAGACCTGAGATGGTTGCTCGCCTTGCAGTTGTGCAAAATAGTGGCGAACTGCGCGATCTACGTGAATACGAAGAGCGACATCAGACTGTGCAGTAAAAATAGGAGATTTGCTATTCATGCGAAGTAATCCGAAAAATCTAAATATCACTTGGGTAAAGTGACATATATAAAGTGGTCTAAAATTAAAATGAACTTCGTTTTAGATCCTAAAACGACTAGTTCTAAAACTGTACATTTAGCATGCCACAATATCGCTAAGTTGGTCGAAATATAAGCGTAACAATAGTTAAATATTTGTTACCGACCTTTTTTAAACAAAAAAATCTGCTCAATACGCGATATTTCGATAACGCGCATTTTTGCTGATGTTCTATTTGTATTAAAAGACTGAGGAGATTGCAGCACTAAGCTTTTGTGGCGCGTATCATACCATTGTCTAAGAAAAAGTGAGCAAGAAAACTGCATTTTTTTTCACTTTTTTTACATTTTTTTTAAATTTTAGGGCTGGACTATTTCTAAACTGTAATGATTGAAGCTTTTACGGCTGACTGGCAGGCTAAATTTGAATTTGAACGGACTATTTTTAGGAATTCGTTTGATTCCAACCAGACTATCAATCAAATATTCATTTGCATGTAGTTGATAGGTTGAATCGACTTCACCATCCACTTTTAAAATGACCTTAAGATCTGGTAGCGGAAGACTGGTGTCATGATAATTGATCAGTTCACCTGAAAATTGAGTTTTCTGTGCGTCTACACGTTTTACTTTTAATTTATTAATGCTGATCAGACTATAACGTTCTTGTAGGCTGCTACAGTTCAGTACGAAACAAATTTTATTATAGGTTGCACCTAATGCGGGGCTGTTATTGAGGATATGTGGGTTAAACCATAAGTATTGGAAACACAATAAAGCCAATAAGCTGAAGTTAATCATACCCCAAAGCATATAGTACATCGGGCTTTTTTGCGGTTTCGCTGGATTGTTGTCTGCCAAATTCATGGCAGGATAGTTACCAATCGGGTCGGTACTAAAATAGTTTAAATTGTTTAAATAGGTTTTGAGGTCAATGTTGGAGTGCTCAACTTTCAGGTTGAAAATATCAAGCAAATTTGATGTCGACATTGAAAGCGCAGCAGATTGTGATAAATCAAAATGAATGCTGTCTACACGAGGAGAGGAAAATGCTGAATTTGAAGACAGGCTCTTGTCATTCTGATTCGACGATCTTTCCTCACCTGTGTCAAAAGTATGACCCGTGGTTAAATGCGAGAGCGCATTAAAGGTCATCGAACACTTTGGGCAACAAACCATACCTTGCGCAACAGTGAGTTGTGCAACACTTACTTTGTAGATGGTTAGGCATTTAGGGCAAGAGGTTTGTTTGTCGCTCATAGTGTATTAAGAGTTCATTTAAAGGGTGTGGCGTTTACCCGAGATTCGGCACCAGTTTTCATCACGTTTCTCGACCTCTAATATATCAAAAAACTCAGAATAAACACTAGAAACATCAGAAACTTGCTCTTCAATTACACCTGCAAGTGCGAACTCTCCCTCAGATTTGACTAAAGTTGCGAATTCCGGCGCTAACATCATAAGCGGGCCTGCCAAAATATTTGCAACAAAGACATCTGCTTTTTGGTCAGCCAGCTCTAAATTAAACTCATCTGGTAAGCCGACATAAAGGTTCTCAGCCACGCCATTGAGCGCCGCATTTTGTTCAGTGGCTAAAATTGCTTGAGGGTCAATGTCTGTGGCATAGACTTTTTTTGCACCTAGAAGTAGAGCAGCAACACCTAAAATACCTGAACCACAACCATAGTCGATCACGATTTTATCTTTAACATCAGTTTTACCTAACCACTGCAGGCAAAGAAAAGTAGATGCATGGTTCCCCGTACCAAACGCTAAGCCTGGATCAAGTTTAATGTTCACTGCATCTGGTTCTGGTGCTTCCATCCATTCAGGCACAATCCAGTATTTGTCAGCAATTTGAATTGGTTCGTAGGCATCCATCCAGGTGCGTTCCCATTCTTGGTCTTCAAGAAATTCGCTACGCATCGGTGCATCAGGCATTTGAGTGCGAATAAACGTTTCTAATGCATTGACATCAATTTCTTCATCGTCTTCTTGCGCATAAATACCTGTCACAATGACTTTATTCCAAAGTGGCGTTTCACCTGGAAGTGGTTCAAGTAAGTCTTGGTTTTCTGCATCATCTAATGTGACACTGACTGCACCCAAAGATTCTAAAAGGGTTTCAGTAAAATCGACTTGCGCTTGATCAACCGTAATATGAATTTGTAGCCACTTCACAGGAATAACCTAATATTTATGTATAAATAAATATTGTAGCGGAACGGGGGACAGTTCGACAGCATTCCTCAAAATAAAAAAGGATGCCGAAGCATCCTTAGACCTATATCAGTTCTAGGCTTGTTCTGTGCTGGTTTGAACCGATGGGGCATAACGGTTGAGTAATGTCCCAAAGATGGCAGCAAAGATATACATAAAAATAGAATAGACAGCTGCGGGCATGGCAATGGTGGTACTGGCCATCACGGTGAGTGCAATGGTCATGGCAAGGGTACTGTTATGAATGCCAATTTCAAAGGCACAGGCCCGAGCTTGAGCACTGTTGATCCCCAGTAGTCTCGGTACAAAATAACCAATCATTAAACTACAAATACAGAAAATGACTGTGGCTAAACCGACCTGAGTCAGATACTCCAGAATATGTGCGCGTTCTTTGGCTATTGCTCCAACAATGATTAAGACCAAAAATACAACAGAAAAAATACGTAATGGCTTATTCAGCTTCTTGGTAAAAGAGGGTGCATAGTGGCGAATCAACATACCAATACAGACAGGGATAAGAATAATTGAGAAAACTTGTAAGATTTTACTAAACTGCATACTGACGTGTTGTCCATCCTGCATAAAGTATTGAATGGCAAAGTTGACAATTAGCGGCAAGGTAAACGCTGCAATAACGGAGTTAATTGCGGTTAAGGTAATATTGAGCGCAATATCACCTTTGAACAAATAGCTAAATAAGTTTGCAGTACTGCCACCAGGAGAAGCGGCTAAGAGCATCAAGCCGACGGCAAGCAGTGGCGGTAAGTTGAGTACTATGCAAATTACAAAGGCAATCCCAACAAGAAGTACCAACTGACAAAATAAAGCAACCAATACTGCTTTGGGATGCTTGCTGACGCGTGCAAAATCCTTCGGGGTTAACTCTAAGCCCAAGCCAATCATGATGATGGCAAGAGCTAGGGGTAACATAATAGTTATAATTCCTGAATCCATAGGTGCATATTCTCCTTAAAATTATATAAATCATGACCGTGAACTTATTCAGCTACGGTCTCTTTCTTAAAAAATAAACTGTCATTTCTTCGCGAGATTAATAGGCCTAATAACGCAGCAAATACAAACATGAAAATAGAATAAATACCGGCAGGAATGGCCATGGCAGTGTTGCCTAAGACTGACAGGGCAACCGTAATGGCAAGTGCGGTGTTATGAATGGTGATCTCAAAGGAGCAAGTTAAGGCTTGCTTTTCTGGAATATTGGCAAGATGTGGCACAAAAAAACCAATAAACATGCTACAGAAGCAGAATAAGGCTACGGCAGGCCCAATCTCAAACACATATTCGACAAAATTATGTCGCTCTAAGTACAGTGCGAGAAAAAAGATAAAAAGAAGACAGCTTGCAGACAAAATACGCATTGGGCGGTTTAATCTGTCGGCAAGTTTTGGAAAGTAATAACGTAAAAACATGCCCATACTGACTGGAAGTAGAGTGATGAAAAATACCTTCATCATTTTCATGGCGGGCATGTCAACAGGTTGTGATGTTTGCAGAAAGTACATCAGTGAAAAATTAATAATAAAAGGCAGGGTTAGTGTTGAAATGATGGAGTTCGTGGCTGTAAGAGTAATGTTGAGCGCAACATCACCTTTAAATAAATAGGTCAATAGGTTTGACGTTGGCCCACCTGGTGAAGCTGCAACGAGCATCAAACCAATCGCGAAAATAGGCGCTAAATTTAAAAACTGGCAAATGAGGAACGCAATGCCCACCAGCAGTACCAACTGTGAAAATAACGCGATGAAAATGACTTTAGGGTGCAGGGTGAGGCGATAAAAATCGGCTGGGCGTAGGTGTAAACCAAGACCCATCATCATCAATGCCAAAGTCAAAGGCAAAAAAACTGTAAACAATTCCGAATCCATGGAATACCTTTTTTATTCGTTTTTATCTTTTGTGTTTTTTGAGTGTATACAGAATTCAATAATTTACAAGGTAGAAAAAAGGGTAAAAAATGGACTATTTTTTACCCTCAATACAGCATGAAATTTAAGTTGTTTTGATTACATTCTTGGTTTAGGTGCTACAAAACCAAGGGCACATTTGCCTTTGATTTCTTTACCTTCGATATTGATTGATGTCGCATTAGAGTCACCTTGACAAATACTGGTTAACTCAGCTTCATCACCATGAATATTGGCATTTTTTGAGCTTGGGAAAAATTGGGTTTCACAGGTACCATTCCAAATAATGCCTCTATAGGCAAAACTAACCGCTGTTCCTTGTGACTTACCTTTACAGACTTGTTGATAACGTTGACTGTCATAAACCTTTTCAACTTTGTCGTTGGCTGATACAAAAGGCGAAAAAAATAAACCGCAGAGAATGGATGAAAAAAGAATTTTCTTATTCATAATGCTTACCTTTGGTTGTTGTTTGATCAACTTATAGGATAAAAAATGATCAAATTAATACAAGGCTTTTCAGGTAACAAAACGCATCCTTTGTTGAGTTTTTGCTACTGCTCTGCAAGTAAAATTACATAAACCTAGCGCTGGCGCAGTAAGCACAGCACCGCATATACAATAAATTCCACGGAATCTGTCAACTTACAATCGAAAATTTGCTATAATCTTTCGTTATCATTTTTTAATCTCCTTTACCACTATGCATTATCCTAAAGTTTACGATGTCATTGTTATCGGCGGCGGTCACGCAGGTACAGAAGCAGCATTGGCTGCGGCACGTATGGGGCGACAGACTTTACTCTTAACTCATAATATTGAGACTTTAGGGCAGATGAGCTGTAATCCAGCAATTGGTGGTATTGGTAAATCGCATTTGGTGCGTGAAATTGATGCCTTGGGCGGTGCAATGGCATTGGCTGCCGATAAAGGTGGTATTCAGTTCCGTATCCTAAACTCACGTAAAGGTGCAGCCGTTCGTGCAACACGTGCACAGGCAGACCGTATTCGCTATAAAGCCGCGATTCGTGACACTTTAGAAAACCAAACAAATCTCGATATTTTCCAACAAGCCGCAGACGACCTGATTGTTGAGGGTGATACTGTCAAGGGCGTTGTAACTCAAACGGGTATTCGCTTTGATGCGAAAACAGTTGTACTCACCGCAGGGACGTTCTTGGGTGGTGTAATCCACGTTGGTCTTGAAAAATCAAGTGGCGGCCGTGCAGGTGATCCACCTTCAATTTCACTGGCACACCGTTTACGTGAATTGAATTTGCCAGTCGGTCGTTTAAAGACAGGTACGCCACCACGTATTGATGCGCGTTCGGTTGATTTTTCTGTGATGATTCCACAGCCGGGTGACTTCCCATCACCGACCATGTCATTCATGGGTGATGCGTCTATGCACCCTGAACAAGTGAATTGTTATATCACACATACCAATGAAAAAACCCATGACATCATCCGTGGTGGTTTAGATCGTTCTCCGATGTACACTGGTGTTATTGAAGGTGTGGGGCCACGTTACTGCCCATCCATTGAAGACAAAATTCACCGTTTTGCCGATAAAGACTCACACCAAGTATTCTTAGAGCCTGAAGGTCTAGATACACATGAGCTTTATCCAAATGGTATTTCAACGTCACTTCCGTTTGATGTGCAGTTTGAGTTGGTTCGTTCAATTCGCGGAATGGAAAATGCGCACATTTTACGTCCGGGTTATGCCATAGAATACGATTATTTCAACCCGCAAGCGTTGAAGTTTACTTTAGAAACCAAAGCCATCAATAACTTGTACTTTGCCGGCCAAATCAATGGTACGACAGGTTATGAAGAAGCGGGTGCACAAGGTTTACTTGCAGGCTTAAACGCTGCGCGTCGTGCGTGGGATCAAGAACAATGGACACCAAAACGTGATGAAGCCTATATGGGCGTATTGGTAGATGACTTGATTACGCTCGGTACGAAAGAACCGTACCGTATGTTTACTTCACGTGCCGAATATCGCTTAATGTTGCGTGAAGACAATGCGGATCAGCGCTTAACGCCAGTTGGCCGTGAAATGGGCTTGGTGGATGACGAGCGTTGGGCTGCTTACTGTGAAAAAATGGAAGCCGTTGAACAAGAAACAGGCCGTTTACAACACCTTTGGGCGGCACCAAACAACCCAATGGGCAAAAAGTTTGTCGAAATGACTGGCGCAGATTTGTCGAAAGAGTGTTCTGCGATTGATTTGTTAAAACGTCCGAATATTTCATTTGCTCAAATTGCGGAGCTCACAGGTTCTGAAGTCTCTGCACAAGTGGGCGATCAAATTGAAATTGCGGTGAAATATGCAGGTTATATTAACCGTCAGCATGAAGACGTCGCGCAAATGAAGCGTTTGGAAGAAACTAAAATTCCTGCCGATTTTAATTATGATGTGGTTTCAGGTTTATCTCGTGAAATTACTTTAAAATTGAAAGATGTACGTCCTGAGACATTAGCTCAAGCAAATCGTATTCCGGGGGTAACACCTGCAGCAGTGCAATTAATCATGATTACGATCCGTAAAAATGCACAAGCGAAAAAATCTGCTTAATCTTTGAAAGTTATTGAAAAAGTCCGCTTTATGCGGGCTTTTTTTTGGGTAAAATCTGTGCAGGGGAAATATACAATAAAAAATAAGGTGAATTATGTCATTACATTATAAAAGTGGAGAAGAGATTCGCGCGGGTGATGTGGTTATCTGGCTCAATCAAAGTAGTGAGTTTTATCAATTTGATCAAGCCATTATGAAAGTTTGGGAGGTTGCTAAAACCAATGATGGAGAACTGGTTGGGGTAAATTTAATGCCACCAGAAGCAGAATCTCCTATGCAGATGCTGAGAGCATTGGTTCGACCCGAAGATCCTGAGCCATCTGCTGATATTGTGAAAATGAAAGATGTTCCGGGACTCTATACCATTACACGATGGTTTTTACCCTTGGAGCAGGTGTCTAAAAGTTTGGGATTGATTGAACGTATTGATTATTTTGCTGAATATAAAACAGGACATGGAGCGTTAATCCTTCAATTAATTAGAGGTAAAGCCGAGCAATATCGGGGTATTTATCAATATTATTTGGCAGATCAAGCCTACCAAGAGCGTGAGTTTCAGCTCTATATTGATTTACTACGTCAATCTGCTCAGTCGGGTTATACCCCTGCGATGTGTCAGTTAGCGCAGCAATTATTCATTGGTGGAATTTTACAAAAAAGTCTGGAAGGAAGTTTTAACTGGTATCGAGAAGCCGCAGCCAAAATGGATAGCATTGCGCTATATCAGTTGGGGGGATGTTATGCACGAGGTCATGGCACCGAACAAGATTTACAAAAAAGTTTGCAGCTCTTGGAGCAGTCCTCTGAACAAGGTTGTTGGGCAGCCACATTGGGGTTGGCGGCTTATTATCGTTTTGGCTGGTTAACGTGTTTCTTGGTCAATTCAGTTTATCCAAATTATGGTGTGGTGAGCGAACATGTGATTCACTCGGCACGAGCATTCTATCTGTATCATCGAATCTCATCACAAGCACCTGAAACTGAAAAAGGTGTTTTAGCAAATGCTTATTATCATTTAGGCTGGATGTATCAAGATGGTATTGGGACACAACAAGACTACGAGCAGTGTGCATTTTGGTATCAAAAATCTGCTGATCTGGGTAATCCCGTTGCGATCAATAATTTAGCGGATAAGTATGAGCATGGTTTAGGTGTACCACTGGATTTAGATATGGCTATTGGACTGTATCAACAAGTAGCAGGTCAGGTCATAGCGGCAGATTTAAGTTTGGGTCGTATGTATTTAGAAGGACGAGGTGTTGAGCAAGACTTCGAATTGGCTCGAAAATATTTAAATGTCGTACTGGATGCACGCATTGAGGGTATAGATGAAATGCAGGCAGATGCGATGCAATTAATCGCATCCTTTACCGAAGAAAGTCCGCTGCAACTGGCTCAACACGTTCTCAAAAATGCACGGGACTACTCAATTGATCAGATTAATGAACAGATCCGAAAGATTGATTCATTTCTGCATATGGATGAAGCCAAACAACTATTCTTCAAACTATTTTTACTGAATGCCCAAAAAGGAGAAGCTTCCTCACAGTACCAAGTGGGTTATTGGTATTTAAATGGCTTGTACACTGAGAAAAATTTGGAAGAAGCCGTATATTGGATTCAAAAAGCGGCTGATCAAAAAGACCAATATGCGGAATGTAAAATTGGCTATTTGTATGAAAAAGGGCTCTATTTTAATGCCGATTTAGACGTTGCACAAAAATGGTATGAGCGGTCATTACGAAAACCTTGTACATCGTATACGCCTGAATATATCGGAGAGCAGTTGAATCCTGAGTATTTAAAAATGTATGACAGAATCAATAATGAAGCCCTCAAAGGGTTAGTGCGTATTGAAGACAAGCGGCCTAAACGTAGCAAGTGGCAATTTTGGAAGAAATAAACGCGGATGATTTGTAACGATTGCTGATGAGGACGGTTTTTGCGATCGGCATTTGGAAATGCAGAAGGCTAATCATAAGCCTGCTGACCATAAGGCCTGCTTTTTGTTTTGGCAGATAAACAAAGCAAAATAGTTGTTTAAGATAAAAACAGATAAAAATAGCCAATCATGTTATTTCACAAAAGTATCGCCGTCTTTTAAATTGATTTTACGTTCTTAACATGAGGTCAACACCATGACGATGAAATCGATCCGTTTTAACAGTGGAGAGCTTGCATGCCAATGCTAGTTTGTATCAATCACCAAAAACAGCGCACTTATCTTGGTTTAGGGGAGGCATTAAACCAAGATGAGCAATGAAAACGACAAACCCAAGCAATTCAAATATCTAATACCAAAAAGACTGTAAAGCCCCTAATACTTGGGGCTTTTTTTATTTTAGTCGGTGATAGTTTGATTAACTGCATCACGAACTTCTTTTGGTTCAATGTGACTAATTTTATGCCCAAAACTACGTAACCACCACACCAGTTGATTGGTAAAAGGTACGGTAGCATGAACCAAGATTTGCCCATTTCCGAGCGGTTCTAAAATCTGATTGGTACTGAGTTTGGTTTCTTCCAAATACAGCGCATCTATTTCAGTCATAGTCAGGGTAAGTGCAACGGTTTCTGTAGGTTTTGAAAAGTCTACACGGAAACCTAATGCACCTGATTCGATGTATTCATCGATATCGAAATTGACTGGGTGTAAGGCACGAGTGTTTAAAACCGTCGCTGATTTGAAACGGTGAAGTGCAAAGGTTTGAATATCGGTTTTATCGTGACGGGTACAAATCAGATAAATAATTGCACCTTTTTGAACCAGTGCCAGAGGGTTGAGCGTATAGGTTTTTGCTTCAGCCGCTTGGTTTAAACCTTGATAAACACATTCTAGCTGTTTGTCTTGGAGCAGTCCTTCATAGATGGCTTGCTGTGCTGTTTTCTCCACAATAGGAGGAATCAGCGGTTGTGTAGCAGGAACAATGCGTACACGGTTAATCCATTGGCGCACATTGTTTTGGGTAGAGAGGCTACGACGTGCTAAGTCAAACCATGGATTCATTTCTTCAATTAAGCTTGGAGGAAGAAGATGTTTAAGGTGTTCTTCAACCATCATAAACGTCACCGCCTGAGAGCTGGTCATGTGCGGTAAGCTTTGAATCGGGGCATCAGAACGCCAACGCCAACCTTGAGGTACAGCGCCATTGTTTTCAATCGGGAAGCGTTGAGAGATTTGATTTAAATCACGTTGAATGGTTCGCAAAGTAATATCGATGCCTTCACGTTGTAAAATCTCTTGCAGCTCTCGAGTTCCCATCCATTTTCCAGTGGAAAGACGAGACAAAATTTGCCATTGGCGGTAGAGACTATTGGACGTTTCTTTTTCTTGTATAGACATAGTTTAATAAAATATAGGAGTCGAAATTACTTACTTGAATGTGAACACAATAAGAAAACTCATTCGTTTAAGCAAGCTTTGCTTGAAATTTTTCAGTTATATTTTTTGACACAACTTAATGCGAAATAGAATTGAAGCAATGTGTTTTTTATCGATTAATAAACAAAGCATCTTTAGAAATCCATGGCATAGATATTGCTACGTATGGGTTACATATCGATAACAATTGAGAGGTTTGTATGTTTAAAGAAGATAAAGATACAAATGTAAATACGATGTTGGACGGATATAAGCTTAACTCTCCTGTATTAAATCCGATTCACTCTCATGATCGTCTATCGAGCCAGTCTGTTGGATTGTTTCATCAAATGACCTCGAATTTCTTTAATGAAATGACAGATGACCAAGCGATGTCTGGTGAGGCTTGTGCACGTATTGAGCACTGGTTGTCACAGCATAGTGTGCAAGAACTCGAAGAACTAAACCAAATTGCCAAACAGCATTTTTTATATGAAGGTATTACGTTTACTGTATATGGTGAATCTGAGGGCATTGAGCGTACCATCCCTTATGATTTAATTCCACGTGTGATCGCTAAACAACAATGGAATAAAATTTCCCTTGGCTCTGCACAACGTGTACGGGCTTTAAATCTATTTTTACATGATATTTACCATCAACAAGACATTCTCAAAGCGAGAATTATTCCAGAGCTGCAAGTATTGACGCATGAAGCTTATCAACCGCATATGTATGAGCACCGTTTAAAAGGTCAGATTTATAGCCAAATTAGTGGGATTGATATTATCCGGGATGGGCAGGGTGAGTTTTATGTACTCGAAGATAACTTAAGAACGCCGTCGGGTGTGTCTTATATGCTTGAAAGTCGTAAGATTAGTGAAAAACTCATGCCTGATTTAATGCAGAAGAACCATATTTTAGGCATAGAACAATATCCACAATTACTTAAACAAATCTTGGCTGAAAATGCTTATGTCGATCAGCCTTTCATCGTGGTGTTGACACCGGGGCGTTTTAATAGTGCCTATTATGAACATGCTTTTTTAGCCCGTGAAATGGATGTGCCTTTGGTGACATCGCGTGATTTATTTGTGGAGCATGATAAGGTCTATGTCAAAACCATTCGGGGCCGTCAACGAGTGGATGTGGTTTACCGTCGCTTGGATGATGCATACCTTGACCCACTGTGCTTTATGCCGAATAGCACTTTAGGTGTCGCAGGGTTGATGTCGGCTTATTTGAGTCATAACGTGGTTATTGCGAATGCACCAGGCACAGGAGTTGCTGATGATAAGTCGATTTATCCTTATGTCGATAAAATGATTCAGTTTTATTTAGGTGAAAAACCTATCTTAAAAAATGTTCCGACATATCAATGCCGTAACAAGCAAGATTTGGCTTATGTACTCGAGAACCTTGAGCAGTTAGTGGTCAAAGAGGCGCAAGGTTCGGGTGGGTATGGTATGCTGATTGGACCGCAAGCTTGTAAAAGCCAAATTGAGCAATTTAGAGATAAGCTCATGGCGACGCCGCATTTATATATTGCCCAGCCCACTTTAGAGCTTTCAGTCAGTCCAACCATGACTGAATCGGGTGTGTCTGAGCGTCATATTGACCTTAGACCGTTTGTACTCAGTTCACCGTATCGTACCGAAATTGTCCCTGGTGGTTTAACACGTGTTGCGATGAAAGAAGGTTCGTTGGTGGTCAACTCATCCCAAGGAGGAGGAATTAAAGACACTTGGGTCGTGGAAAATTTACATTCATAAAATAAACAAATATGAGGGTAGAACTATGCTTTTATTAAGCACCAATGCTGAAAATATTTTTTGGTTAGGGCGTTATTTAACACGTACTCAATATTTGTGTGCTCAGTTTCCTTTTACCCAAGACCAGCCTGCAATGGATTATGCGCATGCATTTTGCTTGCCTGCTTTTGATGCGTGCTCACTGAATGAGCTGATTTTAAACCCAAACAATCCTGCTTCATTTAACCAGCAATTTCAAAGTGCCAAGAGTAATGTGCAAGACTTGCGTGGGATTTTATCTGCAAAGGCCTATGCGGAACTGAATCAATTTATCAAAAATGCCACTGAAAACACTGCGTATATTTGTGATGTGGTTGGAGAGTGTCAGGATGTACTTGAGTCAGAAGCCAGTGATGTCTTTCTATTCTTTAGTTTGGGGCAAATGATTGAGCAGCTCGACCGTCAAATTCGCCTGAAACAAGATGCACAAAATACTTTAGTTGAAATAGAAAACATCGTCATATTGTTAAAAGAAATGGGCTGGCTAAATCTGGCACAAGCTTGGCTAGAGCTCAAATCGCAACCTGATGCGATGAATTTTTATCATTTTAGTGATTATATTCAACAATTGTTTGAGGTTGATGTATGAAACTTATGATCAATCATCAAACGCATTATCAATATAGTGAATTGGCGCTGAATAGTATTCAATATATCAAAATGACACCTACGAATAATTCACACCAAAAGGTATGTCATTGGCATGTGAGTGTGCCAGGAGAGCGTGAAGAAAAACGGGATGCCTTCCAAAATATTTGGATTACCAGTTCGCAACGTGAAGCCTATCAACAGCTGACCATAATGGCGCAGGGCATTGTTGAAATTAATAGCTTGGCAGAACATGGCATACAAGATCGGCTGAATCCCAATTTATTTTTACAGCCGACGCCCAATACCCAGTGCAATGCCGAAATGAAGGCATTTGCACATCAGTATGTGCCTGAGCTGAATCGGGAAAGTTTGATGAAACTGTCAGAAGCAGTTTTAGCGCATATCCCTTATGTACCTGCTGAAACCTCGGTGCTAACTTCGGCAATTGATGCATTCAATGGGCAGCAAGGCGTATGTCAGGACCATAGTCATGTTTTTATTGCCATGTGTAAGCATCTTGGCTTACCGGTACGTTATGTATCAGGGTATTTGCATGTGCCTGAAACTTCACACCTTGCCAGTCACGCGTGGGCCGAGGCGTATATTGATGATGCGTGGTATTGTTTTGATACCAGTAATCAATTGTTCAAACCACAGTCACATATCTATGTAGCTATTGGGCGCGATTATTGGGATGTAGCTCCCGTTCGTGGCGTACGTGAAAAAGGTGGGGTGGAATCGATGCATTCCATGGTACAAGTTTTAAGTTGTTAAGGTTTAGCTGAAAAAGGATGTTCTATGACCTATTGTTGTGCACTTCGTCTGCAAGATGGTTTGGTTTTTATAAGTGATACGCGTACGAATGCAGGTGTAGACCATATATCTGTGTTTAGGAAGCTGTATACCTTTGGTGTAGAGGGTGAACGCTTTATTGCGATTCAAACCTCAGGAAACTTAGCAACGACCCAAGCGGTGATTGGACATTTAAAAAATCATCTGGAGTTAAGCCAAGAACCCAATTTATATAGTGTCAATACCATGTTCGAAGCGGCTGAGTTGGTCGGGCATACTTTGAAAAAAGTCTTGGCGGATATGGCACCGGACACGCAGGAACAGAGTAATTACTACTGTAGCTTATTGGTCGGTGGACAAATTAAAGGGGCAGAAATGCAACTTTATAATATTTATCCGCAGGGGAATTTTATTTGTGCGACCAAAGATACGCCGTATTTTCAAATTGGTGAAAGTAAATATGGAAAGCCGATTCTAGATCGTGCATTACGGTATGACATGCCCTTAGATGAAGCGGTGAAGTGTAGTTTGATTTCTTTTGATTCAACCTTACGCTCCAATGTTTCTGTAGGTTTGCCCTTAGATGCTTTGGTGTATACAAGAGATAGTTTACATATTCCAGTGGGTAAGCGGATTGATGAAGAGGATCCGTATTTTTCAAGCATCAGTAAGCAATGGTCGGATACCTTAAGAAAAGGATTACAAGAATTGGCAAAGCCGACGGATGACTATTTAGTATAAACGTGTTAGATGCTAAAAATAATGAAATCAATCAATTGGGGAAGTCTATGCGGCAAATTTGCTATGCAAGTACTTCAACTTCGGATCAGGTGCAGCTTCTTCAAGATGTTCGGGACATTTTAAGCGAAGCGCGTGATTTTAATGCAGTACATAATATTTCAGGCGTTCTTTATTATGCAGATCAGCATTATTTCCAGTGCTTAGAAGGGGATGAAGCTGCTTTAGAATTATTAATGTCAAAATTATTGAAAGACCCTAGACATAAAGATATCAGAGTCTTTGAGGCGAAAACCATTCACGCGGCACATTTTAGAGCTTGGGGCATGAAGTATGTGCAACGTATGAGTAGTGTACATACCAAAATGCGTGAGATGGGTTTTGCAACATTTGAACCGCAGAGTATGAGTCAGCAACAAATTGATCAGTTGTTACAAGACCTTTACGATGCCCAGCCTGATGAGAGTTTGTGTTGAAAAAAGCCCAAGTAGAACTTGGGCTTTTTGTTAGATTTGCTTACGTGTAGGGCGATTGCTTAACCGACAAAGTAGCTCATAACCAATAGTTCCATTGGCTTCCGCAACATCGTCAACTAAGCGGTTTTCACCCCAGAGCTCAACCTTTGTACCGAGTTTGGCGTTTAAACCCGTCACATCGATCGCAATCATATCCATCGCAACTCGGCCCACAATAGCTACTGCTTGACCATTTATAGCAACATAGTTTTGCTTTGGAAATGCACGTGGATAGCCATCACCATAACCAATCGAAACAATGGCCAGTTCAGTTTCTTGGTTTGCGACAAAATGCGAACCATAGCCGACACCTTCACCTGCTTGAATGGTATTTAATGCAATAATTTCCGCCGTGAAGCTCATAACGGGCTTTAAGTCCAAGTCGTGTGCATTTTTATCGGCAAAAGGTGATGCACCGTAAAGCATGATGCCGGGACGAACAAAATCAAAATTAAGTTCTGGCCATTTAAATATAGCAGCTGAGTTACAACATGAGGCTAGGATGGGTGAACAGGCTTCTTTGATGTGTAGAAATTGCGCACGTTGCCGCTCATTGAGTGGGTGATCCGCATCGGCATTGGCAAAGTGCATTGCCAGTACGCATGTAAAGCCTTCTGCTTTTAAAGTGTTGATGACATCAATGATTTCGGCAACTTTAAAGCCTAAACGGTTCATACCGCTGTTGAGTTTGACCCATACTTTGAGCTTTTGATCGATATACGCTGCTTTGTGTGAGATTAACCAATCGACTTGTTGTTGCTGATGAACCACACACTCGATATTTTGCTCAATGACGGTTTGCATTTCATCTGCTGAGAAAACACCTTCAATCAGGGTAATCGGCTGTTTAAAGCCGAGATCACGAATCTCTAGTGCTTCTTGTAAACAGGCGACGCCAAAGGCATCGGTTTCACTTAAGGCTGCTAAACAGTCTTTGACTCCGTGTCCATAAGCATTGGCTTTGACCATGCTGACGATTTTCGCGTTTGGGGCAAGTTGTTTGACACGGTTTAAATTATATTGCAGCGCTTGGCTATCAATATAAACTGTTGCTTGACGCACCCTAATTACTCCTACAGGGTCATGGAAAGGCGATGATGAGGCTTTAATTATTCCTCATCATCGTACTGAGCATAAAACTCAGGGGATAAGTTGCTAAAGCGGGTGTATTGGCCTTCAAAAGCAAGTCGAACGGTACCAATAGGGCCGTTACGCTGTTTGCCAATAATAATTTCGGCAGTGCCCGCTTCTTTGGACTCTTTGTTATAGACTTCGTCACGGTAAATAAACATGATTAAGTCGGCGTCCTGTTCGATCGCACCGGATTCACGTAAGTCTGACATCACGGGACGTTTGTTTGGCCGGTTCTCGAGGGAACGGTTAAGCTGCGATAGTGCAATCACAGGGCACATCATTTCTTTGGCAAGAGCTTTTAAGCTTCGTGAAATTTCCGAAATCTCACCGACACGGTTATCACCCATGCCTGGTACTTTCATTAGCTGTAAGTAATCGACCATGATGCAGCCGAGTTTACCATCGTGCTGTTTGGCAATACGACGTGCGCGAGCACGAACTTCTGTAGGCGGAAGAGCAGAGGAGTCGTCGATATAGAGCTTTTTCTCTTGCAGTTGCAAAATGGTGCCCGTAACTTTTGACCATTCATCACCATCGAGTTTACCTGAACGTAAATGTCCCTGATGGACTTTCCCGTAAGATGAAATTAAACGCATGGCGATGGAGTCGGCTGGCATCTCCATGGAGTAAACCAAGGCAGGTAAGTCATTATTAAACAGCACGCTTTCCACTAAATTCATGGCAAAAGTGGTTTTACCCATCGATGGACGCGCTGCAACAATAATCAAATCACCTGCTTGCATGCCCGAGGTTTTATTGTCGAGTTCAAGAAAGCCTGTAGTTAAGCCTGTAATGCTGCCTTCCATTTGCGACAGCTCATTCAGCTTATCAAATACATCAGCTACAACTGTATTGATGGCTTTAGGCCCTTGAGCTTTGGCATTGTTATTGTGTTGTTCAGCCAAAGAGAAAATATTAGTTTCGGCCAAATCTAAAATTTCACTGACGTTACGACCTTTGGTGTCATAGGCATTTTGTAAAATTTCAGAACTAACCTTGATCATGCTGCGCAAAGTCGAAAATTCTTTGATCTTGGTGGCATAAGTTTCCATGTTATAGAAACTAGACGGGGAGTCTGCCATCAATTGCATCAGGTACTCTTCACCACCAACCGCATCGAGTAGGTTTTGTGTAGTGAGCCAGTCATGCACTAAAACCGCATCATAGGGTGAGCTGTCTTTGGAGAGTTGTGCAATCGCGCGAAAAATATATTTATGGCGCGTCGCATAAAAGTCATTTTCAGTCAGTACATCGCCAACTTGTTCAAAGGATTCAGCAACCGTCATTAAAGCGGCAAGTACAGCTTGTTCCAATGCTAAGTTATGCGGAGGTGTACGGAATTCTTTCAGTTGCCCTGACTCATTTGGTTTATTGTCTTGTTTCGATGAGCTCTTTTGAGCAGTGGCATTCGCCTGTGACATATAACGCCCTGATTTTTAATACAGTAAGAGGGATAACTTAAGATAAATTTCACTGTAAATTTGGAAAAAATTACAGCCATTTAACTGTATGCACTTTATCAAAAAATGCAGCTGCTGTGTGCTGAATTCAAGGCTTATGGATAAAACCCATAATATTCAAATTTGGCATTTTTCGGGGCAGGCTGATGAAGTTTTAAGCTGAGCGAAGAAACTACTTTTTCATAGAGATAAAAAAAGAGCATGCAAAAGCATGCTCTTTTTTTTGCAAGAAATTACTCAGATACGATAGTAACGAGAACTTCAGCAACAACATCATGGTGCAATTGGATTGCGATGTTGAATTCGCCAGTGTGACGAAGTGCACCGTTCGGTAAACGAACTTCTGCACGGTCAACTTCAAGACCAGCATTTGTTAACGCGTCAGCGATATCACGAGTACCGATAGAACCGAATAGTTTACCTTCGTCACCAGCTTTCGCAGTGATTACGATGTTAACTTCGTCTAATTGGCTAGCACGTGCTTGAGCAGCAGCTAAAACATCAGCTTCAGCTTTCTCAAGTTCAGCGCGACGAGCTTCAAAAGCAGCAGTGTTAGCTTCAGTAGCTGCTACTGCTTGACCTTGAGGGATAAGGTAGTTGCGGCCGTAACCAGCTTTAACTGAAACTTTATCGCCTAATTTACCAAGGTTTTTAATGCGTTGTAATAAGATAATATCCACAGCTCAACCTCACTTATGATTGTCAGTGTAAGGGATCAAAGACAAGTAGCGAGCTTGTTTAATAGCAAGCGCTAATTGACGTTGGTAACGAGCTTTAGTACCTGTAATACGGCTAGGAACAATCTTGCCGTTTTCAGTGATGTACTGTTTTAAAGTGTCGATATCTTTGTAGTCGATGTACGTAACGTTCTCAGCTGTAAAGCGGCAGAACTTGCGACGACGGTAAAAACGTGCCATTGATGTTCTCCTTATGCTTCAGCAGAGTCTTGAGCTTGTTGTGCTTCTTCACGTTGAGCTTTACGCGCACGTTTTTCTTCAGCACTCTTAGCCAATAGTGACTCTTCAGTGATAGCGTTCTCACGACGGATGATAAGGCTACGAATAATTGCATCGTTGTAACGGAACAATTCTTCTAACTCATCAAGAGTAGTTTGACCACACTCAACATTCATAAGAATGTAGTGAGCTTTGTGGATCTTGTTAATTGGGTAAGCCAATTGACGACGGCCCCAGTCTTCAAGACGGTGAATTTGACCTTCAGCTTCTTTGATGTGAGTTAGGTAGCGTTCTACCATACCAACGACTTGATCGCTTTGATCAGGGTGTACTAAAAGTACGATTTCGTAATGACGCATTGTCAGCTCCTTACGGTTTAAACAGCCCCTAACAAAAAAGTTGTTAGAAGCAAGGAGTCACAACCAAGGTTGTGTCGCATTAGATGCGAAGGGGGAATTTTAGAGACTTTGCTCGCCAAATTCAAGAACTTCTCTTAAAAAGCCCTAATTATTTTGAGGTTTTGAGCGTAAAAGGAAGACAACATAGCCTTTAAAGTTTGTATCATTTTCAAGCTTTGGCGGTCTATGCCACTCACCGTGTTGAACGATGCCAATTTTATAAGGTAGTTTCAGTACTGAAACTTTTTTTAGATAAGCTGCATAGTTGGGTATGGTGGTTGAACCTTGATAGGTTTGAATGACCAACTCATCGATGGTGTTATTCAGGAGGTTTAAAGTCTCCTGATTTGTAACATTGGCCCAGTCCATTAAACCCGTGATACTGAGTTGATAGTGCTGAGGCAATTGTTTTCTTAATTGACTTAAGAATAGGGCATATTGGTGAATGTGTTTGGTTTTGGCATCGAAATCAATTTGTATGCCTTGAATATGATTCCCTGCATTTTCCCATTGCTGAACGCGTTGTAGAATGTGTGTAAGCTCTTGGCCTTGCCAGTCTAAATGATAATTACGAAAAACCAGCCACACCTTTTGCTGAGGAATTTTTAAGACGCTTACGCCTTGCGGTATGAGCTTAGAGTGATGTGTTTGGGAATCTAAACGGATTTCACCTTGTAAAATATAAAGTTCTTTAGCCGCTTTGAGATAAGGGGCAGATGAAATATTGCCCCAAATCCAAAACGCATCATAGTCTTCGGCATTTACCCGACTAGATGTTGAAGCTGACTGACTCGGCTGACAAGCTATGATGCTCAGCATACAGATCAACGTTATAACAACTGAAAAAATCTGCTTCAACATATACGTTTTACCAATAATACTTTAAAGATTGTGCCCAAGCGGTAGTTGGATAGTCACGTTTAATGTGGTCGAACCATTGTTTACGGGTAGATTTTTCAACTTCTGCATCCTGACAGTCATTCACCCCGCTTGGTGAATAACACATGATTGAGCGATAAAGAGCATAAGCTTTTAAATCGGCTACAGAACTGGATTTGATGATGTCTTTATACACTTGGCCACGGGTAAAAATTGCACCTTGGAAGCGAGCAGTTTCTTTTTCTAAAGCGGTGACATAGCTTATGTTGTAGCCTTGAGGCGAGCGCACATATTCGCCCAAACAAAGTCGGAGTTTTAAATCTTGAGGTGAATTTTCAAGTTTTTGAGTCAGACTGAATAAGTCAGGGCATTGCATTTGTGGCGTGATTTTTGTTCCAGCCCAGATGAAATCACTGAAAGGCGGTTGGTTTTTATAATTTTTATATGTTTCTGAGTCATATTTATACTTCTCGGCATCTTGTGGTAGTAGTAAAAAGGCTTGATTAAACAGTTTAAAGTTCTGATGTACCAATGATTTTTGCAAAGTTTTAAATAAAGCTAAATTTTTTTGATCTGTATTCGATGCTTTGCTCTGGACAATTTGCATTAAGCTTTTTTCATTGGCTTCATTTTCAATAAAGCTTTTTTGCAATGAAGCTTGCTTGATTTTAGCATCTGAACCGATGAATACGTTTGCACTTTGCTGCTGAGCATAATATGGATACAACATTAGCTCAAATAAGCCACGCTGTTCAATGGATTTTGATTGACTAAGTTGACCTTCCCAATACTGCTGTGCATTTTGAGTTTGTCCGAGTTTTTCTAAAATACGACCTTTTAACAATATTTGACTGAGTTGAAGGTAACTATCGATTGAATTAGAGGAATGTTCTGGCAAATATTTTAAAGCTTCAGTTGGTTTGTTCTGCACAAAGAATAAGTGATTGGCTTGTAGGTATTGGAACAGTTCTGGCTGACTCTTAAATAGTGTTTTTTGGTTGTTGAGTTCAGACCAACTTAAGACTTTATCTTCTGCCGATGTTGCCTGACGCATTTGCATTAAATCTGAAATGATCAGAAAGAAGGGATCTTTTAGATTTTTTGCATTGAATGAGCGGCTTTGAAAAATATGGCGATCCATTTCAAAGACTAGATTATCGAGCTCTAAATTATAGTATTTGGAATCAGGATGATTGATTTGCCATGCGAGTTCGTTGGTCAGGAGTTCTGTATTTCCACTCAGCCAATAACAACGACGTAGTAAACCGCGTGCACTTGCTGCATATTTTCCCTCAGGAAAGCGTTTGAAGTAGGTAGTGATATGCTCATAGGTGTTTTTGAGTAAAGCCTGATCTACTTTATCGATTTTTAAGTCACCATATTCACCGACACCCGACTGATAGCTTTCATTGAGGCTGCTACGAATCAGCATATATTGCGATGTTTCTTTGATCCAAGGCTGATCAACCGTAGTTAATACTGAGTAAATTTTAGTAGCTATGGAAAAGTTACTATTATAAAAGGCAATGGTTGCATTTAAATAAGACGCATACTGACGTGCTTGTATAGACCAGTTCGAGTTGACTTGGATGAGGGCAAGATCACGGTCACAGGCCGAGATATTTTGTCTTTCTTGAATCAGTAAATCTTTTTCCGCTTTGCTGAGATTTTTGTCGGCTTTCACCTGCTGGGTATATTGATCCGCACCATTGTCTAGACTACTGCAATGTTCTTGGTAGGGTGTATTTACATTGCTTGGTTTTAATCGGGCATTCGGTCGTTTATTGGTTACGCTTTCAAACAATGTTTTAGCCGCAAATGGTACGTTGCTATATTCATTTTCCCAAAGTGGACTATTTGGCTGATTAAAAATTCAACTTGGCCAAACCCATGTCGCTCAGGAGTAGAAGCATATTAGTTTGGTTGTCATTGGCGGGCGTTAGCGCAGGCAAATTGTCACAGGCTGTATAAGCATTGGTTTGAATGTTGGTCGATGGGTAGCAAGAAACATCGAAACCAGAAAAACTGTGCGTGCTATAAGCAAGAGTGATAGGGAAGAGACTAATAAAAATAGATTTTTTAAAAAATTGTGATGGCATTTTCATTGCAGAGCATGAGTTATTGTTGTGTCTGCTATGGTAACAATTTAAAGACTAGACTTAAATATTGAATAAGTTGAAATAAAAAAGATAGAGAGAACTCTATCTTTTTTAAAACAGCGGCAAATGTGGCGCAGGTGAGACATAGCTAAAACTAAAACTAAAACTTAATGCAGTAATTAAAATCACTGAATATAAGAAATAGCGTTTTGCCCAAACCTGATCATTTTCAGCTTTAAAACCAATGATTGATAAATATACCCAATAAGCACAGAGTGCATTAAAGGTGATAAGAAAAAACATATTGGTATAGCCAAAACAATACAAACCATTTAACACCGCAGCAAACAGCAAGACATAAATCAAGCTTTCAACTTTCGTGCGGAAAATTGAACGTGCTACAGGTAAAATTGGAATGCCTGCATTTTTATAGTCGTCAAAGCGGTATACCGCAATTCCCCATGAATGAGGCATTTGCCAAAGTGCATATGCTAAGAAAAGCAACAATGCGGCAACATCAAATTCATTGGTCACAGCTGTATAGCCGATCACTGGTGGACTAGCACCAGAAATACTTCCAATCACGGTTTGGTGAATGGATGTGCGTTTGCTCCATAGACTATAAAAAATCACATAAACCACAAAACCAAGTACAGCAAAGCCAAAGGCATAAGCATTAACAAAGAACCAGAGCAGGGCGAAACCTAATATTCCAAGCGCAGCAGAAAATGCCAAAGCTACGGAAGGACTGATGGTTTTTTTAACTAATGCACGGTTCATCGTCCGTTCCATCTTTTGATCAATATCTTGATCAATGACGTTATTGACGACACAGCCAGAAGCAACAACCAGTGTTGTACCGAGTAGGGTGATGAGAAGGAGGAGGAAATCTACAGACCCCTGAGCGGCTAAAAAGAAGCCGCCCAGAGTGGTAACGAAGTTACCAAAGAGAATTCCTGGTTTAGTCAGGAATAAATACTTTTTCAACATGACGATCAGTTTAGATCATCATGTTGTAGTGTAAGTAGTTCATAATCCATACAGAGCCGACTAGAAGTACAGCAATACAAAGTACTGTATAGATAAATGCAATCACGTTCCAACGTTGCTCTGAAGATGAGTTCATGTGCAAGAAGTAAACTAATTGAACTAGAACCTGAGCAACCGCTGTAATTGCGATAACCGCCATAACAATACCGCGACCAAAACCACCCGCCATTACCATACCGAATGGAATTACGGTCAGGATAACTGAAAGGATAAAGCCGATCGTGTATTGCTTGGTGTTACCGTGTGAAGCACCAGCTGAGTTATGATCGTGACTCATTATAGAACTCCCATCAAGTAAACTACGCTGAATACACAGATCCAAACGATGTCAAGGAAGTGCCAGAACAAGCTTAGGCAAGCAAGACGACGAGTGTTTGGAAGAGTCAAACCATTTTTCTTGATCTGAATCATCAAAATGATCATCCATACCAAACCTGAAGTTACGTGAATACCGTGCGTACCTACTAAAGTAAAGAACGACGATAAAAACGCACTTACGCTTGGACCGTGGCCAGCATGAACTAAGTGATTAAACTCATATAGTTCCATGCCGATGAATGAAGCACCGAATAACCAAGTGATCGCTAACCAAGTTAAAACTTGGTTGACGTTCTTTTTGTATGCAGCAAGAACCGCAAAACCAAAAGTTACAGAAGAGATCAAGAGAGCGAAAGTTTCAGTTAAAACGAAACCTAAAGACTCACCGAATAATTCTTTTGCACTTGGTGTACCCATAGGCACATGGCTACTTAAAACAGCGAATGCAATGAAGAGTGTACCGAATAGAATCAAGTCACTCATCAAATAAGTCCAAAAACCAAAGACGGTGATGTCAGTATCATCGTGGTGATGATGCTCATCGTGTCCGTGGTTTTCGTGATGAAGTACGTCAGCCATTGTCTTAGTCCTTCTTCAAATGTTTTTCAAGAATCGCGTAACGTTCATTTTCAATACGCTCAACTTCAGCAGCAGGAACATAGTAGTCCACTTTCTTCGTAAACGAAGATGCGATGAAGCTGATAATAGCAGCGATGAACATCACAACAACTAACCACCAGATATGCCAGATTAAACCAAAGCCCATAACAGTAATGAACATGGCAATCACAACACCAGCAGCACGATTCGTTGGCATATGAATGTCTTCGTATGAAGTCGGTTTCGCATATGCTACGCCATTCTCTTTGTCATTCCAGAACGTATCAATACCATTGATTGTTGGAAGGTGAGCAAAGTTGTAGAACGGAGCAGGAGACGAAGTCGCCCATTCAAGTGTACGACCATCCCATGGATCGCCTGTAAGGTCGAGGTTGTCGTTGCGTTGTAAGTAACCAACAACAATCTGCATAACGAAACATGCAATACCAATCGCGACTAACACAGAACCGAAGAATGCAATAGCAATGTACGGATCCCATTCAGGGTTGTCATATGTATTCAAACGACGAGTCATACCCATGAAACCAAGGATATAAAGTGGCATGAATGCGAAGTAGAAACCGAAGAACCAGAACCAGAACGCAGCTTTACCCCATGCTTCATTGAGCTTCCAACCAAACATTTTCGGCCAGTAGAAAATGATGCCGGCAAACATACCAAACACCACACCACCGATAATTACGTTATGGAAGTGAGCAATCAAGAACAATGAGTTGTGTACAAGGAAGTCCGCAGGTGGAACAGCCATTAATACACCAGTTAAACCGCCAATACCGAATGTTACAAGGAAGCCAAGCGTCCATAACATAGGAGTAGTGAAGGTGATACGACCCTTATACATCGTGAATAACCAAGAGAAGATTTTCACACCAGTAGGAATCGCAATAACCATGGTCATGATACCGAAGAACGCGTTCACGTTCGCACCAGCACCCATGGTGAAGAAGTGGTGAAGCCATACTACGAACGCAAGTACTGTGATCGCAATTGTTGCATACACCATTGATTTGTAACCGAACAACGTTTTACGAGAGAACGTTGATACAACTTCAGAGTAAATACCAAATGCTGGTAATACTAAGATGTAAACTTCTGGGTGACCCCATGTCCAAATCAAGTTTACATACAACATTGGGCTACCACCCATGTCATTTGTAAAGAAGTGGAAACCGAAGTAACGGTCAAGCGTTAACATTGCAATTGTTGCTGTTAACACTGGGAATGACGCAATGATCAATACAGCTGTACACAAAGATGTCCAAGTAAAGATCGGCATGTCCATAAGTGACATACCAGGCGCGCGCATTTTAATGATGGTAACGAAGAAGTTAACACCTGTTAATAGCGTACCTAAACCTGAAATCTGAAGTGCCCAGATATAGTAGTCCACACCCACACCCGGAGAGTATTCGATACCTGAAAGAGGAGGATAAGCCATCCAACCTGTTGCAGCGAATTCACCAATTGCAAGAGATGCCATCATTAAGCCTGCAGCACCAGCAAATAACCAGAAGCTTAGAGAGTTTAATAATGGGAAGGCAACGTCACGTGCACCAATTTGAAGTGGTACAGAGATGTTCATTAAGCCAACAACTAGACCCATTGCTACGAAGAAGATCATGATTACACCGTGTGCGGTGAAGATCTGATCGTAGTGTTCTGGGTGTAAATAACCTTCACCGCCACCTTTTACAAGGAACAGTTGAAGACGCATCATAATCGCATCGGCGAAACCACGCAAAAGCATGATGATCGATACGAAAAGATACATGATACCAATTTTTTTATGGTCGACTGATGTGAACCATTCGTTCCACAAGTAGCCCCATTTTTTAAAGTAGGTAATACCAGCAACAACTGCGATACCACCTAAGATCATCATTGCAACTGTGACCAGTACAATTGGATCGTGCGGAATAACGTCCGGACCTAACTTACCTAAGAAGCTCATGTCTTATTCCCCTACAACTGATGAAGCAGGTTCAACAGCGGCATGCGCTTCAGATGAAGCAGCCCCGTGAGCACCCGCAGTCGCTGAGTGATCAGCACCGTGATAGTTGCTCATATATTTGCTGATGACTGACTTAAACAAGCCTTCCTCTACAGAAGAGTAGTAAGTCACAGGGTGTGGCTTAGTTGGATAAGGCTTCATTGCCTCAGCAGCAGCCTTCTCTTCAGGAGTTTTTGCTTTTGAAATCAAAACTTCAATTTGGTGTTTACCACGGTTACCGTCACGTAAAGACTCAAATTCAGCTTGATCTAAAATTGTTTTTTGTACAGCTTTAGGATTAATGCTTGTACCGTTACCTGCTTTAACTGCAGCAACCCATTCAGCGAATTGAGCGTCAGTTACAGAGTGAGCACGGAAGCGCATTTGCGAGAAGCCGTAGCCTGAATAGTTCGAAGAGAAACCGCGGTAGCCTTCAGCTGGGCTAGTTCCATCTGCTAACAAATTCAAGTGCGTTTGCATGCCTGCCATTGCATAAATTTGACCACCTAACGCAGGGATGAAGAACGAGTTCATCGTGAAGTTAGAGGTAATTTTAAGTGCAACTGGAGTTTTTTCAGGGAAACGAATTTCGTTAACCGTCGCAATGTTAAGATCAGGGTAAATGAAGATCCATTTAAACTGTTCTGCAATGACTTGAATATTTACAGGTGCTTTATCAGATTCGAGTGGGCGGTAAGGGTCATACTTGTGTGAACCCCACCAAGTTAACCAAGCCAGAATACCAATAATAATGACAGGAATACCCCAAACTACAATTTCAATTGCAGTAGAGTGTGCCCATGTAGGTTTATAGTCTGCATCTTTATTCGACGCGCGATATTTCCAACCAAACCATAATGCCATTACGACTGATGGAATAACCACCAATAGCATTAAATAGATCGCAGTCATCATTAAGTCAGATTGACCTTGTGCAACTGGACCTTTTGAGTTTAGAAGTACCATATCACCACCACACCCAGTTAAGAGCGCGGCGATCGCAGATAAAGACAATACAGCTAAAATCGTTTGTCTCATTTTACAACCTCGGTGAAGAGTCCCATTCCCTAATAAAATTGGGATAGCGATTAAAGTGTCGCATGATTGAAAAGTTTCTTTTTAAGTCTAAAAACACTTCTCAATCATAAGACACCGCTACGTTGTAGGGCATTATGCCTCATATCGACAAACTAAGCTATACGTAAAGATGCTTTAAATGACTGTTATAAAAACCGATTTCTTCACTCGGAATTTTATAATTTATTTATGGATTTATTTTGAATATCAATAAACTGAGGAAAACTGAGGTGCGCCAAACCTCAGCTTAAATATGGTCAAATTACTGCTTAATGACCTTGGTTTTCGCCAGCTTATCGTGCAAAGTTTGACGCTTTGAAGTTAAACCAAAGACGTGATCGATGATGGTAATAAACGGCATGAATAGCATATTGAGCACAATAAAGACAACGCTGCGTAATGTGAATACACGCAAAAGGCTGACTTTTTCGTTGGTTTCAACGTCTACAATTTTAATCTTCGTAAGTTTTTTGCCAATACTTTGACCACTTTTCGCCAAGAAAAAGGCCTGAATACCGAGCATAATCAGCAGGTAAATTCCCATGGTGGTCCATGCTTCAGTAGGAATCAAACTGAACAGTTGTGCTTGTAGTTCACTGGCCTGAGTTGCTGTAGTAGCCGCTTGCATTTTTTGCTGAATTTCAGTGAGTTCACCAAATTTATCTGCTTGTAAAAAGAACGAGGGAATAGCAGCGGCGGGGAGCCAAAGAAGTAAATCAATGACTTTGGCTAAGACACGTGTGCCTATTGATGCCAGTTCAGGTTGAGCAACTTTCGCCGCTGTGCGGTTTGGCTGTGAAAATTGATTTGGCGTATGTATTGGCTCAGTAATAGGGGGCTGAGGTTGATAACCTACAGGTTCATACGCCAGTTTTCCTTGGGTGAGTTCACCTAAAGCTTTCCATTCAGGCATACCCTGATGCCAAACTAAATCCGTCAATAAAACTTGTTGGCTTGCGAGCATCTGATTCAATTGCTCTAAGGTATATGGACCGGCTTGTTGATTATTTCGTGCCAAGTAAATCTGCATATAAACTTAATCTCAAAATATAAGTTGGGATATTCAAATAATAAATGTATTTGTTTCAGATGAAAAACAAATAAAAAATCTATGGTAAAACATGCGGATAGTCTAGAGAATTTCAAGCTGGAATTAACCAAAACTACACAAAATGCAGGACAGTGTAGCAAGGATTATGCTGCTTCTTCTAGCTTTATCGTAATGCGATTTCTTCTCAATCAAGATGTTGATGCATGAATGCCAGACTTAGTCTAAGTTTTTGTATAAAAACGTTTGTTCAATGCGAATGCGTTGAAAGAGTGGATATAAAAAAAGACCCTTGAAAGGGTCTTTTTTATCGGATCAAAAAGTTAAGCTTTTTGAACTTTCTCTTCAGCAAGGAAGAACCAAGTGTCTAATACTGAGTCAGGGTTAAGTGATACAGATTCGATACCTTGTTCCATCAGCCATTGCGCAAGATCTGGGTGATCTGATGGGCCTTGACCACAGATGCCCACATATTTGCCTGCTTTACGGCATGCATGAATTGCCATAGAAAGCAGTGCTTTTACTGCTGGATCACGTTCATCAAATAGGTGAGATACAATACCAGAGTCACGGTCTAGACCAAGCGTTAACTGAGTTAAGTCGTTTGAACCGATAGAGAAGCCATCGAAGTGTTCAAGGAACTGTTCAGCCAATAATGCGTTTGTTGGTAACTCACACATCATGATCACTTTCAGACCATTTTCACCACGTTTCAAACCATTTAATGCCAATAATTCAATTACACGTTTTGCTTCATGTACAGTACGTACGAAAGGAATCATGATTTGAATATTGGTTAAGCCCATTTCGTCACGTGCTTTTTTCAACGCGCGGCATTCTAATTCGAAGCAGTCACGGAAGTTGTCAGACACATAACGGCTTGCACCACGGAAGCCCAACATTGGGTTTTCTTCTTCAGGTTCGTATAATTTACCACCGATCAAGTTTGCGTATTCATTTGACTTAAAGTCAGACATACGAACGATCACAGGTTTGTCTGCAAATGCTGCAGCAAGGGTAGAAATACCTTCAACCAGTTTTTCAACATAGAATTCGATTGGCGATGCATAACCCGCAGTACGCGCCATGACCGCAGCACGTGTTTCACGTGGCAAGCTATCAATGTTCAACAATGCTTTAGGATGGACACCGATCATACGGTTAATGATGAACTCAAGACGTGCAAGGCCAATCCCTTCATTTGGAATTTGTGCAAAGTCAAATGCGCGGTCAGGGTTACCGACGTTCATCATTACTTTGAACGGAAGCTCTGGCATAGATTCGATTGAATTGGTTTGAATCTCAAAATCTAAAGAACCTTCGTAGATGAAACCTGTATCACCTTCAGCACATGAAACAGTCACTTCCTGACCGTCTACTAGAACTTCAGTTGCATTACCACAACCGACGATTGCTGGAACACCCAGTTCACGTGCAATAATCGCTGCGTGACAAGTACGACCACCACGGTTAGTGACAATTGCAGCAGCACGTTTCATGACTGGTTCCCAGTCTGGGTCTGTCATGTCAGATACAAGCACGTCACCGTCTTGTACTTTGTCCATTTCTTTAATAGACGTAACAATACGGACTTTACCAGAACCAATACGTTGACCGATTGAACGACCTTCACAAATCACTGTGCCTTTTTGTTTTAAAAGGTAGCGTTCCATAGTGCCGACGTTTTCACGGCTCTTCACTGTTTCAGGGCGCGCTTGAACGATATAAATTTGACCGTCATCGCCATCTTTTGCCCACTCGATGTCCATTGGAGAACCATAATGGTTTTCAATGATCAGCGCTTGTTTTGCAAGTTCTTGTAGTTCGTGGTCGTTTAATGCGAATTGTTGACGCTCTTGTTTTTCAACATCAACCACAACAACTGATTTACCTGCAGAAGCTTCTTCGCCATAAATCATTTTTTGGTGTTTAGAACCCAGATTACGACGGAGGACAGCGTGCTTGCCTGCATTTAAAAGGGGTTTAGAGAGGTAAAATTCGTCAGGGTTTACAGCACCTTGAACGACCATTTCACCCAAACCATAAGATGCAGTGATGAAGACTACGTCACGGAAACCTGATTCAGTGTCGAGTGTAAACATTACACCCGCTGCACCAGTTTCAGAGCGGACCATACGCTGAATACCAGCAGATAAAGCCACAACATCATGCGCAAAGTTTTGGTGTACGCGGTAAGAGATTGCACGGTCATTATACAGTGATGCAAAGACTTCTTTGATCGCGATCAATACGTTGTCGATACCGCGAATGTTTAAGAAGGTTTCTTGTTGGCCTGCAAAAGAAGCATCTGGTAAATCTTCTGCTGTCGCAGAAGAACGAACGGCAACCGCGATGTCTGGGTTGCCGTTTGAAAGCTCTGCAAATGCTTTACGAACTTCTTGTTCGAGTTCTGCCGTAAGTGGAGTATCTACAATCCATTGGCGAATTTTCGCGCCTGTTTCAGCAAGAGCATTTACATCATCAACATTGAGGACTTTTAACTCTGCATTGATTTTAGCGTTTAGGCCACTTTGCTCGAGAAATTCACGATATGCTTGAGCTGTAGTAGCAAAGCCACCTGGTACAGATACACCTGCATTTGATAGGTGGCTGATCATTTCACCTAAAGATGAGTTTTTCCCACCTACAAGTTCAACGTCGTGTTTCCCTAATTTTTCTAGACCAATTACGCGCGCTTCCAAAGTTGTTACTCCACTTTTGCAGTATTTAATCACTATCTTGGCATCAGATTATAACAAATCTACTTAGCTTTTTGATTTTACTAAGCGACAGTCATGTAAGATCGGTTTACTATAAAGATTATATAGCACTAAGACAAATTTTTGAGGAGAATTTTAATGTCGGGAAGTAAACAATTTAAGCGGAGTGTTTTTTTTGTATCTGATGGTACTGCAATTACCGCTGAAACCCTTGGGCACTCGCTATTGGCGCAGTTTCCAAATGTTGACTTTGACATTCATATTATTCCTTATATTAGCTCTGAAGAAGCTGCTACAAATGTCGTTGCTGAGATCAATTTAAGGGCACAACAAGACGGACAAAAGCCACTGGTTTTTGACACTTTAGTCGACCCGTACGTGCGTGACATTATTAATACTGCAAATGCTATAAATCTTGATGTATTTGAAGGGCTTATTAGTAAATTGTCTGAAGAACTAGGAACGCCGCCTACAACTTTAGTCGGACAGACCCATGCGGTGACCGATTCGGAGTCTTATAAAGCACGTATTGATGCGGTGCATTTTGCTTTAGATAACGATGACGGTGCACGTACACGCCACTATGACAAGGCCGATCTGATTCTGATTGGGGTGTCACGTTCGGGTAAAACACCGACGTCAATTTATTTGTCATTACAGTTTGGTATTCGTGTTGCAAACTATCCTTTAACTGAAGAAGACTTGGATGACAACCGTTTACCTGCGGTACTTCGCGCGCATAAACAGAAGCTTTTTGGTTTGATGATTGATGCGGAGCGTCTTGTTGCTATTCGCTCTGAACGTAAAGCCAATAGCCGTTATGCAAGCTTCAGCCAGTGTCAAATGGAGCTTCGCGCAATTGAAGGGATTTATATCTCTGAAGGGATTAAATACTTAAATGTCTCGGAAATGTCGATTGAAGAAATTTCAACTCGTGTACTGCAAATGACGGGTCTAAAACGTCGCATTGGTTGATATTGTCATTACATTATAAGGCGTCATATTGATGATGCTTTATAATATTGATCAATACAAAAATACAGATTAGATCAAATGAAAATAATATCGAAATGTCTATTAGGTGTATTTTGTTTTACTTATTTTAATATGGCTTTATATGCGCAAAATATATCAATTCAACAGGCTGAGCAGGCGATTAATCAAAAATATGCAGCGCTAGATTTTTATGCAGTGAATCAACAGATCGAAAATGATGTGGTTGATTTAATCCGTGAAAATGCAGAAAGTTATGCTTATTCTTTCCCCAAATTGACTGAAAATCTTAGACTAAAGATTAATGCCTCACCGGACCAACTGCTTAAATTCTATACCTTTGATGTAGGCGGTGGCGGTACTATGGGTGAATTTTCATCCTATGTGCAGATGAAATCGAGCAAGTCCACTAAACTTCAGCCTTTAGAAACAGGCTATATTTTAAAGATTGATCAAGTGAAATGGGGTGCACAGCCGATTTATCTGATTCAAAGTTATTACAAAGGCGATAGTTGTCACGGTCTCTATCAAATTCAAGCCTTTAAAATGCACGCCCAAGCTTTGACAGCAACACCAGTTTTCCAGACCAAGAACAAGCAATTAAGTTCGATTGAAGTAGATTATGACTGTCACTATGACGAAGAGCGGCGCGGTTCATATATTCGTGTTTCAAAAGACTTAAACAAGATTGATATCACTTTATTAGATCATAACAGCCGCCCGACTGGAAAGTACTTACGTTATCAGCGTTCAAATACAGGTTATCAATATACAGGTGTGATGAAATAAACAACGGGTAAGTGGGTAAAACTTACCCTATACGGTTAATGGCTATAGGTGGTAATGATCACATCGACTGGATATTCAGCCCCATCTAAACTTTGAATATCATGTTCACGAATTTTGACTATTGGCCAAGTGATTAGCTTACAGTTGTCACGCTGTAGGGCATGATAATAATGATCGGACTTAAAAAATTTAAGTTTATCGGCAGCGGAGTTAGGTTTTAGTTGGTGTCTAAGCCATGGGTCTTGAACTTGGGTTTCTAAAAAGCGTAAAGCCAGTAGGCATTTGATGCGTGTATTAAATAGGCGTCGGTTCTTAATAACCAGTGGATGTTGGATTAAGCGCTGAATTCCGCGCTCTGTTTTTGGTAAGATAAATTGTGGCGCATTTTGAAAAACATAGACCGATTGAGCGACCTGACAAATCGATTCGAGGGCAGTTACTGTATGCTGGTTAGTGCCAATAATTGCGACACGTTGCTCAGCAAAAGTATGTTGTTTAATTTCTGATGAGGGAATCAGTTGCCCTTTAAAATGCTGAAAATATTCGGGATGGTTTTGAAATAAACCAGATACGTTGTCTGTTGAATGCAAATTGACCATGCTCGATCCTTATATTGTTTTTTATCGTCTTTCCTTAATTTATTATTTTTAGTGCTTTTGCTCTAAAAAGGCAAAGTGATAAATTGTCTGAGCAGTCACGCTAACTTTAGTCTAGACATAGCAGCAGTTTTTGCACGGTTTTTAGGATTTTTTAGGTATCGGCTGAGATTTTAGTTATTCATTTATACACGTCGCCTTATGGGTATGTATTAATACGCATAAGGCGAACAGATTTATATGGACTTAGCTGTTTTTGATCTGCATGAGACGTTCAAAGTTTTCTAAACGTTTGTCCGTGTCATAGATGTCACAGGTGAAAATAAATTCATCGACATCATATTCTAAAAGAAGTTGTTTCAAACCTTCTTTCACTGTGCCATTGGAACCGATTTGCGCCATGGCATAAAAACTGTCTACCGACATTTTTTCCGCAGGTGACCATAGACCGTCCATGCTGGCAATCGGTGCTTTTAACTTTAAACTTTGACCGCGCATGAGACCTAAAACCCGTTGGTAGGCACTGGTCGCTAGATATTCAGCTTCAGCATCAGTTTCAGCAACGACTGTCGGGACACCCATAGACACATAAGGTTTCGATAAGTATTCAGAGGGTTCAAAGTTTTCACGATAGAGCTGAATCGCTTGTTTCAGCATACGCGGTGCAAAGTGTGATGCAAAAGAGTAGGGAAGTCCGAGTTTTGCAGCCAGTTGTGCACTAAATAAACTTGAACCGAGTAGCCATACAGGCACATGTGTCCCTTGCCCCGGAGTTGCAATGATGCGCTGATTCGGCTCAGCATCTTTAAAGTAATGCAAAATTTCTAAGACATCTTGTGGGAACTGATCTTCAGTTTCTTGACGGCCACGGCGAAGTGCGCGCATGGTCACTTGGTCTGTACCCGGTGCTCGACCTAAACCTAATTCGATCCGGTTTGGATAGAGTGTCGCAAGCGTACCGAATTGCTCTGCCACGATCAGCGGGGCATGGTTTGGGAGCATGATACCGCCAGAACCCACTTTTAAGGTTGAGGTATTTGCGAGTAAATAGCCGAGTAGCACCGCAGTTGCAGAGCTGGCAATACCATCCATATTATGATGTTCTGCAAGCCAAAGTCGGCTATAGCCTAAACGCTCAGCTTGTTGGGCCAATTTTAAGCTATGCTGTAGAGTGATTTGTACAGTTTGATCTTCGCGGACAGGAGCTAATTCTAAAATAGAAAATTGAGTCTCGGACAACGTGCGCATTCTACTTCTCAGTTTTGCTTTATATATCGAAATAATACGATATAACTGTTATTTTGTATATCGATTTTATTCGATATTCTGGTTGTTTTATATAAGGTTTTGATTTAAAAATGAAACTAAATATCTATTCAACATCGTTGAACCGCACTAGCCACACATGCGTTTAAAGCAAAAAGAAGTAAGCAACTGCATCGCAGGAACGATACAGTGTCTTTCTTAAGTGTAGTTGTCAGATAAACAAAGAGCACCCGAAGGTGCTCTTTTATTTGAGAATGTTTTATGCGGTGCTTAACGTTTCCCGTTTTTGTACCAGCCCAAGTGACGGCCATTGTCACCACGATAGTCACGACCATTATATTTATAATTGCTGTTACGGTAGCCGCGGTTGTCATAACGACGATCGTAACGCTCATCGTAACGGCGGTCATATTCATCATCGTAACGACGGTCTTCAGAGACTTTTTTACCCAGAACTGCACCACCCGCTGAACCTAGACCTGCGCCAATATACCCACCATTGGTACCGCCCATGTTTTTACCTACGGTATAACCACCAGCACCACCGAGTGCTCCACCAATGATTGCACCATTACGGTCACGTTTGTTGGCTGAAGCAGCTGCACCTGCACCACCACCAATGGCAGAACCAATCATCGCGCCTGTTTGTCCACCCATTTGGTTACCAATCGCGGCACCGACAACACCACCTAATGCAGATGTTAGTGCAGTATTGGTTGTATTACCTGCATATGTTGTGGTCATCGTTAATGCTGAAGCTGCAATTACGGTACTCATTAAAATTGATTTAATTTTCATTTTTAAACTCCTAAGAGCATGTCTATTTTGTCTTGATTTCACTTTAGCGAAACAAGTGGGAAGAATAATGAAGAAAAACTTTATCGAAACTGTTGCTTTGGTAAGTGCTGTGTAACGACTCTTCGTATTTTCTACCAGTTTAGCTGATGTGTTGTTGCGTCTAAATCTGTGCCATAAAAAAGCACCCGAAGGTGCTTTCAATGACATCTTTACGATGCAGCTAATTAATGGTGTTTATGTTTTTTCTTCCATTTTTTACCATGGTAAGAGTCATATTGTTTGTCTTTTGAGATCTTGTTGCCGAGTGCTGCACCGCCGGCTGCACCTAATGCAGAACCAACGTAGCCACCATTGGTGCCGCCCATGCTTTTACCTACGGTATAGCCCGCACCACCACCGATGGCACCGCCAATAGCAGATTCAGTACGGTGACGTTTGTCACTTGCAACTGCTGCACCACCCGCGCCACCGAGTGCTGCGCCAATAGTTGCACCAGTTGTGCCGCCCATGTTTTTACCAATTGCTGTCCCTGCAACACTACCTAAAGCACTGGCTGCTGCAACTCGAGTTGTGCTGTCTGCATATGCAGTTGCAGTAAACATAGATGCCGTTGCTAATGTTGCTGACATTAAGAGTGTATTAAGTTTCATGTGTTTCTCCATGTCCAACATTGGTTGAACTGTCTTACTTTTTTCGATGTGGCTAATGTAACAAAAAGATTCCAGTTAATTGTGGAGAGTTAAAACTAAATTGAAACCCTTTGGTTTCTTGTTTGTATCAGTTTTATTACAAATGTGAATAAGCAGAATGAAATTTATCCAAAATCATGCAAATGTGGATAAACCTAGGAGTGATGCATTTCACACTCTAAATTTTGAGCTGAAATGACCTATTTAAAAGATGTATATGAAATAAGCAGTTTTGCACTTTTTAAGCGTTAGTAAGTGCATAAACACGCTTTAAAAGTATATCAATCCACTGAGGCGTATAAAGTAAACGTCGCTCAGGATTGAATAAAGATGTTCTTTGCGTGATAGAGCCGTTAAACTAAGCGCAAATTTTTTGGTGCTGTGAAACTGTATTGCAGCCTTTATATTGAGATATTTTCCTAATGAAAGAATCGTTACGTTTACGATTAGATCAACTTTCTGACCGTCACGAAGAATTAACAGCATTACTTGCAGATGTAGAAGTCATTTCGGATAACAAACGCTTTCGTCAGTTGTCACGTGAACATAGTGATTTAAGCGAAATCACAGAAGTGTGGACCAAGTACAAACAAGCTGAAGCTGATATTGAAACGGCCGAAGCGATGCTGTCAGATCCTGATTTTAAGGAAATGGCTGTTGAAGAAATTAAAGAAAATAAAGCCATTATTGCGTCTTTAGAAGCTGATTTAAATATCTTAATGATTCCGAAAGATCCAAATGATGCGAACTCTGCATATTTGGAAATTCGAGCGGGAACAGGCGGTGATGAAGCTGCTATTTTCTCGGGTGACTTATACCGCATGTACACCAAGTATGCTGAATCACAAGGCTGGCGTATTGAAGTGTTGTCTGAAAATGAAGGCGAACACGGTGGTTATAAAGAAATCATTTGCTTGGTGAATGGTGAAGGTGTTTACGGCCGTTTGAAGTTTGAAAGTGGCGCGCACCGTGTACAACGTGTACCTGCAACAGAGTCTCAAGGTCGTGTGCATACTTCGGCGTGTACCGTTGCGATTTTGCCTGAAATTGATGTCGATACAACGGTCGAGATTAATGCATCAGACTTACGTATTGATACCTACCGTGCCTCAGGTGCGGGTGGTCAGCACATCAACAAAACCGATTCGGCTGTGCGTATTACCCACATTCCAACAGGAACGGTGGTGGAATGTCAGGAAGAACGTTCGCAGCATAAAAACAAAGCCAAAGCGATGGCTTTACTTGCTTCACGCTTGGAAAATGCAAAACGTGCAGCAGCTGATGCAGCAACTTCTGAAATGCGCCGTGACTTGGTCGGCTCGGGTGATCGTTCAGAACGTATCCGTACCTATAACTATCCGCAAGGTCGTATGACTGATCACCGTATTAACTTAACTTTATACAAGTTAGACGCGGTTATGGAAGGTGATTTAACTGAACTATTAGATAGCTTACATCGTGAATATCAAGCAGATCAGCTTGCGATGCTTGCACAGCAGAATGGTGGATAATGAATATTGCCCAAGCTTTGGCTTTACGTGGTGAAGCCGAGAGTTACGAACGTCAAGAGAACGCATGGTTGCTGGAACACATCACCAAAATTGATTCTTTTGATTTGGTTATGAAAAAAGATCAAGTGCTGACCGATGAGCAAGAGCAAGCCTATGTTGCTGCCTTGGCACGAATCGAAGCAGGTGAACCTTTGGCCTATGTGACAGGTTCACAGCCGTTTTGGACGCTAGATTTGATTGTCACTCCTGACACCTTAGTGCCACGTCCAGATACCGAGGTACTGGTAGAAACTGTATTACGTTTAGACTTACCTGAAGATGCCCGCATTGTCGATTTAGGTACGGGGACGGGTGCGGTTGCGCTTTCATTGGCCAGTGAACGAGACACGTGGGACATCACGGCTACCGATATTTATGAGCCAACTTTAGCCGTTGCACAGCAAAATGCAGAAAAGCATGACTTAAATGATGTGACTTTTGTGTGTGGCAGTTGGTTTGCACCGCTAAATCGAAAGTTTTTTGATGTGATTGTTTCGAATCCACCGTACATCGATGCCGATGATGCTCACATACAAGACTTAGCAACTGAGCCTGAACGTGCTTTAGTTGCTGCGGATCATGGTTTGGCTGATTTAAAAGTCATTATCCAGCAAGGTAAAAAGCATTTAACTCTTGATGGTTGGGTGGTACTTGAGCATGGTTATGATCAAGGTGACGCTGTACAGAAAATCTTTAAAGAAGCGGGTTATAAACAAGTCCGTACGGTGAAAGATTATGGTGGAAATGACCGCGTCACTTTAGGGCAGTGGACACAATAATTTCATTGTTCCCTCCAAAATAAAAGCGCATTCGATGCGCTTTTATTTTTTCTACCTTATGTTCCAAATACGTCACGCCAACGCAGTAGCCAAGTCTCGATGGCTTTCATGATGCTATCACTGAATTTTCCGAGCACGGCTAAAAGAATAATCGCTAAGATCACAATATCAGGACGTGAAGTTTCTCGACCATCACTCAGTAAGTAGCCAATGCCTTGTGTTGCTGCAATGAGTTCTGCGGCAATCATAAACATCCATGCCAAACTTAAACTGTTGCGCAGTCCCGTTAAGATCCCCGGCGATGCCGCAGGCAAAATAATCTGTTGCACTTGTTGCCAGTACTTCAGTCGATAGACTTGTGCGACTTCGATGAGCTTGCGATCAACCCCTTTAATCGCTGCGACAGTGTTGGTATAGGTCGGAAAAAATGCGCCAATCGCAATCAAGGTAATCTTCGATGCTTCATCAATTCCCAACCACAGTAAAAGTAGAGGAATCCACGCCAAGCTCGGTATGGATTTAATCGCTGAAAAACTGGGTTCTAAAAACGCTTCAACCTGTTTATTGAGTCCCACCAAAATCGCAAACATTAAAGCCAGGGCACTCCCAATAAAAAATCCTAAAAATACTCGCCATGTACTGGTCCATACATGCATCCATAAATCTGCCTGCCATAAATCTAGAAAGGTTTGCCACAGACTACTGGGAGCAGGCAATAAATAAGGTTCAATAAAACCTGCACGAACCAGATATTCACAAGCAATCAGTAAGAGCATTGGAAGGGTGATCGCTTTGAGAACACCCTTCAATTTCAACTGAAATGAGGAACTCTTTTTCACTACAATAGGGGTGAAAGAGCTCGCGACTGACTTGGTCATTATTTGCTTACAACCTTTTGTGCATATTGTGGTTTAAACAACTGAGTCACGACTTGATTAACATTGGTGCCTTTACGGACTAAGTCTTCTTCATTCAAAATTCCGCCAGACTTTTGTAATGCAGCAATCTGTTTGGCTGACGGAATGTTTTGATCAAAGTTGGTACGGCTTAATTGTAATTTTGCGACATTCAACGGCAGTTTGGACTCGCGTGCCAGTAACTCCGCCAATTTCTCTGGGTTAGCTTTGGCCCATTTACGTGCTTGCTCATAAGCTTTAATCACTGCTTCAATAGCTTCGGGACTTTGCTGAGTAAAAGACTCTTTGACACTGAGTACGCTATAACTGTTAAACCCAATATTTCGATACAGCAGTTTTGCGCCAGATTGCACTTGTGCCGATGCCATCAATGGATCTAAGCCTGCCCAAGCATCGACTTGACCACGTTCTAAAGCTGTTTTGCCATCTGGATGTTGTAAATGAACCAGTTGGACATCACGTTTATTTAGACCCACTGTATCCAACGCTTGTAAGGTAAATAGAAATGGATCTGTGCCTTTTGTTGCGGCAATTTTCTTTCCTTTTAAATCTTTTAGGCTTTTAATTTGGGAGTTCTTAGCAACCACTAAAGCGGTCCATTCAGGTTGGCTCTGGATATAAACGGTATTGATTGGACTGCCGTTGGCACGACTGAGTACGGCTGCAAGCCCTGCGGTTGAAGCAAAATCGACACTGCCACTATTTAAATATTCCAGTGAACGATTACTGCCTTGGCTAAATACCCATTTAATTTCAGTTTTAGGTAAGGCTTTTTCTAACAGCTTTTGTTCTTTCACCACAAGGCTGGTTGGTGCGTAGTAGGCATAATCGAGTTTGAGCGTGTTTGGAATAGCGGCATGGGCATAAGAACCGATCAGACCTAAAATCAGTGAAGTGCTCAGTAGTTTAAAGTTTTTCATGTTGCATTATTTAAATAAGTTCATTTGTGAGTTCTTTTAACCTGATGTATGCGAAAAATAAAAAAAGAATAATGGATAACAAAATATTAAATTGAAATAAGTAGATGATCTTAATTTAAGTGATTGAATTTTAATAAATATATCGAGGGGTGTAGAGATTGTACGATATAGAATAACTTTAAAAAAGCATAGAATAATTTCTTCTTATATGAAGATTGCATAACTAAATCATTCATTTTGAATGTAAAAAAGCGACTGTAATAGTCGCTTTTTTAAGGGGGTTGCAAGCTTACATAGGATAGTCTTGTAAGCTGTCAAACACTTCAACTTGCTCTAAAGCATCAGTTTCAAGTGCAAGACAAAGTGTCACAATTTTCTTTAGATCAGCTAGATATTGTTCATCTTTAAACGACGCACCTAACTGCAGGGCTTGAATACGGTCAGCGCTAATATCCAACGCTTGAGCGGCTTCAATTGCATTAACTTCATTAAAAAATGCAGTAACAGCATGATTTAATTCAAGGTCTGATGCATTGAGAATACCTTGATCCAATTGCTCTTCAAATTGTGGGGTAGGAGACTGCAAAGCTTGAGTAAAGTTTTGCACCAGACGTTGATCGAGAACATCAATCATTTTAAGCATGTCATAACCTTTAAAAGAAATAAGGTGATTAAACAGGGGAGTACAGCCGGAAAATAAGCATTAAAGAATGCTTTAAAATTGGTTGAAAAATAATCCATTTTGGAGCTTTTTGCAAATAGATTCCGATAAATGAAAGATGGATTTGTTAAGTAAATGAAAAGATTAAATTTATTAAATTGAGTGACTGTTTGAATTTTATACTATTGTTCCAATGGACTCGGCTTGATCAAAAAGAAGTATTCAATGCGGACTATCGAGGGGCTTCAATTGAAAAGTTATTGGAATTATTTTTAAGGTATTGAAAAATAATATCTTATTAATATTTTTTCTGCAATAGTCTTTATTTTACGCATCACTGATGCGAACTCAAAACATTGTGGAATTGCAATTTATAAGGACATGCTAAAGCAACATGGGGTATATCACCTTGCTTTAGCTGTCTTTGTTTGATGTGGAGAATGATGAACGTTTAAGCCACTAGTTAAAGTGCTTTTGCCTCAGTTGTTCTAGACGGAATTGATATTGCTGCTGCCATGCACTTTCAGCTAAGTTTTGTTTTTGCTGGTTCATTTCTTGGTTGAGAGCAGCAAGTTCAGATTGATAACTGGCGATCTGTTGTTGTTGCCGAGCGACTTGTTGTTCGCGTTCAGCCAACTGCGCCGCTTCTTTGCCTGAAAAGTAGCTGTTACGAATTTGTTGGGTAATTTCTTGCTGTTGTATTGGATCGGTGACGCCAATTAAAGCCAATTTAAGGGCTTTATCGTAACTACCACTTTGACCATCAATATTTTTGCTCGGGTTTTTATATTGTTGCTGTAGTTGCGCAAGTTCACTCAACCGTTGTTGTAGCGTCATTTGCGGTGCGCGGCTCAAGAGCTCACCATAAGCAAACTGATAGCTGGCAAATTCTTTTTCTTCAGCAAAGCCGAGTTGTGTTTCTTGCTTACCTAAAGTCTGTTCACGTAAGTTCCAAATCTCCTGATAACGCTGTTGCGGTGTCATTTGTGTGGACATGGTCTTAGCTTGCATTTCTTTTTCATACAGTGGTAGGCGTTCTATCAATTGTTTTAAAGTCTGAGCAAACTGCTGATCTGGATATTCGTCCAATACCTGTTTTAATAATGCTTGACAGTTGGTATCGGGACAGTTTTGCTGTAACTGGTTTAATAATTGTGTGATATTGCCCGGATTTTTTTGAAAGAGTTGAATGATTTGTTGGATGGATTCTTGTTGCTGTTGTTGCTGCATTTTTGACTCGTCATTGTTTGCAGCGGCAAGCTTCTCTTGCAAACTGCTGGGTTGAGCAGTCTTTGTAAGGGACGGTGAGGATGCCTGAGTTTGACCCGATGTGGCATATGATGAGCCAAGGCCCAACCATATCACCACACCGATCACCAATACACTCAGCACCAAAGCGATAAGCCCAAAGCGCTTCATTATTCTTCCTTATGGGTTGTATTGGAATTGACCCATTACTGGGAAGTGGTCAGATAAGTCCCAAGTCATAAATACGGGGTCGGCAGTCGAGCGAAGAATGCGGACATCATTACGTGCTTGCATAGGCTGACGGTGGTTATTGGATGACACCACGTAGTCTAAATACTCTACGGTAGAGCCGCCTGTGAGTCCTGCACCCGCGAGTTTATTCACTCGTGGATCGAAGGTGGATTCGGTATATCCTGTGCTGACTGGCACCGTACCATTCAAGTTGATTTGCATTTGCGCATAATCTTGAGGCCACAGGAGTTTGTTGACATTAAAGTCACCGCCCATGAGTACCGCATCAAATGATGGGATATTTTGCTTATCGACCAAAGCGCGGATTTGCTTAAATTGTTGCTGGCGCATATCACGTGCCGCGTCGGTATCAAACGATGCGGTATGCGTGGAGGTCACATGATAGGCTTTGCCATTCTTGAGAATTTCAGCATAAATCACACCTTTATCGGCAAAACAGTCAATGCCTGTACAGCTCGGATAAATAAAATGATCCGTTTTTACAATTGGATAGCGACTTGCAACCAATATGCCACTGTCATAGATATTGAAACCTGAACCGATTGGAATATAAGTTTGGTACGGATATTCCTGCGCTAATTTGGCCAACATGGCGGTACGACCAGAAGCAAAGGTTTCTTGGAATAAGATTGCGTCGTAGCCTTTTAGGTTTTGCGGCAGTTGCTCTAAACGCGAATCAATTTTACTTGCCACCAAAGGAAGAGCATAAATATTGTAGGTTAAAACTTTAAACTCATCGGCACTGCTGACAACGGGTTCTGGCACGGTATTTTGATGGATAGTGTAGTGGAAGTCGTCATAACCACCAGTGTACTCAGCTTTAAAAGCAGTCTGCGCTGCTTTTCCTGCATAATTGGTGTTGAAACGCTGAATGTTACGATCGTTAAACCATGGTGCAGAGAAATCACTGCCAGATGCAGAGTGTTTAATATCACTGCCAGACCAAGTGCCAGTCATAGATTGCTTCAGCGTGATGCTTGAACCACCGCCTGTAATCACGGTATCAAAATTATAAGTTTGACCTGACTTTACCCCAGTATAACGGTTAAAACGCAGTACACGTTTGGTTTCATAAGGTGCAATTTGGGTGGCTTCTTGAGCCCATTGACTCCCTTGAGTTAAGGTGCGTGTACCATGATGATTAACATTGACGGATACCGTTTCAGGGGTGGTATTGGTCACATAAATGTATGAGTCTGCTATCGCTTGCTGCGTACACAGCAGTAATGATAACCATCCGATATTTTTCATTAAATTTTTATTTAATTGGGTGCTCATGTGTTCCCTCCATGATGTTTTTATTCAATATTGTGTAAAACAATATGACGAGATCACTATGGCAGGTAATTTTTTTAAGTCAGTGACAAAGTGCGACAGCCCCCTGATTTTCCGATGAATGAGCATCAAAAATTCAATTTAATTTATAAGCTCTGTTGACATTTCATTTGGCCAATCAAAACCAAACCCAGAACAATAGAATGTTGAGGTTTACTTTAACGAGAGAATAGTATGGGTTGGTTATTTGTTATGTGGAAAGAGCAAGGGCGTCGCGTAGTTGCTTATACCAATCGATCTAAGTTAAGCGTCTTTATTTTGACGATAAGCGCCGGGGCTGACGCCTGTCCATTTTTTAAAAGCACGATGGAAAGCACTCGGATCATGAAAATTGAGTTCAGTGCTAATGTCTTGTAATGATACTTGGCTGTTGCTGAGCAGCTCAATCGCCATATCACGGCGTATATCATTTTTGAGCTGTTGATAACTGAAACCTTCACTTTTCAGTCGACGCTGAATGGTCGCCTCAGACATATTGAAATGATGGGCAATTTCAGACAGTTCAAGCCACTGTATCGGGGGTTCTTGCATTAAATAGCGACGAATTTGGGCACTGGTTGAATGTGGGTTTTTATAACGGGTCAGTAAAATATGAGGGGTTTGCTGAATAAATTGATACCACGATTTACTGTCCTGTTTTATGGGCATTTTTAAATAATTTGCATCGAACTGAATATAATTTTCAGCCATTTGATACTGGATATTTTCACAAAAACGAACTTTGTAATCGATGTCATCTGTAGGTGTATCACATTTGAGTTGAATTTGATTCAAAATCACTCGTTGCCCAACCAGCCAACACATTAGGGCATGAATTAGCATGATGTAAGTTGCGTAACTAAACATGCGCTTGGGCTGTAGTCGTTCATAAATCACAATATAGGCATAATGTTCTTGCACCATGAGCTGACTGCTAAAGTCGTCTAACACCAAATTCATAAACTGCAAAATATGTTGAATGGCTTGGTCTAGCTGGGTGGTGTGTAACAGTGATTTAGATAAAAACTGAAAGCTGCCACGGCGCATAGCATGGCGATCCATCCCAAAAAATTCATCATTCATCACATTGGCCAGTTCAGTCCAGAGATGTGCATATTGATTGACTGAGACTCGTGCTTTTGTCGCACTTAACAATTCGCTATTGATGCCTGCATTTTTCAAAATATCAGCAACTGCATATCCCTGCTTTTCAGCTACAAACAATGCTTCGTGTACCAAAGCAATTGAAATGGAATCTTTCTGGGCGTTTGCATGTTCCGATGCAGTCATAGTGGCGTCCATATTTTTATTGTGCATTTTGAGCATTGTCCAAAACCATCATGGAAGATGCAATATTTGGAAATTGTACTTAAAGGGTTCTGTATTTACATTTCTTCTTAAGTCGTAGCATTCAATCATACAAGGAAAAATAAATGAAGATTCAAGGGAAGGTTTTTGTCGTCACGGGTGGAGCATCCGGTTTAGGCGCAGCAACAGCTCGTCATTTGATTGAGCAAGGTGCGAAAGTCATTTTGGTGGATATGAACCAAGCTTTAGGTGAAGAGCTACAGCGTGAGTTGGGTGAAAATGCTCAGTTTAAAAGCCTCGATGTTACTGATGAGCACGCTGTGCAAAGTTTCTTCCAAGAAGTCGAGGCGGAATATGCACAGTTGAATGGTTTGGTGAACTGTGCGGGTGTAGCGCCTTCAGCCAAAGTGTTGGGCCGTGATGGTATTCATGAGCTGGCGTTATTCCAAAAAGTATTAAACATCAATGTTTCAGGTACTTTTAATATGCTGCGTTTTGCTGCGCAGTTAATCGCGAAATATGAACTTCAAGCTGGTGAAGAAGAGCGTGGTGTGATTGTGAATACAGCTTCGGTTGCAGCCTATGACGGACAAATTGGCCAGACCGCTTATGCAGCCTCTAAGGGCGCTGTTGTCTCGATGACTTTACCGCTGGCACGTGAACTAGCACGTGAGAAAATTCGAGTGATGACCATTGCTCCAGGCATTATGGAAACGCCAATGTTGAAGGCGATGCCGCAAAATGTACAAGATGCGTTGGGTGAAATGGTGCCATTTCCGAAGCGTTTGGCAAAGCCACAAGAGTTTGCTCAGCTTGTGGGGCACATTTTTGAAAATAGTTATTTGAATGGTGAAGTGATTCGTTTAGATGGCGCGATTCGTATGCAGCCTAAATAAGTTAGATTTTTATAGAAAATGATGATCTGTACAGCTGCAAATTTCTAATCGAATTAAAATAGCGTTGTGTCCGTATTCATTTTCTTTTGAAGGATCAAAAGAAACAAAAATCCTTTTCGAAACTGAAGATACATCCTTGTATCTCAGTTTCGGAGGCGACATCCATGTCGCCGTCACATCTATCCAAATGCTGTAAATAGTAGAAATTTTGAACTGAATATAATTGATATAGAAAAGGACATCTAATGCTTTTAAATGAAGAACAGAAAATGGTTCAGGATATGCTGCGTAGTTATTCGCAGGAAAAACTGAAGCCAACCGCGGCTGTACGTGACAAAACTGCACAGTTTCCTGCGCAAGAACTTAAAGAGCTTGGTGAGTTAGGTGCTTTGGGTATGACTGTTTCACCTGAGTGGGGTGGTGCGGGTTTAGATTATATTTCACTGGTGGTGGCACTTGAGGAAATTGCAGCAGGTGATGGTGCGATTTCGACCATTGTCAGTGTGCAAAACTCACTGCCGTGTGGCATTACCCAGCGTTATGGAACTGATGCACAAAAGCAGAAATATTTAAGCAAGCTTGCCACAGGTGAGTGGTTGGGATGTTTTTGTCTCACTGAACCACAAGCAGGCTCAGATGCAGGTGCGTTGGAGTGCAAGGCCGTTCGTGAGGGCGATGAATGGGTTCTGAATGGAACCAAGCAATTCATTACCACAGGTAAGCATGCGCAAGTCGCTTTGGTTTTTGCAGTCACAGATAAAGCTGCGGGTAAGAAAGGTATTTCTTGCTTTTTAGTCCCAACCGATACCGAAGGCTATATCGTCTCTCGTATAGAGGAAAAGATGGGGCAGCACTGTTCAGATACGGCAACCATCGTTTTGGAGAACTGCCGCATTCCGGCAGATCATTTGCTAGGCGCGGAAGGTGAGGGCTATAAAATTGCGCTTTCGAATTTGGAGTCGGGACGTATTGGTATTGCAGCGCAATCAGTCGGTATGGCACGTGCCGCTTTAGATGCTGCGGTTGAATATGCCAATGAACGAAAAGCCTTCGGTGTTGAAATTGTGCAACATCAGGCAGTTGCTTTTCGTTTAGCCGATATGGCGACGCAAATTGAAGCGGCACGTCAGTTAATTTTCCATGCAGCCGCTTTGAAGGATGCAGGTTCGCCATGTTTAAAAGAAGCTTCTATGGCCAAACTGTTTGCCTCAACTATGGCGGAGCGAGTTTGTTCTGATGCGATTCAAATTCATGGTGGTTATGGCTATGTTTCAGATTTTCCTGTTGAACGAATTTATCGGGACGTCCGTGTGAGCCAGATTTATGAAGGAGCGTCTGATATCCAGCGTCTTTTGATTGCACGTGAGGTAACCAAGGTTTAAGTCTACCCAGTTTTAGACCTTGGTCGATGTTCAAAGCCTGCATTTTCATTGAGGGATTTGGAAATTGTAGGTGCATTTAAAACATGGTTATCTAGGTATAGCAGTTAGTTACAGGCATTTAGTCGAACAGCTGAGCTGCTCTATTTTTTCAAATAATATAGGACTGACAATCAGGTCAGTTCAACGCTTAAAACGATAAAGAACATGGACGGCCAAAGTGGATTTGGCCTTAAAAAATGGATAATGCGAGGTTGTCGTGATGAAGACATTAGAACAAGCCCACCAAGAATTTAACTATGAGCAACTGATTCAAGAACAATTGGTCGGCCAACCCAATGCAGTGAATGCTTATATTGAGTGCTGTCAGCGCTATGTCGGGCAGCAAAAAACAGCACTCATTTGGGAAGGAAAAAATGGCGAGTCAGAGCAATGGAGTTTTGAACAGCTCGATGTTGCCTCAGCACAGTTGGCGAATTATTTTAAAAGTATTGGCATTCAAGTGGGTGACTGTATCGCAGGGCTGTTACCGCGTACGCCTGAACTGCTGATTACGATTTTAGCAACATGGCGGATCGGTGCGATTTATCAGCCTTTGTTTACTGCTTTTGAGTCGAAGGCGATTGAACATCGAGTTTTAACTGCGAACACCAAATTGATCGTGACCAATGCAGAGCAACGTCCAAAGCTAAATCACGTTGAAGTCAAACATATCCTGACTGTGAATGCAGGAACAAACTTAGCTAGCAATGAAGCTGAATTTTGGCAGGAGGTCAAACAACAGTCTGATCAATGTGAAGCTGTTTTACGTAGCTTTGATGATGATTTCCTGATGATGTTTACCTCAGGCACCACAGGTTTGGCCAAATCAGTGCCTGTCCCTTTAAAAGCTGTTTTGGTTTTTAAGGGTTATATGCAACATGCGGTTGATTTAAGAGAAGACGATTCATTTTGGAATTTAGCCGATCCGGGCTGGGCTTATGGGTTGTACTACGGAATCACAGGGCCGCTCAGCTTGGGGCATAGCATCATTATGGATGAGCGCGCATTTAGCGTCGATCATGCGGTTGAAGTCATTAAAAAGTATCGCGTCAGTAATTTAACAGGTTCGCCTACAGCTTTTCGGATGTTCTTTGGTTTTAAAGAAAAGTTTGATCCTTCCATTAAGACCCATTTACGCGCCGTCAGTAGTGCGGGTGAGCCTTTGACCCCAGAAGTGATTCATTGGTTTAATAATGATCTGAACGTCAACATTTATGACCAATATGGACAAACTGAGTTGGGCATGGTGATTGCCAACCATCATGCACTGGAGCATGAGAAAAAAGTCGGGTCGGCAGGCTTTGCCAACCCAGGACACCGCTTTGCTGTGCTGGATGCGAATCACCAAGAAGTGAAGTGCGGTGAAATTGGAACGTTGGCGATAGACTTTAGCCAGTCACCACTGACATGGTTTAAAGGCTATGGTGGCAATAATCGTAAGTCCTTTGTGGGGCAGTATTATTTAACCGGTGATACGGTCAAACTGAATGAAATTGGCGGTATCGACTTTGTTGGGCGTGCTGATGATGTCATTACAACGTCAGGCTATCGAGTTGGGCCTTTTGATGTCGAAAGTACTTTGCTTGAGTGCGAAGAGGTTTTAGAGTCGGCTGTGATTGGTAAGCCTGACCCAGAACGTACTGAAGTGGTGAAAGCTTTTGTGGTGCTGAAACCTCAGTACCAAGCCTCTAAAGAGTTGGATAGCAAACTCCAAGCCTATGTGCGTTCACGTTTATCTAAACATGCGTATCCGAAAGAAATTGAGTTTGTTGAAAGCTTGCCGAAAACGTCGAGTGGCAAAATTCAACGTAATTTACTGAAACAGCAAGAAGTGGCAAAGATACAAACCTTACAAGCTGCAATTTAATTTAAAAATAAAAGGGTCTTAGTGGTAAGTCGAATTCGCAGTAATTGTTGATCTAACCGATTGAAAAAAATTATCTTGGCGGAGTTTTATCGAATTTTCATCCAATTTCGTCATTAGCCTGCGGCTCGCCCTACTTTTGTTTCGGCAAAAGTAGGCAAAACCATTGTCACCTGCAAAACCTGTTCTTTTCTTGGATTTATTAAAAGATATCGAAGAAACATTATCTTGCTTAGACCATGCAGGTTGCAGATGACATTTTCGCGTATCATATTTTTTGTTGAACTCTAATTAGAATTAAAGCCAGCCAGTTCTAAATAGGCTGGCTTTTCTTTGATCCATTTATAGCGGATGTGACTTGTGGAACACCGTTCTAAACATGGTTAGAGATATAAATAGCCTAAGTCAAAATAGGCAACTAGTTTGGTTCAATCTCCGTAACTTAAAAATGGAAAAGCTTAGCTATGTAAAACACATAGCATTTATTGAATTTGTGCATAGCTAACCTTGGTTTCATGGTTATAATTCGCCATCAACATTTTCTTTAGCAAAAGGCTGAATCATGGACGAGTTAGATGAAAGTCTAGAACTCAGTAGTGCTGAAATGTATCTCTATAGCCGTCAAATTTTATTGGACGGATGGGATATAGAGGCACAAGAAAAACTAAAGTTGGCCAATGTACTCATTGTGGGCTGTGGCGGAATTGGTTGTATGACTGCAGAGTTATTGGCACGTGCTGGCGTAGGGAAAATCACCTTGATTGATGCTGATACCATCGAAGTGAGTAATCTCCAAAGACAGATTGCCTATGTAGAAAACAATGTCGGTTTTTATAAAGCAGAGGTTTTAGCCCAGCGTTTAAAGCAGATTAATCCCTATATTCAAGTCCATGCACATGCCGTAAAACTTGATACAGCCAATGCATCTAGCTTAATTTTAGGTCAAGATTTAGTTCTTGATGGTTGTGATAATTTTACGACACGGTATTTGGTCAATCAGCAGTGTAAAGCAGCCAATGTTCCACTCATCAGTGCATCGGCCATTGGTTTTCAAGGGCAGCTGTTTATGGTGGAAGGTGAGTCTGCTTGCTATGAATGTTTGTTCCCGAAAGAAGAACATGCGAATGAAAGCCTACGCTGTGCAGATTCGGGCGTTCTCGCCACCACGCCAAACGTGATGGCCAGCCTTCAAGCGCATCATGCACTCTTATATTTGGGTTTAAATGTAACTGCACTCAAACAACGCCTGTTGCTTTGGGACGGCTTAAGTATGAAACAACGTTTGCTTGCTTTCGAAAAAGATACAGATTGTCCAGTTTGTCAGGCAAGATAAGCCTGCAATTTTTTCATTCTTTGATACACTCAATACAATTTATTTTTGACCGATATTATGAAAAACAATATCTTTTTAGATGGACTGCGCTCTGTTGCCCGTGTTGGGGAAACAGCAGTCATTGCAGCACGTGCGGGTATTAAGTACGCAACTGAAAAACCAAGTAATGCCAAACTGATGCGTGAAACCTTTGAGTCTCTGGGTTCAACCTATATCAAGTTGGGGCAGTTTATTGCGAGTACACCTTCACTTTTTCCACGTGAATATGTTGAAGAGTTTCAAGGCTGTTTAGACCAAACGCCATCTTTACCATTTAGTTATGTGCAAGGGGTTTTGGCATCTGAGTTTGAAGGCCGAAACCTGTCTGAGATTTTTGCATCTATTGATGAAACGCCTTTAGCTTCAGCATCTATTGCCCAAGTCCATGCCGCAAAACTGGTGACGGGCGAAGATGTGGTGATTAAAGTACAAAAGCCAGGTGTAGAAACGATTCTCTATACCGACTTAAATGTTTTGCACTGGGCAACCAAGGTTTTAGAAAAAGCAGTGCCTAAAGTCAAATTTGCATCTCTTGCAGACATTGTGGAAGAAATCAAAAACCGTATGGTTCGTGAAGTTGATTTTATTGAAGAAGCCAGTAATCTGGATGACTTTGTAAACTATCTCAATATCACGCAAAACCATAAAGCCATGGCGCCGAAGGTCTATCACCAATATTCGACTCGCCGTGTGCTGACTATGCAGCGTCTTTATGGCGTACCACTGACTGATTTTGAAGTGGTTAAAAAGCGCTGTAAAGATCCATCTCAAGTCCTGATAACTGCCATGAACACGTGGTTTGGTAGTCTGATGATGTGTAATAGCTTCCATGCCGACTTACATGCTGGAAACCTGATGCTACTTGATGATGGTCGTGTGGGTTTTATTGATTTCGGCATTGTGGGGCAGTTGAAACCTGAAGTATGGACAGCTTGCATCGCGTTTATGGATGCCTTACAAAAAACGGATTATGCACTTATGGCGGAAAACATGCTGAAAATGGGCATGACCGCTGTGAAGATTGATACTCAGGTATTGGCCGCAGATCTTGAGCGTTTATTCAGTGGTGTGTTGTTGGCAGATCCGCAAGAGTTGCTGAGTTCAAACCCAGCAGATTTGAATGACATCATGATGGATATGGTTGCAGTAGGCGAGCGCCACGGGATTCGCTTCCCGCGTGATTTTGCTTTGTTATTTAAACAGATGTTGTATTTTGATCGTTTCATGCGCATCCTTGCGCCGTATACCGACATCTATGCTGACCAGCGTTTGCAAATGGTGCAAACTATGGACCCAAATGTGTTGTTAAAAAACTAAATTCTTTTGAAACACATTCTCCAAAAAATCCCTTTCAGTTCCTCTTTTGAAAAGAGGGATTGAAAACGCTTTCCTGTTTAAGGAATGAGAAACTTGGTTTCGCAAGGCAGGGATTAAAAGTCAAAATCTGTTAAAGGTAATAATGTGGACGCAATTATCATTGAAGGCTTAAAAGTTGAAACAGTGGTTGGCTGTTTTAACTGGGAACGTCAGATTATTCAGCCTTTAATGTTGGATATGATTATTCAAACGGATTTGGAGCAAGCATCAAACTCAGATGACTTAGACCATACCTTAAATTATGCTGAAATTTGTGAAATTGCAGCAAAGGTCATTCAAGACGCCAAGCCTGAACTGATTGAACATGCGGCAAAATTGGTCATCAATACACTTTTTTCTACCTTTCATGCTATTGAATCGATTAATATTACCATCCGTAAGCCTGCCATTATCGCGCAAGCAAATTCTGTAGGAATTCGTCTTGAACGCCACCGAAACGATTTTCGCCCTAGCTCTGGCGAGTAATAATAATCCAAAGCAACATTTTTTATATGCCTCTGAGCAACTTGCTAAAATTGGGCAACTGCAATTTTCGAATATTTATTTAATTCCATGCCGTGATGGAGTTGGGGCAGATTATTGGAATGCAGCCTGTTTGCTGAAATCGTCTTTGTCGGTTGCCGATATTTCGGTATTGCTGAAAAATATGGAAGCAGTATCTGGGCGTGTCCGTCCATCACATCAGATTTCACTGGATGTCGATTTGATTGCATGGGGTGAAAACTTAGAACATATGCAGTTCAATCCCAAAAAATTGCCTTTGGCGTTAGACGTTAAAATTCCAATGTTCGATGTGTGGAACGATACTGCATTTCAACATGCAAAGCATGCATTTCCAACGGTGAGTTGCTTGGAAGACAAGTAACATATTGAAGTGTGATTGGCCCTTAAACTGCCTTAACATGCTCATAAAGCACAATTCATAGCGAGTTATTTTCATGAAAATCCAAATTTTGAGCGCTCTTTCTTTAGCAGTGCTTCTAGCGGGCTGTCATTCAACTCCGTCTAAGATGACAGCGACGACTACAACTGCTATGGATACAACGAGTATATCTCAAACTGCTGAAAAACAAGGGCTAAAACTAGCTGTACAGGCCTATACGCAAGATCAATCGGATTATCAAAGTAGTCTGTATGATTTAAACCAAGACGGTATCGATGATGCCGTGGTGTTATTATGTGGGATGGAGTGGTGTGGTTCAGGTGGCTGTACATTGTTGGTCTTTAAAGGTCTTGCAAATGGAAGTTTCCAACCGCATAGCAAAATGACCGTATCATCTACACCGATTTATGCTTTAAGTACCCAAACCCAAGGTTGGCGTGACTTGTCGGTTTATACGCGTGGTTTAGGGCAAGTTGTACTGAAGTACAATGGGAAAAGCTATCCATCCAATCCATCACTAGCGTCAAAATATACGGCGAATTTAAAGCAAGTAGGTAATACTTTATTACTGCCGATATCAGCGGAATAAGCAAATTGGAGTAAATAAAAAAGTAGTGGTATAACCACTGCTTTTTTATGGGGGGTAAAGCATATTTGTTTAAATAAAATAACTGGTCTTGGTCATGAGTTTTGAAATAGCCGTCATGGTGATTTTGACAGGAATCGGTAAATCGACACCGCCAGCATTCAGTGCTGTATCACGATGGTGTAATTCATCTTCATTCATTTGCACAAGGATATTGCGTGAACGGTCATCTTGAGCAGGGAGTTGGCTGATGTGATGCTGTAAATGCAGGCTCACTTGGCGTTCAGTTTCTGCGACAAAACCTAAGCTATATTTATCGCCTGCAATGCCTGCGATTGCGCCCATACCAAAGGATAAGCCGTACCAAATTGGATTGAGCAGACTGGTATGGCTGTCTAGCTCTTTTAAGCGGTCTTCACACCATGCAAGATGGTCTTGTTCTTCAATTGCGGCTTGTTCCATTTCGCGGCGTACATTCGGCAGTTTTGCCGTTAAAGCTTGCCCATGATAAAGCGCTTGCGCACACACTTCGCCACTATGGTTGACCCGCATTAAACCTGCAACATGACGAGCTTCACTCACTGCGAGTTGTGTTTCTACCGCCTTGCCTGGGTTTTCACGTTGAGCAGACGTCGTGCCCGGAACTAAGCTACGCAGGGCTTGATCAAAAGAATTGATAAATTTATCGATGCCAGTGTAATGACGCATAACTTTAGTCCTCTAACTCAGGTTGTACGGTTTTTAGCATGGGTTTGAGTCGATATAACAACCACAGCGTAAATCCCGCACTTAATACAGCAGTAATACTGAAAAGTATTTTAATATCAATCTTCAAAACACTTAAAATGATAATCGAAAATATAGCAGAAGACACCATAAACACCGCATTTAATATGTTGTTTGCGGCAACAACACGTGCACGGTGTGAACGCGGTGAATAGGCTTGCATCATGGCGTATAGCGGCACAATATAAAAACCGCCACTGATGCCGAGCAAGGTCACCGCAAGCATGACATGGTAGTAAATTGCACCGTGGTTAAACATATCCGCGACATTCATCATCGCCCCTGTACGTTCAGGTACAAAAGCCAGACTCAAAGCCAAGTAAAAAGCGAATAGGGTGAGCCCAATCGCACCGATAGGCACCATTTTAATATTCACTTCAGAGCCACCAATTCTACGACAGAGCAGGGAACCGACTCCAATCCCGACAGAAAAGAACGTGAGTAAAAGACTGACGACATTTTCGGATGCATGTAGGTTTTGTTGAGTCAACTGTGGAATTTGGGTGAGATAGGTTGCACCGTAAAACCAATACCATGAATTCCCCAGTAAAATCATAAAGATGAGGGGGAGGCTTTTGGCATATTTGAGTGTTTGAAAACTAGTTCTAAAGAAGTTCCAGTCAATTTTTAAGTCGGGTGAGCTGACTTGTTGTTTTAAGATAAATCGACTCGAAATATAGCCTAAGATTGCAATAGTGACGACCGTGATACTAATCCACAGCAAGTTACCTTGAGAAACCGAAATAACTGCGCCACCCAAAATCATCCCGATTAAAATAGCAATGGATGTGCCCGACTGAAATAGCGCATTGCCCGACATGAGTTCATTCGGTTTTAGAATCTCAGGCAAAATGGCGTATTTAATGGGGCCAAAGAAGGTGGAGTGTGTGCCCATCATAAATAGAGCCAAGAGCAGTAGCCATAAATTGCCCAATAAGAAACCCGCGGAACCGATGAGCATAATCACAATTTCTAGAACTTTGATGCCACGAATAAGTTGTGAGCGCTCAAATTTATCGGCAATTTGTCCTGCGGTTGCAGAAAAAATGAAGTAAGGCAAAATAAATAACAGTGCGGCTAAATTATTTAAGGTACTGACATCTGCAGCTTGTTGATTAATCCATCCATAAGTAATGACTAAAAGCAAAGCTTGTTTATAGACATTGTCGTTTAAAGCACCAAAAAATTGGGTAATAAACATGGGAAGAAAACGACGGGTACTTAATAGATGTTCATTGTTTTTCATGCTTTTTGCGCTGTATTAAGTTTTATTAAGAAATGTGACTAATTGCTCAAACGTTCAATAAAATCATGTAAGATATTTAAAACCTGAAATTGGGTAAAATAATCAATAGATTTCAGTTCTTTTGTGACAATTCATTAGAGCAAATCCATAACGATTAAATAAATTTAGAGTTTTCTATGCTTGCCAAAACACAATTTAAAAAGTCGACTCTTTCATTGAGTATGAATTCTTTCATACCGTGGCATCATAACAATAAATATTTGTGTCTGAGTATCTTTTTAACGCTTTTGTCACAAGCGGCTTTGGCTGAAACCCCCGTTGCGATTGAACCAAGTAACGTACAAGTCGAGCCACAAAATTCTACAGAATTCACTGAAGACATTAAAAAAGAAGCGATTCGTCAAGGTATGGGTAGCGCGGACGAATTAAAAAAAGTTGAAAATTCTGTAGTTCAGCCCACGGTTCCAGACAGTATGCAAATGTTGCAACAGCAACAGACGGCTTTAAAAAATTTACCTGAATTTGCACCGATTGAGTTTGATGATCTTGAGGACTTGCCAACTGTACAAGTTGATCAAGGCATGGCCAATGATATTTATCAGGTGGCTGAGCAAGCGAAAGCAGAAGCTCAAGCTTACCGAAGTGGTCAAACGACAGAGTTGGTGGTGAGTGATGCAACTCAGCAGGAAATGGCGGAAATTAATCAAGCTCCGGTCAATGTTGATCAACTGATGCAAAGCATTCAAGCAGACAGTAAAATTTCAGTAGAAGCCAACACGGAAGGAAATACTTTAGACTTTGCCATGAGTACTGAAGAGCAAATTGCCAAAGAACCCAATTTCTTTAAGCGCATGCTTTATAAAATTCGACCACCAAGAGAACTGGATACTGCAAAAGTGCCGCGGATCAGTGCGGATGTCGAAATCATCAATGCGAAATATGAAGGTGAAATATCCAATAAAGCGTATCAGGCCGCTTTGGTTAATTTAAAAGAAAATATCAAAGGCAAAATTTCTAGCTTTACCGAAGAGTCTTTTGAAGACTTTCCTTCGGCATTGCCACAGTTGCGTTCACTCTCCAACCAAGCCGCACAAGCTGTCGGTTTTTATAATGCTGAGTTTAAGTTTGAAAAAACCAGCAGTAACCGTGTGCGCATTCAAGTGGTACCGAATACTCCTGTGCGGATTGAAGAACAAAATATCGAGTTTAGTGGTGCAGGTCAGTACTTACCGCAGTTCCAAGTGATTAAAGTCTTACCAGAGCAAGACGTCGGTGATGTATTGCACCACGGCTTATACGAGTCGACGAAAGCACGAATTAATGAAGCGGCCAGCAATAACGGTTTCTTTGATAGTTACTGGCGCTTACATGATGTGAAAGTGGAACAGCCGCAAAATACGGCAGACATTAACTTACGTTATGAAACGGGTGAACGCTATAAACTCGGCGATGTTGAGTTTGTGATGAGTGACCCAAGCAAACCACTGCCTATTGATTTAGATGTTTTACAAAGTTTAGTGACTTGGGAGCCTGGGGCGGACTATACCTTTTGGCGTGTTAATGGTTTGGCCAATAATTTGACTAACTCACGTTACTTTAACTACAGTTTGGTAGATGCTGTTCGACCTGATCCTGTAGAAAGGGTTCGTGAGTTACCGCCTGATTTACAGCAGTTGGTCGATGAACAACAACTTTCTCGTCAGGATGTTCTGGTTCAAGAAAAACAGGAAGTTGCTTCGAATCGTGAAGTGACGCAGTCTGTGGTGAGTGAAGCACAGTTCGCAGGTGTTAATGATCCTGAGCAGAATAAAGCACAAGCAGCGCTTCGCACCGCACAAGAAACCAAACAGAGTGAAGAAGAGCGTTTAAAACTTGAAGCTCGGGAAACAAAAGTAATTCCTGTTAAAGTTACTTTAAATGCAGACCAGTTAAATAGTGTAGAAGTCGGTGCAGGTTATGGTAGTGATTCTGGTGCTCGCTTACGTACACAGTATCGCCGTGCGATTGTGAACCAGCGTGGACACTCTTTTGATGCCAACTTAGAACTTTCAGAAATTCGACAGGCTATTGATGGTCGCTATAATATTCCCTATAAGCATCCACTAAATGATTATATTAGTCTCGTGGGGGGGTATGAGCGTGAAGAACGAGATGACATCGGACAAGGCGTAAACTTACTCACTGAATCTGCTGTTGCTGGGGCTGACCGTGTTATCAAAAACCCAATGGGGAATTGGCAACATACCTATGGTGTGCGTTACCGTTTAGATCGATTGACGCAAAAGGGTTCAGCGAATGTAGATGATTTGCCGGATGCATTTATTGCAAATAATGACCCTGAGCAAGAGTCGCTTTTATTGGGCTATGAAATTTCTAGAATTGACAGTGATAAACGTGTAAACCCTAGTAAAGGAATTAAACAAACTTATAAAATTGAACTGGGAAGCGAAAGCCTACTTTCAGATGCAGATATGGCTATTGTAAATGCGGGTTGGCGCTTTATCTATTCATTGGGTGAAAATGATAATCACCAGTTTGTCGGACGTGGCGATCTCGGTTATATCTTTACCCCAGACTTTAATAAAGTCCCTTATAACTTACGTTATTTCACGGGTGGAGACCAAGGTATCCGCGGTTTTGACTACAAGAGTTTGTCACCTGTGGTCGATGGTTTTAAAGTGGGTGGTCAGGCCTTAGCTGTCGGCTCCATGGAATATAATTATCAGTTTAAAGAAGGCTGGCGTGCAGCAGTATTCAGCGACTTTGGTAATGCTTATGATACAGATTTTAGCAATGACACCGAATACAGTGTTGGTCTTGGTGTGCGCTGGGCATCACCGATAGGACCGATCCGGATCGATGTAGCTTCAGGTATTTCTGATGATAGTCATCCGATACGTGTGCATTTCTTTATTGGCTCATTATTATAATATTTAACACTTTTTTGGGAAGACTATGGCTGAAGTAGAACAGCAGCAAGAACCAACACCACCTACGCCGCTTGCCAAACAGCGACGTATTCTTAGAAGTGTCCTTTTGACGCTGTTGTTGACGCTCATCTTGTTGGTGATATCGCTTGCGGTCATGTTTTCTACAGATAAAGGCAGTAAGTTTTTACTCGACCAAGTTTTGCAACGTCAGCAGATTATCCAATATGAGTATGAAGGCGGTAATCTGTGGAAAGGTATTATCCTTAAAAATGTGGTGGTCACCTTAAAGCCTGTCGATGTCAAAATTGACCGTGCTGATGTAAGTTTGGGTTGGCGCGCCATCTTAGATAAAGAGATTCATCTACGTGAAGCTGATGTGCGCAATTTGCGCATCATTACCAAAGGTGAACCGAGTGATGAACCCTTTAAGTTCAGCGAAATTAAATTACCCTTTGTTTTACGTTTAGATACAGCAGATGTTGATCATTTAAATATCCGGACTGCATCCGATGCCCAAGTAGATTTTTATGATGTGCATTTAAATAATGCCCTCTGGTCGGGGACGGAACTTGAGTTTGAAGACTCTCGCATGGACATGGGCTATTTAGCAGTTCGTAATGCAACTGGGAAAATGAAATTCTCAGGGAAATATCCACTTGAGGCGACTGCTATTGCCAACCTACCGGCACTGCGTGATAGTTTAAATGTGCATGATATTGCTGTACACGCAACAGGGACATTGGATACTATTCAAGCGGGTTTTGCAACGCGGACACCTGACCTGTTGACGGGTTGGGCCATTTTGCACCCTGTACGTAAGCATGTACCGATGCAAGGTCAGCTTAAATTTAATCATTACAACTTACCACTCCTGACCGATTACAAACTCTATGCTGAAAAAGGCGTTGCTAAATTTTCAGGTGATATCGAACGTTTAAATATCGACTTAAATACAGATCTGAGTGGTAAAGACATTCCAAAAGGTCAATATACAGCTTTGATGCATACCGATTTGGTTCATCAACTTGATATTGATAACCTAAATGCTCAGTTGATGAAAGGTTCGGTCAATCTGGGTGGTGTGGTGAGTTGGAAAGATCATGTCACTTGGGATGTACAAGGTCGTTTAGATAAAATCAATCCTAAAGATGATGTACTGCCACAAGTAGTTTCTGACTTTCTACCACCAAGTTTGGATGCAAAAATTGCATCCAAAGGTACGCTTGAAAAGGGTTTATACTTAACCGCAGATCTAGACTTTGATCGTTATGAAGCATGGCATCTCGCACTAGACCAAAACCCAGAGAAAAATAACAAAGTCCAGCCAATGTTGATGGATGTTTCTTGGAAAAATATTGATCGTGCTGTGCCTTATATCGGCTGGTTAAGTAGTGCTTCAGGAGATGTAAAACTGGCGTTGGTTGAAGGTCAGCAAGATATTCATGTTGCTACTGTTGTGAGTCAACACGAAAAAGCGACTTTACCTGCGGGTAATTACCTCGCACAGTTAAATTTTAAAAATAATAATTTAAATGTGCCGAGTTTTAGTTATGTAGCAGGTAAGGGAAGCTTAAGTGGTAATGCGGTGGTAGAGCTGCCAGATGAGAAACGTCAACTGAAGTGGAAAGCTGCTTTAAACGCGAAAGATTTTAACCCGCAAATGGTAGCAGAAGCTTCACCAGTTAATCTATTGAATGGAAAGCTCCAAGCAAGTGGCTATGCCAAACCGAATCAGCAAATCATTCAGCTACAGGGCATTGATCTGACTGGAAAACTGGTGGGCAATAATGAAACGGTTCACTTAACTGGTCAGTCAACCGCGGCACTCCTGTTTAATGATGAAAAAGCGGGTGGTGCTTTCAAAGGCTATGCAGTGAACTACGATGGCGCTTTAAAAGCCAGCCAGTTTGAAGCCAGTCAGGGTGCGTTAAACCTAAAACTTTCAGGAACGCCCGAATTTATTAAAGTGACTGAGCTGAAACACAATGGTGTGGCGGGTCAAATTAATGCCAGCGGTTTGGTGCATTTTATTCACGGTATCACTTGGGATGTGAATGCAGCATTCATTCGTTTTAAACCGCAATATTTTGCGTCTAGTGTTAAAGGCGAATTGTCTGGTGTAGTGAAAACCAAAGGCACATGGTCGGATGCTTTAAAACGCATTAACATTGAAAGCTTAAACCTAGCGGGTACACTGAACAATAAGCCAGTCCGTGGTACAGGTAATTTAGCTTTGGTGCTCAACTCCAGTGAAAAGGGCTTTTTACCGCAACAGTTTGAAGCGAATAACCTACTGTTGGCTTATGCCAAAAACCAAGTGCAAGCAACGGGTAATGCACAAAACCTAAGACTGAATATTAATGCGCCTGCACTGTATGAAATTTATGCGGGCTTACGTGGTCGTGCTTACGGCTATTTAAATATCCAATCTCAACCACGTTTAAGGGCTACGGCAAACTTAGCAGTGGATAATTTTGGCTTTAAAGATCTGATTGATATGCGTAAATTACGCATTGTTGGGCAATTACCGACATCGGAAACAACGCCGTCATTATTGACTGCAAAAATGGAAAGCTTAAGAAGTGGTAATCGTGAAATTCAACAAGGTGAAATTTCACTGGCAGGTATTCGCAAAGCGCATTTATTAAAAGTTTCTGCACAAAACGAAAAGTCGAAATTTTATGTGCAATTGGCAGGTGGTTTTAATGCGCAAAATGATTGGCTAGGTCAGATCCAAAAAGGTGATTTTGACTCTTTGCGCGCACGTTTGGTACAGCGCCAAAGTGCAGCCGTAGTCTATAACAGTGCCAAAGCAGATTTGTTGATTGGCGCGCATTGTTGGATGAGTCAACAAAGTCAGTTGTGTTTTGACCAGCCGATTCGAGTCAGTAAAACACGTGGCAATATTTCATTCTTGACTCAAAACCTCGACCTAAACGACTTTGCTGCCTTTATGCCTGAAGGGTTAGCAATTACAGGTAAGTTAAATGGACATGCTAAAGCGGTTTGGGCACAAGGGTCTAAACCAAAAATTGATGCGCGCTTAGTCACCCGAGATGGTGTGATTGGCTTGGCGGCGGATGACCCACAAGATATGGGCTCAACCTTAAAATATGAACAAGTGGCTTTGGTTGCCAAAAGCATCGCAGAAGGATTACAAATCCGTTTGGATGTCAAAACACCTGAAATTGGTGTGGGCTATGCCAATGTGGTTATTGATCCGTATCGGGACAACATGCCTATGCGCGGTGAAATTGCATTTGATCAGGTGCAACTCAAAGTCTTTAAACCTTTCATTGCCGATGTACGCTCAATGGGCGGAACACTTTCGTATGCGGGTAAGATTAATGGAACGCTAAAAGCACCACTACTTACAGGCGATGTCCGTCTGAAAGACGGTTCAATTAGTATGATCTCACTTCCAGTCAATTTGACCAATATTCAGCTGTATTCCGCTATACGCCAAGACCAAGCCACCATCAATGGTGCTTTTAACAGTGGTCGTGGTGTGGGTACACTTACAGGGACGGTAGATTGGAAAAATGATCCACGCATTCAGCTTCAGTTGAATGGAGAAAATTTACTGATTCGTCAAGCGCCATTAATTACCGCGCTAGTGACACCGAAAATCACACTGGATGTTTTACCGTTGAGTAAGAAGTTAACTTTAAACGGTGAAATTCAAGTTCCTCGTGCGCTTATTTCGATGCCTGAAGCATCTGTACCTGTGGTGAACGTATCGTCAGATGTACGCGTGGTCAGAGAAGGTCAAAACCAATTGGCGATTTTAAATAGCGCAAAACCTTGGGATATTCGTGCTGATGTGATGGTTGGACTAGGTAATCAAGTTGTGTTCCAAGGGTTTAATAGTCGTATTCCATTGTTAGGACGTTTATATCTGTCGCAGCGCGGTGCTGAAACAGCAATGCGTGCCAATGGTGCAATTGGGGTAAGTCAGAAAGTTAAAATTGAAGCTTATGGACAGAGTTTGGATTTAAACCGTGCCATAGCGCGTTTTAACGGTGTGTTGAGCAACCCAACACTGGATGTCGATGCAAATAAAAATGTACAAGGTAGCACGGTGGGTTTCCGTGTGACGGGTACGGCAACATCACCCAATATTCAAGTCTATAACGATGCAGGGCTTTCTGAGCAAGAGGCTTTGAATGCGTTAATTACAGGCCGAATTAATGAAGGTACAACTGGTTTAAGTCAAACGGAAGGCTTCAAGTCAGATGTCAATAACACCATTGCTGCCGCAGGGATTAGTTTAGGTTTAGGCGGTACACGTGCCTTTACGAACCAAATTGGACGTACTTTTGGCTTAAGTGGTTTGGCGTTGGATGCGCAAGGTACTGGGGATGACACACAAGTCAGCCTGACCGGTTATATTACACCTGACTTATATATTCGTTATGGTGTGGGTGTCTTTACACCAGTCAATAAATTGACTCTGCGTTATCAAATGAACAAACGTATGTACTTAGAGGCGAGTCAGTCATTAGAGCGTGCCATCGACGTCTTCTATAACTGGAAGTTCTAAAGCCACTCTTCTGCTAAGTAAAGCCTACATCATGTAGGCTTTACTTTTAGGTGTTAAAAAAGCTTAATCCGCCATTTGATAAAAATCTTTATTTGATAGATGAAGAAAACCTATGAATAACAGACACTAGATACTTAAAATCAATTAAACCATAATGAAAGTAGGTGTATAGTAAATGGACTTGCTAAATTTAGAGTGATGATCCCTATGCCGATCAATTTTGTAATACGCTTTGCAGCGATTTTATTTTCAGTTTTAATTTTAGTGGCGCTTGCTATTCAGTTTTTCTTTGATCCGCACTATACCGTGGTCTTTTGGATCTTTGCTATGCCGTTCATTTTAGGTACTCCAATTCTAGCATCTGTAGTTTTAGCGAAAAATGAAGAGCTTGATATTCACTCAGTCAATTAAAAATGACCTGAAAATCTAGCTTTTCAAAATAAAAAGTCCGTCAAATGATGGGCTTTTTTATGCAATCTTAAATTTTGCAAAACTCGCACAGTTTTTTAAAAATATATTTGCTATGTTGATCTTTTATTTAAAGAAATATTTTTTATGAAAAAAATCGTAATGCTTGGATTAATGGTTGCTGCTATTTCGGGTTGTAGTACTGCGCAAAAGAATGAAACTGAAAAGCCAACTTTAGGTATGGCTAATCCTGCCAGTACGTACTGTGTTGAACAGGGTGGTAAATTAGAGATTCGGAAAGATGCCAATGGCGAAGTAGGCTATTGCCATTTACCGAATGGTCAAGTTGTTGAAGAATGGGCGCTTTTCCGTGCTAGTCAAAGCAAATGTGTTGCTGAGCAAGCAACAGCTTTGATTGGTCAGTCAAATTTAACTGAAGCGCAGATTAAGCAAAAAACCAGTGCGAAGATGGTACGCTTAGTACAACCGGGGCAGCCTGTGACTATGGATTATCGTGAAGACCGTGTGACAGTAACAGTTGATCCGAAAACCGATAAAGTGGTTCAAGCAAGCTGCGGTTAATTTTTCTAAGAATAAAAGCCCGAATTTGGGCTTTTATTTTATTTAAAGTGGGTAATGGTTTTTCATTTGAAAAAGTTTGATTATGATAGGGCGAATAGGAGAGTTGTAATGAAAAAGTTATTCGCTTTGGCTGCTGTGATTGCACTGGTGGGTTGTGCTGAGAAAAAACCGTTAACACCAGAAGAGCAATGGCATGGCTATTGTAAAAGTATTGGTAATGCAGCACGTTCAATTATGTTAGACCGTCAAAATGCCATTGAAAAAGATAAAGCGATTGAGCATGCCAATAAAGTTGAAGACGAAATGACCAAGGCATTTGCGTTAGAAATTATTGAAGATGTTTATGCTTTACCTGAGGCTGAAATTAAGTCCGATATTGAAGGTGCGCGTGAAAAAATTCGTGTGAAATATACTGAAAAATGTATCGCAACACCGCATACTGAAATGCCAGATTACAAACCGTTCTAAGGAACGGTTTTTTTATTTTTTGGATAGAACTTTTTGTGACAAAACTCTAAATCATATATATAGCAAAGCATATAAAAATAAAGAATAATGAACATAGAATAAAAACGAGAGGAGCAGAAAATGGAAGTTGTTGGCTATTTAAATCACGCAGATTTACTCTTGGAAGATGAAAATGGTGTGGCCGTAATTGGCGGCGGCCATTATGTCCTTAGCTTGGGTGACCATGTATACTTCAAACACGCACTTGACCATGAACCTACACGAATTTCAGTACAAATTTCTTTTGCAAGCTCTGCACATCAAAATTTACATGAGGATGAAATTCAGATGAAATTTGAAGGTTGTCGTGAAAGTTTCAAACAATATATTCAAGCCACAACAGTACACTAAGGTTGAATATTTATATTGAGTAAAAAGAGGCAACATAGGTTGCCTTTTTTGTTTTTAAATGGCAGTTCAAAGTTAATGTGAAACATTTTCAAACGATCTGACTAGATTGCTGTTTTTATGTTCAATCGATATGAGCATCATTTAGTTAGAAAATAATGGGCATCACGAAGAAACACTTGTAGCGCATTAACTTTTAACTGGAATTTTAGTAAAATTAAGCAGTCCATATTATTTACGTAGCTTTATTTAAAGCAGGAATACGTAAATAATTTTTTAAAAAAGAGGAATAACACCGTGCTAGAAGCTTACCGCCAACACGTTGCAGAACGTGCCGCACTCGGAGTCCCACCGAAGCCACTTGATGATGCTCAAACAGCTGCATTAGTTGAATTATTAAAAAACCCACCAGCTGGCGAAGAAGCATTTTTAGTTGATTTACTAGAAAACCGTGTTCCAGCGGGTGTTGACCAAGCTGCATATGTTAAAGCTGCATTCTTAGCTGCTTTGGCTAAAGGCGAGGCGACCTCTCCATTAGTTTCTAAAGAACGTGCGGTTTACTTACTAGGTACTATGCTTGGTGGTTATAACGTTGCTCCTTTAGTTGCTCTTCTTGATGATGCTGCACTTGCTGAATTAGCGGCTGAAGCATTGAAGAAAACTCTTCTTGTATTTGATGCGTTCCATGACGTTGCAGACAAAGCAAAAGCGGGTAACGCGAATGCACAAGCGGTTATGCAGTCTTGGGCTGACGCTGAATGGTTCACGACTCGTAAAGACGTTCCGACTGAAATCAAACTGACTGTTTTCAAAGTAACTGGCGAAACTAACACTGACGACTTGTCACCTGCACAAGACGCATGGAGCCGCCCAGACATTCCATTGCACGCAAATGCAATGTTGAAAAACGTACGTGACGGTATCAACCCAGAAGTTCCTGGTGAAGTTGGTCCATTAAACCAAATCAAAGACTTGATCGCGAAAGGCAACCAAGTTGCTTACGTAGGTGACGTTGTTGGTACTGGTTCAAGCCGTAAATCAGCAACTAACTCTGTACTTTGGTTCTTCGGTGACGAAATTGCTCACATCCCGAACAAAAAAGACGGTGGTTACTGCTTAGGTTCTAAAATCGCTCCGATTTTCTTCAACACAATGGAAGATGCTGGCGCATTGCCAATCGAAATTGATGTTGCAAACATGAACATGGGCGATGAAATCGTTCTTAACATTGATCATGCTGCTGCAAAAGTAACTGCAACTAAAGACGGCGCAGTCATTGCTGAAGCTGAACTTAAAACTCCAGTGCTTCTAGACGAAGTACGTGCGGGTGGTCGTATCAACTTAATCGTTGGTCGTGGTTTGACGACTAAAGCGCGTGAAGCTTTAGGTCTTGCTCCATCGACTTTATTCCGTACTCCAGTTCAACCTGCTGCTACTGGCAAAGGTTTCACACAAGCACAGAAAATGGTTGGTCGCGCATGTGGTCTTCCTGAAGGTCAAGGTGTACTTCCAGGTACTTACTGTGAACCTAAGATGACGACTGTTGGTTCGCAAGATACCACTGGTCCAATGACTCGTGACGAATTGAAAGACTTGGCTTGCCTAGGCTTCTCTGCTGACCTTGTGATGCAATCTTTCTGTCACACAGCTGCATATCCAAAACCAGTTGACGTTCAAATGCAACACTCGCTTCCTGATTTCATCATGAACCGTGGCGGTGTGTCTTTACGTCCAGGTGACGGTATTATTCACTCTTGGTTAAACCGTATGCTTCTTCCAGATACAGTTGGTACTGGTGGTGACTCACATACGCGTTTCCCAATTGGTATTTCATTCCCTGCGGGTTCTGGTCTTGTAGCGTTCGCTGCTGCGACTGGTGTTATGCCACTGGATATGCCTGAATCTGTTCTTGTTAAGTTCAAAGGCAAAATGCAACCTGGTATCACACTACGTGACCTTGTACATGCCATTCCTTACGTTGCGATTCAGCAAGGTGACTTAACTGTAGAGAAGAAAGGTAAGAAAAACATCTTCTCTGGTCGTATCCTTGAGATCGACTTAACAGAAATGGAAACAGACCTTACTGTTGAGCAAGCATTCGAACTTTCTGATGCATCTGCTGAACGTTCTGCTGCGGGTTGTTCTATCACTCTTTCTGAAGAGAAAGTTGCTGAATACCTGAAATCAAACATCACTATGTTGAAGTGGATGATTTCTGAAGGTTATGGCGATGCGCGTACTATGGCTCGTCGTGTTGAGAACATGGAAAAATGGTTAGCGAACCCATCACTTCTTAAAGCTGATGCTGACGCTGAATACGCGAAAGTGTATGAAATTGACCTTGCGACAATTACTGAACCAGTTCTTTGCTGCCCGAATGACCCAGATGATGCGAAATTGCTTTCTGATGTTCAAGGCGTGAAAATTGACGAAGTATTCGTTGGTTCATGTATGACGAACATCGGTCACTTCCGTGCAACTGGTAAGTTGTTAGAGAAAGTTCCTGGTGGCGTACTTTCAACTCGTTTGTGGATTGCTCCACCTACGCGTATGGACGAACGTCAATTGATGGAAGAAGGTTTCTACAATACTTATGGTAAAGCTGGCGCGCGTACTGAAATGCCGGGTTGTTCATTATGTATGGGTAACCAAGCACGTGTAGCGCCGAACACTACTTGTGTATCGACTTCTACTCGTAACTTCCCGAACCGTTTAGGTCAAGGTGCGAACGTTTACTTAGCTTCTGCTGAACTTGCATCTGTTGCTGCTGTATTGGGTAAACTACCAACTCCAGAAGAATACCAACAGTATGCAGCTCAAATTGATAGCATGTCTGCTGACATCTACCAATACTTAAGCTTCGACAAAATGGGCGACTATACTGACGCTGCTGCGAATGTTGATACGAAGAAAATTGCTGCTGCTCAATTAACCTAAATTATTGAAAAATAGATTAAATTGAGTTAAAAATAAGGGCTGAGTAATCAGTCCTTATTTTTTTGGATTGTTTTTGTAAGTAATTATAATTAAAATGATTTAAATTTATTTTATTGATTTTAAATAAAAAATGGCTAAACCAAGAATTTTTATTAGCTCAACATATTATGATTTAAGAAATATTCGTTCAGATCTTGAACGTTATATCAAAGAAAGAAATTATGATCCAATTTTGAATGAAAAAGGACATATTCCATATTCAAATTTATCTAGATTAGAAGATTATTGCTATAAAGAAATTGATAATTGCGATATTCTAATTTCAATTATTGGTGGAAGGTTTGGTTCCGCGGCATTTGAAAGTGGTGGTTACTCCATTTCTCAGAAAGAATTAAAGATAGCCTTAGAAAAAGGTAAGCAGGTATATATTTTTGTTGAGAAGGCTGTTTTACATGAATATAAAACATACGAACATAATAAAGATAATGAAGAAGTCATAAAGTTGATGAAGTTTTCTGCTGTAAATGATATTGGCATATATAAATTTTTGGATGAAGTATTTGCCCTGCCAATTAATAATCAATATACAGGATTTGAAACATCAAATGATATTATTATGTATCTTCAGGAGCAGTGGGCAAGCCTATTTCAAAGTTTATTAAGTGATGTTTCAAAACAAAAAGATTTTAAGCTTATTGAAGAGCTTAAAGATACAGCTAAAACTTTAAAACAACTCGTCACATACCTCACTAATGAAAAGTCAAAGGGAAATGAGGCAATTAGTGAAATTCTATTCTCGAATCATCCTGTATTTAATGCTATTAAGAAAGCTATAAATACAAACATTAGAGTTTATTTTGCAAATGAAGAAGAATTGAATACACTTTTAAATGCTTTTGGATATCAGTTTGAGTTCTTTACTGGGAATAACGAATTTGAAATTTGGGAGAATAAAGAAGGGAAAAAAATCAAGATCGCGAAAAGTTTATTTTCTGAAGACAAAAAACTAAAACCAATGGATATTAATGAATGGGATAAAGATATGGTGCAAGCTATATTAAAACCAGCTGAAATGGATGATGATTTACCATTTTAGATCATTTAACTAAGTGATTTTTAAAGTCGATATAAACAAATGCCCAAACAATCCCGATTCCTCTGTATTGGTGGTTTCCTTAATGGAACTCAAATCAAAGACCAAGGCGATAGCTTTATCTGTGTAGAAAATAGCAAACAGGTGACCTATCGAAAAATGGAAATTTTCCATCAAGACTCGTGGGATCAAGACTACTATGTGTGTGAAACTACGACAGACCAACAAGCCAAAAACTGGGTGTATGACATCGAGTAAGTCGTCGACAAGACCATGAGTTAAAAATAGACCAAAATATACGTGGTCTTTTTTTTGTTGTCATATTTATAATTATAAAAAAATAGAGCATTATAAATATCGAATGTTTGTTTTTCACTCAGTTTTCTGTGAAAAGAAACGTATATCTACAATACAAATATCTTAAATCTAAATTAAAGATGTATTTGCTAATGATAATTAGTATCACTTGCGTTATTTTTTGTTTATAATTTTTCGAAATGGATTGATATGTAATGACTCAAACCACTGAGATGTTCGAAAAGGATTTTACGAATCTTAGTACTTGTGATGCTACAAAGGTACTTGTTTTACTTAAGCATAGTAGGCACGTGCGCACTTTAAAATTATCAATTCATTGTCTTATTTTTTCTCATTAGCTGTGAATATCCTGATATGTTTATACGTCCTCTGTCTACGCAAAAGCCACTTTATTTGGCGATGCAAATTATTTTCCTGTCTTCAACTGCCATGCTGTCTATGACACATGCAAACACGGTAGAAGAGGAGGAGGCGAATGCAACGTCTCAGCCAAATGCACAGTTGGCGACCATTATTCTTACAGCCCAAGATAAAACAGCAGTCACCGAAAATACAGGCAGCTATACGACGAGTAGCACAAATACCGCAACCAAGTTAAATTTATCACTGCGTGAAACCCCACAAACAGTCAAAGTCTATACCCGTGAATATTTAGATGACCGTAATATCGAATCTTTCCAAGATTTACTCAATAACATTACTGGTGTTTCTACAGTTCGTACTGATGAGCGTCAAAGTGCATTTGCGCGTGGTTTCCAAATTGATTATTACTTAGTAGATGGTTTACCAAGTACGTTAACTTTGGGTGCGGGGGACCCTGACCTCAGTATTTATGACCGTGTCGAAGTGGTAAAAGGCGCGAACGGGTTAATGACAGGTGCAGGTAACCCAGCCATGGGCTTAAACATGATTCGTAAGCATGCCAATGCCAAAGAATTTACAGGTAAGGTAGATGCTTCTGTTGGCTCATGGGATAGTTATTCAAGCTCTGCAGATTTATCTGCACCGCTCAATAGCGATGGGTCATTACGTGGTCGTGTGTTTGTGAAGCATTCTGATGAACATTCGTATATGGATTTTTACTCTAAAGAACGTAATGTTGCATATGGTGCAATTGACTATGACTTAAGTGATAAAACCTCATTATCTTTTGGGGCAACCTACCAAGAATTAAACCGAGATGGCGTGCGTTGGGGTGGTTTACCTGCTTTTTACACTGATGGTTCACGTACTAACTTTGCCCGCTCACTTATAGTTAGTTCGGATTGGACATATTGGGATGTAGCTTCGACAGCATTCTTTGCAAGTGTAAAACAGAATTTATTTAATAACGTTAATTTAAATGTGGCTTATTCTTATCGTCGTGATGACACCGATAGCTTTATTTTCTACACTGCAGGACAAGTTGATAAAGCAACAAATACGATTCCAATTGAAAATGCATCGGTTTACAAAGATCATAAACAAAACGATGAAAGTAATGTCGATGTGTACATTTCGGCGCCTTTTACAGTTGCAGGGCGTAATCAGGAAATTGTGGTAGGTGGTTCATGGAATAAAGCGGAACTTAAGAAAAATACCTATGGTCAAACTTTTGTACAGGGTAATCCAGCAAAAACAAAGCAAAACCTAATTGACTTATTAGGTCAAGATGTTATTGATTTTAATAACATGAATACCCATTTGGTGGGTACTTTAGAAATGGATAAGACCAATCCTTTGAATGAAACCACGCAAACTTCTGGTTATATTTCAGGGAAATTCCATATTCTTGATCCATTGAAAGCAGTTGCTGGCTTACGCGTATCGAGTTGGGAATATGAGTCCGAAAATGGTGCAGGTAATCGTAAATTTGAAAATGAGTTAACGCCATATGCAGGTATTATTTTTGACTTTGCTAAAGACTATTCATGGTATGCAAGCTATACCAGTATTTTTAAACCGCAGAGCAGAAAAGAACAATCAGGTGATTATTTAGACCCGATTGAAGGTAAAAGTTACGAGACAGGTTTTAAAGGCGAGCTGTTTGATGGCCGTTTGAATGCTGGATTGGCAATATTCCGTATTGAACAAGATAATGCTGCGGCGCTTTTACTTAATGAAAAAGGTGAAAATATTAAAGTAGATGGCTTAGCTGAAAATGCTTATTACGGTACTGATGGTGTTGTGAGTAAAGGGGTTGAGTTGAATGTTGATGGTGAAATCAATGATAACTGGGGTGTGAGCTTTGGTGTGGCTAATTTTGATGCTGAAGATGCCGAAGGAAATGATTACAACACGACCAGTTCACGGAACACAGCAGATCTATTTGTAAAATATAAAAATGAAGCATGGTATGCAGGTGCAGGTGTAAATTACCTAAGCAAAATTTATACAGGTACTGGTGCAACTCGTATCGACCGCGGTGATTTATATCTTGCCAATGCAATGCTCGGTTATAAGTTTGATAAAAACTTTAGTACGCAAGTTAACGTGAATAATATCTTCGACAAAAAATATTATGAAGGCATTGGTACGAGTGCAATGGCGTGGGGTGCTCCGCGTAATGCAACACTTAGCTTTAATTATAAATTCTAATTTTAAAGTAACGCTGCTATAAAAATAAAAAGACCCAATGGGGTCTTTTTATTTTACGATGATGAATTCCTATAATACCGAGCTTAGTTTTAAAACATCATGTAATCTATAGCATAGAAATTGTACATTGAGAAACTTTAGCCTGTTCACCACTGACTTATCTGTTTTAGAATTAATGCAATAAGCATCATTGGATATCTCATGAATTATCAATTCGATGCATTTATGACCATTGTTGCAGCAGTTGCTGTGCTATTGGTCGGTTATGTATTTGTGAATAAAGTCAGTATTTTAAAAAAATATAACATTCCCGAACCTGTTGCGGGTGGGTTGGTTGCAGCTGTTATCACTTATATCTTATTTAAAAGTTCAAACATAACTGTCAACTTTGATACCAATATTCAGCAAATTTTTATGCTGATGTTCTTCACCTCTGTGGGGTTAAGTGCAAGCTTAGTTAAGCTCAAAGAAGGTGGGAAGTCGCTGCTTGTATTTTTGGTCTGCGTTATTGTATTTGTCCTGCTGCAAAATGTGGTTGGTATTAGTCTTGCCAAAGTTTTAGGTCTAGACCCGCTGATTGGTTTAATTACCGGTTCGGTCACACTCACAGGTGGTCATGGGACAGCAGGTGCATGGGGCACGATATTTGAACAAGAACATGGTGTGCATGGTGCGATTGTGCTGGGTATGGCAAGTGCAACATTTGGTTTAATCATTGGTGGGGTAATAGGCGGACCTATCGCTAAATTTCTGATACGTCGCTACCAGTTGGCTGAAGAAATTCCAGCTGCAACAGGGCGTAATGAAGCGCCACCTTCAGCACAAACGGCTCCATTTGAATTTCCTGAAAAAACGCGTCTGATTACGGCAGATGATGCGGTCAAAACTATGGGGATGTTTGCAATTTGCATCAGCTTTGCATACTTCATGACAGCGGCGGCTAAAGGGCAGTGGTTTGAGCTACCAAGTTTTGTTTGGGCGCTAATGTGTGGTGTGGTTTTACGTAATATTTTAGAGCATGGTTTGAAAGTTCAGGTCTTTGACCGCTGTATCGATGTATTTGGCAATGCTTCACTGGCACTGTTTTTAGCCATGGCGTTGATGTCCTTACAGCTTTGGTTGTTGGCAGATTTGGCTGGTCCACTGGTGATTATCCTGATTGTTCAAACACTGTTCTTAGCACTTTATTTGTACTTTGTGACTTTTCGTGTGATGGGTAAGAACTACGATGCTGCGGTACTTTGTGCAGGCCAATGTGGCGTCAACTTAGGCGCGACACCGACAGCAATTGCCAATATTCAAGCGGTAACCAATACTTACGGACCATCCCATAAAGCCTTTTTGATCATTCCGCTGACGGGCGCATTCTTTGTCGATATTGTGAATGCTTTTGTGATTCAGCTTTCAATTGGTATTTTGGGTTAATATTTTTAGGGATGATATCGTTAATAAAAAAGCACCTTGGGGTGCTTTTTTATTGGCTAGCATTTTGTATTTGAATAATTTGCACTATCTAAAATATCAGTATTTTAAAACGTATAGACATTAAAAAGCCCCATGGTTAGGGGCTAGTCGTATGCACATCTAAGGCACATACTGTAAGAGGCTCATCTCATACTGCGTGTATTAAACCACATTTACACAATATTTGCAGCAATCACTCAATCATAATGAGGTCGGATTTATTTTCGAGCTTCAAAGGGCGTAAGGCAAAAATGGAGCGTGTATGTCGTACACCTTTCATTGAGTATAAATTTTTACGCAAAAAGCGTTCATAGTGTTCCGCATTTTTCACTGCGACTTTGAGTAAGTAGTCGTAATCGCCAGTTACTAAATGCGCTTCAACCACTTCAGGCATGTAAGCCAGTGCCTCACTAAATTGTTCTAAGATTTCATCATCATGGCGTTCAAGCGTAATTTCAATAAAAAACAGCTCATTAATCCCAATGGCTTTTGAATTAATCTTTGCTGTATAGCCTTCAATGATGTTGAGATTTTCTAGGCGTTTTACACGTGTCCAGCAAGGAGAAGAGGACAGCCCAACTTTCTCCGCCAACTGGGTAACGGTCAGACGGCCATCTTGGCGAAGTTCAGACAAAATACGGCGGTCAATTTTATCTAAAACGTAGTGAGCGTCATTCATAACGTATTCCTGCGTATAATTTTCTTTATAAACTATTTTATGTGAAAATATTTCTCAATAAATACTCAAAATAAGCAAATAAAAGAGAAACACTCTGCATTGGTCATGACTACAATAAAGTGATTCAATCAAAGTCATTTGGGAAATTGGCTTTGATTTGCAAACAGCGTCTTTAAAGGGAAGGGTGCCTTTTAACGGCGCTGTTTGCTGACTTATTTATTGTATTTTTTGCGTTTTTGATCTTTGTTTAAACCAATAAGTTAGGGTTAAGCAGCCAATCCAAAGTGGAATCAGCATCACTGCAATTCGCATATCAGGTGTGAGCCACATCACCACTAAAATACCAAGCATAAATGCAATACAGATATAGTTGCTAATAGGGTAAAACAAAGTTGGAAACAAGGTTGATTTTTTCAATGCCAGCATACGTTGCTTGAATTTTAAATGGGTCAACGCCAACATCATCCAGTTAATCACAATGGCTGAAACTACAAGACTCATCAGTAGTTTAAAGGCTTTTTCTGGAAAGATATAATTCAAGACGACACACAGTAAGGTCACCAATGCAGAGCATAAAATGGCTGCATAAGGGATGCCACGTTGGTTAATTTTCTTTAAAAACTGTGGGGCATTACCTTGTTCTGCCAGACCTAGCAGCATACGACTCGTGCCATAGCTGGTACCGTTATACACCGATATGGCTGCGGTTAAGACCACAAAATTCAGCACAGTTGCCACGCCTTGACTACCTAATGAGTCAAAAATCAAAACAAAAGGACTACCGCCTTCTGCGATTTGATTCCATGGAAACAATGAGAGCAGAACGATGATCGTAAGCACGTAAAACAGCAACACACGATAGACAATTTGATTGACTGCTTTAGGGATAGTTGTGGTCGGATTTTTGGTTTCCGCAGCAGCAATACCAACGAGTTCAATCCCGCCAAAGGAAAACATAATGATGGCCATCGCCATGATTAAGCCAGAAATCCCATTGGGAAAGAAACCACCTAAAGCCCAGAGGTTGGAAATAGAGGCATGTGCACCACCGTGACCACTTGCCAGTAACCAAGCGCCATATCCAATCATGCCAATGATCGCGAGAATTTTAATCATGGAGAATAAAAATTCTGTTTCACCAAAGACTTTGACATGCAGCAGGTTGATGGCATTGATCAGTGCAAAGAAACCAAGCGCTGAGATCCATGTGGGAATTTCAGGCCACCAATATTGGACATAGAGACCGATGGCACTGAGTTCCGCCATGCAGACCAAGACATTGAGCACCCAATAGTTCCAGCCCGACATAAAGCCGGCAAAAGGGCTCCAAAACTTGTAGGCAAAATAACTAAAAGAGCCACTCACTGGTTCTTCAACCACCATTTCACCCAACTGGCGCATCATGAAAAATGCAATTAAGCCTGCCAGTGCGTAGCCTAAAATAACGGAAGGACCAGCCAGTTTAATGGTTTGAGAAATGCCTAAAAATAGGCCTGTACCAATAGAGCCGCCTAAAGCAATCAGCTGAATATGGCGGTTGCTCAGCCCATGCTTAAGCTGGGGTTGCTGTTGTGCAGACATGATTCATCCATCTCTAGCACATGCGATAGACATCACATGAACTATGACTTAATAAAAATTCGTGGTGGAAATATAATATTTATTTATCGATTAATGAAATTAAATTTATCAATAGCGTTGGTTTTTATCTGAAAGTTACAATTTTGCGGTGAAAATAAAGCCAGTCAAGCAAGTGCTGCTTGAACTGGCGATAGGCTTGGCTTGATATGTGCCTCTTTAAGATGAAAGCTGTGCTGCAATTTCAGGCCATATGTTTTGATGGGAACGCTTAAACATCGCCATATGACCAATGGCTTTGTGGCCATAAGCCTGTGGTTTGAGTTCAATTTGATCTGTTTGTGCATTTGGGTAAAGGCTGAGTAAGCCTTTGACATTCAGTTGCGTAGCAATTTCATCATCCGATGCCCAAATGGCTGTGATTGGACAGCGAATATCACGGTGGAAGTCATCTTGTACTGTTTTGCCTAAGGCATTGATTACATAACCTGGTTTGCTGCAAAACTGTGCCCAATCACGTGCCACATCTTTGGGTAGGTTTTCGCCCATGCCAATGGCATTGGTCGGTCCATAACCTAAGGTATAACGTGCAATAGGAAAGATCAGTTTAAACATCACAGGAGCCAGAAGTTTAGTACGACCTTTCAAATCTTTTACGTGACCTGTTGATCCTGCAACAGCAACAACTTTTGCGACTTTTTCATAGTTTGGGTTAATACCTAAAAGTTGCCCACCTGCACTATGACCGAGCAAAATCACTTGTGTCGCTTGGGTCTTATTCAATAACACCTCAATTGCCGCTGGGATATCCAATTGCCCCCATTGCACGATGCTGGCTTTCGACTTTTTAAGTGGTTCATGCAGAGACTCACCAATGCCGCGAAAATCAAAAACCAAAACGGCATAGCCTTGTTCGGCAAGCCATGATGCAAAATGGTGGTAAAACTGTTGGGTAATACCTGTGGCAGGGCAGATTAAAACAGGTAAGGCTTGTTGTGTACCTTGGGCTGCATAAAAGCGTCCACTGAGTGAATAATGGTCAGAGCAGGTGATGGCTAAAGTTTCGTAATTTTGCATAATAGGTTTAAGCATTTTAATTTGCTTCTACTCTACCTAAGTTCCAAAAGGAAACTTATCTAATCTATGACTTTGAAGTCAAGTAGATCTGTATAGAATAGGGTGAAAATAAAAAAGGAAAACACATGCAGCTTGTTGAATTAGATATGTCGGTAAAATTTGCACTTTTGTTTAGTGGGATTTTTCTGTTTGTTGGAATGCTGACAGGGGTATGGAAATATGCACAAATTCGCCATTCACCACAGTTTCGCGCGCACTATTATGTTGATATCGCACACCGCAGCAGTTTGCTATATGCACCTGCAAGTTTAATTATTGCGGTAATGGCCGCAATTTCAGTCTGGCCTGAACCTGTGAATATGCTGTTTGTGGGAATTAATTTATTCTTTTTTAGCTTTTCGATACTGAGCTATATTGTGCATGGGCTATTGCAAGACACCAATAACCAGTTCCGTAGTCCGCATGTTTTAGGTAAATGGACTTTACCCAAATCAATTATGCTGATGGTAATGATGGCATTGGTTGTGGGGGAAATTGTAGCGACGTTGGGTTTGTTGTGGGGAATGTTTTTAGGTTTATTTTAAGTTGTTCTTATAGCTTTTTAATTTTTATACTTTTACAAAGGTGGATGACTAATCATCCACCTGTTTGCTAGTCAATTGACTGTGTGGCCTTTCGGAATTTTTGATCGACGACTGCCCATAAATAAAAGGCAAATGATACGACGATAGCGTAAGCAAAATATTCAGCTTTAAGGTTACCTTGAATTAAGCCATGCATGATCATAATGACCATTAGGGCAATGGTGGTACTTAAATACGTCACCATATTCTTGTTTGCCTTCAGAGCGTTAATGAAGACTTGCTTGTTGAAATGTAATGATAACATCTCCATCCCTCCTTGAGTTTTTGACTAAAAACCAATGTGTTTAGTCGGATTAGTTCTTAATGTTGTACTGCTAAAACTTGCGTTGATCAAGAGCAAAAACAACTATTTTTCAGAGAAATTATGCTATACCAATCAGAAAATATGTATGTAGCATTTTTTTAGTGAATAAATAGTATTTCGTTACGGTATAAGATGACAAATAAATGATGTATGTAAGCTTATACATAGATTGTATAAAGCAATATTGATGCCATGAATCGCTTGCTAGGACAGGCTTTAAAGAATTTTTTATTTTCTAATATTAAATTTATAAGAGATATGAAGGTGTTGATATACGACTTTAGCGGTGTATATGAAATGTGTCAGTATGTACAAAAACTGATGTAGAAAGAAATGAAACAATATGTGTCCATTTGGATAAAATGTGACAAATATTGATCATGCTTAAAATCAGGTTTGGGTAAAACCAGATTTTAACAACATCAGTTTTTGCTTACTTTTTCACTTTGTCGATTACAACAGCAATTACAAAAACCACCAATGATGGGATAAGCCATGCAAGGTTTTGTTCTGCAAGAGGTAAGTGAGTCAGCGCATAAGGCAGTTCAAAGTTCGCAACTTTTAAACCGTCTAGAAGACCAAAGACCAAAGACACTGCTGTAACAGGTGCAATCACTCGGCGAGGATGATTAAAGAATTTCCAGCCAAAGCTCAGCATAATCACCACAATTGCAGGTGGATAAATTGCACTTAAAACAGGCACAGAAAAGGCGATAAGTTTGGTTAAACCTAAGTTTGAAATAATGAAAGAGAAACCAATCAGAATGAAGACCCAAACTTTATAGCCAATTTTAGTGATTGAACTGAAATATTCAGCACATGCACAGGTCAGGCCAATCGCAGTGACCATACAAGCAATAAAAATCATGGCAGAAAGGAAGATAGAACCTAAGTCACCAAATGCATGTTGAACATATGCATGCAGGATCACTGCACCATTGCTCGCATTTGCTGCGACTTCATGGCTTCCAAGGCCAAGTTTAAATAAGCTGAGGTAAACCACAGTTAAACCAATACCAGAAATGATACTCGCAATAACTGCATAACGCGTAATCAGTTTAGGGTTGCTGACACCGCGTGAACGAATGGCTTGAATAATCACAATACCAAAAACTAAAGCACCTAAAGTGTCCATGGTTAAGTAACCATTTACAAAACCTTCAGAAACAGGGCTGTCGACATAATTATTGATGGCCGGCGGAACGAAACCAGTTGGAATCATCATCGCCGCAATGCCAAGGATGGCCAAAGATAAAATCTTCAGTGGCGAGAGTACATAACCAACCGTGTCTAAAATCTTGTTTGGATACAGTGAAATGAGGGTGACTACACTAAAGTAGATTGCACTGTAGATCAGCAAGCTGCTGCTTGATGTTCCAAGATAAGATGAAAAACCAATTTCATAAGAAACGGTTGCAGTACGAGGTGTCGCAAAGAGTGGCCCGACAGTTAGGTAACACGTAATGGTTAAAATGAGGCTGGCTATTTTACCCAAAGGTGAACTTAAAATTTGAATCGAACCTTCGACACGTGACAGCGCAATAATGGTGATTACAGGTAAGCCCACAGCAGTGATTAAGAAACCAAAAGCTGCTAGCCATACATGCTCACCCGCTTGTTGAGCCACAATCGGTGGAAAGATAATGTTGCCCGCACCAATGAAGAGTGCGAAAGTCATAAAACCCAAAGCAACAATATCCCGAGTACGCAGACTTGTCATAAAAGGGAGATCGAGTTGAACAAAGGGGACGATTTTAGTGCATATGTGTTTTTTTGGCTAATTTATTTCATGGGTAGTATTAAATTTTTTTATAAGATGAAAAGTGAATATATCAACTTGTAAAAAATAGGTTGATATATGTGATTGATTATCCATTTTAAAATAGAAAAATTATAAATATGAAAAGCTTGAGACACTGTTTTTCCTAAATTAAAAGTTGTAGTGCAAATGCTTTAAAATTACACAAATTTTTTAAAGGCTGGTGTTTGGAGGCTATCCTAAGATTTAAGTTTGAACAAAAATATTGAGAAAAGGTCTATACTTGCGACTTCATAATTGAGGATATTTCAATGCGTGGCTTAAATGTGAGCATAAAAACTGAACAAGATGTAGAAAAACTTCGTATATCTGGTCGTTTGGCTGCCGAAGTTTTAGCGATGATTGGTGAACATGTAAAGCCGGGTGTTACGACTGAATATCTGGATGATATTTGTCATGACTTCATTGTAAATACCTTAAAAGTGACGCCTGCCAATATTGGTTATCATGGCTATACCAAAACCACTTGTATTTCTCCAAATGAAGTGGTCTGTCACGGTATTCCATCGCCGAATGTTGTACTCAAAGATGGCGATATTATTAATATTGATGTGGCAATTATTAAAGATGGCTACTTTGGTGATACCAGTCGTATGTACTATGTAGGTACAGTGAAACCAGAAGCCAAAAAGCTAGTCGATACGACTTATGAGGCGATGGTTGCAGGTATTCATGCTGTGAAGCAAGGTGCAACGCTTGGTGATATTGGTTATGCCATTCAAACAGTTGCGCACCGTGAAGGTTATAGTGTGGTACGCGAGTATTGTGGTCATGGTATCGGCAAGGTTTATCACGAACAGCCAAGCGTATTGCACTATGGTCAACCAGGTAAGGGGATGCAGCTTAAAGCGGGCATGGTGTTCACGATTGAACCGATGATTAATATGGGCAAAGCGCATGTCAAAGAACTTAAGGATGGTTGGACAGTCGTGACTGCAGATAAGTCTTTAACTGCGCAGTGGGAGCATATGGTACTCGTGACTGAAACAGGTTTTGAGTTACTATCACCTTGGCCTGAAGGTACGGGCACTTATCCAGAAATTTAAGTTGATGTTTTGTAGGTGGTTAAATTTTAGACTTTGGTCTAGCTTTGTGGTCTAAAAGCTAAATTAAGTCTTAAAAGCAATCACTGATATTTCTGAACCCCTTTATTTATCGGGTTTTTGATTTTATATGATTAAAACTTATACATGCAAGCTATTGGTCTAGACTTCATTTTGTCACTAAAATTGTTTCCAAGATACTCGCTGTAGTTTCTTATTTTGAAAGTTTATGAGCTTATCCACCTCGGTTAAGCTCTTTTTTTTGCCTCATGGATTGGCTCAATGTCATTGAGCATGTGTAGAGTTTAAAGTGATTTATTTGAGCTAAGGTGTTCAATTAAATAGTCAATAAACACGCGGACAGCAGGCAATAAACCACGACGTGAAGGATACACCGCATGAAAAATACCGTGTGGTGCTTTCCAGTCGGGTAGGACACGAACCAGCTCACCACTTTTCACCATATCTTGTACGATGCTGTCTGGAAGTAAGGCAATGCCGCAGTTCTTACGGACCAGTTGAGCCAACATACTCAAATCAGAGCCCATCACTACAGGATTGACGCGTATTTTCTTTTGTTGCTGCGCATCATTATGCACGATGATATGTTGATCTAAATGCTCATCAACCATACTCAGTATATGATGTTGGCTTAAATCTTCGGGTTGTTTCAGTTCGCCAAATTCATTTAAGTAGGCTTGGCTGGCAAATAAATGCTGCTCGATATTTTCAAATTTACGAATTACCAAACTTGGATCATCGTCTAGATTGGAGCGGACGCGAAGGGCAATATCAAAACCTTCGTTGATAATATCCACACGGCGATTGGTTACCATCATTTGCACTTTAATTTCGGGATAGGTTTTTAAGAAACTTGGTAAAATGCGTGCAATTTCGTTTTGTGCAATCGATACTGGCAGGCTGAGTTTAATGACGCCACGCGGTTGTAAACTGAGATGATCGACCAAATCGTGTGCGGCTTGTGCAGCATTCATCATCACTTGCGCATGACGGTAAATATTCATACCAATATCGGTCACTGCGAAATGGCGAGAGCTGCGTTGAATTAGGCGTACACCCAAGCGCTCTTCGAGGTTATACACGCGTCGACTGAGCTTGGATTTAGGAATATCTGTTGCGCGTTCAGCTGCGCTAAAACCACCATGTTCAACCACTTGAGCAAAACAATAAAAATCATCTAAATCGCTTAACATTCACGATGTCCATTTGTGCAACGATAGGCTTAATTAAAAAGTGATCGTTGCAGTTTGTCAATTTTGAAATTGTAGAGATTTAATTGAAAATACTCAGCTATTTTAAGGGTTTCGCTGAGTTTTCGCTTGTTTGAGTATTTCAAGCACCACTTTATATTCTTCAAGTCGTGCAAAGTCGTCTGCTGTTGGATTGTTTATGCGCGTAAGGTTCATATTATCGAGTACATCAACATATTTCACTTGGGTTGCAAGAGGGTTTAATACAGTGCGCTTAGCCGCTTCCAAACGTGATTCACCTGTTTGTTTGGTCAGTGCTTGTATGGATTGAATGATCTCGGCACTAAAGCCAAGCGCTTTTAAGTCTTCAGCAGTCGTTGAGGTGTCTTCCAAAATGTCATGCAATATAGCAATGATTTGTAGGGTGGGATTGGAAAATTGCAACATGAGACGCAGTGGATGCAGGATGTAAGGTTGTCCGCCCTTATCGAGTTGCCCTGCATGTTGGGTTGCAGCCAGTGCAATGGCTTTTTCTAAAGTCGACATGATTATTCTAGGTACTTTATCCTATGCTAAACTTCGCAGCATCTTTGTTTAAAAACTAAATTATGACTTATCAATTGATCCCACTAGACTGTGAAGCGACAGATCCTGTAGCGTGTCCACACTGCCAACAACAGGTAATTGATTGGTCTCAGGAACAATACGTTCAGCCTTGTGAACATACCTTATTTATTGCGATGGACATTGGTTTCGAATATATCACAGATGAATTTGAAGCGACCATGCAGCGCAGTGTTGATGATCTCCATGCACATGATGATCAAGTGATTATGTTTAAAGAGTTAACTCAAGCCAATTACCCAAAATTTATCATGTTAAAAGCACCTCTTGGTGTTGAAGGCTATTCACGCTATTTGGGCTTTACGGCTTAAAAAATAAAAGCGCCATTGCGGCGCTTTTATTTTGAGTTGGCTGTGATTTTGAATCTGCTTTAGTTTTCTAAAGCTTCTTCTTCACTTTCATCATCTGCGGTATCCATACCCAGTTCTTTGAGTTTACGCGTAAGGGTGTTGCGCCCCCAACCGAGCAACTCAGCTGCATGACGTTTACGGCCACGGGTTTGTTGCAGCGCAGCAATGATCAATGTACGTTCGAACATTGGGGTGGCGATATCGAGAATTTTCATCTCGCCATTTTTTAGTTTCTGCACAGCCCATTGACCCAATAACTCGTCCCAATGGTGGACTGCAATCCGATCTAAGTTCTGCGCAACTTGTGCATCTTCACCTGAGCGGGTAATTGGAATTTGCTTCAGCTCTGACGGTAAGTCTTCAGGATAAACTTCACGCCCTGTAATCATGACCGTTAACCAGCGGCAGGTGTTCTCAAGTTGACGTACGTTTCCTTGCCAAGGCAGCTGTTGCATATATTCTTGCGTTTCAGGGCGAAGGATTTTAGGGCTTACACCTAATTCTTTGCCTGCGCGTGCCAAGAAGTGCTGCGCTAACATTGGGATGTCTTCGCTACGATGCGCCAGTTTTGGAATGTGAATGCGAATTACGTTCAGACGGTGGTATAAGTCTTCACGGAAGCGACCATCATGTACCAATTTTTCTAAGTCTTGGTGCGTTGCCGCGACAATACGTACATCTACTTTTACTGGGATATGCCCACCGACACGGTAAAACTCGCCATCAGCTAGAACACGCAGTAAACGCGTTTGTGTTTCAAAAGGCATATCGCCAATTTCATCTAAAAACAGCGTTCCACCATTGGCCTGTTCAAAGCGACCTTGGCGCTGGGTATTGGCGCCAGTAAATGCACCTTTCTCATGACCAAAAAGCTCTGTTTCAATCAGGTCTTTTGGAATCGCGGCCATGTTGAGTGCAATAAAAGGTTTGCTGCTCCGTGGTGAGTGGCGGTGTAAAGCATGCGCAACTAACTCTTTACCTGTACCAGATTCACCATTAATTAACACTGTAATGTGTGATTGAGACAAACGACCAATCGCGCGGAAGACTTCCTGCATAGCAGGAGACTCGCCAATGATTTCGGTCGATTGAATCGGTTGTACCGTTTTTGCCGACTCTTGCTGCTGCATTTTGGTAATGTGCAAAATCGCACGATTCACTAAGGCTAATGCTTCATCAATGTCAAAAGGCTTGGGTAAATACTCAAATGCGCCTGTTTGATAACTTGAAACAGCAGACTCTAGGTCAGAGTGAGCCGTCATAATAATGACAGGTAGATCAGGATAGTTGGCTTTAACTTTCGCTAAAAAAGTTAAGCCATCTATGCCGGGCATACGAATATCCGTCAAGATAACATCGGGTGCATCTAAACTGAGCTGGTCTAAAGCGGATTGAGCTTCTTCAAAACTTGTGACGTCGAAACCTTCTTCTTTGAATGTTTTTTCTAGCACCCAGCGCATGGCGCGATCGTCATCAATTACCCATATTTTATTTCGCGACATGGTTTAACTCCCAAGGTATATATAAGCTAAAAGTTGTTTTTCCGGGAATAGATTGGCATTCAATCATTCCGTTATGTTGATGCATAATATTTTGCGCAATACTTAAACCCAGTCCTGTGCCTTTAGCACGACCCGTGACCAGTGGGTAAAACACGGATTCTAAAATTTCTTCTGGAACGCCCGGACCATTGTCTTCGATATCAATCCGCACCACGGAGCGTTGCAGTACACCATTGATGGTCACTAAACGTTGAATACGGGTGCGTAACATTAGTTCAGGTTGGTGGTCGACAAAGAACTCTTTATTTTCAGTCATGGCTTGCACAGCATTGACGCTAATGTTCAACATGACTTGTATCAGTTGATCACGATCGGCCATGACTTCAGGTAATGACAAATCATAATCACGGGTGATCTTAATTTTCTTTTTGGTTTGGTTGGTAATGAGTGAGCGAACGCGCTCTAAAGGCTCATGTACATTGACCAATTCATAACTTGGGAGCTGACGAGAACCAAGCATGGTATCTGCTAAATTACGTAAGCGATCGACTTCACTAATAATAATGTCGGTGAACTCGCTATATTGCGGATCATTGAGGCTACGCGCTAACAGTTGTGTAGCACCACGAATCCCGCCCAACGGATTTTTAATTTCATGTGCAACACCACGAATCAGTTGGCGTGCGACCTGATGTTGTTGTAAAAAATTTTCTTCCTTTGAAATTTTGAGCATCCGATCAATCGGATTGATCTCAATTAAAAGCAAAGGATGATAGGGTTTATTTGAATTTAGCTGTGACACGGTATAGTCAACATGAATATCTTTAAAGTTGACCTTAATGATGGCTTCACGGCGGGTGTAGTGTTGTCCCGAGTTTAAAGTATTGAGAAGTGCTTCTTCTGTATTGAATTCATCATTGGGTGCATGGAGTAAATTAAGCGCAGGTTGGCCAGAGGCACGTAAAAGACTGATATCAAATAATGCTTCGCAAGAGGAATTTAAGTAAAAAATATTTAATTTACTGTCGACCAATAAAATCGCAGTGGTCAAATTGTCCACTAAAAGGCGATAGTCGATAGAAATAGGGTGATCCATTAGCGAATGTATCCTGTATTAAAATAGCGCAATGGCATCTTGATAAAGCATTAACCGTTCCAAATAGCGGACTGAATTGATGCAAATAAAGCAAAATGCACGCCAACTTTGATTTTGTATGGTGAAATGAGCACACTTTTTTTGCGGAATGCGCTGTAAATGAACGATTAGCTAAAGATATAGCGGATTCTAAAAATCAAGTAAACCAAAAGTGACTTAAAATGGTGCATTATGTTAATTCTACTACAGTGTTGGTTTTATTTTGGTGCATTAAACAAAGAGTGTGGAATCGATCTGTTTTTATAAACAGAAAAGACATACAATACGCGCATTCTAGTGGAGCGCAGATTCATGAAATCCCCCAAAGTCGGTTTTGTTTCTTTAGGTTGTCCTAAGGCATTGGTTGATTCCGAACGAATTTTAACTCAGTTGAAGACTGAAGGTTATGATGTAGCATCAGATTATGATGGTGCGGATTTAGTTGTTGTAAATACCTGTGGTTTTATTGAATCTGCAGTGCAAGAGTCTTTAGATGCCATTGGCGAAGCCATGAGTGCGAACGGTCGTGTAATCGTTACGGGCTGCCTAGGTAAAGACGAAGACAAAATTCGCCAAATGCACCCAAATGTCTTAAAAGTGACAGGGGCAGCTGCATATCAAGAAGTGATGGAAGCCGTGCACCAATACGTGCCTGAGCCACCAAAACACAACCCATTTATTGACCTTGTTCCAGAACAAGGGATTCGTTTAACGCCGAAGCATTATGCGTACTTAAAAATCTCAGAAGGGTGCAACCATCGTTGTACCTTCTGCATTATTCCAAGTATGCGTGGTGACTTAGTGTCTCGCCCAGTCGGTTCTGTTTTAGAAGAAGCGGCTGCGCTTAAACGTGCCGGTGTAAAAGAAGTACTCGTTATCTCCCAAGATACTTCTGCTTACGGCCTCGATACTAAATACAAATTAGATTTTTGGAATGGTCAACCTGTTAAGACGAAGTTCTATGACATGTGTGAGGCCTTAGGTCAACTCGGTATTTGGGTGCGTTTGCACTATGTATATCCATATCCGCATGTGGATGCAGTGATTGACTTGATGGCACAAGGCAAAATTTTGCCTTATTTGGATATTCCATTCCAACATGCAAGTCCAAAAGTTCTAAAACTGATGAAACGACCTGCGCATAGTGAAAATACACTTGAGCGTTTAAAGCTGTGGCGTGAAAAATGTCCTGACTTAGTAATTCGTTCAACCTTCGTTGTGGGTTTCCCTGGTGAAACTGAAGAAGATTTTGAAATCTTGCTTGAGTGGTTAAAAGAAGCACAACTTGATCGCGTAGGCTGCTTTACCTATTCACCTGTTGAAGGTGCGACAGCAAACGACTTGCCAGATCACGTGCCAGAAGAGATTAAGCAACAGCGTTATGAGCGCTTTATGGAAGTGCAACAGGCGATTTCTGCTGCAAAACTTCAAAAGCGTGTTGGTCAGAAAATGACGGTGCTGGTCGATGAGCTGGATGAAGAATTCCCAGTTGCGATTGCACGTTCATACGCAGATGCTCCTGAAATTGATGGCAATGTCTTTGTGGAAGATATTGATAAAAGCCAGATTAAATCAGGCGATTTGTTAGAAGTCGAAATTACCGATGCAGATGAATATGATCTGTATGCACAATTGATTTCGATTAAATCGAATTAAGACACAAATAAAATTTTAAAATTTAGATATTGGAGTTATTGCGATGTTGGATTCTAAAAAACCACGTTTTGAACGCATCTTACTGAAACTTTCTGGCGAAGCATTGGCTGGAAATAAAGATATGGGTATTGACGCTCAAGTACTTGATCAAATGTCTTTGGCTATTGCGCACTTAGTAGGTTTGGGTGTGCAAGTCGGGATCGTTGTGGGTGGTGGTAACTTATATCGCGGTAGTCAATTACAAAAAGATGGTTTGGTTGGTCGTGTAACCGGTGACCAAATGGGTATGCTTGCAACCGTGATGAATGGCTTGGCATTACGTGATGCTTTGGTACGCCGTAATATCAAAACTCGTTTGATGTCAGCATTGCCAATTGGTGCTGTGGTTGAATCATACTCAAGCCGTGATGCGATTCGTCATCTAACACAAGGTGAAGTTTGTGTGTTTGTCGCAGGTACAGGTAACCCGTTCTTTACCACAGATACAGCAGCATGCTTACGTGGTATCGAGATTGAAGCCAACCTGATCCTAAAAGCAACGAAAGTTGATGGTGTCTACAACAAAGACCCAAGCAAATATGATGATGCCGTTAAATATGACACCTTAACTTTTGACCAAGTGTTAGATGAGAAATTGGGTGTGATGGATTTAACCGCGATTTGCTTGTGTCGTGACCATAATGTGCCGCTTCAAGTCTTTGACATGAATAAAGCAGGTTCATTGCTTTCAGTGGTTATGGGCGAAAAAGAGGGTACTCACGTAACGAACTAATGTACGTGACCTCGAAAGCTCTTTATACTACACGCTATTTTAGAATTTATATCTTTTCGAATTAAGTAAGGAAGATCACATGATTAACGATCTTAAAAAAGACGCAGAAGACCGTATGAACAAGTCACTTGACTCGTTAGAACACGGTTTTGCCAAGGTTCGTACAGGACGCGCGCATCCATCTATCTTAAACGGGGTAATGGTTCCTTACTATGGCTCAGATGTGCCATTAAACCAAGTGGCAAACGTGGGTGTTGAAGACTCGCGTACATTGTTGATTCAGCCATTTGAGCGCACCATGGTTGCGGCAATTGATAAAGCGATTCGTGAATCAGATTTGGGTTTAAACCCGATTACGGCTGATGCGATTCGTGTTCCAATGGCTGCACTGACGGAAGAAACACGTCGTGACATGCAAAAAGTTGCGCGTAACGAAGCTGAAAATGCAAAAGTTGCAGTACGTAATATTCGCCGTGATGTACTGGGCGACATCAAAGCATTGTTGAAAGAAAAAGAAATTTCTGAAGATGATGAACGTCGTGCATCTGATGATATTCAAAAAATCACAGATAAGTTTGTTGCTGAAATCGACAAACGTCTTGCGAATAAAGAAGCTGAGTTGTTGAAGGTCTAACTTGTATAATGACCGATTCAGAAGATAAGCTTACTCTTCCAAAACATGTTGCCATCATCATGGATGGCAACAATCGTTTTGCCAAAAAAAATGCAATGCAAAAGGGCGATGGTCACCGTGAAGGAAAAAATGTCCTTGACCCGATTGTTGAGCATTGTCGAAAAAAAAATATTCAAGCATTAACCGTTTTTGCTTTTTCGAGTGAAAATTGGAAGCGCCCTCAAGCTGAAGTTGATTTGCTCATGAAATTGTTGGAAGACACGATTCATGAACAGTTGCCTCGTATGCATCAATATCAAATGTCCTTACGTTTTATTGGTGATCGTTCTAAATTATCTCCGCAATTGCGTGACTTAATGTTGCATGCCGAACAAGACACTGCTAATTTCGACAAGATGACTTTGACCATCGCAATTAGTTACGGTGGGATGTGGGATATGGCGCATGCGGCTAAGCAGATTGCACTTGCTGTTCAATCTCAAGCGTTAGATCCTGAGCAAATTGATGAACATGTTTTTGGCCAATACGTTAGTTTGAGTGATTTACCCGCTGTGGATCTATTGATTCGTACAGGCGGGGATTTTCGTTTATCGAACTTTATGTTGTGGCAAGCAGCTTATGCAGAGCTTTACTTCACTCCAACTCTTTGGCCAGAGTTCAGTGTAGAAGAGTTTGATGACGCCTTGGCTGTATTTGGTGGGCGTGAACGTCGTTTCGGGAAAACGACGGAACAAATTCTACAAGATAAAATTGAGAACTAATAAATGTTAGAGCGGATTATAACCGCATTGGTTTTGGTGGCCGTTGTACTGAGTTGTATGTTTGCAACCCAGTCACACTATCCAATGTTTGTGCTGATGATTATTGCGGCAGGGGTTGCAGGCTATGAGTGGTTTAAACTCATGCCCCGTACAACAAAAAATGTTAATAAACCTCTAGCATGGGGTTTTGGTTTACTAAGTGCTGGCCTTGCTACACTTGCCTTATACTTTAACGATATTGCGCTTCTACTTTGGGCTGCCTCTATCCTATGTTGGTTGCTCAGCCTGTATTGGGTTAAATCTTATCCAAATTATGATGCTTGGTATAATTCAACCCTTAAGGTGGTTGGAATTGTTCTGATATCTTCAGCTGTGACTGCTATTTTTGCACTCTGGAAGATGTCTCCATGGTGGCTAATGTACCTGTTTTTATTGGTTTGGGGTGCTGACAGTGGGGCATATTTTGTTGGGCGTAAACTGGGTAAGCGTAAACTTGCACCTGAAGTGAGTCCAAATAAATCGTTGGAAGGGCTTTATGGTGGTGTGATTACGGCCATGATCATCGTGGTTGCTGTTGAAATCCTCTATTTAGACTTAACGTACGCACAGCATTTATTATTTCTTATTTTATCTGTAGTCACTGTATTTAGCTCGGTACTCGGTGATTTGTTTGAATCTATGATTAAACGTCGTGCTGGAATTAAAGACTCAGGTCGTATTTTGCCGGGGCATGGTGGGGTACTGGATCGCATTGACTCGCTACTGGCTGCTGCACCTATCTTTGCTGCTGGTGTATATGTGTTAAAACTTATTGGCGTAGATTTGTAAATGTCTCAATCTGTTTGTATTTTGGGTGTGACGGGTTCAATTGGGCAGAGCACCTTAAAAATATTGCAACAACATGCTGAACGCTACTCTGTGTTTGCTGTTACGGCACATAGTCGGATGCAAGAGCTTGTTGATATTTGTCAGCAGTTTCAACCTGAAATTGCAGTTGTACCTCAAGCTAAAGTGGATGAACTGCGCCAGCTTCTAGTCGCAGCCAATTTACAAAACATTGAAATTTTGGCGGATGAGGCAGGCCTCATCGCGGTTGCTGAACATCCAGAAGTGGATGTGGTAATGGCGGCCATTGTTGGCGCTGCAGGTTTAATGCCGACGCTAGCAGCGGTAAAAGCAGGAAAGCGTGTTCTTTTGGCAAATAAAGAAGCGCTGGTGATGTCGGGTGACATCATGATGCAGGCTGCTCATGATCATCAGGCTCTTTTACTTCCTGTGGACTCTGAGCATAATGCAATCTTTCAATGCTTGCCACAGACCTACTTACAAGCTGAGCGCCACGGACAGCCGAAACTTGGAGTCTCTGGTATTCTTCTGACCGCATCTGGCGGGCCATTTCTAAAACATAGTTTAGATGAATTACATAATGTAACGCCTGCGCAGGCGTGTAAACATCCTAATTGGTCCATGGGGCAGAAAATTTCGGTTGATTCGGCGACCCTCATGAACAAAGGGTTAGAGCTAATTGAAGCTTGTCATCTTTTTTCAATCGAAGAACATTTTGTTACAGTAGTTGTGCATCCGCAGAGTATTATTCATTCCATGGTGCAATATGTGGATGGTTCAACATTGGCGCAAATGGGAAATCCTGATATGTGTACGCCGATTGCACATGCGTTGGCATGGCCTGAGCGTATTCAAACCCATGTTCCAGCTTTAGATTTATTTAAAAATCATCAGTTGGATTTTCAAGCACCTGATACGCATCGATTCCCCGCATTAAGCTTGGCACGTCAAGCGATGAAAACTGGGGGTACAGCCCCTGCGATTTTAAATGCTGCCAATGAAATTGCAGTTGCTGCATTTTTAAATCAACAGGTGGGGTTTATGGATATTCCTGCTATTGTTGAACACACTTTGAATACCATCCCACATCAAGCAGCAACACAACTTGATGTTATTTTAGAAGCCGATCGAAACGCACGTCATGTTGCTCAGCAATATGTGGTGAATATAGGAATTTAAGCATGAGCGCCTTGTTTATGATTGTTGCGGCAATTTTGCTTTTAGGCCCACTTATTGCAATACATGAGTTTGGGCACTATTTTGTTGCGCGTAAATTGGGCGTAAAAGTTTTAGTTTATTCCATTGGTTTTGGACCAACGGTTTTAAAGTGGACTTCTAAAAAGTCAGGTATTCAATATCAGCTTTCGGCATTGCCCTTGGGTGGTTATGTCAAAATGCTAGATGAGCGTGAAGGTGATGTTGCTGAAGAGGATGCGCCCAAAGCATTTAATCGTCAGTCACCTTGGAAGCGTATCGCAATTGTTGCAGCTGGCCCATTGATTAACTTGGCATTCGCCATTTTACTGTTTTGGATTTTATTTTTACCTGCACAAGAGCAGTTGAATACACGTGTGGGTAAAGTGCTACCTCATACACCTGCCGCACAAGTTCAAATGCAAGTGGGCGATAAAATTACCGCTGTTGATGGTTTAACTACACCCACTTGGGAAAAGTTGAATTTTGCCTTGGTTGATCGTGTAGGTGAAACGGGGTCAATCCAAATTCAGGCCGAACGTGCGGGACAAGTTAAGACGTTTAGTTTACCTATTCAAAACTTCTTGAAAGATCAAACACAGTCTCCGCTTGATGTTTTGGGTTTTACGCCTTATCGACCAAAAATTCCTGCGGTTGTGACTAAGTTGAGCGAAGATGGTGCAGCCATTCGTCAGGGTATGCAACAAGGTGACAAAATTGTCGCGATTGATGGCATCAAGATGAATGATTGGTTTGATGTAGTTCAAGTGGTTCAAGCCTCGCCTGAGAAATTGTTAAAAATTGATGTGCTTCGTCAAAATCAATTGGTACAACTTGAAGTGATGCCGCAAGGTAAGCGCGACAATATGGGCAAGGTTTCTGGTGTCTTAGGTGTACAAAGTGACCCTGGGAAAATCAGTATTCCTACAGAATATAAACAAACGATACAATATAATCCTGCCGAAGCCTTCATGATGGCGGTGGATAAAACTGGTCAACTGTCGAGTATGATTTTGAACTCGATTGTGAAAATGGTGCGTGGTTTGATTGGTCTAGACAACCTATCAGGACCGATCACGATTGCCAAAGTCGCAGGACAAAGTGCAGAAATGGGTTGGCAAACTTTTATCTCATTTATGGCACTGATGAGTGTAAGTTTAGGGATATTAAATTTATTGCCTATTCCTATGCTTGATGGTGGACATTTGGTCTATTATTTTATAGAACTAATACGTGGTAAACCTGTTTCTGAACAAATACAATTGGTTGGTTTAAAAATTGGTATGGTATTGCTCGGAAGTATGATGCTTTTGGCACTATTCAATGATTTTATGCGTTTGTAAAAAAGCGTAGATATGGAATTAAATTTTACATCGGAAAAAACTGGCATGCAGCACACACATTTATTTATGCCTTTGGCGCTCATCAGTGCTATGGCAACAGTACAACAAGTATATGCAGCAGAAGATTATATAGTACGTGATATTAAGGTTGATGGACTTGTTCGTTTAACGCCAGCAAATGTCTATGGAATGATTCCGTTGAATAGTGGGGATCGTGTGAGCGATGCAGCACTTGCCAATGCCATTCGTAGTTTATATGCAACAGGTTTGTTTGATGACATTAAAACAGAAAAGCAGGGTGATACGCTGGTTTTCAAAGTTGTCGAACGCCCACTAATTTCTAAAGTTGAATTTAAAGGTAATAAACTCATTCCTAAAGAGGCCTTGGAAGAAGGCTTGAAGAAGATGGGGATTACCGAAGGTGAAGTGCTGAAAAAATCAGCGCTACAAACGGTTGAATCTGAGCTTGAACAACAGTACATGCAGCAAGGTCGTTATGATGCTGATGTTAAAGTTGTGACGACGGCAAAGCCGAACAACCGTGTAGACCTTACTATTGAGTTTGTTGAAGGTAAGGCTGCAAAAGTCGTAGATATCAATATTATTGGTAATACAGTATTTAAAGAAAGCGAAATTGAACAAGCGTTTGCGGTAAAAGAGAGTGGTTGGACATCCATTATTTCACGTAACGACCGTTATGCACGTGAAAAGATGGCTGCAAGCTTAGAGTCTTTACGTGCGCTTTATTTAAACAAAGGCTATATCAACTTTAATATCAATCACTCAAGCTTAAATTTAAGTGAAGATAAAAAGAATATTTTTGTTGAAGTTTCAGTGGATGAAGGCGAACAGTTCAAATTTGGCGAAACCAAATTTTTGGGCGATGCTTTATATACCCCAGCAGAACTGAAAGCTTTGCAAATTTATAAAGATGGCGATATCTATTCACAAGAAAAAGTGAATGCTGTTAAACAGTTGCTTCTGCGTAAATACGGTAATGCAGGTTATTACTATGCAGAAGTGAACGTCGTGCCTCAGATCGATAAAGAAACTCATCTGGTGGATTTAAATTATTACGTGAATCCAGGTCAGCAAGTGACTGTGCGTCGTATTAACTTTACCGGCAACACAAAAACTGCGGATGAAGTATTACGTCGTGAAATGCGCCAAATGGAAGGTGCACTTGCAAGTAATGAGAAAATTGATTTATCTAAAGTTCGTTTAGAGCGTACAGGCTTCTTTAAAACTGTAGATATCAAGCCTGCGCGTGTTCCGAACACAGCCGATCAGGTTGATTTAAACATTAATGTTGAAGAGCAACACTCGGGTACCAGTACCTTGGCAGTTGGTTTCTCACAAAGTGGTGGTGTAACCTTCCAAGCGGGTTTAAGTCAAACCAATTTCATGGGTACAGGTAACTCTGTTGCCATTGATTTATCACGCTCAGAAACACAAGATTACTACAACCTAAGTGTGACGGATCCGTACTTTACGATTGATGGTGTACGTCGTGGTTATAACATGTACTACCGTAAAACCAAGTTGGATGAAGACTATAACGTCAACAACTATGTGACGGATAGTTTTGGTGGTGGTATCAATTTCGGTTATCCAATTGATGAAAACCAAAGCATTAGTGCAGGTTTAAACATTGACCAAACTGAAGTGACTACAGGTCCGTATGTATCGACCTATGTACGTGATTATTTATTGGCAAATGGTGGAAAGGCAACGGGTAGTAAAGGGTCATATTGTCCAGATGCGAATTGGGATGAGATAACTAGTGAGTGTTCTGCAACAGAATCATTTGATAACGAGTTTAAGGGTGATTTCTTAACGTATAACTTAAATTTGGGTTGGTCATATAACACTTTAAACCGTCCAGTGTTTCCTACATCAGGTATGTCACATCGTGTAAATGGTGAAATTGCCTTACCAGGCAGTGATGTTGAATATCAAAAACTGACTTATGATGCTCAAGCTTATTTCCCATTAGGCAAAGACTTCGTACTTCGCGGTTATGGTAAGTTGGGCTATGGTCATGACTTACCATTCTATAAAAACTTCTATGCAGGTGGTTTTGGTTCAGTCCGTGGTTATGACAACAGCACATTAGGTCCAAAGTATCCAGGTGTAACGTACAGTGAATCTGATGATGTTGATTATGACCCTGAAGAAGTCGGTGGTAATGCGTTGATTCAATTTGGTACAGAATTGGCTTTGCCTTTACCATTTAAAGGGGATTGGACACGTCAAGTCCGTCCAGTGCTGTTTGCTGAAGGTGCACAAGTTTTTGATACTCAATGTAATGTATCGAGTTCAACCATTTATGTGAATGGTGCTGATGTAGACTCTAAGCAATATTGTAAAGACAACTTCGGTTTCGATGTTGATAACATGCGTTATAGCGTGGGTGTAGGCTTTACTTGGATTACCATGATTGGTCCATTGTCTCTCAGCTATGCATACCCATTGAATGATAAAGATGGCGATGAAACAAAGAACATTCAATTTGAAATCGGTCGTACCTTCTAAGGTCGACCGTTTCTCTACATGAAAGATATAAATATGAAAAAATTTCTTACAGCTTTAACACTTACAGCATTAACTTCTACAGTGGTGAATGCTGCTGGCTATGGTGTAGTGGATCTTGAGCGTGTTGTTGAAAATAGTAGCTATTTAAAACAGCAAAATTCGAGTTTTCAACAGAAAATTCAACCGCAAAGTACGAAGCTTGATCAACTTAGTAAAGAGCTTCAAGACTTACAACAGCGTTTACAAACAGGTGATAAGCTAAGCGCTGCGGATAAGCAAAAAATGGTGACTCAGTATCAAACCAAAATGAACGAGTTCAATACTTTGCAGCAAACCATGCAAAGCAGTGTGCAAAGCTCTATTCAGCAAGTACGTACTGTATTTGATGGTCGTGTAAAGCAGGTTGCTGAACAATTGCGTAAAGAAAATCAATTAGATGTTGTTTTGAATAAAAACTCAGCACTTGCCTATGACGCTAAGTATGATTTAACTGATAAAATGATTCAAAAGGTTAACGCAATTAAGTAATCAATGAATCCTCAACAGTACCGCTTAGAAGATCTTGCTCGTTTAGTCCAAGGTGAGTGTGTAGGTCAAGCTGATTTAATCCTTAAGGGATTGGCAAGTCTAGATTCGGCAGAATCTAGACATCTTGCATTTGTAAATGGTGAAAAGTATTTAGAGCAAGCACAGCAGTCTAAAGCTGGAGCATTCATTGTTACAGCTGATCTGAAAGATCACTTGGTTGAACATCAAAACTTTATTGTTGTTGCCAATCCTTATTTAGCCTTTGCAATTTTAACTCATGCTTTTGAGGTTAAACACACTGAACAGGGCATCGAAAGCACTGCGCAGATACATCCTTCTGCAATCATCTCAGATACTGCTTATATTGGACATTATGTGGTCATTGGTGCAAATTGCGTTGTTGGCGATGACACGATTATCCATTCACATGTCAGCATACATGATGGGGTTGAAATTGGCCGCAGCGGTTTAATTGAATCACATGTAAACTTGATGTCATGCAAAATTGGTGATCGTGTCCGTATTCATGCCAATACTGTGATTGGTAGTGAAGGTTTTGGTTTTGCCCCTTATCAAGGGAAATGGCATCGAATTGCTCAATTGGGTTCGGTCATCATCGGTAATGATGTACGGATTGGTTCAAATTGTAGTATTGATCGCGGTGCATTGGATGACACAATTTTGGAAGATGGTGTCATTATTGATAACCTTGTGCAAATCGCCCATAACGCTAAAATTGGTGCCAATTCGGCTTTTGCTGCGAATACCGCAATTGCGGGTAGTACAACCATTGGCAAAAATTGCATCGTAGGTGGTGGGTCTGCAATTGCAGGGCACTTAAATATTGTTGATAATGTCACTTTAACTGGAATGTCAATGGTCACAAATAATATTTCTGTGGCTGGAACGTATTCTTCAGGAATTGGACTGTTTGAAAATCAAAAGTGGAAACGCACCGTTGTTCGTTTAAGACAATTAGCAGATGTGCCATTGACCCAATTGGTAAAAAAACTTGATCATATGCAGGCTCAAATCGAGTCCCTTGAATCAACAATTAAATTGCGTAAATAGAAATATGATGACTGAGTCGAATTCTACTAGTTTCACGAAACCTGAATTGCCAATGACGATTCAAACCATTCGTGAGTACTTACCACACCGCTATCCTTTTTTATTGGTCGATCGTGTTGTTGATGTGACTGAAAATGGAATTGTGGCTTATAAAAATGTGTCTATTAATGAAGAGTTTCTTCAAGGCCATTTCCCTAATTATCCAATTATGCCTGGTGTTTTGATTGTCGAAGCATTAGCACAAGTTTCAGGTATTCTTGGTTTCATCATGAACAATGAGAAACCAAGTGAAGGTTCTTTGTTCTTGTTCGCAGGTGCAGAGAAAGTTCGCTTTAAAAAGCAAGTCGTTGCAGGCGACCAATTGGTGTTAAAATCAGAATTGGTCATGCAGAAACGTGGTATTTACAAATATAATTGTATTGCCACTGTTGACGGTGTAGTAGCAGCATCTGCGGAAATTATGGTTTCGCATCAGAAAATAGAGCAATCATGAGCAATAACGAATTTATTCACCCAACAGCAATCATCGATGCATCTGCCGTGATTGCAGCAGATGCAAAGATTGGACCGTATTGTATTATTGGTCCAAATGTCACTATTGGTGCAGGTACGCAGTTACATTCGCATGTAGTGGTCGGTGGTTATACGCGTATTGGAGAACACAATGAAATTTTCCAATTCGCAAGCGTGGGTGAGGTCTGCCAAGATCTAAAATATGCAGGTGAAGAAACCTGGTTAGAAATTGGTGACCATAATAAAATTCGTGAGCATTGTAGTTTACACCGTGGTACAGTTCAGGATCACGGTATAACCAAGATTGGTAGCCATAATTTATTGATGGTGAATACACATATTGCGCACGACTGCGTGGTCGGTGATCATAATATTTTTGCAAACAATGTCGGCGTAGCTGGTCATGTTCATGTTGGTGACTATGTGATTGTCGGCGGTAACTCGGGTATACACCAATTCTGTAAGATTGACTCTTATAGCATGATTGGTGGTGCATCATTGATTGTAAAAGATGTCCCTGCTTATGTGATGGTTTCTGGTAATCCTGCACATGCTTTTGCGATGAATGTTGAAGGCATGCGTCGTAAGGGTTGGTCTAAAAATGTGATTCAAGGTTTACGTACTGCATTTAAACTGATCTATAAAGAAGGTTTAACGACAGAGCAGGCTTTAGAACGTATCCGTGCAGAAATTTTGCCTGAAGTTGCTGAGGTACAGCTGCTTATTGACTCCTTAGAACAGTCAGAGCGCGGCATTGTGCGTTAAGCTTTTTCCAAATATAAAAAAAGACACTTCGCGTGTCTTTTTTTATATTTATAGGAAAATTACTTTTTAAAGAAAGAGGCTTCTTCAGACTTAGGATATTGCTTAAGGAGTTTGGCTTTGTATTGATTGGCCTGATTCGTGTTTTTATCCACTTCTTTGGCAATATTGTAGAGTTGATAGACGGCTCGAGGCGCGCGCGAAGAGTTAGGATATTGGTTTGCTACAATCCCGTAGTTTTTTTTCGCTTCTGCATAGTTGGTGGGTTCAATCGCTAAATTAAATTCAGCTAACCAGAAATATGCATTGCTGATGTAAACACTGTTGGGGTTGTTTTTAATAAAATTTTGCATGGGTGCAATCGCTTTCTTCGCACCACCTTGCTTATAGGCATCCAATGCGACAGTATACGCGGCTTTTTCTAGCTCAGATGGCTCTGATGTGTTTTGAGTGCTGACCACTACAGGTGCTTTGTTTACTGCGGCCGCGGTTGTGCTATTGCTGGCGTTGGTGATTGTAGTGTTACTGGGAGGAGTATCCTGTTGGTTATCCTCCGTTGTATTGTTCGCTTCAGGGTCTACTTTTTGCTGAAGCAACTCTAAGCGTTGATCTAGGTCAGCGTAACGGTTTTCCAACTCATGTTTGAGTTGAGTGATCTCATTGTCTTGTTCTTCAAGTTTGCCGCGTAAGCTACGCAAATCACTTTCTAATTGTTGATTTTTTTGCATGATTTGCCAATTAATATTGGTCGCTGTTGTGCTGGCGCCCGTGTCTACTGCGATGCTGGTTGGATTTACACTATTGTTCGTTGCTTGACTTAAGCTGCGAGATTCAATTGGAATATTGGCGAAAACAGGCGTTGTGCAAAGTAGGGTGAGGGCACATAGGCTATGCTTCTTTAGCATCATAAAATATCCGTGTTATAAGGCTTTGATGGGGAACACATCAAACGAAATTCATTTACCCCATTAAAAACGGCAACGTTATGAATTGCAATAAGCTTTTACATTGTTGTCGTATATTTAGGTAAGTGAATGTAGCCTAGTCGTTACCAATAATTGAGCGATTTTTCTTAAGGTTGTTTTATAAATAGTCAATTGAATGAAATGCTTATTGAAAAGTCGTTTATAGGCTTGCAACTTAGGGAAAAATCTCTATACTCTGTTCTTGCAATGGTAGCCCTGCCGGTTACTTCGCAATTGTATTCTACGAACCCCGCCAGGACCGGAAGGTAGCAACGGTAGTGGAAATATGATGTGCCGAAGGTTTGCTGGTAGGGTTGCCACCATATTTATAAATATATAAGAATAAAAATGAAAGTTTACTATGGCATTGATGCAGGTCTAGTCGTAAGTATTAAATCCTCTGAAAAAGTGAAAAGTATTCTGATTTTTCTTCTATTTTTTGCAATTACCATTATTTTTATCTATTTCTCAATTCTATATTTTATTTCAAATGGTTTTTTAAATTATATTGCCATAGGTGTTGTTATATCTTGCCTATATGTATTATTTTGCATTTTTTACTTATTGCTTGAAAGTATTAATACTGAAATCATTTTTAATGAAGATCATCTTCTCTATCGTAAAGTTTTTGCAGTCAAAAAGTTATTTATAGTGAAATAAAAGGCTACCAAATCTTACATTTTAAAAAAAGAAGTCGTTTATTATTGGTCGATCAGCATCATCAAGTGGTTCATATTAGTTCAGATTTTGAATCATATACAAGAATTTGTAATATGTTCATGGCGCATTTTGAAGATATTGAGGTTGTTAATAAACGAGAGCAAGAACAAAATTTTATACAAGAACATACAAAAAATATTTCCAGTGAACAGCAACAAAAATATTTAAAATATGCATTAAAATTTAGAAAAATTTTAGATGTATTGACGGTTATTATTTTCTTTTTAGCCCCTATATTTGATTGGTCAGATCTTTTATTTCATGGTATGGCTTTGGTTTATCTATACCTTAGTTATCCAAAGCATCATAATTTTTATATTATTTATATGCAAAAGGCTAAAATCTCTACAGAAGTGCTGTCTTTTCTGATTATGCTTGTATGCAATTATTTATTTCTTAGGGGTATTATCCAGCATTACGATTTAGCTTTTTTATTTTATTCATTGATATGCATGAGCTTTCTATTATCTTCTCTATATATTGTATTTAAAAAGAAGTTTGCTCAGAAAATGAAGCGGCAAATGATCATGGTGATCGCACTTGCTATACCTGTTGTTGGTATTTATTCTGCGAGTTTGGTGCGTATTGTGAATAGCATAAATGATAATAGTATTTTAAGTTCTCAAGATGTGCAGGTCGTAAATAAGGAGAAGAGCGAGGGTGTTTGGAGAGTAGGCGCGCGTCGTCATTCGCTTTCGCATTATTATTTAGATGTGCAGATGCCTAATGACAGGAACCAGAGGGTCGAGGTCAGATCGGGTGCGTACAATCATGCCAATATTGATGGCACCTATACCATGATCTTGCATCAAGGGAATTTAGGCATCACTTGGTCAGCTTATGAGCTGCAGTAAATCAGATTTTTAGCATTTAAGGTTTAATAGATGATAAGTCTGTTTACGTTTTCTTGATATAGCTAGATGATAGATCAATCATGTGTAGGGTAGTGCAGGTAAATAGCCGTTTAATCTTTAATTTTTCTCGAAATCGCTTTCATAATCGCATCCATTTCAAAGCCACGATACATCAAAAAACGGATTTGTTTGGCTTTTAGTTTTGGATCTGTTGCGACCTCAGTTCCATACTTTTTAATTTTGAGTTGATAGGCTTGTTCGACCCAATCCGTTTCTTTCAGTTCTTCTAAAATTAACCCAGTGTCGATCTTTTTAGTTTTGAGCGCCATTTTAATGCGATTAGGGCCTTTGCCTTTACGCTTTTGGCTCGATAAAGTGATCTCAGCCACGCGTTGATCACTCTGATAGTTTTGTGCTGAAAGTTCTTCAACCAGTGTAATCACTTCTTCACGGTGCATCGCCCATGTAGCCAGTTTTTCAATCAATTCTGCTTTTGAATATTCCTTACGTGTTAATACAGCAAAGGCATAAGAACGTAGACGAGAACCTGTTAAACCTGTGGGTTTGGGTTGATTCTCTTCATCAAGATCTAAAGCATCATCAGTTTCTTGTGTTACTTGCGTGTGGCCGTATTGAGTAGCAGGGGATTCTTCCTCACCAAATTGTTGTTTGAGAGCATCATAGTCAAGGAGTTTGGGGAATTTTGAATTAGGCATAATCGGCTATGAAATAGATCTGAATAAACAAAACGCCCCGTAGGGCGTTTCTTAGTGTAAGCCTAAATGTCGTGTAATAACATTTAATCTTTTTCGATACTTTTAATTAAGCATCTAAAAAGTCTGGCTCTTCTTCATTCTCTTCTACAGGCGCAGCGTTTGCGGTCGTCAGTAGTTTTTCTCGAATGATTTTCTCAATGGTTTCAGCCAACTGAGGGTTTTCTTCAAGGTGGCGGATCACATTGTTTTTACCTTGACCGATTTTGTCGCCTTGGTATGAATACCAAGCACCTGCTTTTTGTACGATTTCTTGTTGAACAGCTAAGTCTACAAGTTCGCCCAAGTGGTTGACACCTTTACCATATAGGATTTGGAAGAGCGCTTCGCGGAATGGAGGTGCCATTTTGTTTTTGACAACTTTCACTTTGGTTTCAGAACCAACGATTTCATCGCCTTCTTTGACCTGACCTACGCGACGAATGTCTAAACGCACAGACGCATAGAATTTCAACGCATTACCACCAGTCGTGGTTTCAGGGCTACCAAACATTACACCAATTTTCATACGAATTTGGTTAATGAAAATCACCATACAGTTTGAACGTTTTGCATTACCTGTAATTTTACGTAATGCTTGGCTCATTAAACGTGCTTGGAGGCCCATGTGCGAGTCGCCCATTTCACCTTCAATTTCCGCACGTGGTGTCAATGCTGCAACAGAGTCGACAACGATGAGGTCAATGGCACCAGAGCGAACCAGCATGTCTGCAATTTCAAGTGCTTGCTCACCATGGTCAGGCTGAGAAACCAGTAGATTGTCAATATCTACGCCAAGTTTACGCGCATACTGTGGGTCTAAAGCGTGTTCTGCATCGATAAATGCACATGTACCACCTGCTTTTTGACATTCGGCAATCGCTTGTAAAGTCATGGTTGTTTTACCTGAAGATTCAGGACCATAAATCTCAACGATACGACCCTTCGGTAAGCCGCCTATGCCTAGAGCAATATCAAGTGTCAAAGAACCCGTTGATACCGCTTCAACAGCTTGTACGGTGTTATCGCCAAGACGCATTACTGTGTTTTTACCAAACTGCTTTTCAATTTGGCTTAGCGCAGCATTGAGCGCCTTGCTTTTATTATCATCCATCTTACAACCTCAAAACGATGTCACGGATATTTACTGAATATGCTCAGTATAGTGACAGATTTAGTCTGTATCTTCTATAAAAGTCAGATCGTGTGCGACACAATATGACGCATGTCATTCATCATCATTATAAGACCAATATTGGTCAAATTGTTGATCATTTTCTTGTCTAAACTTACTGATATCTCGTCGGTCTTTTTTACTCGGACGATGATCAGGTCGAGCTAGATTATGCAACTTTCTTTGGCTTGCAATCAATTCCCGTCGTGTAATACTGACTTCAGTTTCTTCATATAATTTTTGGGCAACAGGAGCAGGGCCACGCACGTCAGAAAGTTCTTTGATCACCACGGTTTTCTTGTCAATGCCTTGTTGTATGGTGAGTTCCATTCCAACTCGAACTTCTCTCGACACTTTGACACGTTCGCCATTGTGGTGAACTTTACCTCCCTCAATTGCATTTTTGGCGATGGAACGTGTTTTAAAAAAACGTGCTGCCCATAACCATTTGTCAATGCGCATGCCTACAGCATCTTCCGCTAAAGTGGATTTACGCATATTTGGCCGTGACCTCAGCTTGCTCTAAATAAGGAATTAAATCGGTGAGCTGATTTAAGATCGGATAAGGGCTGGATGTCTTGCTTTGACATAGTGATGAGGGTTGAGCAATGGTAAATAGGTTTTGAATACCATAACTTTCAGCACCCTTTAGTACTTTTTCAGTGTCATCGATAAAGTAACACTGTGTGGCTGCAAAAGGATGGCGTTCATGGAGACGTTGCCAGAACTCAGTAAATTCCTTGGCGTGGCCGAGAGTTTCACTGCTAATAATGACATCAAAATATGAGGCCAGTTTCGTGTATTCGAGTTTAAACTTAAGTCCTTCGCAGTCTGCATTAGTGGCAAGCCAACAAGGGTAGCCGTTGTTTTTTAAATAGTCGAGAAGTTCGAGGCAGCCTTCGCGCAGGCCAACTTTATGCTTAAATTCCTGCTGCAAAGCGAGCGTATCTACGCCGACTTTGGCTGTCCAAAAGCGCGTAGAATACCAATTGAGTGTGTGATTATGGGTTTGATAAAACTCAAACAGGGCCTGAGTACTTTGTTCTAAAGAGCACTGGTGTTGTTCAGCATAACGGATAGGAAGCTGATGATTCCAAATAAAATCATCATAGGCAAGATCCAGTAATGTACCGTCCATATCAAAAATGATAATTGGCTTTTCCACTCAAAAAATCTCCAATGTTTCAAAGTTCGGCAATGGCTATAGAAAACAGTTAGCAACCGACCTAGCAGTTTTGCTTCATGCAAATATGGCGTAATTATAGCGTATAGCTGTATAAGATTACGGACTTGCATACCCCATTGTCAAAAATTGAAGAATATGGGATCTCAATTTTTTAAGTAAGAGCATATAAGATGTGTTAACTGCACCTTGATCCACAACAATATTGAAATTTCAGCATAAGGAATGATTCACCTTATGGAGAAGGAGGAGTTTTTGTAAACATTCGATGAGAACGCTTAGAGTTATTATTTGAATGTAAGGGCTGTAGAGCATAAGTTTTTTGAATTTGTATAAAAATGATACTAAATTATGATTTGGCAGTGAATTTTTTCTGATGTCCAGATGATCTTTAGCAAGTTGAGTTTATTGCTTAATGCCAGATGAAGGAACTATTAAGAATTTGTTTTATAAGGTGTTCGTTTTTGTATTAAATTTTTTCTTACATTTAAAAGATCGACAAATAAAACGAAATATTGAAGTATTTGGCCAACTTTATAAGGAAAAGGATAGTGAATGTTTTCATGGCTTTTTATAAGTTTGGTCATTACCATCCTTTTAACACCCGGACCAACAAATACCCTTTTAGCCTCATCAGGCATTGAAACAGGTGTTAAAAAATCCCTGAAATTGATTCCAGCAGAAGTGGTAGGTTATTTTATTGCCATTAGTGCATGGGGAGTTTTAATTGACTCGATTGCTGAATCTCTGCCTATTCTGCCACCCATCTTGAAGCTTTTTAGTGCGGTTTATATTATTTACTTGGCCTTTAAATTATGGAAAACTTCTACTGTTGCGGCTGATCTAAATCAGCCATCGATTACAGCGAAGGCGCTTTTTTGTGCGACCATGTTAAATCCTAAAGCACTATTATTTGCTTCAGCCGTTTTCCCAGCTGTAGCATGGTCAAATTTGCAAGCCTATACGGTGCATATGGGGCTATTTTTATGTTTAATTGCACCGATTGCATTGTTTTGGGTTTTTATTGGCTCTGTCTTGGTGGCCAATAAAATTTCATGGTTGAATCAAAAAAATTTACAACGGACTGCATCATTGGTTTTGGTCAGCTTTTCAGTACCACTTAGCTATTCGGCTCTCATGTCTATCTAATCTGTTTCATCAAATGTTCATTTCACATCGATAACATAAAAACCACCTGAGGGTGGTTTTTATGTTTGTAGCTAAATTTAAATCACTTCAGCATACAAATGCGATAAAAGTAAGTTTTCTGACAAAAATGAAAATAAACAATAAAGTGGTTTTGCTGGTTATTTACACCAGAATCGGTTAAAAAAGATGTGGCAAACGACAATAAAATAGAGAGGAATGGATGAGTGAATTAAATTTAGATTTTTTAGATGAAACCTTAGATAAATATGAAGCAAAAGGTAAGAAAAAGGCCATTAAAAAAATCCGTATTGGTTATATGCTCTATGCAAAGTTTATGTCGAATAAAAAATTTGCAGAAAATGTAATGAGTTCATCTTTAGATCCAAATAAGCGGACTTATCGTAATACCAAGATTAAAATTACGCATGATGAATATGAGTTAACCTTTTTACGTAATGATGATTAAGGATTGAATTGTGTTAAAAAGCCTTAAGATTTCATTTATTTGAAATATTTGGGCTGTAGAGTGTGCTGCATAAAGAAATGAAAATATAATGATTAGATGATGTTTGTGCAGTTAAGCCTGTTTATTTGGAGAGAGGTAAACAGTTTTTTTATTATAATAACTTTCTGGTCTGAGTGATTGCAGGCAAAAAGCCCGATTTGTTTTCATGCTGATCGGGCTTTTATTTTTCTATTGAAATGAAAATAGTGAGAAAGATGATTTCTGACATCTTTTGATCATATTGTTCATGGATAATCTTTTTTATTTTGAGTTGCTTCGATATGTCAATTGTTACTGCAAATGAACTAGATGATATTCTAAAAGAATTAATTTCCAAAAATAAAAAGCCTGAAAAAATTTTGATTGGTTATAAAGCATATAGCGAGCTTATGAATGATCGAAAATTTTTGCATGAAGTCGCTAGTTCGGCTATGGACCCGAATAAAAGAAAGTATCAAAAGATTAAGATCAAAGTGACGCAGGATGAGTATCAATTAGAAGTGAAGTGCTCAGATAAAAATGAGTCGCTGTAAAGTAATTTAAAAAAACTGGAGAAAGAGTGCATTTTTAATTGATGTATTTAAAATACAGGTTTATACTATACTCCAAATTAAAGCGCTGTAGCTTTTCTTGTTTTATATCCCACGCTCCCATGCGTGGGATTTTTTTGCGCTATGATTTTTCATAAAGAAACCACTTGGATGTACAAAGCTGAAAAGAAATTAAGAATGAGTACAAATTAGAAAAAGTCAGTTTTTGACTTTCTCTAGCATCAATATTCAATGTGTGAGTGAGTAAAGGTAAAGTCAGGTTAATTGGACTATTCAACCCAAAGTCAAAAGAAGAATTGGAATCGAATGACATCTCCTGAGTGTCTTAGGCGTATAATGTTTTTAAGGCAGTGTTTTGAAAAGTATTCGTGTGCGCTCACTCTAAGGTGACAGTATAACGTTGAATATGAAGCGATCAGCATGCTGCTATTTCACAGATGAATTTCTCTATCTATAACTTGATGAATAAAAAGGCGATCTCATGTTTAAGCCCACAACTGCACCTCAAGATGTACTGATATTGCAACTTGTACCGATTGTGACTCAGGCATGTGAGATTTTACGAGCAGAGTATCAAGCCTATGTTGCAGGTGGTGATTTTACAGTTGAGCGAAAATCTGATCATTCACCCGTCACGCAAGCGGACTATCGTGTCAATCAATTTATTACCGATGCTTTAAACAATACCTTCCCTCATTTGCCTGTTCTTTCTGAAGAAGGGCAGCATGCGCATAGACAGCAGTGGCAGTCTTTTTGGATGCTTGATCCTTTAGATGGTACCAAAGAATTTTTGCATCAACGTCCAGAATTTACCATCAATCTCAGTCTTATTGAAGGTGCGCATACAACTTTTGCTGTGCTGGCTATTCCTTGTGAACAGCAAATTTACTTCTGTCCACTAGACGGTCAGCCTTTAAAATACAATATTGAAAAAGACGTATGGTATGTATATGTTCCAGTTGAAAACCACAGTGCTGTTCAAGTCGGCTTAAGTCAAAGTAGTCAGAGTAAGCCGCAGTACCAAGTGTATTTAGAGCAGTTGGAAAAACTTACGCCTATTCAAGAGTATCGCGCTGGGAGCGCATATAAGTTTTGTATGGTGTTGGAAGATCGAGTCGATATTTACCCGCGCTTTCACCCAACGAGTGAGTGGGATACCAGTGCTGGACAGTGTTTATTGGAGCGGATAGGTGGTGGTTTGGTTGATTTTCAGGGACGACCATTTGTATATAATCAAAGATTGAGTTTATTGAATGGCGGTTTTATTGCATATCGAAATAACGATATGAAAAAACTGGCATTACAAGCACTTGAACTAATGCCTTCGTCGGCTTGAGCTAAAAACTGAGCGTGCTATAGTGTTTTTTGAATTATTGAGTTGCTAGTGATTATGGCCTTAGAGTTACTCCCGCCTAGTATGTTGAAGGCAATCGATTTATTGCCAGATGCAAAAACGCCAGTGACGTTGTTTACACGTCATTCCATTCGTGAAGTTGTTACGGGTCAGGGGCTTGCAGGCTATGATTTACAGTTGACGCATCAAGGGCGCGATTTGGCGGAGGCGTGGGGTTCCTATCTGATCGATAATACGGATCGAGTGATACAACACTGTATTTCTAGCCCAATTCAACGTTGTATTGATACCGCTGCGCTAATGATTCAAGGAGCTGATGGACAAACCCTTGAGCCAAATACCCACCGTATTGAAATTATCGAACAAGGTTTATTGGTTGAGCCAGGCAGTTTTGTTTTGGATATTAAGCAAGCCGGCCCTTATTTTCAGCGTCAAGGCGCTCTAGGATTTATTAATAGCTTTGTTAATAATGCTTTACCCGGTATGAAGCATCCTATTCATGGCGTGGTAGATGTATTGGAACTCATATATAACACGCATCCGAACAATCCTTATGGTTTGAGCCTTGCGGTCAGTCATGACACGATTTTAGCTGCAATTTTGGCGGTTATTTCAGGGCGCACGATTGTGACCAAAGAAGACTGGCCGAAAATGATGGAAGGTCTTTTCGTATGGTTTGAGGGAGATGTGTTTTTAGAATCCAAATTGAAGTGGATTTGGCGCGGGGAAATTAATGAACTGAATATTCATGAGTTTCAAAATCTGTAAGTGCTTTTTTTATTAATAAAAAAATCAGCTATAAATCTCGTTCATTCATTTAGGCGATCATTCGTCAACTTTATTAAATGCTATACCGCATCAGTTTAAATTTTTGCTTTGAGTCGATTAGGAAAGTCGAGCAAGTCGATACTCAGGCCTTCATCATTTAAAGGCCATAATGAGGTATTCACCGTTACGCTGTGCTGATGAATGCGATTGTATTTATCTGCAGCAATTAACGTGGCAATCTCATGATTCGAAAGAGTATAAGCGTTGACAACATCGGCTGGATATTGAGTACGGTCATAAAACTCAGCTTCTGTTTCCCCTTGGTGTAGTGCAAAAATACGTTCAATTGCAGGTAAATAGACACCATAGCCTAACCATGCGTCAACTCCTTGAGAGGCTTGAATTTCTGCGGTTCCGCGCATATTTGAGATGACTTTGGCAAGTATGTCTTTTTCACCTTTGGCATAAAAATACTCAATATATTGTTGTTCTGTCGGTTGGAATTTTTCAAGTGTTGGAAGAAATTTATTAATCATGTTATTCCCCAGTAGAACATTCTATATGGTTTCGTTATAGGAAAATAGAATACCATAATTTATTTATGGGATTTTAATTTTAATCATTTGGCATCTAAAAATTAAAATAAGTTCATGCTTACAAAGAAAATTAATTGAAATATCTATTTTTTAAAAAATTGACTGACAAATATTGGCACTATATTGGTGCAAATTTAACTGTATAACTCATCATTATTTTTCATAAATTCAAGCCCTGTCACAGAACTTTTACTTTTCGGACTTTAGTTTTAAGGTTTATAAAAAATATGTTCTGAAGTGACAAATTATGTAAATTGAATGTGAATAGAAAATAGTGTTAAATAATTAAGCTTTTGATTTATATAAATTATTAATGATTTTGAATTTTATTTGTGACTATTTTGGGGAAAGATGTGAAAAGTGTGAATGAGTTCTTGTATTGCAAGCTAAGCCTTTGTGTTGTAACGCTGATGCTTGCTGCGTGTGGTGGTGGAGAGAGTGGAACTGAAAACTCTACAACGCCTGTAGTAAAAACCTATGCTGAGCCTACACAGGATGTGGCTGATGTAAATACATTGGGTTATTTTGATTACGATGCAAACTCAAAAACACGTGTGATACGAAATGACTTAACTGGTAACTTCGAAGCAATGCTGCAATTTGGTCAGAGTCATGTGGTTGATCCAAATGGTAATGAAAGTAAAAAAATGCCGCGTCTGACGATGGAAAAAGAAGCGCTATTGTTAGTTACACCAAGTGATAGCATGGGGAAAATTGATGGTCTGAGTGCTGATATTTACATGAATAATCAGTTGCTCCGCACAGTTACATTTAACGATCCAACTCAGATTCCTCAGTCTGATCAAACCAATACCGATGAGCGTGCGCGTGTGCAATATAGTAAGCGTGCGTGGAGTGCTCGACTCAATTGGGATGAAATACGTCCAGGTTTGCGTATTCAGCTCAAAGATTCTCTTGGACGTCAGGGACAAATTACGGAAGATAAAATTGATTTTGCCTCTCCGGGAGAGTTGGTCTTAAATAATATTCGTATCGGTATGTTAACTGCTCCTCCTGTTTCCAATGGTCACTATATGCTGAATGATCCTGTTCGGGCAGGTTCAGATTACTTTCAAACGATTCCAGCTGCTGAAATGACCGTTGCAAAATATGATGATATTCAGTTGGATCGCGTCATGATTGCAGACGGGACCATTTACGATACTGTAAGTGCTAGCCAAGGCGGGGTTTATGATGGTGACATGCGTGAAAACGTGGGTAAGTCGACATTTAGCGTGGGCATTAACCTAGCAAACTGGGGCATTACCAGTGCTTCGATGGCAAGTCAGAATCAACCACAATTAACCCAAACCGTAGTTGCACACCATAGTCGTGGAAAATATGCCAATGGCGAAAGTAATCATGGTTTAAGTGGTGGTAACGGCATGCTGACGTTGTATGATTCTGTTGGAAATGAGTTTAGTCATGAAATTGGACACCATTATGGACTGGGGCATTATCCTGGGCAGGAAGGTGATAACCAGTTTTGGACTTCACATCATGCAGATAGTGGTTGGGGTTATATTCCGTATCGCAATATGATGCGGGGTAATTTGATTTGGAATAATAAGGATTTATGGGCTGCTTCTACAGGAATTGCAAATTTCTTAGCTTTATATCCACATAGCCGAGATGCAATGTCTGGCGGTTATGCATCAAGCTCAGTTTCACGTTATACCCACTATACGGGCTATAGCACTTATTTAAAAATTCAACCGCACTTTAACCGTTATGTGTGGGACAAGACTTCACCGACGGGTTATAAAAAATGGAATGAAGTCACACGGCAGATGGAAGTGGCTCAACCTACTATGCCAGATTCTGCTGCACCTGTTTGGTATCAACCAAAGCAAAACTATTTACGCCCACGTGTCTTTGGTGAGCCTGTAGTGACTATTTTGGGTGGCTATGACCCTGTTGCAAAGGTTGGGCTACTCTATCCTGCGGCACGTTCAAACTGGGGCAATGTCTATGATTTACCTGCTGCAAATACTGCGGTAAATCAGGATGCATGTTGGTTAAATGTACAGTATCCAAATACAGTAACTAATATTGCGCTGGCTCCGACACGATTAGGTAGTAATGCCAATAAATTGCATGTCAATTTAGCGCTTGCAGATCATCCTCAGAAAGTTGATTTATATTGTAAGCAGGTCAATGCTGCTGCCAAATTATTATCGACGACAGTGATTCCCCAATATGCTACGGCTATTACACCTACTGTTAAGATTGGGAAAGCACAGGGTTATAAAGCCTTACGCGATGTAGAGTTGCCTCTACTTGAGCAAGAGCTACTGAATCAAGCGGCGAACAATATTATTGTTTTGTCACCAAACGGTTTAATGCTTTATCAGGCTTATAAATCGTATAAAAATGAGATGAGTTTAGCTGCACAGCAGGTACTTGAGCGTTATGAAGAGCAAGAAACTAGGTGGATGCGTTTAAATCGTTGGGTAAATGTTTATTATGATGATTTGGCCAAAGATGTACCTGCTGCGATTGATGCACTCAAGGCTTTTATCAAACAGCTGGGTTTACAACAAGATGACCCACTTGCACATAGTGGATTGTTGAAAAATAACAAGAATTGCTTGAAAACAGAGCTGGCATCTAACCAAAAAATGGATGTTTACATTAGTGGCCCGTCGGCTTGTACTGCTGATGAGACCGAGCAGTGGGTTTATGACAGTTTAGGGCGTATCCATAGCAAGGCGGCTATGGGGCAGTGTCTAACGGGTAATGGGGGAAGTGCTAAAGTCACCTTGACTGACTGTATGGTGAATAATGCAGCACAAGTGTGGTCAATGGATGCCACGACGTCTGCTATTAAACAATCAGGACAGTGCTTAGATTTAAACTCGGGTAATTTGGTAAATAACCGTCAGATTGCAATTCGATATGGCTGCTCTGGAAATAATAATCAAAGATGGACAATGCTGAACCAAAATACAAGCTTGATTTTAGCTGGGGCAACATCAAGAAATATTGGTATTTTAGTGAAAAACCTGAAAACTCAATCTTTGAATTAAACCACTGCTCATATGGTTAAATGATTGAACATGAAATGAAAACGAGCTCCCTAAAGGGGGGCTTTTTTTGTAAGTAGATGTTCTCATAAGTGCTAGAGAGCGCTTGCTAGATTTTATTTGAGTTTTAAGCTGTATTATTAATTACAGATGTACTGAAAAAGGTGTGCACATTATGAAAGTTCAAAAAATAGATACAAAAAAAGCCCTTTAAAAAGGGCTTTTTTTAATGCATAAATTAGTTAGCTAAAGCTTTAACTTGTGCATTTAAACGGCTCTTATGACGAGCAGCTTTGTTCTTATGGATGATGCCTTTATCAGCCATACGGTCGATTACTGGTACAGCAGTTTTGTATGCTTCAGAAGCAACTGCGTAATCACCAGCAGCGATAGCAGCTACTGTACGTTTGATGTAAGTACGAACCATAGAACGTAAGCTTGCGTTGTGTTTGCGTGCTTTAACGTTTTGACGAGCACGTTTTTTAGCTTGAGCAGAGTTTGCCACTCGTGCACTCCTTGAAATAGATTGGTCTGGGCGGGCTGAAATTCAAACTGAAAACCACATCAGAAGAACAATCACCAGCCCGTAAACAAGTGGCATATTTTGATTAATATACGCAGTGAAGTCAAGTCTTGACATGCTTTGACTATATTTAAGATACATAAAAATTCTAAAGAAAAGGTAAGATTAGCCATCTGCATGGGAGTTTGTATAAAAATGACACAAAATATAGAACAAGCGCTTGTGATTGGAGCAACGGGTTTGGTGGGCTTAAACCTGATTCAACAATTACAACAACTGCCAAGTTGTAGCAAAATACTGGCTGTGGTCAGAAAGCATAATGTGCAGCTCGATCACTATGACAAAGTTCAGCAACTGGAGCTGGATGATTTTTTATTACTCAACCATGAGGATGTTCAGGGCTACAGTCATGCTTTTAGTTGTTTGGGGACGACTTTAAAGAAAGCTGGCTCAAAAGAGCAGTTTTATGCCATCGACTATGTGGTGAATGCACATTTTGCGGAATTGTTTGTTTTGACCAAAACGCATTATGTGTTGATTAGTGCCTTGGGTGCGCAAGCCAATTCAAAAATTTTCTATAATCGCGTCAAAGGTGAGCTTGAAGAGACTATTCGCGAACTCGATTTATATAAGGTCAGTATTTTGCAGCCGTCCTTACTTATCGGACAGCGTAATGAAGGTCGCATGTTGGAAGATATATTCCAAAAGGCCTATACCAAACTATCGCATTTTATACCAAAGCATTTTAAATATAAGCCAGTGACAGCAGAACAAGTGGCTCATACTATGGTCGAGGCTGCCCAAACGCAGACCGAGAAATTTGAAATATATGATAATTTACGCATACAAAAGACAAAATGAGGGGAAGTGTGGTGACGACAGCATTTGTGACATGCGATTTATTGGATGATCATCCTGAACTTGATTTACAAGTGGTCAGTCCATCGATGGATGGTAAGTTCTTTAGGAGCTATGGTGCACGTAAAACCTTTGGTGGTCAGGTGGTTACGGTTAAATGCTTTGAAGATAACTCACGAGTGAAAGAGCTGTTAGCAACAGATGGTACAGGTAAAGTATTGGTTGTGGATGGTGGCGCTTCGATGCGCTGTGCATTGATGGGAGACTTGATTGCAGAGTCAGCAGTCAAAAATCACTGGAATGGTGTGGTGATTTATGGCTGTGTCCGTGATGTAGATGCCATTGCTGAACTAGATTTAGGGGTGCATGCTTTAGCTGCTACTCCACAAAAAAGTAACCGTAAAGGTGTAGGGGAAGTTGATATCAGCCTGCATTTTGGTGGTGTCACCATTCAATCAGGTCATTATCTCTATGCGGATAATAACGGTATTGTCATTGCAAAAGAAAAACTGGTCGATGCATAAGTAGCAACCAGACTCATAACAACATAAACAAAAGATATGGACGTGTAATATGGTGAAGCATCAAATTAAAGTGATTCAGGCTCTTTTTTCGGGGCTTGCGCAAGGTGGGCGTGGTGTAACTGGAACGCCGCATCCTAAACAACCTGAGCAACCTTTAAAGCTCTATGAGTTTGAAGGCTCGCCATATTGTCGTCGTGTGCGTGAAGTACTGACTTTGTTGAACTTGGATTATGAAGTGTATCCATGTCCTAAGGGTGGAACTAAATATCGTCCTTTGGTGAAACAGTTGGGTGGGAAAACCCAATTTCCTTTTTTACTCGATGAAAATACAGACACAAAGCTATACGAGTCTGAAGATATTATTCACTACTTGTTTGAACAATATGGTCGCAGTGGTAAAACACCGAAAAAGTATGCACATTATCCCAAAACACCTTATGTTGCTTATGTCGGGACATTGGTAAATGGTGCGAGTGGGGTGTGGATCAACAAGAGTATTAAAGATCGCGTAGCGCCAGAACAGCTGTTACAACTTTGGGGATTTGAAGCCAGTCCTTATACTCGGATTGTCCGTGGTTTGCTGACCGAGTTGGAGCTCCCTTTTAAGTTTCATAATGTGCCTAAAGAACGTTGGCAAGATCAAGGCCCAGCAGTACTGCGTTTAAAGCCGGGCAAATATGTACCTTTGGCAGGTGGAAAGCGTGAGCAAGTCATGCAGGTGATGGGACGTGATATTCAAGTGCCATATTTGGTTGATCCGAATACCGAAACAGCTTTGTTTGAGTCGGCGGATATTGTTGCTTATCTCAAGCAGACCTATGCAGCATAAGAAAAAGGCATCTCTTAGAGATGCCTTTTTTAATTCCTAAGCATTGATGTTTTATAGGGTTGATCTGATTTTTGTCATTACAATGGAATGATGAAGTGTGTTTATCTTCAGCTGTTATAAAAATATTCATCATTTGGCTTGATAGTGCGACACACATTTAAACGTCTGTAGCCTTGAGGAAACGTGTAATTTCTTGGGAAAATTTGAGCGGTTCACTCAATAAAGGTGTATGCCCCGATTTTTTAAAGATTACTGTTTGGGCATGAGGCACGCTTGAGGCAATCAGCTTTTGCCCTTGAGCAGGATAAAGTTTTGAGTCTTCACCAATAAAAAATGTAGCCGGTCGGTCAATCTGACTGAGCGAACTGCGATAGTCTTCTTGATGGTCAAGATAATTTTGAATATACCAAGCCATATAGTCTAAACGCTGGATTGGGAGCATGAATTTTTGCAAGTGTGGCTGTTGAAATGCTTTTTGAAATAAAGCCGCAGTTCGAGATGGTGTGGCTTGCAGTTGAATAAAAGCCAACCATTGCTTGACCAGTTCTGTACGCTTGGACGCTGTTAAGTCTGAGACCAAACGGTACTGTGCATTTTGGGCCAATAGGTCTGCAATGTTTTGTAGGATAGCTTTGAAATCGGCATGCTTTTCAGCAAATAAACCATGCGGCCAGTCTGCATCAACGCTAATCTTGGGGGTTTGGTCGATGTGTAAATAGCTGCGGATATGGTTTTGAAAGCGACCATATTGCATGCCATGCATGGCTGTCGTGGCACCCATAGAATAGGCAATCACATGAAATGCTGTATCAGCATATTGTTTTAGAAAGCAGTTTAAATCTTGCCAGTGGCTGGAAATCGCATCCAGTGTGGGAATTTTGCACTCTGCTGAACCACCAAAACCCCGCCAGTCAGGAATGTAAAAACGATACTTTTTACGGTGCTGATATAAAAAAGGCAGCCATTGCCAACTTTGCATTCCTAAACCAGATAAGACCAGTACAGGTGTACCTTGTCCAAATTCTCGAACATAGAGTTTTTCGCCATCTGGCATTAAATAATGTGGCATGGTCAATCCTTTGCGTGGCTTATTATTTTTCGAAGTTTTTAAGCGCTGGAATCATGGTCTCTAGCCACTCAATCCAACCACATTCTAAATTAATTCCAAGTTGTAAAATCATTTTATGGATGTATAAGGTACGATCATTTTCTTCAGCATGACCAAAGTCTTTGGCAAAAATGCTTTGGTAAATTTGTAATTTTTCTTTGTGTAGGACGAGATGTCGTTCAAGTTCAGGTAAAACCGTGTTGCCGCCAAGCTGAGCTTCAACACGCAGCCTCACCATCAGTTCTTCACGGAGCTGGGCAGGTGGACTCTGCTTTACCAGCCAGTCGGCAAGTTCTGTACGTCCAAGCTGTTCTGCCTGATAGGTTTTTTTACGCGAGGTTGCACCATCATCTTCTATTGTTGAAATCCAGCCTTTGCTTTGCATAGCGCTGAGTTCTCTATATATCTGTTGATGTGTAGCATTCCAAAAGAAGCCCATAGAACGGTCAAAACGACGCGCTAACTCAATACCTGTGCTTGGTTTTTCAATCAAACTGGTCAATAAAACATGAGCTAATGACATTTCGGTAATATTTCGCAAATAAAATGGACGTAGAGTCATTATGCAACATGTTGCATAAAAAACAAATCTCGATTATAAAGATAAACATTATGCAACTTGTTGCATTAAATAATTTGATCTAACCTTGTATTTAAAAATACCAGCCAGCGAAAGCACGCCAAGGAGTACACATGTCTAATTATCCGCATTTACTTGCGCCTTTAGATTTAGGCTTTACCACATTAAAAAACCGCGTATTAATGGGATCTATGCACGTTGGACTTGAAGAAGTTGAAGGTGGTTATGATCGCATGGCGGCATTTTATGCAGAGCGTGCCGCTGGCGGTGTAGGACTCATTGTAACAGGGGGTATTTCACCGAATGATCATGGTGTGACTTTTCACGGTGGTTCTAAATTAGATACTTTAGAAGAAGCGGAAAAGCATAAAGTCATCACACAAGCCGTACATGATGCGGGTGGTAAAATTGCATTACAGATTTTACATACTGGTCGTTATTCTTATCAGGCTGAAAACGTTGCACCTTCTGCAATTCAAGCGCCGATTAACCCTGTAAAACCCCATGCTCTTACTTCTGCTGAAGTGAATCAGACTATTGCAGACTTTGTGAATTGTGCAAAATTGTCACAAGTTGCTGGCTATGATGGTGTTGAAATCATGGGTTCAGAAGGCTACTTAATCAATGAATTTATCGCGGCACGTACCAATCATCGTGATGATGAATGGGGCGGAAGCTATGAAAATCGTATTCGTTTTCCGATTGAAATCGTAAAACGCACTCGTGCAGAAGTCGGTGAAAACTTTATTATTATTTATCGTCTTTCAATGTTGGATTTGGTTGAAGGTGGTTCGACTTTAGAAGAAGTGATTCAGCTTGCCAAAGAAATTGAAAAGGCGGGTGCAACCATTATCAACACAGGTATTGGTTGGCATGAAGCGCGTATTCCAACGATTGCAACCAAAGTGCCACGTGCGGCATTTACATGGGTGACCAAGAAGCTAAAAGGTTCGGTTCAAATTCCTTTAGTGACATCTAACCGTATTAATACCCCTGAAATGGCTGAACATGTTTTGGCTCAGGGGGATGCGGATATGGTGTCGATGGCACGCCCAATGCTTGCAGACGCTGAGTTTGTACTCAAAGCAGAACAAGGTCGTAGTGATGAAATCAATACGTGTATTGGTTGTAACCAAGCCTGTTTAGATCAAATTTTCTCCATGCAAATTGCGACGTGTTTAGTCAACCCGCGTGCATGCTATGAAACTGAACTGATTTTTAAAGAAAGTGCGGCTAAGAAAAATATTGCGGTGATTGGTGCTGGGCCTGCAGGTTTGAGTTTTGCGACTTATGCCGCTGACCGTGGACATCAAGTGACTGTTTTTGATGCAGCCAGTCAGATTGGTGGGCAGTTTAATATTGCGAAGACTATTCCTGGTAAAGAAGAGTTTTACGAAACACTGCGTTATTTCAAACGTAAAATTGAATTACAACCCAATATCAAATTGGTGCTGAATCATACCGTAACTTATGAGGAACTGAGTGCTGAAAGCTATGATGACATCGTGGTTGCAACAGGTGTTACTCCACGTGAGTTGACTATAGAAGGGATTGATCACCCGAAAGTGTTGAGCTATATCGAAGTTCTACGTGAGCGTAAGCCTGTCGGTAAAAAAGTCGCGATTATTGGTGCGGGTGGTATTGGTTTCGATACAGCAGAATACTTAAGCCATGAAGGTGAAAGCGGTAGTTTAAACCCACAAAAATTCTATGATGAGTGGGGAATCGACACCAGCTATGCACATGTCGGTGGCTTAAAACAGCCAGTCTTGGAGCAGTCAGATCGTGAAATTTACCTTCTACAGCGTAAAGCGAAGGCAGTCGGTGCAAGCTTAGGTAAAACCACGGGTTGGATTCACCGTACAGGGCTAAAACATCGCGATGTAAAAATGATTGCAGGTGCAAGCTACGACAAAATTGATGATCAAGGTCTCCACATCACAGTGAATGATCAGCCAACGGTTTTAGAGGTTGATCACGTGATTATCTGTGCAGGACAAGAGTCTTATACTGCGATGTACGATCAGTTAAAAGCCGATGGTAAAAATGTGCATTTGATTGGTGGTGCGAAAGAAGCAGGTGAGTTGGATGCGAAGCGTGCGATTCGTCAAGGCGCTGAACTGGCTGCGACCATTTAATCGATAACAATAATTTATCAGCTTAAAATTTGTAATAAATCTCCCTCTCCTATACGGAGAGGGTTGGGAGAGGTATTTTCTAAAATATTATCCTTTTCCCTCGTGTTGCCTTTTCCATGAAACGTGTGCGGTGTAAGAGAAGGTACCTTTATTGCAGATTTGAGTGGATTCACTTTCATAAGGACATAAGAATGAGTTTAGTAACAACAAAACAAGCATTGGTACGCTGGCATGATATGGTCACGACACGTGATATGAGCATCTTAAATGAGCTTTTAGCAGAAGATGTTGTGTTCCGTTCACCGGTGGCATTTAATCCTTATCCGGGTAAGCAAGTGGTTTTTTTTATTTTAAGTAATGTGATTCAGGTTTTTGAAAACTTTACTTACCACCGTGAATTTTTTACAGAAGATGGTTTAAGTGTCGTCCTTGAGTTTTCTGCCAATGTCGGCGAAAAAAAGCTCAAAGGGATTGACATGATTCGTTTTAATGAGCAAGGTCAAATTGTAGATTTTGAAGTGATGATCCGTCCTAAATCTGGGCTAGAGGCCTTAGCTGTACAAATGGGACAGCGAATGGCAGCTTTTGCACCTCAAGCTGGATGATAAACGTGTGACTTGTTATTTATAGTTAGGCACGAAAATTGATGCATCACCAAGAAAGATAGGAAAAAGAAGGTACTGATATGAATGCTGTGTTCAGTTTGCTAAACCAATTAAGCCAAACGGCGTGGGATCGAGTGACTGGTGCGGAACAACCGAAGCTCTATATTAACCCGCAAGGGCAAATTCAAGAGACTGTTGGGGCGCTTACACAGCTTCAAGAAAAGTACCGACCAACACCGTGGCTATCCAACACGCATGCCCATCTTTTGTATTTTGATGTGATTCGAAAGCGTCGGATTCAATTGGAATACGATCATTTTGATCAGTTAGAGATGCAAGACGGTGGGGTCACAGGTATTATGTGGTTTGGTTATGACTTGCCTGAAGCGACGCCAACGGTTGTGGTTATGCATACGATTACAGGCTCTCCTGAAAGTATGCGTGAGGTGGTGCGTGACTTAAATCGCTATACGGGTTGGCGTGTTGCACTGTGCTTACGCCGTGGACATGCAGACCTTCCAATGCCTGTACCCAAAATGAATCTTTTTGGTTCAACCGATGATTTACGTGAACAAATTGCCTTTATTCAAAGCACATTTCCAAATTCAATGTTGTATGCGGTAGGCTCTTCTGCAGGAACGGGGCTTTTGGTGCGTTACCTAGGCGAAGAAGGGAGTCAAACCCCTTTTAAGGCGGCTTTTGCCCTGTGTCCGGGCTATAACACGGAGTTGGGTTTTGTAAATGTGCATCCCTTTTACAGTAAAGTCATGACCAAGAAACTGTTTAAGAAATTTATTTTTCCCTACCAGCAAACGTGGCAACAAACAGCGTCTGTGTCGCAAGTCTTAATGACCAAAACCTTGGCTGAGTTTGAGTCGAGTTATTATGAAATGGCGGGTTTTGTGGACTATGACAGTTATAACCAGGCTACAAATCCAATTTATGTATTTGAAAATGTCACCATTCCATTGCTGATTTTAAATGCAGAGGATGATCCTGTCTGTCACATTAAAAATTTTGAACCGTATAAAGACATGATCCGTCAAATGCCGAATATTGCGGTAGTGACCACCAAAAAAGGCAGCCATTGTGGCTTCTATGAAGGGGCACTCAATACAGAGTCTTGGGCGACCAAGCTGATTGCGGATTTTTTGAAACTGGAACAACAAAAACACTAAGTATAAAAAAGACCTACAGCTGTGTAGGTCTTTTTTTGATTGGTTCAACAGTGTAAAGGTTTAAACGGCTTCACAGGATTTTTTGCTGAGACCGAACTTCATCTGCAGTAAGACCAAGATCAAGGCCATAAAGCTGAGTGCGGCACCTGCATATGAAACCGCTGCATAGCTGAGTTGCATACTCAGTACCGTTGCACCTGCAAAGGCACCTAAGGCATTGCCTAAGTTAAACGCGCCAATGTTAACTGAAGAGGCGAGACCAGGCGCATCTGCTGCGACTGACATGACGCGCATTTGCAGTGGAGGTACTACCGCAAATGCTGCTGCACCCCAAATCACTAAGCCAATCGCTGCCCCAACGGTTGTTTGCGCTAATACTGGGAAAACAAGCATCATCACCATCAAAAGTACAAGGAAGCCTATCAGGGTTTTCTCTAGGGATAGATCGGCAAACTTTCCACCCAAATGATTACCAATGGAGAAACCGATCCCGATTAAAACCAACATCAAGGTGATGGTTTGCGGTGATGCCTGCATAAATACGTGTAGGCTCGGAGCAATGTAGGTATATAACGCAAACATGGCGCCCGCGCTCATGACTGTGGTTAATAAAGCGAGGACGACAGGCGCACGTGTTAAAACGCGCAATTCTTTTGCTACATTCGGTTTAACCACATCGTGATCTTGCGGGAGTGCTTTCCATAGGGCCAACATGGTCATGATGCCTAAGATTGAAATCGCAGCAAAAGCCATGCGCCAACTGGTATTTTGACTGAGCCACGTCGCAAGTGGCACACCGCCAATATTGGCAATGGTGAGGCCCATAAACATCATGGCGACTGCACTGGCTTGTTTGTCTTTAGGCACAACACTGGCTGCCACCACCGAACCTAAGCCAAAGAATGCACCATGGTTTAAACTGGTAATTAAACGTGCACCCATGAGACTCATATAATCAGGTGCAACGGTTGCCAACACATTCCCAATCGTGAAAATAGCCATCAATAGGATTAAAGCTGTTTTCTTAGGAAAGCGTGCCAGCCATAAGGTCATGAGCGGAGCCCCAATCATGACACCTACTGCATAGGCACTAATCAGCAGTCCAGCTTGTGGAATTGAAACGGACAAATCGTTGGCAATTTCAGGCAAAAAGCCCATGGGTGAAAACTCGGTGGTTCCAATGGCAAAAGCACCCACCGCAAGCGCCAAAAGTGGAAAATTAATTTTCATAGTGATGCTCAATCCCAAATCGGTGCTAATCCCTCAGGACTAACTTCACGTTGATTTCGGTCTAATTGCGTAATTGCCATCATTTCTTCAGCCGACAATTGAATCTCTTGCGCCTTTAAGTTGGACATCAAGTGCTCACGTTTGGTTGAAGACGGTATGACTGCAAAACCACGTTGTAATGCCCAAGCCAAACTAATTTGTGCCGTCGATACCTGATGCTGCTGCGCGATGTGCATTAAAACTGGATCATTCAAAACCTTACCGTAAGCCAGTGTCATATATGAAGTGACATCAATGTTTTGCGCTTGGAGAAAATCAACTAACTTATGGTTTTGTAGATAGGGACTGAGTTCGATTTGGTTGGTTGCGATGTTTTCTAGCCCAATACTCTCAATCGCCTGTTGAGTCAGCTCAATATTGAAGTTAGAAATACCAATGTGTTCGGTCAAACCTTGTTGTTTCGCTTCCAATAAGTTCTGCATGAGTTCTGTAATGTTCACACCTGTACTTGGGGCAGGCCAGTGGATCAAGGTTAGATTCACAGTATCGGTTTTTAGTTTATGCAAACTTTCTTTTAAGCTTGGAATCAATTTTTCTGCTGGGTAATTTTCCGTCCAGATTTTTGTGGTGAGAAAAAGATCTTGACGATTGATACCACTGAGTTCAATGGCTTGACCAACTTCGGCTTCATTACCATAGATTTGAGCAGTATCGACCGCACGATAACCGACTTCTAGTGCAGTTTTCACAGACTGAATGGCAGTGTCACCTGTTAAACGGAAAGTGCCTAGGCCGAATTGAGGAACGATATTCATTTTTTACTCGATAACTTGTTTCATGGAATGAGGCTATTTTGTAGAAAAAAGACTTGCTTAAAAACTGGGTAATTTGCAAAATATTATTGACTATTAATCAATAATTACACATGAAATCTACCATAGAAGAATTAACGGCTTTTGTGAGCATTGTTGATAGTGGCTCTATCGTCAAAGCTGCGCAGCAATTGGATCAAACCACATCGGGTGTCAGCCGAGCCTTGCACCGTCTAGAGTCAAAGTTGAATGTGACTTTGCTGGAACGAACGACACGGAAGCTCAAGCTGACCTATGAAGGGCAGCAGTTTTTGACAAAGGCACGTAAAATTTTACTCGACCTGACCGAAGCTGAAGAAAGTCTGCAAAATAATGATGCTGAGGCGTCTGGTTTAATTCGGATTGATTCAGCAACGCCTTTTGTGCTGCATGTGATTGTGCCGCTGATTGAAGAGTTTATGCAGCGCTACCCAAAAATTGATATAGAAATTACCAATCACGATCAGGTTATAGACTTACTTGAACATAAAACCGATGTCGCGATTAGGTTTGGTGAGTTAGCGGATTCCAGCTTACATGCCAAGCTGCTTTGTAAAAGTCGGTTATATATTGTGGCTAGTCCTGTTTATGCGCAAAAACATGGTCTACCTAAAAATGCAGCAGAATTAAGCTCACATACTTTGCTTGGTTTTAGTCAGCCTGCACATTTAAATACGTGGCCTATTCAGTTGGAGGATGAACCTTTAACCATTCAGGCCAAAATTAAATGTTCAAATGGTGAAACTGTTCGTCAGTTGGCATTGCAGGGGGCAGGGATTGCCTGTTTGTCACGTTTTATGGTCGAGCAAGATATTCAAGATGGGCGGTTTATTGCTTTGTTGGAAGATCAAATTCAGATCAAAGAGCAGAAAATACATGCGGTCTACTATCAACAAAACTATGTGCCAAAGCGTATTCGCTTGTTTATCGACTTTCTTGCAGAAAAATTAAAAGCCTATTTATAAGCCAGCATTAAAAAAACCCGATATCAATCGGGTTTTTTTAATCATCTAAATAGCGATGATTAGTTTTCTAAAGCTGGTGTCGCTGCTGCAATGGCTGCTGCAACCGCATCGTCTTCAGTTTGCGTATTTGGGTTTGTATTACTTGGACGTGCTTGCGTTGGTTTTTCTTCAGCTTTAGGTGCAGGCTGAGCTGCTGGAGCAGGTGCTGGCGTTTCACGACGGATTTCAGTAGTGGTATTCGGCGTTTCTTCGCGAATCACTTCAACTTGCGCTGGAATCTCAGGCTCAGACGCTGCTAAAGGTTGAAGTTCAACAGTTTGTTGTTGCTCTGAAGTAACGACTTCAACTTGTTCTTGTTCATCTTCTTTAGGTGCTTCTTTCTTTACACATGCTGTTAATAGTAAGCCTGCTGCAATGGCACCACAAATTAAAAGTTTTTTATTCATAATTACATAAAATCGAGTGTTTGAAGGATCGTGCCATTATAACAGCAAAATGCAAGATGAAAATCCTATGAACTTAGCTTAATTTTATCTGCCAAATGCTGATAGAATATCCAATTGTTTATTGTTCTATGAATTGATGCGGATTGACTTTGCTTTATTGGTACAAGGTAAAGTAAAATTGCGCAACATTGCAGGCCGAATTAGGCTCGATTGTACGAGAAACCCAATGACCCATTTTATTTTCGTGACTGGTGGTGTAGTTTCATCACTAGGTAAAGGTATTTCAGCTGCTTCAGTTGCTGCGCTTTTAGAAGCCCGTGGATTAAAAGTAACCATGGTAAAAATGGATCCATACATTAATGTCGATCCAGGGACTATGAGCCCGTTCCAACATGGTGAAGTTTTTGTCACAGAGGATGGTGCAGAAACCGATTTAGACTTGGGTTATTACGAACGTTTCTTGCGTCGTGCGAAAATGACCAAGTTAAATAACTTTACTTCTGGTCGCGTATACCAAGACGTTTTAAATAAAGAACGCCGTGGTGACTACCTTGGTGGAACTGTTCAAGTTATTCCACATATTACAGACAACATCAAAGAACGTGTACTTCGTGCAGGCGAAGGTTATGACGTTGCGATTGTTGAAATTGGCGGTACAGTAGGTGACATCGAATCTCTCCCATTCATGGAATCTGTACGTCAACTTATGGTTGAACTAGGTCATAAGCGCACTATGCTTATGCACTTAACTTTGCTTCCATATATCAAATCTGCGGCAGAGTTGAAAACTAAACCAACTCAACACTCGGTAAAAGAATTGTTGTCGATTGGTATTCAGCCAGACATTTTAATTTGTCGTACTGAATATGATGTTGATGCAGACACGACCCGTAAAATTGCCTTGTTCACAAACGTTGAGGCGCGTGCAGTTGTGGTGTGTAAAGATGCACGCAGCATTTACCAAATTCCGCGTACATTCTACGAACAAAATGTTGATGACTTGATCTGTGAACGTTTTGGTTTCAATGACTTACCTGAAGCCGATTTAACAGATTGGGACAATGTTGTAGAAGCATTACTTAACCCTGAATACACTGTACGTGTTGCAATGGTTGGTAAGTATGTTGAACTTCCAGATGCGTATAAGTCTGTGAATGAAGCGCTTTTACATGCGGGCATTCAGAATCGCGTTAAAGTTCAAATTGACTATGTCAATGCTGAAGAACTTGAAAGCCAAGATGTCAATGAAGTATTGACAGATATGGATGCAATCTTGGTACCGGGCGGGTTTGGTGAACGTGGTACTGAAGGGAAAATGCAAGCGATTAAATTCGCACGTGAAAACGGTGTTCCATTCTTGGGTATTTGTTTAGGTATGCAGTTGGCTGTGATCGAATATGCACGTAATGTCGTGGGTATTAGTGACGCGAGTTCGACTGAATTCAACCGTTCGACTAAGTCTCCATTGATTGGTCTAATCACTGAATGGTTAGATGAACGTGGTGAAGTTCAACAGCGTAATGTTGATTCTGATCTTGGTGGTACGATGCGTCTTGGTGCTCAAAAATCAGAATTGGTTGAAGGGACTAAAACACGTGAAGTGTATGGTTCAGCAGATATTATTGAACGTCACCGTCACCGCTATGAGATGAATAACCGTTTTATTCCAGCGCTTGAAGAAGCTGGCATGAAAATTTCGGGCTATTCACCTGTACAGCACTTAGTAGAAACAGTTGAAATTCCTCAACATCCTTGGTTTATTGCTGTACAATTCCACCCGGAATTTACAAGTTCACCACGTGATGGACACCCATTATTTGCTAGTTTTATTGATGCTGCAAAAGCACAGTACAAAAAAGCGAAGTAATTTGGGTTAAGCAATAAACTAGGAAGTTTAAATGTCACAATTAAAACCACAAGAAATTGTACGTTTAGGCGATATACAAATGGCAAACCACTTGCCATTTGTACTATTCGGCGGCATGAACGTACTTGAGTCTAAAGATTTGGCTTTTGAAATTGCAGAGACCTATGTCGATATCTGCAAGCGTTTGGAGATTCCTTACGTATTTAAAGCCAGTTTTGATAAGGCCAACCGTTCAAGCTTGAACTCGTTTCGAGGGCCAGGCCTAGAAAAAGGGATTGAGTGGTTAGCTGACATTAAAAAACATTTCAATGTACCCATCATTACTGATGTACATGAGCCTTACCAAGCTGCACCTGTAGCGGAAGTTGCGGATATTATTCAACTTCCTGCTTTCCTAAGTCGTCAGACTGATTTGGTTGAAGCGATGGCAAAAACTGATGCCATCATTAACATCAAAAAAGCACAATTCCTTGCACCTCATGAAATGCGCCATATTTTGCATAAGTGTTTAGAGGCAGGGAATGACAAGCTCATTATTTGTGAACGTGGTTCGGCATTTGGTTACAACAATTTGGTTGTAGACATGTTGGGCTTCGACATCATGAAAGAAATGAATGTTCCTGTGTTTTTTGATGTGACCCATGCGCTTCAAACTCCGGGTGGTCGTGCGGATTCTGCGGGCGGTCGTCGCGCGCAAATCACGACACTTGCTCGCGCGGGAATGGCAACAGGTCTAGCAGGTTTATTCTTGGAAGCGCATCCAGACCCAGAAAAAGCCAAGTGTGATGGACCATGCGCGTTGCGTATGTCTCAGCTTGAGCCTTTCTTGGCGCAGCTAAAAGAATTGGATACCTTGGTTAAAGGCTTCCAAAAGCTAGATACACACTAAATTATAAACTCATTGATGCCATCTAAAGCATCTCGTTATTAATCAACTGAGGAATTGTTCATGAGCCAAATCGTTGACATTCGTGCACGTGAAATTTTGGACTCTCGTGGTAACCCAACCATCGAAGCAGACGTAATCTTAGCATCTGGCGTAGTTGGCCGTGCATGTGCACCATCTGGTGCTTCAACTGGTTCTCGTGAAGCTTTAGAACTTCGTGATGGCGACAAAGCACGCTATTTGGGTAAAGGTGTTAAAACTGCGGTTAACAACGTAAACACGATTATCCGTGATGCTTTAGTGGGCAAATCAGTATTTGAACAAAAAGACATCGATAACACGATGATCGAACTTGATGGTACTGAAAACAAAGAAAAATTGGGTGCGAATGCAACTTTAGCGGTATCACTAGCTGCTGCACGTGCTGCTGCTGATGAAAAGAAAATTCCTCTTTTCCAATACATCGCAGACTTACGTGGTCAAACCATTTTGACTATGCCTGTACCAATGATGAACATCATCAATGGTGGTTCGCATGCAGACAACAATGTTGATATTCAAGAGTTCATGATTGAGCCAGTAGGCTTCACTTCATTCTCTGAAGCATTGCGTGCAGGTGCTGAAATCTTCCATTCTCTAAAATCAGTTTTAAACAAAAAAGGTTTAAACACTGCTGTGGGTGATGAAGGTGGTTTTGCACCGAACTTACGTTCAAACGAAGAAGCGATCACTGTTATTCTTGAAGCGATTGGTCAAACTGGTTACAAAGCAGGTTCTGACATTATGCTTGCGCTTGACTGTGCATCTTCAGAATTTTACAAAAATGGTCAGTACATCCTTGCTGGTGAAGGCAATAAAGCATTCACAAGCAACCAGTTCTCTGACTATTTAGCGGGCCTTGTCAACCAATATCCAATTATCTCAATTGAAGATGGTTTAGATGAATCAGATTGGGAAGGCTGGTCTTATTTGACGTCTATCCTTGGTGATAAAATCCAATTGGTGGGTGATGACTTGTTCGTTACAAACCCTAAGATTTTACAACGTGGTATTAATGAGAAAGTAGGTAACTCTATCTTAATCAAATACAACCAAATTGGTACGTTGACTGAAACTCTAGATGCAATCTATCTTGCGAAAGAAAATGGTTACTCTACAGTGATTTCACACCGTTCTGGCGAAACTGAAGATTCTACGATTGCAGATCTTGCGGTGGGTACTGCTGCTGGTCAAATCAAGACAGGTTCACTGTGCCGTTCTGACCGTGTTGCGAAATACAACCAATTGCTTCGTATTGAAGAATTGACAAATGCTGCTTACCGCGGTAAAGCTGAGTTTAAAGGTTTAAACTAAGCGACTGATGTCAATGTTCAATGTATTCGACTCGTTGATGAGTAAAGTACTACTAGGCCTTGCGATCATTTTGATCGCAGGGTTTCAGTATTTATACTGGTTTGGTGAGGGTGGTTATCAAGACCATTTACAACTCACACAAAAAATCCAACAACAAACTGAAATTAATAACGACTTAAAAGAACGTAATCGTGTCTTGGCGGCAGAAGTGTATGATTTGAAAAATGGTATTGAAGCCATTGAAGAGCATGCGCGTCTAGATTTGGGTTTAATCAAACCCCGAGAAACGTTTATTCAAATGAGTACCATTAGTACTCAATATAAGCCTGTTTATATTAATCCTAACGCCCAAATTGATTTGAGAACCAATGAAGACGATGAGCCTGAAACCCCTCCAGCTACCCCATAAATTGTGGGCTATTATTCCTGCTGCTGGCTCGGGTAGTCGCTTTTCTAAAACTGAACTAAAACAATATCAAATGATTGGACAAAAGACCGTACTTGAACATACGGTTTTACGCCTTAATCAATTGCCCTTGCAGGGCTATGTTTTGGCGATTGGTTCAGATGATGATGTCGCTCAAAGTTTGCCTTTTACCAACATGGAAAAAGCACATTTTTGTAAAGGTGGTGCTGAGCGTGTAGACTCAGTGCTCAGTGCGCTCAACTATCTTTCCACAATCGCTGATGCTGACGACTGGGTCTTTGTGCATGATGCAGCACGTCCATGTGTCACGCAGGATTGTTTAGTGAGACTGGTTGATAGTGCTATTCAGTCCAATACCGGAGCGATTTTAGCTATTCCTGTTAGAGATACGTTAAAGCGTGTAGCCTCAGCGCAAGATATTCAAGAAACCGTTGATCGCTCACAGCTTTGGCAGGCACAAACTCCGCAGATTGCTAAACTGGGGGTGCTGAAAAACTCAATTGAACATGCACTAGAGGCACAAGCCTTAATTACAGATGAAGCCAGTGCTTTAGAGTTTGTTGGTGAGAAGGTTCAAGTCGTACAAGGGCGCTCCGATAATATTAAAATTACCTATCCAGATGACCTTGAGCTTGCGCGCCTGATTTTGGCGGCACAATAAAAAATTATTTGGATTTATTGAGCTAAAACTACAGAAATATGGGTTTGAATGATGTTATCTAAAACACTTTGAACTTATAATTTGCCCTGTCTTTAGCTCATTCAATTTACGCAAATGATACCATCACAGCAGTATCGTTTTTTACGTCAGTCTTTACGTGACGGTAGAAGCATTAAACATGACTCATCTCGCTGGGCTAAATTACATTTAGATCCATGGCTTTTATGCTTTCTGATTTTAAATGCCGTGTTGGGGTTGTTGGTCATTTATAGTGCTTCAGCGCAAGATATGGGCATGGTGTTTCGCCAAGCCACAAGCTTTGCTGTGGGTTTCATTGTGATGATTATCTGTGCGCAAATCCCACCCAAAGTCTATCAGGCCATTAGTCCTTATTTTTTCATCTTTGCTGTAATTTTAATGGTACTGGTCTTGGTGGTGGGCGAAACCCGCATGGGAGCCAGGCGTTGGATTAGTCTACCTGGTATTGGTAGTATGCAGCCTTCTGAGTTTATGAAGTTTGCCATGCCTTTGATGATGGCGTGGTACTTTGCAGGTCGCGCATTCCCGCCGAAGTTTATGCATATTGTGATCTCGTTGGGCATCATGATGTTGCCATTTTTATTGGCGGCTTTACAGCCTGACTTAAACCTAGGTCTCTTGATTCCTGGTGTGTGCGTCATTTTCCTCAGCGGTATCTCTTGGCGGCTCATTGCTTTGGCCTGTGGTGCATTGGCTGTTGTGGCTCCCTTACTTTGGATGTTCTTTTTGCAAGAATATCAAAAAAAGCGAGTGCTCACTTTATTTGATCCAGAGTCAGATGCATTAGGCGCGGGTTGGAATATTATCCAATCCAAAATTGCCATTGGTTCAGGTGGTTTAATGGGGAAGGGCTTTACGGAAGGCACACAGTCACATTTGGGGTATTTGCCTGAGCACCATACCGACTTCATTATGTCGACGTATGCGGAAGAGTTTGGCTTTATTGGTGTGTTCTTGCTGTTTAGTTTGTTTGCAGCCATTATCATTCGTTGTTTGATTATTGGTATGAACAGCTTCCATAATTTTGGGCGTTTATACGCGGGTGCTGTGGGCTTAACGTTCTTCTTCTTTGTGTTGTTAAACTCGGGGATGGTCAGTGGGATTTTACCTGTAACAGGTGACCCATTGCCACTGATGAGTTATGGTGGAACCGCGGTGATTACCATGCTAGCGAGCATGGGCATTGTGATGTCAATCCATACTCATCGCTAAAGTCTAAAAGAATCAAGCCAGCGATATTGCTGGCTTTTTTGTGTTTAAAATAAGAAGAAAACGCTAACGTTTTTTTGATCTTTATAAAGCACCATATTGTTGCCATGTTTCGCCTGTATGCAGGCTATCATAATAGTTTTGCAGAGTGTTCAAGTCATGGTGTTGCGTATAAGCCAGTATAAAAAGGCCAAAAATTAAAACCGCCTTCAATCGATTTAAACGCAAATGTTGCTGCGGTAAATAGCCTAAGCTAAGTAGGGTGAGTATGACAGAGGGAAGAATGGCAATACTTTCAGGCTGAGAAAGAAACCTCCAATCATTGAGATAAATCAGAATTAAAATGAGGCCAATCAATCCCATATAGTTATAGATCTTTTTATTTACAGATGCTTTAAAAACAGTAATTGTTTGAAAAATTAAAATTAGACCACTGAAAAGGTATGTGCTTTTTCCACCAATAATCACACTATAGATTGCATTGAATAGGCAATAAGCCAACAACACGGATAGTACGAAAGAATAGAGTTTGACATAGAGAGTGTGTGAAAAGGGCAGAATCTGTTTCATAATTTGCGCTATTGAAAACTCACATCATATTAAAAGAAGATTTGAAGCTTAACATGCTATTCGATTCTTGTGACGGTGGCATGTTTTTGTTGTGTTGGAGATGGCTTGAGTAAATGTCGCGTACGAGTAGAACTTAGACCACAGATCATTAAACACAGCGTCCCGCCAATAAGTACTGCTGGCACTACCGAAAAATAGCGCGTCATTAGGCTTGTGTGTAGGGCACCGAGTTGATTGCCTGAAGTCACTAAGATGCCATTTAAAGCGGCTACACGTCCTAATAGTGCTTTTGGAGGGAGTTGCTGTAATAAAGTTTGTCGAATGATCATGCTGATACTATCAAAGGCACCGATCAAAACAAGGAAGAAGACTGAGAGCCAAGCATAGGAGGATAATGCAAAGGCTAAAGTGCATAAAGCAATTGCAAAACTACTATAGAGCATGTTTCTCCATGCATTTTGCATTGGAGAATAACAGGTCAACATCAACATCATGATACAGGCGCCAATGGCTGGTGCTGCTCTGAGTATACCTAGGCCTTCAACGCCGAGATGCAGGATATCGTGTGCAAAAATAGGTAGTAAGATAATGACACTACAAAAAAGCATGGCGCTGAGATCCAACAATATACTCCAAAACATCAGTGGATGTTTAAAAATAAACAAATAGGCTTCTTTCAAACTTTTGCTTAAATGCTGTTTATGTGGGCTAGGGAATTGACGAGGACTTAATCCGAATAAGCAGATGCTACCCATGCAACATAACAGAAAAACAATAAAGAGGGTTTTTTCAAGCCCAATTTGGCCGAGTAAAAGTCCTGCGCATAAAGGCGCTAAAATACCGCCCATTTGCCAAATGAGCGCAGTCCATGTGGCTGCATTGCTATAGGCTGACTCGGGGGTTAGAAAAGGGCGTAATGAATTAAAAGATGGGCTGTAAATGCCTCTAAGTATGCCTAAGCAAAAGATGAGGCTATAAATGCCGCATAAAAGAGTATTTTGTTGAATGTGCTGTTGTTGATACTGAGAAAAAAGAACAATAAATAATAATGGAATTAGAGTGCTACAGCTAAAACTCCACTGCACAATTTTTTGTCGGTTATAGCGGTCAGCCCAGTCGCCACTAATCAGGGAGAGGCAAATAAAGGGAAGTAACTCAATTAATGCAATCATGCCAAGGCTGAGTGGGTTCTGAGTGAGTTGGTAGACGCTATAGGCAATGACGACTTCTTGAATCATGATGGCTAGAATTAAGCACAACTGATTGACACTCAGAAGTGAAAAATCACGTGAACGAAAAGCCAAAAAAGCGTCGGAATGGAAAAGCGACATAAACAGAATAGTTTCAAATATGAATTAAAAAAAGGATGGTGCAAAGTCCATCCTTTTTAGGGTTTAAAGCAGATTACTGTGCTTTTGCTACCGCAACAGTTTCGTCATTTGCAGCCTTAGCCATAGGTGTGTATTTCAAACCTAGGGTTGTGCTGGTGTACTGGCGAACTTGGTCAAGAAGAACAGGATTAGTGCTGAGCTCTTGTTGGTACGATTTTACAATTTCATGTAATTTCGGATTCCATTTACCTTCTACTTGTTGTGGGAATGCTTTTTCAAGCAAGCTCAACATAATATAAGGAGAAGTTGAAGCACCTGGTGAAGCACCTAATAGGGCAGTCACAGCACCGTCTTGTGATGCAAAAATCTCGGTACCAAATTGTAAGCTTGCAGGTTTGCCTGGTTCTTTCTTAATGATTTGAACACGTTGACCACCTTGATTCATGCGCCAGTCTTCTGGTTTTGCATCAGGGTAGTATTTTTTCAATTCATTAAAACGGTCGGCATCGGTCATCATTACTTGGCTCACCAAGTATTTCACCAAATCAAGATTTTCCATACCCACAGCAGTCATTGGTAAAACGTTGTTCTTCGTGGTTGATTTCAATAAATCAAGCTGAGAACCTTGTTTTAAGAACTTGTTTGAATAAGTTGCAAATGGGCCAAATAACACATATTTTTTACCGTCGATATAACGTGTATCAATATGTGGAACAGACATTGGAGGTGCGCCTAACTCAGCACGACCATAAACTTTTGCAGTATGACCTTCAGTGACTTTTGGGTTGTCGGTCATTAAGAACACGCCACCTACAGGGAAGCCAGCATATTGCTTCGCTTCTGGTAAGCCTGTCATTTGTAAAAGCTTAACCGCTGCACCACCTGCACCAATAAAGACAAAGCGCGTTTTCACGTGATCTGTTTTACCTGTAGTGAGGTTTTTAAATGCAACCGTCCACGTTTTATCATCGTTTTGGCTAATGCCAGTCACTTCAGTCGATGTTTGTAGTTTGAAGTTAGATTGTTTTTTAAGGTGATCGACCAATTGAGTGGTGATCGAACCATAGTTCACATCCGAACCGACATCCATGCGTGTTGCAGCTACTTTCTGTGCAGCATCACGGCCATTCATCACTAAAGGCGCCCATTGTTTAATTTCAGCAGGATTCTCAGAGAATTTCATGCCATAGAACATCGGGTTTTTAACCATTGCAGCATAACGTTTTTCTAGGAAATTCACGTTATCGCCCCAAACGAAGGCAATGTGCGGCACAGGATTGATAAAGCTATTTGGTTGACCCAAAACGCCTTCTTTCACCTGATAAGACCAGAACTGTTTTGCAACTTCAAATTGTTCCGCAACGTTCACCGCTTTAGAAATGTCCATTTTTCCATCTTTTTCAGAGGTATAGTTCATTTCCATAAAGCCAGAGTGGCCTGTGCCGGCATTGTTGAAGCCGTTTGAGCTTTCTTGCGCAACATTGTCTAGGCGTTCATACATGCGAATTTGCCAGTTTGGCTCAAGCTCGCTTAGATATGTGCCTAAAGTTGCACTCATGATTCCACCGCCAACTAAGACTGCGTCAACAACAGGCTCATTGCTGGTGGTTTGAATTTTTTTAGACGTGATGGGTCTAAATAAGAAAATTACGACTGCAATAATAAGCAGTACGATCAATACCAAAAGGTATTTTAAAAATTTGTTCATGCGATTATTACCTTGGGGAGCAGGTTTTGGATCGCTTTATAGCGAATAGAATAAAAATAAGAAGAATGATAGAGCTGCTTATAAATGATCAGCTTGGTATAGTTGAAGTAATACTTAAAAGCTGAAAAGCGCACAAAAAATATAAGTTTTGAGCCTATCACACAGTTCTGATTTATGAATATTTTAGACTAAATATGTATTGACTTAGTAATTTTTATTGTAAATGGGTTGGGTTAAACTATAAATATGAGTGATGTGTGATATTAATCATTGTTTTTATTGGTGTTTATTTTTGTTAAGATTTGATATTTAAGATATTGATGTTGAATATATATACAAGCATTCAATTTTTTAAAAGCTAAAATGTATAAATTGGATGCTAATAGAAATAGCACTGTTTATACAAAACTCAGCATTGTTGTTTAAGAAAAAATGAATAATCACCTGACTTTATTATTTTAAAGCTAATTAAAGTCAGGTGCTGAGCTATTAAAACTTATTCAGTTTCAGCTTGATAAAAAGGTGCATGAGAACGAGGTAGGGCTGTGCGGCCACGGATTTGATCCGCGATTTTTTCAGCCATCATAATGGTGGTTGCATTTAAGTTACCTGTGATAATCAGCGGCATAATCGATGCATCCACCACACGTAAACTTTGCAGGCCATGCACACGACCTTGTCCATCGACTACCGCCATATCATCTTCACCCATTTTACAACTACAGGATGGATGATAAGCCGTTTCAGCGTGATTACGCACAAATTCGTCTAATTCAGCATCGCTACTCACATCTTTTCCAGGGCTAATTTCTTCGCCACGGTAAGGATCAAGCGCAGGTTGGTGCATAATTTCACGAGTAATACGGATGGCATCACGAAATTCTTGCCAGTCTTGTTCTGTCGACATGTAGTTAAATAAAATACTTGGATGGTCGAAAGGATTCTTGGATGTCACATGTACTCGACCGCGTGAAGGCGAGCGCATCGAACCGACATGGGCTTGGAAGCCATGCTCTTTGACGGCATTGCTGCCATTATAGTTAATTGCAACAGGCAAGAAGTGGTATTGAATATTTGGCCAAGCAAACTCTTTAGATGATCGAATAAAGCCGCCTGCTTCAAACTGGTTGCTTGCTCCAATCCCTGTTCCGTTAAACAACCACTCTGCACCAATTGCAGGTTGATTTTGCCATTTTAAAGCAGGGTAGAGAGAAACAGGTTGCTTACACTTATATTGTAAGTACATTTCTAAATGGTCTTGCAGGTTTTCACCGACACCCGGTAAGTCATGCACGACTGGAATGTCGAGAGACTGAAGTAAAGTACTTGAACCAACACCCGAACGTTGCAAAATTTGCGGTGATGCAATCGCCCCTGCACAAAGTAGAACTTCCTTATCGGCATAGACCTGAAGCAAGTTGTTTTGATTAGCACCTTGAATATATTCAACACCAATCGCTTGTTTGCCATTGAACAAAATTTGATTGGTCATGGCATGGGTAATAATGGTTAGATTCGCTCGACCTTTGGCCATATCTAAATAGCCACGTGCTGTGCTTGAGCGTCGACCTTTGGGGGTCACGGTTCGATCCATTGGGCCGAAACCTTCTTGTTGATAACCATTTAAGTCATCGGTGCGTGGATAGCCTGCTTGCACACCCGCTTCAACCATGGCGTGGAATAAAACATTATTGTTTGCTTTAGGCGTGGCAACAGAAACAGGGCCAGCATCGCCATGATAATCATTGCCACCAATATCACGGGTTTCAGCTTTTTTGTAATAAGGCAGACAGTCCGCATAGCTCCAATTTTCAAGACCTTTAAGGCTGGCCCATTGTTCTAAATCCATGGCATTTCCACGGACATAGCACATACCATTAATGAGGGACGAACCGCCTAAGCCTTTGCCGCGACCACATTCCATACGACGGTTGTTCATATGGGGTTCTGGGTCGGTTAAATATGCCCAGTTATAACGACGCCCTTGTAAGGGATAAGCCAAAGCTGCAGGCATTTGAGTGCGAAAGTCGAGGCGATAATCAGGTCCACCCGCTTCAAGTAAGAGCACTGAAACATCAGGGTCTTCAGTTAAGCGAGCAGCCAGTACATTACCTGCTGAACCTGCGCCAATAATAATATAATCGTAGTGCTGAGAATGCATAATGATCCTTTTTCTATGGCAGGACCACGTTGCATGAGAACGTGGCCACATGTTGAGTTGAGGATGAAAAAAAGAATAAATAAAAATGGAGTAAGGGTTTAGATAGTTAAAATTCAGACTTTAAAAAATACTTTGGTATTCATCCAGTTCGACTTGAACCGATTTGATGCGGGTATAGTGTTCAAGTGTGGTGATGCCATTTTCACGTCCGACCCCTGACTGTTTATAACCACCTACAGGCATTTCAGCAGGGGATTCGCCCCATGTATTGATCCAGCAAATCCCTGCCTCAAGTTGATGAATAATTCGATGTGCTTGGGAAATATCTTGTGTGACCACACCCGCAGCTAAACCATAACTGGTGTTGTTGGCACGTTGAATAGCTTCTTCAATATTGTCATAGCTTAAAATGCTCATGACCGGACCAAAGATTTCATCTTGTACAATGTGCATGTCGTCGTGACAGTCGGTGAACACGGTCGGTAATACATATGCGCCCTGAGCAAGCGCTGCTTCGGTGGCACGTTGTCCACCAATCAATAAGGTTGCACCTTGTTTCTTGCCTGACTCAATATAAGACAAGACTTTTTCCATATGCGGAAAGCTGACTAAAGGTCCAAAGTTGGTTTCAGCCTGCATCGGGTCACCTATGCGGATACGTTTTACACGTGCAATCACAGCCTGTTCAAATGCAGCCTTGAGGGTTTGTGGTATAAACACACGGGTGCCATTGGTACATACTTGACCTGAGCTAAAGAAGTTCGCCATTACCGCAATATCGGCTGCGCGATCAAGGTTGGCATCGGCACAAATAATGAGAGGTGATTTGCCACCGAGCTCCATGGTGACTTCTTTGAGACTAGAAGCCGCAGCACTGGCCATGACCTTTTTACCCGTTGCCACACCACCTGTGAACGAAATTTTTTGGATATCTGGGTGTTCAGTCAACCATTGACCCACTTCAGCACCAAAACCTTGTACCACGTTGAAAACACCAGCAGGTACGCCTGCTTCAGTATAGATCTCTGCCAACTTTAAGGCGGTAAGAGGGGTCACTTCGCTGGGTTTAAAAATCATGGCATTCCCAGCAGCAAGGGCCGGAGCTGATTTCCAAAGTGCTATTTGAATTGGATAATTCCAAGCACCAATGCCTGTCACCACACCTAAAGGTTCACGGCGCGTGTAGAAAAAACTACTTTCACGTAGCGGCACTTGTTCACCTTGAATGGCAGTTGCAAGTCCTGCGTAGTACTCTAAAACGTCTGCACCAGTGACAATATCGACGGTAGAGGTCTCACTGAACGCTTTCCCTGTATCGAGTGTTTCTAGGCGAGCTAATTCGTCATTACGAGCGCGTAAAATATCGACGGCACGACGTAAAATACGGGCACGTTCGACTGCCGTCATGGCAGCCCATTTACGTTGCCCTTGTACAGCACTTTGCACAGCTGAATCGACATCAGCTTTAGAGGCTTGCTGAATAGTGGCAATGACCTGACCTGTAGCAGGATTGATACTGTCAAAGCTTTGACCACTGGTGGCATTGAAATATTGTCCGTGAATATAAAGCGAGTGAAGCTGTACATTATTCATTTTGTTGTTCCTGCCGTATCTGTTGAATTAAGCGAAGTTGCATATCGACATAGTCGTATGCAATAGAACGTGCCAAAACACGATCAAATGCTTGATGACCACTTAAACTTCCACGTAACCATAATCCATCAATCAGTGCTGCTAGCCCTTTAGCGGCTTGGCTTGCTTGGGCCTTTGGCATGAGCTGCAAGAAATGAAACTTCAAATTTGAATAAAGACGTTGGTCATTAATTCGTTGCAGTCGACCTAAGTCGGGTAGGTGCATACTGGCAGACCAAAAATCCAGCCAAACCCGCATAGCAGTGTTGTTGACCTGACTGATGTCAAAGTTGGCATCAATAATCGCTTTGAGCGAATGTTCTGGACTGGGCTGCGTCACCTTTGCTTTATAGCTCGCCGTAGTCTTGGCTAAGACATTGAGCATTTGGCGCATGCAACTGTGAATGAGGCCTTGTTTATCGCCAAAATAATGACTCACAATGCCCGTAGAAAGCTGTGCTTTTTTCGCAATTTGAGCAATAGTAGTGTTGGATAAGCCCACTTCATAAATGACTGCATAGGCAGCATTAATGATTTCTTCACGGCGCTCATGCTCAGGTTTTACTCTACGTTTATTCATGACAATCCAGAACAATTTGCCTTAAATTTAAAGGCGTTAGATTCAATAACTTACATGGAAAGCATCATAGCATTTTTTTATGATACTTTTTATTGATTGAACGTTCAATCAATAAAAAGTACACTTATGGTTAAATTCGAAACAAAATACTGCTAAATTGCTTTGAGTATTCGACATAACTTTTTATTTATCAAATGGATGTGCCATAAGGGTTTAATCTCAGGACATCTTTCAGAAAAGTGAGCTGATGAGCTATGGGCTTACGGTTTTATACTTTTTTTGAGCTGAGAAAGCTCTTATAGTCATGTTGAAGGGAGATATGTGTAAGATTTCTATCAAAATATCGATGAACAAGGGTGGCTCACATTTCAAAACTGTGTAGCAAATGCACCGTATAAATGATTTAGACCTTCAGGTTTAAAGAAGATAGCGTTTTTATTTCTGATAAAAATACTGTCGATTTCGTTAGTCGATTTTTAAGCTCTCGACCACGAGAAGTTTAAAAATTGGCTTTTGTCTTTTTTTATTTACTTTCTTGAGGATTGTATGGCAACAGATAATCCAAGAGCAGTTGATGATCAAACATTAGCGCCTAAAGACCGTTTAAATGGTGTGGTCTTTTATATTTCAGCTCTCATTATTTTAATTTTTTCTCTTACCACCATTTTGTTTAATGACTTTGCTAACCGAACCTTAAATATGGTTTTGGCGTGGGTAAGTTCAACTTTTAGTTGGTATTACTTACTCGCAGCGACCTTGTATATGGTCTTTGTCATTTTTATTGCCTGTTCTCGCTATGGCAACATCAAATTAGGCCCCAAACATTCCAAGCCTGAATTTAGTCTTTTAAGTTGGTCTGCAATGCTGTTCTCAGCTGGGATCGGCATCGATTTGATGTTTTTCTCGGTAGCGGAACCTTTATCCCACTATATGCATCCACCCGTGGGTGAGGGGCAGACCCTAGAGGCTGCACGTCAAGGCATGGTGTGGACCCTGTTTCACTATGGTCTAACTGGGTGGTGTATGTATGCCTTGATTGGCATGGCATTGGGATATTTTAGTTATCGCTATAATCTACCACTGACCATTCGCTCTGCTTTATATCCGATCTTTGGGAATAAGATTCATGGGCCGATTGGTCATAGTGTTGATACCGCAGCAGTTATCGGGACTATCTTTGGTATTGCTACGACCTGCGGAATTGGGGTGGTACAGCTGAACTACGGCTTACATGTGTTGTTCGATTTACCCGAAAACCTCTGGATGCAAACCGCATTAATTGTGGTTGCGGTGGCAATGACCATTATCTCGGTGACTTCAGGGGTGAATAAGGGGCTGCGTGTTCTTTCCGAGATCAATATTTATGTCTCTGTTGGGTTGATGCTGTTTATTTTGTTTTTGGGCAATACCGAATTTCTATTGAATGCTTTTGTGCAAAATATTGGGGACTACATTAACCGTTTTCCAAGTATGACTTTGGAAAGTTTTGCCTTTCAACAACCGAAAGAATGGATGAACAGTTGGACATTGTTCTTTTGGGCATGGTGGGTGGCTTGGTCACCATTTGTAGGTTTGTTTTTAGCACGGATTTCACGAGGTCGAACCATTCGTGAGTTTGTTAGTGGGACCCTTATTATTCCTCTGTTTTTCACACTCACGTGGTTATCAATATTTGGAAATAGTGCACTACATAGTGTGATTTTTGATGGTAATTTAGCCCTTGCACAGAGTGTCATTGCAAATCCTGCGCATGGTTTTTATGACTTGCTGGCTCAGTATCCATGGTTTCCATTTATTGCAGGTGTAGCCACAATTACTGGCTTACTTTTTTATGTGACCTCGGCGGACTCTGGTGCACTGGTGTTGGGTAATTTCACCACTCAATTTACCAATGTTGATCATGATGCACCGCGATGGTTGAGCGTGTTCTGGGCCGTAGCGATTGGTTTATTGACCCTTGCAATGTTGATGGCTAACGGGATTACGGCACTACAAAATGCCACGATTATTATGGGGTTGCCGTTTAGTTTTGTGATGTTCTTAGTGATGGCAGGTTTGTATAAATCACTGCGGTTAGAAGACTATCGCCAAGCCAGTAGCAGCTTAAATGCCGCACCCGTGGTGGGCAATGTCGACATCCTCAACTGGAAAAAGCGTTTGTCCCGAGTCATGCACCATCCAGGAACAACTGATACTCGGCGTATGCTCGATGACATCTGCCGACCTGCGGTAATGGCCGTTGCAGAGGAAATGCAAAAACGTGGTATCGACATCAGTGTTCAAGAGAGTGCGCTAGAAGAAGACTCAAATCTATATCATTTAGATTTGATGATTCATTTGGAAGAAGAACAAAACTTTGTCTATCAAATTTGGCCAGTACGTTATATCGCACCGACCTTTAGTGAGCGTGGCAAACTAGGTAAACGCTTCTACTACCGTCTTGAAACTTATTTGTATGAAGGTTCTCAAGGCAACGACCTTGTTGGTTATACCAAAGAGCAAGTGATTAATGATGTGCTGGATCGTTATGAACGTCACATGACCTTCTTACATATCAATCGAATCAGTCCGGGGAATCGTCCCTTATTTCCAGACCCTCAAGGATAATTAGGAGGAACCATGTTGACCTCATATTTACATGCTTTTGCTTTGTTTTTCTCATTACTGAATCCGTTTTTAATGAGTATTTACATGATTGGCATGATTCGGAACTCCGAAGCTAAAGTGTTTAATAAGGCCTTGATTCAGGGCTGTCTCATTGCCTTTATAGTATTTATGCTGTTTGCATGGGGCGGAGAAGCGATTTTTAGTAAATATTTAAATGTACGCTTTGAAGCCTTTCAAATATTTGGTGGTCTGATCTTCTTGGTGATTGGTTATCGTTACGTGTTTCAGGGGGCAGATACCATTGGTGAAATGCGTGGTGCGCCTGAGCATTTGGCAGGAACTATTGCCATGCCTTTTATGATTGGTCCAGGTACGATTAGTGCTGCTGTGGTGACAGGTATGGCACTGCCAATCAGCGGCGCAGCGATGATTATTTTCCTGACTTTGGCGTTGACCTGTGGCTTGATGATTTTAATGAAATTTGCGCATGACCATTTGCGTTATAAGCATGCCAAATATATTGACCGTTATGTTGATATTGTTGGGCGACTGTCGGCCTTACTGATTGGAACCATTGCGGTAGATATGATTATTAATGGCATTATTGGTGTCATGGCTGAAATGTAGAATCCAAGAAAAACGAACTATAAAAAAGCCCTCAGTCAATGAGGGCTTTTTTATTTAACTGAAGAACCAGGTGTAATAACCCCAGATCATCAGTGGCCACGATAGAAACGGGCTAAATAGCCATTTCCAAATCCAGTGGCGTGGCACGAACCCGACGCCGTGGATAAAGCCACCTGAGATACCAATCATGATATACATCAGTGCACTATGGCTATAGTGACCATTGTCATCCAACATAGCAGCAGGATGCACTAACAACACCGCTGCAAGTGGAAAGGCCAATAGGCAGGAAATTAGCATCGCAAATTTGTTCGGCTTTTTATCTACAGTTTGGTTTTCCATAGCAACGTCTGTCATGGTTTATTCCTCATCAAGGTCTTGATGATGTTCGATATACAAAGCACTGAGTACACCTGCAAAGCAAGCCATCAAAATGCCGAGAATCCATGCAAAATACCACATAATTTGATCTCCTTAGACACAGCCTTAGTAAAGGCTGTGTGAATTCTCTTTAATGTGTGTGTTGGTAATAACACCCCACATTTTGTAGTAACACCAAGTGGTATAGCACAAAATGAGTGGGACAAAGATACATGCCGCAACTGTCATCACAGTTAACGTCGTTTTACTTGAAACGGCATCCCACATGGTCAAGCTTGCAACAGGTTGAATACTTGATGGCATTAAGAATGGGAACAGCGCAAAACCAGCAGTTAAAATTGCACCCACGACCGCTAAACTTGAACCTAAGAAGCTAAAGCCCGCTTTGTTTTTGCCTGCTGCAAGCACCACAATCAAACCACCTAAGATACCTGCGATAGGCGCAATCATGGTAATTGGGTAAGTCGAGTAGTTGTTCATCCAGCCATGGTTGGCATTGGTCAACACTTCTTTCGCTAATGGGTTAGCAACACCGTTGGTATCAAATGGAGTGACTAAGGTATAACCTTCGATTCCACCAAAGTACAACCAAGCACCAGCACCTAAGAAACAGATGAGATAAACAATGCCCATAAGTTTTGTTGCTTGAGCTGAGCGTCTGCGTAAGTCACCATCGGTACGAAGCATAAGCCATGCACCGCCGTGTGCACACAGCATTGATAAGCTAACGAGACCACAGACTAAAGCAAATGGGTTGAGTAGGGCAAAGAAGCTCCCTGTATAAGTTGAACGAACAGTGTCATCTAAACTAAACGGCACGCCTAAGAACATGTTTCCAAACGCCACACCGAAGACCAGTGCAGGCACAGCACCACCCACGGCTAAACCCCAGTCCCATGACGTACGCCATTTGGTATTTTGTAGTTTAGAGCGGTAGTCAAAGCCGACAGGTCTTAAGAATAGAGCAAACAGTACCAACAGTAGCGCCCAATACATGCCTGAGAATGCTGTTGCATAAACCATTGGCCATGCGGCAAACAATGCACCGCCAGCAGTAATGAACCAAACTTGGTTACCGTCCCAGTGCGGAGCAATGGTGTTGATAGCCGCACGGCGTTCTTCATCTGTTTTGCCCACAAATGGCATGATCGCCATAGAGCCCATATCGAAGCCATCGGTGAGGGCAAAGCCAATCAGCAAGACGCCGACTAAAACCCACCAAATGATTTTGAGTAATTCATATTCGATCATGCTTGAGTCTCCTCATTACGAGCTGCTTCAAGTTTTTCAAAATGGTATTTACCAGTGTGAAGCGAACTTGGACCAAGACGTGAGAATTTGATCATTAAATACATTTCAATAATCAAAAGAACGGTATAGAACGCAGCTAAGGCAGCGATAGAACCCCATACATCACCTGTGCTTAAGCTTGATGCTGACAAGTGTGTAGGTAGAACTTCACCAATCGTCCACGGTTGACGACCTACTTCAGCAACATACCAACCTGTTTGTGCAGCAATCCATGGCAGAGGCAGAGCGAAAAGCGCGAACTTTAGTAACCATGGTTTGTTTTCTGCATTGCGTTTTGCCACAGCAAAGGTTGCTAGAGCAAATAACAACAGCATAAGGAAACCAGATACAACCATGGCACGGAATGCCCAGAATAAGCTTGGTACGTGCGGAATCGTGTCTTTTGCAGCAGATTTGATTTGATCTTCAGATGCATCAACTACATTTGGTGTGTATTTCTTCAAAAGTAAGCCATAGCCCAAGTCTTTTTGAGTTTCAGCAAAGGCAGCTTTTAGCTCTGGAGAAGTATCACCCGCGCGTAGTTTTTCCAGTTGTGAGTAAGCCACTATACCGTTACGAATACGATCTTCGTGTTGTACGATCAAATCTTTAATACCAGTCACTTCTTTGTCTAAAGAACGTGTTGCAATAAGACCCATCACATATGGAATTTTCACTGCATAATCTGTAGTCATGGTTTCTTTATTTGGAATACCAAACAAAGTAAAGGGTGCAGGTGCAGGGTGAGTATCCCATTCTGCTTCAATGGCCGCGAGTTTAGTTTTCTGAACATCACCGAGTTCATAACCTGACTCATCGCCCAGTAAAATCACTGAAAGTGTTGAAGCTAAACCAAAAATTGCGGCAATGGCAAATGAACGACGCGCAAACGGAATATCACGTTTTTTCAGTAAGTAGTAGCTTGAAATAGCAAGGACGAAAATAGCACCTGTCACATAACCTGCAGACACGGTATGTACAAATTTTACCTGTGCAACTGGGTTAAAAATGAGAGCACCAAAATCTACCAGTTCCATGCGCATGGTTTCATAGTTAAATACAGAACCGACAGGGTTTTGCATCCAACCATTTGCAACCAAAATCCATAAGGCAGACATATTAGAACCGAGTGCAACCAGCCATGTAACACATAAGTGCTGCACTTTGGATAAGCGATCCCATCCAAAGAAGAACAGACCGATGAATGTCGATTCTAAGAAGAATGCCATTAATCCTTCAATGGCTAATGGAGCACCGAAAATATCCCCCACATAGTGTGAGTAATATGCCCAGTTAGTCCCGAACTGGAACTCCATGGTTAAGCCAGTAGTGACCCCTAAAGCGAAGTTAATACCGAAGAGTTTCCCCCAAAACTTGGTCATGTCTTTATAAATTTCTTTACCTGAAATCACATAGGTGGTTTCCATAATGGCAAGAATAAAGGCAAGCCCCAGTGTAAGTGGAACAAAAATAAAGTGATACATCGCGGTCATAGCGAACTGGAACCGCGAAAGATCGACCACGCTTTCAGATATCATCAACGTGTCTCCTTGATTGGGGATGGATTGCCTGCAATACGCTCAGCAACTTGATTGTCAAAATTTTTAGGAATAGTCGGGGCGTCAAACCAGATGTTCTTAATAACCATTAAAATAATCACCTTAATGATTAAAATGGCCACAATCTCTCTGGTGACTTTTTGATTGAGATTTTTGGGGACTAAGCTCATTTCACAAAGCCTATTTTTTAACTTGCTTTATATTATTAAACAAAAACATACAAAAGATAAATAGTCTTTAAACTTAAATAAAAAATATATTATTAAGTCTTTTAAATACATGAACTTAAAATAATGATGTGATGAAAAATAAACTAATATTTTTGTATTTTAAAGTTGACTAAATTACTTATGTTTATATTTAAATACCTGACTAAAATACTTGTATATATTTATTTTAAATCCGACTAAAACGCTTATATTTAACGTTTATCGTTATTTTATTGATAATTCGTCTTAAGGTAATAAAAGTGATAGGGCTTTTAAATGATAGATTTTAACGGATATGAATCAAGGATGGTTTGATCTGTTGCATACATCACAAGGAAATTAGGAATTGAAAATCGAATTAATATTTAAAAAGTCTTTTATTGTGTCATATAAGCTTGAAGGCAGATGCGGGGAGTAAAATTCTCATTCTGAGCTTAATTTTTGCGCAAATATTTTTAAATTCTAGAAAGCTGGATTGTGAATGAAAGATTACTTTAAAAAGATTGAGCAAGAAGATGAGGCAAGGCTTTGATTTAAACAGAGCATTGTGATGCTTTGTTGGCGGTTGAACCTGTATTAAGATCACTTGGTAGGGAGCATGGCAAAGGATAAACATGCTCATACAGACGTACAGCGTTGAAATAGGATTAGATTTGGTGCTTGTTTAGCGCGTACTTTCGCCGTTAAAAAGTTGATTGGATTTTGAAATTTTCTTTGCTATGTAATGGGACTTTTTTAGACGAATGAGAATAATTTGTGACTGAAATTCAAGTTCACCAAACTCAGGTTCAACTTGCACATAATGGAGTTGACCATATTCATCGCGAACGCGAGCTTGAGCCGAAAAACCAGGACGTGCATTCCCGCTGGAGATGGTCGCCAGACGACCCAGTAAGTTGGTTTGTTTTTTATCCGGTCTTGGTTTAATAACTTGATCCAAACAGTGGATCATAAAAACGGTAAAGAAAATTGCAATAATCAGTGCGGGCAAGATTAGATAGTAAGCCGAAGTAAACGTTTGTTCTTTGGCATAGATGCAGAACTGAAGGAAATAACCTGCAACACTAAAATTAAGTAAGAGAAAAACCACAATCAGCACTTTAGAAAACTTAACGTCTAGCAGTGGAGATTCAGTCAGTTTTTGTGGCGAGAGCCTTTTGAGGAAATGACTTGGGCGGGATTTAAAAAAGTAGCCTAAGGTTTCCACCATGCTGAGTATGACTAAAGTCAATAAGCTGAAATGAAAGAGCATCAAGTCAGGGTGATGTAGCAACTCATACATGGTGAACGTCCAATTTCATTATTCTTCTGTGAGATAAATCCCACCGTCAGAATGCACGGTAATCGCTACTTTTTCAAGTGTTTCGCCTTGGCATGGGCCAGAAATGCATTCACCTGTTTCCACCATAAACAGCGCACCATGGGTCGAACATTCAATAAATTCTTGGTCGCGGTCTAAAAACTGGTTTTCCAAAAATTCAAGTTCAACTTGCAAATGCGGGCAAATGTTTTGGTAAGCAAAGAAGGCACCGTCACGTTGGGTGATAAAAATCGTATTCCCTTTAGGTGTTTCAAAAGAACGCGCTTCGCGTTCCGGGATGTCTTCTGTCATGCAAATTTTTTGCATCATGCACATTCCTTTTGCAGTTGTTGGAACAATTCAGAGTAATCTGCCACAGCCAAACGAGGGCCAAACTGTGACACCACTTCACTTGAAATCAAAATTGCAAGTTGCGCAGCTGTATGTAAGCCTAAGCCCGCATTCACTGCATAAAGGAAGGCACCAGCAAAGGCATCGCCTGCGCCATTGGCATCGATAGCGTGTACTTTACGGCCTGCAACATTAAATGTTTCTTGTGCATTTGAAATAAGTGCACCTTCAGCTGAAAGCGTAATCACCACATGCTGGCTCAGTGTTTTAAGTTTTGCTAAAGCCGCCTCAACTGTTTCAGTTTCAGTGTACATCATGGCTTCTTGCTGGTTACAGAACAATAAGTCCACACCATCCGCTATCATTTCATCTAGACCATGACGCGCGTATTGCACCATTGCAGGGTCAGATAGGGTTAATGCAATTTTAACACCATGAGCTTTGGCAATTTCACGAGCCTGCTTAACAGCTAAACGTGCGCTATCGCTGGTTGAAAGATAACCTTCGATATAGAGCCATTTCGCTGTTTTTAAGGGTTCAAAGTCAATCTGTTGTTCAGTTAACTCGGCTGTAATACCTAAATAGGTATGCATAGTCCGTTCAGAGTCTTCGCTGACCAAAACCATACACGTGCCTGTGACACCTTCACTGATTGATTTTTCAGTGTTTTTAATGCCTGCTTCGTGCAAACCGTTGAGGTAAGTTTGTCCTAGCTCATCATTACCCACGCGGCATGCGTAAAATGCTGAACCACCCAAGGCACTAAAGGCAACGGTGGTGTTGGCTGCTGAACCACCTGAAGCTTGACCTTTATAGCTTTGTGTTTCTTTTAATTTTTTATAAAGATCTGCTTGTGTTTCACCATCAGTTAACTGCATAGTGCCTTTTTGCAAATGTTGTTGAATAAGGAAGTCGTCAGAGACTTTAAATTCTTGGTCGATTAGTGCATTACCAATTGCAAAAAGATCAACAGTTGCCATGTCTTTTTTCGTCACGTATTGAAAATAAAGCGACATTTTACACCAATGCTCAAGATTGCTGTAGTTTGTTGAGGAAAATTCATTTTATTTACGTGGCAAATGTAGTGAAATGGCTTTGCTCATATTCAAGGAAGTTTAGATGGAAATTTTAATTCAAGCGGCAGAACAATTACCTCCTCAAATACAAGCTTTAGCACAACTTGCGGCAAAAGAAGGATATGAACCGTTGACCCGCTTGATCGAAGAATATCAAAGCGGAAAAAATCGTTTTGATCAAAAGGGTGAAGTGTTGTTATTGGCCTACGATCAGGACCAATTGATTGCCTGTGGCGGTTTAAATCAGCAATGGGGTGAAAATGAAATCGAGGCGCGTATTGGGCGCGTACGCCGTTTTTATGTACATCCTAAATACCGTAAGAGCGGTGTGGGTCGTCAGTTGTTGGCACATTTAGAAAAATGTGCACGTCCGAACTTTTCTGCGCTGTGTTTAAATACCGCGGATTTGTCCGCAGCCAGTTTCTATCAGAAGCAAAACTATGTTTTTGTAGAGAATCACCCGAACTATAATTATTTTAAATATCTCATCTAGTTGTACTTTCTGAGAACGCTTCCCTCAAAAAGACTGAAATTTGGAAAGCAGTGAGATGCTTTTCAAATTTCCAGCAAATTACTCGGGTTTTCAGCGTGAAATCTTTTGACAACTAAAGCTATAATGCAGGCAGTGTATTAATTATTGTTAGGAGATCACATGACTGTAGATGTCACTGAAACCATTTCTCAAACTGTACATCCTGCGTTTCAGTTGGTACGTCAACACCATGTTGAAGCTTTAGACATTTTAGTGTCTGAATATAAACATAAAGTCACTGGGGCAGTGCATTATCACTTGGCCACCAATCACGATGAAAATGTTTTCTTGGTGGCTTTTCGCACCCAACCTATGGATTCAAAAGGCGAAGCGCATATTTTAGAACACACAGCACTGTGTGGTTCGGAAAAATTTCCTGTTCGTGATCCGTTCTTTTTAATGATTCGGCGTTCATTGAATACTTTTATGAACGCCTTTACTGCGGCGGACTGGACAGCGTATCCATTTGCGACTCAGAATAAAAAAGATTTCCAAAATTTACTTGAAGTATATTTAGATGCGGCTTTTGCAGCCAATTTGAATCCGCTGGATTTTGCCCAAGAAGGGATTCGCATTGAGCTTGAAAACGGTGAGCCTGTTTATAAAGGTGTGGTTTTCAACGAAATGAAAGGGGCAATGAGTTCGCCTTCAGACCAGTTGTATCATCAGTTAGCGCATCACTTATTCCCTGAAACCACTTATCACTACAACTCAGGTGGCGACCCTAAAGATATTCCAGACTTGACTTACCCTGAGTTGGTGGATTTCTACAAGTCGCATTATCACCCAAGTAATGCAGTTTTCATGACCTTTGGTAATGAGCCTGCTTACAATCTACAAGAGCAGTTTGAAACTTTAGCCTTGGCGAAGTTTTCAAAAGGTGAAACGCTCTTTTCTAAAGAAGAGCGACGTCTGACTGCGCCGCTAGAAGTGACTGAAACCTATGCGGTAGATGCAGAAGATTTAAAAGACAAAACTTATCACATCATTTCATGGTTATTGCCTAAAGCCAGTGAGATCAAACTACGCTTAGGTATGCGCCTTGTCGAAGGTGTATTGTTAGAAGATTCGGCTTCTCCGTTACGTCATTACCTTGAGACCTGTGGTTATGCACAGTCTACTGGCCCGATTATGGGCGTAGATGACTCTAACTATGAAATGACATTCTACTGTGGCGTACAAGGTTCAAATCCTGAACATACAGCTGAGTTTAAAGCGGGTGTGTTTAAGGTTTTAGAAGACGTTGCTTCAAAACCTGTCGACCAAAACATGGTGGATGCGATTTTACATCAAATTGAATTGCACCAACGTGAAATCAATGGTGATGGCATGCCTTATGGTCTAAGCCTGATTTTAAATGGTTTGGGTAGTGCGATTCACCACAGCGATCCAGTCACTGTATGGGATGTAGACTCAGCCATTGCTGCGGTAAAAGAAGAACTGAAAGATCCAATGTGGTTGTCAAACTTAATCAAAACCTATTTGATTGATAACCCGCACCGTATACAAATGACTTTGGTGCCTGATGCTAATAAGTCTGCAATGGAAGCGGCGGCAGAAAAAGCACGTTTAGCCGAAATTGGTGCGCAGCTAACAGAAGCTGAAAAAGCAGAAATTGAAGCACAAACTGAAGCACTTAAAGTCCGGCAAGATACCCCAGATGACCTTAACCTTCTGCCAAAAGTGGGCTTGGAAGATGTGCCTGCTGAACTGCAAATTGTACAAGGGCAGTTGCGTGAGATTATCTCAAATCGTATCGATTATCCGTTGAATCTTTATCATGCGGGTACGAATGGTATTTACTACAACCAAGTGCTGATTCAGATTCCGCAAGATGTAGTGCAGTCACCTTACTTTAACTTGCTATCCATTTTGATGGGTGAAGTTGGTGCAGGTCAATATGACTATCTAGAACTACAACAACTGCAAACTGCGGTGAGTGGTGGTTTAGGTATGGGTGCCTCTTTACGTTCTCAAGTAAATGACAAAAATCAAATCAGTGCATGGTTAACGCTGACCACAAAATCGTTGGTGAGTAATTTTGACAGTATCGCTTTGTTGAAACTGGCATTTGAACAACTGCGTTTTGACGAAAAAGATCGAATTGTTGAGTTATTGCAACAACGTAAAACGCGTTGGGCATCTCGTCTGTCAGGTTCAGGACACAGTTATGCCATGCAAATTGCAGGACGTAACCACAGTGCTTTGGCAAAACGTGATTATCACAACACAGGCTTGGGTGCATTAAACTGGTTAGGTGATTTAGTCAGCCGTATTGAAAAAGATGCAGCAGCTTATGATGATTTGATCAATGAATTAAAAGCGATTCATTTGAAACTTTTACAAGCACCAAAACAGTTCTTACTGGTTTGTGAAGAACATCAGTCAGACCGTTTGGTTGAAGAAGTTCAAAATGTGTGGGACAAGTTAGCCATTCCTGAGCAAACTGTGAGTTTGAAAACGGCTGAGCAGATCGATACCGATGCAGATGAGGCGTGGTTAATTCAAGCCAATGTTCAATTCTGTTCATCGGCTTATCAAGCCGTTGAGGTGTCACATCCAGATGCTGCACCGCTGATGGTACTGGCAGCGTACTTGCGTAATGGTTTCTTACACAGTGCAATTCGTGAAAAAGGTGGGGCTTATGGTGGTGGCGCAAGCTATGACGGCAACGCATGTTCATTCCGCTTCTATAGCTACCGTGACCCGCGTTTGGCTGAAACTTTCAATGACTTTGAAGCCAGTGTGAAATGGTTGCTCAATACTGAGCAAAAACCCCATCAGCTTGAAGAAGCAATTTTAGGTTTGATTGCGGGTATGGACAAACCAGGTTCACCAGCGGGTGAAGCGATTACGGCATGTTATGCACTTTTACATGCACGTACACCAGCCTTCCGTAAGCAGTTACGTAGCCGTCTTTTGGCTGTGGGTTTAGAGGACTTGCAACGTGTGGCGGTACAATACTTGCTTGAACAAAAACCAACGAAAGCCGTGGTTGCACCTATGGCGAAGCGTGATACTTTAATTGAGTTAGGTTTTAGTATTCAACAAGTTCAGTAAAACAATAAGAGGGTCGTATGGCGTTCAAATCATTTGAGCGTTCAACTTTAGTACTGAGCATGACTGTGCTCAGTACTTTGGGTGTCGCTAAAACACATGCACAAATTTCCGAAGTACCTGCAGCTCCTGCAACAGCCGAAGCATGTGTTGCATTGGCATCGAATGCAGACCGTTTGGCTTGTTATGATGCATTATTTAAAATTCCTGAAGCAGTAAAACCACATATTGTTTCTGAGCAACGTGCAGCCATGGAAATTGCACCAGAACCTGAAAATATCACAGGGAAGATTGCACAAAGTGTAAGCTCTGTCTTTGCTTCGGAAGGCCCTAAAATATCCCCAAATTTATCTTTAATGGATAGTCGTTGGGAGCTTTCACCAGAAAGCAAACTGGGAACTTGGAATATTCGTGCCTACCAACCAGTGTATTTAATGCCTGGTTTTTGGACGACAGATAAAAATGAATATCCACAAAGTCCAAATCCGACCAATACGGTGGATGAAGATCAGAACCTAAAGTCAATGGAAGCGAAATTCCAACTGTCTTTAAAAACTAAAGCTGTGGAAAACCTATTTGGGGACAATGGTGATGTTTGGTTGGGTTATACCCAGTCTTCTCGTTGGCAGCTTTATAATAGTGATGAATCACGTCCGTTCCGTGAAACGAACTATGAGCCTGAAGCCAGTTTGGTTTTCCGCACCAATTATGAATTGTTGGGTTTAAATGGTCGCTTACTGGGATTAACTTTCAACCATCAGTCTAATGGTCGTTCCGATCCGCTGTCACGTAGTTGGAATCGTGTCATGTTGAATGTGGGTTTTGAAAGAGACAACTTTGCGCTCATGCTGCGCCCTTGGTACCGTCTAGACGAAGATGCAGGTGATGATAATAACCCTGATATTAAGGATTATGTCGGACGGGGTGACTTAACAGCATTCTACCGCTGGAATGAACATGATTTTTCACTCATGCTACGTCATAGTTTAAAAGGTGGTGATGACTCGCGTGGTGCTGCACAGTTTGACTGGGCTTTTCCTATTTCAGGGAAGTTGCGTGGCCATTTCCAGTTGTTTGATGGTTATGGCGAAAGCTTAATTGATTATAACCACCGAGCGACTTATGTGGGCTTGGGCGTGTCCTTAATGAATTGGTACTAATTTAGAAACATAAAAAACCACGTTTGATACGTGGTTTTTTTATGTCTAAGTTTTAGTGTTTTAACCAATTTGAATATCGGCAGTTGGGTGCTTTAGACGGCTCTTTTTCGGCGTTGCTATCAGGTAGGCCAGCGTTAAAGGGCCTAAACGACCTGCGAACATCAAGAGCATCAGGATAAATAAACTGGCAGGTTGAAGCTCACCGGTGATGCCACGTGACAAACCGACAGTACAAGCAGCGGAAATAGCTTCAAATAACAAATCCATAAACTGATGATTAGGTTCGATTAAAGATAAACTAAAGATGCCTAAGAAAATAAGTGCTGCGGTAATAGAGACGACAGCCATCGCCTTAAAAGAGGTTTTTTGAGAAACAGAGTGATTGAACACACGAATTTCATCTTCACGTCTAAGGAAGCTAATCACGCTGAGTAAAACAATAATAAAAGTACCTACTTTAATCCCGCCTGCGGTACTCATCGAGCCGCCCCCAATGAACATCAGTAACATGGTCACGAGGGTCGAGGCATCTTTCATTTGTGCCAAATCGAGGCTGTTAAAACCCGATGAACGAGGCACTGTGGCATGGAACCATGCATTTAAAGCTTGGTCACCTAAGCTCATTGGCGCTAAGGTGAGGGGATTGTTCGATTCAATTGCCCATAAAAGAACAAAAGCAATCAGGTTCAAACCTGCAATCGTGGATAAAATCAGTTTGCTATTGGTACTTAAACCTTTCCAACGTTTGCTGCGTTTAATGTCCATTAACACCACAAAACCTGTCCCACCAATGATGTATAGCATACTGATGGTAAAGGTAATGAGATACTGGCCCGAGAAGCTCATTAGACTGTTGGGAAACAGTGAAAAGCCACCATTGTTAAATGCAGATACACTATAAAAAGCCGCATAAAACAGAGCTTGATTGAAGTTGTAATCTTCTAACCATGCAATGGTCAAAATAACCGTGCCGATCGCTTCAAAAAATAAGGAATACAGCAGTACCCCTTTAATGGTGAAGGATACTTTGGATAAGCTGGTTTGGCCAATGGTCTCTTGCGCCATGATTTGTTGCTTTAAACCGAGTTTGGTCGACAGACTCAGTGCGGCTAAAATTGCAAAAGTCATAAAGCCTAAGCCACCAATTTGAATCAGTAGCATGATGATGATTTTACCTGTTACGGTAAAAGTTTCACCGACATTCACCACAGACAGTCCCGTAATGGTGACTGCTGAGCTGGCGGTGAACAAAGAGTGAACCCAACTGAGTTCACCGTGGTGCGAAATGGGTAACTTTAATAATAGAGTCCCAATAATAATAAAGCTCAAAAAACCCAAAGCCAGCAGGCTGGGCGGGCTTAAATTAATGGTGCTGTTTTTTGGGGTTTGCCATTCTTTGACTTTTTTCATGATTTGAACCGTGCTGAAAGACGACGTAATGTTTCAACTAAACCTTCAACAACTAGAATATCACCCACTTGTAAAATTAAATTGGGGTCAATGCTGTACAAAACGTCTTTGCCGCGTTTATGGAGTAATGTTTTCACATCAGGTGCTTGATCCATCAATTGGTGGAAGCGAGTCCCTTGTAGTTTTTCATCAATTTCAATTTTGACAATATAGTGATTATCTTCAAGCGCCATATAGCGACTGACCATGGGGTAGCATAAAGACTGCGCAATCCGCACGCCCATGTCCTCTTCAGGGTGAATAATTTTACTAATCCCTAAATGGCTTAAAATCATATGGTGCGACTTTGATTTGGCTTTGACCCAAATTTTTTCAACCCCAATATTTTTGAGGTGCAGCACACACAAAATACTGGCTTCAATATTTTCACCAATTGCGACCACCACGGCATCGCAGTTTTTAATATTTAATTCATCGAGGACATGTTCATCTGTTGCGTCGGCGATGACAGCATGGGTCACCTGCTCAGAAATATTTTCAACATATTTTTTTTCACTATCGATACCAATGACATCATGTCCCAGTTCAATGAGTTGAGTTGCAACTGTGGCTCCAAAGCTTCCTAAACCAATCACTGCAAATTGTGCCATGTCATCTTTCCTTTAAATTTTTTTATACGTCGATTGTTAACGAATGTTGTGCCAAATTTCACAAGATGTCATCTTTATACAGACACGCTATTTTCGATCAACCGCGCTTTGCCTTATACCAATATATCACTCATCCAAAGGAGTATATAAATGCGGAAGACACTGTATGAATCCCTGAGGGTCGCGTTTCCAGAATTGAATGATACCGCAATTCCAGAAGAACAAGATGAGTTCGAGCACTTTGTACGTTGGTTGAATAGCTATTATTCAAACATTCAAAAAATAGAACTCGATGATTTTCGACAAAATGGTATTGATGAATGCCATCGACTCCAGCAGTTAGGTATTGACTTAGACGAGCTGAAAAATCAAATTAATGATGATATGGCGTCTTTTTATCAAATGTATGACAGTGAGGAAGAAGAAACCTCAGACATGCATGGTTATGATTTTGAGTTTAGTTTTGATGTTATTTTTAATCACATTAAAATTTTTATTGAGCCTTATGAACTCAGTTTACTGGTTATCGAGCGGGAGAACCCCTATTGGCTGTTGGTACCGCACAATGATGAACTGATCGACAGGATTATTGTCACGTATAACCACACGTTTGGTGATGAAGAGCCGATGCAGCTCATAGAATAAAACCGCCTCGAAGGGCGGTTTTATGTATGTATTGAATCTTTTATTTTAAGAAACGTTGATAACCTAGGTTATTGGTAATTTCTTCATATGGATACGAAATACTTTCTAAAGTTTCAATCAAACCATCTGGATTTTGCTTCGCATCACTTGCCTCTAAACCAACGAGGACACGACCTTCCGCAGCACCGTGGTTGCGGTAGTGGAATAGGGTAATGTTATGCGTAGGGCCAAGGCGTTCGAGGAACATTAACAGCGCACCTGGACGTTCAGGAAATTCAACACGGAACAAACGCTCATTTTCAAGGTCTGCATGCCCACCAATCAGATAGCGAATATGCAGTTTTGCCACTTCATCATCAGATAAGTCATCGACATCGAACTGAGTTTTCAGCGCTTCAAAAATATCGTGACGCTCTTTTTCACCGCCTTTTAAGCTAATCCCGACAAAGACTTGCGCTGCACTGGCATCACTCGCACGGTAGTTAAACTCGGTGATATTACGGCCCTGTAGCGCTCGGCAGAAATTCAGGAATGAACCTTTTTTCTCTGGAATGGTCACAGCAAAAATAGCTTCTTTACGTTCACCCAATTCAGTGCGTTCTGCAATATAACGTAAACGGTCAAAGTTCATGTTTGCACCACATACAATTGAGACGATGTTTTGCCCAATCAGCTCGTGAGTTTCAACATATTTTTTAATCCCTGCCAAGGCCATCGCACCCGATGGTTCAACGATGCTACGACATTCATCATAGGTGTCTTTAATGGCGGCACAAATTTCGTCGGTATTGACTAAAACCACTTCACGCTCAACAATCGGGCCTGAGTTATCCGACTTTTGTAGTTGAATCACTTCAAATGGTTTTTCACCAATTTGTGCGACAGCCGTACCGTCGGCAAATAAGCCGACTTGAGGCAGTACAACTCGTTCACCAGCTTCAAATGCGGCTTTTAAACAAGCAGATTCGTCATATTCAACAGGAATGACTTTGACATGTGGTGCAACATCGCCTAAGTAGGCTGCTACACCAGCAATTAAACCGCCACCACCAACAGCGACGAAGACATAGTCGACATCGCGCCATTGGCGCAAAATTTCATTGCCAATCGTGCCTTGACCTGCCATCACCAGTTCATCGTCATAGGGTGGAATAAAGCTCATACCATCTTCTGCAGCACGTTGAATTGCGTATTTGTTTGCAACATCAAAAGAGTCGCCATGGAGAACCACTTCACCGCCTAAGCGTTTGACTGCCTGAACTTTAATATCTGGGGTGGTTTTTGGCATCACAATAATGGCACGAATCCCGAGTTTTTTACCTGACAGTGCTACGCCTTGGGCATGGTTGCCAGCAGATGCGGTAATCACGCCACGTTCAAGTTGAGCTCTACGAAGTTGGCTAATGCGGTTATAGGCACCGCGCAGCTTAAATGAAAAGACTGGTTGTAAGTCTTCGCGCTTAAAACGAATGTTGTTATTGAGTTTCTCACTAATTCGAGGTGCCGCTTCGAGTGGAGTTTCGATTGCAACATCGTAGACTGTTGCTTGTAATATTTGTCGAACCAAACGAGACAGCATGTTAATTTCCCATTTAACAGTTTAAAATAGAGGATCATTGTAACAAACCCCTGTACATTTGGGCTGTAAAATCAGCAACAAATGTCAAAAAATAGTTGAGCCAAATTATGAGTCTGTATGCTACCCAAGATGAAAAAAAGCAAGCTGCTGCAAAAGCTGCCTTAAAGCACTTACCTAAAGGTGGCATTTTAGGGGTGGGTACAGGCAGCACCGTCAATTTCTTAATTGAGCTTTTACCAGAACTTCAGCTTGAGGCGGCTGTGGCAAGTTCAGAAGCAACGGCTGAGCGCTTAAAGAAATTAGGCATTGAAGTCGTTGATATGAACTCTGTGGGCGGTTTAGATGCCTATGTAGATGGCGCAGACGAAATTGACCGTCATATGCATATGATCAAAGGTGGTGGGGCTGCACTTACTCGCGAGAAAATCGTGGCTTCAATTGCGAGAAAATTTGTTTGTATCGTTGATGACTCTAAGTGGGTAGATCAATTGGGGCGTGACTTCCCACTTCCGATTGAAGTGATTCCAATGGCTCGTTCAGCTGTGGCACGTAAAATTGTAGCGCTCGGTGGTGATCCTGCTTACCGTGAAGGCGTGGTGACGGATAACGGTAACGTGATTTTAGACGTCTATAACCTGAACATCTTAAATGCGCTTGAGCTTGAAAAAACCATTAACGACATTCCAGGTGTGGTGTGTAATGGTATTTTTGCAATCAATAAAGCAGATGTGGCAGTTGTTGCAACAGACAGCGGTATTGAAGAACGTACCGCGGTTTAATTTTAAATCTCCCCAAACCTCTCTTTGAAAATAAGAGGCTAAAAGCAAAAACATTTTTATCTTATGTTTTTCTCCCTCCTTTCAAAAGGAGGGCCGGGGAGGATGATTCAATAAAAGAATAATATTAATGACCTTAGCAGACCTACCTGAAATTCAAATCACCCATCATGCACGTGCGACCCGGTTACTACTTCGTGTTGAACCAACTCAAATTCGTTTAACCGTGCCTAAATTTTGTAGCAAACGGCAAATTCAGGATTTTTTAAATCAATCTGAACAGTGGATGGTTGAAACTTGGCAGAAGCAACAAGCCAGTCTGCTACAGATAGATCAAACCCTTCCCACAGAATTACGGTTATTTAATCGCCAAAATGCTTTAACGGTGAGCTATAAAACACAAAAAAATGCATATATTTTGGATGAGGATAATCACCAGCTTTGGATCAGTGACCGTCAGCCCGAAAGTTATTTAAAATCTTTTGTAATTGCATATGCCAAACAGCACTTGCCTGTTTATTTGCAACAGATTAGTCATGAAACTGGTTTAAAATTTGCACAATGTTCAATTCGTCAGCCCAAGACCCGCTGGGGGAGTTGTAGTGCCAAATATGACATCATGCTTAACAGTGCTCTAGTGCTGTTTCCTGAAGTCATTACGCGTTACGTCTGTGTGCATGAACTCGCACATACGCAACATTTTGATCATAGTGCACGTTTTTGGGCGGAAGTTGCCAAATATGATGCCACTTTTCAACAGCATCGAAAAACCTTAAAAACAACCGCATTGCCGTATTGGTGGGCAAGCGTTTAAAGTTAATTTTACGTGCAAAATTTAAAAATAATTTCTTCTGATTGATTGAGCGTTAGTCAAAAAATGCTCTAAACTTCATGATCTAAGGTAAACATTCCTCAATTTCAGTCCAAAGACCTCAAATGTGAATTTTACAGATATCCACTATTTTATATTAATTGTTCCAGCTTGCCTGATTTTAATGGGAAGCTTGCTTTTAATATGTCATTTTGCTTTTAGGGCTCCCTCATATTTATTGTGGCTCGGGCTTGGATATATTGTGCCTTCGTTTTCTGTGGCCGCGCAAAGTTTTATGTCGAATAAGCAATTGGCTTTGTCGGCACCCATTTTAGGCAGTATGTATTTGTTTGGCGCATGGGCCAGCGCCTACGCCATGGGCTTAAGAAAGAATGCCAATGCACGTCCATATTGGTGTCTTGCCTTGGTCGTGATGGCTTTATTTTCACTCAGTTATTATTCCTATGTAGATGATCAACTGTGGATCAGAATGCTGATTCTGAACATTTCAATTGCATTGGTTGAGTCTTTGGTTTTGTTTTCAATGTTTAAACATTATCAAGGGATTGATTTGCTCAATAAAATAGTCGATTTTTCTTACTTGTTTATTGTGCTGTATACCTTTGTTCGCGGAATCATTATTTTTCTCTTTTTAAGAAATATCGAAGCAGACATGCTGGCAAATTCAGTTTGGTGGCTGATGATGCTTGCTGCGAGCATTATCTTAAGTATGTGGTTTGCAATAGTGCTGCTCGGAACATTGGTACGCGATATTATCCATCAACTCAATGATGAGCGGCTAAGAGATCCGCTAACGCATTTATTCAATCGACGTGGCTTTAACGAAGCCGCTAAACGAAAGTTGCATCAGCTCTCTAAACAGTCTTATTTCTTGCTTATGTGTGATATTGACCATTTTAAGAAAATTAATGACACCTATGGGCATTTGGTGGGTGATCAAATTTTACAACAAGTCGGTCAAATTATTGGGCAAAACGTCCGTGATCATGACTTGGTGGGGCGTTTTGGCGGGGAAGAGTTCATTGTCTTATTGCAAATTGATGACCCCACGCTGGCTTATAATATTGCCAATCGTATTCGTTTAGGTATTGCCGATGCAGGATTATCCTCAAAAAGTATTGCCGTGACAGCAAGTTTTGGACTGGCTGCAGTACATCAACCCAACTTAAAATATGCCATACATACTGCCGATCAATTGTTATATCAGGCGAAACATTCGGGACGAAATCAGATTGGTTTTGAGCCTGCACAGAGTATATTGGATGTGTCTCATTAGGTGTCGATAGCACTAAAAACGCATAAATTCCAAGTAAAACAGTTTAGAAAGCAGAAACTTCCTGTCATACTAGGAAGTTACGAAATGGACAGTTTAAGTTTGAGGTAATACACGTGATTTCAGTTGGTATTGTCGGCGGTACAGGTTATACAGGCGTTGAATTGTTGCGTCTTTTACTACGACACCCAAATGTGCAAGTAAGCGTATTAACATCGCGTACAGAAGACGGTCGCCGTGTAGATGATATGTTCCCAAGCCTACGTGGACATACCGAACTCAAATATTCAGATTTGAATATTGATGAACTGAAAAAATGTGATGTGGTGTTCTTTGCGACACCGCATGGCGTTGCCATGAAGCATGCCGAAGAGTTGGTGGCTGCAAATACTAAAGTGATTGACCTTGCCGCAGACTTTCGTTTACAAGACTTAGAACAGTTTGAAAAATGGTATGGTATGCAGCATGCGTGCCCTGAACTACTGAAAGACTCGGTTTATGGTTTGTCAGAATTAAACCGTGAGCAGATTAAACAAGCCAATGTCATTGGTAACCCTGGTTGTTATCCAACAACAGTACAACTGGGTTTAGCGCCGTTATTTAAGCAAAACGACACATTAGTTAAACCTGAAAGCATTATTATTGATGCAAAATCGGGTGTGTCTGGTGCAGGCCGTAAAGCCAGCCTTGGGATGATCTATTCTGAAAATGCAGATAATTTCAAAGCTTATGGCGTTGCAGGTCACCGTCATCATCCTGAAATTGTGGAAGCGTTGGAAAATATTTCAGGCTTAAAAGAGGTGTTTAACCACATTTTATTTGTCCCGCATTTGGTACCAATGATTCGTGGCATGCTGAGCACGATTTATGTGGACTTAACCGATGCGGGTGAAGCTGCTGATGTGCAAAGTTTATATGAACAGTTTTATGCCAATGAAGCTTTTGTCGATGTGATGCCTACGGGAAGTTCACCAGAGACACGTTCTGTGCGGGGTGCAAATCAGCTGCGTATTGCGCTGTATAAACCACAACCGAAAAAATTAGTGGTCATTTCTGTACAAGACAATTTGGTTAAAGGTGCAGCAGGTCAGGCCGTTCAAAACATGAACTTAATGTTTGGATTTGCTGAAACTGCGGGCCTAGACGGAATTGGTTTATTACCATAAAAAACGTTTTAAAACTTCACACACATTTAGATTTCGATTTAAATGTGTGTTTTGAATTGAATCAAAATAAGAGATGACGATGCCGAACACTGACACAAATATGACGTCACAACAGCCTGAACCTGCAAAGCCGTTTTTACAGACCAATAAGCCCTTGGCAATTGGTGCTGCAATATTGATGGTTGCAAGTGGGGTATTGGGCTATACCGTCGGACATCGTCAGGGTTTAACGGTAGTAGGTTTTGATGCAGATGCTGAGCAACTGGTGGAAGTGGTACAAAAGCAAAAGACCAGTTTGGAAGCATTAAATAAAAACTATAATGCTGCTGTTCAGGAGCGTGACGTTGCTGTGACTAATTCAAATGAGCTGTATTTGTCATTGCAAAAAGCGCTGGATCAACAAGCGCAATCTGAAACCACTGCTGTGATTTACCGTGAGGTTTTGCGTCAACGCGGTGGTATTCCACTGGCTGTGCAGCATATTGCGATTAAACCTTTGCCTGAAAATGCATTTGAATATCAACTCGATTTGGTTCAAGTCAGTCCATCTAAACGTGCAGCTTCAGGTACAGTTGAACTCCGACTCATTCGTGGTACAGAGGTTTTAGTTGTACCTCTTGAAGACAAAAACTTTAACTTTGAAAACTATGAGCGTTTAACAGGGCGTTGGACAATGCCTAAAGGCTTTACGCCACAGTTTATCGAAGTCCGTTTAACAGGTAGCACACCAGTGACACGACGCTTTAGTTGGTCACGTGGTGAGGCCGTAGAAAGTCAATCTGCATTTGTCTCTGAAATCCCTCAGGCTGAGGCAAATGCACAATAATTGTGAATTGTAAGTTTATGGGTATCTCTAAGCGTTCAACGTGTTTAAATGAAATCAAGCAGTCTTTTCATGAATCTGGCTATGTCGATTGGCATATCAGCCCGCGCTTGAGCAATGATGAACCGCATGAAGAAGAAAATGGGGATGTCGCTGTCCAAACCGCGCCACCAGAACTTAAGCGTCCGCCACTCTATGCTGTCGTTTTAATGAACGATGACTACACCCCAATGGACTTTGTTATTGAAATTTTACAACAATACTTTGCTTTGAATCTTGACCAAGCCACTCAAGTAATGCTAACTGTACATTATGAAGGAAAAGGTGTTGCAGGCGTTTACCCGAGAGACATCGCGGAAACAAAAGCAAACCAAGTCAATAATTACGCTCGGTCTCAAGGTCATCCTTTACTTTGTCAGATTGAGCCGAAAGATTAAGGGGGTTCCATGCTCAGTCGTCAATTAGAAGTATCCTTACGTTTGGCTGTTAGTATGGCTCGACAAAAGAGACATGAATTCCTAACCGTTGAACATTTATTATTGGCTTTACTCGATAATGATTCGGCCGTAAATGCATTGAAAGCCTGCGGTGCAGATATTATTGTGCTTCGTAAAGAGCTTGAAGAATATGTAGAGCAGCACACTCCTAAGCTGGGCGAAAACAGTGACCAAGCTCCGCATCCAACTGAAAGTTTTGACCGTATCTTACAACGTGCAATTTTCCATGTGCAATCAAGCGGTGGTGATCGAACAGTTGAAGGCGCAGACATTTTAGTTGCGATGTACTCTGAACGTGACTCTTTTGCAGTCTACCTCTTGAAACGTCATCAAATTAACCGTTTAACGTTGACACAATATTTAGCCCACGGCACACGTAAAGACGAAGTGCAAGTGGAAGAAGAAATTGAAGATCTCGATGGTGAATCGACCAGTTCAAGCAACGCAGGCCCTTTAGAGCTGTATACAACAAACTTAAATGTTGAGGCACAAAAGGGTAAAACGGATCCTTTAATTGGTCGTGAAAAAGAAATTGAGCGTGCTGCGCAAATTTTGTGCCGCCGTCGTAAAAACAACCCGCTATTGGTGGGTGATCCTGGCGTCGGTAAAACATCGATTGCTGAAGGCTTAGCTTGGCTCATTGTTAATGGTAAAGCACCGAAACCATTGGCAAATGCTGAAGTGTATAGCTTGGACATTGGTGCTTTGGTAGCAGGAACCAAATACCGTGGTGACTTTGAAAAACGTTTAAAACAGCTTTTGAACGCGTTGAAAAAGAAACCAGAAGCAGTTTTGTTTATTGATGAAATCCACATGATTATTGGTGCAGGCTCAAGTATGGGCAGCACGATGGATGCGTCAAACTTGATTAAACCCGCTTTGGCCAATGGCTCATTGCGCTGCATTGGTTCAACCACATTCCAAGAATACCGCCAAGTCTTTGAAAAAGACCATGCATTGTCACGCCGTTTCCAAAAAATTGATGTCAATGAGCCATCTATTTCAGAAACGATTGATATTCTACGTGGTTTGAAGAGCAAGTTTGAGGATTTCCATCATGTTAAATATGATGACAAAGCTTTAATTTCTGCGGTTGAGCTGTCTGCGAAGTTCATTAATGATCGTTTCTTGCCAGATAAAGCCATTGATGTCATTGATGAAGCCGGGGCACAACGTCGTCTGAAAGCTGAACAAGATGACACCTTGATTACCGTGGAAAATATTGAAGATATCGTGTCAAAAATTGCACGTATTCCACCAAAAACCGTATCTAAAGATGACAAGACTGTTCTTGAAAATCTTGAACGTGATTTAAAACGTGTGGTCTTTGGTCAAGATGAAGCCATTGAAGCTTTAGGCTCAGCAATTAAACTGTCGCGTGCAGGCTTAAAATCGCCAGATAAACCTGTGGGTAGTTTCGTTTTTGCAGGCCCAACTGGTGTAGGTAAAACAGAAGTCACCAAGCAGCTTGCGAAATTACTGGGTGTTGAGCTGGTTCGCTTCGATATGTCGGAGTATATGGAGCGCCATGCAGTTTCACGTTTGATCGGTGCACCTCCAGGCTATGTCGGCTTTGATCAAGGTGGTCTGTTGACTGATGCGATTCATAAAAATCCGCACTGTGTATTATTGCTAGATGAGATTGAAAAAGCGCATCCAGACGTGTTCAACTTATTGCTACAAATCATGGATCATGGTTCATTGACCGATAACAATGGTCGTAAATCAGACTTCCGTAATGTGGTGTTGGTCCTGACCACAAATATCGGCGCGGAAAGTATTTCTCGCGTGAGTATTGGCTTCATGGATCAAGATAACAGTAATGATAACCAAGATGCAATGAAGAAAGCGTTTTCTCCAGAGTTCCGTAACCGTTTAGACAGTGTGATTCAGTTTAAAGCTTTACCTACGACAGTAATTGAAAATGTAGTGGATAAGTTCTTAACTGAATTGCAAGCACAACTCGATGATAAAAAAGTCATTCTTGAAGTGGATCAGAGTGCGCGTGAGTGGATGGCTGAAAATGGTTATGATCGTTTAATGGGCGCTCGCCCAATGCAACGACTCATCCAAGAGCATTTGAAAAAGCCACTGGCTGAAATGATTCTATTTGGTGAGCTTGCAGAACATGGTGGCAATGTTGCGGTCTCTGTGAAGAACGAAAATGGTAAAGCGGTGGGCCTAAAACTTGAAGTTTTTGAAGACCAAACGGCTGAACCTGCTTAAAAATTGCTACATAATTTAAAACCCGTGTTCGCACGGGTTTTTTATTGAAAAAGTATTTAACAGTTAGAAGTAATAAAAGTAGGTTGCATGGATATTCAATTGACGAAAGTTTTAAGTACATTTGTACTGTTTTTGGTAACCGCTGTGATGGAAATATTAGGCTGTTATTTCCCTTATTTGATTTTAAATCAGGGAAGAAGTCATTGGTTGTGGATTCCTACAGCTTTAGCGCTAGGTGCTTTTGTGTGGTTGTTGACTTTACATCCAGCTGCGTCAGGACGTATTTATGCCGCTTATGGCGGAATTTATATTTTTACCGCATTGCTATGGTTACGTTATGTCGATCAAGTTTATTTATCCCGTTGGGATATAATGGGCGGGGTAGTGGTATTGATTGGTGCGGCCATGATTATCTTACAACCGCAAGGATTGGTTCGCTAAAGTAGAGAACCAATCGCTAGAAAGGTACTATTTGATACCACAATCTTTTTGCTTTAATTCTAAATCGTAGCTATTTTTCTCAGAGCTGAGCTGTAATTTTATAATGTAGGGGTTATGGCGTTGATATTGATGCTCGAAGAAAATATTGCAGTTTTGCACAACATTCTTTTTAATCACTTTTTGAACTTCTTTCGCACCCAAATCCTGTTCAAACTGCGCAAAATCAGGGGTAATGATCAAGCCTTTAAGCTCGGTACGGTCTGCATATAGATTAAATTGTTCAATGATAGTGTTGTTATCAATTTCAATTGGGAGGGTTCGAGAGTCTTCTGCAGTTAATACCGTTAATATTTCATTCAACGTTTCTGGTTGCTTAATTTTAAAATTTTGATCAATAATTTGTTTGGATTGTAAGTAGTCATCAAACTCTGAGGCTTGAACCTGAAAAAAAGTAGAGCTCAGAATTGTAGCAAGGCACAGGCCAGTTTTTTTGAAATGCATGGAAAGTGTCGCTTATAAAAATTATGTTCCGATTATAGCTTTGCTCGTATAAAAAAAGCACCCTTAGGTGCTTTTCGTTGGAAAAATTAATTAATCTTTCTTAGTGTTTTCATTGATTAAAAACTCAACCAATGCTTTTTGTGCATGTAAGCGGTTTTCAGCTTCATCCCAAACCACGGCATTTTTATGGTCGAGCATCTTTTCAGAAATTTCTTCGCCGCGATGCGCAGGTAAACAATGCATAAATAAACAGTCAGGATGAGCAAGATCCATAAGACGTTCATTTACTTGATAGTCTGCAAAAGCAGCTTCACGAATTTTTTGCTCTTCTTCTTGGCCCATGCTTGCCCATACATCGGTCACGATGAGGTCTGCATTTACGGCAGCATCTTCGGCTGAGTTAACCAGTTCTGCACAATGTGCAAATTCACTTAAAAATTCTGCTTTGGGTTCATAACCTTTAGGCGCAGCAATTTTTAACTTAAAGCCCCACATATGTGCAGCTTCAATATATGAATTACACATATTGTTGCCATCACCAATCCACGCGACCGTTTTGCCTGCAATGGGCCCACGATGTTCAACAAAAGTTTGAACATCTGCAAGTAGTTGGCAAGGGTGGTGATCATCAGTCAAGGCATTAATCACAGGAACTTTTGAATAAGAGGCAAAACGTTCAACAATGTCATGTCCAAAAGTACGGATCATCACAATATCCAACATGCTTGAAATTACGCGTGCTGAATCTTCAATCGGTTCACCACGACCCAATTGGGTGTCTCGTGGGGAGAGGAAAATTGCACTGCCACCAAACTGGCTCATGCCTGCTTCGAACGATACACGGGTACGGGTGCTCGATTTTTCAAAAATCATACCCATGACTTTACCAACAAACGGTTGGAATACTTCGCTGTTGTGCTGTTTACGCTTTAGTTCGATACCGCGTTGCACAACTTGGTTCAGTTCTAAAGTAGATAAATCGCGTAAGGTAAGAAAGTGACGTAGAGCCATTGTTACTCCACAATAATTGCTGAAAACCGAAATAGGTACAGAACAACAATTAGTTGTTGGTTGGTGGAAAGAAAAAGAGAGTCGATTAATATACTATATGCAAAGGAAATTGCAAAAAAACTAGACTTTTTGATGACCTGCTAAGAAACGATCTACGCAATAATGAACATATTCTAGATTTTCTTGTTCATTTTCTTCAACATAGATGTTCATCAGTACGCGCCACTCTAATTCACGCACAATACCAAAAAAAAGCTGCGCAGAATAATTTGGATGTTCACATCGAATAATGCCTATTTCATCTGCTTTGGTTAAAACACAAGCCACGGCATCTTCAATATGTTTAGGCCCTTGTTTGTGAATATGAAAGGCTAACTGTGGATTACGTTGTACTTGTTCCATAATGAGTCTTAAAAAAGAGGCATTTTCTGGAAGCACAAGATGCGTTTGAATATTTAAAATGGTTTGTATTAAATAAACGCGCAAATTGTCCTTAGTAAAATCAAAAGGTATACAAATATCTTTAAAAAACAGCTCACGACGATAGTCACAAATGGCTGTAAAAAGACCGTCTTTATTTCCAAAATATTTGTAAATCGATGCTTTTGAACCACCCGCATGATTGACAATATCATCAAGTGAAACCGCATCGTAGCCATGTTGCAAAAACAACTCGTTTGCACTTAATAAAAATGCAAGACAGCGTTCATGACCTCGTTTTGTGTGAGGTATGTCACGTGTAAGGGGTTCTAGTTGAACTGAGTCGTGCATATAACTAACAACAGCCTAATAAATGTGGATCTCTAGTTGCTATCATAGCAAAAATATGTACACATTGTTGTTTTGGGGCTTATCTGTTTACCACTAAACCTCAGTGCGTGGAAGAAAATTACACAATAAAAGCGTGAACCATGGGACTAAAGTTTTAGAGTTTTCATTCTAAAATGTCATAGCCAATTCAGTCATTATGGCTATACTCAAAACTCGAAAATTAAAGTAAATGCCGTGGAAAGGACGATGACAGAACAAAGATCTGCAGGCTTAAGATTTAGACAAGCACTAGAAGTGGAAAAACCATTACAAATTATCGGTACAGTCAATGCTTATGCAGCAATGATGGCGAAACAGGTGGGCTACAAGGCCATCTACCTTTCGGGTGCTGGTGTAGCCAACTACTCTTATGGATTGCCTGATTTAGGCATGACCAGTCTGGATAATGTTTTGGAAGATGTACGCCGCATTACCGAACGTGTAGACACCCCGTTACTGGTCGATATCGACACCGGTTGGGGTGGGGCATTTAACATTGCGCGTAGCGTTAAACAAATGATTGCCGCAGGCGCAGCCGCAGTGCACATCGAAGACCAAGTAGCACAAAAACGCTGTGGCCACCGCCCAAATAAAGAAATCGTCACCCAACAAGAAATGGTTGATCGCGTCAAAGCTGCAGTCGATGCCAAAACTGATGCAAACTTTGTGGTGATGGCACGTACCGATGCCCTACAAAAAGAAGGCCTACAAGCGGTGATTGACCGTGCTTGTGCTTGTGTAGAAGCCGGTGCCGATGCGATCTTTGCCGAAGCAATGACTGACATTACTATGTACAAAACCGTCTGTGATGCAGTTGGTGTCCCTGTATTGGCCAACATCACCGAATTTGGCGATACCCCATACTACACCAAAGAACAACTGGCAGAACAAGGCATCTCGATGGTNTCATAATACACAAATGAAATTTAGATAAAAAAGAAGATATATTACAAAAAGCAAACACAGTTACTTTTGAGTAACATTTCTTCCCTTGACTTTAGGTGCTATATTTTTGTTAAATCCAAGCGCATTATATAAGCAGAAAATATTTACCTAGGGTGTGTATATTTTAAATCGAAGTTACTGATAATAATTTTAATTTTTTATTCATAAAGGTTTGAGGCAAGTTTTGAAAAAATATTATTTAATTTTACCTACATTCGTTTTATTAACGGTGACACCATTTGCTTTTGCAGCGGTAGAAGAGGGTATTAGTTTAAAAAATAAGTGTATTAAAAATTACCCATTGGTAAATGGTGAAACTGATCACGATTTACTAAGTTTATATGCACAGATTTGCGATAGTAAAAATAAAAAAAATGATGAGCTAAAAAATAAATTATTGGTTCAAGCTGCTAGTCGATATCAAGAACTTGGGAAAAGTTATAAAGCACTTCAACTGGTTGAAGAGTTAAATGCGCGAAATATTAATCATACATCATTAACAGATACTCGGTTTTTAGCTGGCGTTTCGATTGCAAATATGGCGTTAAACCATATGCGTCAAGAAGAAATGCGCTATTTATCTGCAGACTTAACTTATCCGCCTGCCAAAGATTTGTCTAATCTCGTTCGTAACTCTTTGCCTGCGCCAGATACGAGTGATGCAAAGGCCGTGGTGATCAAAGCACCAAAGAAAACAACGCGTAAAATCGCAAGTTCAACCAAACAAACCACAAAGAAAACAACGGCTCAGGTGGCAAAACCCAAAAAAGTTGAGAAAGCACAATCAACTGAAGTGGCGAGCAAACCGAATACGAATCCCTTCAATTCACTTTAAAAACTTTCATTTTTGAAATAATAAAAAATAGGATTTTCATATGGCTAAACGTGAAAGCGTCCAAAAAAAGTTACAGCGTATTCGACCACCTCGGGTACAACTGACTTATGATGTTGAAGTTGGTGATGCTAAAGAAATTAAGGAATTACCATTTGTTGTTGGTGTTTTAGGTGATTTTTCCGCGGCATCTGAAATAGAAAAAACCAAGCTCAAAGACAAAAAATTTATTAATGTTGATTTAGAAAACATTGACGAAGTCATGGAGTCCTTAGCACCACGTGCTGCCTATCAAGTTGAAAATACATTGACTGAAGATGGTGGATGTATGTCTGTTGATTTGACATTTAAGTCGATGGAAGATTTTCGTCCTGAAAATGTGGTTCAGCAAGTAGATCCTTTGAGAAAATTGGTGGAAGCTCGTGAACGTTTGACTGATTTGCGCAACAAAATTTCTAATAATGAGCGCTTAGAAGATCTACTTGATCAAGTTCTGCAAAATACAGATCAAGTACGCAAAATGAGTGTGGAGGCTGAAAATGAATAATGCCCAATCTGTTGCAGTTGCTCAAGATACCACTGAAGAATTTACGCTATTAGATTCAATTGTTGAGCGCAGTCGAATTGCTCGAAATGAAGAAGAGCATGATCGTGCGAAAAGTTTAATTGGAGAACTCGCTAAGGAAGTGATGGCGGGGACGATTACTGTTTCAGAAAATATGACATTATCGATTGATAAGCGTATTGCTGAAATTGATGCGCTCATTTCGACGCAGCTCAGTAAAATTATCCATGACGAACAGTTTCAAAAAATTGAATCGACATGGCGCGGTTTATATTACTTTTGCCAGGAAACACCATCTAATCCATTGATTAAGATTCGTATGTTAAATACGACGAAGAAAGAATTAATCAAGGATTTTCAAGGCGCAACGGACTTTGATCAAAGTACATTGTTTAAAAAGATCTATGAAGAAGAATATGGGTCATTTGGTGGTGCACCATATGCCACATTAATTGGCGATTTCGAGTTTGATCGTACACCTTCAGACATGTATTTGCTTGAACAAATTTCACATGTTGCCGCAGCTGCACATGCACCCTTTATTTCTGCCGCAGATGCCAACATTCTTGGGTTGGAATCTTTTACGGATATTGACCGTCCACGTGAAGTATCCAAAATTTTTGAAACCGCTGAATATGTCCAGTGGCGTTCTTTCCGAGAAAGTGATGATGCGCGCTATGTTGCATTAACAATGCCACGTGTATTGGGGCGTCTGCCTTATCACCCTAAGGAAGGTACAGCGACTGAAGGCTTTAACTTTGTGGAAGAAGTCTCTGGGCAAAATCATGATGAATATTTATGGATGAATGCAGCCTATGCTTTTGGCACGCGTTTGACCAATGCTTTTGATATGCATGGTTGGTGTGCTGCCATTCGTGGTGTTGAAGGTGGTGGTTTGGTAGAGGGATTACCTGTTCATACCTTTAAAACTAGTGATGGTGAAGTGGTCTTTAAATGTCCAACTGAAATTGCCATCACCGACCGTCGTGAAAAAGAACTCAGTGATCTTGGCTTTATTCCTTTAGTACATTGTAAAAACACGGATTATGCAGCATTTTTTGGTGCGCAATCGACGCAGAAACCTAAAAAGTATAATAGCGATTCTGCCAATGCAAACTCTGCTTTATCTAGCCAAATTCAGTACATTATGGCCGTTTCACGTATTGCACATTATTTAAAAGCCATGATGCGAGATAAAGTCGGAAGCTTTGCTTCGGCTGGAAACATTGAAACATTTTTAAATGAGTGGTTGGCTCAATATATTTTGCTTGATGACGGTGCTTCACAAGAGGCGAAAGCGCAATATCCGCTGCGCGAAGCATCTGTCAAAGTTGTAGAGAACCCAGCACAACCGGGGCACTACAAATCTGTGGTTTTCTTAAGACCACATTTCCAGTTGGATGAGTTGTCAGTATCACTGCGACTTGTTACCGAGTTACCTCAGTCCTCAAACTAATTTGAGTGCCAACACATAATAACTTTAGAATAGGAAAAGATTACAAATGAAAGACATATACGTACAGTTCAGAGGTAAATATAAGGTCGATGGCGAGTCGCGCGATACAGAGCACCAAGGCTGGTTAGAGGTGAACTCTTGGTCACACAATATTCGTCAGCCAAAGTCTGCAACATCATCAAGTGTTGGTGGCCATACGGCGGAACGTGTTGAACATTCTGATATGCTGTTTGTTAAAGATTTGGATGCAACCAGTCCAAAACTTTGGGAAGCATGTTCAGCGGGTTATACCTTTGATGAAGTACAAATTGATTTTTATCGTGCAAATGGCGATAAACGTATTAAGTATCTACAAATTAAATTGAAGCATGTTTTGGTTTCAAGTGTTACACCAACAGTAAGTGAAGAAGGTGTTCCGCTTGAAGGATTTGGTTTGAAATATGCTGCTGTGGAATGGACGTACAACCAGCAAGATATTAATGGCACACAAAAAGGTGCTGTGACCAAGAAATGGTCTCTATCAAACAATACTGCATCATACGCTGCATAAAAATAACTTAAAAAATAAAGGCTAACCAACGTTGGCCTTTATTTATGCGAGATGATTTTAATCAACATGAATCTAGATCAGCTTTATCCCTATGGGTTTAGAAAAACGCTATTTGACCGATTACTACCGACCACTGAACAGGACCGATTGGGGATGTCTCTTCAGGAGCTACGTGAATCCGTCGCGACCGACTTAGAAGATTTGTTGAACAGTCGTATGGCCAATTTTAATGATTCAATTGATGCTTTCCCGTTGGTGAAAAAGTCCATTGTTCAGTTTGGAATCATTGATTTTGTTGGATTATCGACTGCGAATCCGACCGATCGCGATAAAATTTGCCAGTCGATTGCAGCGTCTATTACTGCACATGAGCCGAGACTGAAACAAATCAAAGTCGAAATGTTGCTTGATGGACAGAATATGGGGGCGTTGTGTTTAAGTATTCAAGCCTATTTAAATATTCATCCTTTATATGAACCCGTGATTTTTGATGCTTTGCTCAAACCGACAACACAACAATATGTTATTTCTGCAAGAGCTTAATGGGGCTGATTTGTGATTGAAGAATTATTACCGTACTACGAAAAACAATTACAAGAATTTGGGCAGCAGTCCCGTGAGTTTTCGCAAAAATACCCAAAAATCGCTCAGCGTTTATCCTTAAACCAAGAGCAAGTAGATGATCCGCATATTGAACGCTTAATTCAGTCCTTTTCTTTAATTGCAGCAAGAATTGATAAGAAACTGGCGGACAGTTACGACATCTTTACCCGGTCTTTGTTTGAGGTGATGTTTCCTCAATACCTCAAACCATTTCCTGCATGTACTGTGGTCAGTTTTGAAGACTTAAATAAGTGTAAACAATTAACTGAAGCTCATCTTATTCCTAAAAATACTGCAATAAAATCAAGAAGTTTTAAAGGTGTACAGTGTGAATTTAGCACCACACAAGAACTAAAGTTATTACCCATTGAACTGAGTCATCTCAATTTTAAAACGAATCCTAGTGCGCATATGCATTTAAATCAAAATGCAACGCTTAGCTTAGGATTTAATATTTTTAATCAGGCACATCAAATTTTAGAAAAAGAAAATTTGCCTATTTATTTGGATGCGATATCCAATTTTCCACTACAAGTTTTGGATGCTGTGTTCCAATCCAGCACAGGCTTTTCATTAAAGTTTGGTCATCGCGTCATCGATATCCCAAATCCGTTTAGTATCATGGGTTTTGCTGAAACTGAAAGTCTGTTGCCCTTGGATCAACATACACATCATGCATACCGGCTGTTGATGGAATATTTCTGTTTTTCTGAAAAATTTAACTTTCTCAATATGAACTTAGGTTTGTTAAAACATTTAGAAAAAGAGCAAAATCAGTTTGAAATTTTGATTCATCTTAAATTAAATTTAAATGATCAGGTCAATATTCGAAATTATTCCGAGTTGAATATCGCAAACTTTAAATTATATGTAGTACCAGTTATCAATTTATTTAAAAAACAGGCTGAACCTCAAAAAATTAATCATCAACAACTCGAATATCCTTTAATTACCGATGCTCATCATCCTGAGTTTTATCAAACTTATTCGATTACTAAAATGCAAATGATTCGTGAAAAATCGAATAAAGATCAAACTACCCTTGAAATTTATCCATTCTTTGCGATGAGTCATTATCAAAAGGATGAGACTCAGTTTTTTTATAGTTTGAATTCCACGCAGCTACAACATAAATATGTTGAAACGGGCTATAGTATTATTTCAAAACATTTATCGCCTGAAACAACAAAATCTGATTTTATCAGTACGCAATTATTATGCTCCAATCGTGATTTACCCCATGAGGCATTGAGCCAAGCCAACAATATATTAAATTTGAATGACAGTAGTCTGGCACGGCGAGCTGTGGTTTTAAAAAGACCGAATAAACCCTATTACTTTGAACAAAATAAAATAGAGCAATGGCGGATCATTTCGCATTTATCATTAAATACTTTATCTCTCACCAAGGGCGATGCTTTAAGTCATATTCAGGAATTACTTGAACTCTATAACCTGCCTCAGCTTAAAGAAAACCACCTTATTATTAATGCGATTCAGTCGGTTAATTTTGAATTAAAGCAAAAGATGGTGGATGCAAAACCATTCCCACTCTTTATACGAGGGCTGAAAGTAAATCTAGGGATTGATTCGAAAGTGTTTCGAGGACATAGCTTATATATTTTTAGCCAGTTGTTGTCGCATGTCTTTAATCTAAAAGTCCAGATGAACAGTTTTGTCGATGTTGTTATTTCAGATGCTCAATCTCAACAGGAGTTATACCAATGCGTGCAGAACGTTGGTGGCAAGACACTTCTATAGTTGATGTACTGGTTGAACAACCGAACGCTTTTGAATTTATTCAAGCCACGCGATTATTACGTCATGCTGTAGCTCCACATGCCAAAAAAGAAGGGGATTGGGCAAAGCAGTTTAAGTTTCATAGTTCACTGAATCTCAATTTTCCGAATGCAGAAATTGAGAGTTTGACCCTTGACGAAGAAAAAATTCATTTAACCAACTTAATGATTGGTTTAACTGGGATTCAGGGCACCTTACCATATAGCTATACCAATAAGATTAAACAAAGTGCGCGTATACAACGGAATGAAACACTTCATTTTTTAGGTTTATTTAATCACAAGCTCACGGCGCAATATGTGGATGCATCTTTAGCCTACCATTTACCGATTCGCTATGAGATTGAGCAAGAAAACCATTACCTCGATATTTTGCATGCACTAAATGGTTATGTGAGTGCTCAACATGAGCAACAGGACTTAGATGATTATTTTGCTGAATTCGCTGGATTAATGCAGGGGCAAAATAATACAGCACATGCGCTAAACACCATGCTGAGCTGTGTGTTTAAGCAACCGTTTAAAATTAAAGAATTTGTGGAAGAGATCTTTCACTTGTCCCCTGAACATAGAAGCACACTTGGTGGTAATGCTAACCAATTGGGCATTAATACCTTTTGTGGAGAAAATATTCGTCAAATAGATGGAAAAATTGAAATAGAAGTTGGCCCCGTCTCATACGCTGAATATTTAAAATTTTTACCTGACCAAGCTGAGAGTATAAAACTCAAACGATTACTCGCGAGCTGGCTCAGTCCAACGCTTGGGGTGGATTTAAGAATCATCCTGAGGAAAGACGATATTCAACCGATTCAGCTGAGTTCAACGATGACCATTGGTTTATCACAAGGCGCTTTTTTAATGCCGATGCAGACCGAACACAATCACGAAACCTGTTATACATTGATGGGGATGGGGCATGCTTAAGCTCTTTATTGGTACTTTAAGCAGCTTATTGTTGCTTGTCGCAGGAATCGTCATTTTTTACTGGCGTGACATTCAGTATGAACCAACTGGGGCAGACCTGCTTAATTATTTGCTTCTATTTCCACTGATTCTGTGCGTAATTTTATGGTCTCCAGTATTTATTTATCATGGCATTAAAGCTCACCAAAAGCGCAAAGAGCAGCAAAAACAAGCGCAAGTAGAGCAGCATCAGGATGATGAGAACCAACAGGCTGAACCTGTTGAAATTCAGTGGTTAAACCTAAATATTTATTCATCTTCTGCGTATAGTGCCTTTGGGGAAAATGACGAGATTCTTGACGAGATTAAAAAATTTAAAAGCCCAGAGCTCGATACGCAATTACAAAATGCCTATGGCTTACCGATGCTGTCTTATCGCATACATGCACTAGACCATGTCATTACAAATCAGGACGATGATGAAGTCGTTGATCCTCCGCGCCATCTGCGAATTCAAGCCCTGATCAAGCATCAACTAGAACAACATGCAGAAACATTGTGGCAAATCTCACAGCATTTAAAGCAATCAGCCTTATTTTATGATAGTGAATTGGCCTATGAATATCGTATGCATCCAGCATGGATTGATCCTACGAGTGAATATGATAGGAACGAAACAGAGGAGCAACCTGATGTGCAGCAGGTTGCTAAATTAAACCGTATTAATATACATATGCTGCTGCCTGAATCGATGTTACATGTTTGGAATGAAGAACAAAGCAGTGGTGTCGTACAGGATTATTTAAGTTCATTAGGCGTGATTACGCAGCAAATTCATCTTGAGCACCATTATTTCTGTCAAGAAACAGCCTATAAAGATTGGATGCTGTTATTGGAGCAAATTTCTCAGCAGTCAGAGGAAATTACATTCATCTTGAATGTAGACTCTGAAATTGACCAAGAACTGCTCGATGAAAAAACATGGTTAACCGACCATTACTTGCCTGCTGAATATGCCTCTAGTTGGTTCTTAGCATCATCTTCTTTACCATTACTTGATATCAAACCCTTAAAACAACTCAAGATTGCGCTAAACGAGACCAATCTTGCCAATTATTTTGCATCCCCACCGATGAAGCAATTAGAACAATTTAAAGATATTCAGCCTTTTGTGCTGATGCTCGATGATATTACAGACATTCAAACCATGAAAAAACTTAACCAAATTTTCGATCGAAGTGGGATTGAATCGCATCACTTCATTCATACCAAACAAAGCTTTGGACATACGCAGCATTTGGCCAAAGTATTTGGATTTATGTTGAGTATGCATTTGCCTGATGAGCTGATGGCGATGATTTATAGCACTGATCAATTGTCTACACATTGTTTTCTACATGCGTGCGAAGACAGTAATATCCCTGTAGAACCAACCATTTAAATTAAAAAAGAATAAGAGAGTATTGTGAATTCTTTATTTTATAACGTCTTAGGTTATATTTGGCAATATGTGAGCAACCCTAAAGCCATAATGGCTATATCGGGTTTTGTCGCACTAATGGCCATGTATAACGTCATTCCAGCCAAAATCTTTTGGCCTTTAATGATTTGTTATGTATTCGGGTTGATGCTGTGGGGAATTTATTTACTCATTGTACGTCGTCGACATGCAGTACAAGGTGAAGCTCTTGCCGATGCCATTGCACATGACACCAATGCAGAATATGGAAAACAAAAAAACAAAGATGAACTTCATTTGATTCAGCAACAAATGAAAGAATCTATTCAGTTGATTCGAAAATCAAAACTGGGGGATAAAAAGGGCAATGCTGCACTCTACGAGTTGCCATGGTATATGGTAATTGGTAATCCTGCTGCAGGTAAAAGTTCGGCCATTTATAACTCGGGTTTAAAGTTTCCGTTTGAAGAGACCCATCAAAAATCAGTTTCTGCTGGACTTAGCGGAACCCGTCAATGTGATTGGTTTTTTTCAACAGAAGGCGTGTTATTAGATACTGCGGGTCGTTATTCCGTTTATGCGGAAGATCATTTTGAATGGTTAGGTTTTTTAAATATTTTGAAAAAAAACCGCTCAAAAGTACCAATCAATGGCTTGATCGTGATTGTCAGTATTGCTGAATTAGTGAGTAACAGTCCAGAAAAGTCGATCAAACTGGCAAAGAATTTACGTGCACGAATTCAAGATCTTACTGAGCGCTTAGAAGTTTTTTCACCTGTTTATTTGGTCTTCTCTAAAATGGATTTGATAGCAGGCTTTACTGAGTTTTTTGAATGCTATGAAGTCGGTGAGTTTGATCAGGTTTGGGGGGCAACACTGCCTTATACAACCGATGGGGCCAATAATGCTGTTGAACTGTTTGAAAAACACTATTCCATCTTATATGACGGTTTAAAAGGCGTTAGTACGACACATCTTAGCCGCCGACACTCGCAGAATATTTCTCCAAGTGTCATGACATTTCCTTTAGAGTTTAAAAGCTTAAAGCCTGCATTAAAGACATTTATTGGCACGCTGTTTGAAGATAACCCTTATCAATTTAAACCTGTTTTCCGTGGCTTTTATTTCACCAGCGCACTTCAAGAAGGCATTATTGAAAGTCCAATGACCGAGCAAATTGCTCAAGACTTTTTATTGCAAAAAGGTTTAGACAATGAAAATGGCATTCCAACGCGCTCAGTTTCGCAAAACCATGGCTATTTTTTAAAAGGTTTATTTTCAGACATTATTCTGAAAGACAAGAACCTCGTTAAACAGCATATTAACCCTAGCCGAAAGCGTCAGCGTTATATTGCCTTTGTTGCCGCTTTATTTGGTGTAGCCATCATTTTAAGTCTATGGGTGTGGTCTTATCGGAATAATCAGCAATTGATTGCAGACGTACAAGCCGATTTAGACAAAGTCGTTTTACTTGAAAAGCAATCGGGTCAAGAGTTGTCTACACAACTCGGCGCACTCTTGATTTTACAGGAACGTATGCAGCAGTTGGACCAATTTGAAGAAGATCGTCCTTTAAAGCTGGGTTTTGGTCTATATCAGGGAGATGAGCTGCAGGAGAAGCTAAAAACAGAATATTTAAAGGGTGTTGAGCAAATCGTCTTGATTCCAACACAACAAAATATTGCCCAATATCTACAGCGGGTGAAAAGCAATGAAGAAAAATTGCGCACAAACCATGCAAATGTAGAGCTGACACCTGTTGCAAAAACACAGCAATATTTAGAGCCTAATGATGCAAATCCACAAGATGCATACAATGCTTTAAAAGCCTATTTAATGATGGGTAATACTCAATATATGGATGCAAGCCATTTAAGTGATCAAGTCACACGCTTCTGGCGTTCATGGTTGGATAATAATCGTGGGCAAATGCCGCGCGGAGAAATGATCCAAAAGGCAGAGCAAATTTTGTCGTATAGCATGACTTTAGCTAGCGATCCTAAATTTCCTGTACTCAGCTCAGACAGCTTAGTGGTGGATCAAACGCGTCAAGTTCTCTTGTCTGTTGTTCGTGGAATGCCTGCACGAGACCGTGTTTATAATGAATTAAAAATGCGTGCGGCTGTCCGTTATCCAGCATTAACCATAAAGCAAATGCTTGGCGATGCCAATCAAAATGCAATCTTAGGCAGTTATGCCTTACCGGGTATGTTTACACATGCTGCATGGTCAGAATATGTTGAACAAGCCATCGATGAAGTTGCAAAACGTCCTACAGATACCAAAGACTGGGTACTCAACACTACACAATCAGATGACCTATCATTTAGTGGTAGTCCAGATCAAATTCGTAAACAACTCACAGAACTCTATAAAAAAGAATATATTGCGGAGTGGCGGAAATTTTTAGGTGCGATACATTATGCCAAAGCTAAGGATTACGGACAACAGGCGAGTTTCGTTCAAGTTTTAGGCGAGCCTGAAAACTCACCCATTCGAAGTGTTTTTGATCGTGTTGCGAAAGAAACCAGTTGGGACAATCCAGTCGTAATGGCGGAGCTGGCAGCGCCGCAAACAGGTTTTGTGGCTTGGTTTAAACGCAAAGTATTAAGACGAGATGAAACTCAGCTTGATGCCAAAGTCATGAATCAAGCGCAAGGCCCGATTTCTAAAGAATTCCAGATGTTTTATCAGTTGGTGCGTAAGCGTGACGACCAACAAAATAAGTCTTTGCTTGATGAATACATGCAATCTTTAGCTCAAGTCCGAAGTAAATTCAATGACTTGAAAAGCTCAGGGGATATTGGACCATCTGCGATGAATTTGGTTAAGTCGACCATTAATGAGCAAAATTCTGTCTTTAATACAACACAGAAGCTGGTCGATGAAAAAATGTCTGTGGGCTTGTCTGAGGTTGATCAGAAACTGCTCCAAAAGCTGTTGATGTCGCCTCTGACACAATCATTTGAAAGTTTAATTCTCCCTGCACAAGATGAGATGAATAAGCTATGGGGTATGCAAGTCTACCAACCTTTCAATACGAACCTGAGTAAAAAATATCCTTTTAACTCTTCAGCGACACTGCAAGCAACCAGCAATGAAATTAGCCAAATTCTTGGCGAAAATGGCAGTATTGCGCGTTATGTCAAAGAGTATCTTGATCCACTGGTTATTCGTCGTGGTTATACCTTGACTTCTAAGACATGGAAAGATTTAGGGATTAGTTTAAATCCACAATTTGTAATGAATTTTCAAAGCTATGTTGCGCCAAGTAATGGCATGGCAACAGGAGCGTTAAATCAAGCTTCGTCTGCACCTGCTGCTACGGCGCAATCCAATTTTCAATTTTACCCAATTGAAAATCCTAAGTTTTTATCCTATACCATTGATATTGATGGACAAAGAATGCTTTATGAAAACGGCATTCAACAATGGGTGAATTTTGTATGGCCAAATGCCGGAGCAATTCCAGGTGCACGTATTACAGCCATTGATTTAGATGGGAAAACGCATACGATTTTTGAGGCGCCTGGTGAATATGGTATTAATCGTTTAATTGATGGTGCTGAGCGAACGCAACGTGGCGGAAGCTATGAAATGATTTGGAGAAATCAGCAAAATCCAGAGCTTGCAGTAAAAGTCAATTTCCGTTTAATCAGCGGAGACGCAAATGGTGGAGTAGGCGGGCAGCGCAGTTACAATGGCATGCAACTGGTCGATCAAATTGTCACCAATAAATCCGTACGTGTGGTGGCAGCGCAAACCACACCTTCAGCAACTGTTGCAAGTCCTAAAGCTCCAACATCGGGGATACAGGAGTCTCGTTTATGATTTCTCGAAAGTGGCTAGGTTGTAAGGAGTATTGTGATGGATGAACTGCGGACTTTAGCTTTATATTACGGAAAATGTCCTGCACGTGGTGATTTCTTAAAAACACGCGGTCAGTATGCCTTAATTCAACTGATTGATCAGTGGATTACTGAAGCATTAGAACATGCCATGCAATCAGAGGGATTTAGTCAAGCGTATGAAAAGCTACCTTCATTAGACTTTTTTATTGCCAATCCACAAGAAAATAATTTTCTTGTGGCAAATTTGATTGCCAGTCACGATAGTTCTGGCCGTCAATTTCCAATGGTATTGAGTCATTTATTAGAAGTTGAAAATAGTTTTGATAATATTATTTATGCGCCATATCGCTATAAGCAAACTTTAATCGACTTATTTCAAAAGAATCGTGTGGTACGTTCGATACGTGACCCTAATATCGTGCTCGATAAATTATCTAAATTAAATAATGAGATACAAGTTTTTAATCACAGCGAAGTTTCGGCATTTTATGAACACCATACGATACATTCATTTGCTCAATTACTAAGAATGAGCAGTTACGAGCTTGCACAAAGCATGATTGGACTCGGGTTATTGTTACAGCCCGTCATTCAACATGGTACTAGTCGCTTAACTAAAGTGTTGATTTTACCTATTAATAACTCTAGCTACTGCTATGAAATTGCAGCTTTTTGGGTCAATCTAATTAGTTTTTTTATTCAAAATCAAAATGCTGAGCTTCTGATAGGGATTTTGCATAGCGAAAAACCGGTACTGCTTTTTGGCTTTCAAGGGGCAGATATTATGACTTTAAGTGAAATTTTCACGCAAAAGTTAGATTCAGATCACTGGGTTTCATTGGTTCAAGCGAATTGGATTGATGCATATTTAGAGCAAAATGCCGGTTTGGCAACGCTGGAGCAAGCTTTGTGTGAGCGGCAATTGAGCTTAATACAAGCTGTGAAACTTTTTAAAAAAACTTTTATAGATTAGTAAAATATGAAAATAAATCATAGATTTAAGTCGAATAAATGGCTGCTGACTTTAACGCTAGCCCTGAGTGGGAATGTCTGGGCTGAACCGATTATTGTTGAAGGTGTTGTTCCAAATGATGCCAGTAAGCAAATCATTTTAAACAAGATGTATAGTGTTTATGGCGCTGACCAAGTGATTGATAAAATAAAGGTTAAAGCGGTTAATGCTCCAAATGGTTGGAGTGAATCTGTTGCGAATATGGTAGTTCCAGAGTTAAAAAAAGTTCACCAAGGTAAACTTTCTGTACGTGGTACGCAAATGGAACTTAATGGAAAAATATCGAGTTCAAATGAAGTTCAGCCAACAACAAGTTTATTCCAAAGTTTAGTAACGCCACCATATCGCTTGAATGCGCAGCTTTCTGTCAATCAGGCTGAACAGCAAATCATAGATGAAGCGCTTAAAAACAGAATTATAGAATTTGAATCTGGCAGTGCAGTTTTGGCTGTGAGTGGGACTCAGATCTTAGATGAAATGGCGGTGGCTCTAAATAAGGTTGGTGGGAAAAAGGTCAAAATTATTGGACACACAGACAGTTCAGGTGATGCTGCAAAGAATCTTGTTTTAAGTAAAGAACGTGCTGTAGCTGTTAAAAACTATTTGATCAATAAAAGTATTGCAGCAGAACGCTTAAGTGTCGAAGGTTTGGGCTCGAACAAACCTGTTGCTGATAATGCAACTGCAGATGGCCGTAAGAAAAACCGTCGAATTGAATTTGATGTGATCTAAGTTATTTATAAAAAGCCACATAATTAAGTGTGGCTTTTTATAAATAACTTATATTACGTATAATGTATATTATGTTAAATCCGATACCAAAGGCTGTGGCCTACGCAACTTAGTTGGTGCCACAGATCAGCATCGTGAATCTGCACAATTATATTCACGCTGCTGATTACCGTGAATGAACATAATATACGTTATGCCGAAATCCGTGAGCACAAAAAATCAATCTAAATCAAGAACATCACCAACTTTTTTAATGATTATTAGCCCCAAAAATGCCATTACAGACAATAAAACTAAATGCAACGTAGATAAAGAATACAGATAGTCAAAATATTCAATCATTGTTAAGCACCCTATTTTGATTCAAATTTAGTCAATCGTAACCCGCATGTTATAAATGGGGGTAGAAAAATCAGTCAGGCGACTAGATTCTGCTGAGAAGAATTGTGCAGATTTAGGGCTTTCCACCGTGTTTTTACGGGTTTGGGTTGTTTTTTGTACAGGTTTTTTCAGAGTTGTTTTTTTAGATTTATAAGTCATAACGGCCACTCGACATAGCAATGAAATAAAAAAAACCTGCAAGACCACACAGAAATAAAAAGGTTAAGACCCAAACAAAGACACGATCAAATAGAGTCATAAGAACCAACCTTGATAACAAGCTGCATAACCAACAATAAAACCGAGAGCAACACCGAGATAATAAGGAGCTAAGAAACCAGACATGAATCAGTCCTCAATATCCATTTAGAAAAAATAAGAAAGAAACCAAAGCTAAAATAACGAAGAACGCTAAAATCCCAATAAACCAAGTTTCTTCATGAGGCTCTAACATGAATCAGCCCTCACACTTAGACATATGAAATGGCAAATACTGGTGATGAAATCTTGAGAAGCACTTTGGACACTCAACATCAACAGAACCTAAAACAATGCTTTGAATATTCATTTTCCTGACCCATCGAGAGAAAGCACCCAAATAAAAAGAGCAATAAAAACAATTAAAAAAGCAAATTTCAAAATCGGATCATCAAAGAGCATCAGCAATCCCCCATTTCTTCTTTTAATTCAGCGTTTGTTTTTTTGTATAAATCTGCATGAACATCAATCAGCGAATAGTCATAAGCCATTTCTGACGCAACAAATGCCAAGTGCTCTAAGCACTGCTCTGTGGAGAAAGCAGGTACAAAGTTATCTAATGCACATTGGCCATGTTGAGAAACAAGCTCAGCTACTCGATTAAAAGCAGCCTGAGTAAATTCTTGCGGACTATCGAATGTTGTTGTTTGCATAGCATGTATACATGTTTCTATTTTGGGAAAAGATAACAGATTTACATGTATCATGTAAAGCGTGTATACAAGTATCTATAGAATTGAGGAATTAAATTGATTCGGAAGAAAACGACAATGGCTCAAATGTTGAGACTAAATGAAAGGGAAAAAGAACTCCTTAGAAATAAGGCAGTTGAAATAAACAAGGTCTTAATCAATAAAAAATTAGAGCCTGTTAAAGATACTGAATTGGCTCATATAGTCCTAGAACAAGGCATAGACCTGATAGAAATCACTGAATCTGGAAAAATAATTATTCCAAGATAAAAAAAGGGAGTTTTTAAACTCCCTTTTATTTTGGCTCAGAGCCGAATGTCGCATAACGTAATTTTATGTTAAATCCGATACCAAAGGCTGTGGCCTACGCAACTTAGTTGGTGCCACAGATCAGCATCGTGAATCTGCACAATTATATTCACGCTGCTGATTACCGTGAATGAACATAATATACGTTATGCGCCAGCTCATTAATTCAAATCCCCCTCCGCTTATAGCTGAGGGGGATTTTTTTATGCACGAAAGGTTAAATAATATAAATAAAGAATTATTAAGAGGGAAAAATAAGAAGAAGTAATCAGATGAAATAAGCTATCTATAAGGGCCTAAATAGTAAAAAGCCAGCAGTTGCTGACTTTAATGTCTTATTTACAAGAGGTTATAGAGCATCTTTTAAGTTTTCTTGATGTACTTTAACCTGTTTGGCATATTTCTTTCCTTGACGCTTCATTTTCCAGCTTGAATGGTAGCCTGTTGGACCGACATTATAATAAGCTAAAGCTTTGGGCCAACTTTCTGCTTTTTGGTTGTAGTTGGCAAGAATATAGGTACCACAATTAATATTATTAATTTCTTCAAATAAATCTCCAGGGCAGGTTTGTTGCCAATAGCGTGGGATAACTTGAGTAAGTCCAATAGCACCAGCAGGGGAAACAGCATAATTTCTATAGCTAGACTCTTGTCTTATGACTGCTGCAACTAGTAATGGATCCACATTATAACGATCTGCACTTTGTACAATCATAGGTGCGATACGTAGTGCTGTAGTTGGTTCAACAGCATATGCTTTTTGAATGCCATTGGCTAATTTTGCTGAACGCTTTTCAACGGAACCGCCACCAAGTGATGCACAACCAGTAAATATTAAAGTTGTTGTTAAAATTAAAACAGATTTAGCTTTAATATGAGCTGTTGGCAAGTATCGTTGATAATTCAGCAAACTGTATATCCATTGGTATAATGTCTGAGAAGATCATATTGAGCTGTGTAACTACAGTCAAGTTGAGACAGAAGGTACTATTTTATGGTTTTGTTAAATCCGTACTTTATTTAAGCTAAATAGAGGGGATTAATCGAAAGCCTAGATTTTATGCGGTGAGTAGAGCCACTTGCAAAGATAGTTTTGTCATATAAACCCATCGTATTTAGCTTTTTATAGGTGATTGCATGGACAAGTCAAATAAATTCCTCTTGCTTATAGCAAATAGCCTAAGCAGAATCTAAGTTGGTAAGACTTGCTATTCTCCAAATATTAAGTTTGAAATTATGAGGATATAAGGCCTAATGTAAAGACATGGTTGACGACTTATAAAAAGTTTCAAATTTCAAAAAAGGGTATTTCTCACATATGGAAAACAGTATTGAATATTTGTTTTATGATGCTCATCGATAATGTTTAAAAATAGAGTGGAGATACATAAAAAATTAAAAACATTTATCTAATATTATATTTACTCAATAAATCTATGTTCTGTGATAGCGATACGTTTTTTGAAGCCCAACAAATATGTTCAGCCGTTGTTAGATAGCATGAATCTAAGTCCAACGCTTTCTTATTTTACATTACTTTCAATGTGAAGCCATGATTCTTTATTTAGAGAAACCATGGCTTCAACATGTCCGAAAGGGATGTTTTATATTATTTCAACTCGCTTGATGACTTTCCCAGTTCACGGCGTGCAATGATGAGTTGCTGAATTTGTTGCGTACCTTCAAAAATATCTAGAATTTTAGAATCTCTTGCCCATTTTTCTAAAAGCTCATCTTCGTTGTAACCGACTGTTGATGCAAGTTCGACGCACTTAAGGGTAATTTCATTACAAATTCGACCAGCTTTGGCTTTGGAGATGGAGGCTTCTTTTGAGTTTGGCTTTTTGTTATCTGCCATCCATGCAGCTTTTAAGGTCAGTAAACGAGCCGCTTCCCATTCGGCTTCCATACGATAAATTTGGCTCGTAATATGAGTGGTTTGTAAGTATGGCGTTATATATTGAGGATCCAAACAATCGCTGAAGATTTCTTTAATTCTCTCTAGTGAGGCCTTGGCACAGCCTATAGCCATCGCCGCAACGAGCGGACGAGTATTATCAAAAGTTTCCATCACGCCAGCAAAGCCTTTAGCAATGTCAATTTCCGCATTTCCCAGTAGGTTATTGGTTGGTACTCGACAGTCGATTAAACGAATAACCGCGGTATCAGAGGCTTTGATTCCTAGTTTATGTTCTAAACGTTCCACTGTCATGCCAGCAGTTCCTTTAGGAATTACAAAAGATTTGATCGCAGAACGACCTAATTTTTTATCCAGAGTTGCCCAAACGACGATAGCATCGGCACGCTTCCCCGAAGTCACGAAAATCTTTTCACCATTTAAGATGTATTCATTACCATCTTTTATTGCCGTGGTGCGAATAGCGGCAGAGTCCGAGCCGCAGGTTGGTTCAGTGATTGCCATAGCTGCCCATGTGTTTTTGAAGCGCTCCAACTGCTCTTCATTGGCCACAGCTGCTATCGCTGAATTTCCTAGACCTTGGCGGGGCATTGATAGAAGTAAAGCGGTGTCTCCATAACACATTTCAATTACACTTAAAGCGGTAGAGAGATTCACTCCATTTTTATTGCCTTGTTCATTTGTACCTCGCTTGCCGACAGCAGCCCCCGCATTCATACCTTCACCACCCTCATTCATACCATCGACTAAAGATGCCAGCATATCCAGTTCTTTAGGGTAGCTGTGTTCAGCTTTATCGTATTTTCTAGAGATAGGACGAAGTACATTGATGGCCACTTGGTGGGCTTGATCAATCAGTAATTTAAATTTTTTAGGATTTTGTAAATTCATGCCAGTTTTCCTTTTTATTATGCATGTAGACCAGAGTGAACAATCGCTGTTGCACGTAAATCACGATACCAACGCTCAACAGGATGTTCTTTGGTGAATCCGTGCCCACCTAAAATCTGTACACCATCGGTGCCAATTTTCATGGCTTTTTCGGCACAAAGTAAGCGTGCTAAATAGGCTTCACGGTGAAATATCTGCCCAGATTCAGCTAGACTTGCGGCATTTAGAATGAGCATACGCATTGCATCAATTTCAATGGCCATATCGGCAATCATAAAAGCAACACTTTGACGGTGAGAAATTGGTTCACCAAAGGCGGTACGTTCATTGGCATATTCAATACAATATTTTTTGACCGCTTCACATGTGCCGACCGCCATTGCACACCACATTAAATTGCCGAGGTCTAAAAATGCCGTGTAGTTGAAATCTTCATCACCTAAGCGTAAAGCAGGGGTTTGATTAAAAATTAAAGTTGCTGTTTCCGTTGCTTTGAGTCCCATAGCGGGAGATTTTTTAAACTGAATGCTTTCATCCCGTCTGAGAATAAAAACTTCAGCTTGGCCATTAAGTTCAGCACTGACAAGGAAAATATCTGCACTTTCAGCCAATAGTACCAGTGTTTTTTCACCTTGAATAAAATATTGACCATCACGTGAAATGGCTTTGGTTTTTAACTGGTAAGGATTAAAAGCAGGCGTAACTTCTTGAATTGCAAAGCTAGCGCGAATGCTACTGTCTTGCGCAAAACTGTTTAAATATAAAGCTTGTACTTGCTCCGAACCCCATTGCGTAATGGCATTAATTACACTAAAGGTAGAGAGCATACCCGCGGCTAAACTAAAGTCACCTTTGGCCAGATGCTCCGCGATAAGTACATTACTCAGAATATTTTTCTCAGCAGCGACACCACCGAGTGCCTCAGGCAAAGCATAAAAGTTCAGACCTAGCTCTTCGATATATTGCCAAAGTTCTGTTGGAAAAGTTTCATTTTGATCGGCACTTGCGGCTAATGGGTAAAGTATATCGGCGGCAAACTGTGACATGGTGTCGATGGTCATTTGCTGATCTTCTGAATAGCTCAGATCAAATAATGATTTTTCTTGATTGTTGAGCCGTTGTTTATGTAGATCTTTATTGGCTTTAAAGGCTTTTTGTGTTTTTGATAGAGTCTTATAGCCAGCTTTTGAGCCTTGATAAAGCGATTTCTCCATAAATTTTCTAAGTTTTAATTGGTCAAGTACGTCGCTACTTGCCATTTTTGTGATCAGTGATAAGCCAAATTCCTGCGCCTTATTTACCATATTTGTCATTATTTTCATCCAGCAGAATTATTCTGTGGTTTTATGCTGACATAGCGGCATACGAATAACTATGTCATGACTGACATGATGTATTGTCAAAGATAAACGGTATGTGGTGTATTTTAAATTATTCTAATGATTTGTTTTTAAAGTTTTTTATGGAATTGTTGGAAATTGAATTGATTGATCAATTGACCAAAATGACATTGCGTCATTTTGGTCAATGTACTTTTAGATAAATTTTTTGACCATTGCACGAACATTGGTTTTTGCTTCAATCACAGTCATAAAGGTATAAGCACCAATGAATTTACGGCTGATAAACATAAACTCTTTGGGTGGCACACTGAAATAGCGAGACGCCATCGACTTTGAGGCTTGTTGCATTACACGGCTATGAAGCTGACTGGCTTTCCAGTCATAAGCAAAGTGTTCATCCATAACACCAGCAGGTAAGTCTGGGTTGTTGCTTGGGCTGCTGAATGCTTCAGTTGCAAGTAAGAAGACCTTAGCCATATCGGGTTTAATGCTTTGAGGGATAGAGTCGAAAAACTCATAGCCTGTCATCGCTTGAACCATTTCTTCACTACTATGATTAAACCCAGCATGAATGAGCTTACGTGCTACACCGAGTAAGTGTTCATCAAACTGTCGGATTGCGCCAAAATCAAGCAGAACGATTTTGTCCAAGATGTCATTGCCATTACCTAAGCGAACGAGGTAATTACCAAAGTTCGGGTCGGTCTGCATTTCACCCCATTCAAAAATCTCGCGTACCGCAATTTCAAGTGATGCTTCACCAAGTTTGTTGCGACGTTCTTGTGGCAGAGACAGCATGACAGGGCTGTTAATCGGCACGCCACGTTCAAATGTCATACACAATACTTGGTCTGTACAGTAGCCATCTATAATTTGTGGCACGATGTAGCGTGGATCTTCTTTTAAGCGAGTAGCAAAGCGGCGTGTGGTTGCAGCCTCAATTTTATAATTGACTTCACGGTGCATCATCTCACGAACTTCATCGAACCATTGGTCGAACTCGCGTGTTTGCGGCACCATACGTGTCAGTTTAAGCATGTTTTTAAACAGGCTCATGTCTGAGTCAATGGCTTCAGCAACGCCTGGATATTGAATTTTCAATACCATCTCTAAACCATCAGACTTACGCGTTGCACGGTGGACTTGTGCCAGTGATGCAGTGCCCAGTGGCTCATGATCGATTGTTAAATCATCTAGTTTAGAACCCAACTGGCTGTACAGTTGCTGTTTTATCGCAGGCCACGCTAAAGCGACTGTTTGGTTATTTAAAGTATTTAAGGCTTGTGTGATTTCTTCAGGTAGAAAGTGTTCACCATAAAGTGCCATCATTTGGCCAATTTTGACGATAGAACCTTTAAGTTTGCCTATTTCAGAAACAAGATAATCGGCCTGTTCTTTCATTGCTTTTTTGCGTTTCTTTTCTTTTTCTTCTTCGCTAGAAAACATAGTTGTCGCATTAGAAGCAGCCCAACGTGTTCCAGCAAGCAACGAAGCTTTGGCAATCGATAAACGACGATCCATAGAGGAGGTTTTCAGTTGTTTAAGCTTATCGTTGTGATCTGACATAATTCAGTAAAATCCTTTCATCAGCAAGGGCAGCATTTTAGATTGTAACGGATAATATCGTGTATTCACGTATTAAAAAAGTTCAACTTGCTGAATCTCGAGTTAAAAAAGGCCATAAGTGTTAAGCAACCATCTAAATAATGCCTAATCGGGATTGTTACATGCGAAATTTTACTTTAAGGGTATTTTTCTGAATCAATTCATCTTTATGCATTTGTATGTGTTGGAGGATCATTTCTTGTACCGGTTGGTGCATAAATCCATGTGCATAACCTTTAACAATGATGATGCTCGGTAGGCTAAAAAAGAAGTATCGAGCATCTTCAAGGGTTGCACATTCATAGATCCCTTGCTGTTGCAACAGCTTCTGGAAATAGGCTTTTTCAGTGTCGACATGATTGTTTTCGGTGTCATTCCAATAGCGTTCACGCATCGCCATTAAATTGTTGTGTTTATAACTCATAAGTTTGGGGAATATTGGCAGAAGAACTCACTTTATAATAAGGCTGTTTGATCAGGTTTCAATGCAAAGCCTGTGAGTTCATGTAAAAAGCTGTGCAGTGGAAATTTTATAGGGGGCTAGTATGTTCATACAAAATAGGATGTTATATTAAAGCGCTACAGCACGTAGATGTTGTGAATGACTAGATTAAAAAATGAATGAAGAAAATTTGCTTTGGGGAAAGGAATTGAAACAAATATTTAGTGCGTTGCTTGTTGTGGGATTGTTCAGTGGTTCAGCCTATGCAATGGGCCCAACTAAAAAATATGAAGCATGCATGAAGCAAACTGGCAATGTGTTGAGTGAAATTGATGCATGTATGAGTAAAGAATATAAAGCACAAAAGAAACGCTTAAAGAAAGTATTTAAGCCGTATTTAGCGAAGGCTCCTGCAGAAGAGCAAGGACTGGTTAAACAGTCTCATCAGCAATGGCTGGCGCAGCGTGATCAGATTTGTAATAACAAACCTATCGTGAAAAATGAAAAGACTGAATTACAGCGTATTTCGTGTCTGATGCAAATGACGCAAACCCGTGCAGATATGTATGAAGCACGTACAGGCCGTATAAGCAAATAAGAGCAAAGCGTATGAAAATGTGTTTGCTGTGCATCAAAACATTATAAATCATAGAAAAACAGGGTATCATAAGGCGTTTTTATTATGACCTTGGAGACGCCTTTAGTGGATCGCCCGACTATTAGCCCTGAACATATACAGGAAGCCGCTGAAAACTTAAGCACAATTCGTGATTTTATCCGTTTTGGAGTGACAGCATTACGTCAATACGATGCACATTTAGGTCAAGGTACAGAAGACTATTTTGCTGAAAGCTCAGCTTTGGTTTTACAAACTTTATCTTTAGATTGGAATGCGGATGCTGAAATCTTAGAGTCGAAGCTACTACCAAGTGAAAAAGCAGAAGTTTTAAGCTTATTAGAACGTCGTATTAATGAAAAAGTACCGACTTCATATTTGCTTAATTTGGCATATTTTGATGGCAAGCCATATTATGTCGACGAACGAGTACTGATTCCACGTTCACCGATTGCAGAATTGATTCAAAACCGTTTTGCGCCTTATTGCTTAGGTGAAAATGGCCAAATGGGTGAGGCAGTCAATAACTTGCCAGAAAACCCAAATCCCAAAATGCCACAACGTATTTTAGATATGTGCACGGGCTCAGGTTGTATCGCGATTGCTTTGGCTTATGCCTACCCAGATGCCGAAGTAGATGCAACGGATATTTCTAAAGAAGCATTAGAAGTGGCTCAAATTAACTCAGAACACCACGACAAACATTATCAAGTGGCTTTACTTGAGTCCGACTTGTTCTCCAAAATTCCTGCTGAAAATCAATATGATCTTATCGTGTCTAATCCACCTTATGTGGATGCTGAAGACATGGCAGATTTACCTGAAGAATTCCATCATGAACCAGAATTGGCTCTGGCAGCAGGTCAAGATGGCTTAGATTTGGTTCGTAAAATGTTAGCTCAAGCGCCAGATTACTTAACTGAAGATGGTCTCATCGTGATTGAAGTGGGTAATTCTGAATGGGCAATGCGCCAAAACTTTAATACCGTTGATTTTTACTGGTTACAGTTCCAAAAAGGCGGTACAGGAATCTTTGCATTGACTGCGGCTCAATGCCGTCAATTCCGTGATTTATTCATTCAATCTGTTCAAGCATAAAAGGAGTCGTTAGACATGGCAGGTAATAGTATAGGGCAACTCTTCCGTGTAACGACTTGTGGTGAATCTCATGGTGTAGGCTTAATGGCGATTGTGGATGGTGTTCCACCGGGTCTTGAGCTTACAGCAGACGATTTGCAAAAAGATTTAGACCGTCGTAAGCCGGGCACATCTAAATTTGCGACGCAGCGCAAAGAACCTGATGAAGTTGAAATCATTTCAGGTGTGTTTGAAGGTAAAACAACAGGCACACCAATTGGTTTATTGATCCGTAACACCGATCAAAAATCCAAAGATTACGGCAATATTGCACAAAGCTTTCGTCCGGGACATGCAGATTATACTTATACACAAAAGTATGGTTTCCGTGATTACCGTGGCGGTGGTCGTTCAAGTGCGCGTGAAACGGCTATGCGTGTGGCTGCGGGTGCAATTGCGAAAAAATACTTGGCTGAAAAGTTTGGTATTTTCATTCGTGGTCATGTGACCCAAATTGGGACTGAAATTGCGGAAAAATTGGATTGGAATGAAGTACCTAATAATCCATTTTTCTGTGGCGATGTCGATGCCGTACCGCGTTTTGAAGCACTTGTGACTTCATTGCGTGAACAAGGTACCAGTTGCGGTGCAAAGCTTGAAATTTTGGCTGAAAAAGTGCCTGTAGGTTGGGGTGAGCCTGTTTTTGACCGTCTAGATGCTGACATTGCCCATGCCATGATGTCTATTAACGCGGTCAAAGGGGTTGAGATTGGTGATGGTTTTGCCGTTGCTGGTCAGTTTGGACATGAGAGCCGTGATGAGTTAACCACTGATGGCTTCCTTGCGAACCATGCAGGGGGTATCTTGGGTGGTATTTCGAGTGGTCAAACTATTCGTGTTGCAATTGCGCTGAAACCGACGGCGTCTATTACCACGCCGGGTAAAACGATCAATATTAATCGTGAAGATACTGATGTATTAACCAAAGGTCGTCATGACCCTTGTGTGGGTGTGCGTGCGGCTCCGATTGCAGAAGCAATGCTTGCGATTGTTTTAATGGATCACTTTCTGCGTCATCGTGCTCAAAATGCAGACGTCGTTGCACCATTTGCACCGATTGAATACTAGAAAATTCTCTTTATATTTAAGAGAGTACACATTAAAGTCAGACTTCGGTCTGACTTTTTTTATTTGCGTATGAAAGCTAATCTTATTAGATACCAATGTAGGACAACCGTTGATGAATCTTCATTTGGTCCTAATGATTAAGCAAATTTACAATTCGAGTCTTTCCCGTTTCTGAAAGAAATCATCAATAACACAGAATAATTGGGTATGGGCCATAATGGTACAAGGAACATAAGGGTTAGAGTCGTAAGTTTAGTGTGGTCACACAGCGAATGGCTTTAGTTCCTCTCTTTTTCAAGTCAATTTCTTATCCGTGATTCGGGTTAAGTCATTTAGAGAGTTAATTTTTAAAAGAAAAAAGGAAGGGGGATATGAATAAAAAAATAAGCACAGTAAGACGAGGCACCATTTTATTTTTATCATTACTTACAGTTTTGGTTATTTCATTGTTGATATACGGCTATGACAGTATGCATGACCCTGAAAAAGTTAAAGCGCGCTTATATGCTTGTGGTAAATTTGGTGATCAGCATATGCTTATTAATAAGCAGTATTTACTTTTTGGCAGAGTGACTTATCAAGGTGTGAATTATTGGGGGAAAAATATTAAAAAAGAACACGAGGCTAAAGGTTGTGATGATCAAATTCAACATATTGCTTTGAAAGTGAGATGGCCTGAAATGACAACGTCGAGTGAAGGCTTTAGACTAGGTTCTGAGTATAAAAATGATATCAAAATAGCATTAAGCCAACGTTCCGTTTGGAAAGAGGAGTGGGGAAGTAAAGACTTTTTTGATGAGTTTTTGATTTTAAAACAATACTTAAGGAAAGGAATGTCTTCTGGTGGAGAAGAGGTGAGTGAAGTATGGATAGATGAAACAAAAACATTTAATTCAGATTTGGGACTCTACGAAATAGAGGTAAAAAGTGATGATGGTGTTGGAAAAAAGGTGTATTGGCAGGAGCGTAAAGGTAAAGGGGTAAGCCTAACTATTGTATGTCTTTATTTTAAGGATGGTGCAACAAGTTGTGAATTTAATACACATCAGCCCAATTATGGGTTTAATACGAGTTATATCACTATAAAATTTCATAGTGAGTTACTGCCGCATTGGCAAGAAATTTATCAAAATGCAGAACAACTCATTCATTCTTTTAATACAGGAGAGAAACAGAATGAAGCATCTTAAGATGTATAAATCATCACTATTAAAAATGTTTAGATGACCTCAGCATAGCTCAGATGTGCGCGATAGATATGTCCTATTTTAAAGCAGTAACAGCGCAATTTTGATCAGTATAGTGCAACGTTTGTCCTAAGCTGAGGTTGTGCTTTATAAAAATAAACGAAAGATAATACTTTAAGAGCAGTTTCCAATCGGATGATTACATGGTATATAAATTGCTCATAGAATAATAAGCATTATTGCAGGAGAGAAATGTTCTGCATTCGCCGAAGGAGCAACGACCCCGGAAACTCTCAGGCAAAAGGACTGTAATAATGAAAAAACTCTGGAGAGAAGTGTTCAATCACTCACCGAAGGGGATGGTTTAAAACGTCATGGGATGTTTTAGATCGAAGCTCTCAGGTACACATGACAGATGGGGTTGACATCAAACAATAAAAAGGAGGTGTCTATGTGTCATGTCGTTGTCATTGGTGCTGGAATTACAGGCGTCACAACTGCATATGAATTAAGCTTACTTGGTTATCAAGTGACCGTTGTTGATCGTCATTTATTTCCTGCGATGGAAACTTCTTTTGCAAATGGTGGACAACTGTCTGCATGTAATGCGGAAGTTTGGAACCAAAAATCGACAGTGCTGAAAGGCATGAAATGGATGTCTCAAAAATCTGCCCCTTTATTGCTCAATCCTGCATTTAGTGTGCATAAATATGCATGGCTAATGGAATTTCTGGGTAATATTAAACATTATGAGGCCAATACCCATGAAACAGTACGATTGGCTTTATTGGCTCGTCAACGCTTGTTCGAAATTGCGGATAAAGAGTCAATCGACTTCAATTTAGAAAAACGTGGTATTTTGCATTTTTATCATAATAAACAAGATTATGACGTTGCCATTCGAGTCAATGATTTACTCAATAAAGGTGGACTTGAACGTTGCGGCGTAAGCAATGAAGAAATTAAGCAAATTGAGCCGACATTGACCGGCGACTATTATGCTGGATTTTATTGTGAAGGCGATGCGACCGGTGATATTCATAAATACACCACAGGTTTGGCTGAAGTCACCAAAAAGTTAGGTGTGAAGTATCGTTTTGGTATGGATGTGACAGATATTCAGCATTTAGCCTCAGGCGTTGAAGTGAAGTTACAACCTAGTTCTGAGAATGTAGAGCTTGCACCAGCGGAAGTTGAAATGCTCGCTGCCGATGCTGTTGTGGTGTGTGCAGGGGTGGGTAGCTATCAACTGGCCGAATTGGTTCAAGAGCGCGTCAATGTTTATCCTGTAAAGGGATATTCGATTACTGTCATGCTGAATGATGAAGAGAGTCAGCAAAATGCGCCGTGGGTGAGTTTGCTGGATGAAAGTGCGAAAATTGTAACTTCACGTTTAGGTAAAGATCGTTTCCGTGTTGCGGGCACTGCTGAGTTTAATGGCTATAACCGTGATATCCGTGCAGATCGGATTCAACCTCTGGTTGACTGGACCAATCGCAACTTTAAAGTTTCGACAGAGCATGCGGTCCCTTGGGCAGGTCTTCGCCCTATGATGCCGAATATGATGCCTGTAGTTCGCCGTGGAAAGCTAGAACGTGTGTTCTTTAATACAGGGCATGGGCACTTAGGTTGGACGCTATCTGCGGCAACCGCAGCAATGATTAGTCAGGAAGTCGCGACAGCCTATCCTGTTTAATTCGAGTGCATCCTTGGAGGGATAAAAACAAGTTTGCTTCGAGCTTGTTTTATCATTTTTGTGCAATGATGTTATAATTCTGCCTTAATTTCAAAAGATTGCTCACAAACGAATACTTTAAACTTGAGCAAAAATAAGTAGTATTGTTTCAAGCAATTGATGACTAATGTGAAGGTGAATAATGATTAACATGAAAATGGCTTTGGTGGTTTTAGCTTCTGCAGCGATGTTGTCGCTTGCTGCGTGTAGTGACAAAAAACAAGAGACTGAACAAACGCCAGTGGAAAGTTCAGCAACTGATACACCAGTGACCAATATTGAAGTTAGTCCAGAGATGATTGATGCTGCACCTTTAGAGTCTGAAGAAGCAGGTGCATCAGCACCCGCGGCAGCTTCTGAAGTGAAATAAGTCCAAAGATGATAAAAGCCTCCCAATGTGGAGGCTTTTTTTATGGGTGAGAGTGATATCAGCGTTTAATCGTAAATATCTAGATTCAGGATATAAATCAAAAAATCATATTGAAACCATAACGAACAATCGATAGAGTTTATTTAGTAAATATTGTCAATCTGTGATGGTTTTCATCAATGCATCCTTTGCAAGCAAATGGACAGTAGAAAACATGATGTTTAATCATAACTCATGTAAAAATGAGGGAATATTTTGTACGCAGTTAAGCTCACAGAAGTATCGTTGAATTTTAAACAGCATGGCCGAGCATTTTTGATTGTTGCTGCGGTGATTTTTGTCTGCTGCTTGCTTGGGATATTCACTCGACCGATTGCATATTTCGCTTATTTTTGGCCTGCTAATGCAGTACTGATCGGCTTATTTTTAAGGTTTAAGCCACTCAGAAATGTTGGTGGTTGGTTGGGTGCATTTATTGGTTATATGTCGGCAGATTTAGTCACTGGGAATCATCTTGAACTGACTTTAGCTTTAACGATCGCCAATTTTATGACGGTAGGCGTGTCTTTATTCTTTATCCATTATTTACAAATTGACTATCGTGCATATAACAAAGGCTTAAATTTTCTTTATCTTTTCTTGGTTTGTGTTTTTCTTGGGTGTTTTTCCAGCGCGATATTTGCCGTTGCGGTCGTTCCGTATATGCCACACACTTTTATGAGCACGCAAGACCTTTGGGCTGAGTTTTATATTTGGTGGACGGGGGAAGTTCTCAATTGTATTTCACTTTTACCCCTCATGTTGACCTTTCCTGCAGCGAAGAAATTAAAGTATCTTTGGACTAACCGTAGACAGTGCGAAACCCAGTTTGTCGATGTTTTACCCTTACTGTCAGTTTTAATTTCTGTGGCGTGTACTCATCTTTTCTTTGGTCCAGGCGCCTTACTTTTCCCTCTAGCAGGGCTCATTTGGGCGGCTTTAAGTTACAACTTATTTTATGTGAGTATCATTAACAGTTTGGTTTGTTTTGTGACGTATCATAGTTTAACGACCTATTATATTTCACGTACAGCAGATAACTTCTTGGCCACTTCTATTTCGGTGCGTATAGGGCTGTGCATGTTGATGATTGCACCTTTGCTTTTATGTATTGTGAGTCGTAATCGTCATGATCTGTATAAAGAAGTACTTTATCTGGCCAACCATGATCCCTTAACTCATGTGGGAAATCGCCGTTTTTTCTTTACTCAAACTGAAAACTTATTGAAGGAAAATTTGGTTAAATCGATGAGTATCATTGTGCTAGATATTGATCACTTTAAGAAAATGAACGATCAATATGGTCATTATATTGGTGATGTATTGCTACAAAGCTTTGCCACGACGGTGAAAAGTAATTTGCGTGAACAGGATTTATTTGCGCGTATGGGCGGTGAAGAATTTGTGGTGGTGCTAAATAATACCACTGAAATTGAATCACAAATCATTGCAGAACGTATCTGCCGTGCTGTTGCTACTTCAAAAACCCAAGTGGCGCATGCTGTTTTGAGCATGACGGTGAGTCTTGGTGTGGTGCATCAAGTTTTACCAACGCAAAATAGTCTACAGAGCTTGTTAAATCGTGCTGATCGGGCGTTATATCAAGCCAAAACTTTAGGACGTAATCAAGTACAACTTGCCTCATAGGTTAAAATTTAGTAAAAGTATAAAACAATAAAAACTATAGATACTTGGATAAAAATGAATTTTTCTGAATACCTTCGTTATGATGGGCTGGGTTTGGCTGAGTTGGTTGCACAAAAACAAATCCATCCCGCCGAATTATTACAAATTGCAATTGATCGTAGTCAGCAAACCAATCCTGCTTTAAATGCGATTATTATTCCGATGCATGATTATGCCAAGAACAGAGCGCAAAATGCATTGTCTGGCCCATTTGCTGGGGTGCCTTTTTTAGTAAAGGATTTATTTCAAGAATATGCAGGTTATCCAACCTCTTATGGATGCCAAGCATTTAAACGCACGGGTCATATTGCAGAACATAATGCAGAAATTGTAAACCGTTGGGAAAACACAGGCATTTTAACCTTTGGGCGTACCAATACCCCTGAGTTTGGTATCAAGGGCATTACGGAATCAGATGCTTGGGGAGCCTGTCATAATCCTTGGAATTTAAAACATAACAGTGGTGGCTCATCGGGTGGCTCTGCTTCTGCAGTGGCCGCTGGGATTGTTCCTATTGCGGGTGCGGGTGACGGCGGCGGGTCGATTCGAATTCCTGCATCGTATTGCGGTTTATTTGGTTTAAAGCCAAGTCGTGGACGTACGCCGTGGGGCCCAGATATGAGTGAGGCAATGCATGGGGCTGCGATACAGCATGTATTGAGTAAAAGTGTAAGAGACAGTGCAGCGATGTTAGATGCAACGCAGGGTGCAGAGCATAGTTCATTGTTTAAAATTGAACTACCTAGCCAAAGCTATTTGGCCTGTCTACAGCAGCCTGTAAAAAAACTTAAAATTGCATTTAGTACTCAATCACCTATCGGAACCCCAGTGTCTAAAGATGCAATTGATGCTGTGCAGCATACTGCACGTTTGTTGGAGTCTTTAGGGCATACAGTGGTCGAAGCACAACCTGAGATAGATGGTATGTCTTTGGCCAGAGACTTTATCACGACGTGGTTTAGTCAATTTTCTTATATGTTAGAGCAGATCAAGCAACACGTTCCGACCACAGCAGGAGATTTTGAGCTGGATTCTTTAGCTTTGGCTGCCTTTGGTGCGAAAACGACTGCGTTAGAATATATTCATAATCTGAATAATTGGGGGGTGTATGTCACCCAAATGAACCAATTCTTTGATCATTATGATCTTTATCTGACTCCTGCTACAGCTTCAGTCGCACCCAAAAATGGGCAAATTTCTACTCCATCATGGCAAAAACCAATTTTAAAAAGTTTATTAAAAGTCGGCAAAGCGCATCTACTGGCACAAGGAAAACTGGTCGATAAAATTGTGAAAGATAATTTACGTTGGGTGCCTTTCACTCAGTTAGCCAACATCACAGGTTTACCCGCGATGTCTGTACCTTTGTATTGGAATGCTGACAATCTTCCGCTTGGTTCACAGTTCATTGCGCCTTTTGCCCGTGAAGATCGGCTCTTACAGTTGGCTAGTCAGCTTGAACAGGCCCAGCCATGGTTTCATAAATATAGTGAAATCAAAGTTTAGAAAGCTGATTAATTAAACTGCTGCAATTTATGACCACAGATCATAAGAGAGCTTTTAAGCTTGCACCTCTTTGGGTAAGTACCGAACCAAACCCAAACCGAGTAGAACCGCACAGCCTGCCAAAATAAAAATAAGTTCGCCTGACAGGCTGTGCCAATAATGTCCTGCAAGAATACTTCCAGACGCTACACCCAGTCCCCACATGGTGCTATATAAGGCTTGACCACGTCCTTGTTGTCCTAAACTAAAGTTTTGGAAAATGATACGCATGGCGATGAGATGAAATAAACCAAAGCTAAAAGCATGAATGGTTTGTGCGAAGAACTGGATCGCAAAGATTTGTGGAAAAGAACCGACCATAAACCAGCGTAGCGCTGTGAGGATCAGACAAATAGACACCATGAGTCGCCATGAAAAACGTTTGAAAAAAACGTGAGCAATGGCAAACATAATAATTTCGGCCATGACACCGATAGCCCACAAAAAACCAATTTCTGTGGTTGAGTAACCGGCTTGTTTTAAGAAGTTACTATAAAAACTATAAAACGGTGCATGCGAAAAAAGCAGAATAAACTCGATACCGAAAAATGCCGCTACAACGGGTTTTTTTAAAATAGGTAACAATGGCTCGAGATGCCCTTGTGAATTAGGGGCAGTGGTTGGTTCTTTGATGCTAAATGACCAAATAAAGGCCAAAAAAGAAATGCACAGCAATAAAACTGGCAGCATAGAGATGGGCAAAATTTCTAATAAGGCTCCGATACCAAAAACTCCGACAATAAAACCGACCGAGCCCCATTTTCGAACTTTTCCATATAAAGCACTGCGTTGTTCCGCGAGCCAAAATAGAGTTACGCCTTCAAACTGAGCCAGAATGGCGTTTTGGAAGAAGCTAAAGATCAGCATGAGCAGGGCGATCGCCTGAAAGGAGTTTGGAATGATAAAAGTCATGAACCAAATACAGGCTTCCATCCACGTTGCGACTCTGACCAAGAGCATCCGTTTCCCTGATTTATCAGCAATCCAGCCCCAAATAAAAGGAGCAAAAAAACGGGTAATGATCGCAATTGAGGAAAGGATACCGATTTCACTGTAGTTAAAGCCTTGATCTTCGAGATACAGGCTCCAAAACGGCATGAACGTGCCCACAATGGAATAATAAAAGAAGTAAAAACCAGCCAGTCGGTGCCGAATGGGAAAAGAAAGCATCGTACTGTATTCCTTGCTAGGGTGAGCAGATTCTGAAGAAGACTTGAACCTAAAACAAAGCTTCAAGTCGATGAAGCTTCGAGAATTTTAAAAATGGATTGTTTAATCATGCTTACTTAAAGTGTAAGGATTAAAGCCAATTAGCCTTTGACTAAACCACCATCTACAATCAAGTTTTGACCTGTCACAGCACAAGAATATGGCGATAAGAACATTAAAATGGCTGAAGCAAATTCCTCAGGCGTAACTACACGACGTAGTGGTGTTGCACTTGCGATGTAATCAAAAACTTCATTGGGCGTGCTTTTGCTAGCATCAGTGGTTTGCAGTAAACCGCCAGAAAGCATATTGATATTAATGCCATATTGGCCAAGTTCATGCGCTGAGGTACGGGTAAATGCCAACAGTGCTGCCTTCGCCGTGGTGTAGTCATGATAAGGCACCACAGGATTCTGCACCAGATTGGTTCCGATGTTTACAATGCGGCCAAACTGGTTTTGTTTCATACCTTCAAGCGCTGCTTGGGTTGTATTCAAAGCGGCTTTAACTGCACCTTCAAATTGTTGTTGCATGGTTTCCCAGCGTAGCTCATGAACTTTTGGACGGGCCTCAACATTAAACTCGAATTGAATGAGCGCATTATTAATCACGGCGTTGATATGCTGTCCAAAATGCTGAAAGCTTGCGTCAAACATACTTTTGACTTGAGCATTGTCTGTAACATCAGCTTGGTAGATAAAAACCTGCTTTGGATACTGCTGGACTAAGGTTTGCGCTGCTGCTTGGCTGTTCAAATAGTTCACGACTACTCGAGCACCTTCATTGATTAAGGCGTGTGTAATTGCAAGACCTAAACCACGTGCGCCACCTGTGACCAGTACAACTTGATTTTTAATGTGCATGATGTTTCCGAGCAGATAAATGCATATATTCTTAGATAAAACAAGTATATCAAAACCTTTCCGGACCTGAGGTTTTACAACTGCTACTTTTCAAGTTTTCGATGCTCATTTAGCTGGGTTAGAGTATTCGGATAAAAATCTCTAAGCACAGTAGAACAGTTTTAGTACTGTTGATCATTGAGCCTGAGTTTGCTCAAGGTGTAGCCTCAAAATACGACGCAATTCTAATAATGTTTCTGCTTCCTCATGCACCGAATGGTTGCCTTTAATGATTTTTTCAGAGACAGCCTGTTCTAAATGTGAACTGGAATAGGGCACAATACCATCGCTTATGTCATTGGTCTGACGGTGATTACCAATAATAGAATGATAAGGAACTGTGGATACCGGCATGATGTTACTGGTCAAAGCCATAAAGCGTGACTTTGGACTTAAGTCATCTGGGCCAGATTGCACCATGCCTTTGGTGCTAGAGCTACCATTGAGTTGTATATCCACTTGGTTAAAGAAAGTGATCGGTAACTTGACCATTTTCTTCACCAATTCTATGTACCAGCGGTCAGATAGTTCACTGCCACGGTGAGGCGCGGCAATAAAAATTGCACGTCCAATGGGTAAATCAGAATGAAATTGAAAACGTTCTTTGATTACAGGATATTGTTGTAATCGGGTGTATTGCTCATAGTTTAATAGTGGAATCACTTGTTCAGAAATATCGTGCTCACTAATCAGTAAGCGACTAATGACGCCCCCCATACTATGTCCAATCAGCACGGCGTCACTGGCTGAGCGAGAGTTAGGTTGAACTTGTGCAAAGGCTTGTTTAAGTAGTGCATGAATCTGATAGCTGCTTTCAACAATCGGCATATTGGTTGAATAAAACACCTGCCATACCTGAAAGTTTTCTCGTAAAACTTTATCCCCCAAAATGTTATTGGTCAGATTGACCCAGGTTTCAGGGCTACTGGCGAGACCATGAATAAGTACAATCACTTTTTTATTTGGTTGGTAGGGTTCAAGCATATAGACATGTGGCATACGCAATCGCTCAGTTTTATCGAGCAAGGTTAAGTAGCCTGTAGAGCCCAGTTTATTTTCTGCCAGCCAGTAGGCAAAAGGCACAGAATAATTCGCCGTGAGAATGTATTTTTGTTGATGTATGTCTACATACTTTTGCGTATAAGGATTAAACAGCTCAATCTCAAAAACAGCTTTGCCATTAAGCACATCTTCAATAGTGCTTTCCGGGTCTAATGGCTGCGCCGCTGCGGTTACGGACAAATAGCGTGCAGGATGGATATTGGGATTGGTTTGATTTTGATAAAACGATATCGGGTCAAGAATAAAATCATTTTTATGAATAGGGTCCGCTTCAGTCACAACCACAAACTCTGCGCCCAAACCATCTTGACGATTGACTTGATAAAAACCTGAAAAATTTAAGTTATAGCTGGATTGAACTCGGTTAATGGTTTTACTTTTCAGTTCAGGATAGTGTTCTAAATTTACAATATATTGACGTTGTTGGACGTTGAGTTGCGTGGGAACTTGATAAAAAGGTTGTGTACGGTACGCCGTGGTAATTAAACGTGACAAAGCGACATTGTAAAAAGTGCGGACATGCATTTGTCTTTGATCAAAAACACGGGTACTTGGGCTTTCTTGCATTTTAAATAAATACACATAGCTATAACGTAAACTCTGGTCGAAGGCCCCAAGGCTCTGTTCTAAGCAGTGATTATTTTTACTGTGAGGCTGTTCTTGGACACAGTTGCGTTGTTTTGAAAACTCGAAAGCTTGAGCCAAATACAGTTCACTTAAGGCGGCATAGCGCTCATCTGCTGCAATATCCGTCTGTGTGTTTAAGCGTTGCAAACATGTTTCAAATTCAGCGGTACATTGTTGTGGCGTCAGGCTGAGTAACTTGAGTAAACTGGTGGTTTCCGCACTCAATTGGTCGTGGGTTAAGATATTTTCAGACTTGCTACGAATAGCTTGATGGATATTATTTTCTTTGACTTTGACCAACTGGCAGGCCGGCAGTAAAACAATCGTTAGCCCTAAAATGATTGGTCGCGTGAAAGCATGATGTTTCGTTAAAAGCATATTTTTTAGCACGGACGTTATCTATATAGGCTCAAGATGTCTTTCATTTTAAGATAATTTTTACCGAGTTACATCCAGATTTGGTCCAATCTTTGGTGTCCCTAGACATAACTTAAGAACGCTTATATTCAGCTCAAGCGATTTGGCGAGCAAAGGCTTTGCCCAAAACATGTTTATGTATAAATCTTAATTTATCGAGGACTGGTCCTGATAGTGTAAAGGGATAAGCATCTTCTAAACCCATACTGCGATTTAACGCATTTAAGTTAAAAGTCAGTGTCATCCACTGTTTGAGTAGTACATCAAAATCTTGAGCGCCAATTGGATTTTCATAAAAGGTTAAGTCATGCGTATCTTTTCGATTATTGCGCACAATTAATCCTGCATAGTACGCGGTTTCCAACGTGTCCATCATGTGTAAATAGTGTGCCCATGTTTCTGCCCAGTCTTCCCAAGGATGTGTGCTGGCATAAGAGCTGACATAAAACTTGTCCCAGTTTTGTGGCGCGCCATCTTCGTAGTGGCGTTGTAGTGCTGCGTTATAATCTTGACGCTCATCTCCAAAATACTGACGGAACTCGTCGACCAGCTCAGGATGTAGCGATTTAATGAGGTCAAAATAATAATGCCCACTTTCATGACGGAAATGCCCCAAAAGCGTACGGTAGTTTTCACCCATTTTAATACGGGTTGTTTCTCTATAGATGACATCTGCTTCACTGGCATTGAGTGTGATGACGCCGTTAGCATGTCCTGTCAGCACAGGGTGCTCTGGTTCAGGCATGAGAAAATTAAAACGGAGTCCGTAGCGATCGTCGTCGTTATATTTGGGCCTTGGCATAATATTCAGGCGTTGCATTAAATACAGAAAGCGCCGTTTAGCATGTTCGAGCCGTGACCAATAGACGATATGATCAGGGTTGTCGAGAGTAGGAATGGTATATGTGAGTACACAAGACTCACAGTAGATGTGGTTACTCTCTGCGGGAATAACCCAATTACAGACTTGATGATGCTGATAGTTATAAGAAGGTTTATAGCGCTTCGTCTGGTATTTTTCATTTAGCGCTAACCAAAGAACAGGGCTATGCTGTTCAAAGCTCCCCATATCTTTTTCTGATGCAATATAACCGAGTGTAGTTTGGCAGCTCACACATTGTGAGTTGGCAAAAAAGACTTGGTTTTGACAGGATGCGCAACTAAAGAATTTCATCGGCGGTTATGTCTTTGGTGAGCTTTTAGAACCAGTATAAAGGATGTTGATTCCCTTCGTCATGTTCTGTCATCTGTTTTGATAGGCTTGCAAAGTTAAGTATTCATTGAGAGCATATTAGAAAGAATACATGTGCTTGGTTAGTAGCGAGCTTTTCAGCAGGTTCTTTTCTTTCATATTTGTATAAAGAGATATAAATTTTAAAATTTATAACGTGAATGAACGAAAAAGCTTGATTTAGGTGCAGATTCGTCAAAAATAGGGACTGGGAAAAATCAAAGCTTCATTTTAGAATTTCAAAGCCTTTTAAGTTTCTGGGAGTAAATATAATGATAACGAACGTATCGCCAAAAAAATGGCTACTCATGAGTTTGGGGGCGATGTTGCTTTCAGGTTGTGCGACAACCTCTACAGACCCAAGTCGTCAAAATGTGGGGACCACAGGGTTACTCATTTGTGCGCAGAATGAGCTTTGTCCAGTAGTCACTGTGAGCTGGAATGAATCGAACAAAGAGCTGCTTAAGTTAAAAATGCATTTGAGTAGTACTTACAATAAATACGACATTCAAAAGGTCGTGTTTACCAATGGACAAAAAAGCCAAACTTTTGCTGTCACTGGACCAACAGAGCATGATCATGTCTTAGGCACCAACCGTTCGACCAATTATATTTTAGCGCCTGTAAATTTGATGAGTAAGTTAAAAGGTACAGATTCGATAAAAATGAATATTTATACAGATCAAGGTATTATCTCTCGATATGTGTATAAAGATGGCGTCTCAGCTCCAATTTTGGGTGAGTTCCAAAAAGTTTATCAATAAAAGAAAAATCGCCATCTGGCGATTTTTTTTGCTTATAAGTGAGAGAAAACTAAAAGTTGTGAGGACATAAGACTTCACTTCCATAGGTGTTTTGCCTATAGGGATGTAAACATTGGGCCTTTGACGGATGAAAAGTCAAGCTGAATAGCCAGAAATGCACTTGGATGTATCAATTTTAAAAATATAAATATTTTTTGCACAAAAAATAAACTTTTTAATGCGCTGTTGCTGTCAGTCTAATCAAAAAAATTGGCATGTATTTTGCTTGGTTCTAGGTATTACAAAAACCTTTTTTGGTAATACCGAAAGGAGCAGCAAATGTCTAAACAATTCAAAGATGACTTAAATGCATTCTTCACCGTATTTAAACAATTCGTGGTCGCCATCTTAAGCGCTAGAGCGGGCATTTATATCAAACAAGATCCATCCGAAAAAGGATAAGCGCGTGCCGAAACATAAATTGGCGCGGATCAGCATCACTGTGCCTGAATTAACTGTCGATGCATTGGATCAGAAAATTGTTGATCAGCACTATGAAAGCCGTTCTCAAGCGATTGTCGACATGATCAATAAACATTTGATCGCGGATCAGGAGCAACGTAACGCCGTGATGGTGGGGACGTTTACCTTGCTCTATGACGCCAGTATTACGCCACTTAGAGTCCAATTGCTGGACTTGCAGCAACAATTTTTAGAGCAAGTGGTCAGTTCACTGCATATTCAGTTAGATGAGCAAAAAATTCTAGAAGTGATGATTTTGCAGGGCTTAACTACAGAGTTAAAAGCATTAAGCCAGCAATTCATTGCTTTGAAAGGTGTGATCAAAGGGCATTTGGAGCTGATGGATGCAGTGATGCCGCCGATTCCACAAAATGAAAACAGAGAGCGTTGAAATCGTGACCATGTTCACCACCCTCAATGACTCACTCCATACATAGCAAGTTTAAACATTTACAGCATCGGGAAAATTGCATCATGATTAAAAAAGCGTTTTTATCAGTCTCTATTGTTTCGACTATTTTATTGGCAGGTTGTGATAACACCGCCAAAATTCCTGAAACAAAAGACAGTGCATCTGAGAGCACAGCCACAAAAACCATCACGATAGGCTATAGTGATTGGCCGGGTTTTGTTGCATGGCAAGTGGCAATTGAAAAAGGTTGGCTCAAAGAAGCGGGGCTGAATGTTGAATTTAAATGGTTTGATTATTCATCATCGCTTTCAGCTTTCGCAGCCAATCAGCTAGATGCGGTACTGGTGACCAATGGAGATAATCTAGTCACAGCTTCTGGGGGGACTCAAGGTGTCATGATTATGGCGACGGACTATTCCGCAGGTAATGATGTGATCATTGCAAAAGATGGAGTTAACAGCATTGCTGATTTAAAAGGCAAAAGTATTGCCACTGAAAAAGGCTTGGTTGACCATTTATTGCTAAGTACAGCACTAACAGATGCAAAAATTAAGACCAGTGACATTAAATTGGTCAATTCTATGACCAATGAGCTTCCACAAGTTTTTGCAAGTCCAGACATTGCTGCAATTGCGGTCTGGCAACCTGTAGCCAATCAAGCTTTGAAGTCTGTTGCAGGGTCTAAAATTATTTATAGTTCTAAAGATAAGCCTGGTTTAATTTATGACACGCTGACCGTGAATATGAGCCATCTTTCTGCCAATAAAGAAGATTGGAAAAAGATGATCCAAGTGTGGGATAAAACAGTCAAATATATTAATGACCCTGCAACACATGACGACGCCGTGAAAATTATGTCTAACCGTGTTGGCGTCGATCCGAAACAATATGAACAATTTATTGGCGGGACGCACTTACTCGATTTGGCAGCCAATAAAACCGTCTTTAAGAAAGGTTTAGGTTTTGACTCGATTTATGGCTCAAGCTACCACGTAAACAAATTCAACGTTGAAAATGGCATTTATAAAAAAGAAATGGATGTTGATGGTGCAATTTATCCAGCTTTGGTTGAAGAGTTAAAGTAAGACTCCGTAGAAACTAAAAGCCCAAGTTAACTTGGGCTTTTTTGTATGAGTGTGTTTAAAAAGCAAAGAAAGATCTAATGTTAAATAAAGAGTAGATTTTAAGGCATGTATTTATAAATGCGTACTTTTAGAAAACACATGAATAATCACGATGCCGATAATCATAAAACTTAAACCAACAACCGCCGCAAAGTCGAGCTGCTGTTTAAAGTAAATCCAACCGACTGTAGAGATCAGGATAATGCCTGCACCTGACCACAGTGCGTAAGCTAGCCCCATAGGGATGGATTTAAACGTTAGACCTAAGAAAAAGAGCGCAATTGCATAACCAATAATAGTTAAAACAATAGGTAACGGTGCAGTGAAACCATTGGTCGCTTTTAATGCAGAAGTCGCGAGGACTTCTGCAATCACGGCGATCAATAAATAGAGAAAAGCCATAGCTTATTAAAGCTCCCTTACGCAACAACAGTTGCATGATGCATGAGGTGATGTTGTTCTTGTTTCAGCCAATGCTGACTGTCCGCCGTGGTAGGTGTTACATTTTGAAAAGTGTATTCAGGTTCATACACATCCACGACAAACACTAGCTGATATGCTTCGCCACCGATCAATTTACGCTGTACAAGGGTTTCAGCACCAACGACTTCAAAACCATCTAGAATGAGTTGTTGTTGAGTCATTTGGATGCAGCTTGAATATTGAATGAGCTGATTCTGAGTTGAAACCGATACTTCATAGCTTTCAATTTGATTTAAGTCAGAAGGACTTTGCTCCACATAAGAAAGAACCCCTAACGCGTCTATATTCTGTTGAATCTGGGGTAAACGTGACTGTGCATATGCCATATACTCACCGCAGATGATGAGACCGCCATCGAGTGAAATTTCTTGCTGCGTGGCAACATGTACGGCTTTGACTAAGCGTAGTCCTAAAAATAAACCTATACTGGCTTGTTGACGCCAGTCTTCAACATAGGCATTACTCGGTGAGAACTCCAAAATACAATTGCCAATGCTATGCAGGGTTGCAGGCTCAGGCCACTGGGTATGGTTCTGATAATTACTACTTAGCTCCCATGACAGTGATGCATTTTGTGCATCCCAATGCGTATAACCGACCCATGCTTGACGCTCTACGATAGGTGTATCTGTTGCTGATTTGAGACGTAGGTCAATGGTGAAGCTCTTGGACTGAAACCAATACACAATCGTATCTTCATCGGTTAAACCATTGTAAAAGCTAATACTTTTACGCCGAAATGCGCCCATTAAATAGGTTGGTACACTGCCTGAAGCAGCTGTGATGGGTTCTAGCTGACCTAAAGTTTCGAATAAATTCATGGGGTGTACTCCATGTGTGACTCGGTCAGACCAAAAGAATAAAGCGGAACGGCATTCTTTAAGACCAACTCACCACTGGCTACACGTTGTTTTAAATAATGAAAGGTTTGGGCCGTTTGATTAAACAAATGTTCTCCACCTGCCAGTGGCGCATATTTAGGTGGCTCATTTGTATTAATCGGTTGGATGACATAGTCATAGTCACAAGAAAAAAATAAAGGGAAGGAGTAGCGTTCTTGTTGGACTTTTTTAACCCGATGTTTGGTGGCTAAATATTTGCCATTGGACAATATTTCCATCATGTCACCAATATTCATCACCAAGGTATTTTCAAGTAGGGGAATATCAATCCACTCACCTTGCTTAGTGAGGACTTGTAAACCGGGTGCTGTCGGCAGTAATAAAGTAAAGCTCTCATAGTCGGTATGCGCCCCGATGCCTTCTGCATCTGTTGCTTGAGGGTTATATGGATAGTGAATGAGGCGTAACTGGCTGGGTGCATGTTGAATATGCACATCAAAAAAGTCTTCTTTTTGCTCTAAAGCCAGCGCAAAACAGCGAAACAGTTGATGACCAATGGCTTTTAAGTGCTGATAGTACTGTGAGACATGGCGTTTAAATGTGGGATCATCTGGCCATTGCGTCGGGCCAAGTAAGGGATAATTTAATGCAGACCCTTGATAGTCATAATTCACATCATAAGATTCTTTTAAATCGTAGCTGTTACTCGAAAACTGTTCTTCACCTATAGGCACATAGCCACTATGATTCAGCGATTTGCCAATATAATTTTGCATTTTGAGTGCGTCATCTTGGGCAAAATAGCGCTTCGCGATGTCACATAACTGTGCAAATAATGCAGGTTGAAATTGATCACCTTTGAGGTAGAGAAAACCAACTTCTTTGCAGGCCTGATCAAGCGCTTGAGCAACTTGCATATGGTCATCTAGATTTGGGCTATTTAAAAGGCTGATATCCACCAGTGGAAGGACATATTTATCTTGCATGGTAAAATCCTCGCGTTGGCCGTCCAACAGTGCATAAAACCTAAGGGTCGTCCCTCAGGCTAGATCAATGAGTTACTTGTGCGTACTAACTTGGGTCATACGTGGAATTTTGGGTAAATCTTCCAGTGCTGGATCAAGTTCTTCTTCTTGTGTATGTACTAAGAAATCGACTCGCTCTCGAAGTTGCTTAAAGGCAGGGCTGGACATCAGTTCAGTGTTTCGTGGACGGGGTAAATCTACTTCAATAATTTCTTTAATTTCCCCAGGATTGGCTTTAAGCGCTACGATACGATCAGCCAGTAAAATAGCCTCATCCATATCATGGGTTACAAAAATAATGGTGATATCAATGTTTTGCCATAGGTCCATTAGGTGTTTTTGCATTTTCTGACGGGTATGCGGGTCAAGCGCACCGAAAGGTTCATCCATCAGTAAAATTTTCGGTTCATTGACTAAAGCACGGGCAATCGCAACACGTTGCTTCATCCCGCCAGATAGTTGATGTGGATATTGGTTTTCATATTTCTCTAAGCCAATAATATTGATCCATTCTCTTGCAGCCGCTTCGGCTGAGGCATGACTTGCACCTTTCATCAGTGGACCAAACATCACATTTTCTTTAACCGATTTCCAAGGAAATAAGGTATAGCCTTGAAACACCATGCCTCGCTCTGGACTAGGGCCTGAAATGGGCTGTCCATCTACTAGCAATTCACCAGAGCTATATGGGTCTAGACCCGCAACAACCCGACTAAAGGTTGATTTTCCACAACCAGATGGCCCAATCACACAAATAAACTCCCGCTTATGAATTTTCAAATCGAGCTGATTTAAAATCGTACGAGAGCTTTTTCCATGCTGAAAAACTTGACTAAGTTGTTTGGCCTCTAAAATGACAGGACGTTGATAAATGTGATCAAAATACTGACGAGCATTGAACTCCGTCGCTTTTATATCTGTGGTTATCATTATTTTGCTCCCGTTTTCCATTTAAACAGATGTTGTCCGAGCTTCATTAAAATCACATCACAGACCAAGCCAATCACGCCAATAATCAAAATTGCAGCATAGACATTGTCAAAGTTCTGGTAGCGTGCTTGCTGGGTAATAAACCAAGTGATCCCTGTGGTGGTGCCAATTAGTTCAGAGACAATCAAGTAGGTCCAAGCCCAGCCCAGCAAAACACGTAAATCACGATAAATATCGGGTAACGCCGCTGGAATGACCACGTGAAACAGACTTTTTGCTTTATTCGTCCCTAGGGTATAACCCGCTTCAATCAGCCCGCGGTCCACCATACGCGTAGTATTGGCAATAATCAGAATTTGCTGAAACAGCGTTCCAATCACGATGATGGCAATTTTTGGTGCATCATTAATGCCTAAGATGGCAACAGCCAGTGCACCAAAGGCAGGCGCAGGTAGGTAGCGAAAGAATTCAACAAAAGGTTCAGTGAGCTGGGAAATTTTGTTGGAAAAACCACATAAAATCCCCAATGGAATACCAACGAGTGATGCAATAAAGAAAGCACTAAATACAATCTTGATACTGTGCCAAAGACTTTGATGAAACCATGGTGCATCGGCTTGAGCTGGTGGTGTAGTAAATGCTGTCACTAAGGCTGTCGCAACTTGATGAGGTGCTGGTAAATAAATGGGATTGACCAAATTACCTTGTGGCGGTTTAGTGCCTGTATTGACGGCATTTTGCGCTTCGGCATAGAACACACTTTTGTCTACACGGCTACCGACTTGTAAAAAAGAGACACTGCCAGAGTTGGTGATTTGTACTTGAGGGTGCCAAATAAAGGGCAAATAACTCACAGCACACCAAATGAGGATTGGTATTAGAAATGATCCAAAGCCCAGCAATATTTTGCTTTGAGGACTGAGTTCTCGTGCGACATAACCCATAGTTGCTTAGCCCCGATATTACTTTTTTTATAAAACGTAATACTGTTAAGCAAAATGAATGCCACATTTGTAGTGATATTGAGTGTTCACCTATGTGCTAATTGTTTAAATAAAAACAGCCTTTGACCTAAATATGTTTTAAAATGCGCTATCGATAGATTGACGCTCAAAAGGGGCAGCATCGCATGGCACAAAAGTCACAACAATCTGCATTGAATGAATTGATTGCAGAACAAAAACTACTGTGTGAAGAATTTGACTCGGCTTATGTTGAAGTAAAAGGTGATGATGTCGTTGCTGTTGCTGTGCATACTTTGAATCAAGAACCCATTGTCGGTTTACGTAAAAAGCCAGAAACTGAAGAGAATGTCGCTTGGTTTATTTATGGTGGTGAATTGGGTGAAGGACAAGACTTTTTTACAACCATGACTGTACGTGAATTACAAGATATCTTGCCTGATGTACTTCCATATTTGGCTTTAAGTGAAGGTTATCGTTTTATGATTGATGGCGATGACTATGAAGACGTATGGAAAGAAGGCGATGAGTCTTAATACATGAAAAAACAGACATGGACGTTGCTTAGCCTTTCATTATTTTTATCATCGTTTCTATCAACCCTGAGTTATGCAGAAATAACGAAGCTGACTCAGGCACAGTATGATCAGAAGATGGCTGAATATACAGCAACTGTGAATTCAACCAAAACCGTTTTAGATGCAAAAGATAATCCAGCGACAGCAACAGAAATGAAAACTGCATTTTGTCAGCGTATGGATGCATATCATCAAATTGCAGCGCTATCCAAGGCCAATATTGAATTAAGTACTGCTTCCGTGATGCTGATGGTGGCCAACCGTTATCTTGATCAGCAAGAAAAAAGTCTGACCGATGCAGGGATGAATGAAAGTGCCTTCTGCCCAACGGCGAAAGCTTTAAAAGTTGAAGATACGAAACGATTAAAAAGTAAAGTAACCGAATAAGACAGCATGGAATGAGTGTAGAGATTAAGATCTAATTTATTGTTTCAGGATGCTGTATAAATAGACAATGTCCTCGATTGTGTTAAGATAAATAAAAATCAACCATCGTTTGAGTAGGAGTTGGTGTATGGCAGCTTATACCGACATTAAAGTAGGCAAATATGAGGATGATATGATTCCTAAACTTGCCATTCATGCTTTTCATGATGCTTTTCAAAAAGCAACCACTCGTTCGTCTGTAGTTTATGCAAAAGCTGAGCAGTTGGTTGAACGCGATATTCATGGCAATGAAACTGTTTTACAAGACTTAAGTCATGCTTATGTCGATGTAGGCGTTTTACCGACACTGACACGTAAAAAGAAACACGCAACCGTATAGATTGATATGCCACCTCGACAACCTAGAATAAGAATGTTTGCAGGGCCGAATGGTTCTGGTAAAAGCACTGTTAAAGATTACCTCTTGCCCCAACATATTGGGGCATATTTAAATGCAGATGAACTGGAACAAAACTTAAGAAAGAGTCAACGCATTGATTTATTGCATTATCATCCTTCTTTAAAAGCTTCAGAGTTGGTCACTTTTCTAAAAAGTAAGAAGCGTCCTCAAGCGGGACAGTTCGTGGCCTTACTTGCGCATGAACCAATTGTGCTAGATGAATGGAAGATCGAGTTTAAAACTAATGAAATCGATTCTTATCTCTGTGCACGCATTATTGACTATATCCGGCTTGAATTTCTGCGCTTAAAAGTCAGTTTTACTTTTGAGACGGTAATGTCACATATCTCTAAAGTTGAATTTCTCCGAGAAGCGAAACGTCAGGGCTATAAAACCTATCTATATTATGTCTCAACGGTAGACCCACAAATCAATATTGCCCGAGTCAAGTATCGCGTCAGTGTGGGTGGCCATCCTGTTCCTGAGCAGAAAATTATTGAACGTTACTACCGTAGTATGGATCTGCTCATGCAAGCTATAGAGTGCTGCGATCGCGCCTACTTGTTTGATAACTCTTCTGACGGTATACAAGCGTCTTTTCTTGCTGAAATTGAAGCAGCTGAAACCCTAAAGATGAATGCCGCCGTGTCTAAGCTCCCAATATGGTTTGCAGAACGGGTATTATCAGAATTTCAATAAACTGCTCAGAAAAAGAGCCGATTATTTCATCACTTTTCATGTGTCTGCCCGCATAAAAAAATATTCAAAAGTTGCGAATGTGTTTTATAAACTCAGAATAATACTCATGATGTAGAGATGTACCCATAACTCTATTCAGTTTCTTTAAATGAAAACTATAATGAAATAAAACGAGATAAGTTAAGTATATCTAATCTAAAAAAGGGCTGAATACAAAATCTCTCGGGGATATATTCAAGATTTTTGCATGATTGTGAAGAATAACTATGTAAAAAATGCTTTAAGGTGTTATCTAAAAGATGAAAAGTTTCGAGAACGAACAGCTAGTACCCATTCAAATATCTAAATCCAGATGAAAGGGCCCCGTAGACAGTGGCCATAGACGTACATAGCATCGATAGATACAAAGGGTGCTTGATTATTTTTTAATTAAATATATTATAAAAACATATATTGTTTTAAGGTGCTTACCAATGCATGATTTTGCGTGGTCTTTTATAGGTGGAATATTACTCGGCATCTCCGCCGTCGGATACTTATATACCAATGGACGAATTGCAGGAATCAGTGGTCTGGTCTCACAAGTTGTAAACTTAAAAGGGATCATAAATACATCTGCACTGTGGTTTTTATTGGGCTTGTTCATTGTTCCTTTTATATATGCAGCTTTTATTCAGCCAGAAATCCACATTAAAGCTACACCTTTCATGTTAATCATTGCAGGCATATTGGTAGGCTTTGGAACTCGCTTAGGCTCTGGTTGTACTTGTGGTATCAGCCGCTTATCCAAACGTTCAATCATCGCTACGATTAGTTTTATGTTCGCAGGCTTTATCACTGTATATGTCATCCGTCATATGCTTGGAGCAATCTAAAATGAAAAATGTTTGGGCATTCATTTGGGGTGGATTATTTTCAATCGGTCTCATGCTTTCAGAAATGTCGAATCCTGCGAAGGTGATTGGTTTTTTAGATATTTTTGGGCAATGGGATGCCAGTCTAGCTTTTGTGATGATGGGGGCGATTGCGATTGCATTTATTCCTTTTCAAAAAGCTGTACGTCAGCCACATCCACAAACCTTTTATGGTGAAGCCATACAACTTCCTAAAAATACGAAAATCGACAGAAAACTGATCTTGGGAAGTTTGCTATTTGGTATAGGCTGGGGAATTGCGGGAATTTGTCCTGCGCCGAGTTTTACTTTGATTGGACTGGGTTATTATCAAGCGATCTATTTTATAATTGCGATGTTCGTCGGTGTGCTATTACATCGTAAAGTGATGGAGAAAATGCCATGAAGCAAACCGCGCAAGTAAAAGCATTTTTTGATACACAGACCAATACGTTTAGTTATGTAGTGAGCGATCCAGAAACTCGGCGCTGCGCCGTGATTGATAGTGTGTTGGACTATGATGCAGCATCGGCAACGACCAAAACAGAGCAGGCCGATTTAATCATTGCTTATATTCAGAAAAATAGCCTAAGCGTAGACTGGATTTTAGAAACACATGTTCATGCAGATCATTTAAGTGCTGCTCAGTACTTAAAGCAAAAGCTAGGTGGAAAAATTGCGATTAGTCGTAAGATCGAGATCGTACAACAAACTTTTGGTGAGATTTATCACTTAGATATTAAAAATTTAAACGCTACGCAGTCGTTTGATTACCTTTTTGCAGATCACGAGACATTTTTGATAGGCAATATAGAAGCTTATAATATTCCGACGCCTGGACATACGCCCGCGTGCCTCAGTTATGTCATTGGTGATGCTGTTTTTGTGGGAGACACGTTGTTTATGCCTGACTATGGAACAGCACGTTGTGATTTCCCAAAGGGGAGTGCGGCGGCTTTATTTGACTCGGTGAAGACTTTGTACACATTGCCAGATCAAATGCGGATGTTCTTATGCCATGACTATTTACCCGAAAGTCGTGATCAATACCAATATGAGACATCGGTTTATTCGCAAAAGCATAAAAACATCCATATCAATACTACAACGAGAAAAGTTGATTTTGTCGAGATGAGAAACCGCCGTGATACAACGTTAAGCATGCCCAAATTGATATTACCAGCAATTCAAATCAATATGTTTGCAGGCAAGTTCCCTCAACCAGAAGACAATGGTATTTCTTACTTAAAAATTCCGCTGAATTATTTTTAAAATAGAAAAGTAGCAAGACTTAAGGCATTCGGCATCTTTTCACTTGCTTAAAATCTGATTCAAAAATCTAATCTGATATTAAACAGACATGTAATGTACATCATGCCTTTAAATTTAGCCTAAGCAAATATCTTACACCAAATAGCCTAAGTAAAATTGAGCTTAATATAAAAAGTCATTTGATTTATTTCCATTAAGAATTCAATATCTATAGAAATCGAATAAAGTAAGTTTCATATGATCCTAAATCATCAATTTCATCAAAATGAACAGCCAGCTGCAAAAACACTAGTCTTTGTTCATGGTTTATTTGGCAGTTTGAGTAATTTAGGGATGTTAGCTCGGGAGTTTTATTCAAGCTACCATGTATTACAGGTAGATGTACGTAATCATGGATTATCGTCACATTCACATGTGATGAACTATGAGGCAATGGCAGCTGATCTAATTGAAACTTTAGATGAACTCAATATCGAGCACTTTTCTTTGATCGGGCATTCTATGGGTGGAAAGCTGGTGATGAAAGTGACAGAGCTCGCAAGAGATCGACTAAATCAATTGGTGGTGTTGGATATTACGCCTATTGCTTATAAAGAAAATCATCATGAGCAAATTTTTAAAGCGCTCTTTGCAGTACAAAAAGCAGATATTGAAACACGTCAACAAGCCATAGAAATCATGCGTGAATATCTCAAAGAAGAAATGGTGATTCAGTTTCTTCTGAAATCCTTTAGCAAAGGGAAGTGGTTGTTTAATGTAGACGCACTTTATGAGAACTATATCCAAATTCTGTCATGGGAAAATATAGAGACATGGCATAAGCCTGCATTATTTATACGTGGTGGAAACTCACCTTATGTAGAAAAGCCAGAATATATAGAAGCTATCCAATCGCAGTTTTCTCAAGCCCAGATTCAGACGGTGGCAGATGCTGGACATTGGTTACATGCAGAGAAAACTGCGCAAGTTCTGCAAATCATCACTCAATATTTGAGTCAGCCTTCAACCTGATTAACTCAAATTCGCAGCTGAAAGTTGTCCTTCAGAGGTCAGCTTTTCAGCCATTTCCGCAGTTTTCTTTAAATTAGGCATTCGATATTCAGTATGGCCATAGTCTTGGATCGACTTCCAACGCCCGCCCCAAGTTAAACCTACAGATTCTGCAACTTCACCATAGAGCTGATAGCCACGCATCGCCCATGGGTCTCGTTCAGAAATAACGACTTTTCCATCCCGCTTAAATGCGACATCCGCCGCCAATCCAAATTGGTGATAACTCTGATAACCACGAGCCAAAGTCGTATTTTTATTGCTGGCTAAAGAATTCTGACGCTGCGGGCTACGATAGCCTTCCAGTAAAACCAGTTCATATCCATGCTGCTCACGCATTATTTTAAATACCATCAGTAGACGTTGTTTATAGCGTGGGTTCATTTTGTGCCACTTACGATCAGCCGTTGCTAAATTGTCATGTGAATGAGTTGAATGAACATCCTGAATACTTGGGTCGTAATTCAAAGCACTGGCTTGAATAGAATTATTATTAAGATCCGTTTGCTCCAGCAGACTTGCTTCAACTATGGCCGCAGCAACTAAGGATTCTTCGATCTCTGGTGGCGGAGACAAAATTTGTCCATCAAGTAGGGCATAAATTTGTGGATCCGATTGTCTTAAATAATCCGCTTCAATTTTAGTGGGCGTGATTGGACTGGTAAAAGCAAACATTAAGATGCTGGCAAATAGAAGTAGACCCGCAACCAATATCCACCACTGTTGAATATGCCAATGCGATTGCAATTGCTCAGGGTCAGCAGCATGATTTATATGCTGTGCAAAATGACGAGCGGATTGAAATCTTTGTTTTCCTTGAGGAATTAACCCAACAAAAAAGCCTGCTAATTTTGCTCTAAGTTCATAGGACAGTGCTAAACCTAGCCCTAGTGCCAGGATTAGAAAAAGCAAAAAAAGAGCATAAATCATAGTCTGATAGTAGCTGGCATTGGGGCTTCGACGGTACGAGTTGTAATCTTGGTTTGTACACTACCTGTGGGAGATTCTTCGGATTTTTCCACTGCCTGTTCTGCTTTGGCTACTTTGTCGTGATTTTTATCTTTCGGTGCGGCCGAACTTTGCGTTGACGAGTTTTGTTTCTTATTTTCTTTTGGTAAGGGCTGCGGACTAGCACTCTTCCTCGATGGTGCAGCAACTGTTTCAGCTGGACGAAGAAAAGCTTTGCTTAATTCATCTTCTTTGGGTTGAGGAAAATCAGAAAGCGGCTCAGTTACATTTGAAGGTTGAAAACTTTTAGAAGGGACGACTTTAGTCACTTCAAAAATAGCTTCTGGTTCCTGAGATGGGGCTTCATTATTGACTGAGGGTTCAGTGACATCGACGCTAGAACTTTGATTAACGTGTATTGAATCATTTTTTTGTTGTGTAAAAAAGTAAGTAAAACCAAGGGTGGCCATCAATACGACACCACTCAAAAAACCACCAAACGCATAGAGCATAGGTGAAATATTTTTCTTTTTTGTAGACGTCAAAATTTTGACTGAAGTCCGTTTTTCATGAGCCATGGAATTAGTTCTTAGGGTAAATGAATAGTAATATGTGCCTGTTCTGTTGGCGTAGAAATGACATTTTCATATGTGGCTAAAGAATTCGTACTTTGCTTTGATAACATATAGCGTAAGCCCGCAAAGGATAAGAGAGCGAATACGATTAGAAAAAGTAAAATCCAGTAAAAAGGAAGTTCACGGTGAATCATGTGTTTAATTTGATCGGGGAGCGATGCAAAAGGAGAAAAGGCTGCCTTTTTTCCCTTCAAATAGTCAATTTCATCGCCCACACGTGCGACCAAATGGTTTAAATTTTCTATAGACTCAATACGATATCTACCATGAAAACCTAGAAGCATGCAGTAATGATAAACTTCAAGTGCGGCTAATCGACTATTTCCTTTACGGCGTAACTCTTCTAAAATTTCGAAAAAACGATAACCCGCAAGTTGCGAGCCGAATAAACTAAGCTGTAAGGGACTGATTAACCAACTATTTTGTAGCTCGAAAAATTGTGCATCTTGCTGAGTCACAATGGTTTCATCTAATAATGCACAGTAAGCATATTTAGCATCTTGAATGTCATCTGATGAAAATTGTAATTTTCGGGCTTGGTTTTCAAAACGGTTGAGTAGGGCAATGATTTTTTCGCGAAATTCTGTCGAACTACTTGGTATATATTTGTTTTTTAATAAAAATACAATATAAAAACCATCATGGAGTAAGTCGACCAAGTTGTTTGTACTGGTGACTTTGGCGGTCATGGGCTGAGTAATTGAACCAGTTCCAATTTGTCCATCATCAAAAAGTGAAGGGGCATTATTCATGATTCATTTCCTTAGCCATTCATCACAGCAATCAATTCAACAGCAATATCTTGGAAACCTGCCGGAATATAAATACAAATCGACTCGGCATCCAACATACGTTGGTATAAGTCATTATTTGGTTCAATTTCAAAGTAACTCACACCAGATCGCACTGGAATAGCGGTTGGAACCTGCATTAAATGATGCAAAGGAACTGCAGGTAGTGCGGCGATGACGCGTTGTTCAACATCTACGGTATTGCCCACTTTAAAGCGTAACGGAACCAATTGAATTAGTTCGTGACTTTGCATCATGCTGCTAGAAACAGCCAAGTAAAGTCTTGAATCTCGAGTAATTTTGTCTGACTCTAAACTGCCTAACCAGTAAGATGGTCGCGTTTCTTTCAATTGAATGCTGATATAGCGGTTTGAAATAATCGTATCTAATAACTCACGTAGAATGACATCGAGCTGACTAAAACTTTCTTGTAAATTATGATGTTGGTAGCGAGGTAAATGATCAACCTCATGAGCCGTTGAAAAGGTCAGTAATGAGCCTGTTAAACGTAATAATTCAAAAAACAGTCGCTCTGGATGGATATGTGGATATTGCAATAAATGATTCAACGTCGCGTGTGCTGTGTTGAGTGCATTGACCAACCAAAATGACACAATGTCGCCAGAGCGAAACTCAATCAGCTTTTGCTCATTTTCTCGATTATTACTTTGAATGGTCTTAATTTTCGCTTTGATGACATTTAAACTGCGTTTCAAACTCGAGATAAGATTTTCAGAAGATTCGATATGCAAGATAGGCGGAATAAAATGACGATCAAATTCAAATTGACCTGAGCTTTGACGTTTAATTTTTGCTAAAGCTAAATACAAAAAACCATCCAGCTCTTGATTCGGTTCTACGTTCGCCTCTAACAAGCGAAACTCTGCACGGCGGCGCAATAAGGTGATATCTGCTGCAGTTGCATCTGTAAATAAATCGTGGGTTGAGGTCAGGTAAGAGTGGTAGCGACCGAACTGCGCACTATTTTCAGCGCTCACATTTTTCTTATTGGCTTGTACAATCGGCAAGGCTAAATAAACTAGGATTTCGCCACGTAAATTCAGTTCATCTAATAACACTGGCTCAGGCAGTAAATCACGTGTCGGCGCTTGATAGATTTCACCATCTTGCCAAATCATACTAATACTTTCGAGTGCCAAGATATGTGTGTGTAACTGAGCCTCATCAAATTGAGTATTTTGAATGCCATAGGCAAATGGAATTGTGGAACGAATGGTATGATTCAGACGTTGTTCATGATACGCATCTTGTAATTGAAAATGTTGAGGACGTAAAAATAGACCTTCACCCCAAAGTATTTTTTCTGCTTTAAACATTTAGATTACCAATCGTTTGATTCATTTGCTTGTTGCACGCCCAGTAATTCTTGGACGTTATGCAGTGGATTTTCGTTTTTAATGACTTGATTTAACCACTCATGTAGTGGCATCTGACTCCACTTGATGGTTTTCTGTAACATATAGCTTACGGGGCTATGCGGTTCATTGGCTTGGAAATAGTCAGAAATTTCTTGTAATACCCGCATGGCTTGTTCACGGTTTGCCAAGTGATTTTGCGGTTGAACCTGAAAGCCTTTGGATGGATGGACGGTGTTCATGTCAATCTCTTGTTCTTTGTGCTGAGTAAATGAAAGTGCCTGTGTTGTTATCGTTGCGGCAGCAGAAGACTCAGATGTTTGTGTCGCCATTACAGGTTGGGTAAAAACATCGGTTTTATAGAGCTTTTTTAAACTGGTGTGGATGTTTTCAAGCTGAGTATCAATAGCAGCAAAGCTTGGTGCGTCTAAGCCCATTAAGGTATCTAACACATTTTTTAAAATTGACCATTCAGCCAGAATCGCCGAAAAATGTTGATAGTTCTGATATTGAAATGATTTTGATGTGTTGAACAAACTCTGCTCAAACTGTTCCAAAATCTGAGAGCTATTGGCATCATCCGTATAACTTTCTACTTGTTTCAACAAATGGTTTTTTTGTCTCAGTAAGGCTTCATAATCACTGAGTGAAAATGCAGGAACATTCACGATAGCGACTTGTTTAATCAGTGGAATCAAATGATTAATTGAACCTTGTAATAAGCCCAGACGTTGATCTAAATCGTCCTCTTCAATTTCAGGATGAAGTTGTGTCCAATACTCATTTAACGTCCGGTGCATAAGCTCTAGGGCTTTTGCAGTGCCTTCGAATCCGTATAAATTTGACCACGCTTCAAGTATCCAACCTAATAAGCGTAAATCTTTCGATTTTTCTGTCAGAAGCTCGATAGATTTTTGTTCAACGAACTGCCAGTCTGCTTGCTTAGGTTCAGCGACCCAATCGCCTTGATCGAGTAGTGGATCATCCTGAGTTTTTGCAATTTTGATAGCGTGGAATTCATTGGAAAAAGACAAGTCTTGTCCACATAGTTGATCGCTTGAGATAGGAGACAATAAAGGCTCGATTTCTAAGCTCATAATTTTACACTCTATATTCTATTAAATTTGATTCGCTTTCTTTTTAGCAGGATGTTGTTTCTTTTTAGCCGTGGTTTTTTCGACAGGATCTAAAATATAAGTAATTTCATCATCTTTGATATCAATCTGAATAACTTTAGGCAAATGATCTGCTGCCAAAGCCATCAATATTTCTGTGGCTAAAGCAGGCAATATACTGGCATTCAAAATGTGATCAACATTTCGTGCGCCGCTATCGACTTCCGTACAGCGACTTAATAACAGTTCTACCAGTTCCTCTGAATATTGAACTTTGGTTTGGTACTGCTTCTCAAGGCGAGAGGTTATTTTCTTGATTTTATGATGGATAATTTGAACCAGTAAATCATCATGCAGTGGGAAATAGGGAACGATACGCATGCGCCCTAAAAAAGCAGGTTTAAATTGTTTATATAAACTTGGTTTTAACTGCTCTGCTAAGCTTTCCGCGGTTGGCCATGTCTCAATCGGTTGATTCAAACAGGCCTGCATAATGGCATTCGAACCTACATTCGAGGTCAAAATAATGGTGGTATTCTTAAAGTCGATGATTCGGCCTTCACCATCTTCAAGCGTACCTTTGTCAAAAACTTGATAAAAGAGTTCTTGAACATCGTTGTGTGCTTTTTCAATTTCATCCAATAAAACCACACTATAAGGATTGCGGCGAACTGCTTCAGTCAGCACACCACCTTGACCATATCCAACATATCCAGGTGGAGCACCTTTTAAAGAAGAAACGGTATGTGCTTCTTGATATTCAGACATATTAATAGTGATCAGGTGGGATTCTCCACCATAAAGCTCACTCGCCAGCGCAAGTGCGGTTTCGGTTTTACCGACACCACTTGGCCCCACCAACATGAACACGCCTTGCGGTTTATTAGGATCATCCAATTTTGCTTTAGATGTTTTAATTCCCTGAACCAGTTGATGTAGGGCAGAGTCTTGTCCCATAACACGCTCAGCCAGTTTGCTTTCTAAGCTGAGAATTTGTTTTATTTCATCGTTCACCATATTACCCACAGGAATACCGGTCCAGTCTGAAATAATTTCATTAATGATTTGTGCATTAACACGCTCAAACACTAAGGGGTTCTGGCCTTGTACATTGCTTAATTCTTCACGAAGCGCAGCAATCTCTTTTTGATCGTTGTTAGCTGTTGTATCTTGTTGGAGTCGTTTTATCTGTTCAACAAGCGCTCTTTCTTTTTGCCACTGAGTTTGAGTGTGTTCAATTTCGCACTCAAGCTGCGCTAGTTTTTGCTTCAAATCGTGCAAGCGCTCATGATGAATCGGTAAATTTTTATGTTCATTTTCTAAAATCTCATATTCAAGTTTGAGATTATGTTGTTGAGCAAGTATCTGATCTAACTTTACAGGTTGTGCATTCTGAGTGAGTGCTACACGCGCTGCGGCTGTATCCAGTACACTAATTGCTTTGTCTGGGAGTTGACGACCACTAATATAACGATGTGAAGAGTGTACGGCTGTGACGATGGCTTCATCATCAATATTTAAATTAAAATGATTGGCCATGACTGGTAGCATGGCACGTAACATATCGATGGCGACATCTTCGCTTGGTTCTTCAACTTTAACGACTTGAAAGCGTCGACTGAGCGCTGCATCTTTTTCAAAATATTGTTTATATTCAGCCCATGTGGTTGCTGCAATGGTACGTAACTCACCACGAGCCAGTGCGGGTTTTAATAGATTGGCAGCATCATTTTGGCCTGCTTGACCTCCTGCGCCAATCAAAGTGTGAGCTTCATCAATAAATAAAATTATAGGATGGGTAGTTGACTGAACCTCTTGAATCACTTGTTTCAAGCGATTTTCAAATTCACCTTTTACACTGGCACCTGCTTGTAATAGTCCCATATCAAGCGTATGCAGTTGAACATTTTTTAAAGCATCAGGCACTTGGTTGTTCACAATTTTTAATGCCAAACCTTCAACGACAGCCGTTTTTCCTACACCCGGTTCACCAGTTAAGATGGGGTTATTTTGGCGTCGACGCATTAGGATATCGAGCATTAAACGTATTTCAAACTCACGACCGATAACAGGGTCGATAAGACCGCTTTGTGCCTTTTGGGTTAGGTTAATTGTATATTGATCAAGTGCTGGCGTTTTGTTTTTAGCCAAATGCTCTGAAGGCTCAATGCTCTCGCTTGGCGCTGTTTCCTGTAAAACGTCTTGTTCAATACTGTTTGAGCATAGGTCCAAAAATTTATGCTTCATTGTATCGATCGGAAACAGTTCAAATTGGCTCGAAGCGCGTAATGCCATTTGATGCAAATCTGGTGCTGTTAAAAGTGCTACCAAAATATGACCTGTTCGAATGACAGGATTTTGTTCGGCTGAAGCAAGTAGCCACGCTTGCTCCAATAAACGAATAATGGATTGAGCAAATATTGGGGTGCGAGTATTTCCCTTAGGTAACTGGGAAAGACTGAGTTGTAAATCCTTAACTAAAAAATCATGGGAAATTTTATATTTTTCAAATAATAAGTGGAGATCATTTGGTTCTTGTTGTTCTAATAATTCAAGAAAAAAATGCTCAATTTCGATTTCATAATTTTGTTGATTAATACAACTATTTGCAGACTTCTCTAGAGCAACACGCGCATGATTAGATAGCTTCTTAATTAATATTTTAAGGTTATTCATATGTAACTCAGTCATGCTTTATAGCAAAGTTTTTACAAGACAAATATGCCAATGGCTATCTGTGTTTTTAGTGTAAATATAAAATTATTTATAAATTAGCATTTTACAAGCCATTATAAATGCTATTTGGCGGGTATTTTATATATATGCCATCATAATACACCGTACCCCATTCGGACGTTATGCAGGTGGACTCGCTCCGATCCGTGCCGATGACTTGGGTGCAGTGCCAATTCAAGCCTTAATGCAACGTAATCCAAGTGTAGATTGGACCCAAGTCGATGACGTGATTTATGGTTGTGCCAACCAAGCGGGTGAAGATAACCGTAATGTGGGGCGTATGTCAGCACTCCTTGCAGGCTTACCCGTTGAAGTTCCTGCCACGACAGTGAATCGCTTATGTGGCTCATCACTCGATGCGATTGCCATGGCAGCGCGTGCGATTAAAGCAGGTGAAGCCGATCTGATCATTGCAGGTGGCGTCGAAAGTATGTCTCGTGCACCTTTTGTCATGGGCAAATCAGAAACCNCCAACCAAGCGGGTGAAGATAACCGTAATGTGGGGCGTATGTCAGCACTCCTTGCAGGCTTACCCGTTGAAGTTCCTGCCACGACAGTGAATCGCTTATGTGGCTCATCACTCGATGCGATTGCCATGGCAGCGCGTGCGATTAAAGCAGGTGAAGCCGATCTGATCATTGCAGGTGGCGTCGAAAGTATGTCTCGTGCACCTTTTGTCATGGGCAAATCAGAAACCGCTTATGGCCGTAGCCAGAAGATTGAAGACACTACCATGGGCTGGCGTTTTATCAATCCTAAGCTCAAAGCGATGTATGGTGTAGACACCATGCCGCAAACCGCGGAGAACGTGGCACAACAATTTAATATTGATCGCACAGATCAAGACCAGTTTGCCTTGGCGAGTCAACAGCGCACCGCAACCGCGCAAGCTCAAGGCTTTTTTACACATGAGATCATCTCTGTGAATATTCCACAGCGTAAGGGTGATCCGATTGTGGTCGACACGGATGAACATCCACGTGCATCGACCACCTTAGAAGGTTTGGCAAAACTGAAGCCAGTTGTGACAGCAGAAGGCACCGTCACTGCGGGGAATGCATCAGGCATCAATGACGGTGCAGCTGCTGTACTGATTGCTTCGGAACAAGCGATTCAGCAGTACCAACTTAAACCGCGTGCCAAAATCATTGCTTCAACAGCAGTGGGGGTTGAACCACGCATCATGGGCTTTGCCCCAGCACCTGCGATTAAGAAGCTTCTTAAACAAGCCAATCTGACATTAGAGCAGATGGATGTGATTGAGCTGAATGAAGCCTTTGCTGCACAAGCTTTAGCCGTAACCCGTGACCTTGGTCTGGTAGATGACACCACACAAGTGAATCCAAATGGTGGTGCAATTGCGATTGGTCATCCGTTGGGTGCATCGGGTGCGCGTTTGGTCACGACTGCACTGAACCAATTGGAGCAAACAGGTGGAACCTATGCGCTATGTTCGATGTGTATTGGTGTTGGTCAAGGCATTGCGCTGATTATTCAGCGCGTTTAATCCTCCTTCTAATCTGACGTGGTGTTTCTGCTCATAACACTTTTGCTGAGAATAACAGTGGAAACACTCAAAATTTTTAATGAATTAAGGAAAAGCATATGCCAAGTTTTACTTCAAATAATGCCGAAATTCACTATCAGACCTTTGGTGACCCCAAAAATCCCGCGATCGTTTTTTCAAACTCGCTAGGCACAAACTTCAACATGTGGAAACCACAAATTACTTTTTTCCAGAAAAACTATTTTGTGATTTGCTATGACACTCGCGGGCATGGCCAGTCTTCCACACCTCAAGGGCCATATGATATTGAACAACTTGGTCTAGACCTGATACATTTACTGGATCATTTAAACATTGAGAAAGCCATTTTCTGCGGCATTTCAATGGGCGGACTTACAGGTCAGTGGTTAGTCATTCATAAACCTGAACGTTTTCACCGCGCCATTGTATGTAATACCTCAGCCAAAATTGGCAATGAACAAGCATGGAATGATCGTGCATCGTTAGTACGTACCCAAGGTTTAGAACCCATTGCATCGACAGCTGCGAGCCGTTGGTTTACCGAACCCTTTATCCAAAGCAACGCAGCAACTGTAGCAGCGCTTTCAAACGACTTAGGTGCTGGCAGCCCAGAAGGTTATGCGAGTTGCTGTGAAGCTTTGGCTAAAGCGGATTTACGTGAAAAACTCGAAAGCATTCAAGTGCCTTTACTTGTTATTGCAGGGCGTAAAGACCCCGTAACAACAGTCTCAGATGCACAGTACATGGTGAATCACATCCGAAGTAGTGCCCTATTTGAAATCGATGCCTCTCATATTTCAAATATCGAACAGCCCAAAGCCTTCAATCAGGCCATCTTAGACTTTATTGCTTAATGATCTAGATCTGAACGCAAAACAGCCCAACATGGGCTGTTTTTTTTATCTATTTAAATAAAGAGGTAAGAATGCGTAAAACTCAGCATTAAAAAGATGATGGCTTTAGCTCATTCTGTTTTTCATCTTAAAATCATTAAAACTCAAAAATTGTATATAAAACAAACTAAAATTATTATGATTTCAAAATCATATCTTCGGAATTTCACTTATTGCCAATCCTAAACTCACTAGATCCCATCATGTAAAGCCGAATCTACACAGCTAAAATGAGCAAAATAGCCAATCGTTTTCTTTTATAAAATCTTCTCTCACAGCATAAGCCCTGACGCAATAGGAGGATATTTTTCCAATACAAACTGCTACTCAGTAATTTTTCTACAGTCTTTTGCTTATTTAACGGTAAAATCTCTCAACCAAGAGGATGCTGAAAAGCACCGTTAGAAACCTTAATTGTCCACTTACTGTTTCAAGTTTTTCAGTTTTTTCTAAAAGTTAATGACGTCAGCTAAATAGACTTTAACAACAGACAAAAACGTCCATATACATTTTAACGTAACAAGTTAATGTTTTAATTGATTAAAGTGATATTCTTTAAGTTCAATATTGATCCAATAAAGCTTAGCAACTGAATTGATCATGGTCGTCCAGCCAGCCAAAAGAGCTAGAATAAATTGATCAGATCATCTACATATACAAACCATATCAGACTTCAGTTTTATTTTGATATACAGTTTAGCCATATAAGAATTGATCTAGATCTGATGCAGAGAGAGCTACCGACTAAGAAGTCTGAATTGCCCTCTTTTCAAGACTTGAGTTGCACCTGTGGCACAAAACGAAAACAAATCTGCTGCTTTTGGTCAATTTGGCTTACAATGTAAAAAAGAGTAATAATCCGAAAATTTGTAATCTTTTAACATTGCCAATTCCTTGCAAAATTTACATTATATTGCCGAAGTTTGGCACTAAGCATCTACGTCAATTCAAACAAACTATAAAAAAAATGTAGAACTTTATGCCATAATACGCAAACTTTGCAGCCATCTTGCAAAGATTTATTGCAATTTATAAATGGAGCAAGCTAAATGAGTTCGACCATTTTGGTTATTCATGGACCGAATCTAAATTTGCTAGGAAAGCGCGAACCAGAGGTCTATGGTTCTCTAACGCTGAACGACATCAATCAGCAACTCATTGTACAAGCTGAAAATGCTTCAATTTCTCTCGACACTTTTCAAAGTAATTGGGAAGGTGCCATTGTCGACCGTATTCATCAAGCCCAAGCGGATGGTGTCCAATTTATTATTATTAACCCTGCTGCACTCACGCATACCTCTGTTGCTCTACGTGATGCCCTGCTTGGTGTAGCCATCCCATTTATTGAAGTTCATTTATCGAATGTTCATGCGCGCGAAGTGTTTAGACATCATTCATATTTATCAGATAAAGCCGTTGGCGTTATTTGTGGCTTAGGTGCTCAAGGTTATAGCGCTGCGCTCAATTACGCTCTCACTAAAATTCAACCCTCTACGCAATCATAATTAGGAATACTGTCACATGGATATTCGTAAAATCAAGAAACTCATCGACCTGATGATTGAATCTGACTTACAAGCGATTGAAGTTAAAGAAGGTGATCAATCGATTGCGCTGACTCGTCGCAGTCCAGTTGTTGCAGCTGGTGCTCCTGTTGCTATGGCAGCTCCTGTTGCTCAGGCTCCAGCGGCTAAAACACCACGTGGTGCTGTAGAAACTTCTCCAATGGTTGGTGTGTTTTATGCGGCTCCAAGCCCAGGTGAAGCGCCATTTGTTAAAGTCGGTCAAACCATCACTGCTGGTGAAACACTTGGTATTATCGAAGCAATGAAAATCATGAACCCGATTGAAGCAACGCAAAGCGGTGTGGTTGAAGAAATTTTAGTGAAAAACGGCGAAGTGATCCAATTCGGTCAACCATTATTCCGCTACCGCGCGTAATAGACGGGGACTTATAATGTTGCAAAAAGTTTTAATTGCAAACCGTGGTGAAATTGCCCTTCGCATCACCCGTGCCTGCAAAACTTTAGGGATTAAGACTGTAGGTATCTATTCAGATGCCGACAAAGACTTAATGCACCTACGTTTTGTAGATGAAGCAGTATGTATTGGACCGGGTGCAAGCAGCGAAAGCTACTTGAATATTCCTGCCATTATTACAGCAGCTGAAATTTCAGGTGCAGATGCCATTCACCCAGGTTATGGCTTCTTATCAGAAAATGCTGAATTTGCTGAAATTGTAGAAAACTCAGGTTTCATTTTTATTGGACCACGCCCTGAACACATCCGTTTGATGGGTAACAAAGTTTCTGCAATTACTGCAATGCGTAAAGCAGGTGTTCCAACCGTACCGGGTTCTGCAAATGCGGTTACACCGCAAAATGCGCTGGCTGAAGCTAAAGAAATTGGTTTCCCATTGATCGTGAAAGCTGCTTCTGGTGGTGGTGGTCGTGGTATGCGTATTGTAGAACGTGTCGATACCCTGCTCGAATCCGTTCAAGCCGCACAGCGTGATGCTGAAATGTGGTTTGGCGATGACACGGTGTATATGGAACGTTTCCTACAAACACCTCGTCACGTTGAAGTCCAAGTTCTTGCCGACGGTAATGGCCACGCAATTCACCTCTATGACCGCGACTGCTCTTTACAGCGTCGCCATCAGAAAGTGTTAGAAGAAGCGCCAGCGCCAAATTTACCTGAACAAGCACGTGCTGACATTTTAGAAGCTTGCGTAAATGCTTGTAAATTAATGCAGTACCGTGGTGCAGGTACATTCGAGTTCTTGTTTGAAGATGGTGAATTCTTCTTTATTGAGATGAATACACGTGTTCAAGTTGAGCACCCTGTAACTGAAATGGTGACAGGTATCGACATTATTGAACAACAGCTCCGCATTGCTGGTGGCTTAGGTCTTGAAATTGAACAAGATCAAGTTGAAGTCAAAGGACATGCGATTGAATGCCGTATCAATGCTGAAGATCCAACGACCTTCTTGCCTTCACCAGGTAAAATTGAGAATTTTTATGTGCCAGGTGGTGCAGGTATTCGTCTTGATTCGCATATCTATCAAGGCTATAGCATTCCGCCATACTATGACTCGATGATTGCAAAGCTGATCGCACACGGTAAGGATCGTAAAACATCACTTGCTCGAATGCGCCAAGCGCTTGATGAAATGATTCTGACCGGTATTAAAACCAATATTCCATTGCATAAAGATTTGATTCTTCAAGATGAAAAATTCTGTGAACAAGCGATGGATATTCACTACCTTGAAAAGCATTTGTTAAAGCAAATTGAAGGTAATCAAGACAAATAATAGTTTTCTTGATCCTTAAATAAAAAACCGCGATTTATCGCGGTTTTTTATTTATAAAACAATTAATTAAGGCAATACGCGACGTAGTGTTGCAAAGCATTGCTGTGCTTTATCATTGGCACAAAAATTAATAGTCGATGGACTTTGCCATTTCACAAAATACTGAGACATTTCACCAGTCTGATCTTCTTGAGACCCAGAACAATCCACTTGGTTATTGTCAAATTTGACTTGCAAAATCAAAGCAGGCAGTTGCACATTTTTATCGGTAGATGGCTGGTAATCATAAATTCCCGTAGACCATTCTTCCCCACTTTTAATCACAACATCACTATTACTTTTAAAATTATAGTATTCAACGCATTTACGGTTATTTGGAATTTCCATTCCCCATAAGCCCACAATTTCAGGGCGAGTCGTTACACGAATATTATTTTGATTTGATGCTTGAGTATCCTCAGCCTGACTTGGCGTATTTGCCATAAGCACTGATGAAGTTAACATGAATAACATGCCGAGTAATGTTTTTTTCATACAAGCCATAATGTTTTTAAGCGTCTCACTAAATTAGCATATTTTGATTCAAAACATCATTTTATAACCATTTCATAACAATCTATTTTTTGTTATGGGTTGCAATCTTAATTTAACAAAACGATTTATTGTCAGCACTAGATAAATTCACCTTTCAGATTCAAAAAAAGACCGCTTAAGCAGCCTTTTTTGTATTTCTTGATATTTGAGTTTAGGCTAAAGGTGCCAGTGTAAACAGCACCTGACCTGTTTTTACCGTTTGCCCTTTTTCAATGGTAATGGCTTCAACCTTCATCCGCTCAGGTGCAATAATGGGAATTTCAATTTTCATGGCTTCAATCACGGCCAAAGTTGCCCCTTCTTCCACAATGTCTCCAGAGGAACATTCAATTTTCCAAATAGAACCCGGCATGTGAGACTCTACTGCACAACCACCTTCAGGAATTTGAATTTCACTGTCATCTAAAACAGCATCTAGGCTTTCAGAAACATATTCAGCCAAACCAGCCTCATGCCAGCGACGGCGTTCCTCTTCAAAGTTCGCTTGCTGTACCGCTTTAAAACTTGAAATGGATGCCGCATTTTCAATGAGGAAGTCATTATATTCTTTTAGATTTAAAACCCCATCTTCTACACGAAGCTTTAAGCGTCCCGCTTTAAAGTCTTCCCGCATTTGCATCAGTTCTGTTTCAGACACTTCATAAAATTTAATTTGATCAAAGAAGCGCAGTAGCCATGGCTTATCCTGTTCAAAGTCGGGGTTTTTGCGGTAACGACTCCACATTTGGGTTGTACGTCCAACAAACTGATAACCGCCCGGGCCTTCCATACCATAGACACACATATATGCGCCACCAATACCGACTGCATTTTCAGGCGTCCATGTACGTGCAGGATTATATTTGGTAGTTACTAAACGATGACGTGGGTCCAGCGGCGTTGCCACAGGTGCACCCAAATACACATCTCCCAAACCCATCACCAAATAATTGGTGCTGAATACGATATCCTTCACTGCTTGCTTTGAGTCTAAACCATTGATACGACGAATAAACTCTACATTGTCAGGACACCACGGCGCATCTGGACGGACTGTTTGCATATAACGTTCAATCGCCAACTGAGTTTGTGAGTCCTCCCAAGCCAAAGGCAAATAGACTGTGCGCGAAGGCACTTCCATTGCTGTCACATCAGGCAATTCACTTTCTGCCTGTTGTAATAATGCTAACAAATGTTTCTGATCAAGTTTTAATGAGTCAAAGTGAATTTGTAGCGAACGAATCCCTGGTGTTAAATCAATAATTCCTTCGATACTTTGGTCTTTAGCCCATTGCATTAAAGCATGAATACGGAAGCGTAAATTGAGATCTAAAACCAACTCTCCATATTCAACCAACAGATAACTATTACCTGCAGGACGATAAGTCACATCAGGTCTAGCGTTCTCACCTTTTAATGTCGCTAAAACGGCATCTGATAAGGTCTCCATTTCAGCATGAAAGCTTGGAGCAAATTCTACATTTTCAATCGTATCCCCTGTTAACGCTGCGCTATATTTTTGATTTAATACTTGTGCTTGATCATAAGAAATTGGGATAAATTTAACTTTATCGCCCGCTTTAAGCTGACCAATTTTCCAAAGTTCCGAGCTGACAACCACTGCTGGGCAAACAAAACCGCCCAAGCTTGGACCATCGGGTCCTAAAATAATTGGCATATCTCCAGTGAAGTCAATCGCGCCAATGGCATAAGCATTATCATGAATATTCGAAGGATGTAGTCCTGCTTCACCACCATCGGTACGCGCCCATTCAGGTTTTTCACCGACTAAACGAATGCCTGTACGACTTGAGTTAAAGTGAATTTCAAATTCTTGCTCAAAGAAGCGCTCAATATCTCGTTTGGTGAAAAAGTCTGGCGCACCATGCGGTCCATACATCACTGCAATGTTCCAAGTCTGACTAAAGCTTGGCACTTGTGCTGCACTGAGTGCAACAGTTTCTACCGAGCTGTAAGCCGTAATCGGCAACATATCTCCAATGAGTAAATTGCGTCCTGCATGACCACCAAACTGACCTAAAGTAAAAGTCGCTTGTGAGCCTAGGTAGGCAGGTACATTGAATCCGCCTTTAATACCAATATAACTTCGACAACCTGTGGTGATTTTACCTGTTTTAAGAATTTGCCCTTTTTTAACATTAAGGGTCTGCCACATGGCAACATCAACACCATCCAATGTCGCAAGCATGTCGCCACCCGTAATCACGATTTGGCTATCACAGTGAAACTTTAAAGTTGGGCCTTGTAATGTACATTCTAACGCCGCGGTATTAAATGGATTCCCCAATAGTTGATTGGCTACATTTAACGATAGTGGATCAATCGCACCTGATGGTGGAACACCAACATCCCAGTACCCCAAACGACCATTGACGTCTTGTATTGACGTTTGAATACCAGACTGTAATACCTCAACTTTTTGGGTTTTCCACTCAAAAGTATTTAAGAAACGTGTAGTCTGTGTCCCTGCTTTAAACACTTCACAGTCAATAATATTTTGTAAATACTCAAGATTGGTTTCAATTCCTGCCACTGAGGTTTTTGCCAAAGTATCGCTCATGGCCTGAATTGCACTTTCACGGTTCTCGCGGGTCACAATGATTTTGGCAATCATTGGATCATAAAAGGAAGATACATTTGAACCTGTTTCGACCCATGTTTCATTGCGTGCATGTGGGTCAAAGTCGACATAGGTCAGTAAGCCAGCACTGGGTTGAAAGTTCTTAATTGGATCTTCGGCATATAAACGGACTTGGATCGAATGGCCTTTAGATCTAAGCACCTCTGTTGGTGCAGTCCAGTCACCACTACCTAAAGTGACCATCCATTCTACAAGGTCTACAGCAAATACTTGCTCGGTCACGCCATGTTCAACTTGCAACCGTGTATTCACTTCTAAAAAGTAGAATTTTTGGGTGTCTGTATCCATCACAAACTCAACCGTACCTGCCGAACGGTACTCCACTGACTGCATCAATTGAATCGCAATACCCTGAATATAATCACGTTGTCCATCATTTAAATGCGGTGCTGGGGTCTCCTCGATTACTTTCTGGTTACGGCGCTGTACTGAACAGTCCCGCTCTCCCAAAGCCAAAACCAAACCTTGGCCATCACCAAAAATTTGGACTTCAATATGACGCGCATTTTCCACAAACTTTTCTAAATACAAGCCTGCATCTTTAAAGTTCGCTTGTGCCAAATAAGATACCGTTGCATAAGCATCTTTAAGCTCTGTTTCGTTCCACACCAAACGCATACCAATACCACCGCCACCTGCGGTACTTTTCAGCATCACGGGATAACCGATACGCTTTGCTTCGATCAGTGCTTCCGCTTCGTCTGCTAAAAGTTGGCTACCCGGTAACAATGGCACATTCGCCTGAATGGCAAGTTCACGCGCAGTATGCTTTAAGCCAAAACTACGCATTTGTGCAGATTTCGGCCCTAGAAACACGATGCCCTGTGACTCACACAAATCACAAAACTCCGCATTTTCAGACAGGAAACCATAGCCTGGATGAATGGCTTCAGCACCTGCTTCTTTCGCGACCTGTAAAATTTTTTCAATATTTAAATAACTTTGACTGGCTGGGCTATCACCAATAAATACCGCTTCATCAGCCAAAGTCACATGTAAGGAATCACGATCTGCTTCTGAATACACCGCAACAGACTGAATGCCTAAATTCTTTAATGTACGAATTACTCGGCAGGCAATTGCACCACGGTTGGCAATGAGAACTTTTTTAAACATGCTGATTACTCCTTGCCGTCACGTACAATCAGTTGAATTTTAGTCGGGTTGTAGGCATTACAGGGGTTGTTCAGTTGTGGGCAGTTAGAAATCAGCACGATGAGATCCATCTCCGCTTGAATTTCAACATATTTACCGGGCGCCGATATTCCATCGTCAAACTTGAGATGCCCATCACTGCTCACAGGAACATTCATAAAGAAATTAATATTCGGCCCAATATGACGAACATTCAGTCCATGCTTTTTCGCAATTGGGTGCAAAGCTAAAGCTGTCATAAAGTTATTGCGACAGCTGTGCATCGGAAATGTGTCGTGTGCATAACGTACGGTGTTACTTTCACATGAACAAGCACCGCCTAAGGTGTCATGACGACCACAGTTATCATCATGGATCGTGGCAATTTTGTTGCCATAGTTGGTATATAAGGCTGTGCCTTTTTCGAGATAAATCTGCTGATTGATGGCTAAAGTATCAGTTGCACTGTAACGCTCTTCAGGGTTGCTCGCAGAAATAAATAAGGTATCGACCGCTTGATTGCCTTCGAGATCAATAATACGGAAATACTGCCCTTTCTTGACTTCACCCATCCATGCCTCACCCGCTGGACAGACTTCATTTAAAACAGCTTGATCAAATGCTTGTAAAATGGTCATGCGTACTCTCCTTGGGCTTAAACAACATCAAATGCGTAATAACGCGCGTTGTTTTGAAAACCGCGTTGGTTTTGCGGGCATGAATCACGACAGACATCGTGTACTGCTAAAGCGGAGGCTTTGAATAAGCGCATTTGAATATCGGCAGGCTGATACTTTGCTGCTTGGCTCAAACCATGTGGCGCAGCAGATAAGAACACCAGACAGTCCATCTCAAAACGCAGTTCAATAGTTTGATGGGTATTATCGACATCGATATAAGATAAGTTGCCTGCATCATCAGGGCGAACTTTAGAGAATAGGTTGACCGTAGCTGACAGGTCGGCTTGACCTAATGAGAACTTGGTCATTTCAAGCAACAGGCTGTCGCGTCCACTCCGATACATCTCATTTCGTGTATCTTGAAAAGTATGAGTGCCGAATTGTTTTTGGATCTGTTCTGTGCGGCTTGGACCACACAAGGCATCATTCCAACCATGATCATCATGAACAATTGAGGCCATAACCCGACCTAAGTCAGAATACAACACATGTCCTGTACTTAGAAATGCCGTATGCTGTGCCTTTAAGCTATCTGGCATATTAAAACGTTCGAGCTTATCTTCGCTGTTGACACAGAAAAGAGAAACGTTGGCTTGTGCCCCCAAGGCTTTAAACTGTAACACTGTGCCGCGTTGAATACGCCCAGACCAGTGATGCCCACCCGGTAAAAGTTCAGTCCATAGTGCGTTATCGTCGTGATAAGTTATTGTGCTCATGCGCCTCTGCCTAAATCGTAACTGTTTACCTCCCGGGCTTTTATCCCTCCGTGTAGCTCTTTCGAACCGTGAACTCTCGGTCGCAGACATACATAAAATAGATATGTATCGGAACCCTAGATCACTCTTTCAGATTAGACGATGCAAAGGCTGTGCCAATTTAGTATTACGATTTTTAAACTTCGTAATACTATTTATGAGCAATAAATGGGCACTTTAGAGTTCAAGCACGCATATTTTCGCTATGCGCACTAAAAAGCATCAAATTTCAAGAATTACTTCATTAAAATTTCATGGAACATGTGACGTAGCCACTGATGACTGGTTTTATGATGACAAGACATATGCCAATACTGTTTCACCCCATAACTTGGGAAGGCAATTGGCGCATTAAAGATCTTTAAATTGCCACGTGAAAGCAGCACTTCACTCAAATAATATGGCACTGTAGCAATCGCATCGGTTTCTTGTACCACCAAGCCGACCCCTAAATAGCTCGGTAAACGCATTAAAATGTCACGTTTTAGTTCTAAATTGAGCAGTTCATTTTCAATATGGTAATGCCCCATGCCCGCATCAATATCGATATGTGACTCAGCCAAGTACTGCGCTGCACTGATACTGTCACCTGTCAAACGCGGATGATCTTTGGCAGCAATCACCACATAATACTGCTCGAACAGTTGCTGTTGATAAAAGCCATTTTCCAGTTGAGGTAAAAAACCCAGCGCCAAATCAATCTCACCATTTGCCATTTGATAACTGGTTTCAGAGGTGATCGGACGGATATTCAAACGAATATGCGGCGCATGTTTCTTTAAGTATTGCGAAATTTTCGGCAACAACACCAAATGTGAAACATCGGTCATGGCCAAACTAAACTGTTGCTGTGAAGTGGCTTGGTCGAAATCAATCGTAAAGTTATTGATGATTTCAACCTTGTTTAACGCCTCACTGACCAATGGAAATAACTGTTTCGACAGCTCAGTTGGCACCATTTCATTGCCAATCCGCAAAAACAGCGGATCATTATAATGTTGGCGAATTTTATTCAGAATGTTACTCACCGTCGGTTGACTCATTTCTAGATGATCAGCCGCAAGTGACACACTTTTAAACTTATAAACGTAAAAAAAGATACTGAGTAATTTACAGTCCAGTTCAAACACGAAAAAAATGTTCCTTATATGTATGGTGATGGTAGACGATCCATCATCTACCCATTATAGCGATGATCCAATGCTCAAAACTTACTTTTACAGGCATCTAGGTCTAATATCAGACGTTCCAACAATAAAAGCACATTAATTATACCTTTAGCTGTACTGAACAATAGATGCTTTTCCTGAAAATTTATGTAGCATCATCTGTATATATTTTACAAAACAAAAAAGGCCCGAATCAATCGAACCTTTGATGAAATCGACCATGCCGAATTATAGCTATTTAAATCATTTTCTTCACAGGCATAGCTAAGAATATTTACAGTTTTAGTCCAGCAGCTCGACGGCAATAGCAGTCGCCTCACCGCCACCAATACATAAAGCAGCTACACCCTTTTTCCCACCAGTACGTTTCAAGGCATGCAGCAAAGTCACGATAATACGTGAACCAGATGAACCCAATGGATGACCAAGTGCACAAGCACCACCATTCACATTGACTTTAGCAGGGTCTAAATGAAAACCATCAATTGCAAGCATTGTGACCATCGCAAATGCTTCATTGACTTCCCACAGATCTACATCACTCGCAGACCAGCCTGCTTTAGCTAAAACTTTCTCAATGGCACCTACAGGGGCAATGGTGAACTCAGATGGATGCTGGGAATTACTTGCATAAGCCACAACTTTTGCCAATGGCTTAAGACCACGTGCGTCAGCAACTTCGGATGAAGTTACAACCAATGCCGAAGCACCATCCGAAATAGAACTCGAATTTGCCGCGGTAATCGTGCCATCTTTTTTAAATGCCGGACGTAAAGTTGGAATTTTATCCACTTTGGCATTGAGCGGTTGTTCATCCTGATCAACCACAACATCGCCTTTACGGCTACTCACCGTCACAGGCACGATTTCATCTTTAAAAAAACCACCTTGAATCGCAGCAACGGCTTTATTTAAAGAGCCAATGGCATACTGATCCTGCTGCTCACGGGTATAGCCTTTTTTATCTGCCATTTCTTGAGCAAGTACACCCATCGACAGACCTGTTTCCGCATCCTCTAAACCTTCTTGGAACATGTGATCGGTTGTTTTACCATGCCCTATACGGTAACCCGCGCGTGCTTTTTCAAGTAAGTACGGCGCATTTGACATCGACTCCATACCACCTGCCACTACAATCTCAGCTGAACCCGCTTTAATCGCATCAGCCGCTTGCATGACGGCTTTCATACCAGAGCCACAAATTTTATTGATGGTTGTTGCACCCGTTGAGTCAGGTAGACCTGCCATACGCATTGCTTGACGTGCAGGGCCTTGTTTTAAACCTGCTGGAAGTACACAACCAAAGATCACTTCATCCACATCGGTCGGCTGTAAGCCAGAACGGTTTAACACTTCTTTAATTGTCACCGCACCAAGTTCAGGTGCGGTACAGCTCGCCAGTGAACCTTGAAAACCACCCATCGCTGTACGTACACCGTCTACAATAACAATCATTTTCTATTTCATCCTTTTTTGCGGTTTATTTGCTTTAAGCCAAATAAGTGACTTAAAAACATTCCCTATCTATTTTTTCATATTACAAAGGGGTTAATCGTTTCAGATCTTATTTTAATGTTTTTCATAGTGCTACCGTCTCAAAGCGAGTCATCTATAAAGACATTAAAACAAACACACGTGAATAAGACATCGATCCATACGATAGATGATCCATTTATCAACCCACACTGCATTCGAGGCTTTAGCACTAAAGGTTCTCGTCTCTAAGAACACAGTGGCTATACTGACAATAGTGTAAAAATCACGAAAAAGGAATGCAATGGACCAAATTTGATCTCTAGAGATCAAATTTATTGACAACGAAATTCGAAAATGTTCCTGAATTTATTTCTATTGTTGAACAAGTGGATATTTTTAAAACGATTGTAGTAATATCCAAGACCTTAGTTGAATTTTCATTTTCAACCAAGTTCAATAGCCTCTCTATAGTTCTCATGGAATACACTGGAATAAGCCAATGACTTCAGTACGCCAACAAAATTTTCTATTACGCAAAGAGAAAATTTTAGCCATGGCTGAGACTTTATTATTAGACAATAATCAAGACATCACCTTAAGCGAATTAGCAACGGAACTCGATATTGCGAAGGGTACGATCTACAAGCATTTCAAAAGTAAAAATCAACTTTATTTAGAGCTGATTATCTTGAATGAAACTCGCCTGCTAGAAATTTCTCAAAAGCATAACAATGATATTAAAACGTATGTTTCCGAATACATGCTTTATAATATGTTGAACTCGAACCGTACGATTTTACTGCACGTTATTGAAGAACGTTTAACCAATAACGAACGTAAACTCAAAGAACTTTTTGAGAAGCTCTATCAAATACGTGAGCAACGTATTATCGAAATTAAAGACATGACTTCTGACTACTTAAAGTCTTTAGACAGCGCAATGTCCATTCGTGACTATTTATCTTATGTATGGACAGTGACCTACGGTGCGTCATTGTTACTCAATTCAACGCATTATCAAAAATCAATCGGTTCTCGTGAGCGTCTGATTAAACTGTACGTCAACCAAGCCCTCATGACACCTGATAAAATTTCACACGCAGACCTTTAAGCTTCTAAACGGTATAAAAAAAGCTAAACATTTTATGTTTAGCTTTTTTTCATATATTTAATTAGTCTGCGGAAATATCTTCAAACAAGACTGAAGATAAATAACGTTCACCACCATCAGGTAAAATCACTACAATGGTTTTACCTGCATTTTCAGGGCGTGCAGCAAGTTCAGCTGCTGCTGCCATCGCGGCACCACTTGAAATACCCACCAAAATACCTTCTTGGCTTGCTGTTTTACGCGCCCAATCAATTGCTGTAGCAGCATCAATTGGCATCACTTCATCGACCAAGTCGAGGTCTAAGTTTTTAGGAATAAAGTTAGCGCCAATGCCCTGAATTTTATGTGGTCCAGGCGTCAAAGCTTCGCCACGTTTGGTTTGACCAATAATCGGCGATTCAGCAGGTTCTACCGCAACTGAATACAGGGCTTGTTTTTTTACTTTTTCAAAATAACTTGAAATCCCTGAAATCGTACCGCCCGTCCCAACACCTGCAACTAAAATATCAACTTTACCACCTGTTGCGTCCCAAATTTCTGGGCCAGTGGTTGCTTCATGAATAGCTGGGTTTGCTGGGTTTTCAAACTGTTGTGGCAAAAAATAAGTGTCTGGATTTTCATCCAACAAACGCTGTGCTTCTTCTACCGCACCGCGCATCCCTTTTGCAGGGTCGGTGAGAACCAAGTTCGCGCCCAAAGCTTTCATCACTTTACGACGTTCGATACTCATGCTTGATGGCATAGTCAGGGTTAACGCATAACCTTTTGCAGCAGCAACAAATGCCAAAGCAATGCCTGTATTGCCACTGGTTGGTTCGACAATGTGCATTCCCGCTTTCAGCACACCGCGTGCTTCCCCATCCGCAATCAGCGCAGCCCCAATACGACATTTTACTGAAAATGCAGGGTTACGGCTTTCAACTTTGGCTAAAACGGTGGCTGGACTTTGTATAATTCGGTTAATACGAACCAATGGTGTGTTACCAATCGCTTCTGCATTATTACTATAAACCGCTATCCCTAAATTATTAGGCGTTGGAAAAGCTGAGTCAGTACTCATACCAATGTTTCCTATGTTGTTTTTAATGATCCACTCATTATCATACCCTGATTTTTAAATGCAAACTGACATTTGGTCGGGCTTATGTTTTTATTTGATAAATAAATCACTTAAACAGAAAAGCATGAGTTTTCCCATGCTTTTCTACCACGCGACCAGCTTAAACGAGCCTTACACTATTCCACTTTTCTAACTGTGTAACGGCCGCGCTAAAATCTACTTGTGCAGCCTGTTCTCGATCTGTTTTTAAGAACAGTTCTTGTGTCATTTGAAAAATAGGTGTTTTCATCTGTCCTTCTTTGGCCAGATCCATCGCAATACCAATGTCTTTTTGCAACAGGTTTAAAGCAAATGTTTTTTGAAAAGTGCGGCTCAAAACTTTTTGCGCCATCACCGTTTCAGACATGGTACTTTTACCACTGGAGTGATTGATACAACTCAATGCGCCAGCTAAGTCAACGCCTTGATGCTTCAAAATAGACATGCCTTCAGACAGTGCCCATAAATGCGTTGCCATGAGCGTATTGTTCACTGCCTTAACCGCAAAGCCTGCACCACTTTCCCCAACGTATTCAATCAGCCCTGCAAATGCCTGAATAATAGGTTTTGCCCTTTCAAATCCAGCGATATTACCACCCACCATAACCGTCAAAGTACCGCGTTCAGCACCAATGGTTTGACCCGAAACAGGTGCATCTAAGTAAGTTACACCACGTGCTGCCAAATCAGTGGAAATTCGCTGCGCAGACTCAGGCACTCCACTGGTACAATCCACCCATAAACTTCCAAATTTGGGTGGATGTAACGCAATTAACACTTCAACATCTGCACTGGTCGGTAAGCATGAAAATATCACATCGGCTTGCATCGCTTGTTGAAGTTCAACCTGCAAAGTACCAAAAGTTTCCGCATGTGCAGACGCTTTTTCCGCTGTGCGATTCCACACCCAAACAGGATGACCCAGTTTTGGCAAATGGGAGGCCATGTGCCAACCCATTGCCCCAAGTCCTATAAATGCAATATTCAGACTCAAAACGTACTCCTAACTGTGAGCAATAGTGCTATTGATTTGATCGTCCGACTTTTCTACGACTTGCTCTTTTTCACTGCCTCGGTTCAAGAAAAGATTAAGCAGAATGGCTGCTAGTGTTGCAGTGCCAATACCACCAAGGTCAAAACTTCCTATTTGTAAGCTGTAATTACCAGTTCCCATAATCAGACACACGGCCCCAATCATTAAAGTACTGTTCTTAGTGAAATCAATTTTGTTATCGACCCAAATTTTTGCGCCAGCAACGGTAATCAAACCAAAAACCACAATGGATGCACCACCCAAAAGTGCAACGGGAATTGTACTAATCACTGCGCCAAACTTAGGCGAAAGCCCCAGTAAAATCGCAAATACACCTGCAAAAACAAAGATTGTGGTTGAATAAACTTTAGTAACTGCCATCACCCCAATGTTTTCAGCATAGGTGGTCATCCCTGTGCCACCAACTGAAGCAGACAGTGTGGTACATACCCCATCTGCAAAGAAACCGCGTCCCATATAAGGAGACAAATTTTTCCCAGTCATCGCCGACACAGCTTTGAAATGTCCTAAGTTTTCAGCCACCAAAATAATCGCAACGGGTGCAATCAACATCATGGCGTTTATATCAAAGGTTGGGCTGTGGAAAGTTGGTAAACCAAACCATGCTGCTTGACCGACTTTTGCAAAGTCAATTGCAGTGCCAAAACCCATGACATTAGTGAGTAAAAAATAAATAAAATACGATGCAACTAAGCCTAAAAGTAGCAGTAAACGGCGCACCATACCTTTGGTAAATACAGCAATGACACTGATACAAATAATCGTGATTAATGCCATCCAAGAGTCAAACTGATTGGCTGACACACTTTTGATCGCAACTGGTGCAAGGTGTAGACCAATAATCATCACGATGGCACCTGTCACAATAGGTGGCATCAACTTTTCAATCCATGCCGTACCAGTACGTATCACAACTAAACCGATTAACGCGTACAGCACCCCACATGCAATGGTTCCACCCAGTGCTAAAGAAAGATTTGGGTTTGCTCCAACACCTGTATAACCCGTAACTGCAACCACTGCTCCAATGAAGGCAAAGCTGGACCCCAAATAACTTGGCATACGTCCACCGGTCATGAGGAAGAAGAGTATCGTACCAATGCCTGTAATGAAGATCGTTAGATTCGGATCAAAGCCCATCAACAATGGGGCGAGTACGGTTGCGCCGAACATGGCAAAAGCATGTTGCAACCCCAAAATAATGCTTTTTCCTGCGGGTAAGTATTCATCTGTTTGCACAGGCGTTGTATCTAAATCACCTTGATAAGGCTTAAATTTTGGAAACCACGATTCTTTTGTTTGCATGGGTTTCCCCTCCTTGTAAAAGTAGGATTTTTTGAATTAGCACATTGGTAATGGCTCACAATAACCACGGTTAAAATACATCAGCGCATTTAGTCCATAACTTTGCTTCATGGCTTTGACTTGACAAAACAACACATCGTGACTGCCTACAGACATAGTTTGTACCACTTCACAATCAAAGCTCACCAAGGCATCCTCCAATACAGGTGCATTGGTCAAAAGTGTGGACCATGTGCCCTGAGCAAAACGTTCAGGCATTGGAGTTTTCCCCCCAAACAAATTAGATAAATGTTGTTGCTGACTCGACAACGTGTTTACACATAACACTTGATTGCTTTTAAATGTCTCAAACACAGAGGCTGAACGGTTTAAACACACCAACAACGTTGGCGGTGTATCGGTCACACTGCATACTGCCGATGCAGTAAAGCCTGCCTGACCCGCACCCCCATCTGTTGTAATCACATTGACAGCAGCTCCTAGATTCGCCATACCTTGACGAAATGTGTGTTGATCCAACATTGCCTCACCCATTGCCTCTGGTGCTTTATGATTCAGCAAGGTTTCAACTTGATCTTGATTCATCAGTTTTGCATTCATCGTATTCTCCATGCCCTAAAAAAATCGTATATCAGGGCATTAAAATTTGATTATTCCACTTAAGCCACATGTGCAACCGAAGCGATTTCAACCAAAGCCTCTGGCTTGACCAGTCCAGTCTGTACGCAATAGCGTGCAGGTTTATCGTTTGGAAAATACTCGGCATATACAGCATTAATCGCGCCATAATCGGCCCAATCTTTCACAAAAACATGATTAAAAGTGACGTCATCCATTGTGCCACCTGCGGTTGCAAGGACTCGTTTAATGGTTTCTAAAATATGTCGAGTCTGTGCTGCTGCATCACCAACGTGAACAACGTTGTTGTGTTCATCAAAAGCCAAGGTGCCTGATACATAGACGATATTGTCAGCCTTAGTTGCAGGTACAAATGGTGCAAGTGGTTTCGCTGTGCCTTCAGGCACAATAATTTCTTTAGGCATGAGGTTTCCTCTATCTTTCGTATGTATGACTTATGCTGGTTTTGCCAGTGTTTGACTGCTTGAGGTTTCAATGGTGTCCACAAAACTTTGTGTATCAGACACCCAACCAAAAAAGGTTTTGATGTTATAGAGACTTGCTTCTTGCGCCTCGATAGGCCCAGCTTGATAGCACGCATCCTTAAGAGCGACCCCAAAATACTCCAAGAAAAAACCATCCCTTAAAGTCGACTCGACACAGACATTGGTCGCAATACCGACAAAAACTAAATTTCGAATTCCACGCACCCGCAACATACTGTCCAACGCAGTATTAAAGAATCCACTATAGCGAGGCTTTTCTATGACTAAATCTTGTGGCTCAGGCTTGAGTGCATCAATCAACTCAAAATCCCAACCACCTTTTGCCAGTAGCTTTCCCTGCAGCTCTGGATTTTTACGCATGGTTTTTAAAGCATTCGACTTATGGAAGTTTGGTGAATCACTCCCTCCTGCTTCACGGTACTGTTCATCCCAACCATTTTTAAAGAAAATCACCTGAATTCCAGCTGCATGTGCAGCAGTAATGGTTTTTTGAATGTTTTCAACCACAGGTTTGGTTTTAGATACATCAAACCCAGCCAAGTCCAAATAACCACCTTCAGAGGTATAGGCATTTTGCATATCAATCACAATCAATGCCGTGTGTTCAGGTGCTAAGGCAATCTGTTCAGGTTCTGCTTTTAATGTTTTTATGTGCAGACTTTGTTTAGTAAATTCTGCACAGACTATAGATTCATTCATGCGCTTTTCTCCAAAACAGCGCGTGGTGCATCCACTTCAACCACGATATGTTCTCGGCATTTCATCAAAGGTTGTATATGCTTACCAAAGTCTTCGACCCCTTGTACAAAGTCATCAAAGGTAAGCAAAATACCTTCAGTCCCCTGAATTTCACCAATTTCATCCAACATTTGCGCAACATGTTTAAACGAACCGACTAACGTTCCCATATTGATATTCACAGGCGAAACCGAAGATGTCATTTGGCGAATATTGGTATCTGTTCCAGATTTGGTATCTTTACCACCTTGGTTCATTAGCCAATTAATCGCCTCCATATCCGCACCAGCGTTATATGTTTGCCATTTCGCATGCGCCTCTTCATCAGTTTCCGCAGCAATCACCATAAACAACACATAGGTTTGTACATCACGACCTGTTTTATCGGTTTGCTGTTTTAAACGCTCATTGATTTCTGCATAGGCTGTCGGTGTATTCAGCCCTTTACCGAAAACAAAGTTGTAATCGGCATATTTGGCAGAAAACTCAAGCCCTGTATCAGACTGGCCCGCACAGATAATTTTCATGTTTGCTTGCGGACGTGGACTCACACGGCAGTCCTGCATAGTAAAATGCTCTCCTTTAAAATCTGAACGACCTGTCGCCCAGAGTTCACGCAAAATTTCTACATATTCAGAAAGATATTCATAGCGCTGTGCAAAATATTCATCTCCTGGCCACATCCCCATTTGTGTATATTCGGGTGCTTGCCAGCCTGTCACGACATTTAAACCAAAACGACCATTTGAAATGGAATCAATGGTTGATGCCATACGTGCCACAATTGCAGGCGGCATCACCAACGTCGCTGCTGTTGCATAGATTTGTATTTTACTGGTCACCGCAGCGAGCCCAGCCATCAAGGTAAATGTTTCTAGGTTATGATCCCAAAACTCTGTTTTCCCGCCAAAGCCACGCAGTTTGATCATCGACAAAGCAAAGTCAAAACCATAATGCTCAGCACGTTGAACAATTTTTTTATTTAGTTCAAATGAAGGCATGTACTGTGGCGCGGTTTCCGAAAGCAGCCAGCCATTATTTCCAATCGGGCAAAATACACCTATTTTCATCTCGTTTATCCTCTACACTTATTTCATTATTTGCAGAACATCAAAGGCTAAATACAGCAAGACTTTTGACCTTTAGTTTGATAAAAATATATTTGCACAAGCCATGCCAACTATTATTTATTATTATTTTTCAATATATTAAAT
>NZ_LR732792.1:429039-492651 GCF_902505955.1 Acinetobacter sp. 8I-beige | reverse complement strand
AAATCATATAGTCTGTATCTTAATATACAAATAAGCACCAAAATTTCCTTAGCATCATTTTAATTCATAACTATTTTCGGAAGATTACAATGTAAGCTTGCTAATCACAAAATCGTTGCTCTCTTTTTACTATATTAAAGCCATAAAATGAGTTGTCCTTCATCATTAAAGGTATATGGTACTGCTTGCTTCCAATACAGCTCGATAAACTTCTCAGCAATATCCTTATATTCAAGTAATAGGCTATCGCCTAAGTCTTCACCTTTTTCAATAGCCAATCGGCTAAGACTGATTAATAGTGCAAATTTGTAGGTACTACTAAAACTCCCTGACTGTAAAATCAGCTGAATATTCTTTAAAAATTTGAGTTGTTGTTGTGCTGTAGGAATAAAATCAGGCATGTTTTTTCCAAAGCAGATTGAGCCATTCCTCATTACGATCAGGCCGTTTATCTACAGTGATCCATTGTTTTAATATAGCAACCCCATCCAACTGATCTAGTAATTCTTGAGCTTGTTCTTCATCTAAATCGGTAAATGCTCTACCGTCTTTTACTCGGTCTATTGTGCCGTATTTAAATGACATATAACACACACCATCACGGCGTAAAGCATTATAGATTCCTTTTAAAACTTCAGGGAGTCGGTTACGATCACAATGTAATAAAGATGCACATGCCCATACCCCATCGTAAATATCCTGCACTTCAATCTCGTAAAAACTTTGCTGCTGAACAGCGATACCAGTCAGTTGGGTCGCTCGTTCGACCAATACTTCAGAATAGTCGATGGCATCAACTTGATAGCCTTTATTTTTAAAAGCCAAAGTGTCGCGCCCTGAGCCACAGCCCAAATCCAAGATTCGTGCATACTCTGGTAACTCAGCTAAAAATGGTTTGTACAGGCTTTCCATATCTACGTTTAATGTTGCTTGTGTAAACTCATCCGCATATTGGTTGTAATAATGTATTGTTTTCATATTTAGTGCTTAGGCTAAAGACTGAACTCAGTCTACTAAAAAACAAAAAAATAAGGGAGCTAATGCTCCCTAAATTTTTAGTCAAATAAATCAGCCCTTACTTCATCCAAATCACGATCTGACTTGAAACGATTACATATAGGATGAATAATTGCTCCGTTTTCTAAAATGCCGTAACCACCTTCTGCTTTCGATTCTCGATGATCTACTTCAGTCGATTCCAGATATAGAGCGCTATCACATACTTCACAATAGCTCCATGTTTTCTTTTCCTCACGTTGATACAGATTTCTTTTGGTAGCGAGTGAAAAATTTAGAGGTTTTTTCTTCTTTGATGGTCTTACTGATTTCACAAAGCTCACAACATCATCAACAATGCTTTCATCATAATCGCCACCAAAACGTTCAAGGTAAAAATCGTTAAAATTAATATAATCAAATGATTGACTCATCGAAAGAATGACGGTGTTCAAACAAACTTCAGCTTCAAAATCTAAATCCATATTTAGTCCAATACAGATAAAGGCTTGATACACGTTCTTCAATCGCTCATGTGATCTGATCCCGCTACCAAACTTACCTACAGTTTCTTTGATCGCCACAGGAATTTTTTCAATTAAACTTTCAACACCACGGCGTGCTCGGGTAAAACCAATAAAATCTAACTTCTTATTCTGTATTTCAAAACAATCTTCTTCAATTTCAAAGACGATAGAAAACCAAGCCAAAAAGGATGTAACTTGAAAACGATTATCTTTATAAAAATATAGTTTCGGGTGTAAACCTAAACTTGGAATTCCAATGCTAATTTCTGGCTTAGCGATACGACACAACACAATTCTAAGTTTTAGTATTAAATTTTCAACACGCTGACCCTGGTCTATACTCATACTATTCTGACAAGTATCACCAAACATCATATTTAGGAGCTCATTGACTAGGCCTATTTTTTTGCCATGTGCTAAATCCGGCTCTAAAAGTATAATCTTAAAAAGATGATCGTGAATTTGCTCACCCAACGCGATTAATTCATTTATCCGCTCGTATTTCAGTTCAGCCAAGTTGGATTTATTATCGTTTATATAACAACACGCATAAATCACATAAAAAGCATCGCTCCCCCTATTCTGTAAATGATACTCCTCATCTGGATCTAATCGTTTCGTATCCGAATTGATTGAACAAAAGGCCTTTCGAGCTTCCTCAGGTGTCCCAATTACTTCAATAAAATTAATTTTAGTTGATTTTAATTTTTGCTGAAACTCAGAATCATTCGATAATTTTTGAAAATCAGCTAATCCACCTAATCGATTACGAATCTGCCGAATATCTCGTTTTTGTGACGGGGTGAATTTCGGAGCTCCTACTACCTGCTCATCAATAAAGAATCTTTTGATCCAAGCATAAATAATTGAAATCCTGTGCCCACCATCGATGATATAAATATTGCCAGCGGCATCCTTCCAATAGCGAACGCATAAATTGACATTACGATCATTCAAACAGTCTAGAATAAACTCTCAATTTCATCAGGGCTCCAACATTCTGTGGAACGTTGATTGTCTGCCTTATATAATTTTTCTAGGATCTCATGCTGTGCGAAATCATAAAGCGATATTTCAAAGTTATGGTGCAAATTTGAGTGCGACATTTCGTCAAGCAACATCATTTTTCTTTGAATAATATTGGTTAATAGCTTAGTACGGGCCATTTTATTTTCTCTAGGCAATACTTCTCTAGATCTCGTAAGATTACGAAATTTATAAAAGTAAAATTATTTAGATATGACTAAAATTTATTTCAAAAATTTTATTCTTTAAGAACAGAAGAAATGGCTTGGAGAAAATAAGGGATATTATAGAAAGTGTTCATGTTTAGTTCCTGTAGTAATTTGTTACAAACAAGCTTCCAACTTTTCCACGAGATGGAGGCAAGCCAAACAGGGGTGGAAATACCGTACTACAGAAGACGGCCAGTCAAAGACTGCCCTGCTTGGCCTACCATTACGATAGACTAAACATAGTAAACGCAAAAAACCGCTAAAGCGGTTAACTGCTTCTGTAGTAAATTCAGGTTTCCACGCCTGGTTACAGATTTTGCTGTAACGTATTTATATTATGTGCATAATATCAATTGGTCAAATTTTATGATCAATAAACAATCAATTGATTTTAAATAAACGATTTAATTCTGATAAAACTGTTGCTCCAATCAGATATTGGCTTTATTTATAAAATTAAATCTAATTACCTAACCAAGTTGTAAGGCTCATTATTCACATGTATTTGAATAGACTGACATCCCGCAGTCTCAATATCTTTTAATGCTTTGTGAATTGCTAAATCAAGACTTACGGCTTTTCTTTCAAACTCTAAATATAAGTTGTTGTTAATTGAACACAATAAAGCATCATCACAACCTGCTTCAAATAACCGATCCTCAACACAATGATGTGACGCTTTTAAATCCTTGATATAAATTGTAAATTCAAAATTCTTTATTGTACTATTCATCATTTATTCCTCTTTTAGAACAAAAGTCATTTATGACTATTACAATAGGCTCAAGCAAGCATTTTATTTAGATCTTTAAACAAAATCAGCTCATGTTATCTTTCTGATAAGGTTTAGGAGGCCATTTGAAACTACAAATCTTGTCTGACACACATAATTCAGAATATCAATTATCAAAAGAGGTAGATCTTATCATTCATGCCGGGGATTTTTCGAATCGCCTAAGTGGTGCTATTGAATTTGCAGAAAAATGTAAAAACCTGAATAAGAACTTTATTTTTGTTTTAGGTAATCATGATTATTACTGCTCAAACTACGATTTAGTCGTGGATTTCTTAAAAGAAAACTATCCTCAAAATGCCTTGCTTGATGACAACTATATCAAGATACAGGATAAAATATTTGTTGGCGGTACATTGTTTACGAACTTTCGTTCCAACTCTCCCCTTACATCTCCTAACGTACTTTTACAATCCAAAAAAGATGCTGAACAATCTATTTATGATTTTAATCAAATCATGATTGGCAATGATAATCGAACTATAACTGCTGATGACTACATAGCATTATTTAAACGATATCATCAAAATATTATGCAATTTAAGGGGCAATATAACGTGATTGTCATAACTCATTTCCCTCCTCATTTAGCCTGTCTTGATCCATATTGGGGTAACCATCCTATAGCATCAGCTCTCAATCCCTATTTTATTAATGACCTAGATGTCAAAGGCTTTAAGTTATGGATTTCAGGGCATACGCATACATCAGTTGATACTGTAGTCGACGGATGTAGATTAGTGATCAATCCTTTAGGGTATCCACAAGAGCAAGGAAAAAATGGGTTTAGAGAAAATTTGATCATCGAAGTTTAATTGTCATACTTGTATTAATTCAATTTAACCCAACTCTAATATCAAACTTCCTGTAGGACTGATATTTAAACTTCTACAGTATCTAAAACCAGGAGAAAATCATGTCCATTCATTTAACTTCAGAGAAGGATAGAATGAATAAACTTGCAGATGAAATACTTAACGATCTGATTGAGATCAGTAAACTCCAAGGTATTCCAATTAAAAAAATGAAAGCAGATCAAAATGGTGTTTTCTATGTAGAACAAGAAATATCAATTGACGACTTACTCAAGAATTTCTGAGCTTCTCTCATTAAGATGACATCATAACCTTTAAGGTATATTTAAAAACCCAACCAAATTGTATCACCTGTAGTTGCATACATAGTCTCAGCAGTTTGTTTTAACATGTCACATTCATCAATTTCTATTGATAAATCATCACACAGAGTATGATCACTGTCATTGATAGAAATTTCGTGCGATTGAACGACTGTACCATGTTGAATGAGTTTAATTCTATCTTGCCTTAGAAGCTGTACACCACGGTAACTAGCACGCATTTGATTTAGAGCTTGAAGACGCCTTTCATTTGTAGTCATTATTATTTTTCTCGACATCAATTGTCTCCTTGATTTTTATCTGAAATTAAGATTAACAAATTACGACATAAATTGAAATTGGGTAATGATCTAGCTATCCGGTAATCCCCCCTTAAAATCACAGCGATCAAATAAAATTTGATCAATGCATTTAAAGTCAGTCCTCTAAAAATTCCATCATATCTTGATCAGTTCTGATGATTTTCATAGGAAGATGATTAGTTGCATTTAGTATCAACCTGAGATAATTATCTTTTATTATTTCATCTTGCTGCTTTTTTACTGCGGATTCAGCGGTTATGTTTGCACTCTCTTTAGAAACAATCCAATCTACCATAATATTTACCTCACTTTACGGATTGCTCAAGGTCTTGCTCTTCAACACTCTGATACGAAGATGAACTATTCATTAAAGCATGCCCCCTTCTAAATGCCAATTCTTGCTTAATCTCTTGCTCAGCAATACTGGTCTCGCTGTGATTTTTTATGTATTCAGCTCGTTTTTGCATAAATGCCCGCTCACGCTCTTGAATGCTGGAATTTAACTCCGTATTTTCCACTTGACGAGTAGCTATATAATTATAAGTAATGACTCCGCAAAATACGATGAGAAAAAAACTGAGTTGCCTCTTTACACCTCTACTCACAAATAATCCTTTCATATCCAGTTAATACTGAAGTTATCATCTACTCGTGCTGATGAATTTAAAAACTATAACAGATGACACACTATAAAAGTTCATTACTCATCCCTAGGGTTAAAATCTTTAAATTCATCAGCATTGCTAGCAAATTCAGCAAAAAAGTTATGCCATGCAAATAATGACTCTAATTCCTGTTTATTTTGAATCGGTTTAGGCAACTCATATCCAATGATCCAGTATGGTGCTTTACAGCAAACATGCTCAGGTATAAGGACTTGCTGTAAGGCTGTTTCAGCACTTAAAAAATATAAATTATCGTTTAAGTGGGCAATATTCCCTTGTAAAGCTTCTTGAATACAACGATTTACATCTATATACGTAAGCTTCATTTAGTCCACCTCTATTTTTAGTAATTGAATTTCCGAACCTGTTAAATTATTTAACGCTGTCATCATTATTTCAATTGCATTACACTATTTGACAACTCTTTATACTACCTAAAAAAATTCAAACAATTGATTGATTCAAAATTTCAAAACACAAACTATGTGAAGGTGAGTGGAAACGTAAGAAACATCAACCTGAATATCGACGTTAATGGCGCAAGCTCCACATTGGAATAGATGCTAAAACTCTGCAAATACGGACTGTACAGCTCACAACGAATAATATCAGTGACTCACAAGCCCTTGGTGGTTTGCTAAATCAAATTCCATCTGATGAGCAAATTGAATCCATCTATACAGATAGAGACTATGATACGAAATACTGCAGACAGGTGATTGCAGATCGTCAGGCACATGCTTTTATTCCACAAAGAAAAAATGTAAAACCATGGAAAGACAAGAAATTGAGATCTTTAGAGAGGAATGAATTATTAAAAACAGTCAAACGTCGAGAAAGAACGCTTGGGAAAAAGTGGTCAGGTTATCATCGAAGAAGTTTGGTGAAAGCCAAGATGCATTGCATCAAATTATTGGGAGAGTTGTATCTTAAATTTATAGTGTTTAGGGTAGTTCTATCTTTCTAATCTTTATGCAATCAAGCCACTAAAATGTTAAAAAAATGTCCTCTTGGCTGAATTAAAAACCAGAATCATCATTTAAAAAACACTAAAAAAAAGCGTTAATTAATTAAAATTAACTCTTCAATTAGCTTTCAAGAACTATTAAAACTCTATTTATTATAGATTAATATTTAACTTAATTACTCATTTTACTACCAGTAAAATATATTATTCAGATGAATAATAATTCGAGATCATTTTATTAATTTTAACGTAGATTGAATATGACAGTACTTCTCAAGAAAATTTCCATTTCGGTCTAAAATCACTCAAAAAAAGCTAAAAATGGGGGTGGGATTTTCACCCTTAATTACCCCATTTTTGAGCGATAAAAACTCAGTTTTCTACAAATACAGGCTCGGAAAAACAAAGTTGTAAAATCAAAAAAAATATCCATCTGTTTTCAATGTATTTTTTTTGATAAATTTCCGTTCATATGCTCAACATCTGATAGAGCCCTTGAGCAATCTTTTTTGATACTCTCGGCACTCTTTCATCTTGTAAAAGACGCTTTGCAACAGCATCTTTTGAATAAAATGATTATCTTTGGGTATTTTCTTATTACGGATTACATATTTTTTTATTTTCACTTCTCCGATTTTAATAGTATCAAATTCATTCCAATCAGGTTGATCCCATTCTAAATTGGATGAATATTCTGGATAAACTTTCTTAATAAATTCTAAGAATTTTTGATAATCAATCAAGTCATTTTTAGATGATGCCTTAAAGTTTAAAATAGGACGATCTTTTTCAAGTGAAATTTTATTTTCTAAACAATCAAAGAAATTTTTAAGGTCTTTCCGGGTTATATTTTTATTTAAGTTAAAAGGTTGATCAATCTGATAAAGAGTAGACCATGTCACCATTTTCTTCCAATTAAGACCGATAAGATTCTCATGATTAGCATCATTTTTTACCTGACTTGTATAGAGAGAAAACGACTCACTGATCGATTGAATGAACTTCAATATTTCAGGATCAATCGTTGCTTGTTCTTTTTTTTCCGACCACTTCCGGTATTCATCTAAAAACGTTTCACGGTATAAAAACACTTCCTGCTGTTGAAGCTGCTTCTGCTTTTTCTTATTCTTTAATAAATCAGTTTGAGGATTATTTTCTTTGAGCTGATAAAATTTCTTCATCGCTTTTAAAATGTCTCTTTCATTCGACTGAAATTCAATTTTGAAGCCGCGACGCATCAGCTGACTATCAGATAATAATGCCTTGATCAATTGAGGTGAATATTCACGGTTTGTTTGATAAAACATGTCAGCAATCAAGATATTCAGATGATGCAGATAATGTCTTGCAGTTATCCGAATGTCTTCATGCCCCATCAGATGCGCGAGTCGAGACCAGGCCTGAGCACTACGCGATGAAGCATCCTTAATATTGGGTAAAATGTGCTTTTTAAGCTCACGCCCAAACTCAGAATCATAGTCAGTAAAACAACGTACCAGTGCTATGCTGCCTTTTAAAAGAATAGCCAAATGTGAAGCGGCACTATGCCTGAAAGCATGAAAGGTATATTGATGATCGTTTGTCCCCAATACGGCATTAAACAGCTGTTGGGTAATCTTTGATAAATTTGTACTAGATAAAGGTTGTTCACCCAGCATAAAGAGTTGTTTGGTTTTTCTTTTGCAGACTGCTGCAGCCGCCTTAGAGCCAGGTAACAGGTTTTGATAAAAGCGACAGAATCCTGTGAACTCGTCCGGTGCTAAAAAATAAGCCAAATCAAACTGACGGGTGGCATTGTCACTTTTCAGACCACGCTCAGAATTCAAACGAATCCTGAGGGTTAGATCATCGATATCACCTGTTGTTTTTGTCATTTTCTGGTCAGATCGATCGTCTTTATGCTGATCTAAAGCGGCTTCAAATACATAATAAAGCTGCCGATTGTCAGGATGTTTTCTTAGCTGTGGAGATACAAAATCATCGATACAGATTCCGACAGCCTCATCAATACGCAAGCCCAGTCTAAATGCTAATATATAGACCCATTTTAGACATGTTGCATCCTGCTCAGTCAAACCCAAAGCTTCTGGGTATTCTCTAAGAATCCGTATCATCAATTGAAACATCTGTGGACTAATGAGTCTGGTTTTTAAAAACAAACCGTCACTTTGACGTTCATATAAATATTGCACGATCGGTGCACGATGTTTCTTGACTAAGTATTGGTGGAAAGCTTTCAGCCGATCAAAGGCATAACCCGAGGTATTGTGTTTTTTATAGTTGTTGGTTTTAGCAGTCGTTTTATGTTTTTTCTGATCATTCAGTAGTTTTTCTTCAACAATCGTGCAGTACATTTCCTCAAACTGTTCTTCAGTAGTTGTATCTAAATTGATCTGCTGTTCTAGAACATAACAAAGTAAGTCAAGCACGAAACTACTATAGTAACGCTTGATCGTGGAGACTTTAATAGCTGCTTTCCCCTGATAAGCAAATTCGTTTTTTAACCACTGACACACACGTAAATGTGCAATAGCCACTACATAATCTAGGTACTCGCCATTTCCAGCCTCATACGCAGATTTATAGTCCTCAGATTTTTGGATGCTTTCTTGGAGTTGATCCGCAAGCTGTTTGGGTTTGATATCCTGATGAAAAGATAAAAGCCAGGATTTCAGCTCATGACGTTGACCGGTTCGTCGATCATGAAATATTTTGACTGTAACTGTAGGCATCTCCAATTCTAAAAATTGGTTATTCTTGCCAAGATTTCTAATTCTGGTCTGAATGGTTTTCCAGTTATCGGGTTGATCATAGAGCTGTGTATGTTGTCCATAGATTAAAGGGGAAGTGATGATTTGATTAGTCAGCACACTAGTACTTAACACATCCAGATCAGGAATCTCTTGCCATAAAACATAATCCATATGTTTAAAAACAGTAAAACCAGTTTTTTCCAGACCTTTTAAAAATAGTTGAACATGATGATCAAATTGTACTTCCTCAGGCAATTTTTTAGAGGCTTTCTCCTCCCCCCTATCCTTCTTCTTCAGATTCAGTACACTGTCGAAATGCGTCTTGAGTTTTTCTAACAATAGGTCTTCGCGCTGAATCGGAACTTCAGTTTCACTGCATTCCTTTTCCCAGCACTGTAATGGTGACGTGTTTTGTAATATATACGCTTGTGGTCCATTGAGTAGTTGCTGGATCCGTCTATAACATAGCATCACAAAGGCATTGAAATAGATATGCTGAGTTTGCCATAACTCCGTCTCTTCTTCGCCATGCTGACGATAGATGTTGCCATACTTTGTCGAGGGCAAAGTGTAAGAAAAAACATAAGCATTCTGGTAATTTGAATAGATAGGGAGCAAGCCACTATCGAGGTTCATTTTAAAAATCGCATCATGAATGGCCAACAGCCGTTCAGATTGAATGCATCCTTGATCAAAAATTAATGAAATACACATACATTCAAACAAGGTATTCACTAATTTTTGTTGCTCTTTAACTGTAGATTCTAAAAGGATGCCTTGGATTTGTTGTGTGAGATAATCCGCCCAATTCACATAAAGTATTTCTTTTACCTTGGCGAACATAGTGCCCTGTTGTAATTTGTAACCAGAAAAAATATTGTCCAGACGTTTAGGTGTGTAGACTATCCAATCGGGCGACTTAATCTGATAGCTCTCGGCATAGCAAGGGTAATCCTCTTGCCACTGCTGGTTTTTCTCCTTACAAATTTGTTTCACTTGTTTAAAACAGAATTGAAGGTATTCTACAGCCTTGTCCTTAAATTTGGGTGTTTGGCAGAGTTGCTCTAAAACTGCTCTATAGATATTAAACTTGTCCAGAATTTGTTGATCGAGCAGCTCAAAATCAATTTGAGCAAGGTCAGAATTTACATCTATATATGTAGCAGTAATCAACTGAGAAATTTCCTTAAAAATGTCGGTGATCCCACTTTTAATGGCATTTTCTAATTGAACTTCGATTTGTTTATCAAGCACGGTATGATCCTTTAAATTACTTCAAGCTTTGCGATTTCTAGTTCGTTGAGCAAGCTTTCAACTTGTTGCTGAATGTCGTGTTTGTAGAGATAAGGGCTTAATCCAGAAATGTGACTGAATCCCATTGTCTGTTTGTCATGGGCATACAGCGTATTGTGAATGTCACCACTGAGATCAAGATGATTTTTAGTGAAATGCCTTGGCCAGTTTTTATAAATCTGCACAGTCTCTTTAAGGTAATGCGTGACAAAATCAGCAGACATCGGCTGTAGCTCCAAATGCTCCACAACTTCCGCAAGATTCACTGGACCTTTCTTAGACTTGATACGAGGATATGAGATGACATAGAGTATAAAACCATCGCTTTCTAGTTGCGCTTGCAAACTTTTTATCCCAAGTGATTCGATGGTTTGCGTCAGATATTTTCGATACGCATTGAAATGATCCTGCCAGTAGCCTGTAACAGGAACAGGACGTCCTACTTTTCGTGAATCAGTTTTTTTATCATGCACGTAAAGTAGTTGTGCCTTAGGATCGTAATGTTTTAGTAACCCCGGCATGCCGACTATTGGACGCACCGTCAGGCAAATTAAGGAAAGATGCCACATCCAAATGCTGTAAGCATTCAGCTTCTCGATCCGATTCGCTTGAGCATTCGCTAATGTGTTTTTGACAAAACGATAAAGCTTATTAAAAAATTCACTCGCGGCTTCTATAGTCCAGCAGCGCTGACTGCCGATACGTTCTTTTTCACGATGAAAAATATGACCAGGGTGTTCATTCTCAACCCATGGATCATCTTTTCTACGATCTAATAGAACATTGATATAGCCTTGAAAATTCTGGTCGATTTGATCGATCTGACGCCCTTCATAGTTCCATTGCACGATATGACGGGTATCCCGATTGGCCAGCAAATGTGCGATCAGGTTATCACCAGTCTCCATATCCATATGGAAATAGATTTGCCGCTCTAACATCCCGCAAGTGATTTCACCAATCTGATGCTCTTTAAAGACTTCCCGCAAAAAATTATTGTATTTAATCGCACAAAATTCACGTCGCTCTAAGTTCTCTAGAGTCTTTAAACTAGTAATCCAAGGTTCTGGTATACGCCATTCCAAGGTTAAGGCCTGGTTGTAACGCTGGGTTTTCTCCCGCATGGCACCTGAATGATTGGCATTGAGCTTGGGATCGATCACCCAGTAATAATGGATGACTTTGTTAATTGATTTTTCTTTGATTCTGCCACTCTCAATCAAATCCTCAATCTTTTGAAAGACCGTTGGACTCAGACCCGTCAAAAGACACATCAGACCACACACAGCTAAAGATGATTGATATGGATCAATGCTGATCTTTTCTTGATAACACTCCTGCAATAGCTGATAGGCCTGATGCAGTAAGCTGGGTTTCAGATAAAGTGGATTCGTTTTATAGGGTAAGTCACGTCGCTGAATGCGCTTTTCCTGTTTTTCAAGCTGTTCCTGATTTTTCTGCTGGTCATCAGAGAAAATCCCCTTCTCCCGTTTGGCTATCTCATCCTGTTCAGGATCAACAACATTGGCCTCTGTATCCTGTCCATTATCATCATTCTCCAAATCAAACGATGATGTGCCTGAATCAGATTTATAGGTCATGCCCTTTTTAATATCGTTAATTAAAGCCTGAACATTGATTGCTGTTGAATTTAATTTACTATTGATGAGCTCATTACACACAATAATGAATTGTTGAATATAGCGGCCGAGATTAAGCTGTTCAAAATCATTTTTTATTGTTTTGCGCTCTAAAAGAGTTTTTAAATCATTGGCATTAAATTCATCCGTAGCTTGGAGTTTTAGTGTGACTTTTTTATACAGCAGTTTATTTTTATTTTTCTCAGTGTTCGAAAATTGCTTTTGCAAAAGAAGTTTTAAATTATAAGATACTGTATTGATTTTATTGTTGTTTTTATACTTATGTAAAATAACCCGTCTTTCATCCTTTTCAGTCTGAGACTCTAACCAGATTATTTCCTTCAGTATTTCACACAAGACTGCAGTACAAAGATAGGAATAGATGAATACTTCTTTTTGTTGGTCGCTTAGTTCTCCTATAGATGCACTTATAGACCATTGAGTTAAGCCTGCCAATAATTTCTGTTGTGTCACCATCCGATTATTTTTAATCACCACACGGATATCGTGAGCAGCACAATACAACTGCTGGGCCTGCTGATCTTGTACCAAGAGATGATTCAAAATTTGTTTTTTTTCGCTCAGAGACTGATTGACCCAGAATTCTAATAGTTGAATCTGTTTGTCTAGATCTGAAAATTCATTCGTTTCATTCATAAAATCACCATAATTTTTCAGGGTAAAAATTGAAATTTAGGTTTTGCTCTAACTTGAGGTTCAAGTCTTTATGCAACCCGAAATACTTTTTATAAGTACTGGCGCGTAGTCGAATGCAACGATGAGGATTTTGATCCATCCTCATATGTAGGGATAACTGCAGAACCAAAGCCTTGGACAATTGAGTAAAAAAACAGCTAAAAAGCACAGCATGTATCTGTTTATGTTTGTGCTTTTGGATCTGCTTAATATCTAGAGAAATGTTGTGGATTAACCATTTCAGGATCTCAAATTCATCAATCACTTGATTGGCTCTAGCATCCTTTTTCAAGGTTTTTTTGATATAAACATCCAACTTGTTTTTTAAATTCAATATAAATACATGAATAAAATCTGGTAAATCTAATATCAAAACTGCTCTGAGTTTCGTCAGGACTTCAAATGATTTTTTTTGCATGTTCAATATTTTTCTATCTTCACAATCTCACCTAATACTGACCTTGCAGGCTCTTATATATTCTGAAAATTTGATTTTCAAAGGTGAAAAATATTTTGAATTCAGTTTCAAAGCCGTCTAATGAATAGATATGAGCACGCAGCCCATACCATCTTCAAAATCAGTCTTCTTTTAAGCCAGCAAATTTGTAGACATCCGCCTTACTCCAACGAAGAGTACGTCCATGTCTAATAGGATTAATTGGGCCATTTTCATACAACGCCCACTTACGCAATGTTTGTTCTGCATACCCTAGGAGCCTAGCTGCCTCCCTAGTGGTCAATAAAAGCCGATCATCTGTAATCGGTTTTTGTTTATGCTTAAATGACATTTTTTTGTGTCCTTGTTGATTTAGAGTCATAACACCACAAATCAATTTGGAATAATACTTTGCAAAAATATGTTTTTCTTGCCAAATTTTCAGTTAAGATAAGTTGTACTTGAGTCAGTCAGAGTGATACATGGGCCGCCCGCTAAGAACTAGGATAGATTTTGCAAAAACAATAAGTTGGTATGACTTTTTTTATAATCAGTTAGTAAGCTTTGGTAGATATAAAAATGATTATGATATGGAAAAATTTTTTTATGGATACCAAAAAGATCACAAGGTACAGAGCTTATTTAAAAAGTATAAATTTGGATTATCCACACCACAAAAATACCAGATAATTAATGTTGAATCTAAATGTATTGGTTCATCTCAAATTATCAACCATCCCCTGTGGAAAATTTTGAAATATCAAACATTTGATGAAGATCTTATATTATTAGAATTAACTACTCTACCTCACTATATCGTAGAGATCATTTCATCCAGTGGACGTATTAAAGACTTTGATAAGAGTGGCTTAGAACATATAGCAAGTTATGGCTCACTCGACAGTGTTTGCGCATTATATTTATTACACCATTGGGGAATGACGATTAACAGTACTGCTCTTGCTAATGATTGCTGTTCACTCCTCTTAAATTCATTAGGCTTATTACTAGAAAAAAATCCTCACCTCCACCGTTCACATGTCTTTTTATTTGATGAATTATGTGATCAGATCTTCCTTATGGAATTAAAAGGATATAGTCGACCACTCAAAATTAAATTAAATTGGCGAGAATACAGAAGGAAAAACTGGTCTAGTGAAGTTAAAGAGATATCTACAAAAGCTGAAGCAGATTTCCGTGTTCACCCCAAACTTAAAGACTTCGTTCCAAGCAAAGATCCAAACCTAGTAGAACTATACAAAAAACTGTTTGTTTAAGTTGATTTCATCTGCTTACCATTTGCTTACTAGAATCTAAAAACAAAAAAACCACTTACGATTAGTACACGTAAGTGGTTGTTTTATATGGTGGGCCCACACAGACTTGAACTGTGGACCAACGGATTATGAGTCCGCTGCTCTAACCAACTGAGCTATAGGCCCTAATATGCTGAATTTGTTATATATCAACAAGTTCAGGCGAAATGAATACTAGCGAAGATTTTTTCAAAAGACAAGCTTTTTCATACATAGTTGTACACTATCCAAACAATCAAGAAAATTTAGATCATCAAACTGACACATCAGGTCTTTCACGATCTTTGAGTTACATACTAAGACTCAAAAGCACTTATAAATACTAGAATAATAAAATTTAATTAAATTGGATAAAACTAAATACCGGCTTTTTCTTTTTTTCGTGACTCAATGAAAAACTCAACAATTGACCATAAAACAACCAAAGCAAAGAGAACTATTGCACATACAAAAGTCGAAAGATAAGTCATTTTAACAATCCTGAGCTTTGTTAAACCAAAGTTAAAGTGTGAAAGTGCACACTTTAGTCTTAGACCAAAGTCTAATCTGTCATTTCGTTTATGAATAGTGGTATTTTCATTTTCAGCATATTTATTTTCTGTTTGATTAGATTTAAAACATCTTAGTGTTCAATTCTTGCCCCCTCCTTGTTCAACTGATGAGGATTCAAGCCCATTCATAAAAGTGGCAAGTGCAATCAAGTAGGACTTGACTCAAACCGTAAACAAGCAGACATTAGCCTCTTTAAAAAACACTTGTATTTTTATGCTCATGTTAAAAAAACTCATTGGTGAGTCTGCGTTTAAACTCGCAGGCTGGAAATATCATGTAGAACCAAACGTTTTGGAAGACAAGCAAGTCATTATTGGATTTGAACATACTTCTATGTTGGATGCTGTCTTGTCACTGGCGATTTTTCAAATCTACGATATGAAAATCCATACCCTGATTAAAAAAGAATTATTCAAAGGGCCAATGAAGCCCATACTCGAAGCCATTGGTGGTATCGCAGTCGATCGCAAGTCAAATAAAGACATTGTGTCTCAAATGGTTGAGCACTTTACCCAAAATAAAAAATTCAATTTAGTCATTGCACCTGAAGCGACACGTGCCAAAACAGGTGAAGTACGTAAACCTATTCGTACTGGATTTTGGCATATTGCTAAAGCAGCAAATGTCCCTATTGTGCTGATGTACGCGAACTCAAAAACTAAGCAAGGCGGTATTTTTGGAAAAATCTACCCAACAGACCTAGATCATGACTTAGCGCTTATTAAAGCACTTTATAAAGAGCATGTTGGTTTAGATATTGAAATTCCTGAATCTAAAACTTCTGCACAATAAGATCGTTTAATTAACCTAAAAGAATGTGAAAACCCTATTCTTTTAGGTCTCTGTGAGTGTTTCCCAACAGTTAATTTTTAAAGTGAACTGCCTCACAGGGAAAATTTTAAATAACTGGCTTTATTTCAAACAATTTTAATTCTTTTTTTGTTTGTTCAGGCGATTTTCAGAAAAACACCTACTTTCGCATAAAAAAGTGCTTATGGTAGAATTTGCACAATTTGATAGGCACAAAGCCAATCTACAAGGAGCATATTTCGCATGGCGGGTCATTCCAAGTGGGCCAATATTAAGCATCGTAAAGCAAAACAAGATGCTAGCCGTGGTAAACTTTTTACCAAATTTATTCGTGAATTAACAACTGCTGCAAAGCTTGGCGGTGGTGATGCTGCAAGCAACCCACGTCTTCGTGCGGTTGTAGAAAAAGCACTTTCTGTAAATATGACACGTGACGTCATCAACCGTGCAATCCAACGTGGTGCCGGTGGTGAAGATAACGATGATTTAAAAGAAATTACCTACGAAGGTTATGGTGTTGGTGGTGTTGCAGTTATTGTAGAAACCATGACTGACAACTTAAACCGTACTGTACCGGATGTCCGTCACTGTTTCTCAAAAACAGATGGTAACTTAGGCACAAACGGTTCAGTTGCTTTCTTGTTCACAAAACGTGGTGAGATCACTTTTGAAGATGTATCTTTAGAAGATCAAATCATGGACGTGGCACTTGAAGCTGGTGCTGAAGATATCGAAGTCGATGAAGATGAAATCTTAGTCATTACTACACCTGAATCTTTTGGTGATGTGCAAGATGCTTTGACTGCAGCAGGTTTAAAATCGGACAATGCTGAAGTGGTCATGAGCCCTTCAACTAAAGCTGAAATCACCGATATCGATCAAGCGAAAAAGATTATGAAAATGATTGATATGCTTGAAGATTTAGATGATGTACAAAACGTATATACCAATGTTGAATTCTCTGACGCGGTATTGGCAGAATTAGACGCCTAGTCTACTGCTTTAAAAAATGCGTTCTCGAATATAGTTTTGGGAGCGCATTTTTTATGTCTGATTGAATACCCTTTCAATAAATTTTGCTTTTTTACAATGATATTTATCCATGCTTAAATGCTGGCTGTCGTGTTTTAATTGATTTTAAGCCATAACTAAATTCTGATTTTTCAACAAGCGATCACGAAAGATCAGAAAACTTTACCACCGAGCGTTTTTCACGACCAATTGAATAGTAACATCATCCTGCTGTAGCACCTCTAACATACACAGCTCATGTGCTCTTATTGTCGCTGATATTATGCAAACTTTTGAAAGTAGGAAGCCTAATACTCATTAGACTCATACAAGTTCAGCGTGACTTAGACTTTGCTCAACAAACCACTACAGTTAAAAACGTTATACTCTTTAATCACAAAGCTTGAGTGCAGTGCCACCACATGTTCGATTTTACCAATGCGTTTGAGTAAAATATCACTATAGTTTTCCATATCTCTTGCCACAACTTCAACAATAAAGTCTGCCGACTGCCCTGTCACTAAAAAGGCATTGGTCACTTCAGGAATATTTTCTAGCTCTTCTAAAAACTTGGAAAAAGTATCGGTATCGTGCTTGCTCAAAGATACTTGTAGCAAAACATGTAGACTAAAACCGAGCTTTTGATAGTTAATATCACGCTTAACTTTGGTCATAATATCGTTATCAATGAGGTGCTTAATACGACGATGTACTGAACTGACCGATAGATTAATACGCTCTGATAATTCGTTTAGATTGATATCTTCATTACTTAAAATTTCTAAAATTTGCTTATCAAAACGATCTAATTCCATTATTTAACTCTCATGACAACTTATGTTTATAGGTGTTTATTTCATATTAAGCATTTCAAATGAAAGATAAAGCTTATTTGCAGTTTTTTTCATATATTTTCAGATTAATAAAAAGATATCAGCTTTTTTAGACAAAGAGTGCCATGATCTTTTACAAAGTTATAAATAGACTGAGAAACTTTCTATTCAGCTTCTATAAATCATGATATTGAAAATACAAGAAAGGTAAAGGTTGTCTGTATTACACCTCCTTTGCCTTGTTTAGCTTGAGCTTATTTTAAACGCCGCGCCAGTCGACCCGGGCATTGCGCTCGGTTTGATAGACTCTTAAAACATACTGTCCCAAGGGTAAATTGGTTAAATAGGTTTTATAAGCACTAAATTCTTCAGATAGACTTTCCTCATGGTCTTTTTCCCAAGGTGTCCCTTTAATCTCCAGTACAGGCGCCAACATCGAACACACAGCAATATCCGCCAAACCTAAACGATCCCCGACAAAGTAACGTCCATGATTAGCAATTAACTTCTCATTCAATACTTCAATTAAACGCTGCATTTCAGCTTTGGAATGCTCTATTTTCTCTGCATTCAACTCATAGCCTTTCGACATCAAAGTTTTCATTAAAGGTTTAGTGTATTTTTCAAATTTACGTAAATAGCCCTTTTCGCCCAACATAATCTGTAACGATTGATCGTTATCGGACAATGCATGGGCCAACCCCCAACGACGCACATGCAATCCCAAGTCGTTGGCTAGTGCATTAACATCTAAAGCCTCTTTACGAAGCTGTACTTCATTACGTAACAGTCGATGTTCTGGATAACGCTCATCAAGATATAATGCAATCTCGGTGGTATCAGCGACCCATTTGTCCTGATCACGCAAAATAGGCAGTTTATTTTGACCGGTCTTTAACTGTGCAAAAGCCCGGTGAACCCCAGGCACCACATTTTGTGCGACAAAATCTAGCTCTTTATGATCGAGCAACCAGCGAGCTTTCTCACAAAAATGAGATAAAGGAAACTGGTATAAAGTTCTCATAAATGCTCCACATTTATTTTTCTATTTTGACTTTTCAGAAAAGCCATCTATTTCAGTTGGATACTTTAGTCACTGTATTTAGGATTTACAATGTACTTTTTACTCAAAACTGCCTAGCAAATGCTCAAAAGCCTTTATCAAATTTATACGTTTTTTTCTCTACAATATCTCAAATCTTGATAAGCAAGCCTTTGATCATACTATTTACCCCACCGTTAAATTAGTTATTCCTTATTTTTCAAATTCTTAACATATCTTCTAAATGATTAAACTTAGCATATTTTGTTTTTAACTTTTTAGCTGCTAAGTAATTCAAAATCCTTCATTTAATCATTCAAGCAATCCCAAGTAGCGTATAGGCATTAAGTAAAGGTGCTTTTATGTCTCATACACTCTCTAAAAATATTCACGTGATACAAAATGATCAGGACGCAATTAATGCAGCCTATCATGTCGCTGACTTTGCCTTAGAAGGTCGGGATCAACGTGATCAGAACCGTCAACTCCCTTTTGCTGAAGTCGAGTTATTTAGCCAAAAAGGATTAGGTGGTATTCGTATTCCTCAAGCTTTTGGAGGCGCATTTGTTTCCAACAAAACCTTAGCTCAGGTTTTTCGCATTATTAATAAAGCCGACTCAAGTGTCGGCCAAATTCCCCAAAACCAAATTGCGCTGCTTAACATGATTGATATCTTAGGCAACGAACAACAGAAACAGTTTATTTTTAATGAAATATTAAACGGCAAACGCCTTGCCAATGGCGGCCCTGAACGCAATACCAAAGACACTAAAACTCTGAGTACAACATTAAGCATTGAAAATGGTCGTTACTATGTCAATGGTGAAAAGTTCTACTCTACAGGCAGTAGCTTTGCCCATTGGTTAGCTATTAAAGCCATTCACCCTGAAGGATATGTGGTACTGACGCTTGTTGATGCCACAGCACAAGGTGTGGAAGTCATCGATAACTGGAACGGTTTTGGTCAGCGTACAACTTCAAGCGGCACAGTAAAATTACAACGGGTTGAAGTCGACCCACTACTTATCTTTGATGAGCGGAAACTAGCTGAAGACGTTAATTATCGCGGTGCTTTCTCGCAGTTAATGCAAGTTGCAATTGATGTCGGTATTGCAGAAGCCGCATTTGAAGACACTTTGTCAACAGTTAAAAAAGCCCGACCAATTGTCGATGCGCAGGTTGAGAAAGCCAGTTTTGAACATTACACCTTACAAGAAGTCGGCAAATCCGCTGTCCTGTTAGATGCCGCTATCCTACTGCTCGATGAAGCTGCTGAATATTTAGATGAGCTCGACCAACTGAGCGTTGTCAGTGCCGAACAAGCAGCTAAAGCTTCCATTCTAGTCGCCGAAGCTAAGGTCTATGCCAATGATGCTGCACTACAAATTTCTGAAAAACTCCTAGAGCTTGGCGGCAGTCGTTCGAGCCTAAGCCAACATAATTTAGATCAACATTGGCGCAATGCACGTGTGCATACCTTACACGACCCGATCCGCTGGAAGCTGCATGCACTGGGTAACTATTATTTGAACAACACTTTCCCTGCTCGCCACGCTTGGATTTAAGGAGAACGTCATGACTTCATTTCAACCCATTCTTCCACTTCAATCCCAAGACACGGCGTATGCACATATTATTCAAAGCGATGCAGAAGCCTTAGAGATTGCCAAAAATTTAGCTGAGCAGTTTAAACAACAGGCCATCCAACGTGATGCTGAACGAATTTTGCCTTTTGCGGAAATCGAAGCCTACAGCCAATCTGGGCTCTGGGCTATTACTGTACCGAAGGAATTCGGGGGCGCAGATGTTTCCAGTTATACGATCGCGCAAATTATCGCACTAATGAGTGGTGTAGATGGTTCGATTGGACAAATTCCCCAGAACCATTTCTATGCCTTAGAGGTTTTACGTAACAACGGTACTGAACAACAAAAGCGTAAACTCTATGCAGAAGTGCTCAAAGGGGCACGCTTTGGTAATGCCTTGGCAGAGTTTAAAACTAAAAACGCAACACAAAAACAAACTGCACTCAGCCAAACTGAACAAGGCTATGTGGTCAATGGTGAAAAGTTTTATTGCACAGGCAGTCTGTTTGCAGACCGCATCCCCACCTTAGTCAAAGATGCCGATGACAAAGAGTTTCTGGTCTTTATCCCACGTAGTAGTACAGGGCTAGAATTGATTGATGATTGGTCGGGTTTTGGTCAACGTACTACAGGCAGCGGTACAATCAAATTCAATCATGTCGCTGTAGATGCAGAAGATATTGTTCCTTTCGATACAGCTTTTTCTAGACCAACTCTGGTTGGGCCTTTTGCGCAAATTATGCATGCTGCCATTGAAACGGGTATCGCGCGTGCTGCTTTTGAGGAAACACTGGTTCGTGTGCGTCAGGCTCGTCCGTGGATTGACTCTGCTGTTGAACAGGCAACTGATGATCCTCTAACACAGTTTGAACTGGGACGAGTAGTTGCCGATGTGCGTGCCAGTGAAGTCCTACTCAAACAAGCAGCCCGCTCAATCGATGCAGCACGTCCCCATCCAACCATAGAGAACATTGCTAAAGCATCACTCGATGTAGCGAAAGTTCGTGCACACAGCACAGAAACCGCATTAAAAGCTGCTTCAAAATTGATTGAACTGGCAGGCAGTCGTGGTAGTCAGCGTGAAGATGGCCTAGACCGCTTTTGGCGTAATGCACGTGTTCACACGCTACATGATGCGTCACGTTGGAAATATTACTTCATTGCCAATTATCTTCTTAACGGTGTACTTCCGCCACGCAGAGGGACATTGTAATGACACTATCATCTCAAAATAAAAACCCGAAACAAATCATTCTGAATGCCTTTGATATGAATAGCGTAGGTCATATCAATCATGGTTTGTGGACACACCCACGCGATGAGTCGCATCGTTTTAATGAGCTCAGCTATTGGACCGATTTGGCGCAAACTTTAGAGCAAGGTTTATTTGATGGTTTGTTTATCGCCGACATTACAGGTGTCTACGATGTTTATCAAAACGGTCTAGATTTAACCCTAAAAGAGTCAATTCAGCTTCCAAGCCATGACCCAACTACACTCGTTTCTGCTATGGCTGCCGTTACACAACACTTAGGTTTTGGCGTCACTGTGAATCTGAGCTATGAGTCGCCTTACCAATTTGCACGGCGCTTTGCGAGCCTCGACCATCTAACAAACGGTCGTATTGGCTGGAACATTGTCACGGGTTACTTAGACAGTGCAGAACGGTTAATTGGTCAAAAAGGTTTAAAAGATCACGACTTGCGTTATGAACAAGCTGAAGAGTTTCTCGAACTTTGCTATAAATTTTGGGAAGGTTCTTGGGAAGACGATGCCGTACAAAAAGATAAGTTAAACCGTGTCTTTACCGATCCTTCAAAAGTTCATGCCATACAGCATCAAGGCAAATTTTTCCAAAGTCAGGGTGTTTTTCAGGTTTCTCCATCTATTCAGCGCACGCCTGTACTTTATCAAGCGGGCGCTTCAAGCAAAGGCTTAGCCTTTGCAACTCAACATGCTGAAGCCATGTTTATTGGTGCTGACACGCCTGAAAAAATTAAACAGCAAGTCGATAAGATTCGTGCACTTGCCTTAAGCCATGGACGTGATGAGCAAGCCATTAAACTCTTCGTTGGCATTAGTGTAGTGACGGCAGAAACAGAAGAACTCGCACAAGAAAAACTGGCCGAATATATTCGCTATGCCAGTCCAGAAGCAGGTTTGGCGCATTTTTCCAGTTCAGTTGGAATAGATTTAGCACAGTTTGCAGATGATGAAGCGATTCCTTATAAACAAACCAATAGCATTGCCTCGGTCAATAATAAATTTAAAGAGCAAAAAGTTACGCGAGCGGATTTGAAAGCCCAACATGTACTCGGTGGACGCTATCCACTGATCGTCGGGAGTGGAAAAACTGTAGCAGAAAAGCTCATTCAGCTCATAGATGAAACTGGCGTAGATGGCTTTAATCTCACACGAACCGTTGCCCCAGAGTCACATCAAGACTTTATTCGTTGGGTCATCCCAGAATTACAAGAGCGTGGCCGTTATAAAACCGCCTATGAAACAGGTAGTTTACGCCATAAATTATTCGCTCAAGGTGACCGACTGACCGCAAACCACCCTGTACAGCAGTATCGATGTCAAAGCTCGTGCTCTCATCCTAAAACACCGCAAAAACAAACCGCATAAATTTTAAAATACGAGAAATATCATGGCTCAAACTGCAAAAACAAAATTTACCGTTATTGGGGTAATTGTCGCTGCCATCGTCATTGCACTGGTGGCGTGGTCTTATCATAAAAAATCGAGTAACTCTGAACTGGTGATTGGGATCAGCCCACCCTTTGCCAGTCCATTAAAGGTGGCTGTGGAAGAGGCGAAACAACAAGGCATCAATGTCAAACTGGTCGAGTTTTCGGATTGGAATACCCCGAATATTACTCTCAGCCATGGTGATATTGATGCTAACTATTTTCAGCATCAGCCCTTCTTAGATAACGCTATCAAAGAAACTCAATTTAAACTGAAAGCACTGGATAAAGGCGTCACCACACACGTCGGTTTATATTCAAAAAAATATGACTCGATTGATGCGATTCCTGAAAATGCACGTACAGTTATTCCAAATGATCCAGTGAATCAAGGTCGTGCGCTTTTACTGTTACAACAGGCTAAATTGATTAGCTTAAAAGATCCGAACAATCACCTATCCAACCTACAAGATATTGTCAACAACCCTAAAAAGCTCCAGTTTATTGAAGTTGAAGGTCCACAAACTGCGCGTGCCGTTGATGATGCTGACTTGGTTTTTAGCTATCCACATTATTTACGTCTTGCAAAAACCATCGACCCAAATGATGTGCTGATCTTAGATGACAACACCAATACCCTGTATTCGATTTTATTTGTGGTGCGTGACGACTACCAACAGCAACATCCAGAGAAAGCCGCGCAACTTGAAAAGTTCATCAAGATTTATCAAACGTCTGACAAAGTTAAACAGACTTTGAATAGTGAAATTGGTGAAAAACTTTGGTTCCCGGGTTGGAAGTGAGTATAAGCCATGACACAATCTTTCACTCAAAATCGAAAAAAATGGCTGATTGGCTTAAACATCATCGTGACAATTTTTGCTCTAGCGGGTTACCGCTATAGCAAAAGCCATGCGCAAGATGATGTCTTAACGATTGGTATTAGCCCACCTTATGCCGAACTGCTGCAAAGCGTGGCAGATGATGTAAAAAAGCAAGGCATTCAAGTCAAACTGGTTGAATTCTCTGACTGGCATGCGCCAAATGTTGCTGTGCAAAATGGTGACATTGATGCCAACTTTTTTCAGCAAAGTGTCTTTCTACGCAATGCGATTCGCGAAACAAATTATGATCTGCATGCATTCGCCACAGGAACAGGAAGTCATGTCGGACTGTATTCTAAAAAATATAAGTCCTTAGATGCACTACCAGCTCAAGCACGTGTGGTCATCCCCAATGACCCTGTAAACTCGTCACGTGCTCTGATTTTACTGCATCGTGCGGGTTTGATTCAGCTCAAAGACCTCAACAATGAACTGTCTACCGTAAAAGATATTGTGAGCAATCCTAAACAGCTTCAGTTTATTGAAGTAGAAGGCCCACAAACTGCACATGCGTTTAATGATGCCGATTTAATTTTTGGCTTCCCGCATTATTTAAAAATGGCCAAAGTCACTGATCCGCATCATGCGCTTTTTCTTGATCCGATAGACAAGAAATACGCCATTTTATTTGTGACACGTAAAGACTATCCAGATCAAAACCAAAAACTTGCGACTTTTGTGCAAGCATTCCAAAACTCAAAACACGTTCAAGAAATTTTAGACCGTGATTTTGGCCAAGGTCTGTGGTTTGAAGGCTGGAAATAAGGAGAAAAAGAATGGTCAGCTTTGGTTCTCATGTGGATTTTTCAATTCCACATATCAAAATTCGTAACTTAAACAAACACTATACAGTACAAGGGCATACTGTACATGCACTCAAAAATATTGACCTCGACATCCCGACAGGGAAAGTGTTTGGCATTATTGGCAAAAGTGGTGCAGGTAAATCGTCTCTGCTCCGCACTTTAAATGGTTTAGAAAGTATCAGTGAAGGCCATATCCATATTCATCAGCAAGACTTGGCCGCATTGAACCACGCTGAGCTGATTCATCTCCGCCAACGTATTGGCATGATTTTCCAGCATTTTAATCTAATGTCTGCCAAAACAGTCTATGAAAATGTCGCACTGCCCCTCAAAGTGGCCAATTATCCTAAACCAAACATCGAACAACGTGTCAACGAGGTTCTCCAGTTGGTTGGGCTGAGCGATAAGGTTCAGCATTACCCATCACAACTGTCTGGCGGTCAAAAGCAGCGCGTGGGCATTGCTCGTGCATTGGTCCACCATCCTGAAATTTTACTCTGTGATGAAGCGACATCTGCTCTCGATCCAGAAAGCACCTCTGTAGTGTTGTCCCTACTCAAAGAGATTAATCAAAAGCTGGGTATCACCATTGTATTGATTACCCATGAAATGCAAGTGATTCGGGAAATCTGCGATCAGGTCGTGGTCATCGATGCTGGTGAAATTGTGGAATCAGGCGAAGTTTGGTCGGTGTTTTCTCAACCCCAACAAGGCATTACCCAAGAACTACTGAATCTAGAACAACTCGATTTGCCTTTTCGCTTAAATGCTGAACCTACGCAGCTCGATACACATGCCATTTTCAAAATTCGCTCGACTTCAGATGCGCATCATCCACCTGACTTAAAACAGATTTTGGAGCACTTTCCACAAACTGTGCATTTATATCAAAGTCAGGTCGACACCATCCAGAACCATTTAATAGGAACATTAGTTATTGCTGTTCCCACACAGGACTTAGAAATTCAATCGCTACTACAAAAACTAAAAGCACATGTGACACATGTAGAGGTACTGGGCTATGCACGACCAACTGATTGATTTATTACTGACAGGCACCATCGATACCTTAATCATGGTCGGCGCATCTGCATTTTTTGCCTTACTCATTGGTCTGCCAATGGCAGTAGTTCTAGTCAGCACCTCAGAGCATGGCATTTATCCTTCCAAAAGTATTAACCATAGCTTAGGCTGGTTAGTAAATATCACTCGTTCCGTTCCCTTCCTGATTTTGATGGTGGCCCTCATTCCACTCACACGTTGGATTGTCGGCACCAGTTATGGTGTTTGGGCAGCAGTTGTCCCTTTAACCTTGGCTGCAACCCCCTTTTTTGCACGAATTGCAGAAGTCAGTTTACGCGAAGTAGATCAAGGTTTGATTGAGGCTGCACAAGCTATCGGCTGTAACCGTACTCAAATCATTTGGCATGTGTTGTTACCTGAAGCGCTACCAGGAATTGTCGCGGGTTTTACCGTGACCATTGTGACCATGATTAACTCCTCTGCCATTGCAGGTGCCATTGGTGCAGGTGGTTTAGGCGATATTGCCTATCGCTATGGTTATCAGCGTTTTGATATGCAGATCATGTTGGCCGTGATTGTCGTGCTTGTAATTTTGGTGATGTGTGTGCAAGCAATTGGAGACAATCTGGCAAATCAACTCGATAAAAGGAAGGTTTAATCCCATTTCCCAAATAAAGCAGAGACTATGCTTTCCACTTAAGTTTTTTAGCCCTCCTTTTTCTGAGGAGGGCGTTTCAATATGAAGTTCACGCCATTTTCATGAAAGACTCAAGCCAGTGTATAGACAATGATCTACATGCAACTGACCTCTTAAATCTGGTTTCTTTATTAAAAGAAAAGGCTTAAAAGGCTCGTACATACGGCTTAAATGAGGAAGTTCTGCCCACAACATGATTTACAACTTTGATTCTTCGTCCCTGAGACCTGACTTTGTCATGGCTTTCATGTAAAATCACTGGCAATTTTTATATAACACGTTGTGAGTTATTTCATGGGTTTTAATTGCGGTATTGTCGGCTTGCCGAACGTTGGTAAATCTACACTTTTCAATGCATTGACTAAAGCTGCTATTGCTGCTGAAAACTTCCCATTCTGTACCATTGAACCAAACACAGGCATCGTTCCTGTGCCAGATCCACGTTTAGACAAATTAACAGCGATTGTAAAACCTCAACGTGTGATTCCAACGACGATGGAATTTGTAGACATCGCAGGTTTAGTTGCTGGTGCATCTAAAGGTGAAGGCTTGGGGAACCAATTCCTTGCAAATATCCGTGAAACGGATGCGATTGCTCACGTTGTACGCTGTTTTGAAGATGAAAACGTCATTCACGTTAACGGTAAAATTGACCCGCTTGATGACATCGCAACCATCAATACGGAACTTGCACTTGCTGACTTAGAAACTGTGACAAAAGCAGTGACTCGTTTAGCAAAATCTGCAAAAGGTGGCGACAAAGAAGCGCTCGCAACCAAAGCGGTTTTAGACAAAATTTTACCTTTACTTGATGAAGGTAAACCTGCTCGCGCAGCTGACCTAGACGACGACGAACGTAAACTAGTTCGTGGTTTTGGTTTAATGACTTTAAAACCAACCATGTATATTGCGAACGTTGCTGAAGATGGTTTTGAAAACAACCCACATTTAGATGCTGTGAAAAAACTGGCAGCTGAAGAAAATGCAATCGTAGTTCCGCTTTGCAACCAAATCGAAGCCGAGATTTCACTGCTAGAAGACGAAGACCGTGCTGAGTTCCTTGAAGCTTTAGGCATGGAAGAACCAGGTCTAAACGTAGTAATTCGCGCAGGCTACGGTCTTTTAGGTTTACAGACTTACTTCACGGCGGGTGTACAAGAAGTTCGTGCTTGGACCGTTAAAGTGGGTGCAACTGCACCACAAGCGGCGGGTGTGATCCACACTGACTTCGAAAAAGGCTTTATCCGTGCTGAATGTGTTGCTTATAACGACTTCGTTCAATACAACGGTGAAGCAGGCGCGAAAGAAGCAGGTAAATGGCGTTTAGAAGGTAAAACGTACATCGTTCAAGACGGTGATGTTCTACACTTCCGCTTTAACGTATAAGTCGTTCCGAATATAAAAAAACCCGATACCCATCGGGTTTTTTTATAAGCTTAAACCAAGCTTAAAAACAGCATTAAATAACATATGAACACCTGATCCGTTTGGATCTCACACAATATTATAACTTCTATTCTTTCGCATTATCGCTAATTTAATCACAGGCACTAATGCCTTCCTTGAACAAACGAAAATGAAAAAGATCAGCACATTTATTGCAGCAGGTTTATTCACAACGCTTAGCGCTACAGCATTTGCATGCCCACAAGGAACAACACTGTCGGGTGGTACAGGTGCAAATCATAAAGGTGGTAAGTGCATCGCAACCATGAACGTGACGAAACATGATCAGGTAATGAAACAAGACAAAACAGCCAAACACGATCAAGCCATGAAACAGGATAAAATGGCCAAACATGATCCAGCCATGAAGCAAGATAAAATGGTGAAACATGATTCAATGAAAGCCAATGATATGACCCATAAATCCCATAAAGATGCTCATGCTCCAAGCCCGAATACACCCAAAGCTCAACCAGATACACATAAAGTCGCGAAGACATCTTAAAACAGCATAAAAAAAGCCAGTGAAATTCACTGGCTTTTTTTATCGATAAAATAATTCAGTTAGTGTGATGTCACAGAGACATGCTTATTATCCATTGCTGCACGCTGTTTACGCGCTTCATCTAACATACGTTGTTCGATGTCTTTTCTAAAACCAAGCATAAACACCATTTCCGCCAAAACAAATAATGGTCCGATAGCTAGGCCAATCACATCATCCATAAAGGCCGGTTTTTTCTTCTCATAGAAATGCCCGACAAACTGGAACGCCCAGCCGACGACAAAAATACCAATACTTAGACTTAACCAAAGTCCCAAATCAAACTGTGAAATTTTATATGCCAATGGATAAGCCATGGCATAGATTACTAACATGATCACACCAAAAATTCGATCTAGGCTTAAGTAGTAAACAATACTCGCTAAGATCAAAACCATCGCCAAAGTAATTTCAAAACTGCCAATAGTCATGCCAGCTCTTGCGGTTAAGCACATAATTGAAAACACAATCAACGGAATACCCACAAAGTGGGTCACGATATTTTTATGATCAAGATGATAAGCTGCATACTGACTTAATAATTTTTCTAATTTATTCATACTGTATTTCCTTATTGCATGATATTGATCACGATATAGAATAACTTTAAAGGAAAACAGCTCATAAAGTTGTCGTCGACCTGACAAGTTGCTCGATCAATCACGAAAGGACGCGGAATGCTGGAAGTTCAACATCAACAACAATTACTCAATAACAATTGGTTCGCCAAACTACCACAAGCCTATCAAAAGTATATTGTGCAACATGCCAAATATATTGAGGTTGCAAAAGACCAAGCTGTTTTTCACTCTGGAGATTTATTTGATGGCATCTATGCAGTCTTGAACGGCGCAATTCGTTTAGGTCATGTCGACATTGAAGGTAAAGAAGCCGTTGCAGCAATTGCTGAACCGATTATGTGGTTTGGAGAAATTTCGTTAATAGATCAGCAACCGCGTTCGCACGATGCGATTGCTATTCAAAAAAGCACCCTGCTCCATTTGCCTAAACGCGATGTTGAGGCGTTTATCCAAGCTACCCCAGAATTTTGGTTTCATATTGCACAGCTTGCTTCACAGAAGTTACGCCTCGCTTTTTTAGAACTGATCGCAATCCAAAGTCAAAATATCAGTCAACGACTGGCTCAACGCTTACTGTTTATTTTAAGCGGTTATGGCAACCATCTGTCGATTACCAATGATGAAATCCATTTATCACAGGAGCAACTGGCTCAAATGCTGATGTGTTCACGCCAAACCATCAACCAAGAACTTCAAAACTTAGAAAAACAAGGAATACTGGCAATTGCGTTTAAAAAGATTAAGATTTTAGATCCTGCAATGCTGCATAAAATGGCACATAGCTCAGAATAGACAATCAATCGTGCTCCTTAAGAGCGCAATTCATATAAAAAAGATGTATAAAAAATTGCTACACGGCCTAATGTCTTGGCTATTCGTCTCCCCCGGCTTGAGACTGCTGTGGCAGCATTTGACCAATAATCAATGTAAACATCGCAACAACTAATTTTTTAAATTAACCCTTAAAATTCGACTCAATCCTTATATTTTAGTGCATAGGAATATTTTTATTATGTTATTCATTAAAGCTACAACCATAAAAAAGCGAGTTTTTTAAAAACTCGCTTTTGCTTATGCTATACAGGTATTAGACACCTACTTTTTTAGGGTCTGTATTGCCTAAACTTGGGTTATCAATTGCGCCCCGACATTGTGCTTTATCACGTTCATAATCGCTCTGTTTCTGTGCAACACTCGAAGAGCCATCTAAGGTCTCACGTGCCCATACTTCTAAGCTGGTCAAGGCTTTACGACACAGTGCGTATTTTCCTTCGGTCACTGAGTCTGTCATTTTGACATTGATACGCCAGTCCGTACCGAGTTTACGTGCAGGATAACGGACTTTAGCTTCAATTTGATCCAGTTGCTTATTATAGACCAAGCCATCGACTTCATTGATAAACACCCAAGCACGCTGGGCATATTCCGTAGCGTCATTGGTAATTTTTGGCGCAGCCTTAATTTCTACTTTTTGTTCAGGAGCTTGCTCTGACTGCCCACAAGCTTGTAAAAGTAAACTGCTTACAATGATTGCAGTCAGCCCTAAAGTACGTAATTCGAGCTTCAACATGGTTAAACGCCTCAACAAACAATTGGGCACTATGCTAGTGAATTCAGTTACAATACACAATCAATTTTGACCTATTGATAAAGTCTTCTTCAAGGTGTGTTGTGTCCGAACTTAATCCCACTCCTGCACAAGCTGCTGGCTTTTGGCAAGGGGCTAAGGATAGCCAAGCGATTATCTTTACCTATCTACCTGTTTCTTTTGCCTTTGGTGTATCTGCAACCCAGTTTGGCTTTAGTGCATGGGAAGCTTTATTTTTATCTTGCTCAATGTATGCAGGGGCCAGTCAGTTTTTAGTGGTTGCCCTATTGGGTAGTGGTACGTCTATTTGGATGACCGCACTCACTGTAATTGCCCTAGATATTCGTCACTTACTCTATGGCCCTGCGCTACAAAACTTAATTCAAGATAAACTGAACCTAAAGAAAACTGCTATTTGGTCATGGGGGCTAACCGACGAAGTTTTTGCCTCAGGCATGATTAAATTATCGCAACGTCGCCAAGAGTGGTCTGAGTCTTGGATGCTGGGCTTAAGCCTGTTTAGTTGGCTCGCATGGGCTACCGGTTCTTTTCTAGGGGGAATGTTTGCAGACCAAGTCAGTCATTTACCCCAGTTTTTACAAGCCGCTCTAGACTTTCTATTACCTGCACTGTTCTTAAGTTTCTTATTGGCAGCATTTGAAAAGAAACACACTTTTGTGGTGGCTGTGACCATTCTTGTATCTGCCATTGCCTGCTATTTTATTGACTTATCTGCTGCAATTTTTATTGGTATCAGTTCGGGTATATTTGCAGGTTTGTTTAAACACTATGTACTCAAAAAACCAGACCCTGAACATATGGGAGATCAAGCATGAATATCGAAATTATTTTGGTCGGCATTGTAGTGGGTATTGCAAATTTTGCCTCACGCTTTGGCCCATTCTTCGTCATTCAAAAATTCCAGCAAGGTTCACAAAAGCGCGGTGCCTTATGGTTAAAAATTGCATTAGGTTCGATTGGTATTGCGGCGATCAGTTCGATGCTCGTGGTTGCCACCTTGCCACCACTGTTAGATACACCCAATAAAAGTTTTGCCATGTTGGTCGGCTTCATCGTATTAGCTGGACTTTATTTCAAGTTTAAGCAAATTGTCCCCGCTACACTCACCGCAGCGCTGAGCTACGGCTTGGTTTACACCTATATACCTATGCCTTTTTAACCCATATCTGACATCCATCAAAACCTGATGTGCTATTTGAAGCACTCAGCTGTGCAAGACATTTCAAGCTTAATTGGAAAAGTTTATTGAGCATCCTTTTTGCATGAAAATCTGGACTTTAGAATACACCGCTTTATAAAAAAAATTGTTGGACAATATCATTAATTTATGTGAATGAACCCTGAACACTTTTAAGAGTTCTGCTATGCTAAAAGCCCATAAAATCAAGCATGGATGATTTACATGAGCGTTACTATTGGTACTCCACTTCAGCCTTCAGCATTTAAAGTCCTGCTATTGGGTTCTGGAGAGCTTGGGAAAGAAGTTGTGATTTCTTTACAACGTTTAGGTGTAGAAGTTCATGCTGCTGACCGTTACGATCATGCTCCTGCAATGCAAGTGGCACACTATGCCTATACCTTAAATATGGCAGATGCGACAGCGCTTAAACAACTCATTCAGGACGTTAAGCCAAACCTAATTGTTCCCGAAATTGAAGCCATTGCAACGCAAGTATTGGTTGAAATCGAACAAGAAAATATTGCCACAGTCATCCCCTCTGCAAAAGCGGTCAATTTAACCATGAACCGTGAAGGCATCCGTCGTTTAGCTGCGGAAGAACTGGGCTTACCGACATCGGCTTACCGTTTTGCAGATACTTTAGAATCTTTCCGTGCTGCATGTGATGACATTGGTTATCCAAACTTTGTTAAACCAGTCATGTCCTCTTCTGGTAAAGGCCAATCCCGCGTAAAAGAATTTTCAGAAGTAGATGCTGCGTGGGAATATGCTCAAACAGGTGGTCGTGTAAATCAAGGGACAGTAATTGTAGAATCACAAATTGATTTTGATTTTGAAATTACGCTATTAACGGTACGTTCAAAAAACCCTGAAACAGGTGAAATTGAAACTTCGTACTGCGACCCAATTGGTCACCGCCAAGACGCGGGTGACTATGTGGAAAGCTGGCAGCCTCAAGCCATGACACCAGCAGCCCTTGACGAAGCAAAGCGTATTGCCAATAAAGTCACCATCGCATTGGGTGGCTGTGGTATTTTCGGTGTAGAACTCTTTGTCAAAGGCGATAAAGTGTGGTTTAGTGAAGTATCACCACGCCCACATGACACAGGTCTTGTGACACTTGCCTCTCAGTTCCAAAGTGAATTTGAACTACATGCACGTGCGATTTTGGGTCTACCTGTAAATACAGCACGTCACAGCGTTGCAGCGAGTGCCGTGATCTATGCTGGCATAGATGATAATAACTTATCTTTTTCTGGCTTAAATCTTGCTTTGGCAAACCCAAATACTGATTTACGCATTTTTGGAAAACCAGAAGGCTTTACACGTCGCCGTATGGGCGTTGCGACAGCACGTGCTGAAACAACCGACCAAGCGCGTGAACTAGCAGCACAAGCTGCTGAACTGGTTAGCGTTCATCAAAATTAAGCGTTGTTAAAATATACGGATACGGTTCATGATCAATACTTCTCCACTGCTTAACTATGTCAGCAGCAATCACGACATCAAAGCTATTAATCAATGGCGTAGTGATGTCGAAAATCAATTACAAGAAAGTTTTGATCATGGCCAATCCATCCGCGATGTCATTTTAACGCGTTCAAATATGACCGATGAAGCGCTTATTTTCCTATGGAAATATGCAAAACTCGATCAGACAGACTTAAGTTTATTTGCTGTCGGTGGTTACGGTCGCCGAGAGATGCTGCCTTACTCAGATGTAGACATCATGATCTTGTCTGAGGATGAGTTTAGCGAAGAACAAGAGAAACTCATTTCAGTCTTTATTTCCTCACTTTGGGATGTCGGCAATTTCAAGCCCGGCATTAGTGTACGTACCATTGCCAACTGTGTTGAACAAGCAACCTCCGACTTAACAGTTGCTACTGCTCTCATCGAATCTCGTTTAATTACAGGCAATGAACACTTAGCCAAATGGCCGCGACGCATTGTTTCACAAACATGGACAGACAAAACCTTCTATGATGCAAAAATGGAAGAACAGGCTAAGCGTTATGCACAGCATAACTTTACGGAAAGTAATCTAGAGCCCGATATTAAAAACGCGCCGGGCGGCATTCGTGACATTAACCAAATTGGTTGGATTGCTAAGCGGCATTTCCGCGTCAACCGTATTTATGACTTGGTACACTTAGGCTTTATTTCTGAGTTTGAGTTGGGGGTATTAGAAGAAGCCGAAAGCTTCCTCTGGGAAATTCGTCATCACCTACACCGCCTAACGAAACGTGATGAAAACCGTTTACTGTTCGACTATCAACGTGACATTGCCGCAAAGTTTGGCTATGTGCGTGAAGAAGGTAAATCACCGAATTATCCGATTGAACAATTCATGAAGCGTTATTATCGAAGCGCTCAACAAGTCACCACGCTGAATGAAATGCTGTTGGCTTATTTCAATGAATCTGTGATTACCCCACGCCTGCCGAACTATGAGCGTAACATTGAAGAAATCAATGAAAATTTTAAACTGGTCGACGGCAAACTAGCCGTTCAACACCATAAAATTTTCTCTGAAAATCCAAGTGCTATTTTAGAAATTTTCTATATATTGGCCAATCGACCTGAAATTACAGGCATCCGAGCACGAACGCTACGTTTGTTGATTTTGGCGGCTAAACGCATTGACCAAAAATATAGAGATAACCCAGCGCATCAAGCCCTGTTTATGGCCATCATTCGCTCACCCCATCGTTTATATGAAACCATGGTGGCAATGAAACGTTATGGCGTTTTAGGTAACTATATTCCTGCGTTTGGGCAAATTATGGGGTTGATGCAGTATGACTTGTTCCATATCTATACCGTGGATGCACATACTTTATTATTACTGCGCAACTTAAACCGTTTCAAAGAACCTGAGTTTGCCAAGGACTTCCCAGTTGTGAGTTCGGTGTTCCAACGTCTGGCACGTCGTGACATTGTCTATTTGGCTGCCATTTTCCATGATATCGCCAAAGGCCGTGGTGGTGACCACAGTGAGCTAGGTGCAACCGATGCGATTGAATTCTGTCGTAGTCATGGTTTTACCGAACGTGAATGCAACCTTGTCGCATGGCTCATCCAAAACCATTTACTCATGTCCGTTACTTCTCAAAAGAAAGATATTTCTGACCCCGATGTGGTTAAAGCTTTTGCTGAGAAAATGGGCGACATGGAACATCTCGACTACCTATATACGTTGACTGTTTCAGATATCAATGCAACCAATCCTTCACTTTGGAATACGTGGCGTGCTTCTCTCATGCGTCAGCTCTATACCCATGCACGTGACGTGATTCGCTCAGGTTTAGGCCGTCCTGTTGACTATCAAATGCTCATCGAGGACACCAAGTTTTCTGCCAGCGAACAACTGGTCGAAGAGTTTGCACTAGATGACGTCGAAAAAGTCTGGCAAGAACTGGGGGATGAATATTTCCTCAAAGAATCTGCTGATGAAATTGCTTGGCACACACGTGCTATTTTACAGCACGGTGACAACCCTGAACCGCTGGTTTTAATGCGTGCACAGCGTAAATTTGCTCAAGATGCAGTACAAATCTTTATTTATACCCAAGATCAGCCCAACCTGTTTGCAACAACAGTTGCTATTCTCGATCGTATGAATCTGGACGTACAAGATGCGCGTATTATTACCGCAACCAAAGCATTTAGTTTAGACACTTATGTCGTGCTTGACCGTTTTGGTACGCTGCTAACCGACCCTGAACGTGAAGCCAAAGTGCTGTCAGCATTAAAAGATGCCTTAGCCAATTCAGATAAATACCCAGGACTCATGCAACGTCGCATCCCACGTCAGCTGCGTCATTTTGACATTGAAAACACCGTTGATATTACGCTGAATGAAGCACTGCAACAAAACATGGTCGAAATTGCAACACTCGACCATCCCGGCTTACTTGCCAAAGTAGGCGGGTTGTTTATGATGCAAGGTCTAGATATTCACTCTGCTAAAATTGCCACCCTAGGTGAGCGTGCCGAAGATATTTTCTTTGTCACCAAAAAAGATGGTCAACCCATGACCGAAACTGAAGCTGAAACTTTTGCTGCACAACTAAAATCAGCCTTAGATGAAGCCTCTAGTCAGGTCTGTGGTCAACATTAACAATACACACTGGTATTTTGTTTCATGAACTCGAGTTTATCCCTTTTACATCCTTATCCTTTTGAAAAGTTGAATAAACTATTTCAGGATATTACTCCCGCAGACTTACCCCTCATTCCACTCTCGATTGGTGAGCCTAAGCATCCTGCACCCGAGTTTGTGAAACAAGCCATTATCGATAATTTTCAGCATTTATCGACCTACCCAAACAGTAAAGGTATACCCGAGTTACGCACCAGTATTGCAAACTGGCTAACCCGTCGTTTTCAACTCAATCAGATTAGTGCAGAAAACAATATATTGCCTGTTTCTGGCACCCGTGAAGCAATCTTTTCTTTTGTTCAAGCCTTGGTGAACCGCGAAGATGCACCTTATGTGGTTATGCCTAATCCGTTCTACCAAATTTATGAAGGTGCAGCCTTACTTGCTGGGGCAAAACCGTTTTTTGTGAATTGCACCGAAGAAAATGGTTACCTCGGTGACTTTGATGCTGTACCTGCTGAAGTCTGGGAGAAAACTGCCCTATTATTTGTCTGTACACCGGGCAATCCGACTGGTGCGGTGTTATCAAAAGAACAATTCAAAAAATTAATCGCACTGTCAGACCAATATGGTTTTGTCATTGCATCAGATGAATGCTATTCAGAGCTTTGGTTTGATACTGCACCTGTAGGCTTACTCGAAGTTTGTGCTGAAATCGGCCGAGACGACTACAAAAACTGTGTCGTATTCCACTCACTCTCTAAACGCTCAAACTTACCAGGTATGCGTTCTGGCTTTGTCGCTGGTGATGCCGCTTTACTCAAGCCTTATTTGCAATACCGTACGTATCATGGTGCGGCGATGCCTGTACAGCACCAATTGGCTTCGATTGCAGCATGGGATGACGAAGCGCATGTTGAAGAAAACCGCGTGCAATATCGTACAAAATTTGATTTATTTCAAAAGGAATTGGGCCATATACTGCCCCTACAAAAACCAGATGCAGGCTTTTACTACTGGTTGAAAGTAGATAATGACGAAACTTTTGCAAAAATGCTCATGGAAAAGGCACATGTCAAAGTGCTTCCTGGACGTTATTTGTCACGCGATACTGAGCAAGGTAACCCAGGCGAAAACCATGTACGTCTTGCGCTAGTTGCAGATCTTGCACAGTGTGAACAAGTCATTGCTCGCCTTAAAGCAATTTTATAAATAAACTCATCTAAAAAAGAAAACCTCCTATAAAGGAGGTTTTCTTTTTTTCATTCGATTAAAAATCAAATGATGCACTAAGCATAAATGTCCGCGGTAAACCAGCAACTAAATAGCCATTATTGGTGTTACTTGTATTGTTAATATTGTCATATAGACCAACAGAACCCCAATAATCTTGATCAAATACATTATTTACAAGGAAGTTAAATGTTGTTGGGGTTTGACCAAACTGAGTTCTATAACTTGCACCTAAATCAAGCGTAGTCCAATCTTTAACTTTCAAATTATTGTCCAAGCTTGCATAAGTTGAACCTGTATAAGTCAATTGGGCATTCAAAGAAATATCTTGCGGGAGTGGTAATTTCCAATTCGTGCCTAGGTTCGCCTGAAACTTTGGAACCCCTACTTCATAATTTCCATCATAAATAGCTGAGCCAGTATTCTCTTGCGTCGCATGCATCCACGTTAAACCACCTAAAACAGTCAAGGAGTCTGTAAGCTTTCCATAACTGCTCAGTTCTACCCCCCGATGAACGTATTCACCAGAATCACTAAATACACCATTTTGCATAATGCCACGTTGTTTATTAATATCAAATAAACTTAGTGTCACCCCAAGATGGTCATTTTCATATTTGGCACCTACTTCTTTCTGTTCAGCCACAAACGGTTTAAGCGATGTGGTCACGCCACCAGTTGTATTTGTTAGACCTTTCGCTAAAGATTCAATGTAGTTGGCATAAACTGAAACTTCTGGAGTAATTTTATAGGTTATTCCAAGTGCAGGCGTCCATTTACTCTCATCATATGCCCCTGTTTTCACTTGAGCATAGTTATATGTATCTTGGAGAATCTGCTGATAACGCGCACCCAACATGATAATTAATTTATCATCTAATGCAGTCAGATTATCCCCAATAGCAACACTTCTTAAGCGCGTCCGAGTGGTCAATTTCGGACTATCCATATCTCCACCTGAGAATGCTGGTGTTAAAGCAGCAGGTTGGTCATGTTGAATAGGATGATAAATATTAGAGTTCAATGGATTCCCTGAATCCATAAAATAGGCATTTCTCGTATTTAGTTGAAATGCTGATCCAGAAACAACTAAATTATGTTTAATTGAACCTGTATCGAACTTTCCACGTACCCCAACCTCACCTGTATTGACCATGTCTACACGAGCATTGTCAAAACGGTAGAGTGTACTAGCACCCGTTGAAGCATTTCTTAATGTGTAGCTTGCCAGTGAGTTTTGTTCTTCGCCATGACGGAAACCATATGCTGCATATGCAGTTAGTGCATCATTAAAATCATATTCCGCACGGTAACTTCCAAAAACATTCTCTTCATTTGAATAAGACCATTTTTGAGCATAATTACTAGAACTATCAATAGTCTTTGGTACCAACGTTAACCCAGCACCCAATGTTACATTTGGTCGCGTTGCATTTAAGCGATTGTTGCTATAGCCCATATCACCCGAAAGGCGTAGGCCCTCACCACTATAATCTAGTCCAATAGCAGCAAGCCCTAATGATTTCTTTTCATCATCAACAGGCGTATTTCCATCATGGTAGGCGGTGTTTACTCGTACTCCAAATTGCTGATCTTTACCAAAACGTCGTGAAATATCATTTGAGATATAGCCACCATTAAAATCTGTACCTACAGTTACCCGATTTAATGGCTCATTTCCTGCTCTTTTTGGTAGAAGATTGATTGCTCCACCGATCCCACCATTACTTGGCATAGCACCGTTTAAAAATGATGAGGCACCCTTTAATACTTCCACACGCTCAAAAAGTTCTGTTGGAATATATTGACGCGGTAATATTGAATATAAACCATTATAAGCAGTGTCATCTGAACCTAAGTTAAAACCACGGATATAGTAGTTTTCTTGAAAATTACCATATCCTCGCCCAACACGTACACTCGGATCTGCTTTTAGCACATCCCCAACACTCTTTGCTTGACGCTCTTGAATATATTGATTGGTATAGCTAGTTAAATTAAATGGCGTATCAAGATTTTTTTGATTCCCAAAAATCCCAACTCGGCCGCCACTTGCAACCTGCCCCCCAGCGAAAGCTTCCATTAAACCATTTGCAGAAGCATCGGCACTTGCAACTATACGGATTGTTTCCAAAGCTGTAACATTATTCGCCTGAGATGATGAGTCAGATTCAACGACTACTGGAGCTTCAGCCGCATGTGAAATACTGTACCCAGATACACATGCCATCATTAACACCAATGGTTTCAGCTTAACCATTTCCTACCCTTTTTCATCAATCTAAAATTCGAGCCTGATAGTAAATGAGAATTGATCTTAATCAAACTGATTTAATTCTCATTTAAATTGTAAATTCAAATGAGAATTAATTATTTCATTGTTATAACTTATGACGTCAGACAACTGATTGACTTTTACTTTAAGATTCTCATATTACTAGTCCATCTAATAGCAAAACGATTGCAAAAAAGGCAAAGCAGCACCCTGACATCTTATAAATCCAGTTTAGTCGCTGGGTTAAAAAATGATTCCAACGCTTCCAACTCAATAACTTAAGCAACAGCAGATTCCACATCAGAACCACTGCCACCATCCAGAGACTCATTAAAAGCAAGGTATAAACATCAAAGTTTGAATAAACCAGCAATATCAAACTACTGTAGAACATCATATTTTTAGGATTCAGCAAACTTGACTGTAAACCTTGAGTAAAACATAGAGTTCTCGTTTGAGGAGGTGCAGGATCACGCGCTTGAACTTCAACACTCTCATGATGCTTATAGCGAAAACACTGTATAGACAAATACAACAAATACGCAACACCTAATCCGCGTAGCAACATCAGAACATAAGCATGAATATGCCCAAGCCACCCCAGTAACGTAAAAATAAGCGCTAAAATAAAAGTATTCCCAGCTACAATACCGAAAACTGTATATCGTGCTCTTCGTTGACCACTGTTTAATGCCGTCATCAGAATCAGGAAAAAATCGGGGCCAGGGGAAAGCAAAGCCACAAAATGCGTCACAGCAATAACAATAAAAAACTCCATCACTTATCTCTCTTTAAAAGTGAGACAAGCCTAACGATGGATGAAGTTCAACTCTTGGATAAAATTGCGCGATGCTGCTTTTGATAGAGCTTAGGCGTGGTTCCCGTTAAACTTTTAAAAACACGATGAAAATGACTTTGATCACTAAAGCCCAACATATAACTCAGTTGCGCAATATCCATACCTTGTTTTAAAAAGATGCGTGCATCATTAATTTTATAATTCAATTGATAAGCGTGCGGCGTCATGCCTAAAGATGATTTAAATAGCCGAATAATGGCATACCGACTCAACTGGACTTCTTGCGACATTTGCTCTAATGATAAAAACACGTCAGCATCCTGAATCATCGATAAAAGCTGCTTAAACTCTTGCTGTGCATAGTGTTGAGGAGCAAGCCATTCTAGCTGAATATATGGAAATAAAAGCTCAGTAAGTGTTGTGATTAAGCTTTGTTCTTTTTCCCAATACGACAGTGCAGTATCAAATAATTGACTGTTAAGACAACTAAAGTCTTGATACATCTTTGACTGTTTATACAACACAGGTTTGAACTGCGGTATGTCTTGATAAGTATCTTTATGTGCAGTTTCTTGTAATAACTGGTTCAACCACCATGCATCTAAATGCATCATTTGGTAGCTCCAAGCCTGATCTGGAATAGGATTACACGCATGTTCTACATGTGCAGGAACCAATACCAAGGTACCCGCGTCTATTTGTTGCGTTCCACCAAAATGACTAGTGAAAATGCTGTTGCCTTGATCCACCGCTCCAATTGAAAATGTCGGATGAGTATGGGCTTTATAACAAGCACGACTTGCACATGCCCGACGTGTTTCCACATAAGGCATGTGCACGTCACTCCAAAATTCAACTGAAGTACCTTGCTCTTTCATCACTGACGCCACATCAACAGATTATTGTTGTAATGCTTTTTCAATATCTGCCTGAATGGCTTCAGGCTTGGTGGTTGGCGCATAACGATTAATTACTTTGCCATCTTTACCAATCAAGAATTTTGTAAAATTCCACTTAATGCCGCTGCCGAGAATCCCTTTGCTGTTATTGGTTAAATAACGGAATATGGCGTGGGCTTCAAGGCCTTTAACATCGACTTTGGAAAACATGGGAAAAGTCACCCCATAGTTTTTCTGACAATACGTTCCTATTTGCTCATTACTTCCCGGATCTTGCCCCCCAAACTGATTACAAGGGAAGCCTAACACCTCAAACCCTTGTGCATGATATTGCTCATAAATTTTTTCTAATCCCGCAAATTGTGGTGTAAAACCACATTTACTGGCCGTATTGACGATGAGTAGCACTTCGCCCTCATAGTCAGCAAAGGATTTATTTTTTCCATCTAACAATTCCGCTTCAAACTGATAAATGTTGGTCATGGATAAGTATCCTCATCACTTTTTTCTTGTGTTTCTAGTTCTAATGAAGCCGAGTTTACACAGTAACGTAAACCTGTAGGCTCAGGTCCATCTGTAAAAACATGGCCTAAATGAGCATCACAGTGATGACATACAATTTCGGTACGCACCATGCCATGTGTTGTATCCTGATGCTCTTCTATCACAGTCGTATTGAGTGGCTTATAAAAACTTGGCCAGCCGCAACCACTGTCATATTTATTTTCAGAATTAAATAATGGCGTACCACAGCAACGGCATACATAAGTGCCGGCTTGTTTAGTATTCCAATATTTCCCCGTAAAGGCTGGTTCCGTCCCCTTTTGTCGCGTAATGCGAAATTCGTCAGGTGATAACTCTCTTTGCCATTCTCGGTCTGTTTTATTGAGTTTTCCCATGATCACGTCCCTTTCTATCTTGCTATTTAAAATAGGATAATCTTATATTTACGTGATTCAACTTAAAATTTCTAGTGTTTAGTTCACAATTTACAAAAGACCTATAATTCCAATAAAAGCAAAAAGAAAGCAATTAATAAAAACGGTAAGCAATTTATTTTCTTAAATGCTTTTTTGTGAGCAAATTTAGTGTTAGTCTTATTGACATTCTTGCTCAGGATTAAAAAATGTCGCAAAAAAAGAGCGTTATTTTTAAACATCTACTGCCTGTGATTAAACAATATCAACAGGTGGGTTTTACGCATGAAAAAATTGTTGCTTTACTCAGAGATGAACATGATCTCGATCTGGTGACAACTGAAACATTTAAAAGCTATTTATACCGTTATGCAAAAGTGACCTCCACTCTTTCCGAGAACATCAAAATGCCGAACACTCTCCAAACCCCACGCGAAATAAAAAAATCGTCTAAGCTCGAGCATGTATGCTACGACATCCGTGGACCAGTGTTACGAGCGGCCAATGAAATGGAAGAAGCCGGCCATAAGATTATCAAACTCAACATTGGTAACCCTGCACCCTTCGGCTTCGAAGCCCCTCAAGAAATTATTAATGATGTGGCTTTAAACCTGCCAAATGCAGTGGGTTATACCGACTCAAAAGGGATTTTCCCTGCGCGTAAAGCCATCTGTCAGTACTATCAGCAAAAAGGCATCTTAGATATGCACGTTAATGACGTTTATATCGGAAATGGTGTCTCTGAATTGATCGTGATGGCCATGCAAGGCTTGTTAGATGATGGTGACGAGATGCTCGTGCCAATGCCTGACTATCCCCTTTGGACAGCTGCGGTGAACCTTTCAGGTGGGACTGCCATTCATTATAAATGTGATGAAGAAAACTTTTGGTATCCCGACATTGCAGATATGGAGAGTAAAATCACACCACGTACCCGCGGTATCGTGATTATCAATCCAAACAACCCAACAGGTGCAGTTTATCCACGCCATGTACTTGAGCAAATTGTCGCATTGGCTAAAAAGCATGATTTGATTTTGTTTGCAGATGAAATTTACGACAAAATCGTTTATGACGGTATTGAACATGTTTCTGTCGCAGCATTAGCGGGTGACCAACTCTGTATCTCTTTCAATGGTTTATCTAAAGCATACCGTATTGCGGGTTATCGTTCAGGCTGGATGGCAATCACAGGCGATAAGTCGCGTGCAGTCGACTATATTGAAGGTTTAGACATGCTCGCTTCTATGCGTTTATGTGCTAACCACCAAGCTCAGTATGCCATTCAAACTGCTTTAGGCGGCTACCAGTCAATCAATGATTTAATTCGTCCAGGCGGTCGTTTATACGAACAGCGTAATATTGCTTGGCAAATGTTGAATGATATTCCGGGTGTATCTTGTGTTAAACCTGAAGGCGCAATGTATTGCTTCCCGAAATTAGACCCAGAAATCTATCCAGTTCAAGATGACGAAAAACTGATGCTTGATCTACTTCGTGCGGAAAAAGTACTTCTGGTTCAAGGTACAGGCTTTAACTGGCCAACACCAGATCATTTCCGCGTAGTGTTCTTACCTGCTGAAAATGAACTACGTGAAGCCATTACACGTGTAGGTCGCTTCCTTGCGAAAATGCGCTAATTGATCACTTAAAAAAACCGTACTTTATGTACGGTTTTTTTATTTACAAAACTGTAATACTTCACTTTTTAAGTTTGGCATAAGTTTAAATTAAGCAGCCACATTGCTGTGATTCCATGTAAATGATGGGGAGTCGCTTATGGGGACAATTGCGGTAACATCTTGGAAATACAATGCTTCCACACGCTATTTAAAAATTTTCTATGCCGATGGTTCAGGCGAGCTGTACCACCCTGTGCCTGAATTTATTTATAACAACTTAGTTCGATGTAATAATAAAACAGCCTTTGTTCATAAATATTTAGAATATGATTTGCACTTTACGCGCTTAAGTATTCATTAATTTTTGAAGCTCAAACAATCAGGATTTATCCTGATTGTTTTTCATGATCCCACGTCACCACCAACAAGCCAGCACCAATCGCTAATGTAGACAGGTTAAACTGCTCGTCCTGCTGAATAATCGCTATGAAGTCCGTGACTTGATCTGCATGCGATAGAACATTATCAACCACCAAAACTCCGCGTGAAACACACATCAATCGTTTCAAATCTGGCCAATAATCGACATAAGCATCACGTTCAGCATCTAGCAATATAAAATCAAAGATGGCTTGTGACTGCTTCAAATATTCAGCTGCGTCACCCACCCAAAACTCAACACCATTGGATAAATTGAAATCCGCAAGATGGCTAGCGGCTTGTTGACTTCTCTCAGCATCAATTTCCAAAGTGGTTAATCGAGCATTCACTTGTTGCGCTGCATAAGCCAACCATAAGGTTGAGTAACCTGTTGATGTTCCTATTTCTAATACCTGCTGGGGCTGCTGAATATGAACCAGTTGCGCCAAAAATTGTGCAGACTCAGGCTCAATATTGCGAAAACGCGCAATTCGATCTGCTTGCGTACTGTCATGTTCTTGAAAGCGTTGATATAAGGCCGATACTTTACTCAAAAATTCTGCACGCATAATCAAATCCCCTCTACTTTACTTAGCGTTGTTTATACTTCTTGAATCAGTTTAAAGCGCTCAACTTCACGGTCATCTTCTAGCATTACCGTTTCAGTAAACATGGCAAGTGGACGTACCCAAATCGAGTAATCACCATATAAACACTGATAAACCACCAGTTTTTCTTCGGTTTCACTATGCGTCGCTACATGTAAAACTTGATACAGTTGCCCTTTATAATGCTGATAGATACCACGCTGTAATTGCATCACTTGCTTCCCTATTTTTTAACTGTCTCGATCATACCTAATTTATACGGCTTAAACTTCAAATTACTTGAAGAATCATTTAAATCCCCCATATAGCTTCATGAAATGATTGAAGAAAATATCCTTAAATCCATAAAACCGATTATTAAAATAAAAACAAACTGTTTTATCTATTTTTAGATTTACTCTATGATTATTTTATCAAATAAATTTATAGACTGCTTTGGAGAGCTTAACAATGTTAGATCAAAATACTTCAGCTCAATTAAAAACACTTCTTGAACGCCTAGAAGGTCCGATTGAATTGGTTGCGACTTTGAATGGTTCTGAGAAATCAGACAAAATCAAAGAATTGGTTGAAGAAGTTGCAGCACTGTCTCCACTGGTGACTGCACGTTTTGATGGCCAAAACTCACGTGCACCCAGCTTTGGTGTGACAAAGGCGGGCGAACAGCCGCGTGTGTTCTTTGCCGGGTTACCGATGGGACATGAGTTTACCTCTTTGATTTTGGCATTGTTACAAACCTCAGGTTATGCACCTAAAGTATCTGATGAAGTTTTGGCTTCAATCAAAGCTTTGGGCATCCAGTCTGACTTTGACGTATTTGTCTCTTTAAGCTGTCATAACTGTCCAGACGTGGTGCAAGCGTTGAACCTGATTGCCATTTACAATCCAGGCACGACAGCAACTATGATTGATGGTGCATTCTTCCAAGACGAAGTTGAAGAACGCAAAATCATGGCTGTACCGATGGTGTTCCAAGACAATAACCATATCGGTCAAGGTCGTATGACTTTGGAAGAGATTATTGCCAAACTGGATACCAATTCTGCTGCCAAAGAAGCTGAAAAACTCAATGCCAAAGATGCTTTTGATGTTTTAGTGATTGGTGGTGGCCCTGCAGGAAATACCTCTGCCATTTATGCCGCACGTAAAGGCATTAAAACGGGGATTGTGGCTGAACGTATGGGTGGTCAAGTCATGGATACCATGGACATTGAAAACTATACCTCGATTCAAAAGACCCAAGGGCCGAAGTTTGCTGCTGAAATGGAAGCACATGTCCGTGAGTACGGTGTGGACATCATGAACTTACAACGTGTTTCTAACATCAAAGGTGCAGATGAGACCGCGAATGGCTTAGTTGAAGTCACTTTAGAAAATGGTGCGAAGCTTGAATCTAAAACGGTAATCCTTTCAACAGGTGCACGTTGGAGAGAAATGAATGTGCCTGGTGAAGCAGAATACCGTACTCGTGGTGTTGCCTACTGCCCACACTGTGATGGTCCAATGTTTAAAGGCAAACGTGTTGCTGTGATTGGTGGAGGGAACTCAGGTGTCGAAGCTGCGATTGATCTTGCTGGGATTGTAGAACATGTGACTTTGGTTGAGTTTGATACCAAACTACGTGCGGACCAAGTGTTGCAAGACAAATTGCATAGCTTGCCTAATACCACAGTAATCCTGAACGCCCTATCAACCGAAGTTGTGGGTGATGGTAAGCAAGTGACAGCATTGAAATATAAAGATCGCGCAACTGATGTAGAACATTCGGTTGAGCTTGCAGGAATCTTTGTGCAAATTGGTTTATTGCCAAACACCGATTTCCTCAAAGAAACAGCGGTTGAGCTTTCAAACCGTGGTGAGATTGTGATTAATGATCGCAACGAAACCAATGTCAAAGGTGTATTTGCCGCAGGTGACTGTACAACAGTGCCTTACAAGCAAATCATCATTGCCACAGGTGAAGGTGCAAAAGCATCTCTGTCTGCTTTTGATTATATTATTCGTTCTGGCGTGTAATCCTCTCAGACGCTTCCCTGCTAAAGGCTTATAGGCAACTCAGCTTATAAGCCTTTTTATCATGCTGTTTTTTATAAAAAATTACATTTTTTTAACAATAATGCAGTCTGCTTTACACTCAAAGTAGATTATATTTTGCCCAACCCCTACTTTTGGGTATAAAACGAAAAGGATATGAAAATGAATAAATTACTTATTGCTTTAGGTCTTGCTGCTGCTGTTGTTTTAGTGGGTTGTTCAAAAGAAAAAGCACCTGAAACAGGTGCAACGACAGGTGAACACCTTGAAAATGCTGCTGAACAAGCAGGTCATGATATTAATAAAGCTGCAAGTGAAGCCGTATCTGACACTCAAAAAGCTGCAGATGAAGCATCTGCAAAAATTGGTGCTGCCGCTGACGAAGCTGCTGCGAAAACTGAAGCTGCTGCTGAAGATGTTAAAAATGCCTCTAAAGAAGCAACAGCTCATGTTGCTGGTGCAGTAGAACAAGGTGCTGCTGATGTGAAAGAAAAAGCGCAATAATATTTCTAAACTCAAAAAAGCCTCCCACTCGGAGGCTTTTTTATGGGCTGTGCTATAGTAGATGAAACGTGCATTATTAAATAAATCATAACTTTAAAATTTGAGGATGATCTATCGTCATGTCCTATTCTCACCATGTTGAACCTCATTTAATTCATCGTACTGGTTGGCTACGTGCAGCGGTATTGGGTGCCAATGACGGCATCATTTCAGTGACCAGTTTAATTATGGGGATGGCGGCCAGTGGCGCAACCAGCCATACCTTACTCATCACGTGTATTGCAGGGCTCATTTCAGGTGCGAGCTCTATGGCTGCGGGCGAGTATATTTCGGTGAAGTCTCAATCGGATATTGAAGAAGCCGACTTAAAACATGAAGCCAGAGAATTAGATAAAAACCCTCACTTAGAACTTAAAGAACTGACTCAAATTTATATACAACGTGGACTAGAACCCAAACTGGCACATGAAGTCGCAGTACAACTCAGCGCACATGATGCACTGTCTGCACATGCTCGTGATGAAATAGGCATCCATGAAAATACCAGTGCCAAGCCACTTGAAGCCGCGGGTTCTTCTGCCCTCGCCTTTTCACTAGGTGCTCTGTTTCCTATGCTAGCCATTCTATTAAGCCCTCAAGGTTATCTGACTCAGTCAGTTGCTCTTACAGGGGTACTATCATTGTTCGGTTTAGGCGCTTTATCAAGTTACTTTTCTGGGACTTCTATGTGGACAGGCGCATTTCGTGTGACGCTATGGGGAATTTTTGCGATGCTGTTTGCCAGTTGGATTGGTTCCCTATTTAATGTGCATGTTTAACGTTAACAACAGGATAAGCGTTAACAATCTACCTATTAAAAATGTAAAAAGCCCATGGATTGAATGGGCTTTTTACTATTGAAAGCATCATTCATCATCAACTTTAAGCTTGCACATTTTTCTCTGAGCCACTACTCAGATGCACTATTACTGATGACTGAAGTTCCATTCTACAGGTGCAACAGCTTATTTTTTAATTAGCATGAATTGCTTAACGTCTGTTCTCATTCCCATAACAGCCTAAAACATTATAGAAAATGATGAGTCAACGCCTTACTTGCATCTCGCTAGATTGTTTTTTCATTCATATAACGCCAGTAGCGTTTAGGAACATATTGCACATGTAGTTTGATATTTTTTCTTGCCTCGATGTTGATACTTTTAAAATAATCTTTCCATAACTGGTCATACAGCAGCTCATCATCATCTAATTCAACACTAAAGAACTGACTGTGTCCGGCTTTGTGTGCATGATCAATTTGATCTATATCCATTTCCACCTGATGCACAGCTGTCAAATCATAATAAATGCCAAAATTTCTTTTTTCATCATAAATCAACCATCTTTGATCTTGATATCGGTTTCTAAAATGCCGTTCTATCAGTGGTAAAACATTAAAATCCGGCTGTACCAAACTTAGAAACAATCCATCCTGACATTTTTTAAAGCGGACAAAAGCTTCCATACGATGCTTTTCCCTGCCCACTTGTTTGGCCCACTGCGAAACAGCCAACACATCCGTATGCGCATAGTTATGATCTACCGCATGTGTATTTCTAAATACATAGATACAGAAATTAAAAAGATGTTGATGTGCCTGCTCCTGCTCAGACAGAAAGCAATAATAAAAAAATCGTAGACTTTCAGCCGTAATTTTTTGCTTTAACCCTCGCCAAACTCGCTCTGCGTGTTCGTCATTTGAAGCAACCTCAATACACTCATCAAACAAGCTGGCTTGGGAATTGTTAGATGCAAGCTTGACGTCAAAATCTTTAAACTGAAAGCTTCTATATACACAACTCAGTAGTCCAGTCATGCTTTGATCAAAGCGATATATCGACATACTAAAAACCGAAGCCCAGTTGAGGCGAAAGCTGTTTTTGATATTTGGATTGCCCCGATTGCAAAATGTGCTGCCGAATCTGGTTCGCTGGTTGTTCTTTTTTAAACTTTGGCGTATCTGCACAGCGAATAAAATACTGTGCCCGATTGTAAGCAATGCCCATACGCTTTAGTTGATCGATATGAATCTGCCCAAAACGACGAGCTTGCACAATTTTTTTAGCCGATTGAACACCTATACCCGGAACACGTAAAATCATACGATAGTCTGCATGTTGAATATCAACAGGAAAATGCTCAGGGTTACGTAATGCCCAACTTAGCTTCGGGTCAATGTCCAAATCTAAATTCGGATGCTGATCATTCACAATTTCCTGCGCATCAAAACCATAGAAACGCATGAGCCAATCTGACTGGTACAGCCGATTTTCTCTTAATAATGGCGGTGCAGAACCCACGACAGGAAGCATTTTTTCCTGTTCATTGATCGGGATATAGCCTGAAAAATACACCCGTTTGAGCTGATACACTTTGTAATGATGATCTGCCATTAAAATAATATCTTTGTCTGTTTCTTGATGTGCGCCCACCACCATCTGAGTGGTTTGTCCCGCTGGTACAAACTTCGGTACATGCTGAATCACACGCCGCTCATCCGTCAACTGAATTAAGCGATCGCGTACAATGCCTAAGTCCTTTTGTACTTCTGCATGTGATTTCTCAGGTGCAAACTGTTTTAAACCAACTTCCGTTGGCATTTCCAAGTTAATACTCATGCGGTCTACATATAAGCCGGCCTCAGTAATAATTTCTTGGGAAGCACCAGGTATCGTTTTTAGGTGAATATAACCATTAAAGTTTTCTTCAAGGCGAAGCTTTTTCACCACTTGTAGCATTCGCTCCATAGTGAAATCAGCTGATTTAAAAATACCTGAACTTAAAAATAACCCTTCAATATAATTGCGTCGGTAAAAGTTGATGGTTAAATCCACCACTTCTTGTACAGTAAAAGCGGCTCGCTTGACATCGTTAGAGCGTCTAGAAACACAGTACGAACAATCAAAAATACAGACATTTGAAAATAGAATTTTAAGCAATGAAACACAACGACCATCTTCTGTATAACTATGACAGATACCGTTTCCTGTATTTCCCAAACCTTGATTGTTGTTTTTACGATTGCTACCACTGGACGAACAGGACACGTCATATTTAGCTGCATCAGCTAGAATCTGTAGCTTTTCACGGATACGATCGGTCATGACGATCCTCGGTAAAATCTAAAATAAAAGTATAAAAAATTTCAGACTAAAAGCATTGCCAATACACATACCCAACGACATGGCTTGTCGCCAAAAACCGAGAAATAAACGTGATTGCTTTAGATATTTTTCGAGAAAATACTGAATATTATTTGCCAATTTTGCAGCGCTTGGGCAAAGTGTCTATATGTAAAAGGAGCAAGTACATGTCTTTATTATTAGAACGTCTTGAAATTAAACATCCTATCTTCCTTGCACCAATGGCCGGTGTTTCTACACCAGAGCTTGCAGCGGAGGTTTCAAATCAAGGCGGGCTAGGCTCACTTGGATTAGGCGCAAACACCGCGGAAGCCGCACGTAGCCAAATTTTAAAAACCCAAGCACTGACCGAACAACCTTTTCAAGTTAATTTCTTCTGTCATCAAAGTGTCGAACTTGATCCAACTATCGCACAAACATGGATTGATTTTGTAAGACCTCATTTTGAACAATACGATGCAGAACCACCTACTCAACTGCACTGTATTTATCCTAGCTTTTTGGACAATGATGACTTTTTAAATGTCGTACTTGAAACTCGCCCTAAAGCCGTCAGTTTTCACTTCGGTATTCCGCATCCGCACCAAATACAGGCGCTAAAAGACGCTGGCATTTTAACCATGGTTTCTGCAACCAACTTAGCGGAAGCACGGGCCATTGAAGCAGCAGGGATTGATTTTATTATTGCTCAAGGCATAGAAGCAGGTGGACACCGCGGGATTTTTAATGAACATTTTGATAGTGCAATACGTACGATCGACCTCGTACAACTTCTGACGCAGCACTGTCGGTGCCCTATTATTGCTGCGGGTGGCATTATGAATGGTACACAGGCTCAGCAGATGTTAAGCCTCGGCGCGAGTGCGGTACAGTTGGGAACAGCTTTCGTACAATGTAAAACGTCGAATGCCAATGATGCCTACCGTCATGCACTTTTCCATGAGCACATCACACAAATAAGTGCCAGTATTTCAGGTCGCCCTGCTCGCGGCTTACTGGGTCACTGGCATACCCAGATTGATCTACCGAACCGCCCTGCGGTTGCTGCTTATCCGTACTGTTATGATCTTGGAAAACAATTACATGCTGTAGCAAGTAAACAAGGCGATCAAGGCTTTGGTGCATTTTGGGCAGGTACGAATGTTTCGCAAATTCGTGCCATGGAAGCACCTGACTTAATTAACCAACTGTTGGTTGAAATGCAGCAAGTCAGTTATTAAGTCTCATTATTCACTCAAAGCTCCATACGTGGAGCTTTGTTTATTTGGTTTCTAACAAATTGACCTGTTCAACCTGTACGTCATTCATGGTTGCACCATGTATGAGTAACTGGTCAAAGTAGTCAGCGACCACTTTAAATTGTTCAGTTGTACTTTCCACTTTGTACATGTTCTGACGAAACTCATTACTTGAACGTAAACCTTTGGTGTACCAAGCAATATGTTTACGTGCAATTCGGCAGCCAGAATATTCCCCATAAAATGCATACAGTTCGGCAAGATGTCCAAGTAGAACTTCTTTTACTTCTTGAATGCTTGGCGCTGCCAAATGTTCACCCGTCTCCAGATAATGCGCGATTTCACGAAAAATCCACGGACGCCCTTGCGCAGCGCGACCAATCATAATTGCATCTGCACCGGTATAATCGAGTACATATTTGGCTTTTTCTGGACTATCAATATCCCCATTGGCAACCACTGGTATACGAATGAGCTGTTTTACTTCTTTAATTAAATCATAACGAGCCGTGTTCAAATACATGTCTTCACGGGTGCGCCCATGCAATGCCAACGCCGCAATACCCGCCTCTTCAGAACGTTTCGCTACACGTAAGATATTTTCATGACCATTCAAAAAACCCAAACGCGTTTTAAGTGTTACAGGTACATCAACTGCAGCCACAACTTCATCCAAAATTCGAGCCACCAAGTCTTCATCTTTTAAAAGTGCAGAACCTGCCAGTTTGTTACAGACTTTCTTGGCTGGACACCCCATATTAATGTCCACAATTTGAGCACCATTTGAGACCTGATATCGTGCAGCTTCCGCCAACTCTTTGGGATCTGATCCTGCAATTTGCGCTGAAATAGGCGCCAATTCACCATCAAAATTAGCACGATATAAGCTTTTTTTACTCATCCGTAACGTTTGGTCTGATGTCATCATTTCACTGACAGCATGCCCTGCACCAAAGTATTTGCACAGAGACCTAAATGGACGGTCAGTTACGCCTGCCATCGGAGCCACAATCAAATTATTTGACAGTTGATACGGACCAATATACATATGAATTCATCACTTTTTCGACCGGCACAGTATACTGCATCTACACTTTCGGCTCATCTTTTATCATGTGTTATGTGACTATGAAATACTCATAATAAAAAAGCCAGACGAATCTAAAAGGCAGCCATCAGATAGCCTCTAAATCACATCATTTTTTAAAAAGCATACTTTTTAAGACGTTATCTTTGAAAATGAAGTGGTGAACCAATGCCGCACAGGCATGTAAACCCACGAGCGCGATAAAGAGATTCCCTAAAAATTGATGCGCATCTGCAATATAGTCACTCCCCCAAACAGTGCTCAAAAGCGGTAAATTTAACGATAAAACTTGGAAATTATCAGTAAAACTCGATAATGTCATCCAACCCGCAATTGGAACAATACATAGGCTTAAGTAAAGGAAAAATCTGACCATTTTAAATAACATTATCTGGTAAGAATTAATTATTTCAGTTTTAGGAATACTTTTTCTATACAGAAAAACAAAACTCAATCTCAAGAAAAATAAAATAAATATTAAAATCCCACCTGCAACATGAATCTGGCCTTTCCAGTCTGTTATTGTGGGATCACCTGCAGTCAGATACACCATTGCAACTAAAGCAAAGGTAATCCAATGCATGATTATTATAGGTTTTGGATAGTTATCCTTCATCGCTTTTCCTAAGTTTTAAATATTTTATAAAACGGAGCTGTTAAAAAAAAGCTTAAACGAAAAATGTAAAGAAAAATAGAATGCTCAGCTTTTCATTCAGGCTAGGCTTTACTTAAACATTAAAAATCAATTACCTGCCTACCCACTATTTCCAACATCTTGTAGATTAAAGTACTTTTAAGTACAACATCCTTCATCCCTTCAAGTATTCCTTACATCCTTTGTAAAACTTCTGGTTGAACATTTGTGCTACATCAACTTTCTGATCACAATATTCTGGTATCTTGACTTTATTATGTCGTCCATAACAATAGACGTAATACCCTTTAAAAGGTTCTATAAATTCATCGATAATTGAATCTTCCAGTACATGACAAACGTCACAATATAAGTGATTTTATAGGTTTATGATTATATTGGCTGATTTACCATCTGCACCTGTGGCACCTGTTGCACCAGTCGCACCATCTGCACCTTTAAGGTAATCAATCAGATCGTTTGTATCAGAACCCAGTGGTAATTCACCCGCATCAATCAGCAACTCTAGTGCTGACTTACCATCTGCACCTGTGGCACCTGTTGCGCCAGTCGCACCATCTGCACCTTTGAGGTAATCAATCAGATCGTTTGTATCAGAACCCGGTGGTAATTCACCTGCATCAATCAAAAGCTCTAGTGCTGATTTACCATCTGCACCTGTGGCACCTGTTGCGCCAGTCGCGCCATCTGCACCTTTGAGGTAATCAATCAGATCGTTTGTATCAGAACCCGGTGGTAATTCACCCGCATCAATCAGCAACTCTAATGCTGATTTACCATCTGCACCTGTGGCACCTGTTGCGCCAGTCGCGCCATCTGCACCTTTGAGGTAATCAATCAGATCGTTTGTATCAGAACCCGGTGGTAATTCACCCGCATCAATCAGCAACTCTAATGCTGATTTACCATCTGCACCTGTGGCACCTGTTGCGCCAGTCGCGCCATCTGCACCTTTGAGGTAATCAATCAGATCGTTTGTATCAGAACCCGGTGGTAATTCACCCGCATCAATCAAAAGCTCTAGTGCTGACTTACCATCCGCACCTGTTGCGCCAGTCACACCATCTGTACCATCTGCGCCTTTGAGGTAGTCAATCAGGTCATTCGTATCAGAACCCGGTGGTAACTCACCCGCATCAATCAGCAACTCTAATGCTGATTTACCATCTGCACCTGTGGCACCTGTTGCGCCAGTCGCACCATCTGTTGATAAGAGACAGAAACTATTTTTTATAAATTGAAAAATATCTATTTTAAGAATTATACACATTAAAAATAAAATTGTTTTTTTATGTAACTTTAAAAATGAAAAAGCACATTTTTTTTATGTATTTTTATGAGAACAATATCACAATAGCATGTATTTATTGTATTTAAAAACACAATATTTGACATGCTAAGTACCACCCATTGCCAAAAACAAAAAATCACTATTTTGATTTTACCCACACTTTTTTTATTTTAGATATCCATACATCTAGTACTGAATTAAACTAAAACCAATTTGTATTTTACTAAATACACATCACTTACACAAAATTTGCATACCATCTTTATCAGTTAAAAAAACTAGAGAAAATTTTATTAATAAACTCTAGTTTTTAATCCAAATAAATCATAGTTTTAAGAATTAGACAAAAGATAACTGTGTTGTTGCCTTTTTTTCCTTTAAAACCATTACTAAATGCTTCAACAATATTTCTATATGATCTTGCGTGGTATATCTTCCAAAACTAAGACGTACCGTATTTGACGCTAAATTTTCACTCAGTCCTAAAGCACTTAGTACATGCGACGGCGCGGCATGATGCGAATTACAAGCCGAGCCACTTGAAACTGCGGCTACCTGTTTAATCGTGGCAATAATAGAATTGGCTCGTTCGCCTAAAAAACTCACATTTAAATAATTTGCGACATGCTGTGTGGCATGGCCATTTAAGTTCACGGGTGTTAAAGCCTGTAAACCTTGCAATAGCTTATTCCTTAGATGTTGGATCCGCTGTTGTTCTTCCCCTAAGGCTAATTTAGCCAGTCGGCATGCTTCTCCCATACCCACAATTTGATGTGTGGCTAAAGTTCCCGAACGTAAGCCTTGCTCATGCCCACCACCATGAATTTGGGTCTTGATCTGTTTTTGAATATCTTGACGAACATAGAGTGCACCAATGCCTTTGGGCCCATATATTTTGTGGGCAGATAAACTGAGTAAATCAATCTGCATCGCCTGAACATCAATCTGTGTCTTTCCAGCGGCTTGGGCGGCATCGACATGAAATAAAATCTGATGTTTATGCGCTAAAAGACCAATGGCCTGAATATCGGTTAATGTGCCAATTTCGTTATTAACCATCATCAACGAGATCAAAACTGTATTGGGTTGAATGGCTTGTTTTACCTGCTCTGGGCGAATCACACCTGTACCCAACTCAGGTTGTAAGTAAGTAACCTGAAAACCGAGACTTTCTAGCTCTGCACAGGTATCTAAAACGGCCTTATGCTCTATTTTGCTGGTAATAATGTGTTTATTTTTATGCTTATAAGCATCTAAAGTGCCTTTAATCGCGAGGTTATTCGATTCTGTCGCACCTGAAGTCCAAATAATTTCTTGAGGTTTGGCGTGGATTAAATTGGCAACGTGTTGTCTAGACGTGGTGATATGTTTTGCCGCGTCCCAACCATAATGATGCGATTGAGAAGCTGGGTTTCCAAAATCACCTTCAACAGACAAACATCGAATCATTGCTTGAGAAATTTCAGGAAGAATGGGTGTTGTTGCTGCATAATCCAAATAAATTAATCTGCTCATTTTAATCACTATTAAAAATAAATTTAAGATGATTATAAAGGATGAAATTTATTCTATTTATATGGATTTAATCATACCTTATCAACAAAATTAAACTTATAAAAAAATCGTTAGTTTTATTATTAACCAACGATTTTAATATATAAAACCAAAATAGATATCATTAAAAAATAAGACTTAAATTTATAAAACCCGTGATAAAAAGTTTTGAGTACGCTCTTCTTTAGGATGTTCCAGAACCTGTTGAACTGTTCCTTGTTCAACAATTCTACCTTGATCCATAAACACCACATGGTCGGCAACTTCTCGTGCAAAAGCAATTTCATGCGTTACAATCACCATGGTTTTACCTAATTTTGCCAAGCTTTTGATTACATTCAAGACTTCACCTACCAGCTCAGGGTCTAAAGCCGAAGTTGGCTCATCAAATAAAATCACTTTAGGGTCTAAGGCTAAAGCTCTGGCAATCGCAACACGCTGCTGCTGGCCGCCAGAAAGTTGTTTCGGCCATGCTTCAACTTTATCCCTTAGCCCAACTAAACCCAATAATTGATTGGCTTTTAAAATGGCTTGATCTTTACTCAGTTTTTTATGAGCTAAGGGTGCTTCAATAATATTTTGTAAAACATTTAAATGCGGGAATAAATTAAAGTTCTGAAAAACATAACCCACAGATTTACGCTGTTTTAAAATATCTCGTTCTTTTAATTCATAGAGTTTATCGCCTTTTTTACGATAGCCAATAAACTCATCATCAATTTGAATAAATCCTGCATCTACACGCTCTAAATGATTTATCGCTCGTAATAACGTTGATTTACCCGACCCAGATGGACCGATAATTACCGTGACAGAGCCCGCTGGAATATCCAGACTAATATCCTGTAATGCCGCATGTCCCGCATAATTTTTAAATACATGGCTCACTTGGATATGACCATTTGCAGGAGATGTTGATTGATTAATGATCATAGCTGGCTCCTATACGCGGCTGGGTTGTGTGTGGCTGTGCTTTCTTGAAAAAAGCAAAGCTATTAATCGCTGATTTCCGCTCACCTTTCGCCAATATTTTTTCGATATACCATTGCACGATGGAAAAAACACTGGTGACAATTACGTACCAAACGGCGGCAACCATCAACAGCGGAATCACTTCTTGGTTGCGGTTATAGATCATTTGTACGGTGTAAAAGAGTTCAGGCATTGCCAAAACATACACAATCGATGTGCCTTTAGATAAACCGACACATTCATTGATAATCGCGGGGATAATACTGCGAATCGATTGCGGTAAAATAATCCGCGTCGTACGGCGCCACCATGATAGCCCCAATGCCGCCGCTGCTTCAAATTGACCATGATCGACAGACAAAATCCCACCTCGAATCACTTCGGCGGTATAAGCACTTTGTACGATCACCAAACCCACCAAAGCCGTTGAGAACTGATCCAGTGCATTAATAGTTTTAAATTGGGCAAAGACCGTGTCGGTAAAAGGTACACCGACATTAATGTATTCATATAAATAAGAAAAGTTATAGAGAATAATCAACACCAACAGCAATGGTAATGATCTGAACATCCAGATATACACCCATGCCAATGAGCGAATTAACCAAGATGAAGACAGTCTCATCATGGCTACAATGGTACCCAGAATTAAACTAAACACGATTGACCAAAAGGTCAGTTTCAGTGTCATTAACAAGCCCTGAAGAATGGCAGGATCAAAGAACCATTGTCTAAAAACAGGCCAGCCCCAGTTTTGATTGGAAAATATCGATTCCGCGACGACTGCAATAATTAATATCGAAAATGCGACGCCAATGTAACGCAGTGGATGACGTGCTGGAACGATTTTATAGTGCTCTAAACTCATGCGACCTCCTTTTGCAATAAAGTCTTTCTAAAAGGAAGTCCACCGTGTAAAGGCGCACCAATGTATCGATCAAAATTAAAATCTGGGGTGAGTTCAAACTGCGGTTCATAACCTAAGCTCAAATACAATTTCACTGCTGGAATTTGTTTAAACCCCGTGGTGAGAAAGATTTTGCGATACCCTGCAGCAAGCGCACTTCGTTCAAGTTCTTTGACTATTTTTGCAGCCAGCCCCTGTTTACGTAAGTTTCGATGTGACCAAATCCGTTTCAACTCTGCGGTTTCTGCGTCATAGCGTTTATACGCACCCATTGCAATGACTTCATCATCACGTTTAAGCACCACGAATAATCCATGCGGCGGTAAAAAGTCTTCCGCGCCTTCATAGCGTTCTCGATGTGTGGCTTTTTTACGTTCATCAATCACTTGTGCATCTTGGCGTGCAAAAAAATCACCATAAATTTCTTCATATTCAGCAAATAACTGATCCAGTAAAGGCTGTGCTTCGGGCACATCAACGGGTATTTGGATAAATTTTTCTTGCATAACGGCCTCTTATTTATCCTGAATCAATTGAAGACTAATCTAATCCAATTAATCAGTTTTCAAACTTTTTTACGTGTGAGCCGCTCTCCCATTGTTGTAGCAACTCATCACACTTATTAATGCCAGAACAAAATTACCATTGTCTGGGCGTTGTACCTTTTAGTCTCCTAGCCCCGGCGGGTTGATTACAGAATGCTGAATCGCTTCTGCCTGTGCCCCCCAACGCGCTAAGACTTTTTGATACTCGCCTGTTTGAATTACTCCATTTAAAGCTGTCTGTACCGCATCGGCCAAACCACCGCCTTTTTTCAGCGTGACCCCCAATTCGGCAGGTCGTGTTCCACCACCGAGCGCTGTTCCTGCTAAACGGATTTTTGCACCATTTGCTGCTTGCCATGCATAAGCAACGTTAGGACCAAATAAGGCATCAACCCGCCCAGACTGAAGCGCCAAACTTGCGGATGCACCATCATCGTAATAAAGTGCTTGCCCCGGTGGCAGCCCTTTCTTTTTATTGTCCTCAATCCAGTCCAACAGCACTTTTTCCTGATTGGTGCCAGAACCGACAATCACTTTTAAACCTGAAATATCATCGGGACCTTTGATGGCTTTGACTTTACTTTTCTCTGAGACATAAAAAGCCAATACGTCTTGGCGATAGGTCACAAAGTCAAATTTCTCCTTACGCTCTTTGGTCACAGTGACATTGGCAATGGCTGCATCATATTTGCCACTAATCACACCGAGCGGCCAGTCTTCCCATGAGGTGCGAACCAGTTTCAGCTTTAAACCCAAACTGTCTGCAATCAAACGGGCAATATCAATTTCTGTTCCAATATAGGTTTGGTTATCGGGTCCCAATACACTTAATGGAGGTGCGCCTGAAATCGCAGCAATGGTTAAATAACCTGCATTTACAAACTTAAAATCTTTTGGAATTTTTTGACGGGCTTCTGCATTTTGAGCAACATGAATAGGCGTCATATTCTCTTTTAACTTTGCAAGCTCACGGCTATAAAAATCGGTTTTATCGGTCGATTTTGTAGACTCGGCTGTTGAGCTAGCTGTTTGATTAGATGTTTGTTCTTTACTACATCCAACCAAAGAAATTCCTAGAAACAGTGCCAAAGCAATCGTCAAAGGTGTTTTATTCAACCGCATGAAACTGTTCCTTTTCTGATGGTTCAAATTGATTTTCTGGTCGCTTTAAACCAAAACTAGAACGTAAAGTGCTGCCCGGATACTCGGTACGATATAGGCCACGCTGTTGCAGCAATGGCACGACTTTTTCAACAAAAGTATCTAAAGTTTTTGGGGTTGCGCCCGCAATAATGAAGCCATCTGCCGCTTCTTCTTTTACCCACAGTTCCAACTGATCAGCCACTTCTTCCACGGTTCCAGCAAAAGGTGGACGTGGAGTTGCTGCTTGCAGTGCAACCTGACGTAAAGTTAGATTCTCTGCTTTGGCTTTACGTTTAATTTCATCAGTGCCACTTTTGAAGCTGTTTTCACCTAGTGTGCCCAGTTCTGGAAAAGGTGCATCGAGTTCATACTGAGAAAAATCATGGTGTTCAAAGAAGCGCCCCAAATAATTCAGTGCATCCTCTATCGTCACCAATGCAGCAGTTTCAAGATATTGACGCTCTACGTCCTCAGCAGAATCTCCAATCAATACCCCAATCCCTTGGAAAATAAGCAAATCATCTGCGTCGCGACCATTCTTAATCACTTGCTGTTTCACATCTAAGTAAAACGCTTGTGCTTCTTCCAAAGAGGCTTGATGGGTAAAAATAGCATCGGCATGTTTCGCAGCTAATGCACGACCTGCACCCGATGCTCCAGCTTGGAACAAAATCGGACGGTCTTGTGGCGAACGCTCCACATTGAGGGGGCCAGCCACTTCAAAGTGTTTTCCTTTGTGGTTCAAAGTATGTAATTTACTGCGCTCAAAAAATTGCCCCGTTTCTTTATTGCGAACAAAAGCACCTTCACCCCATGAGTCCCAAAGCCCTTTTGCCACTTGCAAATATTCATCGGCAATTTCATAACGCTGGCTGTGCTCAGGATGCTGCTTACGGGTATGATTTTTTGCAGTACCTTCTAGTGGTGTGGTCACCACATTCCATCCTGCACGACCGCCACTTAAATGATCCAGACTGGCGAACTGACGTGCAATCGTAAACGGCTCGCTATATGAGGTCGACACTGTACCCACCAAACCAATATTTTGCGTCACACTGGCTAGGGCTGAAAGCAACGTAATCGGTTCAAAACGATTGAGAAAATGAGGAATTGATTTTTCATTGATATATAGACCATCAGCCACAAAGACAAAATCAAACTTTGCCTGTTCTGCCTGAAGCGCTACATTTTTGGCAAATTCAAAATTAATACTGGCATCGACCACCGCTTCAGGATGGCGCCATGCAGACATATTTCCGTTTGCACCGTGTAAGATAGTTCCAAGGCGAATTTGTTTGTTATTACTCATGTTAGACCTCTGCATTTTTATGAATAGACTCAAGTGCTTGTGTTGCTAAGGCAGCAAAGTATTGAGCAGCTTGATAAATTAAAGATTCATTAGGTTGATATTGGGGATGATGCAAACCGAAGGAACTGGCACTGCCGATACTGACAAAAGCACCCGGGATCTGTTCTAAATAGGCGCCAAAATCTTCACCGATCAAATAAAGTGGCGCATCTTGCACCTCATAACCTTGCGCACGTGCAACGCTTTGGCTCAGTTCAGCCCATGTCGCAGTGTTAATTAATGCCGCGGGGCCATTGTCCCAATCCACAGCAATCTCAGCTGAGTGGGCAAGTGCAATACCCTGTGCAATTTGTTTAAGTTTTTGTTCAACGGCTAGGCGAATCTCAGGAGAATGGGTTCGTACCGTGCCCTCTAAGTGCGCTTCTTCTGGCAGGATGTTCCAGCTTGTGCCCGCATGTATTTGGGTGATACTAACCACACAGGTGTCTAAATTATTTATGCTGCGACTGGCAATGGTTTGCACAGCACTGATCAACTGTGCCGCGACAACGATCGGATCTTTGGTTTCATGCGGACGGCCTGCATGCCCTCCTTTGCCTTTGATCACAATTTTGAATCGGTCAACGTTGGCATAAAATGCACCAGAGCGTGTTGCAAAAGTGCCTAGAGGCAACTCAGGAACATTATGAAAACCGAAAATGGCGGATACATCTTCCAAGGCTCCACTATTGATTACCTCATAAGCGCCGCTATAAGTTTCCTCGGCAGGCTGAAAAATAACGCGTACCGTACCTTTTAATTCAGACGCTTGAGCTTTAAGTAAAATCGCAGCGCCTAAAATGGTCGAGCTATGCAAATCATGTCCACAAGCGTGCATTACCCCATTTTGAGTTGAACGAAAGTCTTGCTCAATCTCTTCATGAATGGGTAACGCATCGATGTCTGCTCGAATAGCGACAATTGGATGACCAGTGCCAATATCCGCAATCAGTCCTGTTTTTAAACCCCAAGTTGAAGTTTCAATGCCGTATTCAGACAGCCATTGTTTTAACTTATCGGTGGTTTGAAACTCTTGACCTGATAATTCTGGATGACGATGTAATTCATGTCTCCAACTGATCAACTGCTGTTCAAGTAACTGCCTATTTGACATCAACTTCTCCAACTCAAGCTGCAAGCACAGCGTGCTGTGCCAGTAAAGTTAGAGATTTCAGACGCGTTGCATGATCTAACAGTGGCGATTCAACAATAAATTCATGAATTTCATATTGCTGATGTAAAGCGTGTAATTGCTTATGAATATCATCGGCAGTACCTTTAATAATGTTTAACTGCTCTTTTTTAAGACTTTTAATCGCAGATTGAGCTTGTCTCGAAAACTCCTGTCCGCTTTGTTCATTCGGGATTTTGACCCGTTGACCATTCTCAAGTTCTAAGGTCCAAACAGACAGTCCTGCTGCCAATTCTTCCGCTTGATCACGGCTATCTGCCACAATAATTTGTGCTGCAACAATCGCCTTTTTTCCAGCTGAAAAGTTTGAATAGGTCTGCAACGCATCTTGAAGTAAGGTGGCATCGCCATTTAAATGCGCAGCAAATACGAATTTCCAGCCTAAATCTGCTGCAAGTCGAGCGCTTTCAATACTGGCCCCCAATAAGAACTTTTCTGCACTTTGCTGAGGTATTGGTGTTGCAGCAACCTGATCAGGCTGATTTCGATCTAATTTTGTATTCAAATAATGATCTAATGCTTGTAACTGGACTTTAAAGTTGCCCTTTTGTGTTTGGTCTAGCCCAAGCTGTAATGCTTGAGTTGAAACAGGAAAACCGCCAGGTGCTTTGCCTACCCCCAAGTCCACGCGGTCATGTGCAAGACTTGCTAAAACATTAAAATTTTCCGCAACTTTATAAGGACTGTAGTGTTGCAACATCACCCCACCCGAACCAATTCGAATGCTTTTAGTCTGTGCCAATAACCATGCAATCAAAATTTCGGGAGATGGACTGGATAACAAAGCCGTGGAATGGTGCTCAGCCACCCAGTAACGATAAAAGCCTAAAGCTTCTGCCGTTTGAGCAATTTGCAATGCATTTTTAAATGACTGTTCCGCGCTGATACCTTCGGCTCTTGGGCATTTATCCAGTATGCTTAATTTATAACTCAGCCCCATTTTCTATTTTCCAAAAGATATAAAGTTGGGACCTATTAAACTAATTTACGCTTTAAAAATTAAATATTAAATAAACTTAAAGTTATAT
>NZ_LR732792.1:0-428942 GCF_902505955.1 Acinetobacter sp. 8I-beige | reverse complement strand
TGGTGACATCATTACCATCGGCATCTTTACCAGTAATCGTCAGAACAACATCTGTATTCGGCGCAACGTCTGTTGTTGTTCCTGTAATTAAACCTGACTCAACAATATCAACGGTGATTGAACCATCAACCAAGTCTAGACCTGTGTCTTCTGGGGTGCTCGGATCGTTGTCGTTGTCACCTTGTGCTGCAATGCTATCCGTTGCTGGAGTAACTGCCTGACCATTACGGTCTGTCGTATTCGCTTCAACATTGACTGCTGAACCATCTACGATTGGCTTGCCACTTACTGGATCAACATCAGTCATTTCCAACTGTGCTGTATAGTTACCATTGGCATCAGTCTGTACTGTCTTGATGATGGTGACATCATTACCATCGGCATCTTTACCAGTAATCGTCAGAACAACATCTGTATTCGGCGCAACGTCTGTTGTTGTTCCTGTAATTAAACCTGACTCAACAATATCAACGGTGATTGAACCATCAACGCGATCTAAGCCACCTTGGTCTGGCGTACGTGGATCATTGTCATGATCTGTTTTACCTTCAAGAATTGCCGTGTGTGTTACTGGTTTGCCATTGTTGTCAGTTGATTTCGCGTCTGCTTCAACTGGTGAACCATCAACAATCGCTGCAGGGATATCAACAGTGTATTTGCCATCAACTACTGTAGTTTCAACGTCTTCCTTAACTGGATTACCGTCTTTGTCTACACCTTCAATGGTCACAATGACTTTTTCGCCTTCAGGTACGTCTGTCACTGTGCCTGATACTGTTCCTGCTTTCGGATCGATTTCAGCTGAGATTGCACCATCAACGCGATCTAAACCACCTTGGTCTGGTGTGTTCGGATCATTGTCATGATCTGTTTTTTCAAGGCTATCTTCTGCTTTTATTGTGTTCCCATTCCGGTCCACAACTTCAGACTCTACTTTCAAATCACCATCAACAAATTCTTTCGGAATATCAAGTGTATAATTACCATCTTTATCTACTTTTACAGTTTCATCATGCGTAATTAAATTACCGTCTTTATCTTTGCCTATAATCGTAATCTTAACATCAGTACCTTCAGGAATATTTTCTGTTTTTCCTGTAATACTACCGTTTTTATCTACCACAATCGTATTTGTACCGTTGGGAATACTCTCTTTTTTATCATTATCATCATCTGTAGCAGCGATTACGCCACCAATGACTCCAGCACCAACTAACCATGGTAAGAGCCCCATTAGTTTACTACCAGCTTCTGGTAATAAAACTTCTAAGCCAGAAATACCTTTAAAGCCTGAAGTTCCATCAAACCAATAAAGAACACAACCATCTTCTTCAAAAACCAAGTCCGAAGAAACATTGTCATATGTTATGAAAAAACCTTCAATAACAATAAATTCTCCATTTTTAAGCTTTAATACTAAATTGTTCCCGTCGCGTACAAATTCAGCTACATCATCACGACTCATTTTCGTATGAATAATTGAGGCTTCATTTAAGCTAATATGTGCCGTATCAATCGTTGCTTTATTTAATGAATCTTTTTCTATTACAATAAACTTAGTCATGTTTCACCCAAAATTATATTTACTTATATTCCAATAATTTAATTATTTAGCAATACCCGTGATTTCCACGCTCACACGACGGTCTGGCTGTAAACATGTTTTTAATTTTTCGCGTTGTTTCACATCAAAACAGCCATTAGTCACAGGTTGATTTTTGCCTGCACTAGCCGTTGAAATATTATTTCCAGCTACACCGTTTTGAACTAACAAATTGCGTACGGTATCTGCCCGACTTTGCCCTAATTGCTGGTTATAACCATCACTACCTAAACGATCTGTATGACCAATTAGCTTAATATTGCTTACGGAGATGAAATTATTTGAAATTTGCGAGGCAACGTTTAATACTTCTTGACGGCCTTTTGGAAGGAGATCATTCAAAGAAGAACCATTAAACTTAAATAATGTGTCTGCTGCTAAATCTAAATTTAATGTTTTTTCAACTCCAGTTTTAGCTTCTTGGACTGATGCTTTACAAACTAGAGGACTTCCATTATTTGAAATAAATGGTTTACCAGTATTATCTACTGAAAGTACAAATTGATTATTTTCCACCGACCCAATGGCTAAATCCACATCGCAACTTTGACACGAGTTTTCTGTGCAGTTTTTAACTTTAAAATTATAAGCCTCTGATTTTAATTGATAGTTAGCGGAGTTATTTACATAAAAAACCCCTGCTTTAATGCTATCTATATAAAATTCAATTGGGCAATTTTGAAGATCTTTTGTATCTTCAGCACATAGTACATCGTCCCTATTTACACTTATGGTTTGATTAATCTCTGATTTACTGTCTTGAAAACGTAAATCTGATGGATGTGTATAGTGATTTGATACACAAGCAGTTAACCCTACTGATATTGAAGCTATCAATAATGAAAATTTATACATTAACAACTCTCCACAACACCTTAACAATTAACATAAAGCCCCCTTATTAATGCGAAATAATTCACATTAATTTGTATTTTTGCATAATTTAATGAACATATGTGTATTTTGAACATTTTTTTTAAAAGATTAATATATGGATATATTGCTATTAGAAGAACTTAACTATAAAAACTGAATATCAAGGGTTACGACTTATCTTTAGTAAATGATGTACTTTTAGAAAGGAATTTTTGTGTAGGTTTTTTCTCTTTATCGTTGTCAGCTTCCGTACCCGTACCCGTACCCGTACCCGTACCTCCTAGACCAGTACCTCCCATCACTTTTGATTTATTTTTTATAGAAAAAATTACAAATTTATATATTTTTAAACTCAACATTTTCCCTACCAAGAGCTATCAAAGTGTCGAAATTACTTAGATACTTTAACTTTAATTATAAAATGTGCATTTTACACATTTTTTACAGAACAACAAATAACCTACTCATATTTTTTTAGATAAGTTAGTGTCGTAAAAATAGAAAGCACTCCTACTTAGTAGTATGAGTATTGCTTTAATCTTAAAAAGGCATAAAATTTATATAATTTTTATTAGGGTCTGTTGACATTTCATAATAGTAGCCAAATAAATATACAAGCTAACGCAACTGAATTTTCATGGTTTTGCTTTAGTTTGTCATAGGGTGTAGCAATTCCTCTAAATTGTTTGATTTTTGCAAATGTGTTCTTAACTAATTTTCTGATTTTATATAAGTACCAATGCATGTAATCATTGTTCGATCGTGTATTGGATTTTTTGAAATATTAAGCTTGTTTGATGTTTCTTCTATCTGTTCTCTCAATGCTTTCGAGGCATATCCCTTAAAGGCAACCTGTTCTAATTCTATAGAAAATCGCTTCAATAAAATTTCTGAGATTTTGTTTAAGATGGATATCAAATTATGGACAATTAATTTCAGCTTTGATCAGGCAGCATAGTACGAGACAGAGTGAGAAGTAGATTTAGTTTGGTAATTGAATTTTACTTTCTTGCTAATTTTTTTCACAGCAAATGTCAACAGACCCTGAGCATTTTTTAATTTTTAAATAGACTTTTAATTATAAAAATCAAGTAATCTCATACAACAAAACTCAAATCCACAACCCCCAAAACATCGTTTTAGATGAATAAAAATTATAATTATAAAGTAGCTTGATTTTCAATAAAACCATATTTAATTTATACGAAGCAAATTTCTAATTTAATTATTTAGAACTTTTTAGATCAAATTTAGACACTTCTTTTTTATCGTATTGGTAAATACCCACTCTAAATCTATGAGTAGAATTTATGCTTCCTTCATCTATCTTGCATCTCTGAATAGCCTCAGCCAATAACGATTTGGAAAATTCCTCCCAGAGTTTAGCTGTCTTTTCTCTTAGGTAATCTACAGATGCTTGCGATAGCTCATTCGCAAAAATTGCTTGTTCTAGAAAAAGATTATTACGTTCAGTTAAATTAGTAACACCAGCAGCAAGATGATCTGCTATATTTTCAGAAAATATTTGTTTGGTTACATTTGCTTCTGGTATTGGAGTAAAACTTTCTTGATGTAAGACAACATTTCCTTTAGTTTCACTTACAAGTCCAATTCTTTTTAATTCAGATAAAATGGAACGTGGATGCTTTTCTGTAGAAATTTGTCTAACTAAATATTCAAAACTATTCTCAGCACCCGTAATACTTAGCACCTTAGGTAACTTTTTATGCACCCATAAAGCTATGACTCGTGCAGGAACACTAACAGGTAATGTATCAGTAAAGCTTTGAATAACCTTATGATAGCCACCATTCTCAACACGGAAATTGCTTACATCACGTCGATTTAATCCTGCCAGCAAACTAATGGAAGAATCTGTTTTCTTTTGATCTAAATAATCTAATTCATTTATAGATTCATTATAAAATAACACCCGCAAAGAAGCAGAGAACTCGGCATGTCCAATACCAGACTTTACTAACCAATGTACAACTTCAGACATGACCTTAAGTGAGTACTCTAAAGTCGATTCAGTATCGTGTAGCAAATGAACAGGTAATTTAGAATTGTCCAAATTATGATCTTCAAAGAAATTTTTTGTCATATATCACAGTACATTTAGAAACAATTAACATAAGGTTTAAATAGATAATAACAAAACCACTCTCTCTAAGAAAAAATAATTTTATATTAAAACTATTAAATATTGACTTAGTTCACATTTTTGTATCCTTGTCATTTCTTTCAGCCTGTTGCTCAAAGCTGTTAGTAAGGTCTTATTCAGCAAGATAATGCCAGAATGAAGAAGCCTGAACCTAAAATCCACCATACAACTGATTGGCCCACATATAACCAAGTCATCATTAATCGTGGAAATATTGCCATTTGGTTTGGTCTCATAACTCTGTTGTATTTGCAAGTAAATAGTAAAAAGTTCGAAATCAAGCTTATTCTGATGCAATCATGCAATGCTGTTTAATGATTAAATCCATATTTCGTCTTTCTCTAGACATTCTGACTGGCTTTGTTTAAATACTGATAAACTGTGCGGTCTAAATTGGGCAGGCCAGATTATTTGACAATTTGCAGTAGACAAAAGCATATTGATATCCAAATTAACTATGAAAAAGTTGAAATTTCCTGTAACTACTCACTGGCTTGAAATTTCTGGGTGAAGCCGAATGCAAGCGTAAAAAACATTAACCTTAATAACATCGAAAATGACGAAAACTTCATACTAGTATAAGTGCTAAAACTCTACAAAAACGAGCGGTTCAGCCCATAAGGAATTATGTGAATGATTCTCAAATCTTTGGGGATTTACTCGATCAAATCACATTGAATGAGCAGATTAACAGGCTATACAGGCTATACAGGCTATACAGGCTATACAGGCTATACAGGCTGGGCTTATTAGATAAAACGATACTGTCAAGTCATTGCAGATCGACAAGCGAATGCGGTGATTAGGCCAAGAAGAAATGCTATACAATGGGAAAACAACCAAGCTAAACTATAGAGAGAAATGAATTAATAAAAACTGTCAAACAATTAAGGAGAACAATTTGAAAAAATGGTAAGGCTCTCAATGTCGAAGTTTGGTCAAAACTGAGATCGATTGTATCAAATTATTGGAAGATAAATTGTCAGTTATTCATCTTTCAAGAAAAGCAAATGAGATATGTGACCGCATAGCGGCATTGAATAAATTTACGGAATTAGGCCGCCCTCAAAACTGAGTTGTAACTTAAATTTGAGTGAATTGGAGACGTTTCAAATTATAAATCTTTGTGCAACAAAACTTTGCGAATGTGAAAAAGTATCAATGACTTTAGAGACAGATTCGAGTTTCGGATCGTGTTTTTTCATGGTCACTCCTTGATTGTTTAAAGACCATAAAAATAATATATCCATCAAATTTTGTTTATTACAACTTTACATAGGTAGCTAACTACAGAAAAGTTTGTGATGTATTTATCTTTTTAATTAAGTTAAGCTTAATAATATTAAATATCTAAATGTTTAAATTAAACAATTATGATATTCCGCCTTGTTTTTGTACAAGACCGTGGTATAAAATGTGCGAATTGCACATATTTAACATTACTAATAACATGATACTTCAGCAACATAAAATTGTTTTCGGTGGCACGATGGGCGCAGGAAAATCAGCTGCGATTAAAGCATTATCCGACATTGGCGTTGTAAGTACTGAAGCTGTAAATACAGATACTCAAGCACATCAAAAAGCTCTAACCACCGTTGGTATTGATTACGGTGAGATCAATTTAGATGATGGAACCAAGATTGGGTTATATGGCACACCTGGGCAAGATCGTTTTGATTTTATGTGGTCTATTGTTTGCAACGGCGCAATTGGCATTGCTTTATTAATCGATCATAGCAGTACAGAACGTTTAAAAGATCTTGAGTTTTATTTAAACGCTTTTGAGGCTTTGGGTTCGAATATTGTGATTGGAATTACTCATCTTGATTTAACAAATGATCAAATGTTAAAAATTTATCGAGATTGGATGAGTATCCACAAAAAACAATACCCCCTATTTGCAATTGATGCACGAAACAAAAATGATGTTTTATTAATGATTGAAACACTCATTGTAAAGCTTGAAATTCAATCAGAAAACGTAGGTTAAAATGAATATTTCACGTGAAGTTAGCAGTGAGTTCAAAGCATTTTCTAACCAAGAATTATATAAATTTTTGAATGAGGTAAGCGGCATTGATTTTGTCATGCTTTGTTCATCAGATGGGTTTGAGTTAGCTTTAGCATCAAAAAAGAATTTAGATAATACAGGTAAAATTGCAGCAGTAAGTAGCTCAATACTTGCGATGGTTTCTGCCTTTATATCTGAAATTCAATTGGTTGGGTGCCAAACCATTACACTCGATGCTGAAAATGGGAAAGTGTTTTTAACAGCCGTGAATCATCCAAATAATCCAATGGTTCTGGTAGCTGTCACCAATAAGGACATTTTGATGGGCCAAATGCTGTACTACGTTAAAAAAGTCACTGAAGTTTTAGCAACAACTGATATACGTAAAGCGTCTTAAAATCTCAGTATAAATACGCCCAGCCCAACATCATTATAATTTTATAACGGTATAAAATGTCTAAGTTCCTTAAAATTGCAATATTTGGTTTAAATACTGTCGATTTAGCCGAAATAAAAACACAGATATTAATATGCCTTCCTGCAGAAATAAATGTCCAATGGGTTAATATTGCTGAAGAAAGAATTGATTTACTCTTTGTGAATAAAGTGTTCTTCAATTCTCCGGGCATTCAAAAAGTATTGAAAGAAAAAGGATGTCTTTACTTAAAGTTAAGTAAATCGGACACTAATTTTGGGGAAATTATTCGGGATCAGCTATTTATACCAATTTATAATCTAGCAAATTTACAAAGATGGATCACTCAAAATCTCCGACCGAATGTTATGTTAAATGAAGTTAGACCTACCCAGACCACTTCAGCTTATTTGGATACCAGTGAGAAGCAAGTTAATCACGACAGTAATAGCTATACATTCGAGGAAGTTTTTACAGAGATGTTTATTGCTCGCAACGGGCATATTCAGCTATATGACGCAAGTGGATTTATCGCTCTTATCGATACCCGTACAGAACGAGTATGGCTTGATGATAAAACTATATATACGCAATTCAATGAAACCTTGAAACAAACCTATGCAAAAGCACAAATCGTGAATACAGGATCGATAGATAAAATAGTTTACGACTTAAGAATATGGCTATGGATAAATGTTAGTAGACTTCCCTCTTCTCTTCTTCCAAAATCAGAAAATAAAAAGAATTTTAAGCTAGATATTTGGCCTCAATTTGAAAATGACTTGCAACGCCGAGACAATTTAAAAATTGCTGCGTGTTTTGAATCAGGTGCCAACATTGAAGACGTAAAAAAATATCTGAACTTATCAGATGAAAAAATAAAGAATTTTGTAAGTTGTGCAACCTTATTGCAAATGGGGCATTTTATTGAAGATGAAGAAGTTAAGTTTTCAACTAATCATAATGTCGAATCAAGTCAAACAAATAAATTAAAAAGTTTTTTTGGAAAGCTTCGTAAGAAGTTAGGTTTATAAACATTTTTTGGGGTGAATACCCTTTTATTGAGGTGTAAAAAATGGCACGCATTAGTTTAGATGCATTATCGGGGTTAGATGGCTTTATAGCTGCTGCATTAGTTGATAGTGATAGTGGATTAGCCTTAGCCACTCAAGGCGGAGGCGTTGATTTAGAACTAGCTGCAGCAGGTAATACTGAAGTTATTCGCTCAAAACGTAAAGTTGCAAAAGCGTTACAACTAAATGACAGTATCGAAGATATCTTGATTACTTTAGGCAAGCAATATCACTTGATTCGTCCATTAGATAGCAATGATACATTGTTTTTATATGTCGTTTTAGACCGCTCAAGATCTAACTTAGCTATGGCTCGTTATGAGCTTAAAACATTCGAAAAAGAGTTAGATTTTTCTTAAACCTAGATCATTAATGAGTAAGAAAGTATATTCTTTCTTACTCAAAATTAAAGCTTTTTATTGAATTAACTTTTATTATCTGGAGAATTTTTTGACGAACCTTTTAACTTCAAAAAAATTACAAAATCACTACATTAGAAATGGTGAGCATCCTTTTGTCATTTTAACAAGTTTCGTACATTCTGCTAAAAGAGCAAAATGGCAAAAAGAGGAAATTGATGCAGTTATATGTCAAGCCAAAGCAAACGACTATGAAGGTTTTATAAAAGTGCTTAAAATGTATGTCAAAAATTGAATAAGATGATAATAAAGGCTTTATTGCACAAAGATCTAAAAATGAGAGCTCTCCTAAGAAGCTACTAAAATTTAAGTGACAACTGAATAGCCACAGATTTTATAAAAACTCTTTAGTTAAGATATATGGACTGTTCCCTGTATCCTAGACACGAGAGAGCCTCATTTTGATGCTGTGGCGAAATACTTCATTGAGAAAAAAACCATAATGTGAAATCTAATTTCATACTTCAACTAAGAAGGCAAATAGTTTACCTATAGGGATGCAGTTATTAATATACTTTTTGATAAAAAATTAGTACCCTATTGTTAATGATAAATTAAGTAAAAAAGATAATGTATGAAAATACAATTTTGTGTTCTCTTTACCTCTATTTTAGCGGGTACATCGGCATTAATTTATGCAGCGAATCAGCAATCGACTCAGCTTAATGTGAGCATTATCATTAAAGAAACCTGTAATATTACGGCCGCAAACAGCTCAGATCTTGATTTTGGAAGCATTAATCGTGCCTCAACAGGATCAAATCAGAGTAGCCATTTAGCAGTCAATTGCACACAGGGAACACCTTATAGTATTGCATTACAAAGCCAACGCGAAATGACGAATGTCGCTTTAAATAACACTAAAATCCCTTACACCCTCTATCAGGATGCCAATCGTACAACGCTCTGGGGTGCAGATACTCAAAATGCATACAGCAATACGGGCACTGGAAACACACAAAAAATTCCCGTTTGGGGACAAGTTAACCAAGCAAATACCAATGTTCCTGCAGGTCAATATACCGACAAAGTAACTGCTGTCATTACCTATTAATAGGTTAGGATTACAGTAATAGTATCTTGATATTCTCCTGCAGGCACAGCCGTTGAACTTGGTCCAGCCTTTCCATAAATAGAAATAGTTTGTGTACCATTGTTACCCGTACCTTGTGATGCACCGCTATTGTTCCACAGCTGATTGTATTGCGCATCGCGATATAATTCATAAGCAATATAGTCTGTACCTTTACGCATACGACGCGTCACACCATCATAGTTCATTCCCTGATCTAAATTCACTTTCCACGACGTATTCAAAGGACAGGACAACGCGACCGTTGTCGAACTGGTCACTGCCCGAGATAAATCATTCATTTGACCAAAATTCAAATCGGATGCAGAAATCAGATTACAGCTGTTTTCATAGTTTGTCGTGACACTCAAACTGTTGCTTTGATTACTTGACTGAGATGCCAATACCTCTTCTGTACTTGGCTGCTTATCCTGACTAAAGGCATACAGCAAAGTTACTTGTGTATTGTTATTGTTGTCATAACTTGCTGCTCGAACATTTTGCCCCGCATAAACATGACCATAAATAGGTAGATCGAAAACTTTCTCGTTTTCATTCACGGTAAAGGTTTTATAGGTACATTTTAATGTCGATAAATTGGCTTGCGTATCAATTCGCTGGGTCAAAGCGGGATCATAAAACAAGTCATAAGTGAGGTAAGAATGTGTTGCCCCATAAGAAACCATTTGCCGACGGTTATTAGATAAGCTTAAACCACCCACGGTCGCATAAGGGCACAAAGCGACATTGACCGTTTTAGTATGGCCATATTGGTTACAAGTCACTTGCCAATTGGTGTAGCTGGTTTTTCCTTTACCCGATACCGAACCGAAATTCAAAGCGGGGCCTGACAGCCAGCATGAACCAGATGCTTGAGCAGATGCGCTGACACCCATTAGAGCAAAAGGCAGCATTAGGGCAAAAATCCAATACGCCAGTAACAACCATGAACGTTGCACACGGTGAATATTCATCATTATTGGCACTTTAAATTCCCCAAGTCTAGAAAACCATATTGCGCTGAAAAATCAGGCAAGTCCATACGGCACACCCGCCCCATTTGCTCGACAAAAACTGTTGACGCAGCTGGATTTTCTAAATAAATCATACCATCCCGCCCAACAATCGTATGTTCAACATTCTCTAAATGAGGTGCAGTTTGCTGAACCCACACTCGGCTTCCCATTTTTAAAGGCTGATTCTGCTCGTCGACCGCAGCCCATTGTACCGAACGCATTTTATACACTGGAAAATTCAGATATACGCCACTAGCACTATAGGGGACTGCATCTATCTGTGTCGACTCAATTTTATATTCCAGCGGTAAATCCAACGTATCTATAGAGACCACATTATGCTGATATGGATTCAGGGAGTCGATTAATAACAAGCCCTTACGATTGGTTTTACCCACGAGACGATTTTCCAGCCGCACGGGAATATCTGCCACACCTTCTGTAGACACCACGGCAAATGAGTTCAGTGATTGACGCATGGCAAAAAGATTGCGGTTCATCATCACCAGACTGCCACGTGCTGACCCAATGACAGTACTATAATCTTCATCGTTAATCTTGGCATTCTGAAAACCCAGATCCCATTGTCCCACTGAGGTTTCCCGCTGCAACTGTCCCTGTAAGCTATAATTGCTTGGATCGCTATATTCAATGTTGCTTTGCCAGCCCCAATCCGCTTGATTTTGCAAAGCTGTTTTACGCACGCTTGCCGACACTTTATTACGCTCTGTATTTTTTTGGGCATTCATGGCGGCATTGGTCTGACGGTCTAATGGAATATTCAATGACATAAAAAAAGTATTACTTTTTTCATTTAAATCACGGGTCATATTTAAGGTAAAATAGTTTTTAGAAGGAAAATAATAAGACCAATTAAAGATCAAATATTCATTATCAATGCCCTGATATTGCTGCGCTGCATAACTGCTACCAAATTGACCAAGAGGCGTATTCACTCCCAAGAAAACATGATCAGAGCGGTCAATATAGGCATAGCCCAAACCACTTGCCAAATCACCAAAATTACCGTCACTTTGCTGATGATGCATAGAAAAGTTGATCAAGCGGTTATTCCACTCATAACCTGCTGAAAAAGCCTGCCCTGCCTGCTGGTTTAATTCGCTATAACTATAAGAGCCATTCAGCACCCCTAAAGTGTTTGGCAAGCGGTGTACAATACCGAATCCTGCTAAAGCCACATTATTTGAATATTCAGTATGGCTTTCCAAAGTCGTGTCATTGCTTAGACCATGCCGGAAAGTGGCATTCATTAAAAGATCATGCCCATAGCTAAATGACTTGACTGCATAATTCAGTTTATTCACTCCTAGACTCACGTCCCAGTCGGATAAACCTTGCTGCAATAACTGTGAAGTACCGAATAAGGAATAATTGACAACCCGTTGCTGCCCATTCAAATCGGTAATTAATAACTGCGCTGTTCCTGCACCTGTAATTGACGGTGCAGTCTGAATATTAAACTGCCCCGGAAGCACTTCACTGCTGCTTTGCTGAATACCATTAATTAATAGATCTACCGTTGACGGCAATAATACTGAATCTTTAAATGAGGCTAACGGTGAAGTCACTTGGTACGGCTGTAAATTATAGTTTTTTGCAAGTTTAATGCCTGAAATTCGTGTCGAACGACTCCAATCTAGAGCACGCGACTGACTATCGCCTAATGTTAATGTCAGCGCCCTATTGGCAAAATCCTTTTGCCAATAAGTATCTAGAATCTCGCTATTCAGTTCTTCCGATATCTTCGACTTAGTGTAAGCATGGTTGGCAGAAATACTCAAAACACTGCCTGCCCCAAAACCAAAAAGACGTAGCTCATTCCAACCACTTAAAGACCAAGCATCTTCGGTCGCTTGGGCATAAAAATCGTAATTAAAAAGCACACCTGGCTTAATCTGTTGGGCATTCACTTTAGCGGCCTCTATCGGAATAAATCCTGCAACGGTATTGTTTTGCAAAAGAGAGACGGCTACATCCAGATGGATACTTTGCGCAGCGGCATTGTAATCGTATTTCAAACCAGAAATTTGAGACAAACTGATAAAACCTGCGTGCTGAGGAGCATCAGGTACACCAACTTTTAATTGCAGTTCTTGTAGGGTCGTTCGTGAAATCAGTAAATCATGCGGTGTTTGAATAAAGTGCCCAAAAGTTGATCTAGATGCCTGATTCAACACAATACTTAAATACAGCTCCTGCTGCTCAATACCATCATCCTCTAAACTGACGGTTTCGCTGGCAATAACCAAAGTACTGGATAAACAATACGTACACAGCAATGCCTGAAATAATGGGCCACAGTAAGCGAACTTTTTTATCATTAATACTTATTGAATGGGAAGCAGCTGTGCTAAACCATCACTATTGATTCTGGCTTCAAACTTACCATTTGGAAGTATTTTTTTAGACTCGGGAATATCCCAACGCATGCTCTGACCAGCAAGCGCATAGCCTACTAAGCCATTGATTAACGGTATTCTTTCACCATTTGGATTGATATAGGTTAATTCACTGATCCGAATATGGCTTTTCGCATTGTTCTTCACAATCAGCTGCTGAGCCTGATATTGAAAATTCACTTGATTTAACAGGGTTAAACCATTGCGCATAGCAATACTATCAGTAGGCTTGATAAAAACTGGAATAGAATACTGTAATAATAACTGCAAGCCGGTTTGTGCATCGGCTTGTCCTGAACTTGGCAGTTCATCAATCAATAAGCGATAAGTCTGTTCTACCGCTGTATTTTGTGGCGCAATACGAATAATTCGGATCAGCTGTTGCTCACCCGCTTTAATTTCTGTAATCGATGGGCTAGCAACCAAGTCTCGTGTAGTATTTACTTGATCCTGACCTGCAATTTGCGACCAGATCAACACGCGAGTTTGTGCCCGAATAGGTCGCTCACTGGTATTGGTCAGCCATATTTCTTTGGCTTTTTCCTGCGGGGAGAATGCAACAGAAATTGGAGCAACTTGTAGACTGGCTGCCAAACTGCTGAGCGAATAAAGTGAAACGATAGAAGCACAAATGAATTGTCTCAATTTGTTCATATTCTACGTCACTCTATTCGTACAACTCTAATCAATTAGTAAGTTACAGTTGCAACCACTGTATCCACATAAGTACCAGCTTCAACGTTAGTATTGCCCGCTAATTTAGCATAGACAGGGATTGCTTGATCTTTACCATTACCTGTTTTTGATAATAAGTTGACAGAATCCCACTCAGTTGTACGAGTAGAGTCCTGATACAATTTATATGGAACTTTACTAGTTGAAGAGGTATTTGTGTTACTCATTTCACCTGTACCTGCTAAAGCAATTTTATAAGGTGTGTTTAAAGTACAAGTAACATTTAACTGACCTTTTGCATTACTTGCAGATTTAGTAGAACGATCAACAGAAGCAAACTCCACGTCTTGAAATGCAGTAAACTTACATGATTCATTTACTGTAAGCTTAACTTCAAACTGAGTAGAATCAGTGCCTGCCGCATGAGCTAAAGTAAAAAGAGAAGAAAAACCTAAAACCGCCGAAACAATGACTTTTTTCATGAAACGCCCCATATAATGTGAAAGATGACACACTAAATTAAAATATGGGGTGGATTATAGGCTTTTTTTTGATCTTGTAAAGAACTTCAATAAAAAAATAAGTATAAATTTCACCCAAATATTTTACCTCGTTTTTTTCTTCACACGAAAAACACTTATTGAATGTATCCCCAACTGGTATGCTTTTTTAACTCACACACTGCACACAAACAGTGACATGCACCTTTGTCGAAATCGAATGCGCTGTGCAGCCTAAAAGCAAGATGCACAGCAGCAATAAGTACCTGAACACCATTTTCATGATCAATTAGAGTTTTGCCCAATGTAGATGAAGCCTAATTTTTCCTTGCTTAAAGCATTGTTATTTCTTTTCGAATACATTGACGTGTGGAGTTTTGGAAAAGTACTAAGGATGTTAAGAATTAAATTTTTATTTTTAGAAAGATTAAATGTTTTATTTAACACTATAGAGCTTAAATGAAACGCCCCTAATTTGACTAAGTTATTTCAATACGCCTCGTTCTTTAATTTAAGAGAAGTCCAATTAAACCTTTATTTGGTAGTATCATTGACAAAAATGATAAAACTTTGACTTAACGTCGCCTTAAATTATTATTATCAATATAACATTGTTTCATATACAAAAATAACGGAAGTCCTACAGCGGCTCCACCTAGAAATGATGCGACTATAGGGATCCATAGCCTCTTAATTTTCAGCTTTTTCCCTTCATTTACAACCATCAATACAATAACAATTACCGTTACCACAACATCTAACCAAGCAAATGTGGCTAATGGACTTTCAATGATTTGTCGAAAAAAAAAGCGTAAAGTTAAATCCATGTTCAATCAACCATCGGGCAAATTGTGAAAATGGGAGTGCTACTCCAATTAGAGTTAGTAACGCATAGATAGTTTTCATATTTGTTTATAAGCCTGTAAACCATTTTTTGTAAATTTCATTTTTTAGTAATCATTTAATCGATCACGAAAATTGATCCTAATCTAATCCATTGACAATCTATAGTCTTTTTAAATATAGTTAGCCAACTTACTATATACAAGCTAATTAAATGAACCTTGATCAAAAATACAAAGCTCTACTAGGTGAAGCACAAAAAAGAAACTTGCCTGATGTCGACGGAATACAGCTTTGTTTTATGATGCTTTCACTTGCTTCCAGTATAGATCGTGATTGTGCAAATCAACTTTCTGTTCATGGTCTATCTGAAGGACGATTCATTCTTCTATTTTTACTTGAAGCAGCTGGAGAAGGAATAGCTCCTAAAACTCTTGCAGAACAAGCTGGAATCACTCGCGCGACAGTAACGGGCTTGCTTGATGGCCTAGAACGTGAAGGATTAATAGAAAGACAAGCGGACACAGAGGATCGTCGTGCTTTAAAAATACAACTCACATCAAAAGGAAAGTTAATAGCTAAAGAAGTTTTTAACCAACATAGCCACTGGATTTCTGGCCTATTTAGCAATCTTTCCTCTCAAGAACGTGAACAATTGACCCAATTATTAGAAAAAGTCTCAAACAACCTCACCAATAAGGAATAAACATGAACCACTATCTTGTCGAACTTTATACCCCAAACTCAGCTTGGAAAGCTTTATCATTTGATGAACGTAAAAATTATTTAAATAATGTTGGAGCTGCAATGGCTGAATTATCTGATGCTGGAGTTAAAACGTTAACACTCACTCAAATTGACTCTAAAATTGATCAAAGTAGCGATCATCAATTTTTAGCCGTTTGGCACTTCCCAAATCAAGAAATGTGCAATGCCCTACTTGCAGGTATCAAAGCCAGCGGTTGGTATAACTTCTTCGACCATGTAAATGCTGTTGGAGCTGAATGCGGTTTCAATGAACACCTTGAAGCACTTTCCAAATTTGATTTATGATAGTAACCTGAGACAATAATGTCACAAATAAAGATCTACGCTTTAGAAAAAACAATTTCAATTCATCGCGACAATATAAGCAAAGCCATTCATCAAGCTTTAGTTGTAAATTTGAAATATCCTGAAGATAAAAAATTTCAACGATTTATACCTCTAACGGTTGAAAATTTTATTTATCCAAAAGACCGCTCTGAACTTTATCTAATCATTGAAGTTTCTATGTTTGAAGGAAGAACAAAAGAAGCTAAAAAGTCTTTCGCTCAAAGTGTATTCAAAAATATTGAAAAATTGTGTGCAATTGAAGTTAATGATATTGAAATAACAATATTTGAGACACCAAAAGAGAACTGGGGAATCAGAGGGAAAAATGCAGATGAACTTCACTTAGAATATACTGTTAATGTTTAAATATTTTGTATTGAACTTGTATCACATCATCAAAATTTTAACTTAAAGTTATAAAGCTATCTAATCCATAACTATGGATTAGATAGCTTTTAAAAATACTTTTCAAGCATTTGCTTAGATTTACTTTATTACAATGTTAAATTTTTTGTGTTCAATGAAAGAACTCGTCCAAATTCCATGCTAATCGGCTCAATTAGTCTTAAAAAATCTAAGCATTCCTCACTACTCTCCCATAAACTACAAATACGTTTTGAAACATCGATATTCTCTGCCCAAGCTAGATCGATCAGGGTCCCATCCTCTAAGTAAATTAGTGATTGAGATTGCCATCCTAACTGTTTTGAAAGAAATAATTTAATCATTTTCTGATATGCTTTCATCGCATCATTCACCTCAACCCCCTCTCTAAGCTTAAATATTCCAATTTCAATCGCACCTTCTTTCATTTCTATTCCTATGATGTATTTAAGGTGCTTTAATGTAAATCTAATTGCTGTCAGAAACTGTCAGTATCTTTTCTAAACTAGCTCAATAAACTTTGATTCAATAAGGTACAGTGGTTACTACTAAATGAAAATTCAAAGACTACTTAGCATCATCGATATCCTTACGACACGTAGAACTGCAATTTCAGCGTCTACGTTGGCAAAAAGTCACGGAGTTTCAGTAAGAACAATTTATCGCGACATACTAGATTTAAGAGAAGCTGGCATTCCAATTGAAGGCGAAGCTGGCATTGGTTATATGCTTGGGCATGGTTATTTTTTACCTAGTTTTCACTTTGATTATGATGAAATTGACAGCATATTAATCGGACTTCAATTAATTCACTCTATTATAGAAAACCAATCACTATCACAAGCTGCCCTAAGAGTGCTTAGTAAAATATCTCTGATGATGGAAAGTCGCAATAAGCACTATGTTTTAAATTCACCATTTAAGTCTATATCCCATAAAATGGATGCATTTAGCTCAAATAAGTATTTTGATACCATAAGGCAAGCCATAAGAGAGAATCGATATCTTGACTTAATTTACGTTGACTTAAAAAAATCGCAAACTTCACGTAATGTCAGACCATTAGGCTTAACATTTTTTGATGAGATGTGGTTACTAACTGCATGGTGTGAAGTTAAGCAAGATTTTAGAAACTTTAGGTTAGATCAAGTTCAAAAATGCGAGATAATGGATCAATATTTTTTTAATGATCCAAATAAAAGCTTTAAAGACTATATAAAAACTTTGTGATTTATTCTTAAGTGAATATAATTTCATTAACTTTTAACTTAAAAAATTGATTTACATATTATGTATAAACAAGCAATTATTGCTGGAAAAGGTAAGTTAGCAACTGAGCTGTTAGAGTCTATGCAAATAGTAGAACTTTTAAAAAAAACTAGTTGGAGAAACAATAAGACAGAAAATATCCGTTCAATTATTATTCATGCAGGGTCAGGGCGAGAACTGCCAGAGTTAGTCAATTTTTGCAAAAAAACGAATTCAACATTGATTGAGCTATCGACTGGATCTGTGCTAGAAGGTAAGCAACTATCATTTCCAATAGTTATGTGTCCAAATACTAATATTCTTATGCTTAAATTCATGAATATGATTGCTAAATCTGGGCATTTATTTTCAGAATATGATGTGGAAATCACGGAATCACATCAGTCAAGCAAAAAATCTACTCCTGGTACAGCTGTAGCTATAGCTGAATCCATGAATTTTGATGTAAACCTAATCAAATCGATAAGAAGTCAAGAATACCAGAAAAGTCAGCTTAATATTGAGGAAGAATATTTACATCGTCATGCTTACCATAAAATACGTATTGTAGATGATCTATGCCAAATAGTACTTGAAAGTAAAGTATTTGGAGAGTCATCTTATGCATCAGGAGTTTCTAAAATCATCAATGCAACTTATTACAACTCTCTCGAAAATAGAACTTACGCCATAAATGAATATATAGAAAATGGCTGGTTATAATTAATGACATATGCAGCTCATGTCGTTAAGCTAATACAAAAAATTTTCGCTTAGAAAATTTTAGTATATTATAAAATAATCACATTAATTGTGATCTTAATAGCCATAACAATTAAGCAAATTATTCCCACTGAATAAGAAATCGTCCGCCATGGTTGTAAAGAAGTCAGATATGTTAGAGTGTGAAAGATTCTTGAAAATGTAAAAATAATGAATAACCATTTTGTGATAGTATAATCTGTGTTTAACAAAATACATAAACCACCTAATACCCAGAAAACTGGAATGTTTTCTAAGTCATTCAGCCAAGCCTGCTGAGCTCTAACAACTTGTGGGAGCTCTATTGTTTGTGCCGAAACTCCTAAAAACCCTGCATCTTCTTTATTTTTAAAAGCTTTATTTTTAATTCTGTAGTAGCCTTGGTAAGCAGAAATAAAAAACATTTTTACAAAAAGCAGAATTATACATATAGCATAAACATATAAAAGGCTATTCATTCATTTCTCTTTAAAGTACATTAGAATTTATAAATAAATTATAAATATAAAATTTATATAAAAAAATATTACTTTAGTTGATTATATCCTCTTTTTTGATAATTATATTTCAATTTAAAAACCACTCTCAAAGTGACCATAATTATCTTATACATGAGATACTTAAATCAGAATACTTTTATGGACAAAAATTTAATTCAATTGAGGAATTGGAGCAAGCCGTGAATGAATATATTCATTATTATAACCATGAGCGAATCAAGGTTAAATTAAGAGGACTAAGCTCTGTACAGTACAGAACTCAGTCCTTAAACTCTGCTTAATTAATCCGTCCAAATTTACGGAGTCAGATCAATAGCTCCGATTTTTTATTTTTGTTCATGTTCTTTGTAGTACTGATGTGCTCTCTTAGAATTATGTTTCCAACTTTTAGCAACTTTATAAACGCAAGTCGGAAAATCATCCCAAACTTGAGGTAAGCCTGCACCACGTGCTACTCGAATTTTAAGCGAATAACTTTTGTATTCAATATGATGCAAAAAATAAAAGCTACGCTCTTGCTGAGTACTAAAATTCTTAAATATAGCACTTCTGACATTAGGGTAAACCTTCCAAAGATAATCGTGTCGAGTACTTTGTATTGATTGCTTGTATTGATGTTTTAGTTTTTTCATTGTTCCTCCTAGGTAACATTACCTAGAAGGGATCCTCTGCGAAATAGTACATCGTCTTTAACCCTGTGAATTAAAATTTAGTATGAAAAAATATCACCAAGTAGTATGAGATAAACTACTGCAAGGTAGTATAGCTAAAATCAATGTATACAATATGTGAGACCCATTATTTACTAAATACTGTCTTGTTTATTGGACTCAGGAAAAATATGAGGAATTCAAAACATTCTTAGCATTAAATGCTGAAGCAAGAGATTTAGAGCCTAATGCAGGTAGCAGTCCAATTTTCATAATCACTCGTCAACCTTTTGATCCATTTCGGCAAATCGGCTGAAAGTAACTTTGCATATTTTTCAGGTGATAACTCATTTTTTATTGCTTTGTACTGGCTTATAATCGAATCTAAAAGTACAACTGTTAAATTAGTTTTACCAATTTCAACTGTATGACACTCTTTCCCTTCAAGGGCATCTGAATCGAATCTTACGAAAATCCCATAAATATCACTAACAGCCCTGCTTATTGCCCTTCTGCTTCTTCAAACACACCTTTTTTGTTCAAAAGCATAGGTTTGATCGGCTGACCAGTTAACTGAGCAATATCCAACAGATCACAAACCATCTGTTGTCCTAGCTGTTCACGTCGAGCAGCTTCAACGATTTCCTGCATGTTTTGAAATTCTTCAAAGCTTAGAATAACAGCTTCGGGCGTATTGTTCATGCAAACAAAAACAGGTTTATGGCTATCTTTGACAGCTTGAACAATTTTACTCCAAGATTTGCGAACATCCGTCGTAGAAACAGTCGCACCATCAATAAAAGTTAATCCCTTCATATCTAAGACCTCATACTATATGGTAAGAATTGCATCATATTTGCCCTATAATTTGACCATATTTCAAGCATGCAATATCAATTTAACTATGTAATTTAATTCTTGATCGCCTAATTGGAACAAGAATGACAGGTAGGGTGCAAATAGGAATAGTTCGTAGGCTTACACAGGAATAGGCTATTTCGGCAAATCGGCTGAAAGTAACTTTTCATACTCCTCAAGTGACAACTGATCTTTGATCGCTTTGATGATCTTATCATCCACAACATTTGGTCCTAAATAATACAGAGCTGAGATCGCCATACCTACTTTTTGTAAAGGGTATTGGAGGAGCCGCTGATCATCCGTGTGATTCAGTACCACATCTACACCAGCCAGTTTGAATCGCCTTGAACGGCCATTTGTATGTAAGACATGATATAGAGGCACTTGAGTACTTAACCCTAAACGATGGGCACAATAGCCTCCATCATATTGAAACGTCTCACCGGTTAATCGAGTTAACGCGGCTAACACTTTGGAGAGATCAGGGGGTAAGGCTCTCGGCGGATTAAAAAGATTTGAGAATTTAACTTTATAGTAAATATTGGGTACAACCAGACTGACCTTCCCCTGCTCCAAATAGGCACATAAAGAGCTTAATAGCTGCTTCTTAGAAAGAGCAACACTGATATCTTGAACAGAAAACACGGAGCCTGCTGCTAAGTTTTTCAATTCAGCTTCTACTAAAAGTCTTTTAATATTGTCATCCATAGGCACAATCCGTCATCTTGATCTACTTATTTCAGACCAAACTTTTCTAATGCAGACTCATTAAAATCCTCATTAAACATCTGCTTCACCCGATGTTCTCTTTTTAACGTTGCGAGAGTCGCGAAGAAACATGCCTCACATAAATGCAGTTCATACTCTTCTCCATCATGCTTGGATTCCTTACCCCAATTGGCAGACAGGACAGCATAGTTCAGTTGAGTAGACTCCTGACAAACGTCACATAAAACATCTGTGGGTTGTTCTAGGTCTTTGTGTTGTTCTAGATCTTTGTGTTCTTTTCTTTCCATCTTGATCTCCTCACTTTTGATGCATCTGAGATTTATGTCAGTGTCTGAACCAAAGCAATCAGGATCTCACCCTCTTGGCATTCACTGGGTGGAGGTAAACTCCGACCCTCTTCACGATAAAACTCCACACTGGTAAACAGCGCATCTTTGGCCATCTGTAGCGCATCCTCGAAATTGTCACCACAAGTCATTGCTTCTGGAATATCACGAAAAGAGACGTTGTAAGCTTGCCCTTCTTTTTCAAATTTTGCTGGATAAAACACAGGACTACACCTCATGATCGAATTCCTATAAATACTGATTGAATCATTCATTTCTTGTTTGAAAAGCCCCTGCCTCAGCAAGGGCCTTGTTGGTTCATTGTTTTAATGGTCTTATCTAAAATAATAACCCAGTGTGTCGTCTTTTGAGTCTCCCCACCCGGTCCAGATTTCTGTTAGCTGTACATAATCCTGATTGATACTTTTGACTTTGTATAAGAAGCTACGTGGCGGAGAGGTCTCATTGAGGCGTACTTTTTCAATTAAGATAAAGGTCTTGTCATTCAACCATCTGACCCTAAGTGGCATTGGGTCCTGACACTGCCCCAGTTCTGCATACATCGCCGCTTCTTTCCCATTTTTGGAGAAGGACAAGTCGGCACATTGGACCTCAGGGATGTCCATCACCAGACGTTTTCCGATCAGGCTTTCTTTGGCGCCCGCACAGGCCAAGCTTGAAAGACTGAGACATAAACCCGCTAAAAATATTTTTTTCATGACGTTACTCTTTCTTTATTCAGTTGAAGCGGTTTAAGACATATTGTCAATAAAGCCACACTGTAAAATGTGCAGTGATGGATCTATTGGATGGTCATACAGACTGATATAGGCAATCATGTCGGTTAGATCAGAAACATCCCGTTTATAGCGCTGGGTATAGATGTAAATCTGTTTAGGGCTGTAACGCTTTCCGTTTTGAAAGACCTCTCCGTTAAACACTTTTAAATGCGGATACTGTTGAAAGACCTGCTGGGTCTTGGTACGTTTCTCATTGTCATGCGCTGAGGCTTGATCCCACTGCTGTTTAAAGCGTTGATATTGCTGTCCACTATAGGAACTGAACTGAATCTTTAAACCCGCTTCAATTTTTTCTTTGGTTTGGGCCATATCATCATTACGATAAATCGAGGTACTTGCCCCAGCCACACTGACCTGCATCAAGCTTTCAATCCGTTGAATCGGATTGCGTTTATCTTTGGGCAAATAGACTTCTATTTCAGGACAATCCTCACAGTAGTTTTCATCGTCTGGATCATCCACAACGCTTGATTTTTGCTTGGTGTATTGCTGCTTAAATTGTTGTTGCAGAGTCGTTAGCTTAGAGGCTGCGGTATACGTCCAATCGCCCGTGGCCAGTTGATTGCTAAAAGTCTGTTCTTGCTTGGCCCAATCCAAACAGTTTAATCCTTGCTCTAAAGTCACTGGCTGCACAGTCAATGCATTGGCGGTAGAAACAGGTTGAGCTACCGCAGTCTGCAATGCAAATAATGAAGTGCTGGCGAGTAAAAATGGTCTCAGCTTAAATGTCATTGGATGGTTCTCCTGCTGAGCGTTGTTCTCCTGATGAGCGTTGTTCACCGGACTGATCATCAACCTTAAACCAGTAGGTATAGTCCTCAGCTTTTCCATCCACTAGTACATTCTGTACCTGAACGTCATAGATCACGTTGTATTCCATTGCGCTAAAATGAAATTGCAGATTATTGGCGACTAGACCATAGCTGATATTGTCATACTGGATGTTGCTGATCGCTTGAACTCGCTGATTGTCTCGTCTCGTCACGGTTAGCTTCGCCTGAGAAAAATCCACCGTATTGTTGGCATAGGCATTTTGTGGATTGACTAAAATCGACAGGGATAAAGGTTCAGTTTTTGAAAAGAATTTCTTTGGATAGGCATGATACGGATAGGCAATCACCCCTTTCGGCATCGTGGTGCTTAAGGTTTGCGATGCATAGGGATAGACCACTTTCATGGCAGCACCTAAAATGCTCGATACGCTTTTAGCCTCAGTATTGGAGACTTCGCCATAGGCAGTTTTGCTCAGGAATGGACTCAAGATATGACGTCGATGTCCAATGCTGCTCGAGTTTTTTTCAATCAACCAATTGATCAGATGGGTATCTGCACCGTAGCTGGCTAAAGGTTGATAGGCTTGAATAAAGTTCAAGTTCGATGTCGAAGCACCCTGATAGCCAATATCACTAAAACAGCGCCACGTTCGATCCGGATAGTGTGAAGTCTTTTCATTCACCGCCAACAGCATGGAGGCTTGCATCATCTGGTCTTCATAGACTTGGTCATAGCGAACTTTCGGCAGATTATGTAAGGCACGAATCTCATTCAGTGTATTGATAAACAGCTGCCGCTCCGCCTCACTGGGTCTCCCGGCCTGACAGGCATTCAGATCTTTGTGCTCCTCTGCATCATTCTCAATGACATCCACCACCATCGTGCTATTCACAGGCAGAAGCTGTGAGGTTCCCGCCTGTGTCAGTTTTAAACTACATTTGCCCAAATCTAAGGCTTTTAACTCGCCTTGTTCGAAGTCACAAATATTCGGACTTTCACTCTTAAAACTGAGGGCCAGATCGTGATCCGTCTTCAGGTTTAACTGATAGGACTGACCTTTGAGAAAGCGAGGAATCTGTAAGGGTTCAAAGCGTTGTGCTGCCTTGTTTTTACAGATCCCTTCTTGTAGATATTGCGTTTCAGAACACGTGACAGGCTGAGGTGAAGTACCACCATCGTTTGCCCCATCTGTTCCACCACTATTGGAACCAGTATTTCCGCCTGAACCACCACCGCCACATCCCACTACAGCCATACTGATGGCCAGCATCAAGGTGCTGGTTCTGATAGATGCCATCCCCGTTTTTGAATATTTCATACGTTTATTACCCCCTCTTATTCTTGGTTTTTATTGGTAATGATCAGCTGACAGCAGTTGACGAATTTCACTGGCCATTTTGGGGCTACGCCAAGGAAATAACACTTTGAGGCGGTAATGCGGCTTGAATGGGTCGCGTGTTCCAATATTGACTTGGTATTCTCTTTTGACTGGACTGCGATGTTCGTGATGGCGAATATGTGTTCCTGTCATCGGATTGCTGGTGACTGTGCTGGAATAAGAGATTTTGTCTTCAACTAAGTTGAAGTGACCGACCGAAGTAATATAGTCAAATGGGTATTTCACTAAACGCTGTTCAGGTTCATCAAACAGGATGATGGTTTTATCCTGACTGTTAATCCAGACCCCACGATTGTGATAATTAAACTGTTCACCTTGGCGGCTCAGTTGCTCCGTCATACCTGCAAAGTAGGTATTGCCATATTCATAGAAGTAATAAGTGATCACAAACCACAACAGCCAGATGCCAAAGAATAGAGAGCCAAACCAGCCAAAGGAAAAGACTTTGGCCATAATTAAAAAGATGACGATCGGCGCCACAATGCACTTCACAAAGACTTTAGATTTTGGTGGGCGATTTTCGATTGGAATGATTTTTGGTTGAGTGAATTCAGACATCATTGTTCCCCGCATGTTCAATGCAATTGACAATCACAAGGGGATATAAAAATAAGTATTTTTTTATAGGCGTGATTGAGCCATCCACCTTAGAGATTGTTCGTGTAAAAATGTTTTTTTAATACAGCTTAAAAATTAAAATCAGTGCTATATGCCCTGTTGAAAGACACAACAAGGTTGCACGAGTGCGGAGGCACAATAAAGAAAAGATGGATACAGCATGAGAAGCTCCTAGATGTAATAGAAGTTCTACCAAATTACTGCTAAATAATGGTGGCAGAACGAAAAGGGGTTAGCAGACTGATCATCTAGGAATCAGCACACTCGAAAGTGTCCCCCTTCCGTCCTACCATAGAAAAAAAGGGGGACGTGAAGATTCCCACATTCAGTTTATATCCAAAAATATAAACCTCATGTGCTAGATGAATCGGTCTGCTAAAACCGACTGGCAATGTAGGCCAGCGAGCTCATATTAGATTTATCCAGCGCTTTAGTCAATTTCGCGATACGATAAAATTCACATGATCGGCTTGAATAAATTCAGTTAAGTTGTTGATTTCACCCATAAGCTCAAATTAAAACCATCGATGGGCTCATTTTGATGCTATGGATCGGTCTAAAATGAACTGTTCTTCTGTAATAAAATAAATGAATAAAATGATTGAATAGATCTTCACCAAACATTCACTTTTTTAAGTGGATCTGAAGAAAAGCCCTGCCGTATCAAACGAAACACTTCTCTTCATCATAGGTAGCTCTAGCCGTCAGACTTCCCCAATAACTAAAGCTTAATCAATGAATTAATGAAATGTTGCGTTTTGTAAAAATAATCAAATACAGCGTTGACAGTTCACGGGATACGCAGATAAGCTTATAGGACACAGCAAAATCTGTGTTCAGGCGTAGGAAACCTGATAATATCTACAAGCGCAAAAAGATGTCGCTTATGCGGCTATTTTTTTGTCTACTGTTTTAGCAGTCGTTATGGCGGCTTGACAGGACAGCCTTGTGCTGGCCGTGACTTGTAGAGCGGTATTTCCTACTCCTGTCGAGCTGCCACCATCACCGTAGGAAAGTGATGTTGGTAAGTGTTTAAGCTTATCTACAAGGAAACGACTATGAACGCTAAATTTCATGGTGCATACACTTGCACATCTAAAAAACAAGCCTCTCAACTGATTGTTGAACTTGGCAAGACCATTTCAAATCCCCAACGTCAAAGCTTAACCCATCTTTATCAAGCACTCGATACTGCAGACTCCTTGCTGAGTGAGCTTGAGCATGCGCATCAAATTATTCGTCAATGCATGCGCCAGATGAATGATGAACAAATCGCTGAAGTCGCAAAACTGAATCAAAATAATTATACCCCTTCGCTCTGGGCATTCCGCACCCATCAACGTCAAAACCTGATTGAACGTGCTGAACGTCTTTTGGGAGCACGTTATGTCCAAGCATAATCAGCATATTCTGCTGGCTCCCTCGGACTACCCTTTAATTGCTTCGCCTACGCTTGCAAAAGCGTATGGCGTCGCAGCCGCGACTTTCTTGCAAAAGCTGCATTACTGCTTAGAAAAAAATGATGCTCAAGTCCACAAAGGAAAAAAGTATTGGTTTCATAGCTATGAACAATGGCAACAAACACTGGGAATCTATAGTATCTCCACAATCAAACGGATCGTCGCTAAATTAAAACAGGCAGAGATTTTAGTGATTAAAAAGCTCTCCAAAAATAAATGGCTCCAAACCAACTTTTATTCAATTAACTATCGAAAGTTAAAGCAACTGATCCAGCCAAATACTGAAACTCAAGCTCAACCGCAATCGTCGGTGCAAATGACAAATCCAGTTAAAGACACCCAAGCTGAAACGCTAACGCAGTCAATTCAACACGCGTTTCACACTCTCAAAACTCAGACAGATACACCCACACAGTCCTTAAGACCAGCGAAAAGTTCCGTACAACCGAAAATTGTCATTTCTGGAAATACGACGGCACAAGGATTGAGTCAGCCACGCTCTCCAATTGCATCACATGAAATTTTGAAAAATATGAACCCTGATTATCGTCATTTTTATCAAGCGCTGTTGCAGCAGCGCGTTGATATTCATTATGCCGATCAGCGCATTCAGCATTTACTCAAACAGCAGAAACACGTGATTCGACATATTGCCTATATCAAACAGCATTTTTCAGGCCAAGATCGCTATCAATGGCATCCACTTGAGCAATTGCAAATCGACAGCTATTTAATCAAGTGAGCAAGTTGATCACATCTATAATCAAAACTTGCTTATGACTCAGCCAGACAATCAAAATAAATCAAAAGTCGAAATCATTGGATTTAGGCTTCTGAGCAATATCATTATTTTCATATTGATACTGATTTCTTCTGGACAATTCAAGCTGATACTCGGCTTGATGCAATTCATATAAATTCGCTTCTCGAATCTCTTTAACTGTTTGTCTAATCATTTTAATTTTTTCTTGAATATCCGGATCTTTACTATGTAAATAATGTCGAGGTATTTGCGGAACATCTTTTAAATTGGTTCCATTTTTCAGGTTATAATCTTCATTAGATAAACATGAGACTTTATTTTCGACTTGGAACTTAATTCCGTAGATCTCCACTTCTTTAACTGGCGCATATTCTTTTAAAAATTTATTTATGACATTTTCTGTGATTTTTCGATAATGATTAATTTGATGACGACCTAGCCCAATTACATCTGCTGTTAGTTTCTTGGCACCGCCTCTCTCAGGATTTTTTGGACAGTGTCTTTGAAAATACAGTTCTGGTGTTCGTTCAATGCCATCATAAATACTTCGTTCAGAATATAATAAATGCAAATGCGGTTGTTCATAACGCCCATCGAGGGTTGAAACATGATTATGAATTGCAAAACTATATGGCATCTGATATTGACCGCAGAATTCATATATCAGTTGATTTGATAACTCTATGCGCTGCATATAATTGAGTTCTTTCGGCAAAGCAACGGTAATATGCGTAGATGTTCGACCATTCATACTTTCATATTGATCTGCTGCATTCCAAAATACTTCGGGGCTATCAGCTGCCCATGCTGGCATATTGGCGGATGCTGTATATTCAAGCTCTTCAATATCTTGTTTATGCGTTGAAAAATATAATGTTCGCGTAATGTAGTGATAACCGAGTTCTGAAGAATGTCTAAATTTGTCTCTACGCAAATTTTTATGCTGAATTTTTAGTTCTTTGACATTATGACGTAAATCAAAATAATACATATACAAATCCAATTTCAAATAAAGAAAATGGAGCATATAAAATTATTCAAAAATTTTATTCGTTTGATGCAGAAAATGAAAAATAATGCAATTTTTTTATAGAAAATATATCAGCATCATCAATGTACGTACTTTTAACGTGTAACACCCCCCAGTTTTAACGTGTAACAACAGAAATTTTAACGTGTAACACCGAACAAACTTTAAGCAAAAAAACATGTAACAGCCCCAATTTTTAACGTGTAACAGACGTTTGGGTGATTTTTAGCCACCTCAAGTGCTTTTTCGAATATCCAATAAATAATATCATCTAAATACAATAACTTAAGAAACTAAAAGTGCTCCGCAGGGCGAGACGTAGGGTTCATTTTGATTCGCTGAAAGCGAATTGAAATGAACACGGAGACGAGATAAAAATCATTTTTTTGCATTCGCAAAAAATGATTTTTATCTCTCATCACTAACAGTCCAAACTAACAGCAAACTAAAAGTGAATAGCAGCGAGTAGAAAAAAAAGCAGAACTTTTTTGAATATTTAAACTTTTCTCAAGTTTTAAAATTGACATGTGATATACATTTTTTATTTTTTAGTGAGAAAATATCAAGATGAGTCGTACAGCATTAACAACACAAGATCACATTTATTCAATAGAATATTTTGCAATGAATAATCCCGCTTTCGAAAAAACACATTATGATGTCATTCAATTAATCGAACGCAAAGATTTAGAAGACTTTAATGAAAAAGAAAAGCAATTAATCAGAAAAACATATCTATATACAAAAAGAAGAAAGAGGTATGATAATGAACTTCTTTTTATATTTAAAAAAGATCCAAACTCGATCACAAAAATAGAACGCGATATTTTAGATTATAGTTATTTCGGAGAAGATGTTCCTCCAGTGCTTGAACATTATTTTTTAGCGGAGAAAATGTTAGACAATTATATGTCAAAATTACCAGAAAACATGAAAATAAAAATTCATCAAAACATCTTGGACACGGATGATGCTTTAGACAAGCAACAAAACATTAAAAAGAGAAATAGAGAGAATCATCAAAAATTCTTTATTGGCGGGACATTACTGTCGCTACTTAAATTAAATAATATTGATGATGATCCACTCGATCTATTATTTAAGATCATAAAACTTCATCTAATGCAGGATTACTTCAATAAAGAAGTATTCTCAGATACAGAGTTAAGTGAATTTAATATCTCTGATATCGGCAGAGAATTCAACAATAAAAAGAACGCAATTTCTCTCAATTTAAACAACCCATTTAAAATCTATGATGAGTAACCATTAAAAATTAACAGAAAAAGTAGCAAACGTTAATAGCCGACCTAAATTAAGGTCGGCTTAGCAGTGTGCGTTTCTAAAAATTCAATTCTCTTATTTTATAATAATATTTTTTAATAAATCACTTTACAAAACAGAATTACACATTTTACAAATTACCATCTAAATAAACTTAAGATTATTTTACTGATATAATAAATTAAAAAATAAACCTTTTTTTGTTTTTTTAAACTTTTCTCATCTTTTTTTTTATTAATTTGATAATCTTTATTTTAAGAGTTTATCTCTTACAACCAATTTTTAATGGAGATGATTTTTATGGGTGTATCTATAAACCTGACTAACACTGAACGACGCGTATCTACTGCTGAATTTGCTTTGAGAATGAATATCTCTGAAAAAGAACTATATGATCGAATTAATACTGGTCGTGTAAAAAGACCTGTAAAAGATGGTCGCAAGAACTATTGGCTTAATAGCTATGTCCTTTCCTGTATTATTCATGACGAAAATTCTATTCTTACACCAAAGTAAAATGGCCTTGCTCTATAACTATAAGCGCCTGTTTTTTTTCAGGCGTATTTTTTCAATATCTCAATTCATCCAATATTCAAATTCCTCTACAGTACTATAACTTCTTTAAAAAGAAACTAAGCATAGAGCTATAAAATTTAAAAAGGCCACAAATAAAATTTGTGACCTTTTTTGTAACAAACTCAGATGTGAGTAACACTGTGAGTAATTTTAATCAATTTGGTTTTAATTGTATTAAATTACAATAACATAAACCAAATACTAGCAGATTACATCATTCCGCCCATACCACCCATGCCGCCCATATCAGGCATTGCAGGCTTATCTTCTGGAACGTCAGTAATCATACATTCAGTTGTCAACATTAAACCAGCTACAGATGCAGCATGCTCAAGTGCAGAACGCGTTACTTTCGCAGGGTCAAGAATACCCATTTCTAGCATGTCACCATACTCAGAAGTAGCAGCGTTATAACCGAAGTTACCTTCACCATTTTTCACAGCATTGATCACAACTGAAGGCTCATCACCCGCATTGGCAACGATTTGACGAAGTGGCGCTTCAATCGCACGACGTAAAATGTTAATACCTACGTTTTGGTCGTCATTCGCACCATTTACACCGTCAAGTGCAGCTGCAGCACGTACCAGTGCAACACCACCACCAGCAACCACACCTTCTTCAACAGCAGCACGTGTTGCATGAAGCGCATCGTCCACACGGTCTTTCTTCTCTTTCATTTCAACTTCAGTCGCTGCACCAATTTTGATCACAGCCACACCGCCTGCTAATTTAGCAACACGTTCTTGAAGTTTTTCTTTATCGTATTCAGAAGATGATTCTTCAATTTGCGCGCGGATTTGCGTAACACGTTCAGCAATTTGAGCTGCATCACCAGCACCGTCAACAATCACAGTATTCTCTTTAGACACAGTGATTTTGTGCGCAGTACCTAAGTCTTGAAGAGAAGCTTGTTCTAAAGTCATGCCTACTTCTTCAGAAATTACAGTCGCGCCAGTCAAGATTGCGATATCTTGAAGCATTGCTTTACGACGGTCACCAAAACCAGGTGCTTTAACCGCACATACTTTGATAATTCCGCGCATGTTGTTAACAACAAGTGTAGCTAAGGCCTCACCTTCAACATCTTCAGCGATGATTAAAAGTGGTTTACCTGTTTTAGCTACAGCTTCAAGTACAGTAATTAATTCACGGATGTTGCTGATTTTTTTGTCAACAAGCAAGATGAACGGATTTTCAAGTTCAGCCGTTAATGTGTCTTGTTTGTTTGCAAAGTATGGGCTGATATAACCACGGTCAAACTGCATACCTTCAACAACGTCCAAAGCATCTTCAAAGCCTGAACCTTCTTCAACGGTAATCACGCCTTCTTTACCTACGCGTTCCATTGCTTGTGCAATGAGTTTACCTACAGTTTCGTCAGAGTTTGCAGAGATTGAACCGACTTGTTCAATCGCTTTAGTATCAGAAGCAGGTTTTGCTGTTGCTTTAATTTCAGCAACCAATGCTTTAACAGCCAGATCAATACCGCGTTTCAAGTCCATTGGGTTCATGCCCGCTGTTACAGACTTGATGCCTTCATTTAAAATTGCTTGAGCTAGTACAGTTGCAGTTGTTGTACCGTCACCAGCGATGTCATTGGTTTTAGAAGATACTTCACGAACCAATTGAGCGCCCATGTTCTCAAATTTGTCTTTTAGAGAAATTTCTTTCGCAACCGTTACACCATCTTTAGTGATGTGCGGCGCACCGAAAGAACGGTCGATCACAACATTACGGCCTTTAGGACCTAAAGTTACTTTTACAGCATCTGCAAGCACGTTTACGCCTGCAATCATTTTAGAACGAGCTGAATCACCAAATTTTACGTCTTTAGCTGACATACTAAACTCCAAATATTCTTAAATTTTAATCAATTGTATTGCTTAAACAGCAAATGAACGTTCTGAATTAACCTTCAAGAACCGCTAAAATATCAGACTCTTTCATCACAAGAAGTTCTTCGCCTTCAACTTTAACTTTAGTGCCTGCATATGCACCAAACAGTACATTGTCGCCCACTTTTACATCTAAAGCACGAATGCCATTGTCTGTAATTTTGCCATTACCTACTGCAATAATTTCACCTTGAGCTGGCTGTTCAGCAGCAGAAGTACTCAAAATTAAACCGCCCGCAGTTTTAGTTTCCTTTTCTACGCGGCGAATCACAACGTTGTCATGTAAAGGACGAATTTTGCTCATTTCTAGCTCCATAGACATTTTCAAAATGCCATTGTTTACGATGTGAAGATGACTTCTTATTCCTAGGTCATCAACAAAATTTTGATATGACACTTTTGTGGGGATGGAATAAAACGCTTCAAGGGCAAACACAAAATATTTTTATATTTTTGTGCTCTTTTTAAGCAAACCTCATCAAAGTTCAGACACTCAATTCAATCTGACATACTTTGCTGCATCAACTCGAAGCGATTGGTTGCAGCGTTAAAGCTCAAATGTTGTACATCGGCATTCGGCAAAATAATATTCAGGCTATTGGGCAAACCCGCATGTAAACGATAAGATGTTGCCGTTCCAGCATGGATATCCAGCACTGGATGCGATACCCCAAGTTGATAAATCTGATTCAAATCATAAACGGCAGCGTGGTGTAAATGCCCATGTAAAAGTCCATTTAAACCATGTTGGCTCCATTGCTCCAATGCAATACGACCAAGCATCGGACAGTCTTTCACACCATGACTATGGTCTGGCGGAGTATAAAAAGGCTGATGCGCGGCGATCAGTTTAATTTTGTGCGCAGGTGCTTGCTGCAATTTTAGATCAATCTCTTGAATTTGGTTCAGTGAAATATGCCCTCGCGTGTGGTAACGCCGACGAATACTATTCACTCCAATGACATAAAAATGTTCAGTTTCTAAGGTGTTTTCCATCCCCCCAAAAAACAGTTGATAACGTGCAAAGGGACTGAAAAAACGATTCCACACATGGTACAGCGGAATATCATGATTCCCCGGCACCACCAAATACGGCAGCTTTAAACTGTCTAAAAACTGCCGACAAGCATAAAACTGAATAAACCGCGCACGTTGGGTCAAGTCCCCACTGACCACCACTGCTTCAAAAGAATGTTCCTCACATAACTGACGAATGGCCTGTAAACAGGCTTCGCGTTCGGTCCCAAAGTGTAAATCTGACAAATGTAAAATCATGCGGGAACCATGATATTCAGCGCATGCTTACGTACTGTAATTTTCAGCGGTGGTGTCATCGTGACAATTTCTCCATCTACCGCAACCGTAAGCTTATTACGCTTTGAATGAACAATCACTTCATCTGCTGCAAAGCTATAGACATCGGAAGCCTGATCTAAATTGCCTTTAATCAGCTGCCATAAGGTCTTGAACAAAGTCCGCTTATCACTTTTTGCTACTACCACGCCCGCCACTTTGCCTGCTTCCGCCGCCTCGGCAATACGTAGTTTCATTTCAGCCAGTTGAAGTTGATTATTGCCAAAGAAAATCAATGGCGTTTTCACTGGATAGCGCTGTCCATCGACTTCTACTTCAAGTTTTAACTCTTTTCGGTCGCGGATGAGAACATCCAATGCCGAAGTATACGCATGCAATGGAAAACGTCCAAAATGCTTATTAAACTGTTCTCTTTTTTGAATAAATAAAGGATAAAGCCCTAAACTGGCATTGTTCAGATATATATGTTGATTCAACTGTGCCACATGTACAGAACGTGGCTGCCCTTCACTAATGGCTTTGGCTGCATCTAATAGGTCCAACGGAATATTCAGCACTCGCGCAACATAGTTAAAGGTACCTAGCGGCAAGATCCCCATGGGAATATCCGTTCCCATCAATTTAGATGCAACAGCATTTAAAGTACCATCGCCACCTGCAGCAACAATGACCCCTACATTTTCTGCTTGACGATGGCGTAGTAAAATCTCTTGCATCATCTGATCAAAGTTCATGCACTCACTTAACTCAAATGACTGTATTTCAAAACCCGCGGTACTCAGATCTGCTACCAACTGTTCATACACTTCATCTTTATTTGCGGCATGAAAACCTGATTTTTTATTATAAATAAGTGATAAAGGTTTGAGTTGCTCTGACATTTTGCACCTAAACTTGAAGTAATTGCTCTATTTTTGTCCAAATATTCAACACTTAACAGTTTTGTTATGTAAAATTCAAATGACTACCATTTATTTAATCAATAATAAATCTCAATCACAAAATAAATGCAAGCATATGATTTTAATACTAATATCTTAAATGAATAATCCTCATAAATATAATAAATACACAAAATAAAAGCAAAAAATCAAACCAAACTATTGTTTTTTAATAGTTAAAATGAAGCAACCCCATCGAACTGTTCATAATTTAGATACGCCTTTGGTCTTATTTTTTTTATCAAATTATGCTTTAATACAGCCACTTTTTTTTCATCTTTTCATCTCTGCAGTAAATTTTATTGCTGAGATTGTACTTTGTACAAACGTGTACATATTTGAGATAGGCCTCACCATGACCCAAGTGAACGCACCAGAATTCGTTCGTCACCCTAAGCTTATTGCGTGGGTGGAAGAAATTGCAAAATTAACAAAACCAGCGAAAATTGAATGGTGTGACGGCAGCGAAGAAGAATATCAACGTTATATCAACTTGATGATCGCTAACGGCACAATGCAAGCGCTTAACCAAGAAACGCATCCTGGTTCTTATCTTGCTAATTCTGATCCTTCTGACGTTGCTCGTGTTGAAGGTCGTACTTACATCTGCTCTGAAAAACAAGAAGATGCTGGTGCAACAAACAACTGGGAAGAGCCTGCTGAAATGCGTGCTCGCCTAAATGGTTTGTTTGACGGTTCAATGGCAGGTCGTACTTTATATGTAGTACCGTTCTCTATGGGCCCATTAGGTTCTCATATTGCGCATATTGGTATCGAATTAACTGACTCTCCATATGTAGCAGTTAGCATGTCTAAAATGGCTCGCATGGGTAAAGCTGTTTATGACGTTCTTGGTACAGACGGTGAATTTATTCCTTGCGTACATACTGTTGGTGCGCCACTTGCTGATGGCGAAAAAGACGTTGCATGGCCTTGCAACCCTGAAAAATACATCGTGCATTACCCAGAAACACGTGAAATCTGGTCTTACGGTTCTGGTTACGGCGGTAACGCATTGTTAGGTAAAAAATGCTTAGCTTTACGTATTGCGTCTTCTATGGGTCGTCAACAAGGTTGGTTAGCAGAACACATGCTGATCCTTGGTGTGACTAATCCTCAAGGCGAAAAACACTACATCGCAGCGGCATTCCCTTCTGCTTGTGGTAAAACAAACTTCGCAATGTTGATTCCACCAGCAGGCTACGAAGGTTGGAAAATTGAAACTGTAGGTGACGATATTGCTTGGATCAAACCAGGTGAAGACGGTCGCTTATACGCAATCAACCCAGAAGCCGGTTTCTTCGGTGTAGCGCCTGGTACAAATACCAAGACCAACCCGAACTGTATGGCTACACTTCACAAAGACGTGATCTATACCAACGTTGCGGTAACTAATAACGGTGAAGTATGGTGGGAAGGTCTTACTAAAGAAGCACCTGCCAACCTGACTAACTGGAAAGGTCAACCTCACACTGGCGCAGAAAAAGCGGCCCATCCAAATGCGCGCTTCACTGTTTCAGCAGGTCAATGTCCTTCTATCGATGCTGACTGGGAAAATCCAGCAGGTGTTCCAATTTCAGCGTTCATCTTTGGTGGTCGCCGTGCGGACACAGTGCCTCTAATTTCAGAAGCATTTGACTGGGTAGATGGTGTTTACAAAGCTGCAACTATGGGCTCTGAAACAACTGCTGCGGCCGTTGGCCAACAAGGTATTGTTCGTCGTGACCCATTCGCAATGCTTCCATTTGCGGGTTACAACATGGCGGATTACTTCTCTCACTGGTTAGAGCTTGGTGAAGAAGTTGCAGCGAAAGCTAAAGCTGCGGGCAACAAACTTCCGGGCATCTACAACGTGAACTGGTTCCGTCGTGATACTGAAGGTAACTTCGTATGGCCTGGTTTCGGTCAAAATATGCGTGTTCTTGAGTGGATTATTGACCGTTGTGAAGGCCGTGCTGATGCAGTTGAAACACCAATTGGTTTAGTTCCAACTTATGAACAGTTGAACTGGACAGGTTCTGACTTCACTAAAGCCCAGTTTGACCTTGTGACTTCTCAAGACAAAGATCAATGGATCAAAGAGCTTGAAAGCCACACTGAACTATTCGACAAACTTGGTGAACGCCTACCAGCTGCACTTAAAGCTCGTCAAAACGAACTTTTAGATGCTGTTAAGCAATCTGCTTAATCTTTAAATTAAGCAAAAAAAAGACCGCGTAAGCGGTCTTTTTTTAATCTATTTATAATTTTAAAACTATATAAGTCAACAAAATTCATCCAGCCAATCACGACTAAAATAAGTAGCAACAACTCAGCCAGCACTTCATGTTTACTCGATCAAAGACACCCCTGATTCAACTAAATTTGAGATCAAAAAGCGCATCAAAGCCGTTAGAGATTTTTCTGGCAGCGTGATTGAACTTTATCCGCGTTTTGCTGAGTGCGCACATCAAGTCGGCGAAATCGAAATTTAAATCTAAAAAAGCTGCGATAGCGGCTTTTTTAATAGAACAAAATCAACTGTAGCCATTACACATACTTCACACTATGCAGCATCCCCTTGCATACGACGCAGGTGTAAATCCTGCAAGTAGAGGTCTAAAGCTTGAGCTTCTAGGGCATCAAATTTTAAATACAGTTTAGTCCGTCGTTTTAAAATATCTTCACTGCTGATGGCCCACTCACGTTTCACCATATAATCCACTTCTTGCTGATACAAACCATGGCCAAAAGACTGCCCTAAAGTTTGTACATCTTTGTTCTCAGCGAGCATATGCCACACTCGACTACCATAACTGTTTGCCCAACGATGCGCTGTTTGAGACTCTAGCCCTTTGATTTCATGCATCAACTCAGCACATAAAACCTCGACTGAACTAAAACCTTCCGCACCTGGGAGTTTTGCCGCAGCCGTCCATTCCGCCTTCATGTGTGGAAAATAACGTTTCAACTGTAGCAAAGCCGCTTCCGCCAACTTTCGATAAGTCGTTAACTTTCCACCATAAACAGATAACAATGGCGCATCATCTGCGACAGGTTTAGACATCGCCAGTACATAATCACGTGTCACTTTAGAGGCTTGTGTACTTGCATCATCATACAGCGCCCTTACGCCTGCAAAGCTTGAAATTACATCTTCTGGCTGTAATTGAAGCTTGAAGTGGTCATTAATCACATCAGTCAAATAAGCCGTTTCCTGCTCGGAAATGTGGACATGATTTGCATCGCCCTCAAACTCTACGTCCGTGGTACCAATCAGGCTGTATTCATCTAAATAAGGAATTACAAACACAATGCGTTGATCATCATTTTGTAGAATAAACGCATGCGGTTCCGGGTATAAACGCTTCACGATAATATGACTGCCCTGAACTAATCGAATGCCTGCCTTTGGGGTTTGAGACAGTTGTTGTTGAATAAAATCTGTGACCCATGCACCCGTTGCATTGATTAAGCTTCGAGCTTTAATTTGGTAGTGTTGTTTTTGATGCTCTAGCGTTAGGCACCACACACCCTCCTGCTGAGCCGCAGAAATGCATCGCGTTTGTGTTCGTATTTGAGCCCCTAGCTCGTGTGCTTGGATTGCATTAACCACCACCAAACGTGCATCATCTACAGTACAGTCTGAATATTCGAAACCACGTTTAATGGTGTCTTTTAGCGGGCTATCGACATTAAAATGAACAAGCTCCGAACCCTCCAATGTTTCTCGTTTTGCCAAATAATCATAGATAAATAAGCCTGAACGAATTAGCCATGCAGGACGCAAATAAGGCAAATGCGGCATAATAAAACGCATAGGATGGATCAAATGTGGGGCTTTTTTTAACAGTACTTCACGCTCTAATAAAGCTTCACGCACCAAACGAAATTCTTTTTGTTCGAGATAACGCAATCCACCATGAATGAGCTTGCTACTGGCTGAAGACGTATGACTGGCTAAATCATCTTTTTCACAGACAAAAACACTTAAACCACGCCCTACAGCATCATTTGCAATGCCCACCCCATTGATGCCCGCGCCCACAACGGCAATATCATAAATGGCATCTGTGTCTTGCATATTCACCTCTCTCATTGAGTTATTGTGTTATTTTTGTTCTTCACGCTAAACTTAACATCAAAATCCAACCTTGTCATATTCCAAAGCCAGTCAAATCAGAGAAAATTCTTTACTATAAATAAATTAATACCCGCATCTATTTTTACAATTTAATTTTTAATTTTGACTATTCAGTGAAAAGTCGACTAATTTCCAAGCTAAAAAACACGTTCCTTTCTAAAAATCAACATTCACCATAAAATTAAAAATCACCATAACCCCTTGTATTTTAATTGACTATTCACACATTTAAAAATCACAAGGGTTTGTTCTAGATAAGTAAAATGATAATTTCCCATTAAAATAAAGATATTCATTAGAAAAACTTAACAGCATATAAATCATACCAGCATTTAGACTAAAGTCGAATGAAGTCCAAGAATAAGGGGCGTATAACGAAACAGAATTTTTTGTTTAATCTTAAAATATATTGTTTTAACTTTTTCTATTTAAAAAGTTAAAAGATGTATTTTCCGAACTTCTCCTTGGGAAATTTTTGTGACTGATCTATCTCCCCAAACTGCTCCAGTAAGCATCGATAAAAAAACCCGTTTAAAATCGATTCTCGGTGGTTCAGCTGGCAACTTAGTTGAATGGTATGACTGGTATGTCTATGCCGCATTTACCTTATATTTCGCGCCACAGTTTTTCCCTGAAGGGGATGACACGGTAAAACTCTTACAAGCTGCAGCAGTCTTTGCACTGGGCTTCCTGATGCGTCCTATTGGCGCGTGGATCATGGGCATTTATGCAGACCGTAAAGGACGTAAATCAGGTCTTACCCTGTCTGTATCTTTAATGTGTGTAGGATCTTTGATTATTGCCTGTGCACCCACCTATGCCAGTGTGGGTATGCTCGCACCTGCCTTATTACTCTTTGCCCGTTTATTGCAAGGTTTAAGTGTCGGTGGAGAATATGGTTCAAGCGCAACCTATTTAACGGAAATGGCTGGAAAAAACCATCGTGGTTTCTTCTCTAGTTTTCAGTATGTGACTCTCATTTCAGGTCAGCTCTTGGCGCTGTGTGTGTTGATCATTTTACAACGCACCATGAGCGAAGCACAGTTATCTGAATGGGGCTGGCGTATTCCCTTCTTCATTGGTGCTGTACTTGCCATTGTGGTGTTCTGGATTCGTCGTGGTTTGGTTGAAACCCAATCTTCAAAAGATGCACAAGAACAGGCTAAAAATGGTGGCCCAAAATCTAGCGCACTTGCTTTATTTACCAAATATCCAAAGCAAGCGTTCACTGTGATTATGCTGACTGCGGGTGGAACGCTGGCATTCAACACCTTTACGACGTATTTACAAAAATACTTGGTTAACACCTCAGGTTTTGAGAAAACCACAGCAACAGAGATCACCACAGCAGCAATCTTTGTCTTCATGCTATTACAACCTGTGGTGGGTGCACTGTCTGACAAAATTGGTCGTAAACCAATTATGATCACTTTTGGTGTATTAGGTGTACTGTTCACGATTCCAATTTTCAACGGTCTAGGTTCAACCAGCAGTCCAACAACCGCATTTATGCTATGTATGAGCGGTATGGTGATTGTAACGGGTTATACCGCAATTAATGCTGTAGTCAAAGCAGAGCTCTTCCCAGCGCATATTCGTGCACTAGGGGTTGCCCTGCCTTATGCGATTGCCAATACCATCTTTGGTGGCACAGCAGAGCTTGTAGCGTTGAGCTTTAAAAATGCAGGACACGAAAACTACTTCTTTTACTACATCACCTTCATGATTGGTTTATCTCTACTGACTTACATCTTTATGAAAGACACCAAAAAGCACAGTATGATTACCGATCATTAATGCTTAAAGTAAGCATGTAAGTTAATAAACTAAACATAAAAAATGCCTTCTCGAATGAAGGCATTTTTTATGTTTAATCAATTTTTTTGCTGAAACTTGATCGATTGAAATATCGTGAAATACACCTGTGTATGGCATACTAAGAACAAGAATAATGTTAGGAACTCTTTATATGAAAAATATGTATAAACTTTTAGGCCTAAGCTGTATCGTTTTAGCAGTATCTGCATGTCAAAGCACGCCTCGCCAATACAATGGCAATGTTGGCTATCAAATTGAATATCAATCAGAATCGAGTGCTACCCTTGCTTATACGCTTGCTGCTCGTAAGAACCAGCAACTCGATGAAAATAAATTACAACGTGCTTGCCAAAAAGTTTTAGGTTCACAAAAAAATTATAAATTGGCGATTTTAAGTATTAATGAAATTCCTAACACTGCAGCAGATGTTCCCGAATATGGCCGCCAAATTGGTCAAACCCGTGCCACTTTTGGCTTAAGCAATACACCCGACTTACACCAAGGTGAAAACTTTGCAACACGCGAGTCACTTGAAGCACGACCAAGCACACTGCATGTTGTTCGCTATACCTGCTCTTAATACTTCTGATATATAAAAAAGGGGCTTAGTGCCCTTTTTTAGTCTCTAAAGTTCGATAAAAACTCACATTACGAAACTCTGGTGACTCATCTAGATCTGGCCAAGTTGTGGCACTACGCTCATCGAGCTTCATGTACTTCGGATGGCTAAAATTTTTAACACGACTATCCGCCACCCAAACTTCAGGTGCAAACTTTAAAAATTCATCTAAAAAGAAACGATTGCATTGATCATATAAAACATCGGCAGCCAATAAAACATCAACCAATTCTGATTGATATAAATCATCTAAATACTCTAGCTCTACGCTATTCAGCTCTGCATTGGCACGGCAAGCATCTAAACTAACTGCATCAATATCGCAACAAATCACACGTTTTGCGCCCGCCATTTTGGCTGCAATCGCCACCACACCTGAACCTGCGCCAAAATCCAACACTACCTTATCTTTGACATGATGAGGCTCCGCCAGTAACCACTGCGCCATGGCTAGGCCTGAAGCCCAACAAAAGATCCAATATGGCGTTTCATTCCAAATACGGCGAATGATTTCATCATCCAGTTTATTGGTTGGAAATACAGGAGGAATGAGCCACAAGGAAATAGATGTTTCAGGAAGCTGTTGCGCAAGCAATTCACAGTTTGGAATCACTTCATGCAAGGCTTGAAGTAAATGATCTGGGGCTTTGGGGAATTGGAAAGTACAGCTCATAAGTTATTGAGTATTTTTATGCTTTTACTGCGGGTTCTTGCAGCTAAGATTTAGATTGAGGAATTAGCCTTCGGCTAGACCTACTTTTGTTTTGGCAAAAGTAGGTAAAACCATGGTCATTTGCTGAACTCGACTGAAATCATCATTTATTTACTGCTTCGCAGAAACATTTTTATCGAATTTAGTCCGGCCTCGAACAGCAGCAAATGACGATGTCACGACTCCAAAACCAACATAAAACTGATTTTAGAGTTTTATAAAAATTAACCTAAAGCTTTCTCAGCCGCTTCAACCGTTTGACGAATTAGTGTCGTAATCGTCATTGGGCCAACACCACCTGGAACAGGTGTGTACGCAGAAGCTACTTCTTCAATACCGACCAATTGAATGTCGCCTACACCACCACCATCACGTGGATGGAAACCAGCATCAACAACCACTGCACCTTGTTTGATCCAATCTTTTTGAATCAATTCTGCCTTACCAACCGCACCCACGATAATATCGGCTTGCTTTACAAAGTCAGCTAAGTTTTGAGTACGTGAGTGACAGATCGTTACAGTTGCATTGGCTTGAAGTAACATCGCAGCCATTGGCTTACCTAAAATTGCAGAACGTCCTACAACGACAGCATGCTTTCCAGCAATTTCGATATTGTTTTCTTGCAAAATAGTCATAATACCTGCGGGTGTCGCAGAACCATATGCTGCCTCACCCATAGCCATACGACCAAAACCAAGACAAGTTACGCCATCCACATCTTTTGCAAGAGAGATTGCATCAAAACATGCACGCTCATCAATTTGTTCAGGCACTGGATGCTGAAGCAAAATACCGTGAACATCAGGATTGGCATTCAGTTTTTCAATTTCTGCCAACAATTGTTCAGTGGTGGTTTCTTTTGGAAGTTCAACTTTAAGTGAGTCCATACCAACACGACGGCAGGCATTTCCTTTCATACGTACATAAGTTGCAGATGCACCATCGTCACCCACCAAAATAGTCGCAAGAATTGGGGTACGACCTGATTTTGCTTTGAGCGCTTCAACGCGAGTTAACAAGTCAGCTTCAATTTGTTTTGCCAATGCACGACCATCTAAAACTAATGCCACGGCACATCTCCAAGTGTTGATATGAATCAATTTTGCACATAATACATGATAATTTTAAATATTTTTCGCTATATGCTGTTTTTATGCGCATACGAATGAAAGCACTATTGTTTTTTTTTCAGAGCTTGCTAATATACGCATCAACAAGACGCGGCGGGGTGGCAGAGTGGTCATGCAGCGGACTGCAACTCCGTGGACGCCGGTTCGATTCCGACCTCCGCCTCCATCTTGTTAAAGCCCGAGTGGTGAAATCGGTAGACACAGGGGATTTAAAATCCCCCGCCCACAAAGCGTGCCAGTTCGAGTCTGGCCTCGGGCACCATTCTTATACTTCTAAGCATGGTGCATATAAAGAACCCAGCGTTAAGCTGGTTTTTTTATGCCTATAGAAAAATCACAATACAATGCAAAAAAAAGAGAGCATATTGACTCTCTTAAAAATAATATCTCATTCGTGTATCACGATAAGGGTGGTAATAAATAATGTTGCAGATCTTGTTCTAATTTTTCTTGAAAATGAGCTGGCTCAATAATTTTAATGTATGGAATCCAATAACGCACCAAAGGTAAAAGTTGCATTTCATGGCAAATTTGACAATCAATTAACAAACCACCTGATGCATCTTCTAGTACGATTTGTTGCTCTGGCAATAACAGACGTTGCTTAAAATATAAGGCAACTTCAGGCCGCACCGATATTTTCACCGTTTGCTTATGCTTTGCAAACCAAATCCCCTCACTGAGCTCTAATTGGGTCAAAACTTCTAAATGGTGTTTGAAAAGCTCCGACTCATGTACAATCACTTGCTCTATTTTACTTAAACGATAAGCACGTAATTCATCACCTACAGCTGCAGCCAAATACCAACTGCCCTGATGATGAATTAATCGATACGGGTCAACATGTCGCAAACGATCATTATAAATAAAACTGATTTTTTGACGCTTGTGAATAGCGCCCGCAAAAACCTGAAAATGTTCAGCAAATTGCTGTGCATTTTCATAATAATAACCTTTGGCAGAGAACACTTGATTCGCTCGCTCATCAAGCAGGCCACGTAGAAAAGACATATCTAGAGATGGATAGAGCTCACTGATCCCAGAAAGCTGCGCAAAGTTCTGAATGTCTTGTAGCTTAAAGCGCCCAAGATAAACAGGATCTAAAAAGTACTTCTTGGTATATTCATCTTGAAGTAAAGGCAAATACGTATTGAGACGGTCAAAATCTCGCTCTATTGTCCGAGTACTCACCTGAAATTCATGTGCTAGTTCTGCAACCCCCAATTGATACCCAGTATTTAATTTAGTCAAAATATTTGCTAAACGCTCCGCAAGGCGTTCATGTGTTGAAGCTTTACGCTTCATATTGCCCTCGCTGCACAATCAATGTTGTGTCTTTATTTATAGTTAAATGCCTAAGCATTATATTCAATATAAATCACTGAATAATATTAAGTAAAAGACAAACGGTCAGCTTTCAAGCTATCTCATTTTTTATCAAAAAAAAGCGTTCAATGTTTGTTAGATTTCTTCTTCTTTACAGCGGTTTGCTGATGCGCTAATCGCTCTATATAGCGCTCAAAATGAATTAAGGCTTTATACAACTTGTGTAACTCATCAGGTAAAACACTATTATAGATAACCGCCTTATGCAAGCGCTTGAGCGCACGGAAACCATGCGCATGTGTATATGATGTCGATAAAATTTTCATGACAACCCTCTTTTCTGTTTTATTTTTCATTTAAAACCACGTAAATTTGTCAGGTTTAAATTTAGTTGCAAATTTACACCACGGTTTTGACAGGTTGTGTCGAACAGTTATCATTTTTTAATCTTTGTGAAATTAATTTCTGTTTTCAGTACATTATTTTTATTTTTTGGAAAATTTTAGACAAAAGAAAAGCTGACACTAGGTCAGCTCTACTTTTTATACTGTAGAAATATTACAGAATTTTTACCACAACTTTACCCACATGCTCACCCGTGTCCATGCACGCATGCGCTGCTTGAATCTGATCGAACTCAAAAGTTTGATAAATCATTGGCAAGCACTGGCCTTTGGCCCATAGTGGTGCTACATGATCTTGTAAACCTTGTGCAATCTCAGCCTTCTCAGCCGTATTTCGTGCACGCATGGTCGAACCCGTGATGGTTAAGCGCTTCATCATAATTTGCCCCAACTTAACATCTTTGGCTTTTGCCCCTCCTAAAAAGGCAATATAAACCAAACGTCCATCGCGGCGGAGCAAGTTCAAATTCTTTTCTAAATACGGTGCACCCACCATATCTAAAATCACATCAACACCAGCATTATCCGTTTTCTCATTGATCACGTGTTCAAAGTCTTGGGTTTTATAATTGATGGCATCTGTCAAATTCGCAATGGCTTGTACTTTTTCATCGCTGCCGACGGTTGCAAAGGTTTTAATATCCAATGCTTTACATAGCATGAGTGCCGTGGTCCCAATACCACTGGTTCCACCATGTACCAACACTACTTCCCCTGCTTTGGCTTTACCCATTTGGAACACATTGGCCCAGACCGTGAAAAAAGTTTCAGGAATAGCCGCCGCTTCCACAAAGCTTACATTTTCTGGAATATGTAAAGTTTGACTTTGTGGAACCACGCAATACTCTGCATAACCACCACCATTGGTCAAACCACAAACTTTATCGCCTAATTTAAACTGGGTAACTTCAGCTCCAACTGCAACGACCTCACCTGCAACCTCAAGCCCCGGCACTTGTGTTACCCCAGGCGGCATTGGATATAAACCTTGACGCTGTAAAATATCTGGACGGTTAATACCAAACGCATGGACCTTAACCAGGACCTCATCTGCTTTTGCTTCAGGGATCGTCACTGTTTCATATGCCAGCTTATCCACACCACCCGGCTCTGTAATAATGACCTGTTGCATCGTTGTTTGTGACATGATTTATTCCTAACTCTTGCGATATTTTTCAAGTTTCATAGACCTATTTGATCATAGAAATAAATTGAAATGAAGAACACCGTACTTATGTATAGTGTGAAGCCTATTTTGCTACGTGATAGCGCTGATCATTGATAAAAAAAGCAAGCTGCGACTGCTCTCGACATCCCTCTCAAGCATTACTTAGAACGATTCGGGCCAAATGAAAAACACAGCTATTCAGTTGCGTGGCTGATCAGGCAAAGATACAAACTGCATTAGAAATTTACGAACCAAAGGCAAAAACACCATAATCAGAGGAAATGCAATCAACCAAGATAAGCCCCAGCTTTTGAGCCAAAGATGGAAAAAATTATGCACTAAGCCTTTATTTAGAAGCAAGTTAAAACCAGAAATAGAACCACTCATCAAGCCTGAAAGCAATAAAGGCATTAACCAATTTAAATGTTTGATATGATTTTTGGGGAGCGTGTTGAACATAATCGACCTGAGTAAATAAAAATTAGCTTTGACTTTGCGTTTTAACGGTTTGTTTTAAAGCTTTCATAAACTGGCCAAAATGTGGCATAAAATCTTTAAAGAGTGGAAGGTTTTTATGCTCTAGCATCACCTCACTAAAGAGCTTTAAACCAACAGTAAATGATTTCGCTGCTTCATCATCCAGCATTTGACTGTTTTGAATCACCTGTAACACGTTAAAAATATCGTCGTGGTTATAGCTGTTAAAACTCAAAGTATCGGCATAGGTCGACGGGTTGCCTTGAGCATCTGCAATGTGTTTGAGTGTGACTTCATAAGTATGTTGTTTCATTCTGTTTTCCTAGAGACGTGCAATATTCACCGCTGCTTGATCGATTTTTTCTGCAATAACACGAATTTGTTCAGCGCTCAGCTCACTGTGTTGGATCTTGAGCTTTAAGGAAGCTTTGAGGTTTTCCATCGCACGTTTAATGTCAAGATATTGTTCATTATTTTGAATTTTTTTACGCGTATCGAAACGAGATAAAATCTTTTCCACACTTGCTTGCTCAACCTCAAGATGCTTCAAACCCAAGGCCGTTATACGGTATTGCTTACGTTCAGCATCATCTAACGCGACCTGAACAAACTGCTGCTCTTCCAAATAATTCAAGGTTGGATAGATCGTTCCTGCACTTGGGCAATAGCCCCCTCCCACAATTTCACTCATTTCTTTAATAAGGTCATAGCCATATTTAGGTGCGAATGAAATGAGATGTAAGGCTAAAAGTTTCATCTGACCCGCTTCAAATAGGCGCTGTTTACGTAACACTGCTGCTATTTCCAAATGAGTAAAGGATTCAACTTTTTGTGCTTTAGACATAAACAAGATACATCTTTAAATTATTAAGATATATCTTAGTTAATTTTTTAAGGATTGCAACCTCAAATCCTGAAATAGAACATCAAAATTTAAGATCAAATGGGTAAACGTGAAGGATTACTTGATATTTTTAGATAAGATTGCTGAACAGTTGCAATACCGCTAAAATTTAACCTCTGTTTTCACGTTCCCCCCTCAAGTGAACTCTGACAAAACTCCTAAAATTCAGAATTAAATTAAAATGACAGATCAACTTAGAAAAAAATTTGAAAACCTACAACTCAATGCTGGGCAAGGCAAGATCAGTGCATTTCTTTCTGTTTCCTTAGGCTTTTTGGGTATTTTTGCTGCTTTATGTTTTTTATTTCCCACTGTGCTCACCACACCAGAGCTACGCCCGCTATATAGCAAACACTATGATGTTTTCTACTATACCTTACTGTTTGGCATTGTAATCAGTGCTGGCTTTGGTACCTATAGTGCGATCATTAAACAGAATAAATATGGTTTTTATGGTTTGTGTATCACCATTTTAGCGGCTATTTTAGGCTGTGGACTGATCAAAGCACCGACATTGCCTGCTCTACCCTTTTATGCAGGTTTTGATTATTTCGTTATTACCTTAATCATCCTTGCTTTGGTTTTCATACCACTTGAAGGATTCTTTGCAAAGAACACTGAACAGAAAATTCTGCGCGTTGGCTGGGTCACAGACATGAAATATTTCATGTTTAGCCATATTGGCATCCAGCTTTTTTCATTTTTAACGGTCATGCCTATTCAGTATTGGATCACGCACATTCCCAATAACCCGATTGTGCCTTATGTGCAGGCGCAGCCAATTTGGTTGCAGTTTATTGAGTTATTGATTGTGGTGGACTTCACCACCTATTGGTTACACCGTGCGATGCATGAAGTGAACTTTTTATGGCGCTTTCATGCCATTCACCATTCAACGGAACAAATGGACTGGCTAGCCTCTTCACGCTTACACATCGTTGAAGTGTTAATGACCCGTTTTATCGCAACTTTACCAATTTTCTTGTTAGGTTTTCATACCTCTGCGGTCTTTGCATATTTGGTCTTTATTTCTTTCCATGCCATTTTTATTCACTCCAACGTGCGTTTTCGCTTTCCCTATCTGCGCTGGCTGATCGCAACACCTGAGTTTCACCACTGGCATCATTCTTCCGAAAAGCCTGCGATTGATAAAAATTATGCAGCCTTTATTCCACTTTATGACGTGATTTTTAAATCAATTTATATGCCTAATCATTTGGCCAGTGTATATGGCACAGTCGGCTATAAAATTCCAAACAGTTTTGTGAAGCAGTTTACTTGGCCATTTAAACGCTATGTGAATAAGCTGAAAAAGCGCTTAAACAAAGATAATGAGACTTCCTAACAAAACCAATCGATTAACAATCTCAATAATTGAAGCTTGTCTAATCCCTCACAAAAATAGAAAACTTGTATCTCCGCAGGTTTTCTTTCATTTTCCAAGCCTTGTAAATCAAACTTAAATTACGCTCGCCTTTTAAATTCTTTGACCATACGATCACTCACGTCTTCTGGATAACATAGTGGCGCAGCGCCACCGACTCGATTGTAAGCACTACGTTTATCACACCAATTTCCATTTCTTGCAGTATTGTAAGGACAAGAACAATTTCCTGAATATGCTTATATCGATTGTTGAATAATTTCCTTCTTAATCGCTTCATCACTTTGCGTAGCCTGTTTAGCATCAGCAGCAAAAGTTAAAGTTAAACCGATAAATAATAATATTTTTTTCATAATACCTATCTACAAAAGAGGCATTCAATCGCACTGAATTTTTATTGAAATATCACATTATTGATTTAAATAATATTTATCCATCTAATATAGAAATAAAAAACCCACCTTACGGTGGGTTCCTTCAAATCAGCTCAATCTCTTATAGACGAACCAATTCAACAATTTTATCAGCTAGCTCTTCAACCGCATCTTGAGTGAATGCGACATCTGTACCGTCGACAAGGTCAGTCACCACAACCACACCTGTTTCACGTACTAGTGCAACCTGATCAGCAGTTAGACCTGCTTTCGCAATCGCAACCACACCTTGTTGAATTAACAAGTTTTCAAGTACTTGTGCATTTTCAAGTGCTTTCGTAGATACAGTCACCGCAGCAGGTTTTTGACCTAAACGTGCAGCACGGTCTTCCGCTGTGACAGGGTTGCTATGCGCAGACCATTCCACAGACTCTTCCACCATACCTGCACCAATCGTCACGTTGTTTAAACGGTCAATGAAGATAAACGAACCTGTATAACGGCTGTCTTGGTAGCGATCAAATACCACAGGCGCATCAAACTCAACCGTGACATTAGCAATCGCGTTCAGCTCAAGACTATCGACTTGTACTTTTTCCAATGTATTCACATTGGTACGGTAGTTAATTGTAGTGACTTTTGCAGGAACCGTTTGCGTGCCCACTTTTAAGTTATACAACTTACCAATCACCAGCGGTTGATCTGCCATCCAAACCACAGTGGCATTGACCGAACGTGAAATTTCTGGCGCAGCTTGATCCGCACGCACAAGCACGTTACCACGCGAAATATCAATTTCGTCATTCAGCGTCAACGTTACGGCTTGACCTGCAACGGCACGCTCTAAGTTCCCATCATAAGTAACGATTTCTTTAACCGTCGATGACTTACCTGATGGTAAAGCCACGATTTTGTCACCTACCGATACATCACCCAGCGCAACCGTACCGCAGAAACCACGGAAGTCGAGGTTTGGACGGTTCACATATTGCACAGGGAAACGGAAATCGTTGGTCACTGAACTGCGGTTAATTTCCACAGACTCAAGCGTACCCATCAACGTTTCGCCTTTATACCATGGCGTATTTGGTGATTTATTGACAACGTTATCACCATTCAATGCTGAAATAGGCGTAAAGATAATGTTGTTTGGCTTACGGTCACCCAATTGCGCCACAAAACCTGCATACTCCGTCTGAATTTCATTGAAGCGCACTTCAGAAAATTCAACCAAGTCCATTTTGTTAATCGCAACAATAATGTTCTTAATGCCCAGTAAGCTTGCAATATAAGTATGACGACGCGTCTGAGTTTGTACACCATAACGCGCATCAATCAAGATAATCGCAAGGTCACAAGTCGACGCACCCGTTGCCATGTTACGCGTGTATTGCTCATGTCCCGGTGTGTCAGCAATGATGAACTTACGTTTTTCAGTTGAGAAATAACGATAAGCCACATCAATGGTAATACCCTGCTCACGTTCAGCTTGTAGACCATCGACAAGGAGTGCTAAGTCAGGTGCATCGCCTGTCGTACCGACTTTTTTAGAGTCACGAGTTACTGCTTGCAATTGATCTTCATAAATCAATTTTGAATCGTAAAGCAAACGACCAATTAAAGTTGACTTACCATCATCGACGTTCCCGCAAGTCAGAAAACGTAATAGGTCTTTATTTTCATGTTGTTTTAGATAGCCCAAGATATCTTGGCTAATCAGTTCTGATTGATGAGACATTGCTCAAAACTCCACATATTCTTTAGAAATCGGTTTTAATCTCTTTAATCCCTCTAAATCTCCCTTTGATAAAGGAGGACTTTCCTCCATTTATTTCGGGAGTTCCCCCCTCTTTTTTAAAGAGGGGCTAGAGGGAGATTTTAGAAATAACCTTCTTGCTTTTTCTTCTCCATCGAGCCCGCTTCATCATGGTCAATCATACGACCTTGACGTTCAGAGCTGGTTGCAAGCAACATTTCTTGGATAATTTCAGGTAAGGTATTTGCCGTTGACTCTACTGCACCCGTAAGTGGGTAACAACCAAGTGTACGGAAGCGTACCGATTTCATTTGTGGAACTTCGCCTTCTTTTAAAGGCATACGTTCATCATCAACCATAATCAGGGTGCCACTACGCTCAACCACAGGACGTTCTGCAGCTAAGTAAAGTGGAACCAATGGAATGCTTTCCAAGTAGATATATTGCCAAATATCAAGCTCAGTCCAGTTTGATAGTGGGAACACACGAATACTTTCACCTTTGTTCACTTTACCGTTGTAAAGATTCCAAAGTTCAGGACGTTGGTTTTTTGGGTCCCAACGGTGTTTCGAGTCACGGAATGAATAGACACGTTCTTTCGCACGTGATTTTTCTTCATCACGACGTGCACCACCAAATGCCGCATCAAAACCGTATTTATCAAGTGCCTGTTTTAAGCCTTGAGTTTTCATGATGTCGGTATATTTTGAGCTACCATGGTCAAATGGGTTAATGCCCGCATCTTTCCCTTCTTTGTTTTGATGTACGATCAAATCAAAGCCATGGGTTTTTGCCATGTTGTCGCGGAAAGCAATCATGTCTTTAAATTTCCAGCCCGTATCTACATGTAGAAGCGGAAATGGAAGCTTGGCAGGATAGAACGCTTTGAGCGCCAGATGCAGCATCACTGCTGAATCCTTACCAATAGAATAAAGCATCACTGGGTTTTCAAACTCAGCAGCTACTTCGCGAATAATATGAATACTCTCAGCTTCAAGCTGTTTAAGATGAGTAAGTCTTTCCTCATTTAATGACATTGACAGCACCAACTCACAAAAATCGTGTACTTATTACACTTTTAAAAATATATATATTCATTATAAAGATTTAGTTATACACACTATTGCTTGTTTTATTATATTTATATGCAAAAACCTCATATAAAACAAAATTGATAAGCCCTATAAGTTTTATTCAACAATTATATATCCCCCAAATAAACTCAAATATTACATCAACTTCATTCAAAGCACTAAGCCTGTTCACCCTTCCACGCTTCGACTCTTCATCCATGTTTCTGCTTGGCAATACATCTACAAATACCTATAATCGGTTTCATTTAAGTTCTATGTATATGACTTATCAAACTCACAACCTAGAAGACTAAAAATAACACTCAATACAAAACAGCTTGTTGATTTTATATATCAACATGATACCAAAGAAAGTTAAGCTAATTGCACAAGCCATAAAAAACCCGCAATAAATGCGGGTTCTATCACTCTCAAATATTAATAATGAAAAACGCGTTTATCTAAAGGTATTTCTATACCAATCGATGCACCAGCATCATTACCATGTAAATCAGAATCACTGAACCAACCATTAATTTTGATTGGTACAAATGATCTTAAGTAATGTGACCAAGTTAAATCGATAGCTTTAATATCATCTGTTTCAGGAAAGGCTGCATTGGTAATACGGCCAGATTGATTAACCTTTGCAAATAATAATCGACCATTTAAACGATTCATTGGATCAAATCGAATATCTCCACCTACAGAAATCATCTCACCATCACCACCCATAGCATGCCCCAATGGGAAACCATGTTGGTAATAACCATCGGTATAAGTTGAATGATTATATGAAACCCCTAACGCGTCACGGTTGGTACGAGTATCAGCCCATTCTGTATAAAGTTGATATGGCATGTTTTTAAAAGATGACGAATAATCTACGCCAGCAAGATACATTTTTTTAGAAGGTAATCCACCAGCCTCATCCTCACCTACATATTGTCCATACAGACTCATAGGTATATTCAACAACTGCTGAAAATTCAATCGAGCATCAAAACCAGCAACTTGGTTAGATGGATCTGGTTCCCCAGTTCCACCATTGTCTTTATTTCCGACAAAAGCATCCCATAATGAACTTAAACTTTCAGGACGACCTTCTCCGCCCCATTGAAAAGCACGGGAAGCGCCTAATTCTAAATAAGGTAAAGGTTGTGCTGTAAGACGTAAACCCACTAATTTAGCATCAGGCACAGCAGAATAATCATCTAATTGACCTGCAAATGCTTGATATTGCCACGGGCCAATCCATGACAACCATTTTGTTTCAAAAGCTGATTGATCTGCACGCTGAGCGGTAAAGCCATAGACTGGGCGACTCGCATCACCTCGTAAAAGGCTCCCATCATGACCTGGTCCCCAATATGTCGGTATCTGGCCAGCAATTAACCATTGATTCCACAATTTTCCAGCTATGTAAGATCCTTCAACATTAACGTCTTGATCGTTGTCAATTTGTGGGTCTTTTTCTCCATTCACTCTAAGGCGAACATCCCAATTTTCACCACCGGCATTAAATTCCAAACCTGCTTGGTACTGTGCCTTTTCTTGATCACCAAAAGCTTGCGGAATTTGTTTTTGATCACTCTCAGCAAATAAACGTGCTTTAAACATCGTGTTCTCACGATCGAGATGAACTCGCACTGACTCAATAACTTTTTGCTGAGCAGGAGTCGCAACTTTAGCCTGAGACAATACTCTTTGAATTTCATCACCACTCATTGGCCATGTAGATGTGCTAATTTGAATCACACCCTGCTGATTTAACCAGTTTAGATCTGTTCTTAAATTTTGATCATTTAAAACGAGACCTTGAGCAAAGATACTCGTTGTTGCACCCATTAGCACAGCGATTGCAAGTGTTTTTTTTAGAAACATTCCGTTTTATTCTCAGGACTTAAAGCTAAGTGTTACCTTATTTTTTTTATCTCTTTTTTACAAGCTTTTCTATTTAGTAATGTTGTAAAGATCAAAAAAAACCCGCAATGAATGCAGGCTTTTTATGTTCAGATCAAACTTAGTTTTTATGACGCATGTGTGGGAACAGAATCACATCACGAATACTTGCTGCATTAGCGAATAACATGACTAAACGGTCAATACCGATACCCTCACCCGCTGTCGGTGGTAAACCATACTCAAGTGCTTCAACAAAGTCTGCATCGTAGTGCATTGCCTCATCATCACCTGCGTCTTTTTCTGAAACCTGTGCTTGGAAACGCTCAGCTTGGTCAATCGGGTCATTCAACTCGGAGAAACCATTCGCAAGTTCACGACCACCAATAAAGAACTCAAAACGGTCCGTAATATGTGGGTTATGATCATTACGGCGTGCCAATGGCGATGTTTCAGCTGGATATTCTGTAATAAAAGTCGGTTGACGTAGCTGAGTTTCAACAGTTTCTTCAAATACGATGGTTTGAAGTTTGCCCAGACCAAAACCTGGTTTTACCTGCTCTTTCAGCTCTTCTTGCACAAATTTTGCCAAGAATTCACGATCATTGACATTTTCAGGCGTGAACTGTGGGTTGTGTGCAAGAATGGCATCAAACATCGAAATTTTCTTGAATGGACCTTTGAAGCTATACACTTCTTCACCATAAGGCACATCAGTTGAACCCAAGATGTCCAGCGCTAAGCGTTCAAGCATATTTTCGGTAAGTTCCATCAAGTCTTTATAGTCTGCATAAGCTTGATAGAATTCAATCATAGTGAATTCTGGGTTATGACGCGTCGAAACACCTTCGTTACGGAAGTTACGGTTAATTTCAAACACACGCTCAAAACCACCAACCACCAAACGCTTTAAGTAAAGCTCAGGTGCGATACGTAAGAAAAGTGGCATATCCAAAGCATTATGATGTGTTTCAAATGGACGCGCTGATGCTCCACCTGGAATCACATGCATCATCGGTGTTTCTACTTCCATGAAGCGCTGTTCAGTTAAGAATGCACGAATGCCTGAAACCACTTTGGCACGAATTTCAAAAGTCTTACGTGTTTCTTCGTTCACAATTAGGTCAAGATAACGCTTACGATATTTAACTTCAGTATCGTTTAGACCATGAAATTTATCTGGAAGTGGACGAAGCGACTTGGTTAAAAGCTCAAAGTGTTCGATATGTACATAAAGGTCACCCTTACCTGAACGACCAATATAACCTTTCACCGCGATAATATCGCCAAGATCTAAACTCTTAATGGTTTCTAAAGTTTCTGGTGCTAACTCTTTACGCGCCACATATAACTGGATACGACCCGTCATATCTTGGATCACGATGAATGAACCACGGTTCAACATCACACGACCCGCTACAGACACATAAACATGCTCTGCTGCTTCAATTTCTTCTTTGCTTTTGTCTGCAAATTGATCTTGTAAGTCTTGCGCATAATGTTCACGTTTAAAGGTGTTTGGCCATGGGCTAGTGCCCGTTTGTTTGGCTTGATCTTCAATCTGCTTTAACTTGGCATGACGCTGTGCAATTAAATCGTTTTCGGAAATGGCTTGTTCAGAAGTCGATTGAGCGTTTTGTTGCGTCATCTCTGCCTCGTATATGTATTAAAAAACGGAAGTTGCATAGCATAGCAGAATTCCAGACGAATGAGCATCATCAAAAACCACGCGGTATATAAAAAAGTATACATCCTGTTTATTTCAGAGCTAAGACACCCACCGTATAAAAGGTCTGTCTATTTCTTAGACCAAAAGCTAACTTCATTTCACGGTTAATCCCTCTACAATGGACATTATAAATCGTGGAAAAGTAAACTTTTCTCCACTCATAAAATAATTTAGTTTTTTAATTGAATGATAAATCATGAGCAGATGCGAATCTAAAATTTTGTTTTTGCATGGATTAGACTCCTCTCGCGAGTCCACTAAGTTCCATGCCATTGATGCAAAGCAGAAATTTTGTATCGATATCGATTATCGCTATCTCAATTTTTCTACCGTAGCCAGTTTCTACGACGATATTATTGAAAAAATAAAACCTGAGATTATTGTTGGGCATTGTATTGGTGCGTATTGGGCATTGAAAATGTCACTGCTACATCAAATTCCATGTGTGATTGCCAACCCACGCTTAGCGCCTGACTTTCGCGATGATTACCCAAGCATTAATGATACTGACTTAGACCACAATGTACCGCAAGTGGCCTACTTGGAGCTGGGAGATGAATTAATTGATATGTATGCAGCACAGGAAATTTTAGAAAATTATATGTTAATTCAAGCGGTTGAAGGTGGACATCACCGACTACTTAAACCTGAAAATATTAATCAACTGATTGAACATCTAGAACAACAATATTTATATAAATAAAAAAAGCCTTGGATGTCCCAAGGCTTTTTAATGTGCTTATGCAGCAACAGATTCTGGTTTCGATTTGTCATCTAACACTGACCAAATCTTTAAACCTAAGTCAGCATGCAAATCAGGCAAATCAAGAAAAATACTGGCACCGAGCACTTCATGATTACATTTTGCCACTAACTGTTTAACGGCTTTTAATGTCCCGCCTGTCGCTAAAACGTCATCTACAATAATCACTTTTTGCGATGGGGTATTGGCTGCCATTTCTAAGCGGTCTAAACCATATTCCAAACTATAACCCACGCCCACCACTGGTGGTGGCAGCTTGCCCGCTTTACGCACCAACAATAAACCTTTACCTAAACGTTGTGCCAATAAGCTCGCAAGCACAAAACCACGCGCTTCTACAGCAACAAAACTGTCTACTTCCGCCAACTGCTCAGCAGGAATACTTGCAATTAACGCGTCGGTTAAAGGCTCAATATTGCTCATAAACAATGGTGTTAAATCGAAGAAGCAAATCCCAGGTTTTGGAAAATCTTGGACCGTACGAATGTGCGACCACAACGTTGTAGACAAGTTGTTCATAGGAGATCAATAAAATTTGAAAAAGAATAGATGAATTTTACAGCTTTATCTGTTAAAAAAACAGTCAAGCACTGGCTATTCAGCCGACCGAACAACCAAAATATTTATGTAAGTTATTGTTTTCAATTAAATCATTTATTTAATAAATATTAGGTATAGATGTACTCAATGTTAAAATAGCAATTTAACTCTACATTTGCATCACGACCATAGTCTATATTTTTAAGGATTTTAAAAGACCAGCTGATTGAAAAAACACAGCTTTTTGACTTGCAATCATCTATATCTTTCACACTTTTGCCAAATACGATCTGGTTTTAAATGATACGTTTTGTCCTGATCATCGCTTTTAGCAGATAGATTCAATCATTAAACTCCGATATTTACTTTACATTCGTATTAGAACTGCGTAAAAATTTAGATTAGCGAAGTATGCTAACAACTCAGATGAATAGCAGCTTGCGTAATGGATTATTTTGCTGAACCCTTTCTTGTTCAGCGTTTTGGAGAGTCAAATGAAGAAGTATCAATGCATCGTTTGTGGATGGATTTATGACGAAGCAGAAGGTTGGCCACAAGATGGCATCGTGGCGGGAACAAAATGGGACGATATCCCTGACGATTGGACTTGCCCAGATTGTGGCGTGTCAAAAATCGATTTTGAAATGGTTGAAATCTAATTCATAGTGTTAAAGACCATGCAGCATGGTCTTTTTTTACGTCTTTAAAATAATCTCTGGAGAACCTTATGCATCCCATCGTCATCATTGGCTCAGGTATGGCAGGCTATGCTGTAGCACGTGAATTTCGCAAGCTGAACCCTGAACAAGAGCTGCTTATGCTATGTGCAGATGATGCGACTAATTATGCCAAACCAACGTTGTCCAATGCCTTTGTTGCCAACAAAGCGCCTGAACAGATTGCTTTGGGTGATGCAGAGAAAATGGCAACACAACTGAAAATGCAAATTGCCACGCATACTTGGGTGAAAGAGATTCATGCTGAACAACAGCAGTTAACTCTTGTTAAAGATGGCGCTGAATCTACACAGCCCTACTCTCAATTGGTTTTAGCGGTAGGTGCAAACCCAATTCGCTTAGCCATTGCTGGTGATGGAAGCAATGATATTCAAGTTGTCAACAATCTAGACGACTATAAAGCCTTCCGTGCAGAACTTGAAAAACGTGCAGACAAGCGTGTAGTCATTTTAGGTGCAGGTCTCATCGGCTGCGAATTTGCCAATGATTTACAACATACAGGCCATCAAGCTACCGTCATCGACTTGGCAAACCAGCCTTTGGGCCGTTTATTGCCAGCGCATGTCTCAAGTGCCTTTAAAGAAAACCTTGAAGCAACGGGTATTCATTTTGTCCTTGGCACTACAGTTGAAAAAGTGTCTAAAATTGAAAATGGTGACTATGTTGTGACCTTGGCCAATGGTCAGTCTTTGGTTGCAGATGTAGTCTTATCTGCGATTGGCTTACAACCGAGCATCTCCCTGGCAAAAGAAGCAGATATTCAAACCAGTCGTGGCATTTTGACCAATGCACAACTTGAGACCAATCAGCCGCATATCTACGCTGTCGGAGATTGTGCTGAAGTGAACGGACTCTTGCTACCTTATGTGATGCCAATCATGCAACAAGCACGCGCTTTAGCCAAAACCTTAAATGGTGAGACCACTGCGGTGCATTACCCTGCTATGCCTGTAGCCGTTAAAACACCCGCTGCGCCGCTCACTGTTTTGCCTGCGCCAATCGATGCAGAGGTGAACTGGGAAACTGAGGAATTAGACGATGGCATGATTGCCAAAGCCCTAGACAGTCAAGGTACACTTCGCGGCTTCGTACTGCTCGGTGCAACCGCAGCGAAACAACGCTTAGCATTAACAAAACTGGTTCCAGACTTGATTCCAGCACAGATTTAGAGTTTAAATAAAAGGACATTTATAACAATAGATGTCCTTTATGTGAGGATTACAATAATGAATAGCGCACTCCAATATAATCTTTCACCCTATACCTCTTTCATGCGCGAAACCAAAGTCGACTTAGGCAATGGTATTGAACTCCATGTCGAAATCGGTGGCGAAGACCATCATCCGACCATTGTTTTGATCATGGGCTTAGGAGCACAGCTCTTATTTTGGCCTGATTTCTTCTGTAAATCTCTGATTGATCAAGGTTTTCGTATCATTCGCTTTGATAACCGAGATATTGGTTTATCTTCAAAAATTAAACATCAAGGTCCACGCTTAAACACCCTCAAACTGATGGGTCGTTTTGCTTTAGGTTTAGATAACCGTGGTGCACCTTATGACTTATATGACATGGCTGACGATGTGGCACTGCTTTTAGACCGTTTAGGTTTAGATGAAAGTTATGTGATTGGTGCATCCATGGGGGGTATGATTGGGCAAATTCTAGCAGCACGTCATCCACAGAAGGTCAAAAAGCTCGGCCTAATGTTCACCAGTAACAACCAACCTTTACTGCCGCCGCCTTTTCCAAAGCAACTCTTTAGTCTAATTGGGCGACCTGAATCGACCGATGAAGAAGGAATTGTAAGCCACTCTTTGAAAGTGTTTAAGATCATTGGCTCGCCTGATTATCACAATCCAATCGAGTCAATTCAGACTTCTCGCAAATTATATCGCCGAAGTTATTACCCTGCGGGTGTACTTCAACAGTTTTTAGCAATATTATGTACAGGTTCTTTATTGCAACTGGACAAACAGATTCAACAACCGACCCTTGTGGTACACGGTTCGCGAGACCGTTTACTCCCGCCTAGTCACGGAAAGGCCGTTGCAAAGGCAATTATGGACGCTAAATTTGAATTAATTGATGGAATGGGGCATGATATCCCACCGCACTTCATTCCAAATCTTAGCGAATTATTTGCACAACACTTTAAATCATAATCATTAGGACACTATGGCTGCATTACCATCCTTAAGACAGCTGTCATATCTCGTTACACTGTCAGAAACGCTGCATTTTACTGAAGCTGCACGCCGTTCATTTGTAACCCAATCGACTTTGTCGGGCGGGATTATGGAGCTTGAACGCCTACTCGGTGGCGTACTTGTAGAGCGTGATCGCCAAAATGTGCGCTTAACTCCTCTAGGCGAGCAAGTCGTTGCTCGTGCTCGTGTTCTACTGGCAGATGCTCAAGACCTGATGCGTTTAAGCCGAGAAATGAGCGAGCCTTTAACTGGTGATTTACATCTAGGTGTTATTCCAACCATTGCACCATTTATTCTGGCGCAATTGTTAGATGAAGTGCATAAGCAACTCCCTAAAATTCAATTGCATTTACACGAAGCGCAAAGTGAGAAAATTGTAGAAAAACTCGAACATGGCAATTTAGACATGGTCGTTTTGGCTCTACCTTTTGATACACGTGGCTTAAAAGTTGCTGAAGTCGCAAAAGAAAGTTTGTTTTTGGTCTGCAATAAATCAGATATCGCAAGCCAAGCCAAATCGCTGGATGACTTAGACCTTTCACGCTTAATGTTGCTTGAAGAAGGCCACTGCTTACGTGACCACACTTTAAGTGCCTGCCCAATTGGTGAACGTAAGAATGACCATCGTTTAAAAGCGAGTTCTTTACCAACCCTTGTGGAAATGGTATCGGCTGATCTTGGTTTTACCTTATTACCTGAAATCGCAATTCATACCAATATGATTAAAGCGAATCCAGATTTGATGGTCAAACAAATTGAAGCTGCTCCAAGCCGTATCTTAGCTTTGGTGACACGTAAAAGCACCCCGCTACAAAGCGAATTTGATGTGCTATTACAAATCCTGCAAAAAATTACTCAAAATCTGCACTAAGCTTATTTTAGTGCATAAAAAAGGAGTCAAACATGACTCCTTTTTTTGTGCCTGAATCTTTTTTAGACCCAAGCATCCCTCTAAAGTTATTTAATCACATCTAGCAAATAACGCTGCGCATTATGCTCGGTTTCGCCTTCAGCTGGCGTCGCACGAAGCCAAGTTCCATCACCTTGTAGTAACCAAGCTTGTTGATTATCCTGCAAATAGGTCAACAACCCTTGCTGATAAATACGTTTTTTCAAAGCTGGATCTTCAATTGGGAAACATGCCTCAACACGATTAAATAGATTTCGATCCATCCAGTCGGCGCTCGAACCATAAATACGCGAATCGCCATTATTACTAAAATAGAAAACACGCGTATGTTCTAAGAAGCGCCCCACGATCGAACGTACACGAATGTTTTCCGAAAGCCCTGGCAAGCCCGGGCGTAGACAACAAATTGAACGAATAATGAGATCAATTTGTACACCTGCTTGTGATGCCTCATACAGCTTATTGATTAGTTGCACTTCGGTTAGTGCATTCACTTTCACAATAATCTGCGCTTTCTTACCTGCTTTCGCATTGGCAATTTCATCATCAATAAAGTTGATCAGTTGAGCATGGAGCGTAAATGGCGCATGAAGTAGCTTTTTCAGCTTCGCCATTTTCCCCATACCTGTCAATTCTTGGAAAATACGGTGTACATCTTCACACAACTCTTTATCGGTCGTAAGCAAACCATAGTCGGTATAAATACGTGCATTACCCGCATGGTAGTTACCCGTTCCCAAGTGCACATAACGAACGAGTTTATTATTTTCACGGCGTACCACAAGAATCATTTTGGCATGAGTTTTATAGCCCACAATGCCGTAAACAACCACAGCACCCGCTTCTTGTAGCACATTTGCCACTTCGATATTTGACTCTTCATCAAAACGCGCACGCAGCTCAATCACCGCGGTAACTTCTTTACCATTACGCGCCGCTTCTGCTAGGACTTGTACAATTTCAGAGTCTGCACCACTGCGATAGAGGGTTTGCTTAATCGCCAACACTTGTGGGTCACGTGCAGCTTCACGCAACAAGTTAATCACAGGTGCGAAAGACTCAAACGGATGATGTAGTAAAATATCCTGCTTCTGCATTGCAGAGAACATGCTTTCCGACTTTTTCAACACTTTAGGAATAACAGGAATATGTGCGTCATACCGTAGATGTGGACGTTTAAAATTGGACAATAAACGCGCCAAGTTCACAGGTCCTTCGACTTTATACAACTGCTCCTGATGCAGATCAAATTCATCTAGCAAGTAGTTATAAATATGTTCTGGACAGTTTTGTGTAACTTCCAAACGTACTGCTCGTCCAAAACGACGTGAACTTAACTCACCTTTCAGTGCTTTGGCTAAGTCTTCAACATCTTCGTTGAGCGCCAAATCAGCATTCCGTGTGACACGGAACTGATAACAGCCTGTTGCTGTCATCCCTGGGAACAAGTCAGAAACATGCTCATGGATGATAGCTGAAAGCATCACATGATGCTCTTTTCCACCTGTGAGTTCATCCGGTAGACGAACCACACGTGGCAATGAACGTGGTGCAGGAACAACGGCCAAATCAATCTGACGACCAAATGCGTCTTTTCCTTCCAAAGTCACAATAAAGTTGAGACTTTTATTCACTAACCGCGGAAATGGATGCGCAGGGTCAAGGCTAATCGGTGTTAAGACAGGTGCGACCTGTTCTTGAAAATATTTCTTTACCCATGAAGACTGTGCAGGCGTCAGTTCCCCACGGCGTAAGAAGCAAATGTCTTCCTCACGCAATTTCGGTAGAATTTCATCATTGAGAATACGATACTGACGTTCAATTGCAGCATGTGCAGTTTGCGAAATTTGGTCGAGTACTTGGCGTGGGGTTAAGCCATCGGGGCTACGGCATTCATTGCCCAGATCCAACTGCTCCATGACACCCGCAACACGGATTTCAAAAAACTCATCCAAGTTACGTGAAAAAATCAGTAAGAAATTCATCCGTTCTAACAGCGGATGTAAAGGATCTACGGCTTGTTCCAATACACGTAAATGGAAATCTAATATCGATAACTCACGGTTAATATAGCGATCGTTATACGCGTATTCAGGTTGTAGTATCGGAGATGTGCTTGCTGCCGTATTCATAGCTAACCTTTGATTATTTGAATGCGTTTTATCATGATAAGTATGCTTCAATTTTGTGACAATTTCATAAAAAAAGCCCATAAATTTGGGCTTTTTCACATCAATCAAATTAAGGGATATCGCTATAGCGCATATACTTTCGAATCATGCGCTCACGGTTTTGCAACTTACGGTCATTTTGATGGTCTTGGTAGTATTTCGGATTGGGTAAAATAGCCGCTAAAAAGACCGCCTGCTCTCGGCTTAAGCTACGTGAACTTTTACCAAAGTAGTGTTGGGTCGCAGCTTCGACGCCATAGATATTATCGCCAAACTCCACCGAGTTCAGATATACCTCTAAGATGCGTTCTTTGCTCCACATCCGTTCCATCATCCAAGTTGCAACAGCTTCTTGACCTTTACGAATGAATGAACGCTTGTTATATAAAAACAAGTTTTTGGCCAATTGCTGAGAAATTGTTGAACCGCCCGCAACCACTTTGCCCGTGTCATTATTACGTTCAAGCGCCGCTTGAATGCCATCCCAGTCAAAACCATGATGTTGCATAAATTTACCATCTTCAGCCGCAACAATGGCTTTTTTCATGTACTCACTGATCTCGTCATAATCACGCCATTCGTGTTGAATGGGTTTAGATGGCTCAGACCAATAATCAATCCGCATAAACATGGTGGTTTCCACTGGCTTGTAACGCCACCACGCTAGGCTTGCAAAAATCCACAACTGTACCAAAAGCACTAAGCTGACAACGACTAACAAACTACGAACAATAAAAGCTTTCATGCCAGTGGCTTACTCCAAAAATCATTTTTATTCATGCTAAGCTTGGGCAAATATAGCAAAATTTTAGCAAGAATAGCATGACCGAGCTTACACCTCCGCAAATCAAAACAAAATTTGACGTACATTTATGGTGGATTACCGCCGTCATTATTGCCGTGAATGTTGGGTTGTTTTTTTGGCAAGTCCTGCATGGCATGGATGTCAGCAATCCAAGTACGGCTGATGCCATACGCTGGGGAGCAGACTATGCACCGCTCACCTTCTTGGCTGAACCGATGCGTTTATTGAGCAGTATGTTCTTTCATTTTGGCTTGGTTCACCTGATGTTGAACATGTGGGCGTTGTATATTTTTGGCAGTGTGCTGGAGCAAATGTTTGGACGTGTCTATTTTCTTGCACTATATGTTCTTGCGGGTCTCATGGGTAGCTTGCTCAGTGGTTATATTGCCATTCAAGACAGTTATGAACTGATTCGTGTTGGGTTAGCAAACCCTGAACTCTTACCGCGTGTCGGTGCAGGGGCTTCAGGTGCCGTCATGGGGCTGGGCGCAGCGCTGACGGTTCTATCGCTACTGCCGATGCTCCCACAGCAACGTTTTATTTTAGATAAAAAGACTTTGCTCATTGTGATGGGCATCAACTTAGCCATGGGCTTTATGATTTCAGGGATTAACAATGCCGCACATATTGGCGGCATGTTGATGGGTGCTGTTTTGGCGGCACTTTGGTATCTCTCCCAAAAAATGCAGCAGCGTTGGATTATGCCGCTGAGCCTTGTTTTGGCGGCCTGCGGTTCTTATTGGTTTTACTTACACTGCCAAAACCTTGTGGTCTATATTCAACCCTTATGGTCAGAAGTGTTAATGATGATGCGTCAACAGCTCAATTTCTAAAATTCAACGCTTAACGTATTAAGAGATCAATCACGATTGATTGATCTCTCTCAAACTTTGTAAAGGTGGAATATCACTGAGATAACTTAAGCGATAACGACCAATCAGCGCGCAGAGTAGGGTCATGAACAGTGTTAAAATGAGCCAGATTTCCCAGTGTGGCTGAATGGCTAAGCCCATGCGATAACATGCTACCGCACTTATCGCTTCAGCAAATAAGCAAGAAACCACACCTGCCATAAAACCAATAAAGCCAATTTCTAGACTGAGCATGGTTCTGAGTTTTTGCTTGGAACCGCCAAATGAACGTAACAACGCCACCTCACGCTTTCGCTCATCCATGAGTAAGTTCAGGCAAGCAATTAAAACCAGAATACCTGAAATACTCACTAAAACTGCAAGGATCGTGACAATCTGTACCAGCACCGTCACGATGCGCTTAATTTCATCTAAAATTAAACTGACATCAATAAAGACGGTATTGGAAAATTGCTGAATAATGCTGACCAATTTCGCTTTGTCAGAATCGGGTACATAGAAACTACCCAAATAACTGCCCGCATTTTCATCCATAGTGTGGGGCGCAAAAATAAAGAAGAAGTTTGGGCTAAAACTTTCCCATTCTACAGTTCGTAAGTTTGCCACTTTGGCGTGAATAACGCCCTCTGGTAAGCTAAAGGTCAGTTGATCCCCTACTTTTATCCCAAGCTCTGTTGCAGTATTGGCTTCTACCGAAACTTGTCCTTTTTCTGTCAGGTTTGATGCGCCAGAGATAATCACATTATCTTTAGGATAACTGTCTGCTTGTGTCAGATTTAACTCGCGGCGTAAGGAATTATTTTGCTTCACCAAATCCGCAGCAAAAGGTTGTCCATTTTTGGCAATCAGTCTACCTCGAATATTGGGATAGAGCGGCGTACTGTTCCAGTGGTTCTGCTCAATTTGTGCTTTTAACTCAGGCATGTCAAAGGGCGGTAAGCCATATACAAACTGATTGGGTGTTCCCGCAGGAATTTGCTGCTGCCAACGTTCTAGCAAATCAGTGCGTAGCACGGCTAAGACCGTAATTAAACTGAGCCCCAAAGCCAAAGCGGTAATCTGAAATGCAGTTTGATAAGGTGTGCGAACATAGGCAGAAACCGCATTTTTCAAGCTACGGATAAACTTCAAACTCAGCCAGACCACACTGTATAGCACTGTACACAGAATAATAATCGCACCAATGACCATGGCTGTCAGTACCATGTTTTCAGTCAGAACGATACTAAACAGCACCAGACTTGCCGTTCCTGCGAGCAGCATCCAAAACATAGACGAAACCGATTTTTCTTGACTGCGAATGACACGGATCGGTGGAGTATTCAAAAGTTCCCAAAAACTCGGTAAGACAAAACCTAGAAGCACTACGGCACTGGTCAACATGGCAATCGGAATTGGCCCGAGCAACATATCCCACGCTGAAAACGCAATACTTAAGTGTGGGATCAGTTGTAACATCAGCTGTAACAGGCCATAGCCCAGCCCCACACCCACTGCACTCCCGACCAGCATAGCAAGCAAGAACACCACACCCAACAAGCTGAGGTAAGCCCAGAGAATTTGTGACTTCGCAGCCCCCATACAACGTAATAGGGCAATGTGATCTTGGTTTTGTTGCACAAAGCGCTGACTGGTCAAAGCAATCGCAATTCCACACAGCAAAATCGTTAAGATATTCGCCAACTGCAAAAAAGTGTCTAAGTTTGCAATTGGTTTCATTAAGCGAGTATTGCCCTCACTGGCATTGCGTAAGCGTAAGCTGTTTTGTGGCTCTTCAGCATTGACACTTTGAGCTGCGGCATCTACGTCCATAGGTGCTGCATTTTGCTTCTTAAAATTTGCTTCAAACTGCTGGGTATTTTGTGCTGTACCTGCCATCAGTAGACGATAGTCAATACGACTACCGACTTGTATGGCATTGGTCTTGGCAATATCCGCTTCAGAAATAATCACCGTCGGCGAGAACCCAGAAAAGCCTAACTCTTGATTGGAGTCATGCTCAATCAAGCCTGTCACCTTGAAAGTACCGTCTGCAATATTCAGCTGATCGCCCAGTTTAACCCGTAGCAAATCCATAGCACGTTGACTCAACCACACTTCACCCGAAGCAATATGCTTCGCCGCAGGCTGAATACGTAACTCTCCGCGCAGAGGGAAGGCTTGATCGATGGCTTTAACATTGACCATAACAAACTGATCATCGGTATATGCCATCGAACTAAAGACCGTCACTTCGGATTGTTTTAAATCAAGAGCTGTCGCTTGTGCTTTCCATTTCGGGTCGAGTTTTTGACTGTCCGTTAAAACCAAGTCCCCTGCTAGCATCTCAGCGGCTTGCAGAGCTACAGCATTTTGAATTTGCTCATTACTAAACTTCAGCGCGGTCGTTGCACTGATCGCGAGAATCAACGCAATAATCAATAAATACACACCGCTACTTTTAAAACTTTGCTTCAGTAAGGGCTGAAATAGAGAATTCATTTTCATCCTCCCGATCGAGGATGTTCGATCAACTGACCATCGAGTAATTCAAAATGACGCTGGCACTGTTCTGCAAGCGTATGGTCATGCGTCACTAAAATCAGGGTCGTACCCAACTCACGGTTCAATTGAAATAATAGCTGCTCAATTTCTCTCGCAGTTTGACTGTCTAAGTTTCCTGTTGGCTCATCGGCAAAGATAATTTTTGGCTCAGCAATCAGCGCGCGAGCAATTGCAACGCGCTGCTGCTCCCCGCCCGAAAGTACCTTCGGTGTTTGGGTGGCCTGTCGCTCTAATCCAACCTTTTGCAATAAACTCAAAGCGCGTTGCTCAGCTTCAGCGAAGTTAAATGATGCATGAAGCCGTAACGGCAGCATCACATTTTCAACAGCAGTCAGGTGTGGCAGCAGTTGAAAGGATTGAAACACAAAGCCAATATGCTTCAAACGCACATTCGCACGCTGTTCTTCGTTGAGCTTGGAAATACTTTCACCACAAACGATTAGCTCACCACCGCTAGCCTGATCTAAGGTCGCCAAAATACCCAGTAAGGTAGACTTTCCTGAGCCTGAACGTCCTGTAATTGCGACTTGTTCACCTGCTGCGATGCTCAGACTCAAATCTGAGAAAATGGTCAGTTCTTTTTGCGGAAGTTTAATCTTTTGTGTCAGTTGCTGGGCAGAAATAATCACTTGTGGCATGATGTTTACATCACTGTGAACTTGGGTCATAACATCCCTATATGCAAATATTCGTGCAAAATCGCAAATTTAAAAAACGTATCAGTTCATACTTGGTTTTGCTTGCACTGTGCCTAAGCCCCACTTGGGTTTTTGCAAAAACCGTGATGGTTTTAGGAGATAGCATTAGTGCAGGTTATGGCATAGAACCACAGCAAGCATGGGTAAATTTACTGCAAAAACGATTAGACCAACAGTATCCGAAACAACACAAAGTGGTCAATGCCAGTGTGAGTGGTGAAACCACCAGTGGCGCTTTGGCTCGTTTACCCAAACTGTTGCAAACGCATAAGCCAAATGTGGTGGTGATTGAGCTTGGCGGGAATGATGGACTACGGGGCCAGCCACCTCAGATGATTCAAAAAAATTTAGCGCAATTGATTCAGCATAGTCAAAAAGCCAATGCCACTGTGATTGTCTTGGGAATGAAAATGCCACCAAACTATGGCACAGCCTATAGCACGGCATTTGAAAATAATTACAAAGTGGTCAGTCAACAATACAAAGTTAAATTACTGCCCTTCTTCTTGGAAGGTGTAGCGGGAAATAAAAGCTTGATGCAAAAAGATCTGGTCCATCCAAATGGCAAGGCACAGCCTATTTTATTAAATTTAGCTTATCCCTATATAAAAGGCGCTTTATAAAGCGCCTTTTATTCTGATCATATTCGCTGATCAGAAGTCAAAAAAAACCACTTCACCACTTTCAAGTGAGTACTCAGCGCCAACCACTTGTAACTTGCCTTTAGCAATCAAGCTTTCAAGCACAGCTGAGCCATGACGTAACTGATTTACAGAGGCAAATACATTTGAACGCACCGCGTGTTTAGACAGTTTGCATAAGTCATGTTTCAGTTCAGTTTGCATCAAGGTTTCAACCGAAGGACGTACACGGTTTACAATCGACATCAAGTTTGCAGAAGGTGGGCTATCTGGGTTCATCAGAGTGTCTATGGTGGCTTGAATCGCGCCACAGTGGCTATGACCAAGTACCACAACTACCGCACAGTCATAACGCTCAGCAGCAAACTCAACACTGCCAACCTGTGAAGGTGCAACTACATTTCCTGCAACACGAATAACAAACAGATCACCCAAACCTTGGTCAAAGACCATTTCTGCAGGCACACGAGAATCAGAACATCCCAGTACAATGGCAAATGGATTTTGGTCTTCCGCCATCTCTGCTCGTGCTTGGTGAGACAATTGCTTATGGTGGGTTGTCTCACCCGCTACAAAACGTTGGTTACCTTGTTTTAGACGGCTTAAAGCTTCTTGAGCTGTTAGCATTCCCTTTCCCACTCGGTTGTTATTAAGTTGGACTAGTTTAATCCCAGCGAAATTGATTGTCACTTGCAAAAAACATAGCCGCTTCTTTTTTTGCTTGATTTTAAATTTGCATTTTATCTCAATCGAATTGTTATGCAGTTCACACTTTATCTAAATGCAGTATATCCTTTCAAATAAATAATTAATGACATTTGCATGAAAGCTATTAGAATCAAACAGACCTATAAATAAACATAAAAACTATTCAAAATCAGAGCATTTTTATCTTATTCGGTCAGTTTTTTCATTCATCTCCGTTTAAGGATGAACCATGATGATGCGCTTAAAATCCGTCTTGAAACAAAGTCTAAAGGCCAGTCTATTCGCTTTAGCTTTGTCATTTTCTTTCGCCAGCCATGCGGTCGAAAATACCATCATCAAAGACAAACTCAGTTTACAAAGCTACCTTCTACAAGAACGCGTCACCGCCGGCTTAAAAACAAAAACACTTAAAGTGGATGATATCGTTTGGAGCTATAACGAAGGCGGTGCCGTTGATAAGCCAACGATTTTGCTGATTCATGGTTTTGCTGGAAATCGAGACAATTGGAACCGTGTAGCACAGTTTCTAACGCCTTATTACCACGTGGTTATCCCTGACCTTCCAACCAACGGCGACACCAAAGTCCCAGATGATTTTGATCTCTCTATGCCAAATGTCACAGAGCGACTCCGTCGTTTTGTTGAAGCTATTCATATACAAGATAAGCTGAATGTTGCAGGACATTCTATCGGTGGTTCAATTGCAACCCTGTATGCCGCACAATACCCTTTTGATACGCAAAGTTTGTTTTTATTGAACAGTGCCGGGATTTATAAAAACGCCAACACCACCTATGCCAAAGACCCGCAATACTTAAAGCACTTGATTGTGAGCAAACCGGGCGATTTTGATGATGTGATGCAACGTGTCATGCAAACCCCAATCAAAATGCCCTATTATTTAAAACGCGCCCAAGAAAAACAGTTAATTACTCAGGCTGAAAAAAACAGTAAAGTGATTGATCAATTGGTGACCTTGAACCGAATTTATACCACTGACTCCTTTGCTCGAGTGACCCGAAATATTGAAGCACCCACCCTCATTTTGTGGGGTAAGCAGGACAAAATTATTAATGTCGAAGTGGCGAATGAGCTCAAATCCTTATTGAAACGTGCTGAAGCTCCTGTCATCCTTAACAATGTTGGTCATATGCCACTTTTGGAGGTAGAACAGGCCGTTGCACAGCACTACCTGCCTTTTCTTGCAAAAACACAAAAGTTAAAAAATCCATTGGCTGATAAACTGATTCCACTAAATTAATTTTGTTGAGTACGTATGCAGAAACACCCGATGATTGAGCAGCTCATTGAAGCTCATCTTAATTTTTTAGATCATGAGTTTTCGCAAGCAAGTACCGTACAAAATGAATTCACCCTATTTTATCACTGGTTTAGAAAACAAACTTTGCAGCAACTATGGAGCTTCGAAGACATCAATGCCCTGTTGCAAAAACAAGTCCTAGCCACACCTGCAACCGAGCATCTAATTTCACAAATTGCAGAGCACATTAAGTTTGCTTTAATTCATCCCCTCAATGAATCAACAAAAATTGCCGATGTGATCCCTGTACTCACCATCGATAAAATTGCGCAGTATGTCGCGAGTAAAAGTGGGCACCGTCAGCGCCTGATTAAAACTGTGGTAAATAATCCAGCTTTTTCGGCCATGATTACCCAGCTGATTCAGCACTCGATTCAAGACTATTTGAACAACTCGGTAATGACTAAACGTGTGCCGGGTGTTTCTAGTTTTATGAAAATGGGCAAGTCGGTACTCGAAACCGTCACAGACTCAAACTTAAATGACACCATCGGACATTATTTGCAAAAGAACATCTTAAAACTCAGTCAAATGAGCGAACAGGTGTTAAATCAAAACTTTAATGATGAAAAGCTATATCATTTTCAAGCCAACCTTTGGCACAAAATCAAAGATATGCCTTTATCAGTATTGAAAAATTATGTAGAAGTGCAAGACTTGCCTCAAACTGTCGCTATGGGTCACGAAATTTGGGAACATATCCGCCAAACCGACTATCTTCAGCAACAGGTACATGACGGTATTTACGCTTGGTACATTCGCAACCAAGAACGTCCTTTTGATTTACTCCTACGTGACTTAAATATCGACGAAGCCTTAGTCCAAAATCAACTTCAAAATTTGTTGAATCCTATTATTCAAGAGCTCATTCGTTCTGATTACTTACGTGATCGAGCACGCTATTATTTAGAACAGTTTTATTATTCTGACCAAGCACAGAGTATTTTAATCCCCTAAATAAAAAGACCCGTTGAAGAAACGGGTCTCTAATTCTAATTTCTATGAATTAGAAATTAGCAACAAAACTTACACCATAGCGACGACCATCTAAAGTTTGCTCACCATCAGCATTCTGTGCAGTTTCATCTAACACATTATAAACACCAAATTTACCTTTCAAGGTTGGTGCAAATTTATAGTTGAAACCAACATCGAGGAAGTTATATCCAGGAATTGGGTCAGACATACTTGAGCGACCTAAATACGGTGTAGTTTCTCCGCGCACATGTAATCGGCTCCAAATATTCAAAGCATCGGTTAAGTCATGATCTACTGTTACATTAAATACATGTTCAGGCATGCCATTTAAAGGCTGCCCTTTAAATTGACCTGATTTAATTTCTGTATCTGTGAACGTATAATTTGCAGTTAAGGTTGTATATTCAGCTAATTTGGCATCAAATGTCACCTCTACACCACGTAACTCAGCTTTACCAATGTTTTCACGTGTGCTGATAAATGCAAATGGAATACCGTTTTCAGAACATTTCCACGTTGAAACATCATTACGGTTGTAGTCAGCATTACCCGTTGAATCACATTCACGAATTTCTTCAATTCGATCTTTAAACTGAGTTAAATAACCTGTAATAGAGGTATTAACGTAATCATTGTTCCAGTAAAAACCTAATTCTGAAGTAACAGTTGATTCTGGTTCTAGGTCTGGATTTGCTTTAATAATTCCTCGACCAGTTGTTGTTGGAGAACCACTTCCTCCTGTCACACTATAGAAGCCGTCCGTCACAGAACGAATATCTGGTTGTTTATAACCTGTAGAAACCCCACCCTTCACGGTAAATTGGTCAGTAAAGTTATAAACACCATAAATTCGCGGAGAAATATTACCTTGATATAGTTCATCATGGTCATAACGGGCCCCAAGCGTTAAATTAAAACGATCGGTTAAACTCCATGTATCTTCTAAGAATGCAGCTGCTGACCAGCGTGTCAATTCATCAAACTCTGGAACCAACGGATTTCGGTTTGTTGCTCGATCCAACAAACTTTCATCTTTATAATACCCACCAAAAGCCAGTGTATGATTACCTAACAACCAATTCCACTGTGTATTTGCAGTCCATGTTTCTAAATCAATTCCCTTCGTTCCCACGACTGTATTTTCACGATCTGGGTTTTTAGAATTTTCATATTGAATATAAGATTTACTATCCAAATTATCGGTATATCGCCCATTATGCGTTAAGGCATAAACACTACGTATATTTCGACTTGCAGAGTCAGTACCTGTTACCGCAACCGTTTTACCTGCCGTAGCCTCAGACTCTTGCGTGAAGAAATTTGCCTCTACAGCTAAGTCGTGTTGATCATTAAGCACATAAGTTAAACGTGAATTTAAACTTTCCGTTGTATGGCCTGTAAAACCACCTAAATAAGAGTCTTCTTTTCTCTCTAAACGATTTAGACCTAACTGCAAGCCAACTTTATCTTGAATAATCGGCCCTGCTAAATAAACAGAACCATTACGAATGTCTCCAGAATTATTTTTATCCTGAATAGTTGTGCCTAACTCAACATTTCCAGTCCAAACATCCGTCACTTTTTTAGTAATAATATTAATTACACCACCCATTGCATCAGAACCATACAATGTAGATGCTGGACCACGGATAATTTCAATTCGCTCAATGGATGCAACTGGAGGAAGAATATTTTTCTCCATACCGTAGTCATCGCCATTTGGGTTAACGTCTTTAGAATATTGACGCTTTCCATCGACTAAGAACAAGGTGTAATTCGAAGACATTCCTCGAATACTAACTGTTTGACTTGCATTTTCACCCGTAATGACAACACCCGGAACACTTCTCAAAACATCTGTAATATCGTTATATTCACGTTTATCTAATTCTTCACGGCTAATCACAGTAATTGATGCTGGTGCTTTTGAAACATCCTGCTCATAACCCGTTGCCGACACAACAATCGTCTGTAATTGTGTTGCTTCTTTCTCTTTTGTTGTTTCTACAACGTCATTTGCCATCGCAAATGAACTCATGGCCCCTACAACAGCCAAAGCTAAAGTTGATCTCGTCAGATTTTTACCCATAACGCATACACCCAAATACAAAAGAAGGAGAGATTGTGTAAATTTCGTAGGGCATTTTAACAAACGATAAACATATTGCAATTAATATTAATAATTATTATCAATTACATTTTAGCTTTAGATAAAATATAACCCCCTAATTTAAGGAGGTTATTTGGTAAAGTGGATTCAAATTTATTTGAAGTACGCGCCTTCAGCCTGCGTATGATCCGTTTGGTCAATTACACGACGTAACTCAGGAATGTGTTGTTGCAGGGTCGTTTCAACACCCTGTTTCAAGGTGACGTCAATTGCTGAACAACCTTGGCAACCACCACCGAATTTCAGTACAGCCGTTAAACCATGTTCTTCATCTTCAACAACTTCAACCAATGCACAGTTACCACCATGTCCTGCTAGACCAGGGTTAATTTCAGACTGAAGAATATACGTGATACGCTCTTCAATCGATGCATCAGGACCGACGCGTGGCACTTTCGAGTTTGGTGCACGGAATGTCAACTGCCCACCAAAACGATCTTTATTGTAATCAATCACTGCATCTAATAAATATGGAATAGACGGTGTGTCGATATACGCAGGAAAGTCTGGATAATCTTGACGGTAATCGGTTGGGATCACTTCTTCAGGCGCACTATATGCCATACAACATTCAGCACGTGGTGTACCCGGATTTTCAACAAATACACGTACAGCAATGCCCGGTGTATTTTGTTTTTCTAATAAATCACGTAAATACTCTTGTGCAGTCGGAGTAATCAATAAGTTTGGAATTTCCTCTGCAACTGCAGTGCTGCTGTTCTCAGTCGACATAACAATCATTTCCTCAAGCTGAAGTTGCTATTTTAACTGAAGATGCGGGGTAATTAAAAAAAATCAACCAAAATTGTCGGATTTATTGTGAAAGTTCATCTTTTCGCTCAATTTAATGGCATTATGACCACAAGATAGTTATATGCAGAACATCTCAGAAATGTTGGATTTACCTTTTAATCATACAGTTACGATCATTATTATTACGGTCATTATTTCTATGGTGGCATTTTCAAATCAGAACGTGATGAACCGTCTGATTTTCTGGCCTCCTGCGATGCAACGTGGACAATACGATCGTTTTATTACGCATGGCTTTATTCATGCCGATGGTATGCATCTCCTGTTCAATATGTTCACCCTATTTTTCTTTGGCAGCATTATTGAAAGTTTTTACCGCCAATACTTCTTTGACTTAGGTTTTGTTTTGTTTTATTTGGGTGGTTTAATTTTTGCCATTTTACCGAGTTATTTAAAACATAAGAATGATGTGCGCTGGGCAAGCCTTGGTGCTTCTGGTTCAGTCTCTGCGGTATTGTTCGCTTATGTGTTGTTTGAGCCGTGGAAGCTCATTTTTGTGTTTTTTATTCCAGTGCCTGCAATTATTTTTGCAGTATTATACGTGGCGTATAGCATCTGGTCTGGTAAAAAAGGGAACTCCAACATCAATCATAGCGCCCACCTTTGGGGAGCTGCTTATGGGGTTATCATGACCTTAATTTTAGAGCCACGTCTTATCCCACACTTTCTGAACAAATTAACACAGTTGCCTTTTTAAAGCTGAGCCGTAGCTTGCAAATGGATTGCATCCGTACGCATATCGGCTCAGTAACATTTTTTCACAGCAATGAATGCTCCTGATTTTTACAATAGACATCAGAACCAGAATAAACCAAGGAAATTGCGATGAAAATAATGTCTATATTTGCAGCCTTGATGATCAGCCTTAGTTTTACAGCCTGTGCGGTGCATACTCCCGAAGGCAGTATTATCGTCGATCCTGATCGCTCTTATTATCCTCATGGCCAAGGAGATTTTTGCCCACCCGGACAAGCCAAAAAAGGTCGCTGCTAAACTCAAAAGCCTTCTGTTCAGAAGGCTTTTTTATTACATATATTTTTACATAAATTTGGCATGAAATGCCAAGCAGGAATTTGATTTGGCATAGATAATGTTTACAACTGTATATAAATAGCAAATGCCAGTGAGATTTCTTGCATGTCCAATCCCCTAGATGGTCTTCAATTTCCAATTTACTCGAAAACACAAAAAGTCAGCACCTCACGTACAGGGAAAGAGATTATTGCAGAGGCCTTAGCCAATGTTGATCACCAAAGCTCTATTACTGCTCTTACAGAAAAGAACTGGCGTAAACAATATCCACGCTATTTTAAATCCTTAGTTGAATTTGGGATTCGCAATCAAATTGCACCGATTCAAATGGCACAAGATGGACTCAACAAAGCACATAATGTGTTTGAGTTTTATCGGGATGGGCAAAAACATCTCCTCAAAGATGTGATGTCACTTAAAACTACACCGCTACACACCATCAAACTCAAAGGTGAGAGTGATGCTGCGCCTGAGTGGTCAGTGCCTTATAAAGGCCAACAACTCAGAGGTGATGCCTTACTCGCACAAATCCAAACGTGGTTAGATGCAGGTGTGATTGAACCAAGTCACGCTGAAGCATTAATTGCCTGTGTAGAGCATCCTGAATGGTTTGATTTATCTGACCGCACGATGGTCTTGTTCGGTGCCGCATCTGAAGCGGGTCCACTCACATGGTTAGCTCAATGGAAAGCCAATATTGTGGCGGTTGATTTACCCAATAACCGTGTATGGGGCAAAATTTTAGACACCATTCAACACGGCAATGCCACGCTATATGCCCCATCGGTTGAAGCCTTGAGCGCGGAAACACCAGTGTCTGTTCTCAAAGAAAAACTCGGCGCGAACTTACTGACACAAGTGCCTGAAATTGCAGAATGGTTGGTACAAAACCCACATCAGTTAGATTTGGCCGCGATTGCGTATTTGGATGGTGAAAAGCATGTCCGTGTTTCTGTTGCAATGGATACGATCATGCAACATGTCAGTGCGCACAAAGTAGATACCAGCTTGATGTATATGTGTACACCTACCGATGTCTATGCCGTACCTGAAGAAGTCATTACGGCATCTGAGCAAAAGTTCAGTGGTCGTTCTAAAATGCAGCAGATGATCAGTAAAAGTATTTCAACCCTCAGTGGACAACTATTTTTTAAGAAAAACCTACATGACCTCGTCGAGTCGGATAATGACAAGTCTTATGGCATCACCGACTGTTTAGTGATTGAACAAGGGCCGAACTATGCGTTAGCTAAACGTATTCAACAGTGGCGTGCAACGCTTGCTCGATCAGAAGGTCAGCGTGTCAGCATCAATATTGCACCATCAACCACCACGCATTCTGTCACCAAAAATCCACTGCTCAAAGCCGCATTTAATGGGGCGAGCTTGTTTGATGTTGAAGCCTTTAAGCCAGCAACCACCAATGCCATCATGGCAGCTTTATGGATCCATGACCTGCGTAATCCTGCGTCTGTAGCTAACCCAGAGGTCAAACTTGAACATCCTTTAGAGCTGATGATGCACGGCGCCAATCACGGTGGCTTATGGCGTGTAGCTTATTTAGCACGTACCGCACTGCCCTTTGCTGCACTTTATGGCTTTGCCGCAGATAAACTACCTTTAGACAAAGTCTGGGTGAAATTCAAAAAGTAAAATATGAACAGCATCGTTCATAAAATACAGAGCTAAAAAAACGCTACCGAAGGTAGCGTTTTTTTTCATTGTTTCTTACATATCAGATTAAACAAACTGTAGAAACAACCAGAACAAACCACCTGATAAACAGATCGTTGCTGGCAAGGTAAAGATCCAAGCCGAAAGAATGGTTCTTACTGTTGCAAAGTTTAGACCTGACTTATTCGCCACCATGGTCCCTGCTACCGCAGAGTTCAGGACGTGTGTGGTCGATACTGGCATACCAAAGCCATCAGCAGCTGCAATCGTGGTCATCGCCACCAATTCTGCTGACATGCCTTGACCATAAGTCATATGGTTTTTACCAATACGCTCACCTACAGTCACGACAATACGCTTCCAACCGACCATCGTACCTAGACCTAAAGCCAATGCTACAGCCACTTTCACCCATGTTGGGATGTACTGTAAGAATGAATCAAGGTTACTACGATATTCTTTTACTGTCTTTTTGCCCGCTTCCGACATCGCTGGCAGTTGATCCGCTTTATCCAAACGTTTGAACGCTGTCGTGCTTAAGTACATGTCATTACGTAGTGCAGAAACTTCAGCTTCAGGAATATCTTTAAGATCTCCATAATGGCCAACACGCTCACCCAAATGATCTGTCAAACTGGCTAAAGCAGGTACGACTTCTGGGGTCATTTCTTTGGTTTGAATATATTGCGTGATCACCATACGGGCTTTTTCATCTGCAATATCGTTATGATTCGGATAAATCACAGCCGCAGTTTGATCTGAAAGTTGAGCAAATGACTGAATATGCTGTGAATCTAAATTCTTATTTAAAGAATAAGCCAAAGGCACGATACCAATCAAAATCAGCATGATTAGACCCATACCTTTTTGACCGTCATTTGAGCCGTGTGCAAAACTCACACCGGTACAGGTAAAAATCAAAATAGCACGAATCAGTGGCGGTGGTGGTTTGTTACCTTCAGGTGGTTGGAACAGTTCCAGTTGTTTCTTAAAGATTTTTTTCACCAATAAGAACAATACTGCTGCAAAAGCAAAACCGATCATTGGTGAAAACAGTAAAGCTTTACCGACCTTAATCACCTGATCCATATCGACACCCGAAGCACCACTGCCTGAATGCATCAGGTAGTTCATGATGCCCACACCCAAGATCGAACCGATCAAAGTATGTGAACTTGATGCTGGAATACCCAAGAACCATGTGCCCAAGTTCCACAAAATCGCAGCAATCAACATGGCAAACACCATGGCAAAACCTGCGCCTGAGCTGACATTCATAATCAACTCAACGGGCAGCAGCGCAATAATACCGTAAGCCACTGCACCACTTGCGACCATAACCCCAAGAAAGTTACAGAAACCGGCCCACATCACCGCAACAGGTGCTGACAGTGCATTGGTATAAATGACCGTTGCAACCGCATTGGCAGTATCGTGAAAGCCATTTACAAACTCAAAACCCAAAGCAATGAACAATGCCGTTGCTAAAAGGATTAAAGAGTAAAGATTCAGTGCAGGAACATGCGATAAGTCAGCAGAAAGCTGAAAGCCAATATAAATTAGCGTTGAAATAATGACCGTTAAAAACACCGGCATAAAAAATTTCGGTGTAGGTACGTGCACATTCGTCGACTTGACCTGTGTCACGTGCACCTGATCTTGGACGGGAGGAATATTAGAATTCATGCAGACGGCTAAAGAGGATATCAATATCCCCTATTGTTCAATTTAATTGTGACAATTATATGACAAATGCCTGTCACATGAAGCCAATTTTTTCATAATTGGCTTATTTTAAATCAGCAGTAAGTCAGCTATAAGCCTTGAACGCACTGTGCTGGCTCAAAATTTAACTTTTCGGTGCGGATTACGCTGAATTATTTCCTTACATTTGGCTGTGCTGTCTGTAACAATCTGCTCCAATCAATATTTTTCATCTCTATTTATTCTGATCTATAAACATAGCGGGTCTATATTTCACTTTCGTGAAAACCAAAGCTAAATCAGCCTTTTTTATTTGCCATATAGCCAATACCACTTGAATTAGACATCAATCAATCTGCTTTTCTGCTAAAATATTGCACGTTTTGAAAACCTGTTTGTGAGTTTTGAATGTCTACACTTGCCACCTTAAAAGCACTTCTTTCCGAGCGCATCCTTATTATCGATGGTGCAATGGGTACCATGATTCAGCGTCACAAGCTCGAAGAAGAAGATTATCGTGGTGAACGCTTTGTAGATTGGGCTTCTGACCTCAAAGGCAACAACGACCTTTTGGTGCTGACTCAGCCACAAATTATTCAAGGCATTCATGAAGCTTATTTGGATGCGGGTGCAGACATTATTGAAACCAACAGCTTTAACGGCACACGTGTTTCGATGTCGGACTACCACATGGAAGACCTCGTTCCAGAGATCAACCGTGAAGCAGCACGTTTAGCGCGTGCAGCATGCGACAAATATTCAACCCCAGATAAACCACGTTTTGTTGCAGGCGTACTTGGCCCAACCTCACGTACTTGTTCAATTTCACCCAATGTAAATGACCCAGCGTTCCGTAACATTACCTTTGATGAACTGAAAGAAAACTATATTGAAGCAACGCACGCCTTAATCGAAGGTGGTGCAGACATCCTCTTGATCGAAACCGTGTTCGATACCTTGAACTGTAAAGCGGCAATCTTTGCAGTGAAAGAAGTGTTCAAACAACTTGGTCGTGAATTACCCCTGATGATTTCAGGGACCATTACCGATGCGTCAGGCCGTACCTTAACAGGCCAAACCGCAGAAGCGTTCTGGAACTCGGTGCGTCATGGCGATTTACTCTCAATTGGTTTTAACTGTGCCTTGGGTGCAGATGCCATACGCCCGCACGTGAAAACCATTGCTGATGTTGCTGATACTTTTGTCTCTGCCCATCCAAACGCAGGTTTACCAAATGCCTTTGGTGAATATGATGAAACCCCAGAGCAAACCGCAGCGTTCATCAAAGAGTTTGCCGAAAGTGGTTTGATCAATATTACAGGCGGTTGCTGTGGTACGACGCCTGATCATATTCGTGCCATTTACAATGCGGTTAAAGATATAAAACCACGTCAGATTCCAGAAACCAGACCTGCATGTCGTTTAAGTGGTTTAGAACCCTTTAATATTTATGATGATTCATTATTCGTTAACGTCGGTGAACGTACCAACGTTACAGGTTCAAAAAAGTTCCTACGCTTAATTCGTGAAGAAAAGTTTGCTGAAGCCCTAGAGGTTGCACAGCAGCAAGTCGTTGCAGGCGCACAGATCATCGACATCAACATGGATGAAGGGATGCTTGATTCGCAAAATGCGATGGTGCATTTCCTCAATCTGGTCGCATCTGAGCCTGATATCTCTCGTGTGCCAATCATGATTGACTCATCAAAATGGGAAATCATTGAAGCAGGCTTAAAATGCGTCCAAGGTAAACCTGTCGTGAACTCGATTTCCTTAAAAGAGGGTTATGACGAGTTTGTCGAAAAAGCACGTTTATGCCGTCAGTACGGTGCTGCGGTTATTGTCATGGCCTTTGATGAAACAGGTCAGGCAGATACCGCAGAACGCAAGCGTGAAATCTGTAAACGTTCTTATGATGTATTGGTCAATGACGTGGGCTTCCCTGCTGAAGATATTATTTTTGACCCGAACGTGTTTGCCGTGGCAACAGGGATTGAAGAACATAATAACTATGGCGTCGATTTTATTGAAGCCACAGGTTGGATTAAACAGAATTTACCGCATGCCATGATTTCAGGCGGTGTATCCAACGTATCGTTCTCATTCCGTGGTAATGAACCAGTACGTGAAGCGATTCACTCTGTATTCCTTTACTATGCCATCAAACAAGGCATGACCATGGGGATCGTCAACGCGGGTCAAATGGCAATTTATGACGATATTCCCAAAGAACTCAAAGATGCGGTTGAAGATGTTGTACTGAACAAAAACCAAGGTGAATCAGGTCAAATTGCCACCGATAAATTGCTTGAGGTCGCAGAAAAATTCCGTGGTCATAGTGGCGCTCAACGTGAAGCTGAAAATCTTGAATGGCGGAATGAAACAGTTGAAAAGCGTCTTGAATATGCCTTAGTCAAAGGTATCACCACTTATATTGATGAAGATACTGAAGAAGCCCGTTTAAAAGCCAAACGTCCACTCGATGTGATTGAAGGCGCATTGATGGATGGTATGAACGTGGTCGGTGACCTGTTCGGTTCGGGTAAAATGTTCCTACCGCAAGTAGTAAAATCTGCACGCGTGATGAAACAAGCCGTAGCATGGCTGAACCCATACATCGAAGCCGAAAAAGGCAATGCACAATCCAAAGGTCGTGTTTTGATGGCAACGGTAAAAGGTGACGTACATGATATTGGTAAAAATATCGTTGGCGTGGTCTTAGGTTGTAATGGCTATGACATCGTTGATCTTGGCGTCATGGTTCCTGCGGAAAAAATCCTGCAAACCGCAATTGATGAAAAATGTGACATCATCGGTTTATCAGGTTTAATCACACCATCTTTAGATGAAATGGTGTTTGTTGCCAAAGAAATGCAACGTAAAGGTTTTGACATTCCTTTATTGATTGGTGGTGCAACCACATCAAAAGCGCATACTGCGGTGAAGATTGATCCGCAATATTCAAATGATGCGGTGATTTATGTTGCAGATGCTTCTCGTGCAGTCGGTGTGGCAACCACCCTACTCTCGAAAGAAATGCGCGGTAATTTTATTGCCGAGCATCGTGCGGAATATGCCAAGATTCGTGAACGTTTAGCCAATAAGCAACCAAAAGCAGCCAAACTCAGTTATGTAGAATCAATTGAAAATGGCTTTAAAGTGGATGCGAATTATGTACCACCAATTCCAAATACAATGGGAACACATGTACTGACCAACTACCCACTTGCAACATTGGTGGAATATTTTGACTGGACACCATTCTTTATTTCTTGGAGCTTGGCAGGTAAATTCCCGAAAATCTTAGAAGATGAGATTGTCGGTGAAGCTGCAACGGATTTGTATAATCAAGCGCAAGCCATGCTCAAAGATGTGATCGAAAATAATCGTTTCGATGCGCGTGCTGTATTTGGTCTATACCCTGCTCAACGTACAGGTGCAGATACAGTCAGCGTGTTTGATGAAACAGCGCAGAAGGTTACACATACTTTTGAACATTTGCGTCAGCAGTCTGACAAAGTCACGGGTAAGCCGAATTTATCTTTAGCCGACTTTATTAGCACCTCGAAAGACAATACCGATTACCTTGGTGGTTTCACAGTATCGATCTTTGGTGCAGAAGAGTTGGCGAATGAATATAAAGCCAAAGGTGATGATTATTCTGCCATCTTGGTTCAGTCTTTAGCGGATCGTTTTGCCGAAGCATTTGCGGAGCATTTGCATGAACGTATTCGTAAAGAGTTCTGGGGCTATAAAGCCGATGAGACTTTGAGCAATGAAGAATTGATCAAGGAGAAGTATGTCGGTATTCGTCCTGCACCTGGTTACCCTGCTTGTCCAGAGCATTCTGAAAAAGCGGTGTTGTTTGATTGGTTAGGTTCGGAAGCGAAGATTGGTACGAAGTTGACTGAACACTTTGCGATGATGCCACCTTCTTCTGTGAGTGGTTTCTATTATTCGCACCCTGAAAGTGAATACTTTAATGTGGGCAAGATTTCTCAAGATCAGCTTGAGGATTATGCGAAGCGTAAAGGCTGGACACTGGATGTAGCGAAGCGTTGGTTAGCACCGAATTTAGATGATTCGATTGTTTAATTCACAACTTTCGAGCTCGCTTTAACAGATGAAAGAAATCCCTTCAATTGAGGGGATTTCTTATTCTAGAAACTCAAAAGATCACCATCATTTTTATGACAAATCTTGCTAAAAAATGTCTAAAAACTTGATGCATTAGCAAAATATATCGTCATTTTTAAAAAAAATTGATCATTTCTATTATTGTAATTTTATAAAATATAATTAATATCCTCTTGGATTAGTTGATTGATTAATCAATTAATACTCAGCATTCATTTTTATTTAATTAAAACAGGGACGGATTAAATAAAGTGATGCATCAAAAGCTAAAACAAGGACAGATTTCTTTGAATATATGCAAATATTCTACAATTCATAATCCCGACTTTATTCTAATGGCAACATCCATCATTAGCGCATGAACAAGTCCATCAAAGGGTGAAGAAGTTTTGTCCAGAGTTTTAGTGCTTATTCACTCCTATATATACTGATTGGTAGCTCAATGAAAAAACTCATGAACGATGCAGAAAGCATCGTAGTCCAAATGTGCAAAGGATTTGTACTGGCTCATCCAGAACTTGCATTCAATGAATCTTATAAAATTATTTCCCGTAAAGAAAAACACCAAAATGTTGCCTTAATCAGCGGTGGTGGCAGTGGTCATGAACCTGCTCATGCGGGCTTTGTGGGACAAGGCATGCTTGATGCTGCTGTTTGCGGTGATGTCTTCGCATCACCTTCACAAATTCAAGTCTATAAAGCCTTACAACAAGTAGCCTCAAACAAAGGCGCACTGATGATCATCAAAAACTATTCTGGCGATATGATGAACTTCCAGAATGCTGCTGCACTTGCTGCTGATGATGGTATTCAAGTCGATTTTGTTAAAGTGGCGGATGATATTGCGGTGAATGACAGCCTATATACTGTTGGCCGTCGTGGCGTTGCTGGAACCATCTTTGTACACAAAATTGCAGGTGCAGCAGCATCTAAAGGCTATGAATTGGCGCAGGTCAAAGCACTTGCACAAAAAGCTGCTGACAATGTCACTAGCCTTGGTTTTGCATTTACCTCATGTACAGTTCCCGCGAAAGGTACACCAACACTGATATTAGCTGATGACGAAATAGAATACGGCGCAGGTATTCATGGTGAACCTGGGATCCGCCGTGAGAAAATTTTACCCTCTAAAAAATTAGCACAGCGCATAGTCGATGATTTGTTCCTCGACCGTCCAAACTTAACAGAAGTTGCCGTACTTGTTAACGGCTTTGGTACAACGCCATTACAAGAGTTGTATGTATTCAACCAAGATGTTTGTGAACATCTCGCAGTTCGAGGTATTAAAATTTACCGCACCTTTGTCGGCAACTATATGACCAGTATCGATATGGCTGGTGCCTCTGTTTCGTTATTGGCTTTAGATGATGAGCTAAAAGGTTATTTAGATGCTGAAGCAGATACTCCTGCATTTAAAATGGATGGTTCGGCTGCCCTGCCATTGGAGTTTGCAACAACTGGTTCACAGGTGGAAGGTACATTAAATACAGATATTGAAACGCAAGCAGAGCATGCAGAAATTGCCAATGAGCAATTCACTATTGAAAATATGCGCTATGTGGTTGATGTCATGAGTGCTTGCATCATTAAAAATGAAGTGCCGTTCTGTGAACTTGATGCACATGCAGGTGACGGTGATTTCGGCATGAGTGTAGCCAAAGGCTTTAAACAGCTTAAACGCCAATGGCATGAACTTGCACAAGCGCAACACATGGATGACTTCTTGTTTAACTGTTCAATGATCATTATGGAGCATTGCGGTGGCGCTTCTGGACCAATTTGGGGTTCTGCTTTCCGTGCTGCGAGCAAATCGATCCAAGGTAAAGAAACCTTAACAACAGCTGACTTTGCTGCCATGCTACAAGATGCGGTTAAAGGCATTCAAATCACAGGTGAACGCTCATTTGGCCGTGGTGCTGTGGTGGGTGATAAAACCTTAATTGATGCCTTGGTACCATGTGCGGATTCATGGTCTGCAAATACCAACAAAAGCTTTAAAGAAAACTTTGTCTTAGGTGCTCAAGCCGCGGTAAAAGGTGCAGAATCAACCAAAGAGGTTGTCGCTCGTATGGGCCGTGCAGGAATTGTTGGGGATCGAAGCTTAGGTCACCCTGACGCTGGCGCGCATGGTTTAGGTGTAATCTTTACCGATATCGCCGAGCATCTTAAATAAGCTGGTTTAAACAACACCCTAAAAGCATCGAAATCATTTCGGTGCTTTTTTATTTTTTAAATCTCCTTGTGCATCATTTCTTTCTACTTTGAAAAAAGAAGAAACCCTAAAAATTATTTGGAAGCTGAAAATCAGAAAGATTTATAATCAAATGACCTAATTGCTTGTGCTTATTGCCACCACATTCCAGTGATGCATCATCTCGCGCAGTACAATAAAGTAAACCAAACTAGAAAGACCGTCATCAGCCACTTTAGACACATAGTATTCCCTGCGCTCAATAAATGTATTAAAAGCACTTTCGAGCTGCACACGGTCAATTTGCTGCTGATCTGGAAAGAATAATGCTAAGACTCTTTGAAATAAGGTATCTGAAGTCATGGCAGTCTTGGGTTGGGCATACTTCATCTGAACGGATTCTAACAGCTCTTCAATCACATAAATCATCGACTCAATCGCAAGCTCATCCAGCAGCCCATGGCGCATACTGTTTGACTGTATATAGCTTAAACCTTGATCTAGCTGTATATGCTGTCCATCCATTTCAAATGAAAGTCGATCTACGCCCAAGGAAAATTTGAGTACACCATTCAAATCAGTCATCGCTTCAATACTCCAAAGTCGAAGCACATAGCCCCAATGTATTTATACATAACGATAATCAACCTACCGAAATGCAATCGCGCCATCTTCGTTTGATAAGATAGCGCGATTAAAACTAAAGGTCAGCAGTATTCAGTTAGTTTGCTTGAGTCTTCGGTAAAAAGAAGGTCGCCAAACCAATTAAAGGCAATAACGAACACACGCCAAACACCCATTCAATGCCTTTGACGTCAGCTAAATATCCTAAAGCTGCTGCGGCGATGCCACTCACCCCAAACATTAAACCAAACATCAAACCTGCAATCATGCCAACTCGTCCCGGAACAGCTTCTTGCGCATAGACCACCATTGCGGCAAAGGCAGAAGACAGCACTAGACCTGTTATGACTGACAATACTGTAGTCCAGAACAGATTGGCAAAAGGCATCATTAAAGCAAACGGTGCCATGCCAACAAAAGACACCCAAATCACTGCTTTACGCCCAATTCGGTCTCCAATCGGCCCACCAGCAAATGTACCCAGAGCCACCGCAGCCAAAAAGGCAAAGAGATGTAACTGCGCACTTTGTAAACTGAGCTGAAACTTGTGCATTAAATAAAAAGTGAAATAGTTACTGATGCTGGCGATGTAAGTAAATTTGGCAAACATCAACACGCAAATGGTCGACAGCGCGATGACGAGTTGACGCCCATGTAGTTTACTTTGGACTTGATGCGCACGTGCTGCCAACTGTTTTTTACTGTGGCTGATGCTCCAACGGCTGACACCGAACAGAACCCAAATCGCAAGTAAAGCAAATACAATCAACCATGCCACGGCATGCTGTCCAAACGGTACAATGATCAACGCTGCCAATAAAGGCCCAATGGCTGTACCAGTATTGCCACCGACCTGAAAGGTCGATTGTGCTGTACCAAAGCGTCCACCTGAAGCCATTCGCGCCACACGAGAGGCTTCAGGGTGAAAGGTTGAAGATCCCACACCAATCAATGCCGAAGCCATAAGCAGTACAATAAAATTTGGTGAAAATGCCAACAGTAAAATGCCGCTAAAAGTCACCACCATGCCGAGTGGCAGCAGATAAGGTTTCGGATGTTTGTCGGTATACAGTCCAATCCAAGGTTGCAGTAGCGATGCCGTAATTTGATAGACCAATGAAATTAATCCGACTTGCGCAAAGCTTAGGGAAAAATTGGTTTTCAGCATTGGATAAATGGCTGGCAAAACTGCTTGAATCAAGTCGTTGAGCAGATGCGCAACCGCCACCGCTCCCACCACTTTTATAATCATACCTTGCGGTTGCTCATTGATTGTAGCTTGACCCATACCCTCTTTCATTTGAATTGAAGACGACATCCCTCGCAAACTCCATGTATTTTTCATCAGGCATTGATTGTAAAATGTCATTCATAAGACTATCTTCCAATAATCATTGTATAACTGACAATTTTAAACTGCACATGCCAAATTCTCTGATTCAAACCGAAATGTCCGAATTGGTGATTGGGCTTTCTTCTGAGCATACCTATCGAGAGATTACCCCTGCGCATACCCATTCGCGGGCGCAGTTTCTATATGCTTCGACAGGGATGATTCAAGTGTTCACCCCGAATCATGTCTGGATCGTGCCGCCAATGTGCGCGCTATGGATTCCGGCACATGTTGAACACAGTGTGATTTCATTAAGTCGGGTGAAACTCAATACCGCATTGGTTCAGGCAGATGCAGCTGCACTGCTAGGGCAACATTGTTTTATTATTCGGGTTAGCAAGTTATTGCATGAACTCTTGATTCGACTCAATGCGATTGAACACATTCCACCTTCCGAGCTGATCAGCTCTGATGAACTGTCACGATCTCTACAGATTTTAATTTTTGATGAAATTCATAAAGCCAATCTGTTGCCGATTCAAATTCCATGGCCGCAAGATCGACGCTTAATGAATATTTGCCAAGCGCTATTAAGTACGCCCGATCAGTTAAAAGATTTAAGCACATGGGCTGATGAAATTGGCACCAGCTCCAGAACCTTGATGCGCATGTTTCAAAAGGAAACAGGGCTGTCTTATCGTGCATGGGTTCAGCAAATGCATATTGCCCATGCCTTAAGTAAAATTGCCAGTGGCGAGTCCGTTGCGCAGATTGCAAGATCTCTTGGTTATAGCAATCCGAGTGCGTTTAGTAGCATGTTTAAACGTCATTTGGGACAAACCCCACAACAGTTTAAATATAAAGATGAATAAAACAACACTCGCGCCTAAGCACTCAGGCGATCGACAAATAAAATACCATTTAGATGGTCTATTTCATGTTGCACAATGCGTGCAGGAAAACCTTCAAAAGTGCTTTCCATTACCTCACCAGTCAAAGTGTGATACAGCACCTTAATGCTTTGCGCACGCTGTACCTGACCACGCTCATTCGGTACGCTTAAACAGCCTTCTTCACCTAAGGTCGTTGCCTGCGAAAACTCTAAAATCTCAGGATTGACCATCACCACGGCGTCCATTTCAGGCGCATCGGGATAGCGTAAATTTGGCCGTGAAGCCACAATAATGACCCGCTTTGAAATATAGACTTGTGGTGCGGCAATGCCCACACCGCTCCGCTCCAACATGGTCGCAATCATGGCAGAGGCCAACAGCATGAGCCAGTCGCTATTAAATTCTGCATCTGCTACGCGAGCGGCTTTAAGTCTTAAAATATCTTCACCACGTTGTGCAACAGGTAAAATGACACTCATACACAAATCCTAATTTTTATACCTATTTATTCTTTTTATATCATAAGCTTTTTATCTCGCCTGCGTTATATATTTACGTTGACCGTCAAATCAACGATGTTGATTCATGTATAATTTTTAGTTCACACCCAGTAAAGAAAGATTGATTATTCATTCAAAAAAGACTTCTTTAAAATCAAATATAAACCTTTATTTAGCTTTGGAAATATACGCATGGATGCAACACCACGTTTGACCAGAGAAGACAAACGTACCCTTGGGCTGTCATCACTCGGTGGTGCACTTGAGTTCTATGACTTTGTTATTTATGTTTTTTACGCCAAAATTATTTCAGAGTTGTTCTTTCCCGCAGGGCTCAGCCCATTTTGGGCCATGCTGAATACTTATGGTATTTTTGCCGCAGGTTACTTCTTCCGTCCACTTGGCGGTGTAGTCATGGCGCACTTTGGCGACCTCATCGGGCGCAAGCGCCTCTTTAGTTTATCTATTTTGCTCATGGCTTTACCTACCCTCATGATCGGGGTTATGCCAACTTTTGAAACGATTGGTTATGCTGCACCGCTGCTTTTGCTCCTTATGCGGGTGGTACAAGGCATTGCAATTGGTGGAGAAATTCCAGCGGCATGGACCTTTGTTTCTGAGCATGTTCCATCTGAAAAAATTGGTTTTGCCAATGGCTTACTTACGGCTGGTTTGTCACTCGGCATCTTGCTCGGTGCTTTAATGTCACTGTTCATTTCTCTTCAGTTTAGTGAAACATCTGTACATGATTGGGCATGGCGCATTCCCTTTATTGTGGGCGGTATTTTTGGCTTAGTAGCCTTGTATTTACGTAGTTATTTGAAAGAGACCCCAGTATTCAAAGCCATGCAAGCACGTAAAGAGCTGTCTAAAGAAGTGCCGGTAAAACAAGTCTTAGCCCGTCATAAAACTGCCGTGGTGATTGGCATACTCTTGACCTGGTTCTTAACCGCTTGCGTGGTGGTACTGATTTTAGCCATGCCAAACTTACTGACGGGCGCCTTTGGCTTTGAACGTAGCGATGCTTTTCAAATGCAAAGTGCTGCGATCATCATGCAAATGCTGGGATGTATACTCGCTGGGACCTTAGCCGATCGTTTTGGTGCAGCCAAAGTCCTGATTGTTGGCTCGCTCGGTGTTGCCGCTATCGCGACCATTTTCTACCACAGTTTAGGTGCGGTCAGTCCAACTACTGTGTTTGTACTGTATATGCTTTTGGGATTCTTTTCAGGCACGGTAGGGCTTGTGTCCTATAGCATGGTCAAAATGTTCCCTGCTCCGATCCGCTTTTCGGGCATTTCGTTTTCCTATAATGTCGCCTATGCCATTGCAGGAGGCATCACACTGCCTTTGGTTCAATGGCTCAGTCTCTATAGCAACATTGGCGCGATGTATTATATTTGGCTGGTCTGTTTGGTTTGCTTCTTCACAGCTTTGGTTTATCGAACTCAGTTTGAAACCAAGCCATAAAATGATAAAACCCTTCAATCGAAGGGTTTCTTTTTATGTAAGCTACTTTGAAAACATGAGGTCAAAGCCTTTAGCTTAAGGTTTCTGCATGCAGATTTTGGCGCAGTTCATCTTCCACAATATCCAACTCGATTTGGCTAAACTTACGGATTTCACCTTCAGCATGTTTTTCTAACATACCGCCAATTAATGGTACTTTTACTTTTACCGTCCATTCCAGTTGAAAGTGAATCTGCTCATCATTACCCGATACACTACGTTGGCACACGGCTTCTAAAGGTAAGTTGGGGTCTAAACGAACTTCCGAGCTGAGCACAACTAAATTGCTGACGTCCGTACGTTGTAAACGAAAAGCATCTTTTAGAAATTTCTTCGCAATATCGGGAATATTGACATCCAAATTATACGCGCGCTTGAGGGTATAAATATCGCCGACTTTATTCGACTCCAAAATTTCCAACTTCTCACTGGGAATACGACGACAAACATTTTCATGTAAGCTGATATCGGCTGCGAGTCGACGGAAGTCATCCAATGAAACACCTTTGATGGTGGCATTGACTACAAACTGATGTGCCATAGTATTAAATCCTTTATTTTTTGTTTTTGTAAACATCCATGCCCTGATCAGGACTGAAAAACTGGATCTCGTCATCCTGTAGAAGGGTCAAATATAGACGATGCTCCAGCACCGACTATACCGTGATCTAGATTTCAATGTGTGCCATTCTGTATGACAATATCATCTGCAATATAAATAAAAACCACACGCTCAAAACAGGCCAAGCGAATATCAAAATGCTCGGCCCCATCATCCAGTCCTGTAACCGACCAAATTGCACTGCTGGGTAAATCACCCAGCCAAGTGGCCTGATAAAAATCCGCAACCGAATCAAAGTCCAGATATTGCTTTGGACTTCCCTTTAACCGTTCGATGACCGACTCAAATTGAACCAATTGTACGTGTTTAAAGTCAATCAACATTACCTAGCCTAAACACTTTTCAGCTGTTGTTTATGGCGTACCTGTGTCCATTGCCACCATCCAAAAGCCGCCAAGCCAACAAAGCCTGCATATAAAGCTGCGGTTAGGAACAAATCTTTATAGATAAACATACCAACATAAACAATATCAACAAATACCCACAGTATCCATGTCGCAATATGTTTACGACTGGTCCAATAGGTCGCCAACAGACTAAATGCTGCGAGCTGCGCATCCAATAGCGGTACAGCAGCATCGGTAAAATACTTTAAGCTCAAGCCAAATGCTGCACCAGCCACAGCGGCAAGTAGCATTTGCAAAATCACTTGCCGAACTGTAATCGGTTCAATCCGAATGTCATGATCTTGTTGTTTACCTTTGAGCCAGTGATAAAAACCGTAAAAGTTCACCACTACAAAGAAAAACTGCAAAATGGTTTCACCATATAACTTATAGGTATAAAACAAATAGGCATATAACAAGAAAGCAGCGAAGTTAAACCACCAACACCACATATTGCGCTTAATGGTCAACGTCACCCCAATTAAGCTAATGATGACTGCAAATATTTCAAGGCTAGACATGGTTCAACTGGTATTCAAAGAAGTGCTGCTATTATGAAAAAAAACTCAATAAAGGCAAGACAATTCCACTCAATCTAAACGTCGTTCTTTTTTCGGGGAATCGGATCAAACTGTCGAGTCACAGAATGAATACGCATAAGTTTTGACAGTTTTCTAACAATCGTTTAAAAACTTATAAAACGATGCAGGAATAATCAAAATGTCAGAACAACAAGGCCGTGTCAGTCGCGAAGTTCGCGGTTCATTATTTTTAATTGGTTTAGACCGCGCAGCCAAGCGCAATGCTTTCGATAGTCATATGATTCATGACTTATCACTGGCCCTCACCGAATATGAGGATGATCCTTCACTGCGCTGTGCCGTGATTTTTGCACACGGGGAACACTTTACAGCTGGGCTTGATTTGGTTGAGTTGCAACCCAAACTCACTGCAGGCGTTTTCGACTTTCCCGCGTCACAAATTAACCCTTGGGGCACCAGTTCCAGACCCCGCACCAAACCCGTGGTTGTGGCAGTCCAAGGCTTTTGTTTTACCGCGGGAATTGAACTGATGCTCAATGCCGATGTGGTGATTGCCGATGCCAATACACAATTTGCCCAAATGGAAGTGCAGCGCGGTATTTTACCCTTTGGCGGTGCAACGGTTCGCTTTGTACAAGCGGCGGGTTGGAACAAGGCTATGCGCTATCTACTCACAGGTGACAGCTTCAATGCACAAGTAGCTCTCGATCTCAATTTAATTACCGAGGTCGTAAAAGCATCCACGCCAAATGCTGCATTAGAACGAGCATTGGCCCTTGCAGAATCAATTGCACAAGTTGCACCACTCGCCGTTCAAGCTACGCTGGCTTCTGCGCAACAAGCCGTACAGCACGGTGCAGACTATGCCTTTGCACATTTACAAGAGCACCTCAGCCCGCTACTCAAAACCCAAGATGTCCAAGAAGGTGTCATGGCAATGCTACAACGCCGCCCTGCTCAGTTTAAAGGACAGTAAAGCTCAAAAGTCTGGAACCGACTTTAGTATTTAACAAAAAGAAGAAACGATGATGCAAGCCACAGCCCATTTAGATTCGCCCCAAATTCAAAAACAAACTGTAAAATTTTCAGCAACCGATGGTTATGTACTCGTTGGTACACGTTATCGCTCATCTGAGCCGATCAAAGCCAACATCATTGTTGCCAGTGCAACAGGTGTACCACAGCAGTTCTATCGTCGCTTTGCTGAGTATGCAGTAGCTCTAGGTTATCAAGTCCTAACTTTTGATTATCGTGGTGTGGGGCTTTCTGCACCGAAGCAACTCAAAGGTTTTAGCATGTCCTATTTGGACTGGGGGCAGCTAGACTTGTCGGCTGCCATTGACTCTATCCACAAAGATGACAAACCTATTTTTGTGGTTGGACACTCTTATGGAGGCCAAGCACTCGGTTTAACCCGCAACCATGACCAAGTCACTGCGATGTATTGCTTTGGCACAGGTGCGGGTTGGCATGGCTATATGCCGTTTCGGGAGAAAATGAAAGTACATGTCATGTGGAATCTTATTTTCCCGCCGATGGTTGCACTAAAGGGCTATCTGCCTTGGAGCCTGCTGAAAATGGGCACCGATTTACCTGTGGATGTCTACACACAGTGGCGAAAATGGTGTAAAAATCCGACCTACTTTTTTGCAGATCCAGAGCAACAACACTTACTGGAACAGTATGCACAGGTCAAAACCCCAATCTATGCTGTTTCAGCACTGGATGATGACTGGGCTTTACCCAACTCAAGGCATGCATTTATGCAGCATTATCGACATGCGAACATGCATTATCTCAATATTGAAGCCAATGACTATGGCTTAAAAGAAATTGGACACATGGGATATTTCCGCCAGGGGGCCGAAGCCATCTGGGAAGATATGCTGAACACTTTCAATGGCTATTTATCATCACCAACCACTACGGAACGTTAAAGCTCTATGCGCCCACAAAAACTGAGTAAAGAACAAATCCAGTTGCACTGCATGCAAACCTTTAAAACCCATGGTTATGCAGGCACCAGTATGGATTTATTGGCAAAGTCTTGTGGGCTCAGTAAAGCGGCATTTTATTATTATTATCCCAATAAAGAAGCTTTGGTTTTAGATATTTTGCAAGTTAGCCAGCAATATTTAAACCATAAACTGTTCAGTATCTTGCGTGATACGCACTTAGAGTATTACGTTCGCTTTGAACACGCGCACCAACAAGCGGTCAACTTTTTTAGTATTGGTATTCAAGGCTGCTTAGTTGGGATGCTGTCTTTGGAAATCCCGCATTTATCCGAACAAATTCATCTCAAAATTCAGTCTATTTTTCAAGATTGGGAGTTGGCGTTGTTGCACTATTTTCAACAAGTGATGCCTATCGCTCAAGCTGAGGTACTGGCTAAAATCAGTGTTGCCGATTATGAGGGCGCAATTTTAATGACACGCTTAAAACAGGATGACTTCTATCTAACTCATGTTGCAGAACGAATTCTTAAACACTTATCCATGGCTGTGATGGACGCTGAAGAGGCTTAAGCGAGGAGATCAATCACGAGTACGATGGCTTTTTTTATGCTCGCATCCACTGCGGTCAATATGCGTATAAAACATGCCATAACGACTTACATAGTATTCAAGCGACTGATCATAAAAGCTCCAAAAAATAGACCATTCATTTAAATCCATTTTGCGAATTTGCGTCTGGGTTTTCGCAGGCATTTTGACCAATAATGTGCTTTGCATCAACGTTGCATCTTCTTCGACCGTGAGCAATATCGCTTGATCTAAAAATAGAGTCGCCACGTCATCGAACAGCTCTTGTTCATAAGCATCAACTTCAATAACACGCTCAACCTGAGGTGATATATTGGTATGCGTTGCCATTTGCACAGATGCTGCTTCCGATTCAACCGCTTTTTTTTGTCGCTTCAGAAAGCGGTGCTTTTTTTGAATTTTGATTACAATAATAGATGCCGCAACCAAAGCAATGAGTATGCAAATCATCAGTAAAAATGTCGCCATGCCCTGCTCTCGTAACAAATATTCCCTTTTAAAATACAGCATTATCGCTCAAATAAACATCAAAATAATTAAAGCAGACTGCGTATGAACTCAAATGCTCAATTCGATGACTTGTAATTGGGTGTTGATTCTCAGACCAATTCAAGTGATTCAACACATATTCGCACGAATGTGAAAGGCATCACGATATGTGATTTTTCACTCACAAAATCACTATAAAAAATAATTAATTTAGTGTGATTGAACAACAAAGTTACATCCGTACTAACAGTAATTCAATTTAATAAATACAGTCGCTAGCATGAAATAGCTGTTTCTATAGCTCTAAGAAGAAAAGATGATACGGGCAGCCCAACTTCAAGACATTCCTGAAATTTTAAATGTCGTGCACGACAGTATTCGATCATGTATCAAAGACCATCATCGCCATGAAAGTACGATTCAAATTTGGCTAGAAAATAAAACCCAATCCAACCTGATTATGTGGATGCACTATAACGACAGCTGGGTCTATGTACTCAATCAGCACGTAGTGGGTTTTATTATGGTCAGTGATCAAGGTCGTATTTTACTCAATTATATTTCATCCGCTGAACAACAGCGCGGCATTGGGAAAGCTTTATTAGAAACCGTTATTGAACATCTTAAACGTAAAAAAATTCGTCAAATGAGTTTAGAAAGCACCCAAACGGCATGCACTTTTTATCAAAAACATGGCTTTCAAATCCACGTCCAAGACATCCCAAATCCCAAAATGGTGGCTATGGTTAAACTCTTATCCTAAAGGTGATTGACCGAAGCATGACTCACCTAAAAATCACTCATTTTCATAGGATTCATTGGGCATTTTCATCTGATCACGCCCCGCTTCTTTGGCTTGATACAGTTTTAAATCGGCCGCTTTCATAAGGTCGTGAATATTGGCATAACTCGTTTCACGATCCATCCACGACACTCCCATACTCAAAGTCACATAATCTTTGCCATCTAGGCGGTTATGGTGCTCAAAGCGCGCACTACGCACTGCATCTAAAACGGTTTGCATGATCTGACTAATAATCACAATTGGGACATTATATAAAACAATGGCAAACTCTTCCCCACCATAACGTGCTAAGTAGGCATTATGTGGCAATACTGCACCAATCACTTTCACCAGATTTTGCAGGACTTCGTCGCCCTTTAAGTGACCATAGTAATCATTATAATTTTTGAAATAATCGACATCCATCATGGCAAAAACCAAAGTTGCATGACTATTTTGTTGTGTTTCAACAAAGCGCTGCTGAATTTCTTGATTCAATGCACGCCGATTATAGGCGCCTGTTAAGGCATCAATTTGAATTTGATATTCGAGTTTTTCATTTAAGTCATGTAACTGTGAAGTGCGCTGTTGCACTTTTTGATCTAGAGAATCATTCAATTCAATTAAATTATTATTCAAACGTTCAGTATGGTAAGTCTGATAAGCATAGTTACGTGATTGTTGGAACATCACCAAAAGTGCGTACAGACTGGTAAAGATAAAAGAGAGATGAATCGAATCAATCACATGTAGCGTCAACAAAAAGTCATGAATGAACGATATACACAGCAATACCACGGCGTATAAATTGAGTTTCGAATATTTTTGTTTGGTCTTTAAAGTAATGTAAAAACCATAGGCAAAATTAAGCAAAATAATAATACTAAAAAAAGCGCTATAAAAAGCCAGCTGCTCAAAAACAACTTGCTCGGATAACAAGGTAATGACGATATTCAAGGTCAAAACCAACATGGAAACGGTATAAATCCAATGCTGTAAATAGTGCTGATTGAGCAAATACATATAGCTCAAAAAAAACATGACCGCTAAATAGATAAATAAATATTCTAAGCGTATGCCCCACAACCAGTTGATATCTAGGAAAGTCGTATAAGCATATGGCGCGGTAAAAAGATTATGTAAGGCAAGAAATAAAATAAAAATACCAAAAACAAAAATACTTTTACTATTCCGTTCATCTGAACCACGGAACATCGAGAACATGGTGGTGAACATTCCTACACCAAACACCACGCCACAGATCATGGCGATACTCATCATCAATTGCTGATAATGTCGATTGATGGTTTTAGCAATGCCAATATGCATGGGGCTTTCAAGGCCGCCGCGTAAATTGTTAAAGTTTGAGGCTTGTATACTTAAAGTAAAATAGGGGCCGTCAGGGACAAAATAAGCAATCCGCGGTGCATTTTCTGTTTGCTGTGCTCCCGCATTATCCGCGACATCCCCTAAACGAACTAAAAAATCGCCATTGAGATAAATCCGATAAGCACAATTTTGATTGGGGATATGAATGGCTAATCTTCGGCCAATAAATTCATCCGGAATTTTGAAATGACCGACAAAAGTCCCATAACCCGTATTACTGCCTGTAAGTTCTTGAAATGAAATTGGCAATTCGGTAGTTTTAGAAGGGAGTTTACGATTAGGCTGAGAAATCAGCTCTTGGTCATAATAAGACCATGTACCTTTTAAATAACTGGTGGTTTGTTCGGTGAATTGAATGTCATTGACATTTTTTTGATGCAAATAATACTGCGTGGGCTCAGCTTCATATTGTGCCCACGTCGAAGGTATCAAACTTAAAACCAGCAAACAGCTTAAAACAAACCCAAACAAAGACCGTTTGCTCAATGAGCTATACAAAAGCGACTCTTCCCTTAAATACGCTCTGCCTAATAATTAATCTACAAATGTTTTTCTTAAAAACCAAGTGTTTTTACAAATGAATCAAATACATCCTTGTAATTGACTCTTTTATTTATCAATATTTTTGATTAATCACGTGTTTTTACATCATACAACTCAATTTCAAAAATCAAATTTGAATTGGCAGGAATAATATTACCCATTTTACGCTCACCATAAGCCAAATGTGCCGGCACAATGAGTTTACGTTTACCGCCCACTTTCATGCCTATAATACCTTGGTCCCAACCTTTAATGACACGGCCTGTCCCAATCACGGTTTCAAAGTAGTTTCCACGGTCTAACGATGAGTCAAACTTGGTTCCATCTTCTAACCAGCCCGTATAATGTGTGGTGATTAAAGCACCTTTAACCGCTTCTTTACCTTCACCGACAACTAAATCAATAATTTCTAATTCTGCGCTCATGATTTCACTCCAACCTATTCAATCAATAAATCTAGTTAAACTGTATGCTTATTGCAATTGCGTCCACTCAATAATGGCTTGAGCATGTTCACCAATTAAAGTCCACTCACCATCCATCACATTCAACTGAAGTTGCATGGTACGCTCACACAGGGCTTGAACCGCTTCAGTACTTGCAGTCGACAACTGCCAGATTTCTACATTGTTCAATGTCTTCAACTTACTGTTGCGCTTATACCATTCATCGACAGCTGTGCCATAAGTGACAATCGCCACTTGCTTACAACGTGCACTGGCTTTTTTCACTTTATCTTCGTCTGGGCTGCCCACTTCAATCCATTTCACCAACTGACCCGTGAGGTCCTTTTCCCACAGCGCAGGCTCATTGGTTTCAAATAAGTCTTTGGTAAACTCTAAAGCTTCATCCGCAAAACGTGCAAACGCTAACAAACGCACCATCAAACGCTCAATGGTTTCTGAAGGATGCAATGCCAAAGTCAGTTGATAGTCCCCATATTGGTGGACATCCATATTGGCAATATTCAAATCTGCCTTATAAATTGTAGCTTTAAGCGCCATACATACCATCCTCAAATTTGCCGACTAGCATATAAGATTTCGGCTTTTTTTGCTTAAAACAATTTAAGTCATTGCTCTATGCGACATTCAAAAAGTGCGCTTTCAAAATCCATCCAATCTCTTTCATTTTGAACAATCAATTCAACTCGGTTATCAATCCCTTCTTCCACATCTTGATAGTTAAATTGTTCAGGATTGAAATTAAATGCCTTCCACCCCTGATTGGTATGGAAAATTCCTTTAATCCGTCGCCAATCTTGCTGTTCACAAAGCAAATCTAATAAATCGTAAAAGTTGAAAACCCAACGCTTCGGCATTTTCCAACCAGCAACACTATAACCTTGTGCCGTTTCTACATAGTGATACGGCAACTGTTTAATCTCGGGAAAATCTTGTTGAGTCGCTTTCAACTGTTGCTGAATGTTCAGTAAAGGCTGCTTTAGTCGTTTTGCTCCGATGTACTCAAAATCGATTTGCGCAAGCTCAATCTTGCCCTGCTCTGCCATAAGCCACTGCTGAGCATAAGGCTTATATTCGGTTTGCAGTTTTTCAAGAGCATCTTGATCTGCTTTTTGCATATGAGCTTGATGCGAAACCACCACAATCTGCGCCGCTTTTAATTGATCCTGATAAAGATTTTGTGCTGTCCAAGCATGATCATGTAAACGCGAACCATCCAGCACCGTGATCGGTGCACGCATGTGCAGGGTCGAGTGCCAATGTGGCTCGGTCAGTTGCTCCAGTAACTGTGCTGGATGTCCCAAGCCTGTGGGTTCAATAAACAGCCGATCAGGCTTTTGTTCTGAGAGAAACCGAGACAGTGCAATTTGCATCGGTAGTTGGCTGCTACAACATAAACAACCACCGAGTAATTCTTTCACCGCATAGCCTTCTGTTTGTGGCATGAGCTGTTGATCTACGCCAATTTGCCCAAACTCATTCATCAGTACCGCCCAAACTTCATGTTCCGGTTTCTGACCTAACAAATGCATGAGCAAAGTAGTTTTACCCGCGCCAAGAAAGCCCGAAATAATATGCGTAGGAACCGCCTGCGGCATCGACATCAGTTTCAAAATTTTATACCTAGCATGGAATATAATAAAAACAGCACAATAAAATAAGCTGTCATCTTAATTTAAATAACCAATTTTCTCATCTCAAATCCATGACATCGAACACTCAGCATTCAATTGGCTGACATTTCATTCATCGATACCCGTATTAGACAAACTTCCTTACATTTTACTCAAAACTGAAATTAGGGTTTCGCACTTAATTCGCATGCTTTGTACAGTTTATGTGAGTTTTCAAACATCTATATTGATCATTAATTCTTCATTCCCTCTCAATCTATTCACAAAAAACTTCTACTTGTTACTTAAAGCTTACTATTTTTTCATCATCTGTAGTTTTAGGTAATGTGCACTTTTCACATTGTTGCTTCGATTGAACCGCAGATATTCAGGCGATAGCATGAAGCTCAGTTCAAATTGATGTGATGATCAGTCTGAACTATTTTTATCTATAAAATATAAGGATGCCAAAACCATGAAACTTTCACACTTAATTATTGCAACATCTTTAACAGCTGCGAGCTTTGCAACTTTTGCTGCACCTCAACAAGCGCCAGCTCAAGAAGACAAAGTTGTGGTATCAACCCAAGAAACAGCTGAAACCACAGACTTAAGTGCAAATGCACCAGCTTCGGAAGCATCAGCAGAGCAACCGAATCAAGAAAAAGCCGCTAAATAATTGAAATGTTGAGAGATCCAGTGGCTTTACTCTCCTGCTGGATCGCAACAACTTTTTAGCGTCACTTGAAACCAAGATATATCCTGTCTTGGTTTCTTTTAATTTATGTACATGGACTATAGAAATTCGAGATCAACAGGTGCAGAAAGCCAAATTTGCGTAGTTTGCCCATATGGGCTTCTATTCAAAACATAAACGTCAGACATAAAAAAGATCCCCTATACAGGAGATCGTTTTTTAAAACTTAACTATGCGATGCTTTTTTATAAATACTGCACGAAGGATGATGGTTCTCTTGTAAACGCGCGACCTTACGTTGTTCTGCTGCTTCAAAACGACAGCGCTTCCAGTCATTGTCCAAATTCAACGCAGGAATTTGTTTTGGCTTACCATTTTCATCTACCGCAACCATGGTGAAGTAACAGCTATTGGTATGGCGTACTGTACGCTTTTGAATATTTTGTGCTTCAACACGAATACCAATTTCCATCGAAGTACGACCGACATGGTTCACGCTTGCCAAGAAAGTCACCAACTCGCCCACATGAATCGGCTCTTTAAAATTGACTTTATCAACCGATAAGGTCACCACATAACTTCCTGAAAAACGACTCGCACACGCATATGCCACTTGGTCTAACAGTTTCAAAATGGTGCCACCATGCACATTTCCTGAAAAATTCGCCATATCAGGTGTCATTAAGACCGACATAGTGAGTTCAGACTGGTCATCCGCAGCCGCAGCAATTTGATCTAATGGGGACATCGCGTTCTCTAATTGGTAAGATAATAGGATATGTGACATTTATTATATCGGTTTTGAACGCTAAATTTGGTAACAAAACCATCATTATTATTTATAGTGATTTGACTATCATTCAAAAAAATATATATAAAGAAGACTAAGCTTTTGAATCTATAGGCCTTCTTTAAATTTTAATTTATTCAAAAACATTGTCGCTGTGATATTTTCACAGCATATAAATGGCTTTTAGCCTGATTGGCTGTATTTCGAGTTATAGAAACACATACTAGTCCAGTCCATTCAGGCTTTTATTTTGAAATCACGCGTGATCAATGCGTTCTTACTTGAATACTTTGAATATTCAATTTTTGCTTATAATTTTTCTGCGCAAAAACTTTTTGAATCTGTCCTAACTGTGCAACGGTTGCATCGACCCCAGCTTGCATGGTCAACTCACGTCCGCTGACATCAAAGATATGCACCTTTTCACGTAAGTCTGGCTGAATCACAATATCGGCATTTTTCAGCTCAATTTGTGCAAGGTTCTTTTGCATAATATTGATATTTTGGTTAAACAGCCCCCAAACATTTGAGGTTTCGGTATACATTGGCTGCGCCAGAATATCGACCGCGATAATAATATCCGCCCCTAACTTACGTGCCACATCAACTGGTACTGGGCTGACTAAACCACCATCCACATATTCATCAACACCAATCTTGGTTGGAATGAACATACTCGGGATCGATACAGATGCTCGAACCGCTTGCCCAGTATTGCCATAGTTAAAGACGACTTTTTTACCTTCTTTTAACTGCGTCGCCACCACATACATCGGGATAGGTAAGCGCTGAAGTGGAACATCGCTCACTTGTTCATTGACATAGTCTTCAACTTTTTGACCATCAAAGAAACCTTTCATGTCCAAACGAATATCGCGCACATCATTGGCTTTCATATTCAGCGCAATCTCACGAATTTGATTGGCATTTTTACCGCTGGCATACAGTGAGCCGACGATACTGCCAGCACTCGTTCCCACGATAAAGTCGGGACGAATCCCCGACTGTTCTAAAACTTGAATCGCGCCAATATGCGCATAACCACGTGCACCACCACTCCCCAACACCAAGGCAATGATAGGGCGGTTTTGTTCTTTTTTGAGCTGTTTAAAATTGATCTGGTTAAGTCGCTCTTGAGCTTCCCCTGAGTCAGTTTCGGCTGAAAAAGCCTGATTTGGCGTTTCTTGAGCCACTTTGGGCATGCTTTGACAGCCTGCTAAAGCGAGCAATGTAAACGACATAAGGCTAAGTTTAATGTTCAACATGATTCACCGAGGTTGAGATAGAGCAAAGTTTTCCAGCAGCATAGTGTATGAAAATCAGCAGTGCATGTACTGTTGCTTTTCGTAAAAGCGTCATATTCCAGCATTATAATCTGTTTCAATTTGTCAGCATAATTCAACATGTGCACTCAGCATCTCACTTGCATCTTTCTGCACTTTTTAAAATTGGGCTGCTTGTCTTTTGGTGGACCTGCTGCTCATTTGGTGTTTTTTCACCGTCATTTTGTACAGCAACTTCGATGGTTGAGTGATGCTGAATATGCCCAGTTGGTTGCTCTCGCACAATTGCTCCCAGGGCCGACCAGCAGCCAAGTGGGTATTGCCATTGGTTATCAACTCCAAGGCTACCGCGGTGCGTGCGCGGCTTGGCTCGGTTTTACTTTGCCGTCTATGCTCCTCATGGCATGTTTCGCGGTACTGGGTCAGCAGTATTTCAATCAACTCAGTGCGATGACACTACATAGCATTCAGTTGATCGTTTTTACTGTGGTGATCTGGGTGTTTTGGCAAATGTTGACAAGTTTCTGTAAAACTATTTGGCAATATGTGCTGATGCTACTTAGCACCTTGTTTCTTTACTTTGTGCCATGGTCATTCAGCCAAGTTATCGTCATCTTAGTGGCTGCTCTGGTCGGTATTTATTTCGCATCGGATTCGACATCAAAGTTTCAAGACAGCAGCTTAAAATCAAAAGTCCAAGCAAAGCAGACTTATCTTTGGCTAATTGCCTTTGTTTTGCCTTTTGTGGTTTTTATGGTGTGGCATTCATCTTCTTCACTGTTCTCACAGAGCCTGTTTAGTTTTTACCAAGCAGCATCTTTGGTTTTTGGTGGCGGGCATATTATTTTGCCACTTTTACATCAGGACTTCGTCGTCAGCCATATTTTATCTGCCGAACAATTTGACTTAGGTTATGCGCTGGCTCAACTCATGCCCGGCCCCTTATTTAGTTTCGCCAGTTACTTAGGTGCTTTATTACCTTTAACGCCATTTGTTTGGCTGAATGTGATTCTAGCCACTTTAGCAATCTTTCTACCCTCATTCTTTTTAATCTTTGCTACTTTGCCTTATTGGTCTTGGCTTATGCAGCAAGCTGCGATCCGGAAAGCCGTGATTGGGATCAATGCGGCAGTGGTCAGTTTACTGCTGTGTTTAGTGATACAAATGGGACAAAGTTATTTCAAGCATTGGACTGACATAGTTTTTGTAATCGCTTTTATTTTAATGCTTCGAACCAAACTCCCGATTTGGCTAAGCCTGATTTTAAGTTTTGCACTCTATCAGCTGTTCTTTTACTTTAGCGGTTAAATAGCCATAAAAAAGCCCCTATCAATGTAGAGGCTTTTTTATGTACTAAGTGATTACCAAATGTCTGATTTCACTTTGTCTTTAAATTTAGGATGGTTATCCAATTTAAATACTGGCTCTTTCACACCTTGTTTCAGCTGTGCCAAATAGTCTTTTAACAGCATCAATAAGAATGGTGTTAACAGCAAAATAGCAAACAAGTTAATAGTGGCCATGATACCCATGAACAAATCCGCAGTGTTCCAAATGAGAGGCACACTCATCACTGAGCCGAGATACACCATAATCAAAACAAAGATACGGAAGACGAACATCACCTTGGCATTGTTATTGATAAATTGCACATTCCCTTCAGCATAGGCATAGTTACCAATGACTGATGAAAAGGCAAACATGAACAAAATCGTTGCAAGGAAGTCATCACCCCAAGAACCAATTTGGCTCTCTAAAGCCATTTGGGTGAGCGCTACGCCTTCAAAGCCCGCATCATGATAAAGTCCTGATGCCAAAATAATAATCGCTGTACATGAACACACCACGAAGGTATCCACAAATACACCGAGCATTTGTACCAAACCTTGGTTTACAGGGTGCTTTACATCCGATGCAGCTGCCGCATTCGGTGCTGAACCCATACCGGCTTCATTAGAGAATAAACCACGTTTAATCCCCATCATCATTGCCATAGAAACCATCGCACCGAAGAAACCACCAGCAGCAGCTTCAAACTCAAAAGCTTTAGAGAAAATGAGCTGGAAGATATCAGGTAAAATAGCGTAATTAATTACGGCGATATATAAAGCAACAGCCAAATACAACAAGGCCATCAATGGCACAAAACTTTCTGCCACTTTGGCAATACGTTTGATCCCACCAAAGATAATCATTGCGGTCAGCAAGACTAGACCTAGTCCAACCCAAGACACCACAATATGAATGCCGCCGAGTTCAAATGCTAGATTGGCTTTATCCCATCCCCATGCATGTGCTGTTGCACCTGTAATTGCATTGGCTTGTACTGCGTTAAACACAAAACCATAGGTTGAAATAAGCGCAACAGCAAAGACTACACCCAACCATTTTTGTTTCAGGCCTTGGGTAATATAGTAGGCAGGTCCACCACGGAACTGTTTATTTTCTTGGTCGCGCACCTTGAACAACTGTGCAAGAGATGACTCAACAAAAGCCGAACTCATGCCTAAAAATGCAGTGACCCACATCCAAAATACTGCACCCGGCCCACCAATCGCAATTGCGATCGCAACGCCCGCAACATTACCCACACCTACACGACTTGCAAGCCCAGTGACAAAAGCCTGAAAAGGTGTAATGCCATGATCATCATCACATTCCTTACGGCTTGATTTCATGACCTTGATGCTGTGCAAAAATAAGCGAACCTGTACTGCACCCGTAATTAGGGTGTAAAACAAACCGACCGCAACAAGGAAAATCACCAAAAAGTCCCACAGAGGTCCATTCAGTGTATTCACCCACCCGAGTAATGTTTCATTTAATTGATCATTCATCTCGATATCCTAATTATTGTGAGAGACCTGAAAGCAAAAAAGCCCTAGTTTCCTAGGGCAAATTGCATTTCTAATTAGTTAAAATATTGCAAAATAGACTGAATGACAGCCACGTTAATCAAGTCTACAAAGAATGCGCCACATAAAGGCACAATCAAGAATGCCTTGTGCGAAGGACCATACATGTTGGTAATCGCCTGCATGTTTGCAACCGCAGTCGGGGTTGCACCCATACCAAATCCACAGTGACCCGCAGATAACACCGCAGCATCGTAGTTTTTACCCATCACACGGAATGTCACAAATGCAGCATATAAGCCCATCGTAATCGTTTGTGCACCTAAAATCACCACAAGCGGACCAGCAAGGTCAGCCAATTGCCATAATTTCAATGAAAGCAAAGCCATCGCAAGGTACAACGACAATGATGCATTACCAAATACATCAATCGCACGGTCAAAGATTTGAACTTTGAAAATACCTTCCAACACATTACGTAAAATCACACCACCTGCAAGCGCCCAAACAAAAGTCGGTAACTCAAGCATTGTGCCTTTCATATGGCCGGTCATAAAGTCAGCAAAAGCCAAACAGCCTGCAAACAAACCTAATGTGGTAATCGCATTATCCGCAGTGATTAAACGCACACGATGTGGATATTCAAACGGTACATATTCTGTTGAATTAATATCAGTCAGTGGCGTGTTATCACTCTTTTCAATTTGTTCATTGGTACGTGGCGTCGCCAATTGATAGCGGTTAATGAGTAACTTCGCTAAAGGGCCACCAATCAAACCACCAATAATCAAACCAAATGTCGCACTCGCCATACCCAAAGCTAATGCACCTTGGATACCATGTTTAACTTCTAAAATTTCACCCCAAGCACCCGCAGTACCATGACCACCAGTTAAGGTAATTGAACCTGCAATCAAACCAATAAGTGGGTCAATACCCAATAAAGTTGCAAGGCTAATGCCGACAAAGTTTTGCACCACAATAAATGATGCGACAGCCATCAAGAAAATAACCAGACCAATTCCGCCTTCGCGCAATTTGGCAAAGTTTGCACTTAAACCAATTGAGGCGAAGAAAATCAGCATAAAACTTGTTTGCAATTCGCTACTGGTCGTGATGCTATAGCCCCAAAGACTATGCACAACCAAGGAGATAATCGCTGCAACTAAACCACCTGCGACAGGTTCAGGAATGTTGTAGCGTTTCAAGAAACCAATTTTATTTACCAAGAAGCGGCCAAGTAACAAAACGATGACAGCAGCAATCAAGGTATAAAAAGCGTTAAAAGTAAATTCCATGACAATTGTCCATAAAGCGGATGCTTAGATTTTGTTATCTGGCTAATAAGCCACCGAATCCATTGATACTTCAAGAGATATTTCGTAAATCTGAGACAAACTCAGTCTTGCGTATGGAAATTCAGGCAACGGGTAAATTGGTAACAAACTAAGCGATCTGATGCATAACATGTTCAGTTCTACACGATGAGTAAACTGAAATAACGTAATGCCCAATAATGTTTGGACACAGATACGGTTTTTTGAAAAAAATCACAAAACCGCCCCATATTGGCTCAAAAACAACCAATAAAAGTACAATATGGGCGAAAGACCGACATTATGCAGATTTTTTATAGATAATCTTTATTTTTTTACAATAATTTCCAACTATTTCACTTATTCTTTTCTGACCTAATACTTAAGTCTATATTCAGAATGTATTTAGTCTGTATAAATTTGTCGACTAAAACAAAACAGGAGCCTAAAGCTCCTGTTTTTAAAACCGCAACTATTTCATCACATGATTAGAAGCTGTATTTCGCCATTAAGCCAACACGGTTGTCTTTGTAGCTATCCCCAGCAAAGGTATCACGTTTACCATTGATATATTCAACACCTAAATCTAAAGGCTTAACTGGTGAATAGATGAAGTTAATCCATGCTTGATAAACTTCTTCATTTGCAGCTGTGTTTAAACGCGCGTAATCAGTACCATCATCCGCAAAGAGTGCGCCATACGCTAAAGTCGAGCGTAATTTCTCGTTGAATTTATACGTACCACCAACTTGTACACCAAATGCTTCATTTTGTGCGATCTTGCCATTTGCAGCATCAACTACATATGAAGAATTACTGCCATACAAGTAGTTACTGTTACCATCCACATAAGACACATCAGCACTTATTTTTAGCGGGTCCATTACTTGATAATTTACACCTGCAGCTAAGCCCCAAGCTGTATCAGAGTCATCAGCCGATTTATAGTTTTCAACTAAAGCACGTGCAGACACAGAGCCTTTACCGCCAGCAAAACCTTGTGTCAATTTCGCTGTTAGGTTTGGTACGCTATATTTAATACCAGTACCACTACCATTGCCTTCTTCAGCCGAAATAAATAATTTGGTTGCAGGTGCTAAATTAAAGCCATAACGTACTTGTGGAATACGTGCTGTACCGCCACCCACGTTAGTCCCAAAGTCAATCATTTCTGGTGCATGGTTAGACAGGAAGTTAGATGTGGTTTGACCAAACAACCAGCTGTTATAAGTCAAATATGCATGACGAATACGCAATGCTTCATTTGTCCCAGCAAAGTCCACTTCTACTTTACCACCCAGTTTGTTATCACCACCAACATTGGTATTGAAATCTAAACCTAAACGTGTCGTTTTTGCTGTCGCGCGCAATTTATCCTTAACAGATGCAGGATCATTTGCACCACTTCCACCTACTTTAGCAACACCATTGAAGTCGTCATCTGCACCTTCAATAATGTAGTTTGCATCGCCACGAACAAAACCATACAAGTTAATGTCTGCGCCAGACTTAGATTTGAACGAAGATAGTGGAGATTCAGCTTTTACAGGAGCTGGCTGTGTTTTCACTTGTTGAATCTGAACTGCTTGTTGTTGTTGAACTTGTTGCTGTTGTTGCATTAATGCTTTTAGCTCTGCAACCTCAGCACGTAACTGAGCGAGTTCTTGTTGTTCTTTGGTTGCAGCATGAGTTGTTGTCATCATCAGAGCAGCCACACTAAGTGCTAGGCTTTGAGCTATAAATGGCTTTTTATTGAGGGCTAAACGCATACACAAACTTCCTTTATTACATTGTTAATAGTGAATCAAAAATTCCATTTCAGTAAAATTTTTTGCACAAAAGACCACTCCGTTTTGGTCTTTTCCTATGCAAAGTAATCTTATAAAGATGAAAAATCGCACATTTCGATGTTTTAAGATATGACCTTTTATTACTCTTGCCACTAAAGTCTAATGCACGTAATTTCAAACTATAATTGATGTTATTCGCGATTGGCTTTGAATCATCAAATTACAATTTAGACAGACTTTTGCAATAATTAAGTAACAATTCTTCATATTTTCTTAAATATAGACTGAGTTTTATTTGAGATCTATATTTTTTTCTTATAACTAAAGTCTTAGTCTAATAGATAACCACCTATGCCCAATGATGGGTCAAAATCACACCTTTGCACCAAAAAAGCCTAACTATTCAGACGATTATTGAGCATGATAAATAAAATATCCCCAAGCACGAATACACGGTTATGGCAAATAGGTGTGCTCATAGGAAAACTCCTAACAAAATGTTTGAGCAAACCTGTCATACTCAATTTAGACCGTCTGAACATCCTGAAAAAACATCGAACAACAAAAAAGTTTTGTATTTTATCCGAAAAAATTGATTTCGCCTTTTATTGAGCACCGCAGTGAAAATGGTTAGGGCTCGTATGGCTTGCATAATATTCAAAAAGGTGAAAAAGCGAAAATCGCACAGTAGCAATCACGTAATGACCAATCTTTTTTAACGCACCTGTCGGACTATTCTACACAGTCAATCAAGCCATGGGCATCGGCGCGAAAATATTGCCATGATAATACAAAATGTGATTATTGCAGCCAAAGTACGAGTCTTAGAGACTTGCCCACAAGCCGCATGGAATCATCTTCATGCTCTAGTGCTGAATATACTTGATGCTGCACAATTTGAAGAATTGGTCTGCGGCATGGCACTGGGTTATGCGGATCCTAAGCAGATCGTCAATCACTTTATAACACCACGCGTACCAGTTGAAGATTTTGCAGTATTATTAAATAATGACTAAGATTTAAAGCATTCATTTAAATAACAAAAGAGAATAAAATAAGTCTCTTTTTTTTATATAGTCACAACTTCAATTTTTAGGCTTTTTCGTGCTCAAGCTTAAACACATAATACAAAGCCAAAGCCACAAAAATAGCCATGACAATGGCCATATTCAAAAGTTCCGACCAGAGTAGAAAATTAAGAGTCACGCCACAAAGTAGACCACAACCAAATTGCATGCTGCCCATAATCGCACTAGCCGTTCCTGCCCGTGCACCCTGCTCAGACATTGCAATCGCCATGGCATTTGGCCCTGTAAAACCGATTGCTGCGACAGCGAGAAACATCCCTGCGCAAACGATATATAACGGTGCATGCGTCATGCTACCCGCTACCAACAGCAGCCCCACACCAGCCAACTGCAAAAAACTGCCTAATTTTAAGCGCTGAAAAACACTTAACTTTTGTGCCAAGCGCTTATTTAAGGTTGAGAACAGCATAATCCCAAGCGCATTGGCACCAAAGGCATAGGCAAAAACTTGCTGACTTAAGCCGTAACCATCCATCAGAATGGCAGCAGAAGCACTGATATAACAAAAGAGTACAGCCCCAGCAAAACATCCAACAAACATCGGGCGTCTAAAGCTCGAATCTTGCAGAATCGCCCCGTAGAGGTTTAAAACTTGATTAAAGTTAAGCTTTAAACGACGCTTTGGATCTAAAGTTTCTTCAAAGAAAAAGTGTACGCAGCACAGGCTTCCCAAACCAACGACCATCAAAAAGGCAAAAATACTATGCCAACTACTGAAACTCAGTACCAGCGCGCCTAAACTGGGTGCAATAATCGGCGCGATGGTGGTCACGATCATCATACTGGCAAATGCTTGGGCTGAGGCTTGCATATCTAAACGGTCACGAATCGCAGCACGGGCAATCACCACACCTACACAACCGCCTAAGGCTTGCAAAACCCGAGCAGCAATGAGACTCCACTCACTGTTTGCAAACACACACAGTAAACTGGCAATAATGTAGAGACTCATGCCAAAATACAGCGGTTTTTTCCGCCCAATTCGGTCACTTACTGGCCCATAAATCAGTTGCCCAATAGCCAAGCCTAAGAAGTACGCAGGTAAGCTGTTGGCCACCATTTGTGTGCTTACCCCAAAGTCATTCGCCATTTGTGGCAAAGCGGGCAAATACATATCAATCGACAGTGGACCGAGTGCAGTCAGTGAAGCAAGTAAGAGAATCCAAGCGTTGGAATAGACCGCTTTTTCCTGTGTAGTCGACATAGGATTAATTTATGTTTTGGAAGGAGAGTTTGCAGACAAGTTTACACGCTCCATAGTATGATTTATACCAGAGCAGGTGAAATTTCACATATTCTCATATTTGAAAATTGTCCAACCCTAAGCGACAAACAAAGGTGCCCTTTGAAAGCATGGCTGACCAGTCTAAAACAGGCTACTTATAATACAACCTTCATGTATAACCTCCGCATGGTCATTACTTTTGCAGGGACTGCTTTTGTTCCATATTTTATGGGTTTTCAACTGGCAACTATTCCGCTGACACTCGGCGCAGTTGCTGCTGGTTTAAGTGATATTGATGACCGCTTTTCCGTGCGAATCATGAATTTAATTTTTACCTATATTGGCTTTTTCATTACTGCAACGTCGATTTACTTTTTATTTCCGCACCCAATTTTATTCGCACTGGGTCTAATCGTTTCGTGTATTGGTCTAATTTTACTGGGTTCACTGGGACGTCGTTATGCCACGATTTCCTATGGTTGCTTAGTGGTTTCGGTTTACTCCATGCTCGGTGTCGGACTTTTTGACAACTGGTATACACAACCGTCTCTGCTAGTGATTGGGGCAATTTGGTATAGTGTTATTTCAACCATCAGTTTTCTGCTCTTTCCCGTTCGTCAGGTACAAGACAATCTATCGAAGTGTTATTCCTCACTCGCCGATTTTCTGTTTGCAAAATCCAACCTGTTTGATGTCGATATGACAGCAAACAGCTATCAACAGAGCATGATTGAACTGTCGTTGGAAAATGGTAAATTAATTGCAATTTTCAACGACATGAAAACCGCCCTACTCACCCGTTTAAAAGGTGACCGTGGACAACGGGATACCCGTCGCAGCCTGCAATATTATTTTGTGGCGCAAGATATTCACGAGCGGGCAGATTCAGCACATATTGACTATCAAAAACTGGCGAAAATTTTTCAACACAGCGATATTTTATTCCGCTTTCAACGAATCTTATCTATACAAGCCAAAGCCTGTAAGGACTTAAGCAGCAGCATTTTAAACCGTCAAACCTATACCCATAATAAGCGCTTTAAACATGCATTTGAAAACCTCCGTTTATCATTAGAAAAGCTCAGAGACGAACAACAATACGACCAAATTTGGGTCAATGCTCTGTTTTCGTTGTATCAAAACTTAAAGTCTATTGATGCGCAGCTACGTAATTTAGAAACTGAACGTAATATTAAGCTCGATAAAACCAAACATATCGAAAGCCAGCTCAAAGATGATGACCTGAAAGGCTGGGATGACATTAAAGTTCGGATTAAACAACATCTCACCCCAGAGTCGGTGTTATTTCGACACGCGATTCGTCTGTCTATCGTGCTGTTAGTTGGATATATCTTTGTTCAAGTCACCAACATTGAATATGGGTACTGGATTCTACTTACAGCACTCTTTGTCAGTCAGCCCAATTTCAACGCAACCAAACGTCGTTTACGTTTACGTATCGTAGGGACTTTGGTCGGAATCATTTTAGGGTATGCCGTATTGTACTTTGTACCTTCGATTGAAGGACAACTTCTCGTCTTGGTCATCAGCGGGGTACTTTTCTTTGAGCTTCGCAGTAAACAATACGCTCAAGCCACCGCTTTCATCACTATTTTGGCGCTGATTAATTTCAACTTAGATGGTATGGGATACGAAGCTGCTCTTCCGCGCATGATGGATACCTTAATTGGCTGTGGACTGGCATGGTTAGGTGTGAGTTTCATTTTCCCAGACTGGAAGTTCCGTCGCCTACCCCGCACAATTTACCGTTCGCTTTCCGCTCAATGTGATTATTTAGCTGAGGTGATTGAACAATATAAGTCTGGACGCAACAACGGCCTGAATTATCGCGTGGTCCGTCGTGCGGCACACAATACCGATGCCGAAGTTGCTTCACTCATTTCAACCTTAGCCACCGAGCCCGATTTTGACCCAACGCAAAAAAGCTTAGCGTTTGAGTTCTTGTGTCTCAATCATACCTTTATTAGCTATATTGCAGCTTTGGGGGCTCATCGTGAAAAAATTGATGACCCTCAAATTTTAGAATTGATGGATCGCGCTTTTGACAATATCCAAGGTGCGCTACTGCGTGATGAAATGCCTGATTTAACGGCGCAGAATATGCTACAGACCATACGTCAGCGTTTAAGCCAAAATAATGAGGAAGATCAAAAAGCACTGATTATTTTGCAGCAGCTTTCCTTGATGTTTAGCATCTTGAATCAGTTCAGTCGTTTGAAGCAAAGTTTAAGCCACGAACGGGATCATGAGGCCACAGAACTGGCTTCATTATAATTTGGGTGATTTTGGAACAATATACTCACTGAAATGCTCTAAATGATGCTAAACTTTTTGCAGTTTTAGATCTGTTACTTTCACTATGACCGCGAAAAATTTATACGCTTATACTTTACAGCCTGTGACCTATGAAATCACTGAGGCTGAACAACGCGATGCTCAATTAAAAATTTGGCGTAGCACAAACAAAATTAGCATGAAAGCTTGGATCATCATGGCTGTGGTTACAGCCCTTTCGATTCTTGGCCTAATTTTACTTAAGAATTATTCAACCATCTTTTGTTGGGTTGCTCTCGCCTGTGTTCTAACTTACCTTTTAGTCCGTAAGTTCGGTTTAGAGTGGTATGTGAAGCGCAAAATGAATGAATTTCCAGTACAGGAAATTAAAGGTATTCGTTTAGGTGTACAACCTCACGGTCTAATTATGCGCCAGAAAATGGGCATGCAAGAAGGTGTCGGTGCAATCGGTTGGAAAGACATCTACGAATGGTATAACACACCTGAGTTTTTGTTGATTAAATTCAAAGTGAAAGGCGAAGAAGGTGCATACATTCTGCCAAAACGCATGGATAGCAAAAACTTCTCGTTTAATACGATTCGTAAACATTTAAAAGAAACAGTCGGTGAAGCGCAGCCACTTTAAGTCCTGCCTTTCTCTTCTATAAAAAAACCTCCAACTTTTGGAGGTTTTTTTATATCCTAAACTCTCGAATACAAATGATAATGAGAATAAATATTAATTTCTAAATCCATATTATCTTCTCAATCTTCAGGTATAATTTCCGCACAACAAATCGCTCACCATTAAGTATCGCCATGTTTAAAAAAACATTTTTCCAAGTGCATTGGTTTTTGGGAATCACTGCGGGTCTTATCCTGTCGCTTATGGGCGTCACAGGGGCCATCTATTCTTATGAACAACAAATCTTAAAATGGATGAACCCAGATAGCTACACCGTTCAAGCAACACAAAACAATAAATTAACCCCTGCTGAGCTGTATCTACATTTCCAAAAACAAGATTCTGCCATCAAAATCAATAGTATTACGATTGCTCAAGAGCCAAGCACTTCAAGTACGGTCAATATCGAGAAAGAAGGCGCACGTCGTGGTTATAACATGATGGTGAACCCGTATACTGCTGAAGTCTTACCCGAAGTTAAAGGCCGTGAGTTTTTTAACTTTATTCAACAGTTGCACCGTAATTTAACCGTCGGTCCTGTCGGTAAACAAATTACTGGCGCTTGTACCCTCATGCTTATTTTCTTTGTATTGAGTGGCCTGTACTTACGTTGGCCCAAACGTCATTCCATCAAACAATGGTTTTTTATTAAACCTAAATTGAAAGGACGTAACTTCATTTGGGATTTGCATGCTGTTGTTGGTACTTGGGTGGTGATCTTTTATCTGATCTTGGCCTGTACAGGACTGTACTGGTCTTATGATTGGTGGCGCGATGGCATGTTTAAAGTCCTCGGCGTTGAACGCCCACAAGCACAAATGCAAGAAGGACCCCGTCCAAATACTGGTGCAGCTCAAGGCCCACGTGGCGAACAGGCTGGTGCTCGTGGTGGCGAATCACGTGAGCAAGGTCGTGGCGGGCCACAAGGTGAGCACACTGCACGTGGCGAACGTGGGCAAAGCGAACAACATGGTGAGCGTAAAGGCTTATCTTCTGAACAAGTGCAAATTGCTTTAACCCAAACATGGACAGGATTTAACGCACAAGTTGGTCGAGACTATTCAACCCTGACCCTAAATATTCCGAAAAAGCCTGACGGTACACTTGAGCTTTCATTTGTAGATGCAATTCCACAGCATGAGCGGGCGCGAAACTCAGCGGTCTTCAACTATCAAACTTCACAAATTGAAAAAATGGAGTTGTATGAGCAGAAGAAGCTGAATGAAAAAATCATGAGCAGTATGCTTCCTGTGCACCGTGGTAGCTTCTTTGGCCCAATTTATCAATTCTTTGCCATGTTTGCATCACTGATGATGCCACTGTTCTTTGTAACCGGTTGGATGCTATATCTAAAACGTCGTAAGCAGAAGAAACTCACTCAGCAAGCCCGTGGTGGAGCATTGAATGTTCCGGTCGATCCACATGCGAAACCATGGCTCATTGCCTATGCAACTCAAACGGGTGTTTCTGAACAAATTGCTTGGCGTACTGCAACCAGCTTACAAGAAGCAAGACAACCTGTAAGTGTTAAAGCTGTGCAACACTTAACACAGGATGACTTAAAAGCTGCTGAGCAAGTGCTTTTTGTTGCAAGTACTTATGGCACGGGTGAAGCACCTGACTTAGCCAGTAGTTTTGAAAAGAAATTTTTAAATACAACTTTGGATTTGTCACACCTTCACTATGCCGTGTTGGCTTTAGGCTCTCAAGAATATCCTGACTCCTATTGTAGTTTTGGACATCGTATTGACCGTTGGTTAAAAGCCAATGGCGCACATGCTTTGTTTGAAATAATTGAAGTCAACAACGCAGATAACAATGATATTCAACGTTGGAACAGTGCTCTTGCCTCTGCAACCAAACTTGAGCTTCAAGCCATGAATATTGACAAAACCTTTGATCAATGGAATTTGGCACAACGTGAAGTACTCAATCCAAATAGTGTCGGAGCACATGCTTATAATATTGAGCTAAAAACCAACTTCGATGCAACATGGCAAGCAGGTGATATTGCTGAAGTTCAACCAGGTAACAGCACCGCACGTATCCAAGCCTTCATGCAAAAGCATCATATTGCAGCACAGAGCATCGTTGAGTCTTTAGCCATTTCAATTGAGCAAGCGCTTTGGGATAAGAACCTCAACACAGAGATTGAGCCTTTTGCCAATTTGGAACATTTACTGGAACAGTTGAGCCTTTTACCTACACGTGAATACTCGATTGCAAGTGTACCGACTCAACAAGTGTTACGTTTGGTCGTGCGCCAACAGCAAGATTCAGAAGGTGAACTGGGCTTAGGTTCTGGTTGGTTAACCCAACATGCCGAGCTTCAACAACCTATCGCATTACGTATTCGTACCAATGAATCATTCCATTTGATCAATGACAACCGTCCTATCATTTGTATTGGAAACGGCACAGGCATCGCGGGTTTAATGAGTCTACTCCATGCACGTACACGCCTAGACTACACTCAAAACTGGTTGATCTTTGGTGAGCGTCAACGTGAACATGATTTCTTCTATCAAAGTACGATTGAAGCGTGGCAAACCACAGGCATGCTACAACGATTAGATTTAGCGTTCTCGCGAGATCAAGCAGAGAAAGTCTATGTACACCATAAACTACGTGAACAAGCCACTGAGCTTAAAACATGGGTTGAAAATGGTGCCGTAATTTATGTCTGCGGTAGCATTAATGGGATGGCGAGCGATGTCGATGCTGCGCTAATTGAAATCTTAGGCGAAGAAAAATTAGATCAATTACGTCAAGAAGGTCGTTACCGTCGTGATGTTTACTAAACACTAAGCGCAAGTAAAAAAACCGAGCCACAGTGCTCGGTTTTTTCATGCGTAAATTTGCTAGAATTCATGCAAACGATAACCCACAAGCTTGTATGCAAAAATCAAAAAGAGTCATTAGTTTTATTATCGGGTCATTACTGTTCGCAGACGGCTTGTATTTTGTTTTACAACTACGCTTTAATTTTGGCACCCTCTTGCCCTTATTGATTGGACTAGGCCTGATCATTTATGCACTCGCTTATCCTAAGCTTATCGCCTATATTCAAACCAATACAACCAGACAATCAATATGGCGTTGGGCTTGGGCGATTTTCTTTGTTTGGGTTTTTAGCTTAGTTATTTTCTTCGTCTTTTTAGGGTTTTCAAATCAACAAAATACCCCTCATGTCGCTGCACCCGCTATTGTAATTCTTGGCAGTGGTCTGAAGCATGGCAAACCGAGTCCAACATTGGCCAGCCGTTTAGATCAAGCGGCAAGCTATGCCAAGCTACATCCCAACAGCATTATGGTCGTCAGTGGCGGCCTATCCTTTCAGCAAAAAAATAGTGAAGCTGAAGCAATGCGACAATATCTGATTGATGTACACCATATCCCAGCACAGCGTATTTACACCGAAGATCAAAGCACCAGTACCGAGTTAAATCTGATCAATAGTAAAAAGATTTTAGCCAAGCAGCATATTTCCCTACAGCAACCGATTGCTATTGTGACCAGCGATTTTCATATCCCCCGTAGCCGTGCTATAGCCATACGTCAGGGTTATCAAACGCCTATCATGATCAGCGCTCAGACACCTCTTGCCACTCGCTATAATGCATGGTTACGTGAGTATTTTGCATATTGGAGTGGTTGGCTACTCAATGAATACTAAAATAAAATCCTCATGAATTAATGAAGACGGATTGTCCGTGGCGATGGTAATTGTAATTGCTTAAATAATTCAGGTTTCTGCATTGAAAATTGATATAAATAGTTTTTGATATCTAATAACAATTTTTCTGGTGCAACCAAGACATTTTGCCCTTCGGGGCTTAAGTTCATAGAGAACGTAGTTTTTTCTGAACGTAAGAATGGAATCACTTTTTCGACTAAATCGCTGAGACCAATACTCTGGATTTCGTAGCCCGCCCAATTATCTTTTACCAAAAGCTGCGCTAAACCTTTACTCTGCCACATCGCAAAAGAACGTTGTCCAGTCGGCGTAGCACATAAAGCCCAGCCATCTTGATATAAGGCTATAACATGACCTTGATGCACGATAGTTTCGATAAAAAGACGATAGATTTCAAGAGGATCGTAAGCAGTATTTTGATTTTTAGACGCAGCTTTGCGTTGATATGGGTTTCTCATAAATCTGTCATATTTTAAAATTATTATTGCACAGAAGTGTATGAAAACAGCTTGAGATAAGCAAGACTTTTACGACAAGGGAATATGGTGGGCGCTGACGGGATCGAACCGCCGACATTCTGCTTGTAAGGCAGACGCTCTACCAACTGAGCTAAGCGCCCTTGAGAAATAAAAATAGCGTCGCTATTTTTATGATGCAAGAAAAAAATCTTGCTTGATTCCATTTACTAGCACAAGGGATCTAGAAAATGGCGCAGCGGACGGGGCTCGAACCCGCGACCCCCGGCGTGACAGGCCGGTATTCTAACCAACTGAACTACCGCTGCAACGGTAATTGCGAATGCAATTAGGGTCATTAAGCTTTACAGCTTGAATATGGTGGGCGCTGACGGGATCGAACCGCCGACATTCTGCTTGTAAGGCAGACGCTCTACCAACTGAGCTAAGCGCCCTGATTAAGATTGTCAATCTTAGTTTTCAAATTTAAGCTCAGGGACTTAAATTTATATCTTAAATGGCGCAGCGGACGGGGCTCGAACCCGCGACCCCCGGCGTGACAGGCCGGTATTCTAACCAACTGAACTACCGCTGCGTCGTAAAATATGGTGGGCGCTGACGGGATCGAACCGCCGACATTCTGCTTGTAAGGCAGACGCTCTACCAACTGAGCTAAGCGCCCTGATTAAGATTGTCAGTCTTAGTTTTTAAACTCAAGCTCAGGAACTTAAATTTAATCGATTCTTTGAATGGCGCAGCGGACGGGGCTCGAACCCGCGACCCCCGGCGTGACAGGCCGGTATTCTAACCAACTGAACTACCGCTGCATCGCAAAAAATCTGGTGGGCGCTGACGGGATCGAACCGCCGACATTCTGCTTGTAAGGCAGACGCTCTACCAACTGAGCTAAGCGCCCTCATTAAGGATTCTGTATAAATGGCGCAGCGGACGGGGCTCGAACCCGCGACCCCCGGCGTGACAGGCCGGTATTCTAACCAACTGAACTACCGCTGCACTTACACAAAGTCACTAATGTGGTACAAACAATATTAAAAATCTTAAGTGGCGCAGCGGACGGGGCTCGAACCCGCGACCCCCGGCGTGACAGGCCGGTATTCTAACCAACTGAACTACCGCTGCACGTAAGATCTTTAACGTAAAGGCTTGGTGGGCGCTGACGGGATCGAACCGCCGACATTCTGCTTGTAAGGCAGACGCTCTACCAACTGAGCTAAGCGCCCTTAACGTCTTTATCGTTTGTGAGGTGCATTATAGAGAATCTTTACAGGCTGTCAAACGCTTTTCGGCTTGTTTTCGCTTTTTTGCAATCGAGTGATTAAAAAATAGGTCAAATGGTATAAAAACAAGTATTTTCTGTATGTTATTTAACATATTTGCGAAAATTAAAATGATTATTCGCTAAATTTCTTTTCCTCAAAATACACATTTTCTATGATTAATCCCCTTCTTCTACTCAATATTCATATTTTAAATTACAGCGTTGAATACTCAATAAAATAACTTTGCACATTTTAACAGCTATTTTTATATTTCAAGTTTATGTTCGGAAATATAAACCAGTGCATTGCAATCAATTAGCTCAAATAACTCCATGACATCCGTATTACGCATACGAATACAGCCATGCGACATCGGCATCCCCATTGGTTCGCTATCAGGTGTTCCATGAATATAGATATAACGTTGATAGGTATCGCAGCCTTCCCCGCGATTGAAGCCCTCTTCTAAACCACTCAGCCATAAAATCCGAGACAAAATCCAGTCCCGTTCAGGAAACTGCTTGGCTAAATCGGTGTCGTAAACTTCACCTGTAGGCTTTCGAGCAATAAAAACGGCATTTTGAGGTTGCTCAGCACCATGCTTCTCAGCAACCAGATGCCAACCTCGCGGCGTTTTACCACTATTTTCAGTTTCGCCAATGCCATTTTTTCCTGATGAGATCAGATAAAATTTATTCTTTTTAGGCAGTATTAAAGTCTGTTGAGCCAGATCAATCAAGACGTCTGCATCAGCAATTACATAAGACATCAGTTGTCCTCTATTTGTTTTTTATCTATTACTGTATTTGGTTCTGGGCGTAACCATAACCATATTGCGACAAGCAGCATGGTGGTATTGGTAAATAATTTCACTAAAAATGGTGCATTGGTCAGTAGCATGATCAGTCCACTGATCAACATCATGATACTGGCAAACCATTTCGCTTTGCGTGGTACAGTTCCATTGGCACGCCATGCTCTTAACGTTGCACCATATTTAGGATGGTTAAGTAACCAAGCATCCATTTGTGGCCAACCTTTAGATGCAGCCCAAGCGGCCAAGATCAGAAAAACAGTGGTTGGCATACCCGGCAACAGTGCACCGATAAAGCCTAGGATGACAAAGATCACCACTAAACAACGCCAAAACAACGTTTTCATACCACTTTCCTGAACACCGAATTGCGGTAGTATAAAGTGTTTTTTAAGTTTATCCGTTGTCCTTCTGCATATTTAGCTTCTTTTTTAAGGCACTCGCATGCACCTTATTTCACAACATCAGTTGTTCGAACCCTGGCTCCAATTCAAACACCCATTGGTTCGCCAGTTGGCTTTTGCTGTAGCAAGTCCAAACATTTTGTCTGCATTGCCGTTAGAGCTCGATATACAACATGCTTTTCATTTTCATCCCTCACAGATCTGGCAACAGCACTTTCAAACCTATTTACCTCGCCTTAAACAGCTCGATCAAGACCCGAAAGAACTCGAAGACTTTATGGCTCAACTGAAAAGTACCCGTTTAGGTCTGCGCTTTGAAATGTTCATGTGGTTTTGGTTACTGGATCATCGCTATCATGCTTATGAATTGTTGGGTCATAGTATTCAAATCATTGATGGTGCACGTACTACAGGTGAGCTAGACTTTTTAATTAAAAATACCGAAACCAATCAAATCGAGCATTGGGAAATTGCGTTGAAATATTATTTGGGTGAAACAAATCTGAGCTTAACCACATGGTATGGTTTAAATCGTACCGACACTTTAAATCGAAAATTAAAACACTTTACCCATAAACAGTTTCAATTCCAGCAAGCTTTGGACACAGACATTCAGGCTCGCTTTGCCGTTTTAAAGGGGCAACTCTTTCTCCCCCTAATAAATGGTTTCACAGCAGTTGATGCTTTAAACCAATACCCCCTCCCCGATTGGCTCAATCCAGACCGTCGACTAGGTACTTGGGGTAACGTCATTCCAACGACCGACTTGAATTACTATCGCCTACAACGTCAAGAATGGATTTGCCCAAATGCTGAAGTCAGTAGCCAAAATGCACATTGGTGGACCAATGGACTGTACTTACAAAATCAAAACAATCAGTTTTATATGTACCGAAATCCAAATTTGATTTTAACTTGATTTTGCAGAAGTTACTTTATACAAAAATACATAACGCAACATACGCTTACTCATCTCCTGTAAAACGATGCTATTGTTTAAAGTGTTTATTTTTTAATCTTTAAAAACATCAGAACAAAATCATTTGATGACAATACCAAAATTTTGGAGAATGAGATGAAGAAAATTATTGCTAGTTCATTAGTTATGCTTTTTGTTTTAGCTGGCTGTAATACCGTCAAAGGTATTGGTGAAGATGTCTCTTCAGCAGGTAGTGCTGTATCAAATACCGCTGAAAAAACCCAAGATGAAATCCGCAAGTAATTAATATTTGCATCAAAACCTTATCTAAATGATAAGGTTTTTTTATTGCTAAGTTTCGCATTCCAGAGATTAATCGCCTATTATAGTGCCGACTGTTTTATTGACTTTGAAATGCGCATGACCTCTTCTGCTACTCTCGATTTAAGCCTCCAACTTTTACGTCAGCCATCGGTTACACCTGTGGACCACAACTGTCAAAATATTATGGCTGAACGCTTAAAAAAAATTGGTTTCAACATTGAATCTTTGCGCTTTGATGATGTTGATAATCTATGGGCACGAAAAGGCACTGAAGCACCTGTATTCTGCTTTGCCGGTCATACTGATGTCGTTCCTACAGGTAATTTAGATGCTTGGAACTCAGACCCATTTGCCCCTGAAATTCGTGATGGTAAGCTTTATGGTCGTGGCAGTGCAGACATGAAAACCGCCTTGGCCGCAATGGTGGTTGCTTCTGAACGCTTTGTTGCGAAACACCCGAATCATAAAGGCTCAATCGCGTTCCTCATCACCTCAGATGAAGAAGGTCCATCGATCAATGGCACAGTCAAAGTGATCGAAACACTCGAAGCCCGTAATGAAAAAATGAAGTGGTGTTTGGTGGGTGAACCTTCAAGTACCCATAAACTGGGTGATATTGTTAAAAATGGTCGTCGTGGTTCACTCAATGCAGTAATGACAGTGAAAGGGAAACAAGGTCACGTGGCTTATCCACACTTGGCCATTAACCCGATTCACATGGCGTCTAAAGCCGTTGCTGAACTTTGTGATACGGTTTGGGATCAAGGCAACGAATACTTCCCTGCGACGTCTTTCCAAGTGTCAAATATTCAAGCTGGTACAGGGGCAACCAATGTCGTTCCAGGCACGATGACCGTAACTTTCAATTTCCGTTATTCAACTGAATTGACCGCTGAAGAATTAAAAGCACGTGTTTTAGAAATTTTGGATCGTCATGGTTTAGACTACGACATTAAATGGACACACTCAGGCTTACCTTTCCTGACGCCAGTGGGTGAGTTAGTGAATGCGGCTAAAAATGCCATTCGTAATGTGACTGGTGTAGAAACTGAGCTTTCAACCTCAGGCGGAACATCTGATGGTCGCTTTATTGCTCCTACAGGTGCTCAAGTACTTGAGCTTGGTGTTCTCAATGCCAGCATCCATCAAATTGATGAGCATGTGAATGTGGCTGATCTTGAACCGCTTGCTGAAATTTACGAACAAATTTTAGAAGATCTTTTGGCATAAGCGTACAAATCCATATAAAAAAGGAACTCAATCGAGTTCCTTTTTTATTGCATTAAATGCTTAAGCTTAAAGACCTAAGCTCGCCTGAATTTTATTTAAATTCGGTACGTGGTAAGTCTCATCGCCCATACGCACCAGCTGGAAAATAGTGGGATCATTCACAGGGCTTTCATCATCAACAATTTCAGAAATACGCAAACGAATCGACTTCGGCATTTCATTACACATCAAAGCAAAGCGTTGAGAAGCATCATCCCCTTCAATCACCAGTGCCACCCCTTCCGTTTGGTCTGGGCGGTTGATGGCATAGACAGGCAGATGAAGATCATGCCATTCCACCGTTTTCACCTGTGTATCACTATCAAGCGCAGACAGAACAATATTTTGCGGCAAGAGCATGGCATTTTTTCCATGGCATTCAATGATATAAGCATCAATAAAACCCGTTGATACTGTAATCAGATATTGCAATTCTTGCTGACTGATTTGCTCATTCATGCTCTTTGAAACATTTGCATTCATTTATTTACCCCTGCTTTTCAGCCAATAGCTGCTGAATGTTGGCAAGTAATTCTGCCTCTTGGAATGGTTTGCCCATGTAGTGCGTCACACCCAAGCTGAAAGCACGTTCACGGTGTTTTTCACCCGTACGCGATGTAATCATAATAATCGGCAAGTTCTGGTGAATTTCGTGGTGACGAACCAAGTTCGTTACTTCGAAACCATCCATACGTGGCATTTCAATATCCAGCAACATCAAGTCTGGTTTAACGCTCTCAAGCTGCTCCATCGCATCGACACCGTCTTTTGCAGTCACAATATCAAAGCCTTGGCGCTCTAATAAGCGCGATGTGACCTTACGTACCGTAACCGAGTCATCCACAATCATCACTAAACGACGCGTATCCTGATGACGACCAAAGTCACGGTGATCAGCAGCATGCGTCACACGCTTGGTGCTTAAAATCTGACGTGCAATGTTCTGACCATCTAAAATCAAGCACACATGACCATCACCCAAAATCGTTGCGCCCGCAATTGCACCAATGCTGGCAAACTGTTGTCCAACTGGCTTCACTACAATTTGCGCACGTGAACCGATGAGCTGATCGACTAATAATGCAATGGTTTGTCCACTGTTGCCTTTAATCAACAACACTGGCAATGAATGTCCAATATTACTCAAACGTGGAATCGGCTGATTAGATAAAAACTCAGATAAATAGCGCAGTTTATAACTCACACCATCAATTTTGAATTGGTCATCTTTGCTGTGGAAATACTGATCCAATGCTGTTGGAGCAATACGCACAATACGATCAATCTGCGCCAATGGAATCGCATATTGTTGATCACCGGCTTTCACCATCAAGGCATCGCTCACCGCTACCGTAGTCGGTACGCGAATAATGAAGGTCGTGCCGAGTCCAATTTCCGATTCAACCGTGACATGTCCACCCAGTGCTTTAATTTCACTTTGCACCACATCAAGGCCTACACCACGTCCAGAAATTTGCGTCACTTCTTTGGCCGTACTAAAACCTGGATGGAAAATAAACTGTAAAATTTCCTGTTTATCTAGTACTTGATCGGCTTTAATTAAACCTAAATTTAGCGCTTTCGCTTTAATCGTGCTTTCATCAATACCCTTACCATCATCTTTAAAGCTGACGATAACATCTGTACCTTGACGGCTAATGTTTAGTTCAATTTGGCCTGTCGCTGATTTTTTCGCAGCGCCACGTTGTTCCGTATCTTCAATACCGTGGTCGATTGCGTTACGTAGCATATGCTCAAACGGTGTAACCAAACGTTCAAGAATCGTACGGTCCAATTCACCTTCGGTATTGTGGACGACCAGTTCCGTGGGACGGTTCAAGGTTGATGCGGTCTGACGTACAATACGCTGTAAACGTGGCAACATACGTGAGAACGGTACCAAACGTGTCCGCATTAAGCTTTCTTGAATCTCCGCTTGAATACGAGATTGTTGTAATAACAAGCCTTCCGCATCACGAATTTTCTCAGCCAAAGTGCTCTTGAAGTCGACCAAATCCGAAGCTGATTCGGCTAAGGATTTAGACAATTGATTTAGCGATGAATATTGGTCCATTTCTAAGGGGTCAAAGTCTGCGTAGCGCGAGTTTTCAGAACCATGCTTCGCAATAATTTGACTCTCAAGCTCGCCTTCCATTCGACGTAACTGATCCGCCAAACGCTTAATTGCAAGCTCCATCTCGTTCAAAGTATTGCCGAGTTGACCTAAGTCCATCTCGATACGTGAACGGTTAATTGCATTTTCACCAGATAGGTCGATCATTTTTTCAACCAAATCAGCTGAAATACGGATCATCTCATTACCGCCATCCAAGTGAGTCGTTTCTTTCCACTCACCCAGCATTGCTGGCGGCTCAGTACCATCACCCTGTACAAACTCAAAACTTGGTACAGCATTGAGTAAATCAATTTGTGTTACACGCGTTGGTAATTGCGCAATCACATCCACATAATCAATAGATGCTAAACTGTTTTTCAGACCATCATAATTACTGAAATCACGTTTGAAGATGGCTTGTTTTAACCATTCAAATGCGGTTTGCAATAATGGGTCATACACGTTTGAACTGAAATTATGTACAGCAAATTGCTCAAATGTGGTTTCTAATTCATAAGCAATCGCACCAACGGGTTCATTCTCAGCCATTCGTGCGCCGCCTTTTAAACTGTGCGCGGCACGTTGCAATTGTAGTAACACACTACGGTCACTACGTTGTTCAGTCCACTGTTTCAGTAAGCTATCCGTAGTCGCTAAAATTTCTTCAGCTTCTTCCAAGAAGGTTTCTTCAACAATTGATAAAAGACTGGCTGCTTCTTCAACAGCGCTGACTGCTTCTTCTTGGACAAGTGACGGAGTATCCAGCTGTTCAACGACAGTAACGTCCGTGTTATCAACTACACTCGGCTCTTCAATCGCAGTTGCTGACTCAACCGCAGCTGCCTCAGCTTCAATCGTTCTATCTACATTAGATAAAGGTTCTTGAACTGGAGGTTGAGTCTCTTCAATTGCTGCGACAACCGCCTCAACCAAAGGCTCAGATACTGTAGTTATAACAGTCGTACCCTCAACTAAGCTCTGAATGTTATGCAGTACCTTGATGGTTGCTGTTGCTGGATAATCAACCTTCTCGGTGCGAATGACCTGAATTCGGTCTGCGACGTCATCCTGTACTAAACGTATGATGCTGATCAACTGTGGCGTTGTGGCAATTTGCTGACGAATCACACGTTCATAAATAGACTCTAATTCGTGTGCAATCGAACCAATAAAAGGTGCAGAAATCATATTAGCACCACCTTTTAAGGTGTGCAAATAACGCATTAAATTATTGAGTGCCGCGGTATCATTGCCATTTTTAGACCAAGTATTGAGATCCTGATCCATCCCCATCAATAATTCTTCGGCTTCTTCCAAGAAGATATCGAGCAAATCATCATCAAAATCGGTATTGGCCGTATTCGATTGCTTGTACTGATGATCCGATGCAATTTGCTGCGAAATCTGCGCAAGATCAAGGCTTGGTTGTAAAGTATTTCCAGAAACAATAGCCTCAGCAACAGGTTCAATTACCGTCGTCGAAGTCGATTCAACATCTTGCTGTACGAAGGCCATTAATTCATTCAGAACTTTATGCACTTCTTCAGTCAGAATGACACGCTGACCCGCAGCTAAAGTGTCAAATAAATGGATAAATTCTTGATGTGCCTGACCAAATAACTCGTATGCATAATCTACATTGAGTAATTCTGGCTTTTCCAGTAAGGCTTGATAACCAGCATATAGCTCAGAAGTAAAGTCATGGATTCCTTGTGCAGCACGGTTATTGGTGAATTCCAGCAATTGTTTTGCTTGTTCACCTAAGTGCTGAATATAGTCTGGATATTCAGCTTTGGCCCGCTGATCAAACTCAAACTCGGCGTCAAGCAGCAGATCAATATTTAACTCGATCAGCTTCGAAACCATACCTTGTGGGTTCAGTTCATCGTCTACATCTTCTATACTGAAACCATAGTTATCCCAAGCCGTAGTGAACGTAGCATAAATCACGTCAAGCTGTTCGTTCGTACCACGCCCAAGCACATGTAAATAGTCACGTACAAATTCAGCATATTGGGTGAGTAAAGAGATTTCCTTCGAAGTAGAAACGATCTCTTCTTGAACCAAAGTTTTAAATAGATTTTCAACTTTTGAGCTGGCATTAAAGACATGCTCAATTTGCGCCATAGACGAACTACCGCGCAATGTATGTAAAGCACGAATTAAGCCATTGTAATCTTGTACTTTGGTTTCATCTGCATTTAGGAACCGATCGATAGTCGCTAAATGGTCTTCCGCTTCTTCAATGAAGATCGCTAAAGTTTCTTCAAGGACATCATGCACTTGATCATCCTGTTCAGAAGCAGCTGCAACTTGTGGCTCAGAGTCAACCACATCGATATCGATCAACTCTAATCCCGTCACGACATCATTACTATTTAGATGATTAGACAGTTGTAGCAACTCTTCTAGCGCCGGTTCTAAACTTTGATTTTGTTGTAATTGTTGTCCAATTAAAACCAGTGGACGAAGATCAAGATCAATTTCCTGCACCGCTTTAAATATCGAATACAGTTTAAATTGATACAGTTTGAATACCGTTTTAGCAAACTTTTGAACCGTTGCCGTGAGCGGCACAGCCCCTGAAATCACACGATTTAAGGTATCTTCAACCGCCCATGCTGTTTCACCTGCTGACTTTGCCCCCACCATACGACCAGAGCCTTTTAAGGTATGGAAGTGACGACGTATGCTCAACAAGGTTTCTTGATGGGTCGGTTCAGCGTACCACTTTTCAAATAATGGATCTAACTCAACGAAGATTTCTTCAATTTCTTCAACAAAAATTTCAAGAATTTCTGCATCTTGATCTAGATAACTATCTTCCGGAAGCGTTGTCGTTTCAACTAAATGTTTTAATATTTCTTTCATAGCTAAGGCTTCTTGCGTTGTCAGCTACCCAAAAAAGGTGCATAAACTTCATTATAACCATCATCCCAAACCAGCCTTTTGGCTCAAGCTAATTGAGTTGATGTGTATCCTGATTTTGGTATGCTACTCAAGCGATGAGCAGCATACCTCCCCCAAAGCAAGCGCTTAATCAGGCAGTTTAAAGTCTGTTACAGACTCACGTAACGCTTCCGCCATGTTCGCAAGTTCAGAGACTGAACGTGCTGTATCGAACGTCGCAGTGGTGGTTTGTGAGGTAATTTCTTGTACGACGTTCATCGTAGTGGCAATATGACCTGCAGACGCTGACTGTAGCTTTGCTGCATCCGAAATGTTTGCAATCAATTTCGCCAAATTACCTGATACGTTTTGAATCTCATCCAGTGCAACACCCGCATCCTTAGATAAGTTCGCACCGCGTACAACCTCAGACGTGGTTTGTTCCATCGAAATTACAGCTTCGTTGGTATCGGTCTGAATAGTTTTTACCAGTGTTTCAATCTGCTTGGTTGCTGAAGCTGAACGCTCTGCAAGACGCTGTACTTCATCTGCAACCACGGCGAAACCACGACCTGCTTCACCTGCCATCGATGCTTGGATCGCTGCGTTTAAAGCCAAGATGTTCGTTTGGTCGGCAATATCGTTAATCAAGGCAACGATGTTACCAATCTCTTGTGAAGATTCACCCAAACGTTTAATACGTTTAGAGGTTTCTTGAATCTGCTCACGAATGATATCCATACCTTCAATTGAACGGTTTACAACGTTCGCGCCATTTGCAGCAATTTTTACTGAACGTTCTGCTACCACCGCTGATTCTTCAGCGTTTGAAGATACTTGGTCAATTGACATTGCCATTTCGTTAATCGCGGCAGATGCACCCGCAATTTCTTGCGCTTGGTGTTCAGATGCTTCGGCTAACTGGTTGGTAATCCCCTGCGTACTTGCCGTATATTGTGCAACCTCTTGAGAAGTTTCGGTAATACGCGAAACAAGGTCTCGTAATTGGTCAATTGCGAAGTTAATCGAGTCGGCAATTGCACCCGTGAAGTCTTCAGATACCGTTGCATATGAACGTAAATCACCATCTGCAAGATCGGCAATCTCATCCAGTAAACGTAAAATCGCGTTTTGGTTACGGTCATATTCATCTTGTAGACGAGATACACGTTTTTTATCTGATTCACCACGAAGTACGAGTAATTTAAATACACAGAATAAGAAGGCAATCAGGGCTAGAATTAGACCTAATGCAGGGATCGCAATCGCTAAGCCTGTACCACCAGATAATTTATTTAAATTGCTTAACAAAGCATCTGACTGTTCAAAAATCGATGATGACGCTTGGCGTACTTTAACGATTTGTGATGAGTTCTTTAAGACGGTTGCTGCTGCTGACTTCAGTACATCATCATATTCAGATTGAATACTGGTTAAAGAGTCACGCATTTCAGGGTCATTAATACGCTCTACACCTAAGTCCGCACTACCATTTAACTGTGCGTTTAGGTATGACGCGAAGGTTTCTGTATCTGAGCTAAAGTCATCCGCAGACTCACGCGAGTTGGCTGAACCCGTTAATACCGAACCAATTGAACGTAAAATACGTTCTGCAATGAATACTTGGTTTTTTGCAATCACGACTTGGTTGGCTGGCACATTTTGACGTGCCATTTGGTCAACCATTAAGTTATATTCGGCCTGAATCCCCGGAATACTTTCACTAATCGCAATGTTGGTATCGTAAAGTTGGTTAATGATTTTTTGTTGAGATGCAATTAAATCAATATTTTCAGAAACTTTTTTCCACTGTGCATCTACTTCACGCAGTGCATCTGTACTCGCGTGAATATCTTTTACAGTTTCTAAGTTTTCAGCAAAAGACTTTTGTGATTCTGTCAGTTTTTTAATCGCTTCAGGTGTACCTGATGCTGTTGCTTCAGTTGCCTGACGCGAAATCGTTTGCGATAAAAGACGTAAGTCACCCAAGCTACGGGTGAATTCGTTATTTCGAGGTACGCTATAGAATAGGTACAACAGTAAGAAAATTGCCAGTACGATACAAAATGCCGCACCCAAAATTAATGGCTTGGACTTTTCACTATCACCAAATACACGTGAAAACTGTTCCGTCTGTGATTGAAGTTTTGCTACTAAAGCATTTCCACCTGAGCGGTTACTGCTTCCATCCGTATTTTTCTTTTTAAGTTTAAAGCCCATGCAGCTTCTCCCCGATTTACGCCCTTATAATTTCGCGCGCGACAATGATATTAATTTATAAATTTTATAGATGCGTTCATATACTTTGGATTGTCTAATAAGCGACTGAATAAGAAAACATGCCATTGTTGGTTGTGTTGGTGAAAATACCCTTGGCAATATTCTTTTAAATTCCGATCTAAATCTTCATGTTTAGAAAAGAAACTCTTCTTATTAAAGTGCTGAATCCCCAGAACCTGATCTACAACTAAACCGACATAGTGGTCATTGTGACTAATACAGAGTACTTTTTGAGTTGGTGAATACGCACTGCGATGCCCTGATACATAGTGCGCTAAATCGGCAACAGAAAGTAAACGTCCTCGAATATTGGCCAAACCCACAACCCAAGGCTGAGTATTTGGCACTAAGGTATATTTCGGAGGATAAATTACCTCTGCAACTTCACCTAATGGCGCAACGAAATATTGCCCCATCATCTCAAAAGCAATGCCCGACCAGCGGTTTACCTCATTTTCGTTTGAAACGTAGTTTTTATTACCACGTTTAGCAAGTCGAAGTAATTCGATAAATCCATTTGCTGCCATAGAGCTTATCCTGCGTTCAGGTGTTGCTTAATCACATCAATCAGTTGGTTTTCATCAACAGGCTTGGTTAAATAATCACATGCACCTTGACGCTTACCCCATACACGGTCTGTAGCCTGATCTTTAGTACTGACGATCACTACGGGAATGTGTTTTGTTGTTGCGCCACGCGCAATTTGACGGGTTGCTTGGAAGCCATTAACGCCTGGCATCACCACATCCATCAAAACAAGATCAGGAAGTTCAGCTTGAGCCATGGTTACACCATCGGCACCATTCGACGCTTCAATCACTTCAAAACCGTGTTTCCCCAAAATTTCTTTAAAGCGGAATGTCTCTGTAGGTGAGTCATCCACAATTAAAATACGCGCCATAATTTCCCCCAATTACACTTATATTATTTATGCTGAAACGTGATTACGAATCGCATTTAATAATTCATCTTTACTAAACGGCTTTGTTAAATATTCATCTGAACCGACAACACGCCCTTTGGCTTGGTCAAATAGACCATCTTTGCTAGAGAGCATTACGACAGGAATATTTTGATAATTTTGTGAATTTTTGATTAATGCACACGTTTGATAACCATCTAGTCGTGGCATCATAATGTCGACAAATACGATATCAGGATTGGCTTGAGCAATTTTTGACAATGCGTCAAAACCATCGACTGCAGTCACCACTTCACAACCTTCACGTTGCAATAATGTTTCAGCTGTGCGACGAATGGTTTTTGAATCATCAATGACCATTACTTTTAGATTCTGGAATTTATCGTCCATTTAATATGACCCTTCCCATTTTTAGAATGTTTGTAGAAACAGATTCGTAGACGCTTTACAAGTTACGTACACTTTTAACATATATTTACTTATATTTTCAACGAACAGTTTCCGCATAAAACCACACTTCATCTTCTTTTTAAGAACGGCTTCACACTTTCCTATACCCGTCGATTTTTTTTTGACTGATTATATTTTTTATTCCTAAATTTAGGACTAATATAGCACTATTTATTGCTTGTAAATAAGTAATTTAGTCAACTTTAAACTGGGGGTATCGATGCTTAGGGAGTTTAATCACAAACTTGCTTTGATCGTGAAAAAAAGGATGACTGCGAAAGTCATTTTGCTGGCTTTGCTAAGTTTGCAGACCATCTCGATTATGGCCGATCCACCTAAAGCGGTCTGGTATCGATATTACGACAGTAAAGGCATCGCGAACGTCAGTAGTAGTGTCACCCCCAACCATATTCGTTATGGTTATGAAGCACTCGATAGCAACATGCAAGTGATTCAACGGGCTCGTCCATACAACGCAGAAAAAGATGCGCAATATGCGCCGCAACGTGCAGCAGCAGCCAAGCAACGCGAGTCAGATCTTAAATTAAAACGCGCTTATACCAGCAGCCAAGTCGCCACTCAAAAACGCAATACTGCCCTTTCCTATATTTTAAAACAGATTAAGTTCCAGCAAGATGAATTAAAACAATTACAGAATGACCGTATTGGATTCTTACGCCAAGAAAAAGAGAACATGCGTAAAGGCAAAAGCAATCCGAAACCACTCCAAGATATGATTGACTATAATTCCAAAAATATTGTGATGAAAAAAAAGCAAATACAATCGTTACAAAGTCACTATCGTAATACTAAGGCTGAATACGACAGAATTATTGCTCGTTTAAAAACACTTGAATAATCTGCGTCTTATTTACAGTGTGCTGACTTTCGCCGCTAGACCAAAGGATTTGACTCAATGCAGGCTGCACTACGTATAAAAAACAAATTAAGCCGCCAAGTGCTCCCTATTTTAAAACTCAGTCCGCTGTGTTTGTGCTTACTCCTCTCTGCCTGCCAAAAACAAGATGAAGTCACCTCCCCTACTTCGTCTACAGCTAAAATCGAGCTGATAGCACAAGACTTGGTCCAGTTCCAAGAAGGGCCTTCTATCCAACGTACAGCCTTTACTGGTACTATTCGAGCCGTCAATCAAAGTTCCATTCAGGCTCAAGTGACAGCGACAGCCACCGCCGTCTCCGCTCAAGTTGGACAAGCCGTTCAAAAAGGCCAAGTACTGGTTCGATTGAATAATCAAGATAATGCTGCGCGTCTTGCCCAAGCTCAAGCCAATCTTGCATCAACCCTAGCCCAAGCCAATCTTGCAAAAAGCATGGTTCAAAGGAAAAAACGTTTACTCGATCAGGGCTTTATTTCTAAAGTGGAATATGAACAAAGCCTTGTAGACTATCAAGCTCAATTAGAAAGTGTTCGCGCACAACAAGCCAATGTCGATATAGCCGAAAAAGCAGATCGCGATGGCACTATTGTAAGCCCGATTTCAGGGTTTATTACTCAACGTCAGGTAGAACCTGGACAAACAGTATCCGCAGGACAAACCCTATTTGAAATCATTGACCCGAGTCATTTAGAAATACAGGCCAAAATTCCAAGTGATCGACAAGCAGCTTTAAGTTTGGGAGAAAAAATTGAATATCGGCTGCAAGGCAATCCCCAAAAACTGACAGCCAAACTTATTCGTATTTCCCCAATTGCTGACCCCGCAAGCCGTCAAATTGAGTTTTTTGCTCAGCCAAATGAAAGTATTAACTCATTAAGTATTGGAACCTTTGTAGAGGGGGATCTCCTTGGTTCACAGTCCATAACAGGCCAAATTATCCCGCTTGATACCATTCAGGATATACAAAACTCACCTTATGTTTGGGTGATTCGCCACAATAAAATTGAACGTGTTCATATAAAAGTATTGGAACAACACTATAGCAATAACAGCGCTGTGGTACAGGGACTACAAACTGGCGACCGCATCAGTCGTATAAAGTTTAATGAAAAAGATTTGCATCAAATGGTGACAATCAATCCATAAAATAAGAAAAGGTTGTTGCTATGTGGTTAACCCGTATTAGTGTGAAATATCCTGTTTTTACCATCATGATGATGTTTTGTCTGATGGTTTTAGGCTTAGCCTCTTGGCAAAGAATGGGAGTTGAGGAGTTTCCTGATGTCGATTTCCCCTTCGTGGTGGTTTATACCACCTATCCAGGCGCATCCCCTGAAACAGTTGAGTCTGAAATCACCAAGAAAATGGAAGATCAAATCAATACCATTTCAGGTTTAAAACAGGTCATTTCTCAGTCTAGCGAAGGCTTATCGACCATTATTGCTGAATTTGATCTCGATGTTTCTTCCGCTATTGCCGCGCAAGATGTCCGCGATAAAATTGCACCGGTCACCGCTGAGTTTCGAGACGAAATTCAAGACCCGATTGTTGAACGTTACGATCCTTCTGCCAATGCCGTGATGTCAATTGTATTTGAATCACAAAACATGTCACTAAAAGAGCTCAGCTCTTATCTGGATCAGCGCATCGTTCCACAGTTTAGAACCGTTTCTGGTGTAGGGACAGTCAACTTATTGGGTGATGCCAAGCGACAAATTCGCATACAGATTGAACCCCACAAATTACAAAGTTTTGGGATTGGTATTGACCAGATCATCAACACGCTAAAAGCTGAAAATGTCGAGGTTCCGGGTGGAACGTTGAAACATGGTAACAGTGAACTTGTGGTCGAAATTAAGTCTAAAGTGATTCATCCTTTAGCCTTCGGCGATTTGGTGATTGCCAATAAAAATGGTGTACCGATTTATTTACGTCAAGTTGCAAGCATTTCAGACAGCCAAGCCGAACTTGAGTCAAGTGCCTATTTAGATGGTAAAACCGCGGTTGCGATTGATATTTTACGCAGTTCCGATTCAAATGTGATTGACGTGGTCGACGGCACTTATGAGACCTTAGCAGATATTCAAAAACAGTTACCTGAAGGCACCACAGCAAAAGTCGTGGTAGATTCATCCAAAGGCATTCGTAACAGCATCACCGATGTTGCACGTACCATTATTGAAGGTGCAGCTCTTGCCGTTTTGATTGTCCTGCTGTTTTTAGGCTCATTCCGTTCCACCGCCATTACAGGCATGACGTTACCGATTGCCCTCCTTGGCACTCTGACGTTTATTTGGATCTTTGGCTTTAGCATCAATATGATGACCTTACTGGCACTATCACTCAGTATTGGTCTACTGATTGATGATGCGATTGTAGTCCGTGAAAATATTGTGCGACATTCAGACATGGGCAAAGACCCTGTCACAGCAGCCCTTGATGGCACCAAAGAAATTGGACTCGCTGTTTTAGCCACCACCTTAACCATTGTTGCGGTGTTCTTACCTGTGGCATTTATGGGCGGTATTATCGGGCGCTTTTTCTATCAGTTTGGCGTAACCGTCAGTACTGCTGTGCTGATCTCCATGTTTGTCAGCTTTACTTTAGATCCAATGCTATCTGCACATTGGGCTGAAAAGCATAATCCACATAAACCACCCAATCGAGTCAAACGTTTCTTTAATTGGATTTCTGGCAAACTAGATAATCTCAGCCATGGCTATGAGAAATTACTCAAGCTTGCTCTACGCTTCCGACTCATCACCCTCATGGTTGCTGTGGCTTCGCTATTCGGTGCATTAGGCTTATCTAAACTAATTGGAACAGAGTTTGTCCCTGTTCCAGATAAAGGTGAGATCCGGATTAAGTTTGAAACACCTGTCGATGCATCTTTGGAATATTCACAAGCCAAACTGCTGCAAGTCGATAAAATTATTCAGCAGCACCCTGACGTTCGAGCAACCTATGCCGTGATTAATGGTGTTACGGATCGTGGTAAAAACCATGTCAGTATTCGCGTAACCGTTACACCACGTACAGAACGCAAGAAAAGCTTAACCGACTTAAACAATGAATTCCGCCAACGCCTACAACAAGTGGGTGGCATTACCGTGACCTCAATTGCCTCCGCAGATGAAACGGTATCGGGCGGACAAAAGCCAGTGATGATTTCCATCAAAGGTCCAGACTTAGCCGAATTGCAAAAAATTTCAGACCGCTTTATGGCAAAAATTGCACAAGTCAAAGGCATTGTCGACTTAGAAAGCTCACTTAAAGCTCCTAAACCGACTTTAGGTGTGCATATTAATCGGGTCTTAGCCAGCGATTTAGGCCTATCGGTCAACCAAATTGCCAATGTCATTCGTCCATTGATTGCAGGCGATGATGTCACCACATGGCAAGACGACAAAGGCGAAACCTATGACGTTAACCTGCGCCTAACTGAAAATGCGCGTAGCTTACCTAGTGATGTACAAAACCTTTACCTCACATCGCAAAAAACAGATGCCAATGGTCAAGCTGTATTAATTCCCCTTTCTAGCGTTGCGCATTTAGAGCAAAGTCTGGGGGCATCGCAGATTAATCGTCGCGATCTAGCAAGGGAAGTCTTAGTTGAAGCCAACACCGCGGGTCGTCCTGCAGGTGATATTGGTGCAGATATTAAAAAAATTGAAGACAACTTTGACCTTCCTGTAGGTTATAGCTTTGACACACAAGGTTCAAACAAAGACATGGCTGAATCCGCAGGCTATGCCATGACCGCTATCACCTTATCGATTGTGTTTATTTATATTGTGCTAGGTTCTCAGTTTAATAGTTTTATTCACCCTGCGGCGATTATGGTTTCCCTTCCGTTATCGCTGATAGGGGTATTTTTAGCGCTCTTCTTATTTAACTCCACTATGAACTTGTTTTCTATTATCGGTATTATCATGTTGATGGGGCTGGTGACCAAGAATGCAATTCTATTGATCGATTTCATTAAAAAAGCCATGGATCACGGCGTTGATCGTTATCAAGCGATTATTGATGCGGGTAAAACACGTCTACGCCCTATTTTGATGACTACTAGTGCTATGGTGATGGGCATGGTGCCTCTGGCTTTAGGACTAGGTGAAGGGGGAGAACAAAGCGCACCGATGGCACATGCAGTGATCGGCGGTGTCATTACATCGACACTACTAACCTTGGTAGTGGTTCCTGTGATCTTCACCTATTTAGATGACTTTAAGAACTTTATGCTGCGTCAAGTACGTAAAATCATGTCATAATAATCAACATTTTTCTGAGGTGGTGTCGACATGCCTCCTCATTTTTTATCGTATAATCTTTGACTTTCAAAGTTTAAAATTTTAGGACAGTTTCCATGCGCGCGAGTCGCTTTTTATTTGCAACGTTAAGAGAAACCCCAAATGACGCAGAAGTGATTTCACATCAACTAATGCTACGTGCTGGGATGATTCGTAAATTGGCTTCAGGTTTATATACTTGGCTGCCGATGGGCGTTCGCGTATTAAATAAAGTTGCAGCGATCGTTCATGAAGAAATGAACAATGCGGGTTCACTCGAAGTCCTGATGCCCGTAACTCAACCAGCATCTTTATGGGAAGAATCTGGTCGATATGTCCAATACGGCCCGGAACTGCTTCGTTTCAAAGACCGTCACGGCAACCCTTTCGTGCTTGGTCCTACCCACGAAGAAGTCATAACCGATCTTGCGCGCAATGAACTCAAAAGCTATAAACAATTGCCTGCAAACTTCTATCAAGTACAAACCAAATTCCGTGATGAAATTCGTCCACGTTTTGGTGTAATGCGTTCACGTGAATTTATCATGAAAGATGCTTATTCTTTCCACGCAAACCAAGAATCACTGCAAGAAACCTATGACATCATGTATGGCGCGTACTGCAAAATCTTTAGCCGTTTAGGTTTAGATTTCCGTCCAGTACAAGCAGATACAGGTTCAATTGGTGGTTCAGGCTCACATGAATTCCACGTATTAGCATCAAGTGGTGAAGATGATATCGCCTTCTCGACTGAATCTGAATATGCGGCAAATATTGAAATGGCTGAGGCTATTTTAGTCGGTGAACGTGCAGCGCCAACCAAAGCATTAGAAGTTGTCGATACACCAAATCAAAAAACCATTGCAGACGTCTCTAACTTCTTAAAATCTGATCCTGCACACTCTGTAAAAGCCTTGTTAGTACAAGGTATTGCAGCCGAAGAAGGCCAAGCAACACCGGTAGTGGCATTGTTCTTACGTGGCGATCATGAGCTAAATGAAATTAAAGCCGAGAAGCATCCGCGCATTGCATCACCATTAACTTTTGCAACAGAAGAACAACTTGCTGCACTGGGTTTAACCGCTGGTTTCTGTGGACCACAAGGCTTGGTAGAAAAAGGCTTAACGGTCATTGTCGACCGTGCTGCATCGGTACTGTCTGACTTTGTTGCAGGTGCAAATGAGGTTGATAAACACGTGACAGGTCTCAACTGGGAACGTGATGCACAGTTCACTGAAGTTTATGACTTACGTAATGTGGTTGAGGGTGATCCATCTCCAGACGGTAAAGGTACGCTGCAAATTAAACGTGGTATCGAAGTTGGGCATATTTTCCAACTCGGTCAAAAGTATTCAGAAGCTTTGGGCTGTAAAGTTCTAGGTGAAGATGGTAAGCCATTTACTGTAACCATGGGTTGTTACGGTATTGGTGTAACACGTGTAGTTGCCTCTGCAATTGAGCAAAACTTTGACGAAAAAGGCATTATTTGGCCTATGGCAATTGCACCGTTTGAAGTTGCCATTGTGCCTATGAATGCACATAAGTCTCCACGTACTTTAGATGCAGCTGAAGCCTTATATGCTGAACTCACGGCAGCAGGTTATGATGTTTTACTGGATGATCGTAACGAACGTCCAGGCGTGAAATTCTCAGACCTTGAGCTTACAGGGATTCCTCACCGTATTGTGATTGGTGAGAAAGGCTTAGATGCTGGTACTTTTGAATATAAAGGCCGTCGTGATGCTGAATCTGTAAATATTTCTAAAGAAGAGTTGTTGGCGAAAATTGCAAAATAATTCATTTTAGAATGAAAAATCCCGTGTATATCGCGGGATTTTTTATTAGATCATATATCTAACAGAACTTTAAACCACCGTAGCAGTTTGATCTAAAGTTTTGCCCTTGTAAGCTTAAATTGGTCAGTGGAAAATCCAAAGTCGTCGTATTCATTGGAACATTCCCAACAACTAAGGCAGAACCACCGACACATCCTGTTAAAAGATTACCGCAATTTCGAGGATTGTCCGTTAGATCTTTATTAATACCCGCAATGGTTTGTTTTAATACTTCATTGGTAATTGCCACTTTGGTCGTTGGGCTTAAGCTACCCAGTTCGACTTCATCTTCCATTGCCAGCCACCAACCTTTATTCGCACCAACCGCAGCACCCGTCCATAAAATATCTTGGGACTGCAAGGATAATGATGCAGGGTTGTTTAAATACAGTGCATGAATTAAGCCTAAACTTTGATTGACTGTAATATCTGTTTTAAGCCCCGTAATATTGCCGGACACCTGTTTATCTAAGTTTAAAAAACCGAGTACTTTAGCTGTTAATTGTCCACTAAAATCAATTTGCCCAACAGTACCCGTCCCTTTTAAAGTTACATCCTTCATTCGAGTCCCCGACACAACTGTCGAATTAATCGTAAAAGGCGCTGTAGTCGAAGATAAATTTAAATTATAAGTATCAGACGTATATGAAATATCATAACAAGGGTCTAAAAAACCACCTACACAAGTTGTCCCAGAACTACTTCCGAGTAATCGTCCTTGCACAATACCATTCATAGTTAATCCTGTATCTGCAAAGGTCATGCTACGAGCTGCTGTCACTGCAGTACCTGATGCAGTTTTGGTTTTCATATATCCACTAAAGGTATTAATTCCATTGGGTATCGCATTATTATTTGCATCTACATCATTATTGGTACCTAATGTCATCAAGCCTTTAATCTTTTCAGCACTAACACGAAAGCCTAACACCTCACGTGTTGCAGCTGAAGTCGGATTTTTAATCGCAAACTGAATAAATGGGTTTGTGATTAATGCCGAAGTTGCTGCACGTTGATCAGAAGTATAGTTTGGATCATCAGGTAGTCCACTTAAACCAATATGATCGATATCAATATCACAACTGTTCGCTCGAATGGAATTGTTGTCGCCACCACATCCCAATTGAAGCTTTTTAATATTGGCATTCAGCTCCAATTCTGCACTTAGGGCCAACTTATAAAAACCAATGTTTGATTGGTTATATGTTTTCCCTTGTGCATCGGTTGTATTTGTCCCCTGCTGGAACTCTAGGTTCATCAAAGACTGACCTTCAACTTCTGACAACTCCTCGTCATTTAAAGCGGTCATCGCATAACTTTGACTCAAGCCTAATGTTGCTGTGATTAGAATTGAAATTAAAGACTTATTCATTTTATTTATTCCTTGTCATCCTTTTTAGCGCGGCGTAATCCCTAATGTGCTACGCATAGCCCCACCCGTAATGGCAATATCTGCAACCTTCTGCATGGTACCCGTTGGAGACAATGCAACCTCCGTTCTAAAAGCAGTCCCTTGTCCCCCTGCTAATGCCTTATGGTTAAATTGCACTTGATTATCTATGACAACAGAGTCCTTTTGCATATGAATTTTCCCATTCAAACCTAAGTGACCTTGCATTTTGTTTAAGTTAAAACTTGAGGTTTTTGTTGTGGTTCCATTGCTATCGGTATTACTTAAGCTAATAAAACTTCCTTTTTTACTTTCATTACTCAGGTCTGTGCTACTCAACGTATTAAACTCAAAATTGGATTTAAATGACAAATAGTTGCTTTGTGGTGTCCCGCCTACAGCCTCAAGCCCTGGAATAATAAAGAGTTCGCCTTTACCATCTAACATAAAAGCAATCGATGCGAGAACATCATCTTTTTTGGCAAAGTTATTAATCGGCACGACTTCTTTGGCACAACTATTTACCCCTGCTAGACAGTTATATAGTGCACCTGGAAGCTGCCCGATTGCGATTTCCGCATTCGCAGCAAACAATAAGCTATCGGCTTTGATATAGATTTCATTTTCATTAAAGCCAATCACCCCATTGGCTTTAAAATATGAGTCAATATTACGTAAGCCTGTATAGTAGTTAACTTCTTCGCCATGCTTACTCATCGCACCATCAATGACGATAATCGACGTTGTTTTAGGGTTGCCTTGACTATCTTCACCATAACCATCAGTTGATACCGCGATGTCATAGCCCAACCCATCCTTCACTGTTCCAACGGTATTGGTATATTTCTTGGCAAAAAATGCCGCATTGGCATTTAGGTTATAAATTGGAATACCTAAACCCCATGTTCCTTCATTAGTATTGTTTACTGCAATGGAATTATCTGAAATAAAACGGGCTTTACGTGCAATGGCTTGAAAATCTAGCCCACGTACAGCAATAAAAGCCATATTTGAAGCATTGCCCGTTGGCGATGGGTTATAAATCAGCTCATAGTTTTGCGCACCCAATATCGTCTTAATTTGGTCATTGACCACAAAACCCATTGAATTGGTGCGAATGTTATTAATGTAAATCTGGCCAAAATCAATATAAGCATTTTGACTGTTTATTGCTGAATTAGGGTCAATAGAAGTACGCACGTTCAGCGGTGATAAGTTTGAAAATTCGATGGCATAACTACCTGTACCAGTATGCCCTAATTCAAACGTTGTTGGCGTGCTAGCACCAAGCAAACTATTCCCTGCACGGGTAAAGTCAGCCGATACATTTAAATGTAAGCCGCCCGCATTTTTAAAACCATAACCTGTAGATGCAACCACCTCATTTTCTTGAACATTACCGTTAACACGGTTGACCGTATTAAACTTAGCAACACCAGTCTGGTCAGCATTTAACGCGATCTTGCCATTGGTTAATGCACCCGATGCCCCTATCCGAATTAAGTTCCGGTGAGTCGAGTTTGCTGAGCCATAACGTAAATCGACGTTTAACCCCGGATTTGTGGCATTGCCTACACGGCTGTCATGTACATCTGTCTTATCTTCCACTCGACCTAAAACAACAATATTATCGCCAACACTGCCCTTTGAAGTGAGAACCACACCTTCCGTTTCATCGATATAGAGATAGCCATCAGCAGATAAATTGAAGTTGAAATCTTTTAAGGTTAAATCTTGATTATTTTGTCCATAGCTAATACTGGCATTCTGCAATTTAAAATCTAAATGCACCTTTGAGTCGCGGTTAAACAGACCATTCGTCGTTGCTAAGTACACTTCAAAAGGTGACATAGTTGAAAGCTTAAAACTTCCTAAATTTTGATCCGTTTCACCCGTTGCACAATTTGGTGAACACATCAGCATGATTTGGGCAGCCGTTGCGGTAAAAGGTGACACACTGGCAGAGAGCTGAATACCAACCCCTTGCGTACCATTGGCTAATTGTGTTGTTCCCACATCAAAATCGAGTTTGGTTTTAATGTTGTTATAACCAGTCGCCGTTTTAACGTCAATATTATGTAAACCCAGTTTAATCGGTGTTTTTCCGACTTCCGCTGGATCGACCCAATTCAATTGTTTAATGTCAACTTTTGAAGCTTCATGGGTAATTGAAATACCATCTTGACCCGTTACATCACTTAAAATCTGATCATTCAAAGTTTGTAATGCATAACTTTGATTCGCTACACAGATACACAGTGTCAGAAGGTTTAGTTTTATTATTTTATGCATCTCAATATCCTTTTGAAACTATGGGTCTAACAGCGGCTACCCGCAGTGCCCGAGCAGTTATAACTAAAGATTTTTAGATTTCCATCCAGATGTAAGTTTCCATGGACATTTAAGCCCATAAAGCCTTGTTCCTGACCTTTATCAAAAGTTGGTACAGTTTTACTCGTACCATAACTGTTATATGTTGATGTATTGAAATATCCATTTTCACCACTTTCTACTGAAAGGCTGGCAAAACCTAAGTTACGAATTTTAAGGGGTTTATCATCGAAAAACTTTAACATCATCGCAGTTTGTGGCTTACCTTCTTTATTCAGAATTGTGGTACCTTCCAGCGAAAATTTATCAATTTGCATGGTGCCTTGGAACTGCTTAAACACCAGCCATTTTCGTTGCCCATTTTCCTTATGATTATTTGGAGAAATAGCAATACGACACAGTTCTAATAAAGCGCAATCTTGATTTGCGCGCATTTGATAATAGGCTTCAGTGACAATAGCTCGCCCATTTGCATCTACACCATTGATCCTAGAGATCGTATTTAAACTCATATCATTGGCATATTGGTGGTTGATCGATAGGGTTAAGCTCAAATCTGCACCGCCCTGTCCAGTCACACCGACCAGTTCCTTATTATCCAAATCTACCAAACCCGCTTGAGACAACATGGATACAGACATCAACATGGTTACACAAAATTTTTTCATCATGTCAGTATCCTATAACCCTGTGGTCTTAATTTTTAAGTGTTGGATCAATACACCATCTATAGCAACTGAACCGAGATTTACAGGAACTGCTGTTCCAGTTCCCCGGAATACCACACCAGTAGATTGTGTCGCCGTATTGGCTTTAAGCGTATTGGTGGTCGGATCTCGTGTCACGCTACCAATCGAAATACTGCTATGTGTTGCGTTATTCCCTTGGTATTGAACCGCGCTAGTCCCTGCCCCAGTCTGAACAATATTCGAACCGCAATAGGCCACATTACAAGTTGATCCTTTATAGTCAGTGCTGCTTCCACCTTGTACATCTGGATAGTAGGTATAAATCTGCTTATAAATCTCAGGCACATTCGGAATACGCGTGACTTCAAGAATAATATTGCGTCCTTCCGAACCGACAACAAAAGGCTGATACATATTGCCCAAGACCAAATTAATATTTGGGCTATATAAATAAAGCCCCTCGCTCGCATCAAAAATTGGAGCCAATGAACGATCTAATGCAGGTGTGACTGCCGTACCGTCGTTGGTCGCAGCGGTGCTCAGTCGAAGAACTTTAGCATTCAATAGCGCTTTATTTGCGTCATCGTTGGTATAGACCAATCCAGATGGATCATCATTGGTATTGATCCGAAGTAAGGCTGCCATCCCAAAGGTTTTATTTTGCTGGTCTAAGGTAGATGCTTGAGTTTGAAACATACGCACCTGTGAGCCATTTAAACTCAATCCATTGGCAACCGCCTGTAAACGTATTCTTTGATTTAAACTTAAATCAGGATCCGCAGCCGCGTTGGTTGTTGTCGGTGCACCAGTGATAGGGTCCACTTTATTCTGGGAGTTCCAGCTACGTGAAAAAGCATCCCACCATAGACCTAATTTAATATTATTATCTGTGTCACTCGCTACAACCGCTGCTAAAGGCGCTTCCAGCCCTAGAAAACTTACATCTGAACTTGCATTCGACTGATGAAACTGTTTAATCCCCGTGGCTGTGCCAGCGCGAAATAACCAAGGATTAACATCGCTTCCCCATGTGAAGCCCTGATTACTGAAACGGCTATTGGCATCATTATCAGACCGCGAAAGCGCTAAACCATAAATAAAGATGTCCGCTTTGGTTCGTTTCGCACTCAGATCATCAGCATCGGTATATTTGGAGTAGTTCTCACCCACAGGAATAATACGAATGAAACCCGTGTCGTATTGTTGTGGATTGGCCACGCCACGGTTGTAGCTAGAAGCAGTGGAGAGATCATTGGCCCCTTGGAACACCATCTTGAAGTTTTCAGGAAGTAAAGCAATGCCTTCACCCGTAGTATCCGCTAGATATTCATCGGAAAGTGACTCAAGGGCAAATGTAGACTGCGCAAGCATGAGTCCGACAAGACTAGCTAAACAGGATTTTTTCAATCCTGCGGGATATATACGATTCGTCATCTCGACCATCCTTATTATTCGATGCTCCGCATCTTTATGTACTGCATCCTTTACTTGGCATTCTACTCTGCGCACTATAATTTTTATTTGCGTCAACCAAAGCACTCTATTTCATAATTGATTATGCTGAAACTCAGCACAAATGCAAAACCAACTGTCCGATAATATTTATTTTCCGATGAATGAATTGACATAAAAAAAGCGGATCAATGATCCGCTTTTTTAAATATGAATAACTTAGGTCTTCGGCAAAGTCACACCTGTTTGACCTTGGTACTTACCACCACGGTCTTTATACGATGTTTCACACACTTCGTCAGATTCGAAGAACAACATTTGTGCAACACCCTCACCTGCATAAATACGTGCAGGAAGATTGGTTGTGTTCGAGAACTCTAAAGTAACATGACCTTCCCACTCAGGCTCAAGTGGTGTGACGTTTACGATAATACCGCAACGTGCATAGGTCGATTTACCCAAACACACAGTCAACACATTACGTGGAATACGGAAATACTCAACGGTACGTGCTAAAGCAAATGAGTTTGGTGGAATAATACAAACATCAGCTTCAATGTCGATAAAACTTTTATCATCAAAGTTTTTTGGATCTACAATTGCGGAGTGAACATTGGTAAAAACTTTAAACTCACGTGCACAACGAACATCATAACCATAGCTCGACACACCATAAGAAATGAGTTTTTGACCATTTTCATCTAAACGAACTTGGTTTTCTGCATACGGTTCGATCATGCCGTGTTTTTCGCTCATTTCGCGAATCCAACGATCGGACTTAATAGCCATTTATTCTTTCCAAAAAAGCTTAATTTCAATAATTGCGTTGTACTTTAACTGAAATCGCTTTCAATGAAAATAAGCGCGTTTAAGTTCGCAAAATTTCTGTCTTTAATTACTAAATTAAAAGCTTAAAATCGCAGAATAGCTCAGTGGAATCGAAAAACTCATCAAAACCAGCGATGCTGTTTTTTGCAGGTTAGATTGGTTCAGCCAACGAATTTTATTGCTCGCTAAAATTGACCCGATAAAAGTCCAAAAGAAAGCAATTGGAACAATCAAAACCAAAAACAGCGACATATGTGACAGATAATAATCCAGTTTTGTCCACGCAATGGTTGGGAAAATGGCTGAAGCAAACAATAATGCTTTAGGGTTCAATAACGTTGCCAAAAACAGTTCACGCGCCCGAATAGTCGGTTGATTAAAACTCACTTCAGCATCGGCTGTACGCCATAATTTGATGGCCAAATAAATGATATAGCTTGCGCTGAACAGTTTTAAAATAGTCGGCAATAAAGGCAAGTGTACGGACACTTTTCCAATAAGGAAGCCCCATGCGGTGATTGAAATGAGATAGCCAAAAGCTTCTGCTGGAATGAGACGCAAAGATTTACGAATACCGACTTGAATGCCCGAAGAGGCAAGTAGGGTATTGGTTGGTCCTGGAGTTAAAAGAATGGTTATCACTAAACCAATAAAAAACCAAGTGACCATATTCACAGACCCACATATATATAGCTATAAGCGTAATGACTTGCCTTGCTGAAAGCAATCAAATTTAGTGAACCGTGATAACAGTTTTTTTAATTTTCATTCAATACTTAACATAAATAACGTATAAGGCCCTTACCCAATCTAGCATTCATAAAAATGACGCCACATGCTTTATTCTTTTTTCAAATCAATGATTTTATAAATCAAATAGACATGCCTAATGAAAAAAAACTATTCAAATGATTTTTAATCAGTTACTTTTTAAAACATGCGTATTTTTATTCATCAATCTGATCACGCTAAGTCAAGGATAAAAGAGCCAAGTGAATGGCTTTGAAGATAATAAAACGAGGAAAAGTATATGAAAAAATGGACTCAACTCACGCTACTTTCAATTGCACTTGCGGGTCTAGGAGCATGCTCAAGTGACAATAAAACCACGACTTCAGGCGATGCTCAAACTGAAACCAGTGCACAAGCATCCGACAAACTCCAAAGTAAATTTGTCAACATAGCAACAGGCGGCGCATCTGGCCCGTATAACGTGATTGGCACCAGTTTGGCTGAAATTTATAATAAAACCTATGGTGTAAATTCAAAAACTCAAACCACAGGCGCATCAGTAGAAAATCTTAACTTACTCAAACAGAAAAAAGTTGAAATGGCTTTTGTCATGAGTGATAGCTTAACCGAAGCACTAAATGGCACAGGTAGTTTTGCCAGTGGGAAAATTGATAATGTCCAACAAGTGGCGGCACTTTACCCCAACTATGTGCAAATTGTGGCATCAAAAAAATCAGGCATTAAAAAGCTTGAAGACTTAAAAGGTAAACGCATTGCCGTCGGTGCCCAAAACTCAGGGGTTGAAGTTAATGCGCGCACCCTCTTAAATGGTTTTGGTATTACTTATAATGACGTGAAGGTCGATTATCTAGGCTATGCAGAAGCCGCGGATGCTTTAAAGGGTGGAAAAATTGACGCTGCATTCTTAACCAGTGGTATCCCCAACTCATCCTTGATGGAACTGCAACAAGGTTTCGATTTACAACTGGTCGGGATCGATCCTGAGAAAGTGAAACAAATCGCCAAAAACCAAACTTATTTCCTATCTCTGAATATTCCGAAAGGTACTTATGGTAATGCAGAAGATATTCCAACTGCGGCCATTATGAATGCTTTAGTGGTCCGTTCCGATCTTTCTGAAGATGATGTCTATAAACTGACTAAAACCTTCTTTGATAGTTTAGGACAGTTGGCCAACTCACATCAGGCAGCGACAGAAATTAATCTGGAAACGGCCCAAAAAGGCGTGGTTGCTCCGCTACACCCTGGGGCTAAGCGTTATTACGACGAACTCGCAGCGAAAAAATGAAGCTGAAAAAAAGTGCAGTGTTTACTGCACTTTTTCTACTCGGTTTATGCGGGCTGTTGTTCTTACCTGTTCGCTATAGCGAAGTGACTGTTGCTCACATGCAGTGCCGAATTTCAACAGCACAATTTAGTTTGCAGTGGAAACATTCAGTCGAAAAAACCCGTTGGATTGAAAACTATCAACGGGAGCAACAGCACTTTATATTGCGCTACACCGACCTGATTTCTTTCGGTGCAGGCACACCGAATGACTATCCCATCATCTTTCAAAAAGACGGTATAGTCAGAATGAAAGTTAATCGGCGAATTGATCAAATCAACTGGATCATTTCCAAGAATATGCAAGGCAGTATCATCATTCACCAGTGCGTCTGGCCTATTTTTCAACAATATCCAGATTACACCTTGGTGCAAATTACAGCACAACAACAGCCCTTGTGGAAAGCATGGCAGATCGGAGAATGCCGATGACTCAAAATGAAGAAAAAGTTGCCCCTGAACAATTAGACGAGCAGCAACAACAAGCCATTTTAGAAAAATTTGATCGTGAGTCAGTGACTCGTTCCCCAAGCAACAAGTCTGTAGCATGGTTCATAGCGGCGATTGCTATTTTCTATTCCTTATTTCATTTATTTATTACCTTTAATCCACTACCCGAACTGATCCAACGTTCCGCCCATGTCGCTATTGGTTTAGTTTTGATCTTTCTACTTTATCCTGCGCGTCAGTCCAGTTCACGACAAAGCATCCCTTGGTTGGATTGGTTACTTGCCTTAACCGCTTTAGCAACCTTTTTATACCTTTGGAAAGAATATCAAGCCATTATGACCACGCGTGGGGGTATTCCAAACACTTTAGATATTGTTTTTGCCATTTTAGCCGTGGTTCTGGTGGTTGAAGGTGCTCGGCGGGTCATGGGATGGATGCTGCCTATTTTAGGTTTAGTCTTTCTGTCTTACCCGTTTTTTAGCCACTATGACTGGGTCCCAGATCGTTTATTGACGCGTTCATATAGTATTAGTGATATTTTCGGGCAAATGTATTTAAAAACCGAAGGGCTTTATTCTTCCGCTATTGGCGCTTCAGTCACTTTTATTTTCCTGTTTATTTTGTTTGGTGCTTTTCTGGCGAAATCAGGCATGGGCAAATTGTTTAATGATCTTGCGATGGCACTTGCGGGACATAAACAAGGTGGTCCTGCAAAAGTTGCCGTCATTTCCAGTGGATTTATGGGCAGTATTAATGGCACAGCGGTGGCCAATGTCGTAGGGACCGGTTCATTCACCATTCCCCTGATGAAAAAAATTGGCTACCACAAAAATTTTGCAGGTGCTGTTGAAGCCAGTGCCTCTGTAGGTGGACAAATTTTACCCCCGGTGATGGGAGCCAGTGCCTTCATTATGGCTGAAACCACGGGTGTCAGTTATGGCACCATTGCCCTTGCAGCCACCCTTCCAGCTTTACTCTACTATTTAGGTGTGATGGCGCAGGTTCATTTCCGTGCTGGTAAAGACAATTTAAAAGGTGTCCCGAAAGCGGATTTGCCACGGGTTAAAGATGTCCTAAAGGAACGAGGACACTTGCTTATTCCGATCGTAGCTTTGGTGTTTTTCCTCTTTCAATCCATTCCTGTCAGTTATGCCGCGGTCTACACCATTGTCTTAACTGTGATTGTGGCGAGTTTCCGCAAATCGACCCGTATGGGCTTCAAAGAAATATTAGAAGCGCTCGCCGATGGTGCAAAACAATCCCTTTCGGTCATGGCAGCCTGTGCTGTGGTGGGGATTATTATTGGTGTAGTGAGCCTGACCAGCTTTGGCTCTGTCATGACCTCCTCAATTATGAGCATCGGTGCAGGCAGCCTATTTTTAACGCTGTTCTTTACCATGATTGCATCAATGATTTTAGGCATGGGACTTCCTTCGATTCCAGCCTATATCATTACCGCGACTATGGCTGCACCTGCTTTGGCAAACTTTGATATTCCCACGCTGGTGGCGCATATGTTTGTGTTCTACTTTGGTCTTTTTGCCAATATTACTCCCCCTGTCGCCTTAGCCGCCTTTGCAGGTGCGGGAATCGCAGGGGGCGACCCAATGCGCACAGGTTTTCAAGCCTTGAAGCTTTCTTTAGCGGGCTTCATTGTCCCGTTCCTGTTCGTCTATAACCCTGCCATGCTGATGATTGATACAGCCAATGTCGCAGTCAATGCACGTGAGTTTGCCTTTCCTGCATGGACAACTATTGTGAGTATTGTCTTTACCTCAGTGGTTGGGATTTTGGCACTGGGTGCAGCAGTTGAAGGTTACTTTAAAGTTGGTTTGAATTGGTTCTGGCGGATTTTCTTAGGTGCAGGTGCTTTATGTATGATTATCCCTGAAACTGTGACTGATATTATCGGGATTGTGATGGTGGTGATCGCCATCAGCATTAATCTTATGCAAGCCAAAAAACAAAATCAGTCCTATTCACTGTCCTAAAAAAGCAAAAAAAAAGCCCAACTCAACAGGTTGGGCTTTTTTTTGGCTGATTTAGAAAATACGAGTCTGATCTTTTTCAGCCTGAGGCAGTGCGGCTGCAATTTTTTCAGCAATCTGCATATAGCTGTCTGCTGCACTGTCTTCCACTAAAACAGAAGGCTTACCCGCATCCGCATTTTCACGGATTTGTACATTTAAAGGCAAACGTCCCAACAGCGGAATAGCATATTGCTCCGACAGTTGATCACCGCCGCCCGTACCAAAAATTTGCTCTTCAAATCCACAATTTGAGCAAATATGGGTCGACATATTTTCCACAACACCCATAACTGGAATATGTACGCGGTTAAATAACTCAATGCCTTTAGTCGCATCCATAAGTGCCACGTTTTGCGGTGTGGTGACAATCACCGCACCTGTCACAGGAATACGTTGCGCAAGCGTCAACTGAATATCGCCTGTACCTGGTGGCATATCAATCATCAAGACATCTAAGTCAGGCCATAAGGTTTGATTGAACAATTGCATCAACGCACCTGTCGCTTTCGGCCCACGCCATGCCACAGGAGTATTGTGATCACCTGTTAAATGTCCAATCGATAACACGGCCAAACCATAGGCATCTAAGGGTACAAAATTTTCCGATTCAATCATCGGCGTTTTGCCCGCATTGCCCAACATAGTTGGAATACTTGGACCATAAATGTCCGCATCTAAGACCCCAACTTTTAAGCCGAGCTTTTGCAAAGCAAGTGCAAGGTTTACCGTGGTGGTGGATTTGCCCACGCCCCCCTTGCCCGAGGACACCAAAATCACATTTTGAATACGCGGATGCTTCGGCACATCACGTTGTTGTGGCGCTGCTTTTTGAATGGGTGGATTGTTTGGATCAGTTTCAACGGGTTGTGCAGCAGCTTGGGCTGCTGAGCCTGAAGCATCAATCACTGGGGGTAAATTGCTTTTCGGTGCAACCTCTTTTGCTTGGCTTGAACAGCTCTCACCTTCAGCATGCTGATGTCCACAGCCACCTGACTTTTCTTTATGTCCCGTTTTTTGTTGAATCACATGCATGTTTAACTCTTTGATACCGCATGCTTCAAGCGCAACCGCCAAATCATCATGAATCTGTTGTAAATCATCGGCTTCGGCAGGAAAAGTATTGATGGTAATTTGCAGAATATTGCCCTGCACATTCACTTGAGTAATGCGGTCTTTCAACGCATGGTTTGAATTGGGCAAGATATAGTTTTGCAGTACTGTTTGGATTTCTTCTTCCTTTACCTCCTGCGCAGGAGAAAAAACTGATTTAAGAGAAGAAAGCCACGACATATATGTACTCCAAATTCGAGTATTCAGCTGAATGCTATAGTTTAACCACAAAACGAACTTAGGTTAAGTTCAGTATTTATGGATTATGCCATGAAATTTAGTATTCCTAGCTTTTTAGTTGGTTTTATACACTGAATATCAAAGGGCGAAGCTTAGTCGCTTAAGCTAACTGAAAAAATAAAATCGGTGAATTGGATCAAATTTGAACGTAAAGAATTGTAAATAAAATCCAATCCCCCTAATTAAGGTGATGTTATTGCATAGCAAAATATCTATATTCTATTGTTCTATCTTGACGCGATTTGGGGAGAAAATAATGAAACTTTGGGCCGTGGTTGTTTTGGCTTGCACCATATCTAGCTTTAGTTTTGCAGACACGTCAACCAATTCATTTAAAACCCCTGCGGGTCAAACGGTGACTATCGGTGATCAAGTTCAAGACATGCAGAAAAAAATCGATTTATCGCCAATTTCTATGTCATCTACCCCAATCAGCAGTGCGCCTAATAGCCCACTTGAGACGGTATATGTATATGAAATTGCAAACTATCGTTACACCATCCGCACCGTGAACAATCAAATTCAGAGCATCATGTGGTTTAATTTAGACGCAGACCCTGCACTGAGTACACAGTCTACGCCGTAGTCTTAGCAAACATTTAAGGCCGACATTCGCCATTTCAAACGGATTAAGCTTGGTCGTCTTTTTTAAATTTTTGCAGTGTTTCTGTGGCTTTCTTTTTCAACTCGTCAAACTTTTCAGTGGCTTGCACCTTAAACTCTTCCAGTTTAATTTCAGCCTCATGCTTTAACTCTGTGGCTTTAAGTTTTGCCTCATCCAGTTTATGCCCTGCTTCAACTTTAAAATGATCCAATTTTTCCTGCGCAACTAGTTTCGCATGCTCGGCTTTGGCTTGTGCAGACTCCAACTTTTGCTCAAAAGCTGCATCACCTTCGGCTTTACTTTCTGCTGCGTTTTGCTTTAAGTCAGTCAGCTGCTTTTCAGCATCTAGCTTGGCTTCAGTGGCCTGATGCTTAACATCTTCCAGTACTTTCTCACCTTCCAGTTTTGCTGCTTGAGCTTTCAATTTCAAGTCTTCACCCAACTCAGTCGCTTTGGTTTTTAAATCATCGAGTTTATTGTCATTCGTCATGTCACAGCCCTCTTTCGTATTTAAAATTTTGCTTAACTAAGAGTTATACCTTGCTTTTTAAGTGCTGACGTCATTTGCATCATTTGGAAACAATAGCTGTACAGGATGCATCAATTTAAACACCATCCTGTACCACTCAACGGAAGAGACTAACGCTTTAAAGTACTGATAAAACTGATGACCGCAAACAGCCAAATAAACAAAATGAAACTGCGTGCTTGAGTGAAATGGGTCACGTCTGCGCCATGTACCATATTATGACGGCTGGCCGTGACACTCGAACTCGCATCCATTTTCAATGCTTCAAGGCTCAGAAAATACGGATTGATTTCACTGGCAATTTTAACTTTATGCCATAGGCTTTTGACTTCATGGCCTTTCAAACCTGGTACGATTTTATAGACATCGACGAACTTGGTTTGATTTTGCTGTAAATAACCATGCTCAATCAGCGCATCTGTCAAAATCCCTTCTATTTGACCATAAAGAACCGTAATGCACCCTGCATAACACTGCTGTTGATACAGTTTTAACGTTTCTTCAATCAAGCTGCGGCGCTGAGCTTGGAATGCCCCCAAATCCATCGCGTCGTAAGCGTCAAGCAAAGTCGTTTGGAAATAGTCCGTTTGAATTAAATCGGGCAATTGAAACTTAGTCATATCCGCTTCTTTTTCATTGGCCATTTGCCAGAAAAACAACAGATTGAGCACGTCATTGGCCATTGGTTCATCACTTTCATACTCAAGCTGATCGGCCATGACTGCAAAGTACGGATCTTCAGACTCAAGCTGACGGAGCGACTCGACCAATTGTGCATGTGGTCGACTGCCCATTGAAGCAAGATATTGTTCAGCTTGTTGTAAAAGTCGATTGCCCAGTAGTTTGGTCGCTTGTGGATTTTGCGGAATTCGGGTCACGGGTTGGTCGAAGTCAAAATCATCATCGATCATGGACGGCATACTCTTAAAAACGGGCTGAATCTAAGTATTATCGCTGTTAATGGCGTATGAATATAGTGAAAATACGCATTAGTTTTAAGTTCCATCATTTGAGTTTTGAGCAATCCATTCAATCTTTCATTAAAAGATGAACAAGCTGCTTTATGCTGCTTTAGACCATGCATTTCCCATGATTTTTTCAGTATCTTGCTCAAATTAGCGATTGATGCTCAATCTAGCGATCAATTCATATGGGCTTTAGTCTCATTTGAAAACTTTTCACCGATTCACTTGTGCAAGTCGCGGCTATCTAAGGTAAAATCGTTGACCTTATATAAAATACGAATGAGAGAGTCATATCCGTGCGTAATATTTTAGTCACTAACGCCCTACCATACGCCAATGGCCCCATCCATATGGGACACTTACTCGGTTATATCCAAGCAGATATTTGGGTTCGTGCCATGCGTGCAATGGGACACGATGTGACTTATGTATGTGCGGATGATGCTCACGGTACAGCCATCATGCTACGTGCCGAAGCCAATGGTATTTCACCTGAAGATCAAATTGCGAATGTGCAAAAAGAACACATCCGTGACTTTGATGGTTTCGGTGTGCATTTCGACCATTATGATTCAACCCATAGTGATGAAAACCGCTCTCGTGCTTCTGAAATTTATGTAAAAAACCGCGAAGCAGGCAATATTGCCATCCGTCCTGTCAACCAGCTTTTTGACCCTGAAAAAGGCATGTTCTTATCGGATCGTTTCATTAAAGGCACATGCCCGAAATGTAAATCGGAAGATCAATATGGCGATGCGTGCGAAGTCTGCGGTACAACATACAATGCGACTGAGCTTTTAAACCCGAAATCAACTTTGAGTGGTGCGACGCCTGTAGAGAAATCTTCGGATCACTACTTCTTTAAACTGCCGAATTTCTCAGAATATTTACAAAAATGGACGCGTGACCAAGGTCGTTTACCTGTTTCAATTGCCAATAAGCTTGATGAATGGTTTGAAGCAGGTTTATCAGACTGGGATATTTCACGTGATGCGCCGTATTTCGGTTTTGAAATTCCAGATGCACCAAACAAGTATTTCTATGTTTGGGTCGATGCGCCGATTGGTTATATGTCGAGTTTTGAAAACTATATCAAAGCTAAACGTCCTGATTTAAGTTTTGACGACTTTTGGAAGAAAGACTCTGACAAAGAAGTCTATCACTTCATTGGTAAAGACATCGTTTACTTCCATGCGCTGTTCTGGCCTGCAATGCTTGAAGGTGCAAACTACCGTACGCCATCAGGTTTATTCGTCAACGGTTTCTTGACGGTGAACGGTCAGAAGATGTCGAAGTCTCGCGGTACATTCATCAAAGCTGAAACGTATTTAGAGCACTTAAACCCTGAATACTTACGTTACTACTTCGCGTCTAAACTGTCAGATAAAGTTGAAGATTCTGATTTGAACTTGGATGATTTCGTTCAGAAAGTAAACTCTGACTTAGTTGGTAAAGTGGTCAACATTGCCAGCCGTTGTGCAAAATTCATCAACACCAAGTTTGATAATAAATTATCAGCAACTTGTGCAGAGCCTGAATTGGTACAAAGCTTTATTGATGCAGGCGACTCAATTGCGAAAGCATATGAAGCACGTGAGTTCTCTGCTGCGATTCGTGAAATCATGGCGCTTGCAGATAAAGCCAACCAATATATCGATGAGAAAAAACCTTGGGCTTTAGCGAAAGTTGAAGGCGAAGAGCAACAAGTACACGATGTATGTTCTGTCGGTATTAACCTGTTCCGTCAATTGGCTGTGTACCTTGCGCCTGTACTTCCGACTTTAGCGGCTCAAGTGCAAGCGTTCTTAAAACTAGACCGCTTTGACTTTGCTTCTGCTCAAACAGCATTGGTTGGTCATGAAATTGCATTGTTCCAACCGTTAATGCAACGTGTAGACCCGAAAGCAGTTGCGGCGATGGTCGATGCATCTAAAGACTCTTTAGCAGCTGCGGCTGAACCTGTAAAAGTTGAAAAGAAAAAAGAGAAGAAAGCTTCGACTAAGCCTGAGCCAAAAGTGGGTGAAGCTGAAATTATTGGTATTGAAGACTTTATGAAAGTTGACCTACGTGTGGCTGAAGTTTTAGAAGCTGCAACGGTAGAAGGTTCGGACAAACTTCTTCAATTGACTTTAAATGTTGGTGAAGCTGAACCACGTAACGTATTTAGCGGTATTCGTGAGTTCTACCAACCAGAAGACTTAAAAGGCAAATTGGTGGTGATGGTGGCGAACCTTGCACCACGTAAAATGCGTTTTGGTATTTCTAACGGTATGGTTTTAGCTGCTGGAAACGGCGAAGGTGTTTGGGTGATTTCACCTGAATCTGGTGCTAAACCGGGTGATAAAGTGTCTTAAGGTTTAATCCTTAAAACTAAAAGCCTCTACTTTGTAGGGGCTTTTTTAATTTTAAATAGATAGCTTATTTTGAACGTAATTTTAGAAAATCTTGAATGATTTGTTGAATATTTTTATCTTCTACACCTTTCATCGATTGAGCAATTTCATCCCAAGTTTTTTGATTAAGATCAGGATCAATTAAATTAGGTTCGAATACGCCATCTTGCATCATTTGATATTCCGCCTTTAAAATTTTCTCATCCAACCAATTAAGGTTTAGATTTAACCATTGAACTAATTCAATAAAATCCTCAGCTAAATCATTTCCAACTTTTTCTACCATATGAGTTTGTAAATCAATTGGATATTTTTGAGTTCTAGCTTTCTCCAATACATCGAATACTGTTGTTAACAACCAAGCATCTGAAAAGCATGCAACTTCACCAAGTTCACCTCTTAAACCATAATCTTTTCGGATTCTTTTTTTATGTGAGAAATACCTGATATGCAGCAATCTTGCTCTACGAACATAAGTATCAAGAATTTCGTTCTGAATATAATTCTTACTAAGAGTGACAAACTCCTCAAACGTATATAGTTGAATATTTGTATTTTGACATGCCTCAATTGCTCCAGACTGAAATCCAACTTGTGAAATAATAAATCCTTTATCTGCCCCAATATCATCAACAATTGTTCTTAAAGCTAATACTTTTTCTTTTGGAATTTTTGTCTGCCAATATTTAGCTTCTATCACCCACTTAATATTAGTCCCTAAATATTTTGAAGTTACATAAACATCTAAATCATGTTCTGTCCTTACGCCTCTGATTGTTTTGTTTGTTTCAGCTTGCACACCTAAACTTCTAAAATGTTCTGCAATTTTTTCCTGAAAATTGAACCAATCTTTTTCCATAACGTCATTATTCATATCAAATTTCAATTATTTATATATTGTATCAATTGATCTATTAACCCAACACAAAAAATCCTATCATGATAGAAACAACCTATCCCTTTAAAACTTATAAGAAACTTATGAAGACTTTAAAACCACTTTTTCTCGCTTTAACCCTAAGCACAACAGCCATCACCACCCAAGCTGCCGAATCCTCCATCCCCCAACAAAAACAAGTCTCAGGCTATTACCAATACCAAGCAGGTGATGTACAAATCACTGCCCTGCTCGATGGTACTAACTTCATGTCGCCTAAACTATTTCAAAACACTCCAGAAAAAGAAGTACATGAAATTTTAAAGAAATACGCTGCCGACCAAGCCAAAGGCGTACAAACCTCTATAAATGCCTTTTTAGTCAATACAGGTCATTCTCTGGTTTTAGTGGATAGCGGCGCTGCGAGCTGTTTTGGCGCACATTTGGGTTCAGTGTTAAGCAATTTAAAAGAATCAGGCTATCAACCAGAGCAAGTCGATACCATCTTACTGACGCACCTACACCCAGACCATGTGTGTGGTATTAGCCAAAATGGCGTGGCAAACTTTCCCAATGCGACAGTTTATGTCTCGAACGATGAAGCGAACTATTGGCTAAACCCGAAACAAGTCGACAAACTCCCGAAAGAAAAACAAGCCGGTTACTTAGGAACTGTTGAAAAAATTAAACAAGCGATTGCACCCTATCAAGCCAAAAACCGCTTCAAAACGTATCAACTGGGCGATCAAGTTCAAGGCTTTAAAGTGATTAATACCGCGGGGCATACACCCGGACATTTTAGCTATGAGTTAAAAACCAAAGATGAAACGGTGGTATTTATTGGTGACATTGTGCACTCTCATACTGTGCAATTCGCCAAACTAGAAACCGCAATCGATTATGATATCGACCCGAAAAAAGCAGTGCAAACCCGCTTAAAGCAATTTGCGGAATATGCAAAAGGCGGGCAAACCATTGCAGCACCACACTTGCCATTCCCTGCTATTGGACATATCTATTCAGTAGATGGGAAAAGCTATCAATGGATTCCTGTGCATTTTAAAGATTAATTTGTACGAAAATCGTCTCTTCTTTGGGCTGAGAGTTAAAAGGCTCTTCAAACCAAATATAAGTTTGTTAAATCATAAAAATCCCCTCATTTGAGGGGATTTTTTTACTGCTGTGGACTCATCGAATTTTGTACAAAATGCGGAGAGCGAGGGCCATATAGCAACCCTTTTTGCTGCATCAACTGCGGAGCATACAACTGCGTACTCACACTGTTAGACAGCACATAGGCTTTGTCCGATAGGTGATTTGAAATTTGGTCAATTAAAGCACCTACTAACATTCCGACTAGACCCGCGTTGCTATTATTATTGGCTTGTTGGATTTTTTCCTGACCTTCCCATAATAATGCTCCGGTTTTTAAATCAACCAATTTTGCCTCGACCGCAACGGTCGAAACGGATTGAATCACCTGATACTTAGAACCATATTCTTTGACTTTGACATACAGTGCGGCATCCGCTCCAAAAATTTCATTAAGTTTCTGAATTGGAATTTGCTGCGCATCATAGCCGTTGGTTACGCCATTTTCTTTAAATAGCGTATCGACCACAGAAATGGGGAACACATAATAGCCCGCTTCTGCTACAGGTAAGGTCACGGTAGACCAATACCCATAGGTTGCCCGTGTATCGGGTGACTCATTCACAGGCGGCAACACCAAAATAGATTTTGGCATATTGGCATGATATGCAGATAAGTCACGTTTACTTTTAGGCGTCGTAGCGCAACCTGTGAAGAGTGTCACTGCAAGGCCAAGTACGCATAGTTTTTTGAAATTTTTCACTTCACACCCCCTGCCGCAGACTGAGCCGTCATTTTTTTCAAAAGACGATCCATTAATACTGTCGACTCTGGGTAAGTTTGGCGTTCAAGCTCAAAATACTGAACAGCACGTGGCCCATTATTGATATTTAAATTCAATAAACCCAAATGCGCATACAAGCCCGGAGGCACTGCTGCATTTTTGGCTTTGGCTTTTTCAATATCTTTTTCAAGTTTGCCAATCTGTTCTTGTGGAGAAGTCTTTTCTGGCAGACTCAACATCAAATAGGTTTGCTGCGGGTATTCGCCCCAGCTATATAACGATTTTGGCGCTGAAACACAGCCCACCAAAGTCATGGTGCAGATCGCACCTAAAACCAATACGATTTTTTTCATTGATTCAAACCAATTACTGCGCAGACCACTTATTGGTTTGAATATCCAACACCAAATTATTAACCGCTTCGCGTACAGCCAAATCTAGAACTTTACCATTTAAAGTTGAGTCATAAGAAGCGGTAGAACCAAAACCTAAAATTTCACGTTCACTGAGTGCATACTCGCCTGCGCCTTGCACAGAGTGAACAATTTCTGCTGTTTTTACATCGACAATATTTAAGTTCACTTTGGCATAAGCAATTTGGGTTTTACCACGGCCCAATATGCCAAATAGCTGGTGATCACCAACTTCTTTACGACCAAATTCAGACACGTCGCCCGTTAATACATAACGTGCGCCTTTAATGGCTTGAGATGATTTGGTGAAGCCTGCTTCTTGTTGTAATTCAGCAAGGTTGTCACGGTTTAGGACAGAGAAATAGCCAGATTGCTGTAAATGCGTTTCTAAAATAGTTTTTGCTTGACCACCTAAACGGTCAACATTGTCTGAGAAAATGCCACGCATGTAGCTCGATCGGTTGTCAAATTTCCCTACAGAAACTGGCGTTTTAGTGCCAGTATATTTGACTGTTGCCACTGCCGCTGTTACTTGCGGTGCTTGAATTGTTTTTGACGTTTCTGTTGTTGAACATGCAGATAATGCTAAGCCACTCAAAACGGCCAAAAATATAGATTTATTCAAAATTTATCCCTCAAATCTTTAATTTAAAAATCATTAAAAAATCAAAGGGATTATAACCATTTAGCTTTTAGTTACCTATACAAAATCCAGTTTTGTTGTTGTAAACCTTATCACTTCATTCCAAAAATAAGTTTTAAACCCAACACCGTCATCACCGCCCCTGCTGCGCGGTCAAATACGGCTTTAAACTTCAAATACACACGGCGCGGCTTTTCAGCAGACAACGCCACTGCAACCAACGAACACCAACCCGCATCAATAAAGAAACATAGGATAGGCAGTACATAATAGTAATAGGTTGGGATTTCTTTGGGTAAAAGTGCAGTAAAAATACTGGCTAGAACAATCGCAATTTTAGGGTTGGAGAGCTGAGTAATTAAACCAGTCATAAAGGCACGGCGTAAAGTCATTGCTTTCGAGCTGGAATGATCTGCCTCAATTGGCTCTTTGGCATGTTTAATAATTTTAAACGCGAGCCAAAGCAAATAGATCCCACCACAAATTTTTAAGGCCAAATACGCTGACGGTACTGCCAACAAAAAGGCTTGTAAACCAAGTACCGCCAACAGACCAAAAACAGCTGCGCCTGTTCCAGTCCCCAATGCGGTAAATAGGCCATGCTTTCGAGAAATCGCAATCGAATTTTTTGCTACATAAATCGACGTCGGTCCAGGGCTCATTGCGCCTAACATTAATGCAAAGGCAATCGAGCCCAAAATCCAAAATGATTCCAAGAGTGACCTCTAAATTGAGAGAATTTATCAGCTGCGATTTTACGCTAAACAAAGTTTTTACGATATTCACTTTATCAGTTATTTTTCACATTTATATCGTGATCAAGCCGCAGCGTGTACGTCCATTATATTTTTTAATGATAAATAAAAAGCCTATTTTTAAAGGAATTCGGCATAGGCAATCGTGAAAACAGCAATAGAGTAATTACTCAACAATAAACTGCAACATCAGTTATTTAGATCATATTCAATTTTAATAAAAAGACAAATGTGTATTAAAAATAGCCATCATGTGCTGATTTTTGATTACAAAATATAATGGGGGAATTGCTTCCCTTTTCATACATTTTTCATATATAAAAAAACTTACTATTTATAAGGTTTTATTTCTAAAAACCACATTTTTTAACTTCATAATTTTTAACATCATAATTACAGGTGAACCATGCAAAATAAGAAGCGCACCCCATTAGACGCGCAACAATCCCATCTTTGGATCATTGGTGGTGGTATCGCAGGTATGGCTGCTGCTGCATTTGCAATCCGCGATGCCAAAGTCCCTGCCAAAAATATCCATATTTTAGAAGAACTCGATATTTCAGGCGGCTCAATGGACGGCGGACATACACCGCATGCCGCGCAAGCTTGGGTAACACGTGGTGGGCGGATGCTGACCGATGAAACCTATCTGTGCCTATGGGACTTATTTTCCAGTATTCCATCCTTGGAAAATCCAGACATTTCAGTGCGTGAAGAATGTCGTGAGTTTAATGAACAAGTGAAAACCCACGCCAATGCACGTTTAATTGATGCCGAACATGTCATTGCGGATGCGGCAAAGCTTGGCCTGAATACGCTACATCGTGCACAAATGCTCCGCTTACTGGCTTCAAAAGAAGAAAAAATTGGCAGCCGACGCATTGATGAGTTTTTTGATGAGGCCTTTTTTGAAACCAATTTCTGGCGCATGTGGCGCACGACTTTCGCTTTTCAAAAATGGCACAGTGCAGCAGAGTTAAGACGCTATTTCTTGCGTTTTATTCAAGAATTGCCACGCATTCATACCTTAGCGGGTGTGAAACGTACTAAGTACAACCAATATGATTCAATGATTCTGCCCCTACAGCGTTGGTTAGTCGCGCAAGGTGTAGATGTACGTTTTGGACACTATGTCACAGATGCAGACTTCATCACCAATGCTGAAACGCAAGAACGCCATGCTTCACGCCTATATGTACAATTGCCTGAAGGCTCAGAGCAGATTAATCTAAAATCCAATGATTTAGCTATTTTCACTTTAGGTTCCATTACCGCGGACTCACGTTATGGTGGTAATCATGACGTGCCTGTCCTCGTTCGTCATCGAGAAGACCATGGCTGGACACTTTGGGAAACGCTAGCACAAAAAGCCCCAGACTTTGGCCGTCCAATGACTTTTTATGGTAATGTCGATGAACATAAGTGGGAGTCTTTCACTCTGACCATGAAAGATGACGTGCTGCTTAAACGCATTGTTGACTATACGGGAAATGAACCAGGCACAGGCGCACTGATGACTTGGTATGAGTCGGGTTGGCATTTATCCATTGTGGTCCCTGCACAGCCACACTTTGCCGACTTACCTGAAGGCCTGTATACCTTATGGGGCTACGGTTTCCAAATTGACCATATGGGCGATTACATCAAGAAACCAATGTCCGAAGCCACAGGGCAAGAAATCCTAACAGAACTGATTAAACAGCTCGGTTTTGACGACATTTTAGATCATGTTTTGGCAACCACCCATGTAACCACTGCCATGATGCCATATGCTTCTGCCCTGTTTGCCTGCCGTAAACCGGGGGATCGTCCACAGGTAATTCCACAAGGCTCACAAAACTTTGCCTTCCTTGGACAGTTTGTGGAAATTGAAGATGACGTGGTCTTTACTGTGGAATATTCAGTTCGTGGGGCGATGCTTGCCATTTATGAATTCTTTGGGGTCGAACGTGAAATCCCTGAAATTTACAACGGTCTGCTTGATCCGAAAGTCGGTTTGAAAGCTTTGGAAACAGTGTTCCACTAAGCTTTTAATCTATAGCGATAAGAGCATGCTTCTTTGCTCTTATCATTTTGAGCAAAATTTCACTTCTTAGAATTACAAAACTCACTTGCAGCTTTGATTGCACAGAGGCAGCATAAGATTCATCTAAAACTTTAAAAACAAATCTATGAAACTAGCAGAAGCACTTTTATTGCGTAGTGATTTACAAACCAAACTCACCTCTTTACAACAACGCATCAACAATAATGTGCTAATCCAAGAAGGCGATGAACTGAGTGAAGACCCCAATGCGCTGATTGGTGAGGCCTTTAGTGTAAATACAGAGTTACATCATCTGATTGAAAGAATTCATGCGACCAATGCTCAAGCTAAAACCAGCACGGGTCAATCCATGCTCAGTGTTTTAAACACACGTGATTTGCTCACACAACAGCATCGTATTATTCAACAGGCCATCGACAGCTCACGACGTGAAAATGGTCGTTATAGTTCGAGTGAAATTCGCTGGGTTAAAACCATTACGGTTGCAGACTTGCAAAAACAAGCCGATGCAATTAGCCAGCAACTCAGGCAAAATAACTTAGAGATTCAAGCTTCAAATTGGCAAATCGAACTGATCTAGCCAATTTGAGCCATAACAGTTTGGGCATATTGGGCGAGTACAAGGCCTTTTATACGTTTGTAAGGCTTTAATTCAACAAACGTTTGCAGGAAGTAAGACGTCTGCTTCACATTTTTACAAATCTGACGTAGCACAATGCATCTTTTATACTGCACATCGCACCTTGCACCACCATGTACTGACAATATGCCTCCCTATTTTCACCTATTAGTACGTATCAGCCTGTGTAGGCGTTTTCTGATTAAAAGCCATTTCTTGTGATGGTAGTTTATAGTCACGATCATGCACAGGAACACCACCAATAATCATGGTACGAGCCTCAGTTCTAGGCTGATTCAAATCCTTTTTTGCATCACACGCGGTCAGTTGAGTGAGCAATAAAACCAATACTAGGGTAGATAAAGTTTTCATCATATCCCCTCATTTATCATTATTGTTCTTTCAGCATAGCACTTTTATTTTTCCAATCCTATCGACTTTGTTACAACTCTTATCCATCTACATGATGGTTCTATGCGAATTTTCTTTATAAAATAAATATCAATCATTCATAGATAAAACAATAAGATAAATGATTTAAGTTAACCAAAATTCGATTTAAATATTTATCCGACGTATTGAAAAAACTATCTTGGCGGAGTCTTATCTTGTTTTATTCAATTTCTTCATCAGCCTGCGGCTCGTCCTACTTTTGTTTAGGTAAAACCATTGTCATCTGCAAAACCTGTTCATTCCTTGGATTTATTCAAATATAGCGAATAAAACATTATCTTATTTACACCATGCAGGTTGTAGATAACGTTTCCGAGTCGCCTATTTCTTATCGAAATTAGATTAAATTAGAAAAAGACAAACTGATTTACAAAATCTTACAGGATTGAATATTTACAACGGACACTTTTGTCCGTTAAATAATAGCACTCCCCAATTAAATGAAATAATCACCATGACCAGTCGGCAACAGCGCGCTGCACAAAACCGCGAGGAATTGCTGGAAGCCGCAGTTCAGGTTTTTCGTACACACGGGATAAATGCGCCCTTACAACAGGTGATTGACGCAGCCAATGTCGGACGGGCGACGTTTTATCGTAATTTTGATGACCGTCGTGCCTTAGTGATTGCACTCATGGAGCAAGCTTTGGAACGTCTTGCAGTTCGTGCTGAAGCGTTTTCTCAATATGAAGATGGTTTTATTCGTTTAATTGAAAACCATGTCTATAACTTGCCGTATTTAACTGCACTGATGGAATATTGGCGGGTGATTGAGCGGAATGATCCCGTCATGGTTGATATCTACGCACGTCGCGATGCGATTTTACAACCGCTGATTGATCAAGCCATTCGACACGGCGTATGCCGCCCCGATTTGACCACTCAAGATTACGCCATGATTACGGCCATTTTAAGGACTTCATTCCAAGGGCTGACCGATATAGAGCAACAACAACTTGCACAACGTGCGATTGAGCTCTTACTCAATGGTATTCGGGCATAAAAGGTCACCACTCATGACACAGCCACCGCGTTTACTCGAACCTGCGCCAAACTGGACAGCCGAAGAAAAACCAACCCTGCCTGGCTCTCCTGCCGTGATCGCGCACTCCACGCCTAAGCGCTTCATATATTTTTTTATTGGTTTGTTTGTCGCACTGTCTGCCAGTCTCAGTAACGGTTTTATTACCGCAAATTTACCCTTAATTCAGGGTGAATATGGACTAACACCCTCTGAGGTAGCATGGATCCCCGCAGCTTATGTGATGGCCAATGTCAGTGCGAACCTGATTCTGTTTAAAGCCCGTCAGCAATACGGTCTACGTCTATTTTCTGAAATTGGCCTACTGATTTTTATTGCGGTTTTGGTTTTACACGTCTTTGTACATACCTTTGAAATGGCCGTACTGGTGCGTTTCATTAGCGGCATGGTTGCGGCACCTCTCAGCTCCTTAGGCATGTATTACATTATGCAGGCCTTTAAGCGGGAAAATTTTGGTCGCAGTATCTATTTGGCTTTAGGCTTTCAGCAGCTTGGTATTCCCTTGGCATGGATCATTTCTCCCTATCTTATTGACGTCAATAACTGGAATGTCCTGTATACCTTTGAAATTGGTTTAGCCCTGTGCTGTTTCGCCATGGTGGTGTCGCTTAAGTTGCCCCGCAGTTTAAGAATTGCTGTTTTTGAAAAACAGGACTTTTTCACCTTCGCCCTGCTTGCGCCCGGTTTTGCTTTTTTGTGTATTGTGCTGACCCAAGGGCCTATCTTGTGGTGGTTTGAAGTGAAGTGGTTGGCCTATTTACTCATTGCAGGGTTCAGCCTGATTGTGATTGGCTTGGTTTATGAGCATTATCGGGTCAATCCATTGATTATGACGCGTTGGCTGGGGACATCATCCACGCTTCGTTTTATCATCGGTGCCTTTGCAATTCGCTTCTTAATGTCCGAGCAAAGCTATGCCGCAGTCAATTTCTTAAAAACTATGGGCATGGGCCCCGATCAATTTGTCCCGCTCTATGTGGTGATCTTTTTAGGCATCGTGTCTGGTACCTTATTTAGTGCGATTACTTTTTCACGTGAACGGATTATTTGGCACCTACTGTTAGCCGAAGCTTTGGTGTTGATTGCTTGCGGGTTGGATTTTCATCTCACCAGCGATATTCGCCCTTCCAACTTCTACGGCAGTCAGTTTTTGGTGGGCTTTGCCAGTGGTGTGTTTATTGGCCCACTCTTGATCACGGGTATCTTAAGCGCCATGCAAAAAGGCCCCACCCATATTGTCACGTTCATTGTTTTATTTTCAGCGACCCAAACTTTTGGCGGCTTAGTGGGTTCATCGTTTTACTCCACCTATCAACAAGTCCGAACCCAAAACTACCGTGCTGAGATGATTCAACAACTCCCCGAAACCAATCCATTGATTGCGCAGCGTCTTTTGGCGTATCAACAAAGTTCGCATACTTACACACTCGATCAGCAGTTAGAGCAACAACAAGCCTTAAGAAATCTAAATCAAGTGGTAACCCGCGAAGCTCAAGTCCGTGCCTATAACGATGTGATTAGTTTCAATGGCGTCGTAACCATGCTGCTGTTGCTGTGGGGGACATTCCTGATTGCACGAAATCAATATCAACTGCGGCAACAAGCGAAAATCGGTCCTGCCTAATGCCATTGCTCCCTATTTATTGAGAAATTGTTATGTCTGAAGATCAAAAACCAATAACTCCCGCTGAAACGACCGCAACGTCTGAAAATGCCTCTCAGCCTGAGCAGCCCGTGGCAGCAGCAACATCGATTACGCCGCCTTCGAGTAAACTGATTCCAACAGCGAAACGTACACTGATCTTGATGTTTTTAATACTTATTATCGGTATCGGAATCATTTTATGGGCATGGAAAATTGGACCATTTGACAGTGCAGTTGAGTCCACTGACAACAGCTATGTCAAAGGTAAAACCACGGTGCTTTCTTCGCAAATTAATGGCTATGTCAAAGATGTGTTGGTCAGTGATTTTGATCACGTCAAAAAAGGACAGGTGTTAATGCATATTGATGCCACCACTTATGACCAAAAAGTCACACAGGCTGAAGCAGGCGTGGATCAAGCGCAGAATGCACTATCCAATCAAAGCCAAAGTATTGCACAGCGTAAAGCCGATATTGTGGCGGCAGAAGCCAAGGTCGAACAGGCTCGAGCAGCGTACCAACTGTCATTGGCACAACAGCAGCGCTATCAACAGTTAGGAGACTCTGGCGCAGCGTCTAAATCGGAACAAGACAAAGCCTTTGCTGACACACAAAATAATTTAGCCTTAATGCAACAAGCACAGGCCAATGTCTTGGTGGCAAAAGAAGCGCTCAAAACCGCACAAGTGGCTGAAACAGGACTCAAAGCGCAAGTAACCAATGCCACTGCACAACTGGATCAAGCCAAAACCACCAAAAACTACAGCAGCATTATCGCCCCGATGGATGGACAACTGGGTGAAGTGAACCCACGCGTGGGACAATATGTGGCCGCAGGCACACAGTTGCTCTATCTGATTCCGCAGCAAACTTGGGTCACGGCTAACTTTAAAGAAACTCAAATTGCCAACATGAAAATTGGACAAAAAGCATGGTTCACGGTGGATGCCCTCAATCATCAGAAATTTACAGGCCATGTCGAGCAAATTTCCCCAGCGGCGGGCTCAGAGTTCAGTGTGCTTAAAGCTGATAATGCGACAGGTAACTTTACCAAAGTGGTACAACGTATTGCTGTACGGATTGCAATTGATCCGAATCAAACGGGCATTGAAAATTTACGCCCGGGCATGTCCGTGATTAGCTCGGTCGATACGCATGCAGCAAAGGATTAATCCTGTGAAAAAAATGCCCTTTTTCACTTACACTAAGCACTCAACCTGATTGATAAAAGTCCTATGTTTGAACAGATTGCGCAGTCCATTCCCTATCAGCACATCAGTGTTGGCGGGATCAATATCAGCATCAAACGTTTAGACTTGGTCCATCCGCATATTTCAGGCAATAAATTTTTTAAACTGAAATACAATCTGTTGGCGGCGCAGCAACAAGGCTATAAAAAACTGCTGACTTTTGGCGGTGCCTATTCCAATCATATTGCCGCGACGGCCTATGCAGCGCAGTTATTTGGTTTTGAGAGTCTAGGCATTATTCGGGGCGAAGAACTAGCCAGTAAATCTTTAAATACAACCTTAAATACAGCACAGCAATTCGGCATGCAGTTGCAGTTTGTAACGCGAGAAGCCTATCGGCAAAAGCAAAGCTCAACCTACTTAGCACAGTTACAACAAGATTATCCTGAGTATTATGTGATTCCCGAAGGGGGAACCAATCCCCTTGCCATTCAAGGCTGCACAGAAATTCTCTCTGATGCGGATCGAGAAAATTTCGATCTGATTTGTTGTGCTGTAGGGACGGGTGGCACCATTGCGGGTCTGATTGAAGCCAGTCATCCACAGCAGTACGTTTTGGGCTTCTCCGCGCTCAAAGGTGATTTTTTGAGTCGAGAACTACAGCAACTGACTGAAAAACGGAATTGGCAAATCACCGATCAATATTGTTGTGGCGGTTATGCCAAAACTACGCCTGAACTCTTACAATTTATCCGTGCTTTTGAGCAGCAATATGACATTCCACTGGAACAAATTTACACAGGCAAAATGCTGTTGGGCTTAACCGATTTAATTCAACAAGGTACATTTCCCCTAGATCATCGTATTTTGGTGATTCATTCAGGTGGGCTACAAGCTCGTTTAGCCACACTTTAGATAGTCCTGAAAAAGCAAAAAAGATGGTCTATAATGCCCTGCTTTATTCTCCCGTGAGTGTGTCATGTCCACAAATCAATATGATGTCTTAGTTTTAGGTGCAGGTGCATCTGGCTTAATGACAGCCTATATGGCAGCTCAACGCGGACGTAAAGTGGTGGTGGTAGAAAAAGCCAATAAAGTCGGCAAAAAAATTCTCATGTCAGGTGGCGGTAAATGTAACTTTACCAATCTGTATGTCGAGCCAAGCAACTTTATTTCACATAATCCACACTTTGTGATTTCAGCCCTTACTCGCTATACCAATTGGGACTTTATTGGGATGGTTTGTGAGTATGGTATTGAATATGAAGAGCGTAAACACGGTCAGCTGTTCACCCTAAAAGGTGCCAAAGAAATTTTAGCCATGCTATTGAGCGAGTGTGAAAAAACAGGTTTGGTCGACATTAAAACCAACTGTGAAGTAAAAGCAATTACCGCACTCGATGAGCAAGGTTTTCAAATTGCCACGACACTAGGGTATTTTGAAGCCGAATCTGTGGTCATTGCGTCGGGTGGTTTATCTATTCCGACCTTAGGCGGTTCAGGCATTGGCTATGAAATTGCAAAGCAATTTGGTCACCATGTATATCCAACTCGCGCAGGTTTGGTGCCTTTTACCTTTTCAGATAGCTTTAAAGAAGTGACCACACGCTTAAGTGGCAACGCGGTCGATGCGACTTTATCAAATGACTTAAACGCTTTCACTGAGGCCCTTTTATTTACCCATCGTGGACTCAGTGGGCCAAGCTCGCTACAACTGTCGAATTATTGGGATGTAGGACAAAGCTTCAAAATTGACTTCTTGCCAAGTGTGGATTTGCAAGACCACTTAAAAGTCAAGAAGCACAGTCAACCCAAAGCCCTACTGCGCACTTTACTGGGTGAACATTTCCCGAAAAGTGTGGTGCTTGAACTGCAAAACCTCATTTGGCCTGAACTGGCTGAAACAGCGATTGGGCAACTGTCGGATGAAAAACTGGAGCACATTGCAACGCGCTTACATGCATTTGAAGTCAAACCATCAGGAACCGAAGGCTACCGCACTGCTGAGGTCACTTTAGGTGGTGTAGACACCACTGAAGTGTCCTCGAAAACCATGGAAAGTAAAAAGCAAAAAGGCTTGTACTTTGTCGGTGAAATACTGGATGTTACAGGACATTTGGGCGGATTTAACTTCCAATGGGCATGGTCATCTGCACATGCCGCATCAGAATATGTCTAAGCCATGTACTTAAGCTATAAATTATTCCAAATAGTCCGTGCGTAGCAGTACGTACTGCTTTTGCTTCTGCTGACGGGCAAGTGCTAAGTCCATTTTCGCAATGGCAATATGGACATGGCTCGGCTGGATCACTGAACGTTTCGCCATCAAAGTTTTTTTTAATATTTGCATCATCTGTTTTTTTCCTTTTTAAACTGCAATTTATAAAAATAAATTGTGAAATACCCATGCAACTATCACAAAAGTATAGGCATTTAAGTATTTCTAATTTATGAAATATCCATATTCCATATGCATTAAACATACCAAATTAAATTTCATTCCACACTATAGACTTTTGTATTATTTTTCATCAGATTCATCCGCATCATGGCCTTCAGTTGCCGCAGTCGGTATTCTTTCAGCATTGGTCTGCGTTGTCTCACTGATCTTTGGTTTTGCAAAGACAAATTTATAAGCACTCACAAAAAATCCAACCGTAATACCCGCAATGATGATTGGGGCAAAATATTTATTTGGGGCTTTTTTTGACATCAGTTTACTCCAATAAAAAACACCAACCGCCATCAGCGGTCGGTGTTTAGTGTGATTAATTTAGTCTGGATCTTTGGGGTGAACGTCAATATCTTGTTCAGCTTCACCCGTTGAACCAAAAGGTTTATTTAAAGGTTTATGCGCAGGATCAACCTCTGCTGTAGTTGGAATATCATCTGCATGTTGATATTCCTCTGCAACCGTTGGTGTATCCATTTGCTCTTTCAGTGAGGCATGCTCTTCTTTGCCTTGTGCTGATTGTGTGCTTTCAGCTTTGGCCTGATAAAGTGGATTCGGTTGCGTACCTTCTTTTTTGGCTTTATCTAACAAATCGGTCAAAACCCGTTCCGCAGGTTGACGCCCGCCTAGACCAAAAGCCAGTGCAAAAGCAATAGCAACCGCACCAAGCGTTAAGCCAAAGGCCAAATTCACAATGGAATCTGCGATACCCATTGCACGCAAGCCCATCGCCAACACTAAGCCAATGATCAAGACACGAACAATGTTCGCCACCCAACGAGAACTGTTGTATTCACCACGCTCAATCACCTGTGCAACCAAGTTCGCCAACCAGAAGCCCACACCCAAAATGACTGCACCCAATAGGATGTTTGCACCAAACTGGATAAACATCGCAATCAAACCACTGATCTGTTCAAAGCCGAGTCGATTTGCTGCTTCAGAGAACGCAAATAACATGGTAAAGAACACAATGAAATAACCCACGACGCAAGACGCTTTGGTGTTTCCTAAGAAACGTTGCAAGCCAACTTTGCTTGGAATGTCATCTACACCTGTTCCCGACAAGACTTCAACCACAAGGCTTGCGACAAAACGTGACACCACATAGGCCAAGATTAAAATCAATGCCGCCGCAATGATGTGCGGAATCGCATTCATGATTTCATACAACATGGCCGTCGCAGGTTGAGAAATTGCATCAATGCCTAAAGCTTCAAACGCAATAATCAGCGCTGTGATAATGACGATTGCAAAAACAAAAGATCCGAGCACTTTAGCCAAATCTGAGTTTTTAAACAGTCCTACTTTTTCAACCTGTTTTTGTACATCTAGGCTTCTCAATAAACCCTCAATAATGCCCCGTACAATTTTTGCCAGAATATAGCCAGCAAAAACAATTACACCCGCAATAAAGATATTTGGCAGATACAGTACGGCTTCATTGACCATATTTTGGATCGGAAAGAGCAGCCCTGTCAGACCGAGTATCGACAAAACGATGGGTAAGAATAGTAATAAAATCAGCCAATAAACGATTTCACTGATGTTTTGACTCAGGGTACTGACTCCAACATCCTGACTGAGTTTTTCATCTAACTGAGTGCGATCCAATCCTTTTTGTAATCCCACTTTGACCAAATTTGCCACAATCCAGCCAATAAAGCCCACAGCAACAGCAGCCAGCAGTTGCGGAATAAACAACAAGAACTGTTGAACCATATTACTAAATGGCCCACTTACACTGGTGAGATTGAGGACATTGAGTGCGCCAATCACCGCAATGATCAAGATGAGCCAAAACACAACTCGAGAGATAATATTTTCAATATTTGAGCGATGGCCGGTAGCACTGGAAAGTTTTTGGTTGGTCCCAAGTTTGGTTAAAACCTTTTTCACAGCACCTGCAATCAATAATGCAATAATCCAACCAATGATCAGGATGGCGATTGCGGACAGGATCGGGTGAAACTGGTCCCAATAATACATCGCATCAAATCGACCCTGATGCCCTACATAATCATTCATTTTGTTCTCCCTCTTGTTATGTCTACCTCACAGCGACCTTTGCTCAAATACAGATTTTAGTTTTGAAGTGATTGCCTGCCATGAGGTATGAATGAGAAATGGAATACCTTTTTGATGACTGCTAAAGAAAAAACCCCTGTACAATACAAGGGCTTTAGTTACATTTAGCGGTCAGTTGCAGTCGCCGTATTGCTATCGGTGGCTACCGCTTCGTCAGCTGCTGTTGCAGTGGTACTGTTATTCGGTGTTGCAGGCTCTGCGCTCGGATTCGGATGTCCTGGAGGCGCCTCAGTCGGATTTGGCTTGGTATCTGCAAACATATAAAGTAATAATGCGATTAAGAAAATTCCGACCAATGCCAACATATACACAGGCACGCGTTTTTTCTTTTGCCGCTCCTCTGGCGTTTGTACATGGGGCGGTTTATTGAAATCATGTGTCATAGCTCCCCCTCAATTTTCTATTATCAAGTTGTCGAATTTTTATACTAACAACTGCTTGTGTAGCATTGTGTTTCAAAGCATAGTGAGATAGTAAACAAGCTCTTTATTTTAAGTTAAGTTATTATTTTTTAGGGTTTTAAAAATACTCATTCATCTGTCAATTCAGTGTTAAAAGTCATATAAAAAGTATTTCACCTAGGCATGGACAAAAAGAGTCTAGCGAACAGCGCTCTTCAACTGAATTTGCGCTATAATTATGCACCTTGTTTTAGCTGTTTTTGGACTTTATGGCATATCGTCAACAAAGTGTAACGCTTGATTTAGACACTGATGTTACGCACCAATGTCATTTGCACTACACGCGAGACCAACATCTTATTGGTATTATTGAATTTTCTAAGCCTAGTTATATTCTAAAGTGGGGCGATCTGGAGTTTTTCCGCCGTCGTACTGAAGAGTTTTCAGTGATGCCTTTTCCTGAATGTGTCAATGCCATGATTATTGATATTCGAAATGTGCAAGCCTTTTTAGACAATGAAACACCCATCATTCCTTGGCGCTTACTGGAAGAAGAATGTCCTGTGCGTTTAGTTGTACCTCAAGACCGTTTAGATCACTATATTGGGCTGTTTGAACCAACATGGCTGACGACAGATATTGAAACGGCTATTTCTGAAATCCGTGAATATATGGATATGTTTGTGCACTAAGCACTTCTTCATACACGCCTGCTCATCTCCTCCCCTTGCGATTGTGCCCCGTCATTTGTTCATAACGTACAGTCGCTTTTATTTTTTATTCCTCTGCGGAAAACGTAGGACAGCAACTCAAATTTAACTGACCTTTATATACTGCGTCATAAAATGGATCATCTTCAAAATAAAGCACTTTTCTTTGCTATTGCCGTTTTAGCATGTTCTACACGAACAAAATCCATTCTGTCATGCATCCATAGCGAAACGCATAGCCAACCCTGTGGCATTAGACATTAGCCTAATAAAATGAATTAGAAAACTTGAAATGGCACGCATTATGCATAATTTTCTTTTTAATATCAGAGGAATATAGCGATGCACTTATTTAAAGCATTATTAACAAAATATTAAAAATCCCTCTTGAGCAGCAAAAGCAATCTCGATTAAGATGCAGACTAAGCTGTAAAAAAATACCATAAAAAGAACATCTTTTGCACAGAATAAAGCTTTAACCCAATTCTGACGTTTTTGATAAAAACAATGCAATTGATGCTGCAAACAAAAGGAGTTTGTACATGACCATGCAACGTAATCTTTCTGCCCTATTTTGTGCAAGTGCACTTGCGCTGAGCCTCAGTGCATGTAGCGACAACAAAGCACCTGCAACGGATGCAGCTAGCACTGGCGCAGATGCTTCACAGTCAGGCACTTTAGATAAGATTAAAAAATCAGGAACCATTGTTTTAGGTTACCGTGACTCCTCTATTCCATTCTCCTATATCGCAGACAACCCAAATCAACCTGTCGGTTATGCACATGATTTACAGCTCAAAGTGGTTGAGGCTGTTAAACAAAAGCTGAATATGCCTGATTTGAAAGTTCGCTATAACTTAGTCACCAGCCAAAACCGTATTCCATTGGTTTCAAATGGCACAGTCGATCTTGAATGTGGTTCAACTACAAACAACAAAGAACGCCAGCAACAAGTTGATTTTTCTGTGGGCTTCTTTGAAGTGGGTTCACGTTTACTTACTGCAACCGATTCAGGTGTGAAGGACTTTGCTGACTTAAAAGGCAAAAAATTAGTAACGACAGCAGGAACAACCTCTGAACGCTATATCCGTCAGCATGAAAAAGAACTCGGTATTGGTGAAGTGATTTCTGCCAAAGACCATGCTGAATCATTCTTGATGCTCCAAAGCGGTCGTGCTGCTGCGTTTATGATGGATGACATTTTACTTGCTGGAGAAAAATCAAAAGCCAAAGATCCAAACAAGTGGCACATTGTCGGTACAGCACCAATTCAAGAAGTTTATGGCTGTATGTTACGTAAAGGCGATACTGGCTTTAAGCAAGTGGTTGATGATGCAATTAAAGCCACTTATAGCTCAGGTGAAATTAACAAGATGTACAACAAATGGTTTGAACAGCCAATTCCACCGAAAAACATTAACCTGAATTTTGCTATGTCAGACCAACTTAAAGCCTTAATTGCAAACCCACATGACCGTGATCAGTAAACGATAAAGGAAAGATTAATGTTCACTCAGGCAAAGTTTCTTTGCCTGACCTATTTTAGGGGATTGTCATGAATTATACCTGGAACTGGGGCGTCCTTTGGCAATCCACAGGCGTCGGAGATAGCACCTATCTCAGTTGGATTTTAATTGGTTTAGGCTGGCTGGTTGTTATTGCCATTGTGGCTTGGAGCATTGCAATGGTGCTCGGAAGTATTCTCGGCATTATGCGCACGCTTCCCAATAAAACCGCACGTGCTATCGGCACTGGCTACGTCACCATTTTTCGTAATGTACCGCTACTAATCCAATTATTTATTTGGTTCTATGTGGTGCCGAATTTCTTACCTGGTCCGATTAAGTCATGGTGGATTAATGATTTAAGTGCAGGAACAACAGCGCTGATTTCAGCCAGTATCGGTCTTGGACTGTTTACCGCAGCACGTGTCTGCGAACAAGTTCGCACAGGTATTGAAGCTTTACCTACTGGACAGGTCAATGCAGGTTATGCCATGGGCTTTAGTACCGCACAGCTATACCGCTATGTCATTTTACCGCAGTCCTTCCGTACGATTTTGCCGCCTCTGAGTTCAGAGCTGACCAACTGCGTCAAAAATACTTCTGTGGCCTCTTTAGTTGGGGTCTCCGAGATTATTTCTCAGATGAAAACCATCAGCGAATATACGCAAAACACTATCGAAATCTATACCTATGTCACGATTATTTTCATCGTTATTAATGTGTGCTTAATTACCTTAATGACGCTACTTGAAAAACGCTTACGTGTCCCAGGTTTAATTGCAGGAGCTAAATAATGGAATGGCTCACCGCATTTACCCATGATTTGCAGTTATCTGCACCTGCCCTATGGCATGGCCTAAGTATCACGTTAAAAGTGGTCATCATTGCCACCATTGGCGGTATTTTTATTGGTACGTTATTGGCGCTGATGCGTTTGTCTTCATTTCGCATCTTAAATTTAATTGCACAAAGCTATGTCAATTTATTCCGCTCAATTCCGCTACTGTTGGTCTTGATGTGGTTCTACTTTGCTGTACCTTTTATTTACACCACCATCACTGGAAATTACCTGACCATCGATACCGCTTTGGTCTCAAGTATTGTGGCGTTCATGCTTTTTGAAGCGGCTTATTTCTCTGAAATTGTACGTGCAGGGATTCAGTCGATCCCTAAAGGTCAGTCTGCAGCAGCTTATGCACTGGGCATGACCTATGGTCAATCCATGCGCTTGATTATTTTACCACAAGCTTTTCGTAAAATGACGCCGTTACTATTACAACAAACCATCATCTTGTTCCAAGACTCGACCATGGTGTACGCCATCGGTCTACTCGACTTCTTCCGTACAAACTACGTGCGGGGCGATTTGATGTCTCTATTAACACAATATATTTTATTTGCTGGCTTGGTGTATTTCACCATCAGTATGCTAGCCACATATGCAGTAAAACGATTACAAAGGAGGTTAAGCGTATGAGCGACCAAAAAGTAATGATTGACCTCCAAAATGTCAGTAAATGGTATGGCGATTTTCAAGTATTAACCGATTGCACCACACAAATTTGCCAAGGTGAAGTGGTGGTGGTCTGTGGCCCATCAGGCTCAGGTAAATCGACCCTGATTAAAACAGTGAATGGACTAGAAGCTTTCCAACAAGGTCAAATCACAGTCGATGGAATTCCCATCAAAGACCCTAAAACAGATTTGACCAAATTACGCAGTCGCGTAGGCATGGTGTTTCAGCATTTCGAGTTGTTTCCACACTTAAGCATTACTGAAAATTTAACCATTGCCCAAATTAAAGTATTGGGACGCTCTGAAGCTGAAGCGAAAAAGAAAGGCTTAGGCTATTTAGAACGGGTTGGGCTGAGTGCACATGCACATAAATTTCCAGCACAACTTTCAGGTGGACAACAACAACGTGTCGCAATTGCCCGTGCCTTAAGCATGGATCCTATTGCTATGTTGTTTGATGAGCCGACATCGGCACTTGACCCTGAAATGATTAATGAAGTTCTTGATGTGATGGTCGAGTTGGCACATGAAGGCATGACCATGATGTGTGTCACCCATGAAATGGGCTTTGCCCGCCAAGTGGCCAACCGTGTGTTGTTTATGGATCAAGGTAAAATTGTCGAAGACTGTAGCAAAGATGATTTCTTTAACACCAAACGTGGCGATCGTGCTCAACAGTTCTTAGACAAGATCTTGCACTAGCACAGACGGGTTATCCCAAATTAAAAAAGCAGATCACACGATCTGCTTTTTTAATTTACGCTCTAGTCTAAAACCAAGCGTGCATTGGTGGCTTGAACAGGACGGTTATTCGGATACCCCATCAGTGCAGCGAAGTTTGCGATTTGCTGTGCTGATGCCTGCTGAATATCTTTTAAGACCACCCAACGTACACCTTCAGTACACGGCGGTGTCGTAAGCGAACCATTAAAACGGTAGTACTCGCGATGTGTCGGCAGAAATTGATCTGCGTTTAAATTGAGTACTATCTGGGGGTGCCTGTACTGCTGCCATAATCCATCAAGTGCTTGATTCTTTTTCCCTTGTTCATACATCATCGCAATCACAGCCAGCTCGCCTTTTTCAGAAGCATGGACTAAATGTAATTCCATCGGAAAACTTTTGCCGTGAATCGTATTTTCAGAAGGGCTATGTAAATGCATTTGTAATAATTGAAATCGTTCTCCCTCTAAACTTAAATAACTGCCTTGATGAAAATTGGCTTGTAAAGTATGAGGAAGCTTCACGATACTTGTTTCCGCAGTTTTATAATCAAAATCAAGTGCCGCAAGGTCTGCTGAAATCACATGCTCAATATTAATGGGCGATTGATTATGCCCCGCACAAGTTTGGTATTTGCTATTGAGCTGGCTCCAATACTGCGGTGCTGTTTGTGCTTGATAACCCCAATCCGAAGTTATGTCACTACTGGCCCAAGCCACTACACATGGGAGACCAAACAATGTTGCTATTACTTTTTTATTCATCATAATCCATCAAAAAATATCGGTTTAAAACGTCCCATATCCTCTAAGAAATCACGCTCAGACAGCAAAACCTAAAATACCATTTCTGCCTACTTGTCTTTGTTTTTTGTGCAAACACTGTAATCATGACTTTAAGGTAAAAAGCCAGTGCTGCTCTGCTATTTTGTCTTGTTTTAGATGTAAATCGATAAAATAGGCCTGATCATATATGACAATAATTACAATTAATTACATGTAGTTATGTGATTATTCACCTTTTATCTGTGATAAATTAAAATAAGAATGAGAAAATACAATGATGTTTAAAAACTTTCACTGATGCACAATCAGCACGCACATTTCATGGTATGAGCGTTCCAAAAGAGAACAAAGCAACGGAGACCTAAATAAAAATAGCTGCTGACCGAATTTTTTTATCATTTTTTGCATTGCTACTTTTTAGATTTATCTCAAGAGATAAAATATACACCTGTATATTTAAAATAAAGAAACTTAGATAAATATAATATATTCATAAACTTAATATTAACTCATATTTTAACCCATGCACCACTGCAATGCACAAACACCATCATGGTGCACACTTTTGCTTTATATCGAGTCTTGTTATTTTTAAGCAAAACTTAATCAATATTTCCTTTTTGTTGAGATCTTCACGAAATTACAGGCATCAGTATACTGAGTTTCTTTTTGCAAAATTTTGCACTCAAATGGAACCTAAACATGCAAAATATTGACTTACTTTTTCTTCTTCTTGGTGCGGTTTTAGTCCTTGCCATGCATGCGGGCTTTGCTTTTTTAGAACTAGGGACAGTTCGTCATAAAAACCAAGTCAATGCTTTAAGTAAAATTTTAACGGACTTTTCACTTTCCGCAATCGCTTACTTCTTTGTTGGTTATTACATTTCCTATGGACATCATTTTTTCCATATCGGAGATACCTTAGCAGCGGATCATGGTTATAACCTAATGCGCTGTTTCTTCCTGCTCACTTTTGCGGCCGCAATTCCAGCCATTATTTCAGGCGGTATTGCCGAGCGTGCCAAAATGCGCTCACAAGCGATTGCCACCGTGTTATTGGTGGCCTTGGTTTATCCTTTTTTTGAAGGAATCGTATGGAATGGCAACTTTGGTTTACAGCAGTGGCTACAAGACACTTTCGGTGCAAGTTTCCATGACTTTGCCGGTTCAGTGGTGGTACATGCTATGGGAGGCTGGATAGCTCTGGCTGCGGTGGTTCTACTCGGTGCACGTGATGGTCGCTACAAAAAAGATGGTCGTGTCAGTGCGCATCCTCCTTCATCTATTCCATTCTTGGCTTTAGGTTCATGGATTTTAATCGTGGGTTGGTTTGGCTTTAACGTAATGAGTGCACAGCGTTTAGATGCAATTTCAGGACTGGTCGCGATTAACTCACTTATGGCCATGGTTGGCGGAACCTTGGCAGCCAACTTCGCAGGAAAAAATGACCCAGGCTTCTTACACAATGGCCCTTTAGCGGGTCTCGTTGCCATTTGCGCAGGTTCGGATGTCGTACATCCGATTGGGGCATTGGTGATTGGCGCTATTGCTGGACTGATTTTTGTCAAACTTTTCACCTACACCCAAAACAAGCTGAAAGTCGATGATGTGCTCGGTGTATGGCCTTTGCACGGCGTATGTGGTGCCTTTGGTGGGCTTGCAGTCGGGATCTTTGGTCAAAAATGGCTTGGTGGTTTGGGCGGTGTTGCGATGATGTCACAGCTGATTGGTACGCTCTTAGCAATAGGTATAGCTGTTATTGGTGGATTGGTGGTCTATGGCGCTTTAAAAGCCACGATGGGCATCCGTTTAAGTCAAGAAGATGAATTTCGCGGTGCAGATTTATCTATTCATAAAATCTCTGCCAACTCAGATGACAGTATGTTCTAAACACATTTCCACTTTAATGCGGCTCACATGGGCCGCTTTTTTTATTCGTATTGAACATGATAAGAGGCTTTTAGCGCTCTAAATAATCAAAAATCTCGGACAATACAGTGATACTCGGTGCAGACATCTGTACTGAAGGAACATGAAAGCCTGATAACCACAGTGCTTGCATTCCTGCCTGCTGTGCACCTTGTACATCATTGATAGGATGATCACCTATAAATAAGCACTGCTCCACCTCAACAGCCAGTTGCTGTGCGGTGTCAATAAAAATATCAACTTCGGGTTTGGCTTGGCCAAACAATCCAGAGCTATTGATCACATCAAAATAATGCTGAAAGCCCAAGCCATTTAATATAGACAGCCGTGTGGCATGACCGCCATTTGAAATAATGGCGAGTTTATACCCTGCTTGCTTTAGACGGATTAATGTTTGTTCAGCCCTAGGCATCGCCACAGCACTGCGACCAAACTGTTCAAACCAAAAATTGCTTAATTCTTCTAAATGCGGAGGCATTTGCCAGTTTAACTCCTGTAGCAACGCATAAGCCACTGAAGCACCGATGCTGGGATGAGTTAAATACTCTTTTAAGGGATAACCACCATTATCAATCCGATTCACAATCGACTCAATCTGCTCCACATCAACGCAGTTAAGCTGGCTTTGATACGTGTCGGCAAGGCCTTGACTAAAAGCCGCAACACTTCGCCCACGATGCGTCAAGGTATTATCCAAATCAAATAGAACAGCACGTATCGACATGTTTAAACCTCATGTATTTGAGAGCAAATGTAACACTGAACCGACACTTTGTATTCGCCTTAAAGCGATAACCAAAGCACAGATCATGCTAAAGCAGATGAAACAGCGTTTATGTTAAGCCTCGTTTAAGCTGACGCTGTTGGAATAGTGCTTATTTTCATAACATGGCCTCACTTGTGTCGGATCAGCAACGTTTTTTCATCCTTCAGTTTTTTATTTTGACGCTGGGTTTTGCCGTATTGTGGCTGCTCTTCCCTGTGGCGGGCACCATCGACTTACAACTGATTCACCCCTTTATGGATCAAACTGGCCATTTTCCACTAAAGCGCGACTGGGCCTTAGCAGAACTGAATCACCGTTATGTTAAAGACATCATCATCGCGGTGTATGTAATTTATTTGCTGAAATGGCTCGCTTCGTATAAATGGGCTGCGTTAAAACCCCAGCGTTGGCAAAATGGCTATTTCATTGGCTTAGTCCTCATCAGTACCAGCCTCATTGGAATTTTAAAATCACAATCCGCACATGCCTGCCCATGGGACATGACTCTAGCCACAGCACATGATTTCTTTTGGGACTTATCCGCCAGCGCAGGACATTGTTTCCCTGGAGGACATGCTGCGACAGGTTTTGCGCTCTTTGTGGGATATTTCGTATACCGTCTAAATGAACCCAAACGCGCGTGGTTTTATTTGCTTGCTGCCCTGATTTTAGGCTTTGTCATGGGTTGGGCACAAATGATGCGGGGCGCACATTTCCTCAGTCACAATTTATGGACGGCATGGGTGATTTGGCTGGTCAATGTACTGGCCTATGCGCTGTGTTATAAGCAGTTTACACCGTCCAGCCCAAATCAAGCTGAAACTATAGCTTAAAGATCACTTGAACCTGTAAGCCGCCCAATCCTTTACTTTGTCCAAAGTGCAGTTTGGCGCCAATTTTTTCTGCGGCTTTATCGACAATGGATAAGCCCAGTCCACTGCCGACTTCCAGATGATGATGTACGCGATAGAAACGCTTTAAAATATGATCATAAAGTTCTGGTGCAATGCCCGGCCCACTGTCTTCAATTTGAACAATCGCTTGCTGATCTTGCTGATAAATGGAGACATTAATCACGCCCTGTTCAGGCGTATATTTAATCGCATTATCCAAGAGATTATAAACAATGGAATGTAAGGCTGAACTTTGAGTTTCTATCCAAAGTGATTCATGCTGTTCCAAGCCCAAGTCAATATTTTTGGCCAGCGCTAGCTCCATCAGTTGCTCCATACATTCAACCGCCACATCACTTAATCCTAATCTTTGTGTAGGTTCTAAACTTGGTACGGAAGCATCCTGCTTTGCCAAATTGAGCAATTGTGATACCAAATGTTGAGTCCGAATTAAGCCTAAACTTAGGTTTTTTAATGCTTGGTGTTCTGGAAATTCATGCAGCAAAATTTTCATTTGCAAATTCAGTGCTGTAATTGGGGTTCTGAGCTCATGTGCTGCGTCGGCAATGAATTGCTTTTGTTCTTGTTGCGACAACGAAATTCGTTCAAATAAACGGTTCATTTCATTGATGGTCGGAAGAATTTCCAAAGGATAACCATCTGGCCGAATCTCACTCAGTTCATATGGTTCACGCTGTGCAAGTTCCGCTTTAAACTCATCCAAGGGCTTTAGGCTACGTCCAATAATCCAACTCAGCCCCCATAAAGCCAAAGGCATAAACAGTAAATATGGAATCAACATATTGGCCGCCAGCTCTAAAGCCAGCTTTTGTCTTACACTGCGCTGCTGGCTGACTTGAATTTGGTACTTTTCTGTTGGCAGCACATAGGTATTCCATAAGCCCTGTGCCGTGTGATGGGTATAAAATCCAGCTTTTTTAACGGGTTGTATTAATAAATCAAACTCATGTTGCCGTTGTTCAGGCAATCCATACGACCAGACATCTACAAATAAATCTTCTTCGTGATAGTGTCTGTCCGCTTCAAACTCACTCTTAATGGGAGCGGGATCATGCGCTGCAACACGCTCAGCCAAATTACGCATTTGTGCATCGAGTATCTCATTGGTCTCTTCAAGTGCAATGCGATACGCTGCAATCACCAACAAACAGCCCATCACAATACTAAATAAAGAGGTATAGGTAATCAGTTGACGCTTTAAGGAAACAGGAGTCGACTTCGCCATTTTATGCTTCAACCTGCCCCAAACGATAGCCTAAACCCCGAATGGTACGGATAAAGTCTTTGCCAAGCTTGGCGCGCAAATGGTGAATATAAACTTCAATGGTATTGCTGTTAATTTCAGAGTCAAGATCATAGAGCTTTTCTTCCAAATTAGTTTTGGAAAAAATTTTATTGGGATGACTGACCAGAGGAATTAAAATGGCCCATTCACGGTTCGATAAATCAATGGTCTGCCCTTTGTACTTGGCTAAGTGCAAATCTTCATCTAACTCTAGACCTGCATAACTCAAAGTCTGGCTTTGCTTTTGCTGTTTTAACGCGCCACTACGGCGTAATAGCGCATGAATACGTGCCAGCAACTCATCAAACTCATAAGGCTTAATTAAGTAATCATCCGCACCATGGTTTAAACCATCGACTCGGTTTTGTAACTGATCTCGTGCCGAAATAATCAACACAGGCAAAGTCGGATAAAGCGAACGGATATTTTTTAGAACCTGCATCCCATCCATCATCGGTAGGCCCAAATCCAGCAACACCACATCAAATGAATATTGTTGTAATTGCTTTAAACCATCAAAACCATTATTGACCCACACCACATCAAACTGCTGATAACGCAGCAGCGTTTGTGTGGACTCAGCAATCATAAAATCATCTTCAATAATCAATATTTTTGACATGGTCTAAGCGCTCGCTTTGGTCGCGGTACAGTGTTCTAACATATTATTTTTTGAATCAATCACCGTACTTTTTACCCCAAGTAAACTCAGTAAGCTTGGGAACAAATGATCTTGGCTTAATTCTTGGCTTTTTTGTTGCCCTAAGCAAGTGATTTGTTGCGGATTCTGCTTTTGCCATGTTTCTGAAAACCACATCAGCATCGGTACGTGGGTCTGTTGGCTTGGTGCAATAGCATAAGGTGAACCATGTAAATACAGCCCGTGCTCACCAGTCGACTCACCATGGTCAGATAAATACCAAAAACCGGTTTCAAAGTTTGAGTTTTGCTTTAATACACCAATCAGTTGACTCAATACATGGTCGGTATAAACAATGGAGTTGTCATAACTATTTTTCAGCTGTTCAGATGTGCAGGCTTGAATGGCGTTGGTTTCACACATCGGTTGGAAGGGCTGAAACTTAGGCGTTGAGCGTTTATAGTAAGCTGGTCCATGACTGCCCATTTGGTGTAACACAATTAAACGTGGCGTTTTATCATCAGCCGCAATACCGGTCATATAGGCTTTTAAGCTATCCACCAAAATTTCATCGGTACATTCACCATCGGCTGAACACCATTTTTTCTGTATCGGTTCAGGAATTTTATACTGCTCAACCCGATCACAAACACCTTTGCAGCCAGAGTTATTGTCAATCCATGTCACTTTGTAACCAGCACGCTGTGCAAGATCTAATAAACCTTCACGGTGGTGCGCTAACTGTGCATCGTAGTTTTCACGAGGCATACCTGAAAACATACAAGGTACAGAAACCGCAGTGGCTGTCCCGCAAGAACTGACTTGATTAAAGTTGATGACATTGAGTTTTTCCAGCTCAGGGTTAGTCTTTTTCGCATAGCCATTTAAAGAAAAACTTTCTGCACGTGCCGTTTCACCGACCACTAAAACCATCAATTTCGGCAAATTTTGCTGTCCAACTTGCTTCACCAAATGGGCATCTTCACCATAAGTCACCAACGGTAAATGCTGCTGTGGTCTATTTTTTTTATAATATGACAGCGTTGAACTGATCGCATTTTGCGGTGAAATCATCCCTTTGAGATCACGATGTTCACGGAAAATCGCGGCATAATCAACAAAGAAAATAAACAACATGCCTGCAATCAGTAAAATAGAAACTGCACTACCGAACAGCTTGTGCAATAACACGATTTTGAAAGGATCACGGCGGATTTTGACCTTAAACAAAACCACTAAAGGTAGTACTACCATCGCCCCAATCCACAGCACAAGACGCCATGACAACAAGTCGCGTACTTCATTGCCATCAGTTTGCATCATGTTTTGGATCTGATCTGGTGTGATCGAAACGCCTAAACTGTTGACAAAATACGCACTCATTCCACCAATGATGATCAATAACGCAGCCAACCCTTTAGCCATCGGCCGCCACTGTAACAGCTGAAAAACCAAATGATAAAAAGCCAACACCACCAAAATGGTAGCGCCGATAAAGGCATAAGCTTTGAAACCGTGATACGGTGTAAGCAACTGAACTTGCTTATAGAACATCACGTTTAAAACCACGGCTAACCACAGCGCCAAATATACGTTAAAGCGCGAAAGTGAAACTTCTTTAAAAATAGACTGCAAATTGAACATTTTAAATCATGTCTTGCTGAGCGGATGCCCCAATGTAGTTTTCTAAACTTAAAACTCGCTTAAATAAAAAAGGCGCTGTGGCCGAATATATAAAGTCATACCGATCAGTTAAGCAATCAGATGCCCTTTTTGAGCCGCCCAATATTATTTGATACGCGGAAACGTCATCCGCAACCTGCATGTCCATTTAAAAGGAAGGTTTTTGCAAAATGATCATTTAAATGCAGAAAAGAAAAAGGTTTTGCGGAAGACAAATGTTTTTGGTTCTTTTGGCTCAACAAAAGAACGGATGAGCTCCAAATATTGAATTTTAAAATACGAAGATTCCATCGTGAACGACAAAAAGTTAAGGAGTTTCTATAAAACTCCATAACTGATTCGCATTAATCTTTAGAGACTTTGCCCTTTCTAGCACTTAAACATTAAAATTTGTACTCGATCCCCGTACCTACTACAGGTTGTTTGGTTTCAAATGATGCTTGTTCAAGCGTCAAAATCCCTACGTAACCATAAGCTTTAACTTGCTTGGTAAAAGCATAATCAGCACCTGCAATAAACTGCTGCGCATCGAAGTCATCTTTAGATGTTTTAAAGCTGGTTGAGTTTTGACTGTATTGCGCTTTCACTGTCCAAGCTTTGGCAGTCGGTAAGTTATATTCAGCCCCAACCAACCAGCCTTGTGCATCGTCTATGGCAGCCGCGGCAGGATCATTGCCTTGTACATCCGCCACTTCAGAAGTTTGATATAAGGCTTTCAGCGCTAAACCATTATTCAGATTTACTCGACCAATCGCGCGTAAGGTATCTGCTGCTGCAAAAGCACTGCCTGCCACCCCGCCAGTCACTTCAGGCGCTGACGCATTCAAAGTGCCACGTCCTGCAAAGGTTGATGGAATGGCCTTATCATAACCAATACCTGCAACAAACTTTTTACTGTCATAGACTACTGATGCTGACCATGCATCTCCCAGACCACGCCCTGCAACTTTTGCTCCACCTTTGGATTTTTCAATCCCCCCTGCTTCACCAGTGGCTAACAGTGCTGCAGCTTTCAGTTTACCTGTGCCCACTCCCCAAGCAGGTGTTTCATAGACCAGCACGTTATCGACTCGGTTTTCACCCGTGAAAATCCCCGCCACATCGGCTTTGTTGGCCACATAGTTATTAAAGGTATCTACCACTGAAGACAGTTGTTTAACAGGGGTATCAATTTTACCGACTTTCAATGTGCCAAGTTTCTGGTCTTGTAAGCCAACGAGTAAATTACGCGGAACGAAAGTATCCGTGCTACCACCATTGTCTACATAGAAGGTAAATTCAGCTTGGTATAGTGCATTTAAGCGATCTGTCAGCTTCTCTTCGCCCTTTAACCCCAAAAAGGAGTTGTTAGAATTCAGCTCGACCACATCGCGGTCTTTATTTGGCGAAGCATTGTCTTCAGGTAAATAATCGGCCGTGACATCAATTTCACCATAAAAAGTTGGTGCTGCGAATGTTACCCCTGCCACTAAACTTAAAGCGATTGCGGCTGCAATTTGTGTTTTCATTATCAAAATATCCTACGGTAAATTTGTTACAAATATTACTGTTCAGACATATATGACAGAACAATTAAAAAATTATTTAGTTATATTTTTTAATTATTTACATCACTATTTAGCACTTTTTATGATTTATTTATGAATGAATTATGAAAGGTCTGGATGCATCGCAATGCCACGCCATTTGAAAATAAACCACAGGCTCAACATAGCAATGACTACAATCATACACAGATAATTAAAATAGCCGAGCCAATCTCCCAATAGACCGCTCACACTATACAAACCACCACTGACAGTGGCCATCAGCGCCACTTGAAAAGTAAAGTCCGTACCTGCCAGATGTTTACGACTGTAGTGCATCACTAGGGTGAGCATGACCACCAACAGCATCGATGAAGTCATATCTTCAAAGGCATTGATCAGATAAATCAGCCACGGCTGAATACTGTGCTGGCTTTCATATTGAAAGGCTAACCATGTATAAGCCGCCAGACTAAATATTTTAAGCACCGAATACAGCAATAAAGCCGTGGCACGGCGAATCAACTTCAAACTATAGCCCGCAAGTCCTGCACCTATTAAGGCGGAACATGCACCTAGCATGGTGACATAAAGCCCTATCTGAGAAAAACTCAGACCCAAATCGACCATTAAAGGCTTCAAAAGTGGCCCTGCTAAACCATCAGCAATTTTAAAGCTCAACAGCACGGCCAACCATGCTGCAAGCAAAGGACTCTGGACAAAATAAGCCAAATAGTTTTTGATCTGTTGGAGATTGAAAGATGTGGTCTGAGCTTCTGAAACAGCTCGATGCTTTGGCTCTGGATAAATTAAAATCGGCAGCGTGTTTATAAAGACCATTGCAGCCAGCATCAAAAAAGTGCTCTGCCAACTCAGCCAATCTAATGCCCACAAGATTGCCCCACCACCGACAATAAAACCAAGACGCGATCCAATCACCTGAAAGGTATTGCCCCAGTGCTGTTGTTCCCCTTTTAAAATATTGACCGCCAATCCATCGGTTGCAATATCTTGCGTTGCCCCTAGCAAATTCATACTCAGGAGGCCCACAAAGAAAGCCCATAAATAAATAGGTTGATTTAATCCATCAATCGGGAGGAAAGATAGTCCGATCAGCACCAGCACCGTAAGAAACTGCAATGGAATAATCCAACTACGATAGTGGCCGAAACGGGTGATCCCAAAACGATCTAAGACTGGTGCCCAAAACACTTTGATCGACCACGGCAACATCAGCAGTCCAAAGCCCCCAATCTGTGCCAGTGACACACCCTGTGCTCTTAAAATGACAGGTAAGGCATGAGTCATAAACCCAACGGGTAAGCCCTGCGCCCAATACAATGAAAACAGCAAAATATATACATTGCGAGTCTGTAGCATGCTGTTCCTATATACATGGATTGGTCAAAATGTTCATCTGAGATCGCTATCCGTTCACTTTTTTTGCCAATGAATTCAAGCCGATCACTGCTTATGATGAAATCATATACATCTTGGTCGATTGAGTATAATAACAATGAACCAATATTTTCCAGAGCTACCAGATCAAGTTCCAAGTCGTAACTCATCTGCATTCACTCGCGCTATTTTTAAGCGGCTTTATTTGGCGCAAGGTTGGCGCTTTGTTGGCGAATTTCCCAACCTGCCTAAAGCGGTAGCAATTATCTCACCACATACCTCAAATATCGATGCATGGCATGGTTTTACAGCTCTATTGGGCTTAGGCCTTCAAATCACTATTTTTGGCAAGAACAGTTTGTTTCATACCCCGCTGAAACCTTTACTTGAGTGGGTTGGCGTAATTCCAGTCAATCGTACCCATGCTCAAGGGTTAACCCAAGACATTATCGATATTATTCACAGCAAAGAAAAAATTTGGGTCGGTATGGCACCTGAGGGCACACGTAAGCAAGCCGAATCCATCCGTAGTGGCTTTTATCGCATTGCGTATGGTGCACAGATTCCAATTGTGATGTTTTCCTTTGACTATGCGCAAAAAACCATCCACTGCTTGGGTGTGTTTCATCCTACTGGGGATTTTGAGCAAGACTTAGAGCATATTTTAGATCTGTATATTGGCAAATTTTCAGCCAAAAACCCAAAATGGTTGGCCAAGCCTTTACAAAAACGCTTAAAAAATAGCTAGTAAATCAAGATCGAATCTGCTGAGATGTGCACCATTATTTGTTTTGCGTTTTAGTACTTTTGACCATGAATTTTGCTCGTTTATCTCTGATTGGTGCACTCACACTGACTATGGCAGGATGTGATCTTGCATCAAAGAAAACACCAACAACAACTCCCATTCAAGCCCGCGAACCTGTCATTGCGATTGCACTCGGCGGTGGCGGTGCCAAAGGTTTTGCACACATTGGGGTGCTTAAAGTTTTAGAGTCACATGGTATTAAACCTAAAATTGTCACGGGAACCAGTGCTGGAAGTTTTGTAGGCAGTATCTATGCCAGTGGTAAAACGCCTTTCCAGCTTCAACAAATTGCGTTGACCTTAAAAGAATCGGACATTCGAGACTTAACCCTCAACTCCCAAGGGTTTGTTCAAGGTCAAAAGCTGCAAGACTATGTCAACAAACACGTTGGCAACAAACCGATTCAACAGTTCCCTATCCGCTTTGCTGCAGTGGCGACCCGTCTTGACACTGGACGTAAAGCCGACTTTATCAAAGGCAATGCGGGCCAAGCAGTACGTGCTTCATGCAGTATTCCGAACGTTTTTGTCCCTGCAGTGATTGGTGGAACCAAGTATGTTGATGGCGGTCTGGTCAGCCCAATTCCAGTCAAAACAGCCAAGGACATGGGCGCGGATATTGTGATCGCGATTGATATTTCAGCCCGCCCTGTCGGCAACAAACCCCTCAATATGTGGGGCTTGCTCGACCAGACCATTAATATTATGGGGCAGCAAAGCATCAATGAAGAATTGAGCCAAGCGACTGTGGTGATTCAACCCAAAGTCGGACACTTGGGTACTTTGGACTTAAAAGCCAGCAATCAATCTATTTTAGAAGGTGAAAAAGCCGCACAGCTCAAAATTAAATCGATCGAAAAAGCCATTGTCGATTTTAAAAAGACCCCTGCTGCCTTTAAACCAGCCCCTAAAGCCAAATTCTAAAAAATTTGATTTTTAATATTCAAAGACTTATTCATCTGCTAAATTGATATAGATGCTTCTGCATCTATATCCCTATAACGAATATATGAGTAGATGTATGGAATTTGCTTTTGAACCTTGGCACTGGTTTGTATTGGGCGTTCTGTTAATGTTATCAGAGCTGATTCTGCCTGCTTTTGCCGCATTGTGGTTCGGTATTGCGGCCATTATGGTCGGTATTTTGTACTGGATGTTCCCCATGATGGGTGTTACCACGCAGTTTGTGACGTGGATTATTTTGTCGATTTTATGCACTTTACTTTGGTTTAAATTTATTAAACCGCTTTCGACTGACAAAACCAAAGCAGGACTGTCTCGCGAAGCAACCATCGGTCAAATTGGCATGGTGATTCAAGCGAGTCCTGAAAATGAACACATTCGCGTTCGCTTTCCCATTCCAGTACTCGGTTCAGATGAATGGAACTGTCGTACTTTAGATAAAGTCCACGTCGGCGACCGAGTACGTGTCGTTGAAATACTGGGCAATGATTTAATGGTCAAAGCACATCTCTCAACCAACGAAAATAGATAAAAGTGAGTTAAGCATATGTCTGGTGGATTTATTGTCGTTTTAGCAATTTTGGCTTTTGCCGCTGTCACCATTTTTAAAGGTGTCCGTATTGTTCCACAAGGTTATAAATGGATCGTGCAACGTCTGGGTAAATACCATACCACGTTGAATCCAGGTCTCAACTTTGTGATTCCTTATGTCGATGAAGTGGCTTATAAAGTGACGACCAAAGACATTGTATTAGACATTCCCTCTCAAGAAGTGATTACCCGCGATAATGCCGTTTTGCTCATGAATGCAGTGGCCTATATCAACATCACCACGCCTGTAAATGCTGTCTATGGAATTGAAAACTATACATGGGCCATTCAAAACTTAGTGCAAACGTCACTGCGTTCAATCGTTGGTGAAATGGATCTCGATGATGCGCTATCGTCTCGTGATCACATTAAAGCCAAACTTAAAGCAGCCATTTCGGATGATATTTCAGACTGGGGCATCACCCTCAAAACCGTTGAAATTCAAGATATTCAACCCTCTTCAACCATGCAAGCAGCAATGGAAGCTCAAGCGGCGGCTGAGCGTCAACGTCGTGCGACCGTGACCAAAGCAGACGGTGAAAAACAAGCAGCGATTTTAGAGGCAGACGGCCGTTTAGAAGCGTCTCGTCGTGACGCAGAAGCACAAGTGGTCTTAGCAGAGTCTTCTCAACGTGCCATTGAAATGGTCACTTCGGCTGTGGGCGACAAGGAAATTCCTGTGGCTTACTTATTGGGTGAACAATATGTCAAAGCGATGCAAGACATGTCTAAATCGAACAATGCTAAAACAGTGGTATTGCCAGCCGATATTTTAAGTACCATCCGTGGTGTTATGGGACGTAAAGACATCTAACTGATGCTTGGTTTGATTAAATGAGGACAGCTTTCGAGCTGTCTTTTTTATTGTGGTTGAGGAAAAACTCAAGCCTCTAAGAAATAAGTATTAAAAAAGAGGACAGGCTATATCCTCTTTTTTTAATCTAAACACTGAAACTTAGCTTTGGCGAGCCAATAAAAACTGTGAAATCTGATTAAGTTCTGCCGCCGCATCCGTTGGGAAATAAGCCAGAGCAGCAAAGGCTTGATTATGCAAAGTCTTGGCATACTCTTGTGCAGCCTCAAGTCCCATCAAGGCTGGATAAGTCGATTTTTCGACTTGCTCATCCTTCCCTGCGGTTTTACCCAGTACATCTGTATTTGAAATGATATCTAAAATATCGTCTTGCACCTGAAAAGCTAAACCAATTGCCTGCGCATATTCGCGTAACTTTGGAATCGCTTGATCGCAACCGTCAAATACAGTCACCGCGGCCATCATCACCGCAGCAGAGATTAATGCACCCGTTTTATTTCGGTGGATATTTTCAAGTGCAGCCTGATCGACACGTTTACCTTCGGCTTGTAGGTCAAGGACTTGTCCACACACCATTTTAGAACTCGCTGTCGCTAAAATTTGCATCTGCTTCAGTACAATACCCTGATCAACCACTGGGCCAGCATCAAACAGTCGACTACCTAAAATTTCAAACGCCATAGACTGCAAGATATCGCCCGCAAGTAACGCTGTATCTTCACCATAAGCCACGTGACAGGTCGGCTGACCACGACGCAAAAGATCATTGTCCATACACGGCAAATCATCATGTGCCAAAGAGTAACAATGAATCAACTCCACAGCCACAGCGGCACGGCGCACGGCTGCTGCATTATTGTTTGGATTTAAATGTGCCGTGGCATAGCACAGCGCAGGACGCACACGTTTGCCACCTAACATGACCGCATGATGCACAGCACTCTTTAACGGTTCCGGAATTGAAAAAGCATCAAGTGCCGTCAATAAATCATCGTGAATACGTTGTTGAGCCTGTTGGAGTGCATTTGCTGATACGTCGGTTAGTGCTGACACATTCGCCTCGAATAACAATAGGATAAATTAATCTGGTACTCAGTTTGCCTGAGCCGATCATTTGAAATGATCTGTTGGCATGATACTGCTTTCTGCCCGCTTTCTCTATGCCAAAAGCACAAACAAGGCACAGTATTCTATTAATTTTTGCAGACGAGGTGATAAGAATGACTTTTCTACTATTTCAAGCAACCATTACACAAGCAATCAAGCTCTAAAATTCACTGCTCATGGTCTTAGTTATTTTTAGCCTTCTTATCACAGACCTAGAGTTGACATAAAAAAGCCTCTACAGAAAGAGGCTTTTTACATAGCGTTAATCCAAGCTTTCCGCTGGAATACGCACCCAACCTTCCATCAACACGCGAGCACTACGACTCATGACAGCTTTTTTCACTACCCACTGACCCTTTTCTTGTATCGCTTGCGCTCCTACACGTAAGGTCCCTGAAGGATGACCAAAACGAACGGCTTCACGTGCTCCACCTCCCGCGGCCAAATTGACCAAGGTTCCTGGTATCGCTGCTGCGGTGCCAATGGCAACAGCCGCTGTACCCATCATCGCATGGTGTAATTTACCCATAGAAAGTGCACGAACCAATAAATCGGTATCTTGCTCTGTAATGGTTTTACCACTCGAAGAGACATATTGTTTTGGCTTAGAAACAAAAGCAATTTTAGGCGTGTGTTGACGACTGGCAGCTTCAGAAATGTCTTGAATCAGCCCCATCTGTTTTGCACCATAGGCACGAATCGTTTCAAAACGCGCTAAAGCTTTAGTATCGCCATTAATTGCGTCTTGTAATTCACTCCCCGTGTAGCCAATGTCTTCTGCATTTAAGAAAATGGTCGGAATACCTGCATTGATAAACGTTGCTTGAAAGCGACCAATCTCTGGAACCTCTAAAGTGTCAACCAAATTCCCTGTTGGGAACATTGCACCCCCATCTTCACCATCATCGGCTGGATCTAAAAATTCAATTTGCACTTCTGCAGCTGGGAACGTCACGCCATCAAGTTCAAAATCACCTGTTTCTTGAACTTGGCCCTGCGTAATAGGTACGTGTGCAATAATGGTTTTTTGAATATTCACCTGCCAAATGCGGACTGTGCAGATGCCATTTTCTGGAATACGTGCAGCATCGACCAAACCATTTGAAATCGCAAATGAACCAACAGCAGCCGTTAAGTTACCGCAGTTTCCGCTCCAGTCGACAAAAGGCTGATCAATCGACACCTGCCCAAATAAATAATCGACATCATGTTCTGGCTGTTGGCTCTTCGCTAAAATCACCGTTTTACTGGTACTTGATGTTGCACCACCCATACCATCAATCTGCTTTGCATAAGGATCGGGGCTGCCAATTACGCGGAGCAATAACTGATCTCGAACGCGTCCAGCCTGTTGCGCAGCTTCTGGGAGATCATCTAATTTAAAGAATACGCCCTTACTGGTCCCTCCACGCATATACGTTGCTGGAATTTTGATTTGCGGTGCAAAACTCATTTTTATTGAATCCTTCATATTTATCATTGTGTTAAGTCAAGCATGCTGATTTAACTTTGGTTCATCATACCTTTTTTCAATATCCATGCGTAACGTACAGGACTTTAGTCTAAGTAAGTATAAAAAAAAACCATTTGTGAACGTCCAGTTTCCAAATAAAATTCCCGATTTTATAATTTAAATAAAATTAATATATTGATTCGTATGTTTTTTATTTACAATTTATTACATATTATTTTTCATATGAATAATAACTTTTTTTCATAAATTTTGAGCTACTATGCGATTTCTTCGCGATCTATTACAATCGGAAACACTTATCCATTGTCGGGCTGAAATAACTTGAATAAAGAGTCGTCTCAACTTCAGCGTGGCTTAAAGAACCGTCATATTCAATTGATTGCCATGGGCGGCGCAATTGGTACTGGCTTATTTTTAGGTTCCGCACATGTGATTGAATCTGCTGGCCCATCCATTATTTTGGGTTATGCAATCGGCGGTTTAATTGCGTTTCTAATCATGCGTCAACTCGGGGAAATGATTGTTGAAGAACCTGTTGCAGGTTCTTTTAGTCATTTTGCAAACAAATACTGGGGCAAATTTGCAGGCTTTCTTGCAGGCTGGAACTACTGGATTCTATATGTTCTAGTAGCCATGACCGAGCTGACCGCTGTTGCGAAGTATATCAACTACTGGTGGCCTCATATTCCTGCATGGGCATCTGTTTTAACCTTCTTTGTTATCATTACATTAGTCAATTTAGGTAATGTGAAATTTTACGGTGAATCAGAGTTCTGGTTAGCTATCATCAAAGTCACAGCCGTCGTCGCCATGATTGTATTTGGTCTTTATCTTTTGGCTACGGCAGGCGCAGATTCCACGGCTTCATTCAGCAACCTTTGGTCTCATGGCGGCTTCTTCCCGCATGGCGTTGAAGGTCTATTCTATATGCTTGCCTTCCTCATGTTTGCCTTTGGCGGTATTGAATTGATTGGTATGGCTGCAGCAGAAGCTGATAATCCACAAAAATCAATTCCTAAAGCAATCAACCAAGTGGTATTCCGTATCCTCATTTTCTATGTGGGTTCATTAACCATTTTGTTATCGCTTGTACCTTGGAATGAATTACAACTTGGCGGCTTAGATAAGAGCCCATTTGTAATGATCTTCAGTCAATTAGGTATTGGTTGGGCTGCACATTTACTGAATTTTATTATCTTGACTGCAGCACTTTCTGTATATAACAGCGGTATGTATGCTAACAGCCGCATGCTGTTTGGTTTAGCACAGCAAGGTAATGCACCTAAAATATTCAGTAAAACCAATAAGCAAGGTGTGCCAATTCCAGCAGTCTTGTTCTCTGCTTTACTGATTTTCGGTTGTGTACTGTTGAACTATTTTGCGCCAGAAGATGCACTCAGCAACTTAATTTACATCGTTGTTGGCGCTTTGGTATTGAACTGGGCCATGATCAGCTTAACTCATCTTCAATTTATGAAGGCCATGAAAAGCGAAGCGAAAAAACCCTTATTTCCTGCACTTTGGTCGCCTTTCAGTAACTACCTTGTTCTTGGATTTATCGCTGTAGTGCTTTACATCATGTGGACACAAGGTTTAAGCGGCGCTGTGATTATGATCCCCGTCTGGATCGTATTAATGTTCGTTCTATACAAAATTCTGTTTAGAAAAGCATAAAATTTTCATTTTTAAATAGTTATTGTTTCGGCAATAACTATTTTTTTTGAGTAAAATCAGCTACATTAACCGCACTTTTGCGCTCTTAGCTTAACTGGATAGAGCAGTTGCCTCCTAAGCGACCGACGTGGGTTCGAGTCCCGCAGAGCGCACCACTTTATGGTTGTTTTCAAACTCTCTAAGCCTAATCATAAACACTAAAAATTCGATTCATCGCGCCCAGATACTAATAATCCCCCTCAAACTTGGACTCCGATCCAACAGCCCCTCAAGCTGATGCAAAAAATTCAGCGTGAAGAAACTCGCTCGTTGCGACACCCTGCATCTGGGTTTTCAAGTCAGGTCTAACTAAGTCAAACTATTCTTGACACTTTACAATTAATTTTCGTGCTCGAATCAGTTGGTTGGCTGTTTAAAATAGCTGCTCTCAATAGATTCACTGAATAAGCCAAATTTCATACCCAATTTTTCCCTTCTATTTTAGTCCTATAGCACAGATTTCATCCTGAAATCTTGGTATAACAAAGCTCCCCTATTTTAAAACATATTTTTATGAATAATATTAATTTAATTTATAGGTCAATCGTTTACCAATTTTATTTATTGCGTAATTAAATTACGTATTGAATAATAATTCAGATCAAGTATGATGAATTAAAACTCCTACACTTGTTCACTCAACATTAAGAATGCTGCTGAACAGGTGCCCCATGTCAGACAAACGGATTTGTCTCTCTCGCTCTAGAATTGTAGCGACCAGTCCGTTGGCTCTGAAAGGAATCGTTAAAAAGATAAGCAATAGGATTGCTTAAAAAAGAAATGAGGACGTTGTATGAATGAATTAGCCAACCCATTAGAACTATGTGGATTCGAATTTATTGAATTTGTTTCTGAAGATGGTCAGCTAGATGCGGTGTTTGAAACCATTGGGTTCAGCAAAGTGGCAAAGCATAAGTCTAAAAATGCGTATTTATGGCGTCAGGGCAAAATTAATATCATTCTAAATTATCAGCCTGAATCGTATGCAGCTTATTTCTATAAAGAACATGGCCCTTCTGCCTGTGCAATGGGTTTCCGAACCAAGAATGCGGCAAAGGCATTTAAAAAGGCGATAGAAATTGGTGCTGAACCAATTTACAACCAAGTTGGTCCGATGGAGCTAAATATCCCAGCGATTAAAGGGATTGGTGGCTCTCCTATTTTCCTCGTCGATTGTGACATTTACCAAAATGACTTCATCTTCTTTGATGATGTACCATCCCATCCTGTCGGCACAGGTTTATATGAAATCGACCATTTGACCCATAATGTGTATAAAGGCCGTATGCAGTATTGGTCTGATTTCTATGAAAAGATTTTTAACTTCCAAGAAATTCGCTACTTCGATATTAAAGGTGAATATACTGGCCTAACGTCCAAGGCACTGACGGCACCAGATGGTAAAATCCGTATTCCGCTCAATGAAGATTCGGATAAAGGAAATGGCCAGATTGCCGAATTCCTCAATGAATTTAACGGTGAAGGCATTCAGCATATTGCCTTCATTTGTGATGACCTGATTAGCACTTGGGACAAACTCAAAGCGTTAGGTGCCAAGTTCATGACACCTCCACCCAATACCTACTATGAAATGCTAGATGAACGTTTGCCTAACCACGGTGAACCTGCCGATGAGCTACAAAAACGGGGCATCTTGCTGGATGGCAATACTAAAGACGGTAATAAACGTCTCCTCTTACAAATTTTCTCTCAAAATATGCTAGGTCCTGTCTTCTTTGAATTTATTCAGCGTAAAGATGACGACGGTTTTGGTGAAGGCAACTTTAAAGCGCTATTTGAGTCGATTGAACGTGATCAAATTAAACGTGGTGTTTTAGATGTATCTAAAGCTTAAACGATTTCTAGAATTTCCCTGTACATATAGTTTTATGTACAGGGAAATTTAACTTTTGCACAAAAATTATACTCGTAAAATTAAAGTCCGCTCCGATGACAATATAAAAATAAGTACACACATCATCATGGTTCAGGGCTTTATCTCACATGGATGAAGAATAAAAATGCAGCACATTGAACAAGGAAACCTGAAAAAAGGTTTAAGTAATCGTCATATTCAGCTCATCGCCCTCGGTGGTTCTATCGGCACGGGGCTATTCCTCGGTATTTCACAAACCATCAAACTCGCAGGACCTTCTGTTATTTTAGGCTATGCCATCGCAGGCCTTATTGCCTTTCTTATGATGCGCCAGCTTGGTGAAATGATTGTGCATGAACCCGTGAGTGGTTCTTTTAGTCATTTTGCTTATAAATACTGGGGCAAATTTGCAGGCTTTATGTCTGGCTGGAATTATTGGGTACTGAATATTTTAGTGTGTATGGCTGAACTCAGTGCTGTCGGCCTCTATATCCATTACTGGTGGCCTGATATTCCAACTTGGGTTTCCGCTTTGGGTTTCTTTATTTTCATTAATGTCATTAATTTACTACACGTGAAATTATTTGGTGAAATGGAGTTTTGGCTAGCCATCATTAAGGTCGTGGCAATTATTGCCATGATTGCTTTTGGTAGTTACTTGCTGGCCAGCGGTAGTGGTCATAGCCAGTCTAGCTTACAAAATTTATGGCAGCTCGGTGGCTTCTTCCCCAATGGTATTACAGGTTTAGTGATGGCTATGGCCATGATTATGTTTGCTTTCGGTGGAATTGAACTGGTAGGTATTGCAGCAGCAGAGACAGATAATCCTCAGAAAACTCTCCCAAAAGCCGTCAACCAAATTGTTTACCGCGTCTTGTTATTTTATATCTTAAGCCTAGTCGTAATTTTGTCACTTTATCCATGGAATATGATGGCTGAAGGTGGTAGTCCTTTTGTATTGATTTTCGACTCTTTAGGCAGCCAGACCGTGGCCGCTGTTTTGAATTTTGTGGTTTTGACTGCAGCTGTTTCTGTCTATAACAGCACCAACTACTGTACCAGCCGAATGCTGCTGGGTCTGGCACAACAAGGCAATGCCCCAAAATTTTTAAGCAAAATTAATCCGCGTGGTATTCCTGTAAATGCGATTATGGTTTCAGCTTTCTTTACTTTAATATGTGTTCTGATTAACTATTTATTTCCTGAAAAAGCATTTAACTTACTCATGATGCTGGTCGTAGCGGCTATTGTGATTAACTGGGTCGTGATTTCTTATACACATTTAAAGTTTAAAAAAGCCATGAATCGCATGCAGGTAAAAACTCACTTTCCAAGTGTGGCATATCCATTTACCAATTATTTATGTATTGCCTTCATGGCGAGTATTCTGCTCATTATGAGTCGTAGCCCTGATATGCAAATCGCAGTTCTCATGATTCCTGTCTGGATCGCGATTTTACTGACGGCTTATCTCTTTAAAAGAAAGCAAGAAGATCATGTTGCATTACTTGAAAAAAGTAAAATCACTTCCTTACCAGAAGCGTAATATCGTATTTATCATATTAGGATGTATTCATGTTTCAACATATTGATGCCTATGCAGGTGACCCCATTCTTTCTCTGATGGAGGAATTCAGCAAAGATACGCGCCAGAATAAGGTCAATCTCAGTATCGGACTTTATTATAATGAAGATAATATCGTGCCACAGCTACAGTCGGTTCAAAAAGCCTATACTCATTTAATTCCTGACTATGACAAAGTCCGAGTGTACTTGCCGATGGATGGACTCAAGAGCTTTAATCAGGCTGCACAAGAACTGATTTTCGGTCAGGCGAGCCCTGCTCGTCAGCAAGGACGTGTCATCACCATTCAGACTTTGGGTGGTTCTGGTGCACTCAAAGTAGGTGCAGACTTCTTAAACAAATATTTTCCGAAGTCCGAGATCTGGGTCAGTCAGCCAACTTGGGAAAACCATATTGCGATCTTTAATGGCGCGGGTGTTAAAACCCATTTCTACCCTTATTATGATGCAAATACCAATGCCGTAAATCTAACTGCGATGCTAGATACCTTAAAGCAGCTGCCTGCTCAAAGTATCGTACTACTGCATCCTTGCTGTCATAACCCGACAGGTGCAGATTTAGCACCTCATGAATGGGATCAAGTGATTGAGGTTCTAAAAGCAAATGACTTGATTCCTTTCTTGGACATGGCCTATCAAGGTTTTGGTCAAGGCTTGGAGCAAGATGCTTATGCAATCCATGCGCTAGATCGGTCTGGTATGAACTTTATTGTCAGCCATTCTTTTTCCAAGATCTTTTCCTTATATGGCGAGCGCGTTGGTAGCTTAAGCGTTGTCTGTGATGACGCAAACATTGCCCAAAATGTATTGGGTCAGCTTAAAGCAACAGTCCGCCGCATTTATTCTAGCCCAGCAGCCAACGGTGCGTTATTGGTGAGTCAGGTATTAAATGACACAGCGTTGTCTCAGCTATGGCAGTCTGAATTAGAAGAAATGCGTCAGCGCATTTTACTGATGCGTCGCTTACTTGAAGATAAACTCAGTCAAGCGCTACCAGATATGGATTTTAGCTATCTGACCCAGCAACAAGGCATGTTTAGTTATACGGGCTTAAGTGCAGAACAGGTCGATTTGCTGAAACACGATTATGGTATTTATTTAGTCCGCAGCGGCCGTATGTGTACTGCTGGCCTGAATTTAAACAATATTGATTATGTGGCTGAGTCGATGGCGACAGTGCTTAAAGCAGCAAGTTCCGCTGAGTCTGTGCTTGCTTAAAATATATCATGTTCACTTAGGCTTCTCACTCTAGGGTCAGAAGCCTTTTTTATCGTTATTATTCGGAACTTGAATCAAGGCAACCTCAGTCTACGGGTTTCAGCTTAGCTGTCTATTTCATGCCCCCTTTCTTTTAGACAGCGCGGCAAAAAATCAAATATTTCGACTGTCTGCCACCACAACCCCATAAAAAATCCACCAGAGGGTGGATTTAAAACTTAATTCATCTTTTCAATCTAATCGACGCTTTTATATGGCAGCAGCTGGATGAAATAAAGCATCAATCTGTCGCTGTACGCCAAGTACATAATCAATTGCTTGCTGCATTTGTCCTTCGGGTAACTGATCTTCTGTGCCAATACAAGTAATGACATGATCCAGTTGCTGCGTAAAATTAAAGACTGGAATACTAATCGCATTGATCCCAGCCATCATATCTCCTGCGACTGAAGCATAACCTTGACTCAGAATTTTCGCTTTCAGCTCTAAAAAATCTTCCCAATTTGCAGGATACTGTTCTGGTTTAGCGCTACTTTCCCATTCTTTTTCCAATAATGGCCTGATGATGTGCTCAGGCTGATAGCAGGCATGCAAGCGCCCTGTCGCAGATTTCAGCAGCGGCATGCGTGAACCGACTCGGGTAATAATATTAAAAACATGGTTAGATTCTAGAGACTGAACCACGACCGCACCATCGGCAAACCATTTACTCACATGAATACTGCAATTCAGACGTTGCTGAATGTCCTGAATATAACGCTGGCTTAATTCCAGCATATCTGTTCGCTTGAGTGCATTCACCCCAAAAGCATGTGCGCGCTCACCTAAACTATAACGCCCATCCGTTAATTGCTGAGCATAACCTTTACGAATCAAGCTCACCACATAACGGTGTACTTTGGCCGGATGCATGGATAAAACTTCGGACAGCTCTTTTAACATCATCGGTGCATTATGTGCGGTTAATGCATCTAATACGGTTAATCCAACTTCCAGAGACTGAACCCCTCCCTGTATTTTTTCTTCCTCAACACTCATCGCTTTACCCTGCATAGCTGCATTAGTTGTCATAACTCCATTGGTGAATTGTACTACTTAAATCAAAAATGTGAGCCATCTAAACCTGACTCTCTCATTCAGAGTAGTATAGCCTAACAATTTACACTATTCATAAATAAATTATTTATTGCGTAATTTTAAAATATAAGTATGATTCTATCTAGAACTTAAATTTTCCACGGAAAGGATCAATATCCATGAGCAAACGCTTGAAGTCATTTGTTGAAATTGCTGCACATTCAGATTTCCCACTAGAAAACCTGCCTTATGGCATTTTTAGTGAAAAACACAATTCGCAGGCCCGTGCTGGTGTAGCACTGGGAGAATGGGTGGTTGATCTGGCGGTACTGGAAGCGCATGGTTATTGCAAACAGGCAGATGGCAAACTGCTCTTTAATCAACCGACATTGAACACGTTTATTGAATCAGGTAAAGCCAATTGGTCTAAGGTCCGCGCAGAATTACAAGCTTTGTTGTCCGCAGATAATCCTGAACTTCGTGACAATCAGGCCCTGCGTGATCAAGTTTTCTTCAAACAATCAGACGTCAAAATGCATATGCCTGTACACATTTCAGGCTATACCGATTTCTATTCATCTAAAGAACATGCCACCAATGTCGGTTGCATGTTCCGTGACCCGAAAAATGCGCTGCTGCCCAACTGGTCAGAACTCCCTGTTGGTTATAACGGTCGTGCCAGCTCAGTTATTGTGAGCGGCACTGACATTGTCCGTCCATCAGGACAAATCAAGCTGCCAGATTCTGAACGCCCTGTATTTTCTGCTTGTCGTAAACTCGACTTTGAACTGGAAACTGGTTTTATCGTAGGCAAGTCAAGTCAACTGGGCCAACCTGTTCCAATTGAAAATGCTTGGGATCATATTTTTGGTATGGTGCTGTTTAATGACTGGTCTGCACGTGACTTGCAACAATGGGAATATGTGCCACTTGGCCCGTTTAATGCCAAAACTTTTGCGTCGTCTATTTCACCTTGGATTGTGACGCTGGAAGCACTTGAGCCATTTAAAACCAGTTCACCTGAACAAGAACCGAAACCTTTGGCTTATCTGCGTGAAGACAACAGCAGCAACAGCTATGACATTCATCTTTCGGTTGAAATTCAGCCTGAGAATGACGACCAGAGCGATGTAATCTGCACAACCAACTTTAAATATATGTACTGGTCCATGGCTCAGCAGCTCACACATCATACAATTGCGGGCTGTAACTTGCAGGTCGGTGATTTGATGGGTTCAGGGACCATTTCAGGACCAACCCCAGATTCTTATGGTTCATTGCTCGAAATCACATGGAATGCCACCAAACCTTTAACGCTATCAAATGGCGAACAGCGTAACTTCATTCAAGACGGTGATACCGTCATTATGAAAGGCTATTGTGAAAAAGATGACCTACGGATTGGCTTTGGTAAAGTCAGCGGCAAAATTCTGCCAGCACTGGATTTTGGTTTTACCCAATAATTGCAGATCAGGATGTTGCCGATGAAACTGTATACCTATTTTCGTAGTTCTGCGGCTTACCGAGTTCGTATTGCCTTGAATTTAAAAGGTCTGGCTGCTGAACATGTACCTGTGCACTTAGTCAATAATGGCGGCGAGCAGCATAGTGAAAGCTACCGTCAGCTCAATCCTAGTGAGCTGGTGCCCACATGGGTAGAGCAAGATTTTGTTCTGACTCAATCGCTAAGTATTCTTGAATATTTAGAAGAAAAATTCCCAGACATAGCCCTGCTCCCTCAAGACTTGCAGCAGCGTGCTTTGATCCGTGCATTTAGTTTAAGTATTGCCTGCGATATCCATCCGCTCAACAACCTACGGGTACTTCAGTATCTGACGGGTACATTGGAAATAAGTGATACGCAGAAAACGGCTTGGTATAAACATTGGGTTTTAACGGGCTTTAAAGCCCTTGAAGCACAACTGGAACAGTCAAATGGTAAATTCTGTTTTGGCAATCAGCCTACCCTAGCGGACTGCTGCCTGATTCCACAAGTCTATAACGCTCTACGTTTTAATCTTGATTTATCGGACTATCCAAAAATTTGTTCGATTTACACCCATTGCAACACTTTAGAAGCCTTTCAACACGCTGCACCTGAAATGCAGCCTGAAGCCGCTTAAGTTTTTTATAAGGATATAAAAATGACCATTCAAATTGAAAAAATCCACCACGTGGCCTACCGTTGTAAAGATGCCAAAGAAACGGTGGAATGGTACAAAAAAAACCTAAATATGGATTTCATTCTCGCCTTTGCTGAAGACCATGTACCTTCAACCAAAGCCTTTGATCCCTATATGCACCTATTCCTAGACGCAGGAAATGGTAATGTTCTGGCTTTCTTTGAACTGCCAACCCAGCCTGAAATGGGCCGCGATGAAAACACCCCAAAATGGGTGCAGCACATTGCACTCAAAGTCAAAGACCGTCAGGCACTGATTGATGCTAAAGAACACCTAGAAGCCAATGGCATAGAAGTTCTGGGCATTACCAATCATGGTATTTTCCACTCAATTTATTTCTTTGATCCAAATGGCCATCGCTTGGAACTGGCCTATGACGATGAAAAAGCGCCACAAAAAATTGCCATGATTACTGAACAAATGAAATATGACATGCTGGAAGAATGGAGCAAAACCAAACGCGCACCGCAGCATACGCATTTCCTACATGCAGATGAATTAAGCCATAACTCTCGTACTGCCAAAGCAGACGGTTAAGTCTGGCGGAAGTTGCGCTGATGGGGAGTGCCTTTAGAAGCAACTTCAACCATGATATAAAAAACTCAAAGCAGCCTCGGCTGCTTTTCTGATGTAAATAGATAGGTTTTCTTATTTTAATTAGAAACTTAGAATAACTTAATTGCACGGCGAATCCTATCTCAGTCCTCATCCGTATCGAATCGAATCGAATCGAATTGTTCATGCATGAAACCTGTCTATGCATCCCTTTAAACTTATAGGTTTAAGCACCAGTCAAATAGGCAGCAATTTCATCTGCCGCAGCTCTTGCTGTTCTGGACACTCCAATTAAAGTCGCCGATGCCATGCCTGTCCACTCACTATAGCCAACCAACCATAAGTTATTTACTTTCATTGAACGCCCATTATGAACAGCAACCGTTTGATCAGGCTCTACCACACCAAGACCTCTTAAATGATTAAGTGCAGGGTTAAATCCTGTACACCAAATGACAGCATCTACCGCTTGAGTTGAACCATCAGCCCAAACAACTGAATGCTCAGTAAATGCTACAAAAGGCTCTCGACTGTGCAAAACTCCTCGTGTTCTTGCCTCTTTGACACTGTCAATCATGACAATATCTCCAAATCCACCTGCGAGCTGTTCTAAACTCCGACCTTCCTGTTGTGCTTTTAAACGCTCCGTTGCACGCAGAAACAAGACTCGCCCATCCACCTCATCCGATAAAAATGCTGGTGCTGTCGTCGTGACCCAAGTCGTTTCTGCCACTTTTGAAACTTCGGCAAGAATTTGTGCGCCTGAGTTTCCTCCACCTACAACGATGACTTTCTTATCCTTAAAAGGTTTTGCATTGACATAGTCCGCTGAATGAAGCTGTATTCCTTTAAATTTCTCACGTCCAATATCATTAGGAATATGAGGCTGGCTCCATGTACCTGTTGCACTGACCACAGCCTTTGCCCGCCAATATTGATCTCCAGCATACACATCTAAATAGTCATCTTCTTGTTCAATATGATCGACATGGACTGGCCGAATGGTCGGAAATTGATAGCGTTGCTCGTATGCCGACAAATACTCGATCACTTCATTTCGCGTTGGGTAGGTGTGTTCAGTCGTTGGCATCATCCAACCCGACAACGAACTCCATGTATGCGGTGAAAAAAGACGTAGCGACTGCCATGCATGCAGCCATGCACCGCCAGCTTGCGATTGATCATCTAAAATCACAAATGGAACTTTTTTACGTTTGAGAAAATAAGCTGTAGCAAGTGCCGACTGACCACCACCAATAATAATAACATCGACTTCTGCTTGTAGTTGTGCCAAAGCATCTCTCCTCTTGATTATAGTGAAGCCATATTCATAATTAAAAAAGCCCAGTCTATTCAACAAACTAAGCGACTTTTAAAAATTGATCAAATCTGTAATTGGGCTTTCAATTGCACAAGCTACTTTTCAACATCTTTGATCATCTAGAGTTTATAAACTACGTTGATTGACACGCTTGGATAATTCTTCAGCAGACTCTTTGCGCTCTGAATAACGATTTGTGAGGTACTGACTTTGCCCGCGGGTGAGTAGGGTGAATTTATATAATTCTTCCATCACATCCACAATCCGATCATAGAAGGCTGAAGGTTTCATCCGTCCATCATCTTCAAACTCTAAAAAAGCTTTGGGAATAGACGATTGGTTTGGAATGGTGATCATCCGCATCCAACGACCTAGAATACGCATCTGATTTAAACTGTTAAAGGACTGCGATCCACCACTGACTTGCATGAGCGCCAAAGTCTTGCCTTGGGTTGCACGAATTGCACCACCTGCCAATGGTATCCAGTCAATTTGCGATTTAAAGATTGAACTCATAGAGCCATGACGCTCAGGTGAACACCACACCATCCCTTCTGCCCAAGCGAGTAAATCATGCAATTCTTTAACCTTTGGATGCTCAATGTCCACATCTTCAGGTAAAGGCAGCCCTTTAGGATGAAAGATTTTAACTTCAGCACCAAAGTGCTCCAAGATACGTCCTGCTTCCATTACGGCCAAACGGCTGTATGAACGCTCACGGTTAGAACCATACAGCAGTAAAATACGTGGTGGATGATCCAACTCTTTAGCTTGTACCTTTTCCAAAGTCGGTTGATCCAAAAGATTCATATCTACATTTGGGAGAGTCATAGAAATTACACCTCTGCTTTAAAAAACTTTTTTCTGAGCCACAAAGACACACTGACTAAAGCAATCAACACTGGTACTTCAACCAATGGGCCGATTACCGTGGTAAACGCCACAGGAGAAGCTAAACCAAAAGTTGCAATCGCTACAGCAAGTGCCAATTCAAAGTTATTCCCTGCAGCAGTAAAAGAAATGGCTGTGGTTTTAGGATAGTCATTCCCCATCCACTTGCTCATAAAGAAGCTGATGAAGAACATCACGATAAAGTAAATGGTCAATGGAATCGCAATACGCAAGACATCCATCGGTAAGCTCACTACGTCGTTCCCTTTGAGACTAAACATCGCCACAATCGTGAATAATAAAGCCAACAAACTCAGTGGACTGATCTTAGGTAAGAAGACATTTTGATACCAATCCAGACCTTTAGCTTTCACTAGAGTGAATCGCGTCATAAAGCCAAGGAAAAATGGAATTCCCAAATACACCAGTACCGCATGGGTAATCGTCCAGAAATCGACATTGATCACTTGCCCTGCAACACCAAAATAAGGTGGTAAGAAGGTCAAGAACAACCAAGCATAGGTACTGAAAAATAAAATTTGGAAGATACTGTTAAATGCCACCAATGCAGCAACATATTGGTTATCCCCACAGGCCAAACCGTTCCACACCAAGACCATCGCAATACAACGAGCCAGTCCTATCAGGATTAAGCCTGTCATATACTCTGGATAGCTGTGTAGAAAAATGATGGCTAAGGCAAACATCAGAACAGGTGCTATCAGCCAGTTCTGCACCAAAGACAAAGTTAAGGTTTTTTTGTCTTTAAACACTTGTGGTAGCGCTGCATAATCCACTTTGGCTAATGGTGGGTACATCATCAAAATCAAACCAATCGCAATCGGGATATTGACTGAATCCACACTCATTTTGTCCAAAGCGACAGAAGCTTGCGGAAAGAACACGCCTATCGCAATTCCCAACGCCATAGCAATAAAAATCCATAGCGTCAGGTTACGATCTAAAAAAGATAATCTTTGTTGAGCCATGATGTTCTCATTCAATATGCGAAATTTGATTGATTGCGGCAATCAAATCTGGGCGAGACATATGCGCTGTATCGAGTGCCAATAAAGCGTCTAAGCGACGGTTGATATGATCAACAGTGACTTGGAATGCTTTGAGCTTTTCTTCTTTCGGTAAATCCAAATGTGAAGGATCGACCAAACCCCAATGTGCTTTAATTGCACCACCTAAATACAGCGGGCATGCTTCTTGAGCTGCCGAATCACAGACGGTAATCACAACGTCAGGTTGGTATTGTTCGCAGTCATCAATCGTTTTACTCCACAAACCTTCAGTTGAAAGACCTAAGTTTTCCAGAGTTTCAATGGTCAATGGATGCACCTGTCCAGATGGTTTGCTACCTGCACTGTAAGCTTTCCACCCTTCAGGCGCACGACGATTAAATAGCACTTCTGACAGGATGCTACGGCAACTATTTCCAGTACATAAAAAAAGAAATTTCATATTTTTACTACTCGCAATAACTATTGATTTGCTGAAAGGATGGTGCAACTTTTGGCTGTATATCGGTATTGTTAAGGGTGTTAAGTACGTCTACGCACCAAGTGGGTAAATTGGGATTGAGACTGTAATAAACCCATTGCCCTTGACGTCGATCTTGTAAGAGACCCGAAGAACGCAGTAAGGCTAAATGCCGTGAAATCTTGGGTTGGCTCAGCTGTAATTTTTCAGTCAAATCACAAACACACTGCTCATGATTAACCACAACCAACATCACAATGTTGAATCGCGTTTCATCAGCTAAACATTTAAAAAAATTGATTTGATCCATACTTTTACTCACTCATACCTCTGGATATAACCATACTCACAGATACCCAGCACATGTTTATTTTAATCTCTGCCCATTTTCATCCAGCACTTGTTCACCATCTTCTTTGCTGAAAGCACCCTTTTGAGGGAGTGGCAAAACGTCTAAAACCAATTCTGACGGACGGCATAATCGTGTGCCGAACTCAGTGGCCACAAATGGACGATTAATTAAAATTGGATGCTGCAGCATAAAATCTAAAAGCTGTTCATTCGTCCAGTCCTCACGGCCCAGCTCGAGATCATGATAAGGATCAACATTCTTACGAATCGCTTCTCTCACCGTTAAACCTGCATCCGCAATCAGCTGAATAAGCTCATTTTTAGATGGAGGATTGACAAGATATTCAATGATTTCAGGTTCAATATTGGCATTACGGATCAACGCCAGTGTATTGCGTGATGTACCACAGTCTGGATTGTGATAAATCTTAATGTTTGGAGTAGCAGTCATTTACTCAAACTCAATGGAATCTTTAAATAGATTTATATACGAATATCCATATATATTCAAATCCATATTTAAAGAACAAAAAATGATCTTTTTTGAATATATAGTGATCGAATGAGCATGTTAAAATTAGATAAAATTCAAGATTTAGAGGTCAAGCTATGGAAACAGTCATGATTACTTTGATCTTAGTGATTATTTTGATTTTACTTATCATATTTTATAAAAAGAAAAAATAAACGATGGCTTTTGGGTTTATGGATAGGCTCCGTAATAACCTAAATCATTGATCGGCGAAAAGGTAAGAGAGCTTTTCGCTCTCTTCTTAGCTTAGGAATTTCTGAATCATAGCCCATCAAATCAGCAACACCCTCTAACACTGTCATACAGCGTTAGAGAGATAATGATCTCAAGATTGTATTGCTTCGGCTGTCTAATTTGCCTTATTAGGCACAATCACCAGCCCAACCCATATCCACTTTTTTTTTAAGCATTGCTTAATGCACTAACTAAATCACCAGTACCCTTCAAGTCAGACACCTGTCCCTCCAAAGGCTGACTAAATTCGATACGCTGAATCTTTGCTGCCCGCTCTGCGGAGAACACTGGGATTTGACTCATCGCAAATTCAGACAGCGCCGTGATGGTCAAAGATGGGTTCACACCCAAATTACCTGGCACAATTGAACCATCTAATACACGTAAATTTTGATAACCAAAGATTTGACCGGTGAAGTCCACAACGCCATTCGACTTGTCATTGCCCATCGCGACACCGCTCATAATATGTGCTGTCGTTGGCGTTCCCAGTAAAATTTCAGTAAGTGCAGAACCCGGTTCTCCACCTAACTTTTGTGCAATCATTTTAGTGGCTTCTTCAGCGGCAGGGAATGAAACGGTGAGTGGCGTGTCCCCTTCTTTTTGCACGGCAGTGATACTATTTTTGAACAGTCGATACCACTTTCTACGCCATTCAAAATGAATGAATGCTTCAGACTTTTGCATTACCAATAAAATGATCGAATCTTTGGCTTTACCCTTATAGCGTAGTACTTTAAAGGTTTTTAAGGGGTGCAACAGTGTATTGAACACAAACTTCATAAAGCGCATAAAGCCCTGACCAGTCACCATCGGCACATATGGAATATAAATCCATGAAGCATCTGCACCTTCAGGGAAACGCGTGACTTCAATATTGGTATCCGCATCGACCGAAATAAAAGAGCTGATTGCCACCCCATCATCCAGTTTTTTTCCGGTGTTGTTCACTGTGGTCAGAGTTTCCGAGTTCGTCCGAACCTCCTGTCCTAGCAATGAAGAAATATGGGGTAAAGTCTTATGCTGATCACGCATTTTTAACAACATCGGTACCGTACCCATCACCCCTGCAGATAACACTACCCCACGACTGCGTAAACTATACTGACGAATATTCTTGCCTAAAGTTTCTTTGACGATGATTTCATAGCCTTCACCACCATCCTCACTCAAGGGTATAATTTTAATGACTTCAGAACTTGGACGAATTTCAACGCCATTACGCTCAGCAAAATACAGGTAATTTTTCATGAGGGTGTTTTTGGCATTATTACGACAGCCCAACATACAACTGCCACAATAAATACAGGAGTTACGATCTGGTCCATCTCCATTGAAATACGGATCTTTCGCTACTTGTCCTTCCAGACCAGCTACTTGTGAAAAGAAGACCCCCGTATTCACCGTTTTAAATGAATTTGCATATCCAATTTCACTCGCAACTTCTTTTAACGTGTCGTCTGCAATATTGGTATAAGTATTATTCGCTGTACCCAACATGCGTTGAGCGAGACCATAAAACGGCTTTAAGGTTTCTTTCCAGTCTTTACGAATCTTGGTCCATGCCTCGGACTCAAAAACTGCATCAGGTGGAATTAAATGTACATTGGCATAAATTTGTGAGCCCCCACCAACGCCTACTCCATGCAAAATGGTGGTTTTACTGGTGAAAGTAAATTGCATCGTACCTCTGAATCCCAGTTCAGGTCGCCACAAATAGTTTTTGGTGTCTAAATTGGTGGTTGGAAAATCCTTGTCTTCACGGCGTAAGCCTTTCTCCAAAATCAGGACTTTATAGCCTTTTTCACTGAGGCGTAAAGCACTGACCGATCCCCCAAAGCCTGAGCCAATCACGATTTGATCAAAATCAAAATCTTTATTATTCATCCTACTAACTCCTTTAATAGTCTTATTTTTCTGTTTTTAAATACACCAACCCCTTCACTTCAAAATATCCATCTTGAAGTGAAAAGTGATGTTGAGGTTTTAAAATTTAGGCACTTATGACTTGATGCGGATCAATAAATTCAACAGCCAATTGGCAAATTTTCCATACGGTGGCGCGAGAAACTTCAAACTTGAGAAACCCGCCTGATAAAACACAGGGCGCATTTTAGAAAAAGTCAAAAAGCCTTCATAACCATGATAGTGCCCCATCCCGCTGGCACCGACCCCACCAAATGGCAAGTCATGTTGCCCGACATGAAATAAGGCATCATTGACCGAAACACCACCCGACATAACTCGGCTGATATAAAATTCGACTAAGCTTTTGTTCTTGCTAAATGGATAAAAGGCCAATGGACGATCACGCTGCACAATATAGTCCACTACCTCTTCAGGCTTCTGGTAGGTTTTGACCATCAAGATCGGGCCAAAGGTTTCACGCGTATCAATTTCCATCTCATCATTGCTGTTCAGCACCAAAGTCAGTGGAAATTTTCGTGTCGCCGCATCAGGCTCTTGCTGATTTAAATTAATCAAACTGGCCCCTTTGGCTTCAGCATCTGCCAAGCTATGTACTAAGCGCTGAAATGCGCGCTCATCAATCACAGAAGTATAATCTCTGCTATGAATATCAGGTACATGTTCCTGAACCCACGCTGCTGACGCTTGAATAAACGCTTGTAACTTCGACTCATGTACAAATAAATAATCGACATTGGTACAAATTTGCCCCGCATTAAACTGTTTCACAAACATAATGCGTTCTACAGCTTTATTGATGGGATATTCAGGGTCAATCACCGCAGGAGATTTACCACCCAACTCCAAAGTCACTGGCGTCAAGTTTTGTGCTGCAGCAGCCATGACTTTACGCCCTGTCGCACCAGAGCCAGTAAACATCAAGTGATCAAACGGCAGTTTTGAAAATGCGATGCCCACTTCACCAGTCTCATCGAAAATCTGTAATTTTTCCGCTTTAAAGTATTTGGGACTTAAGTCAATCAGTAATTCAGCCAAATGTCTTGAATTTTCAGACATTTTAACCATAGCGGTATTTCCCGCAGCAAACACTGCAGACAACTGCGAAAACATCAAATTGATGGGGAAATTCCACGGCACAATAATTCCAATCACCCCCAGCGGCTGCGGAATCACACGGTTTTTCGCGCCCAAATACAGGCTATGATCGACATGTCGTTTTTGTACTTTGGTCCACTGCTTCAAATGTTTGATGCTGCCGTTAATATCATCCGTGACAGTAATAATTTCTGCCAATAAAGTTTCATGACGCGAACGATTGCCATAATCACGATTCAGGGCTTCAATAATTGCTTCACGGTGATCGTTAATCAGTGCTTTTAAATTCAGTAAATGTTGCTTGCGTTGTGCAATCGTTTCAATGCCTTGCTGATGAAAGCTTTTGCGCTGTAATTGAAAACAATCGTGTAATGTCTGTTCTATCACTGTTTGCTCGATATGGGACTGAACCGTAAGTTGCATATGCTTTTCCTTTCACGGCTAAAAATGGTGATTCAATACTTCTTTTCTATGTTGGTTGAGATAATCTCTTATCCTACTTTAACAAATGACTTGAATTACGCTTGACTTTTTAGGACACTAAATTGATCTTTTAGGACAACACGGAATGTTGTAATGGGAAGTTATATTCGTGCAGCTAGCCTCGGCGGTTTTGAAGACTTAGTCCGTAGTTATGGTGTAAACCCTATAGAAATCTTGAAAGAGATCGGGATTTTACCTGCTTTACTCCGCGATCCTGATTCATTTATTCATTATGATCATTATTTAAATTTATTGGAAAAAGCGGCCTTAGACTGTCAGGATGATTGCTTCGGTTTAAAACTCGGTGCACTACAAAATATTAGCACAATCGGTTTGATTGGCATCTACATGTCCCGACAAACGAGCATACTTGAAGCCTTAAGCGTGGCGCAAAAGTATGTCTATTTACATGCTGAAGGCGTTGTCTTTCACGTCTCGCAACATAATGCTCTGCTCTGTAAGCTGAACTTTGTGCGTTTAAGTGAATACAACACCGATGTACCACAAAAATCACAACTGGCCATTTGCCTTGTCACGAATATTCTAAAGGATTTGATTGGTCCACAGTGGCATGCAGAAAAAATTTGCTTCAAGCAAAAAGCACCACAAAAAGGGGCTCAAACTTTCCAAGCTCACTTTTCATGTCCGGTGGAATTTGAAACCGATGAAGATGCGCTGTATTTTCCCGCAAGCTTTTTAAGCTATAAACCCTATAATTTTAATGAAGATGCCATCAATCAACTGATCGTACAGCAGCTTGAAACACAAAGCAGCACCAAAACTGAAGACAATACCGCACTGATAGAAAGTTCAGTCCGCATGCTGATGGCGACAGGAGACTGTAGCATTGAAAATATCGCGCTATGTATGGGCATGCATCCAAAAAAGCTTCAGCGTGCCTTAAAAATACAAGGAACAACCTATCGAGATATACTTGAAAATGTCCGAAAAAAAGAAGCGCTTCGTATGCTTGATGCAGGCAATGTGAATTTGACGGATATAGCTCTACAGTTGGGCTATGCAGAGTTATCTATTTTCAGTCGCAACTTTAAAAGCTGGTTTGGCGTTCCCCCAACTGAGTTAAAATACAAAAGTAGAAGCCATATTGTCTGACTTCTGGTTTTGCTACGTTGTTAAATCAAAAGTACCCAAAGGATTCAAGCATATAGTTTGAATCCGTTGCATGTCGCTCTATTCAATACAGACTCAATTGATTATTTTGGGAAAACAAAGGATGCGATCAAGCGTGCACCCCAACCTTTCGGGCTGCCGTCAGTATCATCAACCCAATATCGTGCACCACCGCCCACACTAATCGCCTGACCATTTAGGCGAATCACTTTAGTCACAGTCATATTGACAGGAACTGTGGCTTCTTCTGCATTCCAGTCATATGTCGTTTCAGTATTCAATGCCACCGTCGTACTATTTGGATAAGTGTAACTAATAAAAGGCTGCACAAAGGTACTACTGATCGCCTCAGCATCATCTTCATGCTCTACTCCCCAAATATGGTTTGCCAATGCACCAAATGTCCAACCATGACTTTGTTTCAAGATTACAAAAGTCGGGCCCGCACCGTATTGATCCGCACCCAAGGCCTTTTCAGAAGCCGTTGGAAAGAGCAAGGCAGGACCTACGCCCCATGTAATCCCACTCTCCGATGTTTTTGAGGGAGAAAAGAATAGGCTTTGTACAATGTCACCCACGCCCCAATCGTCATCACGGCCACCTTCATTATAAATTTGGTAATTTACGGGTAATACCGTACGAGAAATCAGATTCCAATTTTCATTTAACTCAATCGGAATGACGGGCTGAATATTGAGTTGATAACGTTCTATATTTTCAGTCGCACCAATGTTTTCATCATAATTTAATTGGAATGGCACACTAACCAAGTTGGCGACAGGATTGGATAGCTGTTGGGCCAAATCAGCGCCATCATCTGCATAAGCCTGAGAGATCCCTAAAAAAACCAAAATGCTTAGAGGAAGAAGGTTTTTTATTGGTCGATGGTTGAAAGAAAAATTATTCATATACTTATCCATCCTTATAATCATTTGTGGTTCGGACTAGAGAGATAGCGAAATAAAACTCTAAATTTTTTAATAAATTATGCTTAAACGGTATAACAAAACTACAGCTTATTTAAGTCAAGATTAAGAACAGATCGCACGGCATAATGACTATCTACACGTGTTTAAAACTAACCATTTTTTTGTTCTTAACACTTGATTCAGCTTTTATATATTTTTTATAACACAACGCAATATAACCGCAACAATTATCACTTCGGCTGCGGATGATATTAATCATGTAAAAAACAAAACTTGATCTTCTAAAAAAGAATAATCGACAAATGATCTACAAAATATGGTTTTGTATTATAAAACAGCAAAGAAAAACAGTGATAAACATCACAAAAAGGATTTATTTCCACACTTAATTGAGTAATTTTTAACCAAAAAATAAATTTTATATTTCAAATTATATATTTATATTTTTCATTAACTTAAGTTATAAAAACGTGTTTTTTTAGTATAAAAACTCTATTATGATTACTTTTTGAACTGATTAGTTATATCTAGAGCATTTACTCTTATTTTAATTGTGCTATTTTTGTGACACGGAGTAACAAATGATTTCGGTTAACCGACTTCTCCAAAAGCCAAAAAACATAAACACAAAATGAGCAACAAACATTTGCATTTGCACCTCAAGGAAAGACGTAGAATGAAATTAAAGACATTAACGACAGCGATGATTTTAGCAACTGTACCAATGACTGGGGCATTTGCCGCTGCTCTAGATCGTTCAGGCCAGTCAATCTCTGCATTCTTACAGCCTGGTAACTACTTTGAAGCAGGTATTTCTATATTAGATCCAAACGTTTCTGGTAAAGTACGTAATGGATATTCACCAAACGCAGCACCACCAAGTGCGATTGGTTTACAAAATACAAATCTTGGTGATATGGGCGATGATTATTACTTTCCAAGCGCAGCATTAAAACTTCAACTGACTGACAATTTTTCTTTTGGTCTACTGTACGATCAACCTTTTGGTGCTGATGCTACATATTCTCTCTCTGATACAGTTTCAGCTGCAGCTGGTGGTGTAGGTTTATTTCATAATGGCACTGAGACAACGGAAGTTGAAGTAAAATCCCAAAGTATTTCAATGATATTTGGTTATCAACCAACTGAAAATTTTAATTTTTATGCTGGTCCTGTTTATCAAACAATTGAAGGTGATGTTCAACTTCGTGGTTTAGCATATGGTGGAAATAGCAACTTTGGTGGATATAATGCCAGTATTAAAGAAACTGGCGATGTTGGCTGGTTAGCTGGTGCTGCATATCAAATTCCAGAAATTGCACTAAAAGCATCCGTTACCTACCGTTCTGAAATTGATCATAAAACTACCGTTAATGAGAGTTCTATTGCAGGACTTGGTCAAAATGTCGGTACTGTTATTAATATGAATAATGGCTTAGGCCAAACAGAAATCACCACGCCTCAATCTGTTAACCTTGATTTCCAAACAGGTATTATGGCAAATACTGTCGCATTTGCGAATGTGCGCTGGGTAAATTGGAAAGATTTCTCAATCCGTCCTTATGCGTTCGGGGTGGCTTCAGAGGTTGCTGGACCATCTGTTGGCAAACCAAATGGCTTTGATCTAGTTGCTTATACTGATGACCAATGGTCAGCAAACATCGGTGTAGGTCGTAAATTAAATGATCAATGGGCAGGTAACGTTTCTGTAGGTTGGGATTCTGGTGCTGGTAACCCAGTGACAACTCTTGGTCCAACAGAAGGTTACTGGAATCTTGGTTTAGGTGCTCAGTTTAGCCCAACCCCACAAACCTTCATTGCTGGCGGCGTGAAATACTTCTGGTTAGGTGATGCTAAAGCCCAAACTGGCGCTCAGTTTGATACAGCAGGTTATGTAGCAGAATTCAAAGATAACCATGCAATCGCATACGGTCTAAAAATGGGCTACAAGTTCTAATTATTGATATTGAAAAAACCATCTGTAAAGATGGTTTTTTCATTTTTTAAAATGGAATCTTTTGTTATTGCTATACAATTGTGATTCATTTGACTAACAAAACAACACTTAAACTTTTCTAATAATCTTTTTCCACCTTCTATCTACTCATAAAATAAATCCTTATAAATCATAAAATTAATATTTTTTTTTAGTGTTTTTACTCTATACAAGTACATTTTTTAACTTTTCAGTTCATTTTACAGCCGTAGTTGAGCATTTACTCTTTTTGTATTTATGTTACTTTCCGTGCCAATCACTTACATAAAGCTACAACAAGGAATGTTCCCTATGAAGCTTACAGCTCTTCGCTCAGCTATTTTGCTCAGCTTAATTCCAACAACTTCAGTATTTGCTGCAGGTCTTGATCGCTCAGGCCAATCTATTGCTGCTTTCCTTCAACCCGGCAATTATTTTGAAGCGGGTATTTCAATCCTTGACCCTGAAGTAAAAGGAAAAGATACAAGTGGCAACCAAACGGGTGACATGGCAAGTGACTACTACTTCCCTCACGCTGCTCTAAAAATTCAAGCAACGGATCATTTCTCTGTTGGTCTTATTTACGATCAACCTTTCGGTGCGGACGCAGAATACTCGGGTAATAGCACTTTTGTAGAAAACCGCCCAGTTCCATTCCAAGGTGGGACATCTGTTACTGTTGATACTCAAAACTTGAATTTACTTTTTGGATATCAACCGAACGAAAACTGGAATCTTTATGCAGGTGCGGTATACCAAACTGTAGATGGTACAGTTTTACTTCGCGGTACAACTTATAGTGTATTCAATGGTTACGACTTTAGAACTGGCGAAGATGAATCTGTAGGTTGGTTAGCAGGTGTTGCATATCAAATTCCAGAAATCGCCCTTAAGGCATCGGTAACTTATCGCTCTGAAATTGATCATAAAATGACTGCTGATGAAAACTTCGGTGCTGCTGGTTTTATCACAGGCCCTGCTAGTGCCCTCAATCCAATTATGACAGCTTTAAATGCCTCTTCAGGTGAAACTAAGTTAACTACGCCACAATCTGTCAATGTTGATTTTCAGACGGGAATTATGGCCAATACCGTTGCTTTCGCAAATGTACGCTGGGTCGATTGGTCAAACTTTAAAGTTCAACCATATAACTTTGCTAAGCTTTCACAAATTTTAGGTCAATCAGGTCTTGTAGCGGACAAACCGAATGGCTTTAACCTGATTGACTATAAAGAAGATCAAATCTCCGCAACTGTTGGTGTAGGCCGCAAATTTAACGAACGTTGGGGCGGCAATGTATCAGTAGGTTGGGATTCTGGTGCAGGTAACCCAGTGACAACACTTGGCCCAACAGAAGGTTTTTGGAGTGTGGGTACAGGTGTTCGTTTTTCGCCAGCAGAAAACTACTTTATTGGCGCTGGCGTGAAGTACTTCTGGTTAGGCGATGCTGATGCTGTAACAGGTGCTCATTCAAATGCCGGAAAATTCACCAACAATGATGCGATCGCTTATGGGTTAAATATCGGTTATAAATTCTAAACCGTAGCATCATATCCAATAAAAAAGGCGTATCTATTTAGATGCGCCTTTTTTGTTTTGGTGGATATTGGTTATTTATCCTTAAGCAGGAATATCACGAACTGAAGCATTACGAATTGCCTCTTTTAAAGCTTCATAACCATGAATTGCAGGGAATTGTGGGAATTCTTTAATCACATTTTCTGGTGCATCAAATAAAAAGCCTTTATCTGCTTCACCTAACATAGTGGTGTCATTATAAGAATCACCTGCGGCGATCACACGATAATTTAGCCCATGCAATCCTTTAACTGCTTCACGTTTTTGGTCAGGTTGGCGCAGCTTATACGCTGTAATCATACCCTTTTCATCAGTTTCTAACTTATGGCAAAAAATCGTTGGCCAGCCCAGTTGTTTCATTAAAGGATGCGCAAACTCATAGAAAGTATCTGATAAAATAATCAGTTGAAAGTGTGTACGTAACCATTCAACAAATTCTTTTGCACCTGGAAATGGTCCCATTTCAGCAATCACTTCTTGAATATCATTTAAGCCTAAACCATGTTCTTTTAATATATTCAAACGCTGTGTCATGAGCACATCATAATCAGGAATATCACGTGTGGTTGCTTCAAGCGCTTTAATGCCTGTTTTTTTAGCAAAGTTAATCCAAATCTCTGGAACTAACACCCCTTCTAGATCAAGGCAAACAACTTCCATGAATACTCCCTTTTATTTACGTGGAAAAATTTTGAACTATCATAGCTTAATATTTGTCTGATGCATTGCTGTTTTTTAAATCTATTTTTTTCATAAGCATTTATTTTTTAGTGATAAGTGGCTGATTTCAACTCTATTAAAATACGCAGCAAATAACGTAATATAGGTCTTGTTAGATTCCAAGCCTATTGCCAGGATACTCATGACAACCATTCCAACTATTGATCTTGTTGATGCTCTCGCAGCTGAATATGCAAACAAATCGCCAAGTGAAATTTTAGCACTCGCACTGAATCAAACGGGTGAAATTGCCATATCGTTTTCAGGTGCAGAAGATGTCGTACTTATTGATATGGCTGCTAACTTAGGTAAACCTTTTCGCGTCTTTAGCTTAGACACGGGACGTTTACATGCAGAAACCTATCAATTTATCGAGACTGTGCGTAAACACTACAATATCAATATCGAAATCTGCTTCCCAGAAGCAGACACCGTTCAAAAACTGGTCAATGAAAAAGGTTTATTCAGCTTTTATCAAGATGATCATAAAGAGTGTTGTGGTATCCGTAAAGTTCAGCCTTTGCGTAAAAAATTAGCGACATTAGATGGTTGGATTACGGGGCAGCGTAAAGACCAAAGCCCAGGCACACGAACTGAAATTCCAGTTGTTCAAGCAGATGTTGGGTTTTCAGGCGAAGGGAAACAATTGATTAAATACAATCCCCTTGCCAACTGGTCCAGTGCCGATGTGTGGAGTTACATCCGCATGATGGAGGTACCTTATAATCCATTGCATGAGCGCGGTTTTATTTCTATTGGCTGTGAACCATGTACGCGTCCAGTGTTACCAAACCAGCATGAACGTGAAGGACGTTGGTGGTGGGAGGAAGCAACACACAAAGAATGTGGCCTGCATGCAGGTAATTTGAAAAAGTAAAGACTAAAACCACTGCAAAGCAGTGGTTTTTCGCAACCAATGGATACACACAAAGCGCTCCCATTGTTAAAAAAAATCGATATACTAGGTTTAAGTTCTATAATTCTAACAAGATTGCTCATATAGGAGCGGTCAGATATTGCAGTGAGGCAATGCAGACTATGCGTCCATTACATCCGATTGACTTTATTTTTTTATCACTTGAAAAACGCCAGCAACCCATGCATGTCGGTGGACTATTCTTATTCCAAATCCCTGAAAATGCACCTGCCAGCTTCATTCAAAATTTAGTTGCTGATATTCGTAATTCAAAATCGATTCCTATTCCCCCATTTAACAACAAACTCAACGGTTTATTTTGGGATGAAGATGAAGAGTTTGATCTTGATCACCATTTTCGTCATATCGCTCTCCCACAACCGGGGCGTATTCGTGAATTATTGACTTATATTTCACAAGAACACAGTAGTTTAATTGACCGCGCTAAACCGTTATGGACCTGTCATATCATTGAAGGGATTGAAGGGAATCGTTTTGCGATGTACTTCAAAATTCACCATGCGATGGTGGATGGTATTGCGGGTATGCGTTTGGTGGAAAAATCATTATCACAAGATCCAAATGCAAAGAGTATCGTACCACCATGGTGTGTTGAAGGCCCTCGTGCGAAACGCTTAAAAGAACCCAACGTCAGTCGCTTTAAGAAAATTATGAATGGCGTAATGGGGCAACTTGAGTCGACACCACGTGTCATGTATGAGTTGTCACAAACAGTCATGAAAGATATGGGACGTAATCCTGATTATGTTTCAAGCTTCCAAGCACCCAGCTCTATTCTGAACCAGCGAGTCAGCTCTTCGCGCCGTTTTGCAGCACAGTCTTTTGAGTTTGACCGTTTACGTCATATTTCTAAAAGTTTAAGTGTCACGATTAATGATATCGTACTGGCGATTTGTTCAGGTGCCTTGCGTGAATATCTTTTGTCCCAAGACGCACTTCCTAAAAAGCCTTTAATTGCCATGGTACCTGCATCGGTTCGCGATGATGATTCATCTATCTCGAACCGTATCACCATGATTCTGGCAAATTTAGGCACGCATAAAGAAGATCCTTTAGAGCGCCTCGCAATTGTTCGTCGCAGTGTGCAAAATGCTAAAGAAAAGTTCAAACGCATGAATTCAAACCAAATTTTGAACTATAGTGCGTTTGTTTATAGTGCGGCTGGTCTCAACATTGCCTCAGGCTTACTGCCTAAACGCCAAGCGTTTAATCTGGTAATTTCAAATGTCCCTGGTCCACGTGAACCATTGTATTGGAATGGAGCACGACTCGATGCGCTATACCCTGCCTCAATCATTTTGGATGGTCAGGCACTCAACATCACCATGACCAGTTATTTAGATAAACTTGAAGTTGGTTTGACAGCTTGTCGAAATGCACTGCCAAAGATGCAGAATCTACTCACACACCTAGAGGAAGAGATTCAACGCTTTGAAGCGATTGTGGGGGTCGAAGGCCCAAAGTTGCAAGCGGTCAGTTGATGCCGCAAAACGAATCAGAAATACAAGAATAATCAATAAAACTAAGAGGCTTCGATAAGCCTCTTAGTTTTTAATGCTACGACATTGTTTTAATAATTGATGACACGCACTACGAATCATGGCAGTTGTAATTTGTACTTCTTTACCCTGATCATCCACAATATACGCATTATGCGTTACTTTCGTATCTAATAAATGTTTCAAACCAGGTTGAATAATTGCTTCTCTAACACCCATATCACACCTCATTTGCTAAACCTATTTGAGAGAATAAGCTTTGGCTATTTCCGTGTTTCTAGTATTAAAAATCTAAGATCGAAAGTAAAATTTCAGTTGTAACAACTATTTAACCATATATTGTTACAATTTCAGCTCAGAATGATATCGTATTGCTCTTGCGTATATAAATTTTCCACCTGAAATTTAATCACCCGACCAATGAAATGCTCTAAATCCGCGACTGCTGGCGCTTCTGCGGTTAATAAGCGGTCAATCACGGATGGATGTGCAACGACAGTAAAGCCAGTCTGAGATTGATACGCACGTGTATATCTCATGATTTCTCGAAAGATTTCGTAACATACAGACTCAGCTGTTTTCACATAACCCCGTCCCTGACAGGTCGGACAAGATTCACATAATAAATGCTCTAATGATTCACGCGTACGTTTACGTGTCATTTCGACCAAACCTAGCTCAGAAACCTGCGTAATTTTGGTTTTTGCATGGTCCTGCTCAAGCATTCGTTCAAACTGAGTCATGACCTCAGTTCGATGCTCCTGCTCTTGCATGTCAATAAAGTCGATAATAATAATACCGCCTAAATTGCGTAGCCTCAGCTGACGCGCAATGACCTGTGTCGCTTCCATATTGGTTTTAAATACAGTGTCTTCTAAAGAGCGGCCACCTACATATGAGCCTGTATTGACATCAATGGTGGTCATAGCTTCGGTCTGGTCAATCATCAAATAACCACCAGATTTCAGCGCAACACGCGTTTGTAGTGCTCTTTGAATGTCTTCTTCGACATTATACAAGTCAAAAATTGGGCGCTCACCCGGATAGTGAATGAGACGCTCTTTGATATTCGGGACAAATTCTTCTACGAACTCTTGGAGTTTGCCATGAATTTCACGTGAGTCGACTGAAATTTTAGCGGTCTTTTCACTCGCAAGATCGCGAATAATACGCTGAGGTAAAGGTAGTTCTTCAAAGATAAGTGATGGCGCAACAATACTGATCTGTTTACGCTGAATAAATTCCCAAAGCTTTGCTAAGTAAGCCATATCTTGTGCAATTGCAGCTTCTGCTATGCCATCAGCGGCTGTACGAACAATCACTGAACCTGGCAGTTTGTGTTCCGCTTGAATACGCTCAATCATCGAACGTAAACGATCTCGTTCGGCTTCAGACTCAATGCGTTGAGAAACACCCGTATGATTGCCATAAGGCATCATCACTAAATAGCGCGAAGGAATGGAAAGGTCGGTTGAAAGCCGAGCCCCTTTTGTTCCCAGCATGTCTTTCATGACTTGAACGGTAAGCACTTGTCCCGGCTGTAAGAGCTCAAAAACATTGGGTGTGGGTTGGTTGCGTGACCAAACCATATCATTAATATGTAAAAAAGCAGTTCGTGACAGTCCAATATCGACAAAAGCAGCTTGCATTCCCGGAAGAACACGCACCACTTTACCTTTATAAATATTGCCCACTAAACCACGTTTCACCGTACGCTCAATAAATAATTCATTGACCGTGCCGTTTTCAATTAACGCGACGCGACATTCCATAGGCGTGACGTTAATTAATAACTCGTCAGACATAACAAACTCAAAACATTATAAAAAATCTTTTGAGACAGTTAATTTAGTGCCTTAACTGCCTGTAATAACTGTACCGTTTCATGCAACGGTAGCCCCACGACATTGCTATAGCTTCCCTCTATACGTGGAATATAACGTGCTGCAATGCCTTGTATGGCATAGGCTCCCGCCTTGCCAAGAGGTTCAGATGTAGCCCAATATGCTTCCATATCATTCAGGCTCAAATGCTGAAATTCGACTTCAGTACGAACTACTATACTTGAAATTTGCGTATTTGTACGGACACAAACCGCAGTATATACATCATGCTTACGCCCGGAAATTTTTTCCCACATTTCAAATGCATGCTGCTTAGATTCTGGTTTGCCTAATATCTCTTGATCGACCCCTAAACTGGTATCGGCAGCAATCACAATTGCATCAGGATATTGAAGCTGTACTGCCTCAGCTTTGGCACATGCCAGTCGTTCCACATAATAAGCTACCGACTCGCCTGCTTGTACAGATTCATCAATATCTGGACTATAGATATCAAAGACTAGACCGAGCTGTTCAAGCAGCTCACGGCGACGGGGCGAACTGGACGCTAAAATTAAACGCGCCATTTCTTCAACATGAAATAGACCATCGGGAAAGTCAGCACACTACTCAACAGCGGTTGCCAATGACGTGCAAGGGAAAACTGTGCCCCAATCATAATTTGTGCGATCCACGTAATAAACAGATGCGCGACCACAGCCAAGGTGGCGATGACCCAAATATTAGCAAAGGTCATAATTCGACGTTCCCGCGTTAAAAAACGGGACACAAATGTAATCAGGACAAAGCTGAGCGCGTTTAAGCCCAAAGGTGTATCGAGCAGTAAATCGGTGAAAATCCCGACTGCAAAGGCAAACCAGATTCCGCTCCATGTCGGTTGGCACAACACCCAAAACAGCATCACCATCATCATAAACAGTGGACGCCAACCAGAGATCGCATAAGATAAGGGATAGACCATCAACACTGAAGCAATGATCACTGAAAAAATGATCGGAAATAAGGGATCGCGCTGTTTAGCAGCACGAAGTTTAGCGATCGGCATGTGGTTGCTCCATCGCTAAAGAATCGGAAAATAACACAACGACATGATGCCCACCCGCTAACTGTGCAGCAGGAACAACATCAATTTGAGCAAACTCGCCTGAATTATGACGACTGATTTTTGAAATGGTGCCCACCAGATAACCTGCTGGAAAATGCTCACCTAAACCCGAGCTATACACTTTTTCACCCACTTTGATTTCAGCACTGGTCGGCACGTATTCCATTTTCAAATGACCCAAATCTCCAGTCCCTGAAACAATGGCACGCATTCCAGATCGCTCTAAGCGAACCGAAAGAGAATGTTCCTTATCTGAAAGCAACATGACGCGACTACTATGCGGATAGACATTAATAATCTGTCCCATAATACCTTTGTCATCCAACACGGTTTGCCCGACTTTTAACTGACTGTTGGCACCACGGTTTACCACAATAATATGACGCAGTGGATCGGCATCTGTCCCAATGACTTCTGCAATTTCCATACGACCATCAATGATCAACGGGGTATCTAACAGACCGCGTAAACGCGTATTTTCCGCAGATAATTCAGATAATTTTTGTAAACGCACCTGCGCCTGCAATAACTCGGCTTGCATCGCGGTATTTTCACGGCGCAATTGAGCCTCAGACTTGGTTTGTTGATTCAGCCACTCTCGCGATAACACGGGATAACTTGCTACGGCATAAATTGGATTATAAGCGGCGTACAAGACATCTCTTGCAGGTTGAATCACATGCGGCATGCGCCAGTTAAAAAACAGCACGACCAAGCATGTGATCACTGCAATGATAAATGAGCGAAAAGATGGCGGTTGTCTGGAAAACAGATTTGTTTGCACCCGCCGATTCCTTTATTAGCCTACAAATAACATGTCGTGATTTGGATTATCGAAGAATTCTAAAACTTTACCACCACCACGAGTGACACAAGTTAGAGGATCTTCTGCAACCACCACAGGTAAGCCTGTTTCTTGCGCAAGAAGTTTATCGAGGTTACGTAGTAACGCACCACCACCGGTCAACACTATACCGCGCTCAGCGATGTCTGAAGACAGCTCAGGAGGCGTTTGCTCAAGTGCAGATTTCACAGCTGAAACAATACTTTGTAAAGGATCAGAAATAGCTTGAGTAATTTCGTCCGAAGTCACAGTGATCGCACGTGGTACACCTTCAGCAAGGTTACGGCCGCGAACTTCAATTTCAAGTGCTTTGGCATCGGCTTCTGGTAAAGCCATACCCACTTCTTTCTTGATAATTTCAGCGGTAGTTTCACCAATCACGCAACCATGTGCTTTACGTACGTAGTTAATGATTTGTTCATCAAATACATCACCACCAATACGTAGTGAGTCAGCATAGACACAACCTTGCAGCGAAATAATCGCAATTTCAGTTGTACCACCACCAACATCTACCACCATAGAGCCGCATGCTTGTTCAACTGGCATACCTGCACCAATTGCAGCAGCCATTGGTTCTTCAATCAAACGAACATCACGCGCGCCTGCATTAAATACAGCTTCACGAATAGCACGACGCTCAACCAAAGTTGATTTGCAAGGCACACACACCACAACACGAGGTGCAGGTGGGAACAGACGTTTTTCATGTACTTTACCAATAAATTGGTTCAGCATGGTTTCAGTCACTTCAAAATCGGCAATCACACCATCCTTCATTGGACGAATGGCAGAGATATTTGCAGGTGTACGGCCCAGCATTTGCTTTGCATCAAGACCTACCGCGGCAACGATTTTTTGTGAACCACTGTGACGAATCGCCACAACTGTAGGTTCATTTAATATAATGCCTCGTCCTGGTGCATAAATAAGTGTATTTGCTGTACCTAAATCAATGGCTAGATCGGGCGAAAACAAGCCAATTAGTCTTTTTAGAATCACGGAGACGTTCTCGATTAAACTTTATGTGGACGCAAGGTGGCAACTTTAACTAAATGTGATGATTTGAACAAGTCAATCGCTTATTATAACGCACGATATTTTGAAATTTTTTAATACTGACTCAGGTGATGTTATGTCTACATCGGATGCACAGCATTCTGCAGATTTAAATGCACAAACAGTTTCAGCAATCGCCAATCTTGCTCGATTGTCGCTAGATGATACGCAATCTGCTGAATATGCTCAAAGTCTAAATAAAATTTTAGGCATGATGAAAACCTTAAAAGGCATCGACACCGATGGTGTTGAGCCGCTTAAAAGCCCATTTGATCACCCACAACCCTTACGTGAAGATGTGGTTTCAGAAACCAATCATCGTGATGAATATCAAGCCATTGCACCGCAAGTGCAAGACGGTTTGTACCTTGTTCCTCGCGTGATTGAATAATTTCTATTCAGTTAAACCATTATTTTGTAAAAATTAACGTAAAGACATTTCTCATGACAGATTTACATCGCTTATCGATTCGTGAACTCTCTGAGGGTTTAGCTGGGGCTAAATTTTCATCTCGCGAACTGACTGAACATTATTTAAAGCGCATTGCAAAACTGGATACACAAGTTAAATCTTATGTAACCGTGACTGCAGAACAAGCGCTTGCACAAGCCGATGCTGCCGATGCTGCAATTAAAGCAGGCACAGCGACCGTATTGACAGGTGTGCCAATTGCACACAAAGACATTTTTTGTACCCAAGGCATTAAAACCACTGCGGGCTCAAAAATGTTGGATAACTTTATCTCTCCTTACGACGCCACCGTTGTAGCGAAAGGCAAAGCCGCTGGTCTAGTCACTTTAGGTAAAGTGAACATGGACGAGTTTGCAATGGGTTCAACCTCTGAAAATTCTTACTATGGCGCAACTGCTAACCCTTGGTCACTAGAACGTATCCCTGGTGGTTCTTCTGGTGGTTCTGCAGCAGCTGTCGCGGCTGATCTTGCACCATTTGCAACAGGAACCGATACAGGTGGCTCTATTCGTCAGCCTGCTGCGTTATGTGGTCTTACCGGCTTAAAACCAACCTATGGTCGTGTGTCGCGCTTCGGGATGATTGCGTATGCATCATCACTGGATCAGGGCGGGCCAATGGCACGTTCGGCTGAAGACTGTGCCTACCTCATGAATGTGATGGCAGGTCACGACGCAAAAGATTCAACTTCGGTTGAAAAAGACGTTGATGACTATGTAGCAAATCTGAATGCTACATCAGTTAAAGGTTTACGTATTGGTATCCCAAAACAATATTTTGATATTTCCTACCTAAATGTTGAAGTACGCAAACGTATTGAAGAGTCATTGAAAAAACTGGAAGATATGGGCGCTACGTTGGTTGAGGTTGATCTCAACATGACTGAAGCTTATGTTCCGACGTATTACTTGATTGCGCCTGCTGAAGCGTCATCGAACTTGTCTCGTTACGATGGCGTACGTTATGGCTACCGTGCAGAGAACCCAGTTGACCTGATGGACTTATACAAACGTTCACGTTCTGAAGGTTTTGGTGCAGAAGTGCAACGTCGTATCTTGATTGGTACATATGCGTTGTCTGCGGGTTACTACGATGCCTACTATGTCAAAGCACAAAAAGTCCGTCGTTTAATCCAACAAGATTTCTTAAAAGCCTTTGAAAATGTCGATGTGATTGCTGCACCTGTAACAACCGCAACAGCATATCGTTTAGGTGCAAAATTAGCTCCTGAAATGACATATGCCGAAGACATTTATACAATTGCAGTCAATTTAGCAGGATTACCTGCAATTGCGTTCCCATGCGGTTTTGCAACTCGTGAATCAGATTATTACCCTGAAGCACCTCGCGATCCAAATGATTTAGGTTGTGGTACGTTTGGCTCTTGCGACCCTATAGATTTACCTGTGGGCTTACAGCTGATTGGTAACTATTGGTCAGAATCTCAACTGTTGTCTGTGGTACATCAGTACCAACAAGCAACGGATTGGCATACGAAACGTGCGGCAATTGCTGAGGAGAATGCATAATGGCCCAAAACAATGGTAAGAATGCTGCTAAACCAAAATCGTTATTGATTGATGGTTGGGAAGTCGTTATTGGGATCGAGATTCACACTCAGCTTGCGACCCAATCTAAAATTTTCTCAGGTTCTTCAACTGAATTTGGTCAAGACCCAAACACGCAAGCCAGCCTTGTTGACTTAGCAATGCCGGGTGTACTGCCTGTATTAAACAAAGAAGTGGTCGATTTAGCCATTCGCTTTGGTTTGGGTATTGATGCATACATTGACCAAGCATCTGTGTTTGCACGTAAAAACTACTTCTACCCTGACTCTCCAAAAGGCTACCAAATTAGTCAAATGGACAATCCGATTGTGGGCTTAGGTCATATCGACATTCAACTTGAAGATGGTACGGTGAAGCGCATTGGCGTAACGCGTGCCCACCTTGAGGAAGATGCAGGTAAATCGATCCATGACCAGTTTGAAGGTATGTCAGGCATCGACTTAAACCGTGCAGGTACACCTTTACTTGAAATCGTGTCTGAACCCGATATGCGTTCGGTTGAAGAAGCGGTCGCTTATATCAAATCGATTCACACTTTAGTGCGTTGGTTGGGTATTTCTGACGGTAACATGGCGGAAGGTTCGTTCCGTGCAGACTGTAACGTGTCGTTACGTCGTCCGGGTCAACCGTTCGGTACACGTTGCGAGTTAAAAAACCTCAACTCATTCCGTTTCATTGAACAAGCGATCAATGTTGAAATTGAACGCCAAATGGAAATTTTGGAATGGGACGGCACGATTGACCAAGAAACGCGTCTATTCGATCCTGTGAAGATGGAAACACGTTCGATGCGTTCGAAAGAAGAAGCGAACGATTACCGCTACTTCCCAGACCCTGACTTGTTACCTGTAATTATTTCAGACGCGCAAATTGAAACAGCTCGTGCTGCATTGCCTGAGCTTCCTGCGGCACGTCGTGAGCGTTTCGTCGCAGACTTTGGTGTCACTGAATACGATGCGCATGTCTTGACGCTGACTCGTGAAATGTCAGACTTTTATGAAGTGGTTGTGGATGCGGCTGGCGGCGCTGCACAAGGTAAAGTGTCTGCAAACTGGGTGATGGGCGAATTCTCTGGTGCTTTAAACAAAGCAGGATTAGAACTCGCAGACTCTCCTGTTTCAGCTGAAAAGCTTGGTGGCATGGTTGCGCGTATCGTGGATAACACCATTAGCGGTAAGATTGCGAAGCAAGTATTCGGCTTTATGTGGGATGAAGGCAAAACTGCGGACGAAATTATTGCGGAAAAAGGCTTGAAACAGGAAACTGATACAGGCGCGATTGAAGCGATTATTAAAGACGTTCTTGCTGCCAACGAGAAGATGGTTGAAGAGTTTAAATCTGGTAAAGAGAAAGCTTTCAATGGTCTTGTTGGTCAAGTGATGAAAGCCTCTAAAGGTAAAGCAAACCCTGCTCAAGTAAATGAATTAATGAAGAAATTGATTGGTTGATCTTATCTACTCTGAAAAAAACCCGCTTTAAAGCGGGTTTTTATTAATCTTCATGTTTATAATAAATTGCATCAAGCATAGCCGCTCTTTTAGACCACAATTCATAATCCGAAGAGTTGATTAATATCTCTGTTTGATACCAATCTTTTTTATGAATTTCTTGAAGCATTTCCCAATAGTTATCAACACTAATTTTTGCTCTAGAGTTTAAGGCCTGTCTAATTCTAACTTCATTTTTCTTATTAATTGGCACAAAAAAATCTGGGCGTATAACTGCTAAAAATCTAGTATAACATGCTATTTTCGGGCTCTTCTCTTGCCCCTGACAAGCTTCATCAAATAACTTAATATATTGAACAAAATGTTTCTTTAAAACTTTACCATCCTGAGGAATTACATCTAATGCTTTAGTTATCAAATCTGCATGCTCATTAATTACATTTTTCATGAAACCAGCACCTTCTAATGAACCAAACCAACCTGAGTTATATGGCAACGTATTTTTCATTCCTGCTATAAGCTTTCTTTCATCTTTAGTTAATTTTTCAAACTTATCTTTGCTTAATAAATTTTTAACCTTATCTAACATAGCCAAACGTTCTACATAACCATCATATAAATCATTTTCCACTTCTTGCTTAAATTCCTGCCAAGAAATATTTAAAGAATTATCAGATGGAACTGAAGATTTCAGCTCTTTGACCTGTTTTTTATGTTTTGAATTCTGCAATGATGAATTCAACATCTTTTGTACTTTATATTTCTCTTTATATAATTCTAGATAATCACTTGTAATTTTTTCATTATTTTCACTGTAATCTGATATTTTTTGCATAATTTCAATTAATGTGTCGTCATCTTCTTTCATTTCCAATAAGATAGATAGTTCATCATTCGTATTAAAAGCACCAGAAGTAAAATTTGCACTCCCTAAAATAACTTTGTAATCATTTTTAAATTTAAAAACAAAAACCTTAGGATGAAAAACTCCTGATACTGTCTTTTTGAAAGAAACTTTATCGTTATTCATAAAATTTTCTATAAATTTAGGACTTGTTTGATAAAAATGTAACCCCACAACAGCCAAATTAATTTTGTATGCATGTTCTACTAATACATTAAAAACTGAATGCTTATCTGTTGCCCATGCAGTTGCAAAATAAATTTTTTCACAGTTAAGTATCAAATCTTCAAAAGTTTCCGATAATGTAATAGGGTCTGCTAGTAATCGCATTTATATCCTCTTTTCTGTAATTGTTACAATAAAAATATAATTTAGAATAGTATGAAGTTTAATAACACCTTACTAATATTTAAAAAGCAAAGAAAGAATTACTATTTAAATTTCATAATTTTACACATACAATCAATCAAAATATTTCCCCCAAGACAATCTGCTCATCAAAAAAGTATCATCCACTCACAAACTTGAAATCTTAGTGCATATCTAACTTTCAAATTCACTATCTATATGTAAGTTGAGTTATGAAAAGGCAGAATTTTTCATTTGATCAATTCGATACACGTTATCCCTTCTCCTTTACCAAAGGAGAGGGCTAGGAAAGGTTCCCCTAGCATGCTTTCCCAAATCTACTACACTAAACATATTCTATTTTTAAAAATTAACCACTTGCAAAAAATCAAAGGACAAAAATGAAAACCACCATTCTTATACTTTCTACCCTTGCCTTCTTCAGCACCACCGCCTTTGCAGAAACCAAACCCACTGTTTCTGCTAAAGAAGCCAGCCAAATATTTAAAGCCGCAGGCTTTTCAAAAACCAAACATGGTTGGAAAGGTAGCTGCGATACAGGTGAAATCACCACATACAAAGACCTCAATGGTGACGGTCTAAAAGACGCAGTCATTTCAGACTATAGCACCATGTGCTATGGCAACACAGGTGTCGGCTACCATATCGTTGCTCAGCAAAAAACTGGAAATTGGAAACTCATTTTTGAAAACATGGGCATCCCTACTTTTCTAAAAACCAAAGGAAAAGACGGCTGGCCAGATATTGAAAATGGTGGCCCCGGATTTTGTTTTGCTGTTTACCGCTGGAATGGTCAAAAATATGATGTCAACCGTTATGAATATCAGGGCAAAGCCTGCACATTAGACTATTAAACACCTCAGCATAGTAAATTTCATATCCATGAATATGTAAACTGATTGATTTAACATGCTTTTACAGACAGTTAAAGTGCCTCAATTACTTGGGGCTTTTTTATAAAAAATGACTTCAGTTATACGACTAAAGAGCACTGAATGACTTAAAAATGCCATCTGAACTGTGCTAATTTAGATCAAAATTGAACATAAATATGCACAAACAATAAAGAGGGTTTAAAGATGTCAAAACAAATTTTAATGCTCGTGGGTGACTATGCCGAAGACTATGAAACCATGGTGCCTTTTCAGTTTTTAACGGGTCTCGGTTATACCGTTCACGCAGTCTGCCCCGATAAAAATGAAGGTGAAAGCATCACCACAGCCATTCATGACTTTGAAGGCGAGCAAACCTATAGTGAAAAACGCGGTCATAACTTTGCCATCAACTACAACTTTGAAGCGGTACACACTGCGGACTATGTCGGTTTGGTCATTCCCGGTGGTCGCGCGCCCGAATATTTACGCATGAATGAACGTATTCTTGAGATCGTACGTGAGTTTGATACTGCGAAGAAGCCAATTGCAGCAGTTTGTCATGGTGCTCAAATTCTTGCGGCAGCCGATGTACTCAAAGGCCGTACTTGTTCAGCTTACCCTGCGTGCGCAGCCGAGGTGAAACTAGCAGGCGGGACTTATGCGGACATTGAAGTGACTGAAGCTGTAACAGACGGACACTTGATCACAGCGCCTGCTTGGCCTGCCCACCCTGCTTGGATGGCGCAATTTATTAAAGCTTTAGGGGCGACTGTGACGATTTAATTGTGTTGTTCCTCAACTGAATTTTTTATGGCATGATTTATCGTCTTTTTAGATTCAAAAATAAAAAAGCTCCTTCGATTCAAGGAGCTTTTTTTAATCGCTGTTCTTTTTAAAGTACTACAAACCTTCGAGTTGGGCATCACATCCCGCCCATTCATTTACATAATTTAAAGATCTAAGTGGTTTTAGTTCAACCCTTTCACCAGTGGGCATGATTTCATTGATTGCCAAAGAACATTGCATTCCGCCAGCGTTATCCAATAACTCATAATTTTTATTTGTCGCAAACTTATAAACGGCATCAACACTACAACCACGCAACTCCATACCATTGTGGTAACTCTTATATGCACTAATTGCTAAAAAGCGTTCAGCAGGTACTTTAAACTCAGCAAAATTAATTTCAGCTGGCGGAAAAGGCATGTCTAATAATTTTTGTTTGTACTTAATCTGACTGCTTTGCATTTGTTCTTTAAATGATCCCATACTTTCGACTTCGGGTAACATTTGGAAGTTTGGCTGCATTGATGTCATGCATCCATTTGGGTATAAACGTACTCCAAAGTTATTTTTATTTTCAATCCGAAGCTTTGCTGTATGCTCAGCATTAGAGTCTTGATATAACTTAAGACCCAACATTTTTTTTGATTGATTCACCATTCCTGCGCTACAACCAGCTAATCCCAAGACTAAAAAGCCAATCACTATTTTTTTCATCTACTTGTAAAAATCAATTAAAAATTTGCATCAAATACTAGCAAATATAATAGGTTGCACAACCTGTAATTCTTATTTAAAAATGTTATTTTGATCTTCCTAATAAAAAAGCCTCTTTAGAGAGAGGCTTTTATGATTCTTAGATTAGCATTTAAATACAACTACCTCGTCACACCCAACTTATTCCAAATCTCTGGGGTTAAAAAAGTCGTGACCAATTTATTCAAATCCACATAACGCAGTACGCCTTGCAACTGTCCTTTCACTTCAGGGTTCTTTAAAATTTCCTCACCTGTAATCTGTCCAAGTTCCTGAAAACTATCTCCAACCGCTTGTAAGCCTTCAGCTTGAATCACTGCTTTGGTCTGTGCTGAACATTGCTCCACCAAAATGCGTTGTAATACTTGTGCTAAGTTTTTATCTAGCTGTGTACGCTGCGCATCGGTGACATTGCTATACACCTTCAGATCAGGATGTGCAGCCAGTGCAGCAAACGTCCACTGCAACACAGTGGTTTTATCTGTTGCTGTCGTTGACTTCACCAAACAATTACTCAGTTGGTCGACTGTGGTACTGGCCGTTGCAACTTGGACTGAACCACACAATGCTGCTGCCAAAAGAACATGACGAAAAATAACAGAAGACCGACCACGTAAAACGCTTAAAACTGGCTGTGACATAAACTCAACTCCAATCAATAATTGCATTCTTTGTATCATAAAGCCCGCCAATCAGCCTGTTATGGAACTGTAAAATTACCGTGTAGTTGGAGAAAAAATTAAATCGCTCAATTCAAGCGATTTCCCTATCCAACTCAGCAGTTTCAAAGGCAACGAGCTGTGGGTGTATGGTCGGGCATGCATTCCAAAACCAATAAAAATAACCTTCGGGATCAAGCAAAGTATGCATCTGAATCGTAGATTGATCACTTTCTCCCTTCCAACACGCTAAAGCCGCATTACGGTTATTATGTAAATCAATAAATTCAGGAGCGACTTGCTTCGACATTTCAGGAATATAAAGTGCGTCGCCATGTTCTACCCACAAGTCAGCCAAGTAAATTTTTCGGTCTTTTGGAAAATATCGTCCTGCTGAAATCACCAACGGCAATTGATTTGGATCGGTCGAAACAAACACATGCGGAAAGTCGTGATGCTCTAGGTCTGTGACGACAAAAGGGTATAAGGTTTTTGCGGCTAGATTAATTTGAGTTGGGTCATAAGGGAAAAAATGACCCGCCAACATGCCATATTGATATTTAATTTGAGACAACTTTTTCCGTGTAGCCTGCACCTCTATCGCCTGACCAGCTTTCACTAAAGTCATACCAAAGGCAGCAGCCGTTTCTGGCGTGGCTTTTAATGCCATAAACTCAAAAGAGTTTCCTGCAAACGCTAACTGAGTCTGCTCTCCCCAATGGGTTTGGATCGTTGCAATTTCTTCAGGCACAGCATAAACATGTCCCATACTCATACGGGCATTGGTTGATGCTACTTGAATCAGTTCAATACCAGTTGATACATCGGCTAAATACTCAAGTGTTCCGCCATTGTTGTAAAAATAAGGCTGAGCTGAAATATCAACGTCTATTTCTTGCACGGTCTGATCCAGCAAAGGCGCAGTAAAATAGGTGGCGGGCATTTGGACATTACTCATGATGTTATTTCCTTTGGTTGAGGTGCTCACATGAAATTCTGTCGCAAACAGCCGAAAATCTTACTTCATTTGCTTGAGCATATTTTTAGCACCTGTATGGTTATGGTTTTTGGCTAAGTTCTGCAAAACATATTTTGCCTGCCCTTTAGGGTTGGAAAAACGACTGCTATAACTTGGAATACCCGTTAAACAACGTGCAACTAATATGCCCGATTCGGTATAGACATTTGAGGCATCCGACCCCGGCAAACGACCATAGTTATATGCACGTTGTGCACTGTTACAGGCAGCGACTTGGTTGCGTCCACTGTTAATATCACGGCGTGCAGCCACATACAATTTGGCCTGTTGCTGCTGTGGTGTTTCTACAGCTTTGGCGGCTTTCGGTGGTACTTCCACTTTGTTTTCTTTTTTAGGCTCTACTTCTTTTTTGCTTTCTTCCTCTTTCTTCACCTCTGCCTTGGTCGCAGGTGCCTTCGTCACCGCTTTTTTGCTTGGCGTAATAGGGGTCATACTTCGTGGTGCTGACTCAGTCAATACTTTGCTTTGTAGATTAACCACACGCGTATCATTTGAATTAGGCAGTTTACGTTCAGACACTGCCTCAATACTCACCAGCCACTGTTCGCTATTATTGAGTTGGCAACGAAAAGTACCCGTGCCCTGTTTTAAACTGTTATAGGTACGAAGTAATTTTTTCGCCCACGGATCTTTCACTAAGCTAAAACTACTTTTTTGTGTCTGAGTAAAACGCCCACCATGTGCTTGGCAATATTGACTAAACATGCTCCGTGGATATAGTGCCTCGATATCTTTTTCATTTTTTACACCTACCGTGTGATACACGTATTCTTTGCTGTTTTTATCGATATCATTAATTTTTCGTTCTACGATTAGTTCTTGTGGTGATGCAATATTTGTAAAAGGTGCTTGTGCTATATTTCCCAGACTGGTACAGCCCTGCAACACACTCCCCAAAACCCCAAATACACATAAAATTTTATAATTCACTACGACTTTACTCTTAAACACCCGCATAAAAACATTAGCGGAAAGCTCATAAAATAACAAACTTAAATAACTGTTTTTATTATTTATTTTAGTTTGACGCACACATCATTCTGCTTTGTTTTATGATAACCTCAACAACATTACATAAATTTAATTTGAACCACACAACAAAAGTTACAGACAAAACGATGCTTGAGCACATAAAAAACCTGCCGTTAAAGGCAGGTTAAATACATCAAAAATATTTAGTCATCCAAAGTCGCTTCAAAAGCTTTCAGACGCTTATAAATCGAGAGCAGTTCGATAATAGTTGGCCATGATGCAATCAAATACTGAAATGACTCTCGGACTTTGCCAAAAACATTTGCGATTTGCATCATCAAACCTAAGGTGATCGCACCCGCGGCAATACTTGGAAATAAAACAAATAAACCATAAATATTGTCAAGTTGCATATACCAAATACGCACTAAGTTAAAATAAGCATAGTGGAAATATAGGCGGAAATAGTTAAGACGTACTTTGCTAAACAGCTCTTTTAAACTCACTGGATCAGCACGTTCAGCATGATCTTCGCCATACACCAACTCTTTTCGATAGGCTGCTTCGACTTTTTGATTATTAAACTCTAAACCTGGTAATTTAGCACCAACGACCATCAGCACAACTGTACCAAACACAGCCCAACCTACTGCCGCCCAAACCAATGCATGCGGAATTTCACCTACCACAGGCAAAGCTTTGACATGCATAGATAAGCTAAATAACACAGGTAAAAATGCAATGAGAGTCATTAACGCTTCAACCAAGTTCACCCCCAAACTTTCAGTGGTTTTGGCAAAGCGCATGGTGTCTTCTTGAATACGCTGTGATGCCCCCTCAATGTGTCGTAGTTTTTCCCAATGCTCAGTGTAATATTCATTCATTGCAGTACGCCAACGGAACACATAATGGCTGACGAAAAATAAATTTAGCACCATTAAAGTCACGGCCACCATTGCCACATACAAAAAGGTCAGGACACCTGTATAAAGGGTGTTGACGTCTCCGCCCCCATTACTCAACATTTCTTGGATTAAGTCATAAAAAGGGTTATACCAAGCATTTACAACGACACTGACCTGTACACCAAACCAAATGTTAAACAAGATGAATGCTGATCCCCATACCGACCAACGCTGCCATTTATTGTCAGAAAAAAAACGCCAAAATAAGGCAAACAAGCAGGTCGAAACAAAGAACCACAAATAAAACCATAAAAAAGCGGGCGACCAAAAACGGCTTACTCCAATGACTAAATCAGCTTCAGCATAACCTGCAGGAAAGCCAATCCAACTACCCCATCCACTGCCACCCGAATACCATAAAGAAAGATTGACAATAAACCACACAATCAATGAGATAAAAAACCATCTAGGGTTTGGGAAAAATGACTTAAACATGAACGATATATATCCCTTTTATATTTCAGGTATGCAATCCGTGCATACTAATCCTTATTTCTTAATTTAGTAAAATCGCATTACAGCAAGTTTGTACACTTTACTTATCCTTATTTGGTTATACGTTATTTGATTTGTATGCCCCTTCACAAGAGCTCAGGACATTATTTTCCGACTTGATCAGTCACATCACAATCAAAATAAATTATTTCAATAACTTATGAAAATAGGAAAGGACTTGGCCCCAGATTTAAAATAATATTTTATTGCTTATAACTTTTGGGTTTCAAACTGAAAAATTGCTTAGGATTTAAAGCGAGTGCAATGACGGTATTTCTCTGACAACCATACGATTACTTGTTGATTTTATGTATAAAAGAATGAAGTTTGCACATTTTAAAATGACTTCATGCTACTATCTTTTCATTAAAAACTATTGGATCTATGACATGGAAACCCTAGTACTTGAACTGATCAAACCACTCACACTGACAAAAGAAGACTTTCCACCCATTAACTTTGAAGAAGGCACTGTGCTCAAAGTTCTCATGAAAACACCTACAGGTTACTTGGTAACGGCGGACTCTCGTTTTAATTTTACGGTGTCTTTTGATGATGAAAATCAAGTATGGCAGAAGCTGTAATTTGCAATGCTCTTTAATAAAAGAATAATCCATTCAATAAGATAAAAATAAAATCCATCTTTTTTTATTGATTTAAAACTGATTATTTTTATTAAAATTTAATTTTTTATACCGAATCAGCAAATGAATACCGTACTGAGAGTTTTCTGTACCTATTGATTTTGTGATTTCTAGGGCTCATTTGTAGCATCGTTATGCATTCATTTTCTCCTTAATCTATTGATTTAATTACTCTACACTAAGTCTTTCATCCTTAGTATTTAAAACATTGAACTATAAATCAGAAAAAGAGAAAGGATTTGAAAATCTTCAGTCTATAAATCTATATTTACCGACTCATTCATCAAGCTCACCACTTATTTAAACCTAGGTCTTTCTGCAAAATCTATCGCTATAAAAAAAGCCCCAGATACGAACATCCAAGGCTTCTCAATTTTTAAATCTATGCTGAGCTAAGTTATTGCGCGGTATAACCACCATCCATCACCACGGCTTGACCAGTTATACCGCCCGCCTTATCACTGGCAAGGAAGATTGCATAATCCGCAATTTCTTCTACACTGAGTAAGCGTTTTTGCGGCACCATCGCCAAAATCACATCTTCTAATGCACTTTGCTCACTGACATTTCGGGTTTTAGCCAAGTCATGAATTTGACCACGTACCAACGGCGTATCGACATAGCCCGGACACAGAGCATTCACGGTGATGCCATCGCGCGCGCACTCTAAAGCCGCAACTTTGGTCAAACCAATTACACCATGCTTAGCACTGTTATAGCCGGCCTTGCCAGCAAAACCGATCAGACCGTTAATCGAAGCCATATTAATCACGCGACCAAACTGCTGCGCTTTCATGATTGGAAATACGTACTTAATGCCAATGAACGCCCCCACCAACATGACATTAATCAGCTTTTGATAGACTGCAGTTGGAAAGTCTTCAATCACTGCAACATGCTGAAAACCCGCATTATTGATGAGGATGTCCAACCGCCCATAGGTTTTCTGAGTCAGTTCAATTGCTGTTTTATATGCCTCTTCATTGGTCACATCGCAAGGCGCAGACAATGCTTCAAAGCCTTGCTTTTGAAGTGCCGCCACCGTTTCAGCACACTTCTCTGCATTCATATCAGAAATGACAACTTTTGCACCTTCACTGGCAAATTTCTTTGCAATTTCATGTCCAATACCACTGGCTGAACCGGTAATAAATGCAACTTTATCTTTTAACAGTTGACTCATGATGTACTCCGTTGTCTTCTTTTTTCATTCCAAAGTCTTAAACAATACCAAACCAAGTAAAGGCAGCAATGGCAACAAATACCGCGATGGTTTTAATAATCGTGATGGCAAAAATATCTTTATAAGATTGTTTATGGGTTAAACCTGTGACCGCAAGTAAGGTAATCACGGCGCCGTTATGCGGTAAGGTATCCATACCACCAGATGCCATCGCAACAATACGGTGCATCACTTCAGGTGGAATACCCATGGCTAAAATCGCAGCATTGTACTGATCCGCCATCGCACTTAAAGCGATACTCATACCGCCAGAGGCTGAACCAGTCACACCCGCTAAGACTGTCGTGGTAACCGCACCATTGACCAGTGGATTGGTAAAAGTATTGCCCAATGCATGGCTAATAATCGCAAAGCCCGGTAAGGCCGCAATAATCGCACCAAAACCATATTCAGATGCGGTATTCATCACGGCAAGTAAAGACCCGCCAATACTGGCATTGACACCATCTTTGAAGCCCGTATAGACACGACGGAAGTCAAATGAAATTGCCGCGATAATGCCCACAATTAAGGCTAAACCCACGGCCCAAATGGCAGAGGTTTTCGCAACATCGACGGTGTAAGCTGCAAGTCCAATGGCATTAAAGTCGAAACCGTTTGGATACCATTCTTTAATCGCAGTGGATAAATACTTATTGGTCACGGCAACTAAAATGAGCGGTACAAAAGCCAACCATTGACGTGCGGTAGAACCATTCGAGGTTGTATCTAAGTTTTGCTTCAGTTGTTGTTGCTCGGCTTCTGTCAGCTCAATACCTGTGGCATAACCATCGCCATTTCGAGCGGCTACACGGCGACGCCATTCCAAATAGCTCAGGCCCGTTGCTAGAACAAATACCGCACCAATCAAACCAAGAAACGGCGCTGCATAAATATCTGTACCAAAAAAGGTCGTCGGTATAACGTTTTGAATTTGCGGGGTTCCCGGCAAGGCATCCATGGTAAACGTAAATGCACCAAGGGCAATGGTTCCCGGAATCAAACGCTTTGGAATGTTGGCTTGTCTAAAGAGTTGATTTGCAAATGGATAAACTGCAAAGACCACCACAAAGAGACTGACACCGCTATAGGTTAAAATCGCCCCTAAAAGCACAACGGTTAACATTGCATTTTTAGAACCAATCAGGTTCACAATGGTTTTGGCAATGGATTCGGCAATCCCTGACATTTCAACCACTTTACCGAAGATGGCACCGAGTAAAAACACCAAGAAATAATCTTTAATAAACCCAACCATTTTGGGCATAAATACGCCTGAATAAAAAGGCAAAACGTTAGCAGGGTTTATCAGTAAAACCGCCAACAGGGCACAAATCGGTGCCATAAGAATTACGGAAAAACCTCTGTAGGCTGTATACATCAGTAGCCCAAGAGACAATAAAATTACACCTAAATCCCACATATTTTTTACTCCATCCTTAAAGAAAATATGTCTTGATGTGCTGTGATATTAATGGCTAATGATGTCAAATCTAGTTGAGTCACAGTGCAATCAGCCTGTGCGGAAAGACCGAATACGCATTCATAGACCGTCTATTTCCCTCATGACGAGATGTCTATTTGCACTCTGATCTATGTACTATATTTATCCATCAGAGCATTAATATTTCAGCTTATTGGGTCAGACTATAATGCATATAAACCCACACATTGTTTGAAAATAATCATTGAGTAAGAAGAAAAATTGATTAATATCCAAGCCCTAGCAAGACTGATAAAACTAATTGCATCAAGTTAAAGGTAAAATTTCAAAATCGCACGAAATGACCAATTTTTATATTTTTCATTCAGTTAAAACATATTTTTACAGACTATCATGCTGTTCGACTTATACTGCTTTGACGAATTGATAAAAATGACACCCACTTCCATCACTTGATCTGTTTTGACCGTCTGTTGTATTTTTCATGTAAACCATTTGAGAACAGCACGTTCATTTTCATTCAACATCGTGTTGCATCATTGCTCAGGGAAGCTCATGACACTCAAACAATTAAAAGCCTTTTTGGTCCTTGCGCGTACGCTTAATTATGCCAATGCAGCCAATGAACTGTGTCTGAGCCAATCTGCTTTAAGCTTAAGCATTAAAACATTAGAAGAAGAACTGGGTGGAAAACTATTTAAACGCAACACGCGCCGAGTAGAAATCACCACTGAAGGTCAGTCCCTCATTCCCTATGCCAAAAAGCTTCTGGCCAACTGGGAGGATATGGAAAAAGATGTCAAACAGCGCTTTAAACTCAACCGTGGCACTTTAAATATTGCCTCAATGCCCTTTGCCACTCATGCGGTACTCCCCGAAGTGATGCATGATTTTTCACAGCAGCACCCCAACATCAGTTTTTCAATCCATGACATCACCAATGAAAAAATCATTGAAAAAGTTCAAGAAGGCATCTTTGAAATCGGCATTTGTTTTGAACCCAAGGCCAATGACCAACTGATTTTTCAGCCTTTATTCAATGAAGACTTTTTAGCTCTATTGCCCAAACACCACGTCTTAGCCAAGCAGAAAAGCGTGACGTGGCTTGAACTCTGCTCTTGTCCATTTGTGACCTTACAAAACCCCTCAATTATTCGGCATGTGATTGAGGAACATTGTGCAGCGCTTCAAGTGGTGCTGGATTTGAAAGTCGAATGCCACCAAATCAGTTCCCTTTCACACTTTGTCGCCTATGGCATGGGCGTCAGTGCTATTCCACGACACTTCCAAAAATTCATCGACCTTGAAAAAAATGTGTTGGTTGAAATTGAGGACAATCAAGCGCAGCTCGCGGTGGGCATTATTTATAAAAAAGATTATGAACTGTCTAACATGTCGTCCCAATTTATTGAAACCACACTTTGGCATCATTTCTAAGCTAAGTTCTCCCTCCTTGACTAAGCGAAACTGAGGCTAAACCTTTATAGTTCAGAATAAGCCGTATGATTATTTGCATAGCTTTCGTACATGCTTTGACTCTTCTTTTATCTATTTTTCTTTGTAAATATTCTGCATTAATGAGTTTTTCTTATTATACGTTAGAAAGATTCAATTTCTAAAAAGTGCAGCGCAATGCTAAAAAAATAACAAGCAAGGAAGATCAGGAAATAAAAGATGAATAAAGTCGTCGCAAATGCAGCCGAAGCATTGGCTGATGTGGTTGCCAATAATCAAACGGTTGCCGTGGGTGGTTTTGGCCTCTGTGGTATTCCAGAAGCATTAATTGATGCCTTAAAAAATACAGGTGTCACAGGTTTAACCTGTATTTCAAATAATGCAGGTGTGGATGGCTTTGGTTTAGGTAAATTATTAGAAACCAAACAAATTAAAAAAATGATTGCCTCTTATGTCGGTGAAAACAAAGAGTTTGAGCGTCAGTATCTCAATGGTGAACTTGAAGTTGAGCTCACTCCGCAAGGTACACTCGCAGAAAAACTACGTTCAGGCGGCGCAGGTATTCCTGCATTTTTCACCCAAACAGGTGTAGGCACCCTCATTGCCGAAGGCAAAGAAGTCCGCGACTTTGATGGTCGTCCGCATATTTTAGAAATGTCTCTCACTGCGGACGTTGCTTTAGTGAAAGCCTACAAAGCCGATAAAGCCGGTAACTTGGTATTCCGTAAAACAGCGCGTAACTTTAACCCTGACTGTGCCATGGCAGGCAAATTCACGATTGCCGAAGTTGAACAGGTGGTTGAAATTGGTGAAATCGATCCAGATGACATCCATTTACCGGGTATCTACATCAACCGTGTGGTACTGAACGCCACTCCCAAAAAGCAGATCGAACAACTGACCATTAAAGCAGAGGAAGCTTAATCATGGCTTGGACACGTAATGAAATGGCGCAGCGTGCTGCCCTTGAACTCGAAGATGGTTTTTATGTCAACTTAGGTATTGGCTTACCGACTTTAATGGCCAATTATCTACCAGAAGGGATCAATGTTTGGTTACAGTCAGAAAATGGCTTGCTCGGTATTGATGAGTTTCCAACCCGTGATGCAGTTGATGCAGACTTGATTAATGCAGGAAAACAGACCGTCACCGCACGTAAAGGGGCTGCATTTTTCTCAAGCTCAGAGTCCTTTGCCATGATTCGGGGTGGACATGTCAATATTGCTATTTTAGGTGCAATGGAAGTCTCTGAAACAGGCGACTTGGCAAACTGGATGATTCCGGGTAAAAAAGTCAAAGGCATGGGCGGTGCAATGGACTTAGTTTCTGGTGTACAAAAAGTCGTGGTTCTGATGGAGCACTGTGCCAAAGATGGCACGCCTAAAATCGTGCCTCAGTGTACCCTACCACTCACAGGTAAAGCTGTCGTCAGCCGTATCATTACCGACTTAGGCGTGATGGATATCACTACTGAAGGTGTGAAACTGGTTGAACTGGCACGCGATGTAAGCCTAGAACAAATCCAAAAAGCGACTGGCTTAGCACTCATCATCAATGACTTTAAAGCCGCTTAGTACAAAACGACATCATTAAAAGCAGCTTCGGCTGCTTTCTTATTAGGCTCAATCAAAAAGATTTTCAGTTAGAAAAGACTTCTTTACAGCCTTTGAATCAAGCATAAAAACCATCATCATCTTGGCCTAGAGTATATCTATACTTCCAAATATATTGAAGGATGAATCCTGCGCACATCTTTTCAACCTAAATATCGGATGAAAAACCAAACAGCTCGGCTACTATATTTGCATTCCACATTCAGAGGTTCCCATGTCACAACAAGATTATGAAAATGGTTTAAAAGTTCGCACAGAAGTCATGGGCGAATCTTTTGTTAAACGTGCTCAGGACAATACTGTACCTTTCACCCAACCGTTGCAGGACTGGATTAATGAACATGCTTGGGGCTCAACATGGCAACGTGAAGGTGTCTTACCGCGTAAATATCGCTCGTTAATTACTATTGCATTTTTGACAGCACAAAAGAGTCCAACTGAACTGAAAGGCCATGTTCGTGGTGCGTTGAATAACGGTGCAACGGTTGAAGAAATTCAAGAAGTCCTTTTACACAGTTTGCCTTATTGCGGCGCACCTGCGACTCAAGAGGCTTTCCGTGCTGCGCTGGAAGTGATTCAGGAATATCAAAGCAACTCATAAATAGATTGAGCACCCATACAAAAGCGTCTTTTGCAGTCGTATGGCGCGATTCATTTGGTTTGGCTATGCAGCAGCACTATTTGCCTAGCCAAACCATTTCCATTAAAAGGCTTTGGTCACACTCATGCCAACGTTAAAGTTTCGACCATCGGCAGGTTCAAAGAAGCGACTATTGCCGTCATTCACAATCACTGAGCCAACATAGTTACGGTCAAACAGGTTATCAACTCGGGCATAGCTGTTTACTTTCCAGTCACGATTTACCCATAAATAGCCGACATTTGCAGCCACGACGGCATAACTTGGCGCAGTATCTGAGTTGATATCATCGACATAAATTTTATCCATATAACGTGCTTCTAAGCCTGCTTGGAAGCCCTGTTCAGGTTGCCATGCAATACGGGTAAACACTTGGTTTTTGGCAATTCCGGGAATCTTATTTCCTTTATCAATAGCTTTTGCATAAAGTTTTTTTGAATCCTTTAGTTCTGCTGTATAACTATCAAATTCAGCATCAATATAACTAAAGCTCGATTGTATGTTGAGTTCTTTCCAAATCGTTTGTTGCCATGAAAGCTCTAACCCTTGTCGCGTGGTTTGATCTGCATTACGAAAAGTCGCACGACCATCACGTGTTCCCGCTGTCACTATATCGTTTTCTGTATCTGTTTGGAAAACAGCAAAAGTGAAGAACCCAAATGGATTCTGCGACTTTAAACCTAGCTCGTAATTATCACTACTAGCAGGTTTTAAAGTGAAATTCATGCCTGATTTCGAAGGATCAGTGTTATAAGCCATTTCGGTAAAGGTTGGAGTTTCAAAGCCTTTACCATAACTGGCATAAGCATAAAGTTCAGGTAAAATTTCCCAACCTAATGCCACAGATGGCAATAATTTTTGATAATCGGTTGAGCCACTGTCATCACCATTGCCATCTACAATGTAATGATCATCGGACTCATAATGCACATTGCTATAGCGTAAGCCTGTATCAAGATGCCACGTAGGTAAGAACTGCCATGAAGCTTGTACATACGGATCTAAATTCCATAAGGTATTATTTTCATTACGGCGTAATGCACCTTTTACACCAAAGTTACTTTCATTATCATAATTTTTATAGCCTTTCCGGTCTTCAACCATCCGGTCTAAAGCCACACCGGCAACTAAAGTTGTATTCGGTAAAAGCGCTTTACCCGTCCAACGGAAGTCTGCACCATAATAATCCCGATCAAAATCAATCACGCCACCTGCATGGCGATCATTCTCTTGAAACTCTTTTGGAATCGACTGATATTGTACAACTTGTCGGTTGCCCAAATAGAACATGCTATACAACTCTTGCTGGTCATTCAGCGGCTTAGTCCACGTCAGTCCTGTTTGGGTTTGTTCAATTTCTTTACGGACATTATAGGTATTTTTGCTATCATTGACTTGTTTTGGATTGGCTTTCCACTGCTCACGCTTTAGACCTTGTGGGTCGTCAGCATCAATATCGACACGATTCATCACCCAGTTGATTTTACTGCCATCCTCTAAGTTCCACGTCAGTTTGGCATTATTCAATACTTTTTGTGCTGCACTATGGTCTCGAAAACCATCAGTATCAAAATAAGAAGAACTAATCACATAAGCGGGCTGATTGGCCTGTTCGGAACCCCCTTGTAATTGGATATTGGCTTGTTGCTTATGGTGGCTGCCTGCATTAAGACCCACTTGGATTGAGTCTTTGCCTTGCCCTTCTTTGGTCTCAGCCAAGATGGTTCCACCTGATGAATTACCATATAAAGATGAAAATGGTCCTGTCAGTACTTCGATGTGATCCAAACTATTGAGGTCAATATTGGAACTTTGCCCTTGACCATCAGGCATGGTCGCAGGAATACCATCGACATACATCCGAATGCCACGTACGCCAAAAGTTGAACGAGCGCCAAAGCCACGCATCGAAATCTGTAAGTCTTGCGCATAGTTTTCACGGTTATTAATTTGTAAGCCTGCAACCCCTTGTAAAACTTCGGATAGGTTCACATTGGCATTGTTTTGTACTGTAGCCGCTTGGACTTTTTGAATTGATGCAGAAGTCGATAACAACTCGCTATCGGTATGTACCGCTTGGACGGTGATGACAGGAAGTTGATATTCTGTCGTTTCTGCATAAGCATGCATAGATTGTAAAATAACCGCAGTCAATAAGGCTTGTTTAAAAGGCGCAGGCATCAAATAAGTTAATCGCACAATATTTCCTTGCTTGTTATTAGCATAAAAATGGGAAGCCTATCATCTCGACAGGCTTCCCATACAATAAAACGTTTTAATCGGCTAAGCTATACGCAACCACATAATCACCATGATCAGGCGACTGACGTGCCCCACCTGCGGAAATGACCACATATTGCTTGCCTGTTTTTGGAGAAATGTAGCTCATCGGTGTCCCTTGGCTACCTACGGGTAAACGCGCTTTCCATAACTCTTCACCATTAGATGAATTGAAGGCGCGCAAGTAGAAGTCTTGCGTTGCAGCAAAGAACACTAAACCACCTTGAGTCGCCATTGGACCACCAATGGTTGGCATACCAATCGGCGCTTTTAAGCCCATTTTAATGCCCATTGGACCAGTATCTTCAACCGTACCTAAAGGCACCTGCCAAGCCACTTGACGGGTTTTCATATCAATCGCCGTCATGGTTCCGAAAGGTGGTTTTTGACATGGAATGCCCAGTACCGACATAAAGCGGTTTTTATTCACTTTATACGGTGTACCTTTCATTGGCACTGCACCCATACCAGTGTTGACCTTCTCTCCGCCACTGGCTTCAAGTTTTAAGTCTTCAGGCGTTTGTTTAATCAGCTGAATCCACAAACCTAGGCGCATGTCGTTGACAAACATATAACGATGCGTTGGGTCAAATGCGATACTGCCCCAGTTCATCCCACCCAGCGACCCCGGAAAACTTAAAGATATATCAGAACCCGGTGCTGTAAAGAGACCGTCATAACGCATCGATTTAAAGTTAATGCGACACATCAACTGGTCAAATGGCGTTGCGCCCCACATGTCCGATTCAGTCAAAGTTTGATTACCAATCTGTGGCATTTCAACTGAACGTGGTTGGGTTGCACTGTATTGCTCATCAGGAATATCTGCAGCTTTTACAGGTTGCTCAACCACTTTGGTTAAAGGCTTGCCTGTCACACGGTCGAGTACAAAGAACTGCCCTGACTTGGTGCCAATGACAACAGCAGGTTTGGTTTGCCCATTTTGCATTGGAAAATCAACCAAGCTTGGCTGCATGGGTAAATCGAAGTCCCAAAGGTCATTATGAACGGTTTGATAAACCCACTTCTCTTTACCTGTGGTTGCATCTAAAGCCAAAACGGAAGAATTGTACTTATGGTCTACAGGCTGACGGTTTCCACCCCAGACATCAACCGACGAACTGCCCATCGGTAAGAACACCGTGTTCATTTGCGGGTCGTAGGACATTGCCGCCCAAGAGTTTGCCGAGCTACGTTTATAGATTTCACCCGGTTTCAGGACATAGTTTGGATTTGGGTTACGTGGATCAAAAGCCCAGCGTAGCTGCCCAGTAATCACGTCATAGGCACGAATCACACCACCGGGCATATCCGCTGCAAAGTTATCAGCAATACGACTTCCAACGATGATACTAGTGCCTGCAATGGTTGGCGCCGAAGTCACTTCAAAACGAGGCGCTTGCGTGCCCGCACCTAGACCTTCCAGTAAGTTCACCGTTCCATCGACACCAAAGTCTTTACAGCGTTCGCCTGTATCGGCATTGACTGCAATTAAACGACCATCAGGTGTATTGGTATAAACACGACGTGGACATGCGGTATTGTTTGCCACCGCAGTCACCGCACTTGCACCTGCTAAAGTCGGTTGTACCAAGACTTGAGTCGAGTCAAAGTAACCCACACCACGGCAACGCTCCCAAGCATCCGCTTTAGAGTTCACTTCAGCCTTCCAGATTTGTTTACCTGTGTCTGCATCTAAAGCAATAATGTTGTTATGCGGTGTACATAAATAGACTTTATCACCGACCTGCAAAGGCGTGAGCTGGTCTTCTGCGCCATTACCCGTACCTGTAGTCATATCGCCTGTTTGAAAGCGCCATGCTTCTTTTAACTTAGACACATTATTACGGTTAATCTGATCCAGTGCGGCAAAACGACTTCCACCAGCATCATTACCATAGTGAGACCAATTCACTTGTTGGGTTTGAGCCGTTACAGGCACTAGAGGGAGCTCTTCACCACTGGCTTTTACCGTTGGATGTGGAATAAACATGCCATATAAACCACCCAGCATACCTAACACCGTCAAACCACCTAAGGCATAAGCAGGTGCTGAAGGTGCAATTTGAAATTGGTACTTACGAATAGCAGGTAAAGTAAAACACAGTGCGGCAAATAAACCCGCAGGAAACATTAACCGTGAATGGAGTGCCCAAAAATCCCAACCTGCATCAAACAGTGCCCAAACCACGGTCCCAAGAAAAACCAGTGCAAAAATCCAGACACCCAGTGCTTTTTTTCTAAAAATAAAGATTGCGGAAATGGTGGTCAATAAACCTGCAATCAGGAAGTACCAAGAACCACCTAGACTAATCAGTTTTCCACCACCGATTAAATAAAATAAGCCAGTCAGCAATAAAGCTAAGCCTAATATAAAGCACCATATTTTAAATATGGGTTGAGATTGCGCTTCGGACATACGTTTTACTCCAAATGCTATGTTTTAAATGACCACTCCTACTTTGTTCTGAGCATCATTCACACCACATCCAAACTTTTGAGCATCCACAATTAGTTTGCTTCAGCAACGAAAAGAAAGAGCATTTAAATTCAGCAATCACATCTCTGATATTTTAAACACTCTTCCACTTCAAATACGATTAAAAATTCACCTTAACGCTAAGACCCGCCACCCATGCGTCATCCACTTCTTTCACCCCAGAAGGTTGATAGATATATTGCAAGTTGGGTCTGAGCATCACCGCAGGTGACCACTGATAGGTATAGTTCAACTCAACATTGAGTTCGTCATGTTGAATTGGGACATAATCGCTGGCGAGCGCGTCATAACTGTAATAACCACGGCCTTCATTTGTGGCGATTTGCTTGTCCGTCACACGGTCATTCACCACATAGTTGGCTAAACCAAAGCCAATCGAATCATTAGGGCGGCTGTCAAAAGGTCCTTTATACCAAAGTGCCAACTGCTGCGTACTTTCTACGGCGGTGGTATCTCGGTCATTGATGACCCCATTGAAACTGATATATAAACCACGTTTAGGATCAGCCCCATCTTGGGTCAGTTGTTGTTGAGCATTCAACCAAAAACTATATTTGCCATCGTGGATTTCTCCTGATGTGCCCACATCTTTAGCTTCTGCTGTGGAATACAGTGCACCGAGTTTATATTCACCCGGTAAACCATTAAATGTGGCAAGTTTTGGTTTCCATGCCAGTTCAACTGGAATGGTCGCCCCTTCGACATTGTCCATATCGAGGTTAAAGCCATCACTGTCTGAGTCTGTTTTGACATTGTCTGGGTTAACTTCATAGACGCCAACGCCAAGTGACCAGTCTGGTGCAAATTGGTATTTAACATTGGTGCCCCATAAGCTGACAGGCCAGTTATGCCAAATCGAACCGATGGACTTACCTAACTGTCCACCACACAAAAGTAAGTTCTGAAACTCACATTGCGAGCTGTTAAAGTCATCCGACATGCCCATACGTCCAATCTTAAATTGGACACGATTATCGTCAAATCCTGTTTTTATCCATGCTTGGGTTAAGCGCCAGATCTTGCCACGCCCATAAATTTCCTGACTATTCCCCAAAGTACTTGCACGTGGGTCTTTAATACGTTCAAGTGTTAAAGCATTACCATCACGCTTGGTTACCATGATAGCCGCGGTAGTATTTTCCCAGCCTGCAATTTTATTCAAATCAAAATTGGCGCCTAAGGTCAACTGTGCAGCATTGTCAAAACTGTTGTCATCGTTATAACCGCCAGCTAAATTGGTCGCTGCCTGACTCATAATCGAAGCTGTAAATTTATAACCTTGGTCTTCCAGTTGCTTCCTTTCACCGTTCCAATCGCCAAACAACCATTGACGGTCTGCCGAATAAAATTCATTAGCTGAGGCAAGCTGACAGCAAAGTAGCGCCAACGGCAGCATGCTCATTTTTACAATCTGTGTTTTTAAAATCGATGGTTTTAATAATTGTTGTTGCATAGTCAAATATCCTTTTTGTGAGGAAAACTCACACTCCGTGAGTTTTCCATGCTGTTTTTATTATTTCACTCGAACAGCTGAACTTAATTCAGAGGTCGCACCCAAATGGTCCGTCACACTGGCAGTGACATTAGACATACCACTTGAAACTTTCCACGTTACTTGACCTTTGCCTTCGGCATTCGTGGTCAGCACTTGCATACCTAAATATTGCTCTGCTTCTTGACTATTCGCTTGCTGATTGGCAAAGAATTCAACCTGATAGCGTTGATTTGGCTGCGCTTGAACTTCAGCTTCAACTTGACCTTTACTATAACTTAAGCGCGGTGCTTGAATATTTTGATTTGGAATAGCATTACAGCCCTGCTCATTTGGCTGTGTACAAGTTTTTTGAAGTTTTGCATCTTCAATCACCACGCCACCACCACGAGAACCGACAAAACCAGCATGCTCAAGCGCAGGCACTGCAAACACAATGGCACCCAGACGTTGGTTTGGTACACATGAACCACCAGCTTCACAGCGTTTAATATCTTTACCATTGTCCCAAATTCGGTTTTTGGTCAACGTTGTACGCGCATTGGCATCTTTTTCTGAACGAATGGCAATGCCAAGACGGTTACCATGAACTTTATTACTGTCAAAAATGTTGCCATCACCGGTGAGGTTAAAGCCTATCGAATTGTTGGTCAGTTCGTTATAGGCTATGTAATTGCGCTTACCCCAATTTATTTGCAAACCATCAGAGTAGTTTTCAAATTTGTTGCCGATCACCGCATTGTCATTACCCCACAGAATTTCGATACCTTGCGACGGTTCTGGGTTAGCTTTGGTTGAAGTGAACAGGTTATTCGCAACTAGGTTAAATGCCGCACCACGCGTCAGCTCTAGACCATCGCCATTATCTACAAACAAGTTGTTCAAAACTTTGTTGTTATTAGTGGTGGTAGAGGTTGGATTGCCCTTACCATCATCGCCCGTCAACATCACGCCTGAACCACCGTAGTTATTACTGATACGGTTATGTTGAATCAAGTTATTGCTTGAGCGGTTCACCAGTACACCAATACAGAAACGATGAATATCAAGACCTTTTAAGGTCACGCCATTCACATCTTGCAAAACTAGACCAGGTAAAGTAGTGGTACGGACATTGGTGCCATACTGTTCAGGGTTTGCCCCCGGACATGCTTTAGCACCCTCACCTTTAATGTAGTTTGAACCGTCAATCGCAATAAACTCACCTGTTTTGTCCCACTGCATCCCAATAATTTTCACAGAAGACTTAATAGGCGGTAAAGCTTGATTCAGCTTAATTACATACGGAGCTTTACCTACCGCTTGAATCTGAATTTCATTTTCGTGTGCAGCATTGGCATTGGATTGTTCAATTGCCCAACGTAATGAGCCTTTTGCAGTATCATCCTGATAGCGGTCAACAATATAAGTTTCTGCACTGGCCAAACCAGAAGCCAACAAACTTAAAATCAGTGTACTTAAACGTAAAGCTGATAATTTCATGTTCAAATCCTTTTATATCTTGAAGTCTTAAGGTGTAGGCTGCACAGTTTTAAGGAACTGCTTAAGTTGGGTCACATCAATTTGACCTGGTGCTGAAGCCTCACCAATCATGCCGAAACTAAGGCTACCGCCCATATTGGCAGTCGAGACACGTGAAATAGTGCCTAACTGTCCCATCGACATGGTTAGCAGTGGTTTTTGACTTTTTTGACTGACGGCCAGCGTGGCACTCATGAGGGTAAAGACATCTTGTTTTGACTTGGGCATCACCGCAATTTTAAGAATATCTGCGCCCATCTGATCTTGTTTCAGTAGGCGGTTTTCTATGTCCTGTTGCTCAGGTGTTTTGGCAAAATCATGATTCGACATGATCACCAACACTTTCTTGTCATGCGCCAACTTGGTTAATTTCGCTACACTTCCAGCATTGCGGAACATTTCGATATCCAGCAATTGCATAAATGGCTTTTTCAAATATTCATGATAAATCTTTTCATAGTCTTGGTCGGACACCGTCATTTTTCCACCTTCGTTATGGGTGCGAATGGTGGCAATCAACGGTTTGTCTTTTAAAATTTGATTCAGCTGCTGACCCAGTGCAATCACTTTTTTACTGTCGGCAGAAAACTCCAGTAAGTCGATGCGAAACTCAGCCACATCTGCGTTTGGGTTGCTGGCAATCACTTGCGCTTGGGCAATCGCCTGCTTTGCTGTTTTTGCGGTAATCGGTACAATGGTTTTGACAGGTAAGTCACCAATATTGAGATTTTTCACCACATAATGTCGCGCACTTGATTGAACCGCTTCTGCTGCAAATGCTGGCATTGCCGCTAAAACAGCACTGCTTAAGCAGAGTTGCATCGCAATTTTTTTAATCTTAATCATTACATTTCCTTGTATTTCTAAACTTATTGCCTGACTTCTGTCGTCAGCAGCAAATATACGTAGGATGGATGAAATGGGTCATGCCATCACCACGCCTAAACTTGAATCATTTCAACAAGAGCAATAATGAACTAGCTGCTCTTGCCATTCCGACAATTAGATGTCTAAGAAAACTGTTTCGTCTTCGCCTTGCACACGAATATCAAAGCGATACACCACTTCACCATCACGCACTTCACGTTTTGCAATGAGCGTCTGACGACGAGGTGCCCATTCAATGCCTTTCAGTACAGGATCTTGTGCATTGGCTTCAGCTTCATCCTCAAAATACACACGGGTATTCAAGCCAATATTAATTCCTCGAGCAAAGATGATCAGTGCGATATGCGGTGCTTGAGTTGTGCCTTTACGGCCCGGAACCGCACCCGGTTTAATGGTATTGAAACTCCAAAAACCAGTCTCAAAGTCAGCCCCTGTACGTCCCCAACCATGGAAATTTGGATCAACTGCTTTACCTTGAATATCGGCCGCACTTGGATACACACCGTTGGCATCCGCCTGCCAAATTTCAATCAATACATCGCGTAGCGGTAAACCTAAACCGTCGAACACTTGACCTTCTAAGCGAATACGTTCGCCTAAGGTTTTTTCTTGAACTAACTGATTGTTGAAGTTGTTTTCAAAGACTCCAATGTTGGCTTGTTTTGGTAACAAACCAATGTGTACATATGGTCCACCTGTTTGAGATGGCGTTTCATGCAATTCTTGAAAGTTCCAATGGTTCATGTTGTTCTCCCTGAATTAAGTCAAATCATTTTCGAAATAAGTCGCACGACGACCACGTAAAGTGATGTCAAAACGATAACAACGGCTGTCTGCTTCAATGAAGTTGCTCTTGTCTTCCAAGGCAATCAATGCACGACGTTGTTCTTCCGAAGGAATGGTTTTAATAATTGGACACGAATCAATCAGCGTATCGCCTTCAAAATAGAACTGTGAAATAAGACGTTGCGCCCAACCATCAGCAATCAAAGAGAAATGGATATGCGCAGGACGCCATTCATTAATACGGTTACGCCAAGGATACGGACCCGGCTTAATGGTACGGAATATAAAATAGCCATTGGCATCGGTCATCATGCGACCGCAGCCGCCAAAATTCGGGTCCATCGCACCAATAAACTGATCATTTGGATGACGATAACGACCTGAAGCATTGGCTTGCCACACTTCAAGCAAGGCATTTTTGACTGGACGACCGAACTGATCACGGACATAACCATGCACAATAATACGCTCGCCAATCGGTAAACCTTCTTTGGCATAGTTCAAAATCAAATCGTTATCTTTAGGTCCAAACTGTTCGGCACTAAACTGCGGTGAAGTCACTTCAGTTAAAGTTTCTGCAATCGAAATCAAAGCATTTTTTGGCGAGCGTAATACACTGGTTTTATAGCCGGGTGCATATGCTGGCGGATGATCATCGGTATTACGTTGTGCATAAGCACCTAAAATAAGTTGCGACATGTGACGTCCCTCTTAATCTTGTTCCATTACTCTTGATTCGTTTGTTCTTGGCTAAGTTGCTGTTCGCTCAGTTTTTGCGGGGCAATGCCCAAATCTGCAAAAACTTCTTCTGCCATGTGCATAGCTGCATTGGCTGCGGGTAAACCTGCATACAGTGAACAGTGCAAAATCAACTCTTTTAAATCGTCCTTCGTCACACCATTGTTAAAACAAGCACGTAAATGCATACGCAGTTCGTCTTCACGGCCCAATGCCAATAAAACAGCAATGGTGACCAAGCTACGGGTATGGCGCGGCATGCCCGGTCTAGACCAGACTTCGCCCCACGCAAAACGGCTAATAAAATTTTGAAAGTCGGCATTGAAATCATTCAAGTTCTCAAGTGAACGACCGACATGCTTTTCACCCAGCACTTCGGTGCGTACGGTAATTCCTTGTTCATAACGTTGTTCATCATTCATGGGAGAAACCTCAATTAAGTCGCATCGGTATGTGCGACCAGTGATTTAACAAAAATAGCGACTGCTGCTGCTGTTGCTGGAATCAACAGCAGACTTAAAATAGCTGTAAACGACCAGTCATTGCCCAGTAGAACTGCGCCAATCCATGCACCAAATACCGCACCGAAACGACCAATCCCAGACATCCACGCCACACCTGTTGCACGGCATTGGGTTGGATAAAAACGCGCGCTGAGTGCTGGCATAGCCGACTGTGCACCATTAATCGCAACACCTGCGCAAAGCACTAAAATGGCAAGTAAGGTTGGATTGGCTAAGCTCTGACCAACGGCAAAGGCAAAGATTCCCGCGACAAAGTAGAAGCCTGCAATAATGCGGTTCGGGTTGAAACGGTCCATTGCCCAGCCAATAAATAAAGCACTGAGGACACCGCCAAACTGAAATAAACCACCAATAAATGCAGCGCGTTCCATGGTTGCGCCTGTTTCACGCATTAGGGTTGGTAACCAACTGGTGAGTAGATAAATCATCACCAAACCCATGAAATAGGTTAGCCATAATAAAACCGTACCTTTGACATATTTCTGAGAGAACAGCATGCCAAACACACCTTTCTTCTCTCCACCTTCGGTTTTTTCTTCAGGTACATGAAACTCAGTAACACCCTGTACTTGCGTCGGTGCAATACGCGTTAGAATTTTGCGGACTTTTTCGCTGTCACGGCCTTTCACAATCAAGAAACGATAGGATTCTGGCAGGAAGAAAATCACCAAGATCATCAAGATCAGTGGCGACCAACCGCCCAGTAAAAATAAGCTGTGCCAACCAAAGGTTGGGATCAACCAACTACTGATGAAACCACCTGTCGCCATCCCCAAGTTGTATCCACAAAACATACAAGTCACGAGTAACGAGCGTGAGCGCTGCGGGCAATATTCAGAAAATAGTGTGGTTGCATTCGGCATCGCAGCACCCAAACCAATACCGGTTAAAAAGCGCAGGACCACCAAGGTATTTAAATCAGCTGCATATGCCGATGCTAAAGTAAAGCCACCAAAAATCAGCATCGAAACACTTAAAACAATCTTTCGCCCAAAGCGGTCAGCGGTTGGACCAGACACTAGAGCACCAATGATCATGCCGCCTAAAGCTGCACTCATGACTGGACCCAGTTGCGAGCGGTCTATCCCCCAGTCTTGTGCCAAGGCTGGAGCAATAAAACCCATTGCCGCAGTATCAATACCATCAACAAAAACAATGAGAAAACATACAATTGCGATCAACCACTGATATTTGCTAATCGGTGCATCATTAATCAGTGCTTGTGCGTCTATACTCGTTTTTTGAGTAGCGTATTCCTGAGACGCCATACCTGCCTCCTTGGGCTGAAAGTCCTTTTAAAAATCCTTAAACTATTGAAGCGATCCAATGAACTGACTGAGGGTTTGGTTAAACAGCTCAGGTTGCTCAATATTGGAAAGATGCGATGCATCAATCACCGCTAATTCACTATTTTTAATCTGTTGTTGCATAAAGACGCCATCTGCCACTGTCGTAACTGGGTCAAATGCGCCTGCAATCACTAAAGTTGGAATCTGAATCTGTTGAATTTGAGTAGATAGATCTGCTTGCGCGAGCGCTCGGCAAGATTCTGCATAGCCCAGTGCTGGCGTAGTCGCTAAAGATTGAATGGTGCGCTGCGCCAAAGCATCGTGTTGATAATCAAACTGCTCACTAAACCAGCGTGTATGCGTAGTCGCGACCAAATCTGCTAAGCCATTGGCTGCCACAGCATCTGCACGCGCATTCCAACCCTCTTCAGTCCAAATTTTGGCTGCTGAGTTCGCCACAGTAATGCTATGAAAACGATCTGCATGGTGAATACCGAGCCACAAAGCCGTCATGCCGCCCATTGAAATCCCACAAAAATGCGCTTTTTCAATGTTTAAACCGTTCAGAATATCAATCACATCTTCTGCAAGGTTTTGTACAGTGGTCTGCTCAATCACATCACTTTGCCCATGACCACGCGTGTCATAAGTCACAACTTTGAACTGCTGTTCAAATGCCGCAACTTGTGGCTGCCACATGCCTTTATCTGTACCCAATGAGTTTGAAAATACAATCACAGGTGCATGGTCTTGCCCACTGATTACAACAGATAAAGTCTTGCCTTGACGATTGGTCATCGTGATATTCACTTTGCCTCTCCTTTTGCTTCTTGCAACACCGCATCAATCTGGTCTTGAATATTGCCGAGATATGATGCGGGTTTAAAAATTTCTGAAATCTGAGCTGCACTAAAATAGGCTTTGACTGGATCGAGCTCAGTAATGACCTCTTTTAAGTGAACACTTTTTTCAACCGCTGTTTTGCATGCTGCTTCCACTACATGATGTGCCTGTAAGCGCCCCATATGCGGAGCCAAAGCCATCATCACCGCTTCCGCCATGATCAAGCCTTGGGTACATTCCAAGTTACGCTGCATGTTCTCGGCATTGACTTGCATGCCTTGTAACACATCCAGAGTCCGCTCCAATGCACCTGCACAGAGTTGGAAAATTTCAGGCAATGCCAACCATTCTGCATGCCATCCACCTAGACTACGCTCATGTTCCTGCACCATGCTTTGATACAAACTCGACATCAACACAGGTACACGATTGACTGCTGCCAAAACGGATGCCGCAGCAACAGGATTACGCTTGTGTGGCATGGTTGATGAGCCACCACGCCCTTTCGCTGCCGGCTCAAACACTTCTGCAATTTCAGTTTGCATCATCAATGACCAGTCACGCGCCATTTTGCCCAAACTGCCCGTCACTATCGCGAGAACACTCGCCACTTCAACAATACGGTCGCGCTCACCATGCCAAGTACAGCTTGGAACAGAAAGTTGTAACTGAACGGAATAAGCATGAACCACAGCAGTACCTTGTGCTTGCAATGAAGCCAATGAACCAACGGCACCGCCTAATTGAGCAGTAAAAACACGTGCTTTCATGGCTTCAATACGGGCTAAATCACGATAAAATGCCGAGGCCCAACGCGCGAATTTATGCCCCAATGTAATCGGCAACCCTTGCTGCAACCATGTGCGTCCAATCATCACTTGTGCACGATACTGTTCAGCTTGAGCCAAAGCTGTGCGGTAACATTGGTGAATTAAAGCTTCAACATGTGTCATTGCAGCACGGCATTGCAAAATACAGGCAGTGTCTAAAATGTCTTGACTGGTTGCGCCCCAATGCACATAACGCGCAGCATTTTCATCGTTTTGCTTCACAATCGCAGTTAATTGCTTCACAAAAGGAATCGCGATATTGCCCGCCAAACCTGTTGCAATCGCTAATGCATCAAAGTCAATCTGATCAATCGCAGTCTGGGCAACTTGGGAAATTGCTGTTGCTGCAGATTCTGGAATGACACCGACCTGAGCCTGCGCTTGTGCCAAGGCAACTTCAGCCTCAATCATGTATGACACCAATGCGCGATCACTGAAAATTTCAGTCACCTCGTTTTGGTAAAATAAGCTGGCATATAACTGGCTCATGATCGCTATCCTTAACTCTGCTTTAAACCCGCTGAATAATCATTGCAATGCCTTGACCGACACCAATACACATTGAACATAGCGCATAGGTGCCACCCGTTTGTTCTAATTGGTTTAAGGCCGTAGTGACTAAACGTGCACCCGATGCACCCAGTGGATGACCAATCGCAATCGCACCGCCATTTGGATTCACTTGAGTCGTATCGTCTGCCAGACCTAGGTCACGGGTAACGGCCAGTGCTTGTGCCGCAAAGGCTTCATTCAGCTCAATCACATCCATCTGCTCTAATGTCAGATTGGCTTGTTTGAGTAACTTTTTGATGGCAGGCGCAGGTGCAAAGCCCATAATGCGTGGTTCTACACCCACTGCTGTTGAAGCAATGATTTTGGCACGTGGTTTAAGCTGGTACTCTTGAATCGCGTGTTCTGAAGCAATCAGTACAGCAGCTGCACCGTCATTGATGCCTGATGCATTCCCCGCAGTGACGGTGCCTTCTGCTGTGACGACTGGCTTGAGTTTTGCCAAAGCTTCTAAGGTGGTCGATGCACGTGGATGTTCATCGGTGTCGACCACAATTGGATCACCCTTACGCTGTGGAATATTCACAGGGATGATTTCATGCGTAAAAAAGCCTTGAGCTTGCGCGGTTGCGGTGCGCTGTTGACTCGCCAAGGCAAACTGGTCTTGATCTGCGCGATCTATATTAAATTGTTGTGCTACGTTCTCCGCAGTTTGCGGCATGGTGTCTACACCATACATCGCTTTGAGCTTAGGATTGATAAAACGCCAGCCCATGGTGGTGTCTTCAATCTTCTGGCTACGGCCATACGGGGTTTCTGATTTGCCCATGACAAAAGGTGCACGAGACATACTTTCGACGCCACCTGCAATGATCAGATCGGCTTCACCTGCTTTAATCGCACGCGCTGCCATGGCAATCGCATCGAGTGATGAGCCATCACGTCATCGACTTGGGTCCAATCTACACTTGGATTACGTTGCATTAAGGCTTGAATTGGCACTGCACCCAAGTCATCGGCACGGATCGGAGCGAGTCCACCTGCATAACGTCCGAATGGGGTACGGATGGCATCGATGATATAAGCGTTTTTCATATCTGTTCTTCTCTTAATCCTCCCTTAATCCCTCCTTTAAAAAGGAGGGAGACCTACCGCACTTGATGCTAGAGAAGTCCCCCTTTAGCAAAGGGGGATTTAGGGGGATTCATTCCTTTAATTGACTTGCGTCGCATCCACTAAAGTTGCACCGGTCATTGCCTGCAATTCTGCAAAGCTTAAGCCGTGGACTTTCTCAATCACTTTTAAACCCTCTGCAGTGACATCAATCACACACAGGTCGGTGTAAATACGATCGACACACTTCAAACCTGTCGCTGGATAACTCAGTTCAGCTACGATCTTTGGTTCACCTTGTTTGGTCACATGGTCGGTGGTGATAAACACTTTCTTGGCACCGACGGCTAAGTCCATCGCACCACCGACCGCGGGAATCGCATCGGGTGCACCAGTATGCCAGTTGGCCAAGTCACCATTGGCTGCCACTTGAAAGGCGCCAAGGACTGCAATATCTAAATGACCGCCACGCATCATGGCAAAAGAATCGCCATGATGGAAAAAGGCACCGCCTTCGAGCATAGTCACATATTCTTTACCCGCATTGATCAACTCAGGATCTTCCTGACCTTTTTCAGGTGGTGGACCAAAAGCCAATAAGCCATTTTCAGAATGTAAGAAAACGTCTTTGTCTGAAGGCAGGTAGCTGGCAATCTTGGTCGGTAAGCCAATCCCAAGATTGACATACGCACCATCTGGAATATCTTGTGCCACACGTTCTGCAATTTGGTTACGGCTGAGTTTTTGATAGCTCATGATGTTCTCCCGATTACACAGCAACAGGTTCAGGTTGAACCTGCACCACGTGTTGAACAAAAATACCTGCGGTGATGATGTGTTCAGGGTCTAAAGCTCCTAAGTCCACCACTTCAGACACTTGGGCAATGGTCACGCCTGCGGCCATCGCCATAATCGGGCCGAAGTTACGTGCCGATTTGCGGTAGACCAAGTTACCCCAACGGTCGCCTTGCTGCGCTTTAATCAAAGCGAAGTCAGCTTTGATTGGATATTCCAGTACATAATCTTTACCGTCGATGTGACGGGTTTCTTTGCCTTCGGCTAATAATGTGCCGTAGCCAGTTGGGGTAAACACAGCACCAAGTCCCATACCTGCGGCTTGAATACGACAGGCCAAATTGCCTTGAGGCACCAGTTCCAATTCGATTTTGCCTGCACGATAGAGTTCATCGAAGACCCAAGAGTCGGACTGACGTGGGAACGAACAGATGACTTTTTTCACGGTACCAGCTTTGAGCAGCTTGGCTAAACCATAGTCGCCATTGCCAGCATTGTTGCTGACGATGGTTAGGTCTTTAATGCCAAGTTGAATTAAGCCATCGATCAGTTCAGCAGGTTGTCCTGCTGTACCAAAACCACCAATCATGATGGTTGAGCCGTCGGTGATTTGGGAGAGCACTTCCGCGAGGGATGCCACGCTTTTATCTATCATTAGATAACTCCATTGTGCATCATGCAAATTTGAAAAGGCGCGGAAAACTAACTTATACTGGAGGTATGATTCAGCTAAAACCACATTCCCTAGTTTTTTAGTTCGATTTCCTTATCTGTTCATTTTTTATAATTTCTCCGCTTTGGGATAGATAGTGACCACAGGTTTTGTTCGATGATCGAACAAAATACCTATATATCGAACAAAACCTGATTATTTCACTCTGATTTCACGTTATAGTAAAAATAATGAAGAAATAAAAATGGATAAAGGGAACACGATGGAAGAAGCAACTGAGACAAGAGAAAAGTGTCTTCAACACAAAGACAATAAAAAAACCATTCGACATGAAGATTTTGTCGCAGGGATCAGTAAAGGTATGGCCATTCTCGACAGCTTTGGTACTGACCGACATCGTTTAAATATCACTATGGCAGCAGAACGCACAGGCATGACCCGTGCCGCAGCGCGACGCCATTTACTCACCCTTGAATATTTAGGCTATTTAGAATCTGATGGTCATTATTTTTATTTAACTCCTAAAATTCTTAAGTTTTCAGGGTCTTACTTGGGTGGAGCACATCTTCCCAAAATTTCTCAGCCTTTGCTAAACTTGCTCACCAATCAAACCTCACTCATTTTTTCCGTTATGGTTCTAGATGGTTATGAAGCCATTACCATTGCACGCAGTGCCGCGCACCAGCAAACGGATCGTGTCAATCCTTATGGTCTACATTTGGGAAATCGCTTACCTGCACATGCAACATCGGCAGGCAAAATTTTACTGGCCTATCTAGATGATCAGGAACAATATGAATGGCTGAATCAGTATCCACTACAACGCCTAACCAAATATACCCATACCAACAATGAAACATTTCTGGCCTTATTGCATGAAATTCGAGAGCAAGGTTGGTGTTATTCATGCGAGGAACATGAATTGGGCGTACATGCCCTTGCCGTTCCGATTTATGGGCAACAGTTAAAAGTGGTTGCAGCCTTAAATATTGTTTCCCCTACCATGCGCACAACCAAAGAGTATTTGATTCAACACATACTGCCGTTACTACAAGAAACCGCACGCGAATTACGTAATATTCTTTAACTGTTCCACCTTCGGCATAACTTTATTTAATTTCATGCTGTACACACTTCAGCACGTACAGCATTTTCTGTTGAAAATATTATTTCACCACAACTTTTGGATTAGAGTTACCCCACATGATGTATACATCTGCCAGCAAAGCGCCATTGTATTCTTCCAAATCACTTTGCTTCACTGTTGCACCCCCTTGTTCGCCAAACAAGACCACTTCATCATTGGCACGAATATCTGGAAAATCAGTGACATCCACCATAGTAGTATTCATGGAGGTGCGCCCGACTACAGGCACTTTATGCCCTCGAATCAATACATAGGCTTTATTACTAAACGCCCGTCGATAACCATCTGAATAACCAAGTGGTAAGTTCGCCAATAGTGAATCACGCTTCAAAGTATACGTTTGGTCATAGCCAACTGTTGTGCCTTTCAAATAGGCATTGACTGTTGCCACTTGAGTTTTAAAGGTCATCAGCTTTTTATATTCAACTCGATCTGGAAGGCTGTCACCATAAATCACACCGCCTGCACGTACCATATCTAGGTGTGACTCTGGAACCGTCAAGGTCGCAAAAGAATTTGCGGTATGTAAAGTCAGTGCTTCTCGCTTTAATTTGGCTTTTTTAATTATCCAATCCGTTTGCTGGTTAAAGACAGCCAAACGTTCACGCACATATTGTTCATCTTCCACAGCATAATGCGTCATGATGCCCACCAGCTTTAAATTTGGCAGTTTGGTCATGCGTAGCGCTTGCTGTTTACCTAGTGCACTGTTCAGCTCTAAACCGTTTCGATCCATCCCCCCTGCATTTAAACCCAAATGATACGCAAGGGTTAAACCTTGTTGTTTTGCCCATTCTGACAGGCGCTGTGCTTGTTCATAGTTCCCCAACAACTCTTCCATGTTTAAGGAAGCAGCATTTTGGATTTCTTGGTCAGTCGCAGCACGTAGTCTTAACAGCCTTCCCTGATAACCAGACTTGCGCACCATCGCGGCTTCAGCATTACTGGTAATGCCAACACAGGGCACATTGAGCTTAATAATACTCGGCATCAACAGTTCAATCCCGTGACCATAAGCATCGGCTTTCATAACCGCACAAATCTGGCTTTTGTCCTGTAGCTGCTGTTGTAAGGTCTGAATATTCTGCTCAAAGGTCTGCACATTAATTTCGACCCATGCATTGGCCTGTGGTGCTGCCACTTGTGTCGCTGAAAGTTGTGACGTCAATAACGGTGCGGCAAAACTGCTCTGTATATGTAGTAATCCTGCACCCAACATGCATGCCCAAAGTGTTGCTTTTTTCAAAATAAACCCCTCTGTTTTGCGATAAAAATAAAGGGGGAATATTCCCCCTCTGCTCCTTAATTATTTTCTGGCATTTCATCCTGTTCAATGCGGCGACCATGGGTCAAAATCCAGTTACGCTCAGCATATTTTTTCGTTTTATAGTAATAAGCAATACCCAGTCCAATAAACCAAAGTGGAGAGAACGCCAAAGAAATCATGGTGTCATGATCGAGCGCCAAAATCGCCACCACAAAGATTAAGAACAATAAGGTAAACCATGCCATAAAACGTCCACCCGGCATTTTATACGCCGACTGTTCATGCAGTTCAGGCGCTTTTTTGCGATAAGCCAAGTACGACAAAATAATCATGGCAAAGGTGAAAATACACAAAATCGAAGTGAAGGCTGAAATGATGATAAATGCCGTCATGACATCAGGCACGATGAACAAAATTGAAGTACCCACCACCACACAGAACATCGAGAACATTAAGCTCAATACAGGCACTTTGCTTTTCGACAGTCGAGCAAAACTTTTCGGTGCATCTTTTTCTACCGCTAAACCGAACAACATACGACTGGTGGCAAACACGCCGCTGTTCGCTGAAGACATGGCAGAGGTTGCCACGACAAAGTTGACAATACTGGCTGCTGCGGGCAAACCAATTAAAGTAAACATTTCAACAAATGGACTTTTGTCTGGAGAAATCTGCGACCAAGAAGTGACTGCGATAATACAAACCAAAGCACCGATATAGAACAATAAAATACGTAATGGAATTGAGTTAATCGCGCGTGGTAAAGCATGATGCGGATCTTTAGTTTCTGCTGCTGTGGTACCCACCAATTCAATACCGACAAAAGCAAATACTGCGATTTGAAAACCGGCCAAAAAGCCCGTTAAACCATAAGGGAACAGTGACTCTTTCTCGACCACATGGGCTAAAGACGCTTTCACACCATCTGGAGAGACGAAACCAATCGTAATTAAATAGACACCGACCAAGAGGAACATAATAATCGCGATAATTTTAATTAAAGCAAACCAGAACTCCACTTCACCAAACAGTTTTACCGCAACAAAGTTCAATAAAGTCAAAATGGCAATGGAGGTGAAGGCGGGTATCCATGCGGGGAGATCGGGATACCAAAACTGTGCATAACCGCCAATCACAATCACATCTGCAATTGCGGTGACAATCCAACTGAGCCAGTACGACCAACCTAAAAAGAACCCTGCCCACGGTCCCAAATAAGCCGTTGCAAAGTCTGCAAAAGATTTGTAATTGGTATTAGAAAGCAGTAACTCCCCCATCGCACGCATGACGAAGAAGAAGAAGAAGCCAATAATGAGGTAAGTTAAGATGATCGAAGTACCTGACACAGCGAGTGTCTTGCCCGACCCCATAAAAAGACCTGTACCAATCGCACCACCAATCGCAATCATCTGAATATGACGATTGGTCAGTGAGCGTTGCAGTTGTTCTTCCTCAACTGACTCGTAATGATGTCCACCCAGTAAATCACCTTCTAAGGGCTCTTTTTGTTGATGGGTCTGTTTTCCATTCATCATGTTTTTACTCCAATTTACAACCCAATGGGTGTAAATATGGGACTCAGATTTAGATAATTCCTTATTTCATCTCAGTCCAAAATTAAGCTACATATTATTTTTCAATAACATTAATTTTTATTATTCAGCACCACACTATTTATCTCGTTATGGCGGCAAAATAATACTCACACAGGCTGCAAAACCCATGCCTAATTTGGTTATTTAATATTAAAAAACAATAACTTAATAAAAAAACAACGCAAAATCATCCATCGATTATAAGTACCCTTATGATCGAAAGATGAAAATATTGAATTAATATTTTTCTCAATATCCATATATTCAATTCCATTGAAAATTAATTTAACGACTTAAGTTCGATAAACCACCATCATCACATTTAATAAATTGACTGAAATCATCAAAGATGAACCTCAGTTAATATCAGCCCTGCTCTTAATCCCTTTTTCACTTGAGTATTCGGAAATAAAATTCGAACCTGCTCAGGTGCAGTCACATACGGTTTGCCCTGTTGCAGAGCAATCACGGCATCGGTTTCGAACACGGAAAAATTAGGCGCAGAATCTACCAAATTAAGCTGGAAGTCATCTTCAGTTTTGATGATCGAATCAACGACTCGAAAAGTTTGAATTGCTTGTTTTTGACGTACAGGTAAGGCCTGCTCACTCACCACGGCGCGAAGCACATGATTAATCGCGGCGAAAGCCGCCAAATCATTTTGGCCAAAGGGTTTGGCATGACCAAGTTCGAGTGTCGAACTGGCTGCTTGAAACTGAGAGCTGCTAAAGTGCGTAAAGGTACGACCTACTGCATTGTGATACACCAAGGCATCCAGTTCCGCAGCTTTTAGGCTGTCCAGCATCACCGCATCATAGTCATGGGTTTGATAAGGAAATAAGGCAAAAGTCGGCAACAACGATGGGCGAATCGCAGTGTGCAAATCGTAATGATAGCGCCGTACTTGAGCTGAGCTATCATTAAAAAAAGCGGTGACGATCTGTTCTAAGACCGCCACCCGTTGCGCTTCAACTGTATCGGTAAATTGTTGATAGGCCCCGCAGAACATGCGGTTCATATCATTTTCAACATAACGTTGCCCTGTGCGAATCGCGATAGGGTTACCTAAAATCAGTAATAACTTAACCTTGAGCTCTAATGCCCCTGCAAACAAATCTTGACTCAGCTGCGCCAACAACTCGATTGGCGCAGTTTCATTGCCATGCACACCCGCGGAAAGCACGACCGCTTTTTCATAAGCCTGTTTCGGCGTAAAAGATAAAACACCTTCAGCCAACCATTCCCAACAAAAATCATGCTGTACGCCATGCGCTACAGTCGGGACACGTTGTGCTAAAACATCACCTAGAAAATTTATCATCTGCTTTCCCTGCACGATTGCTTAACGTTGGAAGTGATACACCGAACCTAAGTTCAAAATTTGCGTCAGTTCATCTAACGCAGTACGGCTTTCAATCAGTAATTGCGGATCAGCCAAATCTTGCTGCGCCAGCTGGTCGCGGTAGTACTGATCCACCCACGTATTTAAACGGGTAAACAAGGCATCATTCATAAACAGGTTTGGATTGATGGCGTTCAGTTCTGCTTCATTCACCGCCACACGTAAACGTAAACATGCAGGACCACCGCCATTACGCATACTTTCACGTAGGTCGAACACCTTAATGTCATCGATCGGCGTACCCATTTGGATCATGTCGTTTAAGTAACCCCATACTGCTGGGTTTTGACGTGATTCTTCAGGCACCACAATGCTCATCCCGCCATCGGCACGCGTGAGCAATTGGCTATTGAACAAATAGGTATTTACTGCATCTTTCACTGAAACACGATGATCAGGCACTTCAATGGACACGAATTCTTGACCCAAGCGCGCCATTTTTTCGCGAATTTCTGACAATGCTTCAGATTGATGCAAAAATGCATGCTGATGGTGAAACAGGACGTTTTGGTTACTCACCGCAATCACGTCGTTGTGGAAGACACCTTGGTCAATCACATCGGGATTCTGCTGTACAAACACTGTTTGTTCCGCTTTGAGCTGATGTAAACGTGCCACTGCTTCACTCGCCTCACGCGACTGGCGTGCAGGATAGTGTTTCGGACCAATACCACCACCGAGGAACTGCTGACCATAGACAAACACTTGCACGCTGGCTTGATCATAAGCACCGCCTAAACGGTTATGGTTCGCCGCACCTTCATCACCAAACAAAGCCACAGGTGGCAGTGCTTCATGATGGGCGAAGTGACGCTCATCCTTAAACATGGCTGCCATCACGCGAGACGTGGTGTCATGCTCAATTGAACGGTGGAATTTGTTGTTCAAATTTGCCGCAGTAAAATGCACACGGCCATCTGCACTGTCCGCCGACGGTGAAACCGTTGCTGCATTGGCAGTCCACATGCACGATGCAGAACTCAAAGCGGATAATAATGCAGGCGAAGTTCGCATCGCTTGTTCAATTACACTGTGATCATCTCCACGGAAACCCAATTTGCGCAAAGTCGGGACATGTGGGCGTTCTTGCGGTGCAAATACACCTTGCTTTAAGCCCATGTCGGCCAAAGCTTTCATCTTTAACAGACCTTGCTTGGCAGCCAACTTCGGGTTGGAAAGATTATTTTGGTTTTTGGTGGATGCTTCGTTTCCGAATGACAATCCCGCATAGTGATGCGTTGGACCGACTAAACCATCAAAATTAATTTCATAGCCTGACATTTCTAAACTCCCTTTTTGTCGACTTACAGCACAATGCCTGGCGATAATTTTTCAGGTAGGCTTACCTGCTGACTTTCCAGTGATGCCATTGGCCATGCGCAGTAATCTGCTGCATAGAAAGCACTGGCACGATGGTTTCCTGATGCACCTACACCACCAAAGGGTGCAGCACTTGATGCGCCAGTTAACGGTTTGTTCCAGTTCACAATGCCTGCACGCGCTTCAATCAATAAACGATCAAACAGCTCACGGTCAGGTGAAACTAGCCCCACCGACAAACCGAATCGAGTGCCATTCGCTAGTGCCAAAGCCTCATCGAAATGGTCATAACGATAGATACAGCTCAATGGGCCAAAATATTCTTCATCTGGCACATCGCTAACATGGGTCACGTCTAAAAGACCCGGACTTAATAAGCTGCTGTTGGCATCCGCTTGAGTCACAGGGAGCAGAACTTGAGCCCCTAAATCGATCAGGCGTTGTTGTGCTTGTAAAATTTGCTGTGCAGCATGCAATGAAATCACACCACCCATAAACGGTTGTGGCTGAGCATCCCACTGACCCACCACCAAGTTATGACTGACTTCAACCAGACGTTGAATGAAGGCATCGCCTACAGCACCATTTTTAATGATTAAACGGCGTGCACAGGTACAGCGCTGACCCGCTGAAATAAAAGCAGATTGGACGGTTAAGTTCACGACTGCATCAATATCGGTAATTTCATCGATAATTAATGCGTTGTTACCGCCCATTTCTAGAGCGAGAATTTTTTCTGGAGCACCAGCCAATTGTTTATGCAGGTGGTAACCCGTATTGGCACTGCCTGTGAATAGCAAGCCATCAATTTCATGCGACTGCGCAAGTGCCTCGCCTGTGCTACGGCCACCTTGCACCAAGTTCAACACACCTGCTGGTAAACCTGCTTCTTGCCATAATTTGACCGTTTCTTCTGCGGTCCACGGCGTCAATTCACTTGGCTTAAATACCAAAGTGTTCCCTGCAATCAGCGCAGGGACAATGTGACCATTGGGTAAGTGACCGGGGAAATTATACGGGCCGAATACAGCCAACACACCATGCGGACGGTGACGTAAAGACGCTGCACCATCTGACATTTCCGTCAGACTTTCACCTGTACGTTCGTGATAACCACGTACTGAAATCGCCACTTTACCAATCATCGACTGGACTTCAGTCAATGTTTCCCAAATCGGCTTACTGGTTTCACGACTAATAATCGTTGCAAGCTGTTGTTTGTTTTGTTCTAACAAGCTGGCAAATCGTTGAATAATTTCAAGGCGCTCAGCTAAAGGACGGCGTGCCCAAGCGACAAATGCTGCGCGTGCAGACTGACAAGCCTGTTCAACTTGCTCAGCTGTTGCTTCTGCACCATGCCAAATTGTGTCTTGCGTAACAGGATCGAGTTTGTCCCATGCTGCACCTTGCGCTGGAGACCATGTCCCGTTTATATATAAATTCCCTTGTGACATTATTTTTGCTCCATCTTATCTAAAGGCAACATACGAATGCTTTGCCCTGCTTGCACACCAAGGGCATGCGCTTGTTCTACCGTTAAACTTAAACTGTCAGACTCAGCCGCATGCTGAATTAAAATCGCGCGATAGTCTTGATAGCGATCATTCGCCACCAAATAACGCCCTGCACCTTCTGGTACGCTATCGACGATTTTAACGGCACAAGTGTGACTTTCTTTGACTGCACGCAGGCTACTGACTTCCGCTTCAAGCGTCGGGCCTGCATCAAAAATATCGACATAACCTTGGTAACACAGCCCTTCCGACTCCAACACACGAGAGGCAGGAACCGTCTGAGGATGCACCTGTGCAATCACTTGTTGCGCAGCCATCGGTAGTAAGTCGATATACACAGGAAAACGTGGCATCAACTCCGCAATAAAGACTTTTTGCCCAATACCACTGAGGTAATCCGCAGTCGAGAAATCCATATTGAAAAAGTGATGGCCTAAGGCATCCCAAAATGGCGAACGACCATTTTCATCCGAATAACCACGCATTTCTGCAATCAGCTTATTTTGAAAAGCCTGTTTGAAAGCAGCGATAAACAGAAACCGGATCTTTGACAGCAGTTTTCCATTTTGGTCTTTGCGGTACTCTGGGTCCAAAAACAGCGTGCAGAGTTCGCTACAACCAGTATGGTCATTGCTTAAAAACAGCGTATTTAAGGTTTTATAAACATTCAGAGTTTGTGAGGCATGGACTTGTTTACCCACATGGTAGTTATAGAAAGGCTCAGTTAAACCCACTGAAACTTCAATTGCACTGACACCAACCACACGTTGTAACAAGGTGTCTTCTAAGACAAATAAATAACCCTGCTCACTCGGTGTTGCCTGACCCACTAAGGTCTTTTGCGTGCGTGCAATACGAGCCGATAAGATCTCTTTATTTTGGGGTAAAGAAGTCAGGCCAATGCCAGACTTCCCCGCCAGAATGTAGATATCATCTAAATCTCGATGCTCTGCATGTCTAACAATCATCATAACCAGTGGCCTATCACGCGCCAACAAAGCGCGCGAGCGCACGTTCAAAGCGTTGTAAACCTGCTTCGATATCTGCTTCTGGAATAATTAATGATGGCGTGAAACGAACGACATTTGGACCTGCAACCAGCGCCAATAAGCCTTCTTCGCCCGCTAAAGTCACGATGTCTTTGGCTTTGCCTGCATATTCAGCTTTCAATACACAGCCGATTAATAAACCTTGACCACGGACTTCTTCAAATAGGCCATATCGTGCATTTAACTGGTTTAAACCGTCGGCAAAAATTTGCGCACGTGTGCGTACACCATTCAACACTTCTGGGGTATTGATCAAACCAAATACGGCATTGGCTACAGCAGACGCCAATGGGTTACCACCATAAGTCGTACCATGGTCACCCACCACAAACATGTTGGCAAACTTATCTGTTGTGATCATGGCACCAATTGGGAACCCACCGCCTAGTGCTTTGGCTGTAGTTAAAATGTCTGGGATCACATCAGTATTCATATATGCATATAAAGCACCTGTACGACCGACACCTGTTTGCACTTCATCAAAAATCAGTACCGCACCATGTTGGTCACACAGCTCACGTAAGCCTTTTAAAAATTCAGGACTTGCCGTAATTACACCACCTTCACCTTGAATCGGCTCAACAATCACCGCACACGTGTCTGCATCAATCGCTTCACGTACTGCGTCTAAATCATTGAATGGTAAATGGTGGATACCTTCTGGAAGTGGTGCAAAATCTTGTGAATATTTCGGTTGACCACCTGCCGTAACAGTAAATAAAGTACGACCGTGGAAAGCATTTTTAAATGCAATAATTTTATTTTTGCGTGCAGAGCCTGAAAGTAGGCCCACTTTGCGCGCAAGTTTCAAAGCCGCTTCATTGGCTTCTGCACCAGAGTTACAGAAGAACACTTTATCTGCAAAGGTGTTATCAACTAATTGTTTTGCAAGCTCAAGTACAGGCTCATTGGTATAACCATTGCCAATGTGCCAAAGCTTTTGACCTTGTTCGACCAAAGCTTTAACCGCCACAGGGTGAGCATGTCCAAGCGCATTGACCGCAATACCACCTGCAAAATCGATATATTCCTTACCTTGCTGATCCCATAAACGAGAACCTTCGCCACGCACAGGAATAAACTGAGCGGGTGCAAAAACTGGCACCATGTACTGATTAAAATCTTGGCGATTTGGTTGACTATTCTGGTTCATGGTTTGTTCGTCCTTAATAAATCTGATGTTGTTCTTTCTAATAATGTGGTGTGCCCCGAAGGGCACGGAACTTCCCCTTAACCTGGGAAAATTCCTCGTTCTTTACGTGCTTTTAAGATACGTTTACACGCCAAGATATATGCCGCTGTGCGGAGGCTGCACTGCTTTTCACTTGCAGTAAACCAAACGTCTTCAACTGCTGACATCATGAGTTTGTCTAAACGTTGGTTAATTTCTTCTTCTGTCCAGAAGTAGCTCGCCATGTCTTGAACCCATTCGAAGTAACTCACGGTTACACCGCCTGCGTTACACAGTACGTCAGGTACAATCGTGATTTGACGTTCTAACAGAATGTCTTCAGCATCTGGATACGTTGGACCGTTCGCACCTTCCAAGACTAATTTTGCAGTCAATTTTTGCGCACGTTCAGGCGTAATCTGACCTTCTAAAGCCGCTGGAATTAAAATATCCATTTCAACCGACCAGAACGCTTCGTCTTCAATTAAAGTCGCATCTGGGAAGCCTGCTACACCTTTATGAATCGCAACGTAGTCTTGTAACTGCTTAACGTCCATGCCTTCAGCATTAAAGATCGTGCCTGTATGGTCTTGTACACACACCACTTTCGCATTAGCTTTATGGAATAAGTAACCCGCTTCGCTACCCACGTTACCGAAACCTTGGATCGCTACACGGCTGCCTTCAAGTGCAAGATTGATTTTCTTAGCAACTTCTAAACCAGTAACAAATACGCCACGACCTGTTGCACGCACACGGCCTAAAGAGCCACCCAAGTGCACAGGCTTACCTGTCACAACACCTGTTACGGTATGACCTTTGATACTTGAATAGGTATCCATCATCCAACCCATAATGTCTGCATTGGTGCCTACATCTGGAGCTGGAATATCGACCTGTGGGCCAATCACTAGGCTAATTTCGCTAGTAAAACGGCGTGTCAGGCGTTCAAGTTCACGTGGAGACAATTTGCGAGGGTCTACACGAACACCACCTTTAGCGCCGCCATACGGTAAGTTTAATACCGCAGTTTTAATCGTCATCCACGCTGAGAGTGCCATGACTTCATTGAGTTCTACGTCTGGATGATAACGAATACCACCTTTACCCGGTCCACGCGACAAATTGTGCTGTACACGATAACCTTCGAAGTGCTGGATCGAACCATCGTCCATCACGATTGGTACATCAACAATCAAAGCGCGCTTAGGACGCTTTAAAGTATCGATGAATGGAATTAAGTCGTCTTCCAGATATGGCGCAACACGGTTAATCTGTGCAAGATAGGTCTGCCAAGCGCCACTATTGTCCATTTCATATGACAAAGACATGATGTTTCCCTTTGAAAATTTGGTGAATCAAATCCATTAAATAGATATGAGACATCACCCGCAGAACACATCGCCTCAGCTCGATGTAACGTTCATGTGAATACTGCTCAATATGCATAGTATGAAAAATCAAACTGCGCCAAAAAAGTTGTAATTTTGATTAAAATGAAATAAATTTCATCAAATTGATAACAGGAAAAATCAAAATGAATGATACGGACAGTCAAATCCTCGGCTTACTGCAAGACAATGCACGTATCTCGATTACCGAGATTGCCAACAAGCTTCGTATCTCTCGAAATACGGTACAAAAGCGTATTGAATATTTGGAAACCAGTGGCGTCATTACAGGCTATACGGTGCGGATTAAACCGGGGACTGAGAAAAATAGTATCCGTGCATGGATGAATATTATGGTCGAAGGCACCAAGACCAGTGCGGTGGTCAAAGAGCTCCGAATCGACCCTGCCGTGCATACCTTGCATAGCACCAATGGCAAGTGGGATCTGTTAGTAGAATTGAAATCTGACAGCTTAGAGAATTTTGATCGAATTTTAGAGAGAATTCGCAATATTTCAGGTATTTACAATACTGAAACCAGCATTTTACTTTCTACCTATAAAGTTTAAAGTCGATAAAGTGATACCACGTAAATTGCTGAATTTAAAAAGGATTTTTAATGAAATTATCATATAAAACAGCTCTTTTGGTGGCTTTATTATTAATGGGTTATTTAGTTGTAAGAATTTTTCTTTGGCAATATGAGGCATATAATGAGAGACGTGGTTACTGTACAGCAGAAGGAAAATATCTTTCAGAAGAAGAAAAATTGGAAAATTTGAAAGCAGATATAGTTGTTCAAGCTTTAGAAAAATGGATTAAAGATACGGAAGGAGAATATTATTCTAGAGTTTTTATTTCTGAATATGACTTAAGTGATAAAGAAAAGATTATTAATTTAATGAAAAAATCCAATATTAATAAATCATTTGAAGAAAATTTTGGGATAATTGCTGCAGGAACAGTATCTGAATATATTAGTAGACGATCATGTTTAGAAAATAATAAAAATTGTAATGATTATAGTAAGTCTAAAAATAGCCTGCGAGCGTTGTGGAAAAATGATAATACAGTTGATGTTGAATATTTAAAAAGCCTTAGCACAAGGTATTCGATAATTATTAGTGTGAAGGGGGGGGATAATGTATTGATATATCCATTATCAAGTATTGTAAAGGAAAAAGAAAAAAGCTATACAATGTCATACTATTCAATTTATAAATTTTGTTGTGATAATGAAATGATTGAAGAGATGACAGGACAAACTAATAGGAGTACTCAAAAAAAACAGCGGAACAGATCAAATTAGATTATAGTGAAATATTTGCTTTAAACCCAGATAGAATAGATGGTAAATATAGGGATAGTGTTTATGTTATGCAATTGTTTGGTAGCATAAGTTTCTATAAACCAGAAATTGTACAAAAATATGGATTATTTTGGAATGTGGCAAGTTTGAAGGGAGATACATATCCACGTTTTACAAATATGTTGATCTCAAGTTGTGGGAAAATTTCTAAAATAAAATGAATTAATTAGATTAAATATCTTTCATAAATCAAAAAAGTGATCTTATTGGGTTGATCCAATATTATCTCACATAACTATAAGTTTCAGGGTCAGACCAATATTAGACCTTGCAATATTTTAAAATAGATCGACTCTTCCCCAATATACACCCATAAAAAATCAGCCTTGAATGGGCAAGGCTGATTTTTTAACTGCTGGTTACTGGACTAATTTAAACAGATAAGTCCACACACATATATTTCATTTCAAGATATTCGTCGATACCAAATTTAGAGCCTTCACGACCTAAGCCTGACTGCTTCACACCACCAAATGGAGCCACTTCGTTTGAAATCGCACCTGTGTTGATGCCGACCATACCGTACTCAAGCGCTTCACCAACACGCCACTGACGTGCTGTGTTTTGGGTAAACAAGTAAGTTGCCAGACCAAACTCGGTGTCATTGGCCATTTGCACTGCTTCTTCTTCCGTTTTAAAACGGAACAACGGTGCTAATGGACCAAAGGTTTCTTCTTTCGCGACTTTCATCTCTTGCGTCACTTCGGTTAAAAGTGTCGGTTCAAAGAAAGTTCCACCTAGGCTTGAGCGTTGACCACCGGTTTTAACCTGCGCACCTTTACTGATGGCATCGGCGATATGCGACTGTACTTTTTCAATCGCAGCTTCATCGATCAGCGGCCCTTGGGTTGAAGTCTCAACTCGGCCATCACCCACTTTTAAGTTCGCTACAGCAACTGCCAGTTTTTCAACCAAAGCATCGTAAATACCGTCTTGTACATAAATACGGTTGGCACATACACAGGTCTGTCCGCTATTGCGGAACTTGCTGGCCATAATACCTTGTACCGCTTGCTCAAGATTGGCATCATCAAACACAAGTACAGGAGCATTACCACCCAACTCTAAAGACAGTTTTTTGATGGTTGGCGCACATTGTTGCATCAAGATACGACCAACTTGAGTTGAACCTGTGAAGCTCAACTTTTTCACCGTGTCGCTTTCACACAAGGCTTTACCCACTTCGCTTGAGACACCGCTGATGTGTAATAACACGTCTTGTGGCAAACCCGCACGTAGCGCTAATACTTCTAAAGCATAAGCGGTTAAAGGCGTCTGCTCAGCAGGCTTCACGATCATTGAGCACCCTGCTGCAATTGCAGGTGCTGCTTTACGTGTGATCATCGCCGCTGGGAAGTTCCACGGCGTAATCGCAGCCGTCACCCCAATCGCCTGTTTGATCACCAACAAACGCTGAGTAGCAACCGTTGGCATCAACACTTCACCATCGATACGACGTGCTTGTTCAGCAAACCAACGAATAAATGAAGCAGCATAGCCAATTTCACCGCGTGCTTCAGCTAAAGGCTTGCCTTGTTCAGCAGTCAAAATCTGAGCCAATGACTCTTTATTTTCCTGCATCAAATCAAACCAAGCCCAAAGTACATCAGCGCGTTGTAGAGCTGTTTGCGCTTTCCACGCAGTTTGTGCCTTTTGAGAGCGAGCGATCACTTGCTCAACTGACGCGCGGTCATGGGATTTCACCCATGCCAAGGTGTCATGTGTTGCGGCATCTTTGACTTCGATATAACCACCATTTTCAGGCTGATCAAAACGAATATCTGGATGCTGTAATAAATCTTTATATTGCGCTTGAAGCATAGTCATTACTCTTCAATTATGCTGCAGCAGAAAGTGCAAAACCTTGTTTTAAAATGTTTAAGCCAGCACGGAATTGTTCTGCAGGAATCGTTAAAGGATATAAGAAACGGATCACATTACCATAACGACCACAGGTCAAAATAAGCAAGCCATTTTGCATTGCATAGTTTTGAATTGCTTTCGCTTGATCCGCCGTTTCCAACTCAATCGCGACCATTGAACCCAACGCACGAATTTCTTGGACTGTAGACGAAGACTGTTTGAGTTCATTCAGAACCTCAACCAACTCTGCGCCCAATACATTTGCACGTTCGCAAAGACCTTCTTCTTCAATCACGTCCAGTACTGCATGTGCAGAAGCCACAGCCACTGGGTTACCTGCATAAGTACCACCTAGGCCACCTGGGTTTGGTGCATCCATTACTTCAGCACGGCCAACCACACCAGAGATTGGGAAACCACCGCCAAGACTTTTCGCCATAGTGATTAAATCGGCTTTGGTTTCATAGTGATCCATGGCAAATAACTTACCAGTACGTGCAAAACCTGTCTGTACTTCATCTGCAATAATCAAAATACCGTGTTGATCACACAGCGCACGTAAACGTTTTAAGAATTCAGCCGGAACAACATTGAAACCGCCTTCACCTTGAACAGGTTCAAGCACAATAGCGGCTACATCATGTGCCGCAATATCTTCTGCAAAAATGTCTTCAATGCTTTCAATCGCAGCATCGACAGTAATGCCTTTTGACTCTACTGGGTAGCGTGCATGGAACACACCTGAAGGCATCACACCAAAGTCACGTTTGTACGGTGCAGTTTTACCCGTCATTGCCATGGTCATAAATGAACGACCGTGGAAACCGTTACCAAAAGTCACAATACCGTGACGACCTGTGTAAGAACGTGCGATTTTCACTGCATTTTCTACAGCTTCAGCACCAGTAGAGAAGAATGTTGTTTTCGCTTCACCCGCAATTGGCGCACGTGCATTAATACGTTCAGCCAAAGAAACATAAATTTCATACGGTACAACTTGGTACGCTGTATGGGTGAATTTAGTCAATTGTTCAGTAACAGCAGCAATAATTTTAGGATGACGGTGACCTGTGTTCAGTACCGCAATACCACCCGCGAAGTCAGTATATTGATTCCCTTCAGCATCCCAAATGGTGGAATTTTCTGCTTTCTCCGCATACCATTGACACATGACACCAACGCCACGAGGAGTCGCTTTTAGTTTACGTGCGTTCAGTGCAGAGTGTTTACTGTCCATTTTGTATCCTCATTCTTGATTCATACATTTATAAAATTTCAGCGTCCCGATCATGCTTTTTGCTGATATACAAAGGACGTGGGGTTTATTGCATTTTGCGCTTTTATTGGCACTAGACGAGAGCCACTTTTCATCAGACAGATGGAGCCAATTTACCCTATCCCTTTATAGTTATTTTCCACCTGAAATATTTATTTGATAAAAATAAACAACTTAAAAAATATCAATTAAAAAAGGCATACTTATTCAAGAGGGCCATTACGGTATTCAACCGAATCAAGAAAAATGATAAAGAAGTCTAAAACTTAGCAGATGACTATGCCAACCTAGAAACCATTTATGTCCTTCTTTAATCTTTTCTAATTGTATTTTCAAGCCGTTGTATTCGATTATGTAAATCATCTAAAAAAACTTTTGCTTTGGATGCGACTTGTGTATATTTCCAGCCCCTTAGTCTCGGGCATTTGCTCCCAACGTCTACAAGCGAAATGCTTTACAACGGCTGCCTGACGAGATAATTTTGCATTTATGGTAATCGCTCACGAAAAGCCATTTTAATATTGTAGGAGAGAGCCAATTGCGTAGCTTGCTTGGAGATTATTTACTGCAACGATTACAGCAAGATATTGACGGAACCCTACAATTGCGGTTGTTTCGCTGCTTACGCAACGCCATTATTGACAGTGTGCTCGCACCCAAAACCCGCCTACCTGCATCGCGTGACTTAGCCAAAGAAATTAAAGTCTCACGCAATACCGTACTCAGTGCGTACGAACAATTACAAGCACAAGGCTATGTTGAAGCACGTACAGGCCAAGGCACGTGGGTCGCTGAAAAACTGCCTGAATCCTTTTTGGTCAAAGCTGAAAATACCAATAGCCAAACTCAAGAAAAAAAGACACAGCAGAATTATAATTTGTCGCAACGCGGTTCCTATCTCATCGGCTATTCAGCTGCATCGCCTTACCAATGGGGCGCTTTTGTGCCCGGGGCACCCGATGTTACAGAATTTCCTCACCATATTTTTAGCCGTATTCAGACCCGCCTCAGCCGTGAACCCGAAATCAACAGTCTTATTTATAGCAATGCGGGCGGTTGTTTAGAGCTGCGCCAAGAACTGGCAGAATACCTCAAAATTGCGCGTTCGGTGCAATGCGATGCAGACCAAATCATTATTACTGAAGGGACACATCAGGCGATTGATTTGGTTTCACGGACCTTAAGTGACCCAGGCGATGAAGTCTGGATTGAAGATCCTGCTTATTGGGGGGCACGTAATATTTTACGCATTAATGGCGTAAATCTACGCTCCTTGCCCGTCGATCAAGAAGGCATTATTCCTGACCTAGAACCAAAAACCCCACCTAAACTGATTTTTGTGACGCCTTCACATCAGTACCCTTTAGGCTCTCACTTAAGTTTAGAACGTCGTAAACAACTGATTGCCATTGCGCGCCAGCATAAAAGTTGGATTGTGGAAGATGACTATGATAGTGAGTTCCGCTTCTCGGGTCAGCCCTTCCCTTCTTTGCAAGGTTTGGAGCCTGATGCACCTGTCATTTATATGGGAACCTTCAGTAAAACCATCTACCCTGCGTTGCGCATTGGCTATTTAGTGGTCCCTAAAAAACTGTTTTCACCGCTACGTATTGTGGCATCGGAACTATATCGGGGCGGGCATTTATTAGATCAAAAAGTTTTGGCAGGGTTTATTCGTGAGGGCCATTATGAAGCACATATTCGTCGTATGCGTTTACTCTATAGCAAGCGCCACGCCTTTTTAATCGACCTGATTACACGTCATCTTGGGGCAGATTTCCTGCATGAATATAATACCGCTGCTGGTTTACATTTGATTTTAAAGCTGCCGAGCAACATGGATGATGTGCTGATTGCCAGCAATGCACTTGATCAAGGCGTGAAAGTTCGGGCGCTGTCACAATACTATACCAAGCATTATTCAACACGGCAGAAAGGACTACTATTGGGCTTTGCGTGTGTACGTGAACAGGAAATATTGGTGGCTTTTGGTGTGTTACTCAAATGTCTGCGAAATGCAGGGGTTCGTACGCTGAGTTGATTATTTTTATAAATTAGATACTTAAGTTTTTTTACAACCATTCGACTTGCGACTAAAGCCGCAGTTACAAAGCTGAGTTTTGCTGCTTCATTCTATAAATTATTGAGATGAGAGTAAACATTGGCTCCCCAGCTTTTCACATTTTAGCTGCAATTGGCTCCTTCCAAATGCTAAAAAATGGCTCTCGTTTACTGAGAACAAAAAAGAGAGATTAGGTGCATACATAAACAACATGTAACCGTTTTGTAGCCAAAGTGTGATTTTTCACACTTTGACAGGACTATCAGATTTATTCATTTTTGCCTTAATAATGATAAAGCCTCTGATCATTCGGTTACAGTTTTAAAGGATAAGTAGTCCAAGAAAGGCTTTGCCCCCTTTTGAAGCTACCTCCTTAAGATTAAGGAAAATTATATGGAAGCACCTAAACAAAGCGCTGTGCCGGATGCATCTCAAGGCTTAAAAAATGGACTTAAGTCACGTCATCTCACCATGATCTCGATTGCAGGTGTCATTGGTGGTTCACTGTTCATCGGCTCGGGAAATGTTATCTATTCGGCAGGCCCTGCTGCAGTTTTGGCCTATGCGTTTGGTGGATTACTCATTCTGTTAATCATGCGTATGCTAGGTGAAATGGCCGTTCTCAATCCAGACAGTGGGTCATTTTCAACCTATGCAGATCGTGCCATTGGGCGTTGGGCTGGTTTTACCATTGGCTGGCTGTATTGGTGTTCTTGGGCTTTGCTGATGGGTTGGGAAGCCTATGTCGCAGGTAAAATTCTCAACAGTTGGTTTCCCTTTATCCCGATCTGGGGTTACATGTTGGTCGTGATTGTATCCTTAGTTTTGGTTAACTTACAAAATGTCAAAAACTATGGTGAATTTGAGTTTTGGTTTGCACTCATCAAAGTAATTGCGATTGTGATTTTCTTAGTAATTGGTAGCTTAGCCATCATGCATTTATGGCCATGGGGTCAAGCAACTGCATCAGGAATCACGCATTTAACTGCGGATGGCTTCATGCCGAATGGTTTCTCGGCAGTCATCACCGCCTTACTCGGGGTTATGTTTGCCTACATCGGTGCTGAAATTGTTACGGTTGCTGCGGCAGAATCAGAAAATCCTGCCCGTGAAATCCGTAAAGCATCTAACTCTGTGGTTTGGCGAATTATGTTGTTCTATGTTGGTTCAATGTTTATTACCGTCTGCCTAATTCCACATAACAATCCACTGTTAAAAGATCCAACTTGGGGTACCTATAGTGTGACTTTGTCAGCACTTGGCATTCCAGAAGCAAAACACATTGTTAACTTTGTGGTCCTGACCTCGGTATGTAGCTGCTTTAACTCGGCGCTCTATACCTGCTCACGGATGTTATTTTCACTGTCAAAACGTGGCGATGCACCGAAAAGCTTCGGTTCAATCAACCGTAATGGTAGTCCGTGGATGGGCGTTCTGGTCTCGTCATTATTTGCTCTGGTGGCAACGTATCTTACTGCAACTGAAAGTATGAATGTCTATGACATCTTCATGTTAGCAACAGGTACAGCAGCGTTGTATGTCTACCTGACTATTGCCTTCTCACAATTACGTATGCGTAAAAAATTAGAAGCTGAAGGACAAGTGATTGACTTTAAAATGTGGTTATTCCCTTGGCTCACTTATCTTGCCATCGTCTTTATCATTGGCGCGCTCATTACCATGCTTGTGGAAGGCACCTACTTCAAAGAAGTGACTTACACTAGTTTACTTGCCTTGTTTATTGTTGGATTAGGCATCTGTGCACAGAAGTTTAACTGGGGAAAACATGCTCAAGATAAGCCTATGAACACTCAAGCCGATTTGAGCAATAACCTTTAATTTTAAAATAATCTGGTAATGATCTAAGCTCAAACCAGATTAGACCGATGGCTTTCAAGTGAGAGCCATCGGTTTTTTAATGATACGAAATGACCACTTAGATAAAAAAAGAAATCTTAATTGAGATCTTTAATCACCACATTTTTATGGTAAGCCTCGACAGGCTGCCCCACGATAACCCGGTTCTTCAGTGCTCCTTCTCGCCAACTTGAACGGTAAATGCCCATTTGGAAATAAGGCGACCACTTTTGATGGTAATTATTGACCCCACTGATGTTGGCTACTTCTTTTCCATTGTGTTTCACCACCACTTTCCCGGGAATCAGTTGATTGTTTGCATCAAGTTCTGACCATTGGATATCAAAATTCCAATCATTGCACTGGTTATACGCCACAGGCACATCTAAGACATAACGCTTCAAAAGCGTTTCTGGAACCGCCAATGGTGAACTCATTGGCTTTAACTCATATAAATGTAACTGCCATTCAGGTTTTAGACCTGAAAGCACCAAGGCTATTGGAGGATTCAAATCCTTTCCATTTAGGTTAAAACCATGCCACTGCGCCAATATTGTTCCATACTGAAATGCGGGCCATGTTGAGGGAATATAATGAGAAAAAGAATAGTTGTAATGACCCCAACCAAATTGCTTTCGTTGTATTTCTGCGCGATAACATTGACCATCATCAGGCACGACAAATTTGGCAACATTCTGCCCAGTACCAGCTGGATCTTTAACTATCGTTGCTGAACTACGATTTTCAAAGTGGAGAGTCATTGCATTCCACGTCGACAGATCATTGCTGTATTTATCGACACGAATCGTCCCCGTCTCAAAGCCATCACGAAAAATGACCTTACCCTTTTCTTCTGTATTGTCGACCAATACATCATCATTTTCTGGGTCTGGTATCACATCAGATGGATTGACAACTTGTTCTGTATTTCTTGCGAAGACTTGTAGTTTGACCGTGGTGGTTTGACTGTCTTGTTGACCATCATTCACCATTAAACTCAGTTCATAATCTCCTGCACGGTCTGGAATAAAATGAAATACTTTATCTGTACTGGCACCCAGACTGGGAAAGCTATTTTCTGGCTTTTTAATAACCGCCCAACGATAGTTCAATGTGGTCGCACTATCATCAGTACTTTCAGAACCATCTAAAAGTATACTATCCCCAACCATAGCGCTGTCTTGCGTTGACTGAATTACGGCTACAGGCACTTCATTTTGAACATCTTTCACCGTTGCTGTTGTTGACTGGTCACCTTCACCGCCCCCGCAAGCACTCATCCCCAAAACTGTAGTTAAAACTAAAAAATATCTAATTTTTTTCATGCAAATGCACTCTATTTATCCCCACCCAAAATCAGCCATGTACCTCACCTCACCCATTTCTCGTTGAGATGAGTGACCAGTGGAACATCGCCAAATTCAATTTTTAAAACCCTAAAAACGAGCTTCATTTGAAACAATGAAACGTGCTGCTTTAGTTATTGATAAAAGATCAATTTTCCCCAAAATCAATCTTTCAACGCAGCCTGTTGATCTTATAACATTATGGAAATTCAACTCTGCTTTTTTTGAAAACTGAACACCACAAAAAATGATTATCATTGATAAATACTTTATAAAAACCAAAAACAGAAGTAAGAAAAAGCAAAAACACTGCTTTAAAATCAATATGTTATTTTTTGTATCTTGATATGTATTTTATACCAAACAGTAAATAACATCTAAAACAGATTTCCTATAGGATTTTAGGAAATTTAGAAAAAAAATTAAGAAAGGAATGTATTATCATGAATTTAACTTTAAAAACTGCTTTACCAATTGCCTTGATTTGCGCGATTCCAACTGCGCAAGCTGCCACCTCTGACGGGAAAACATGGGGCGTTTCAGCAGGCTGGTTACATGTAATGCCTCAAAGTGAAAAACAGGGTGTATATGGCAGTACGACAGAGAAAACACCGTTAATTCCAAATACACCTGCGTCATCCCCTCAAGCTGGTTTTGAAGTACAAGATGCCGACACCGCAGGTTTGATGCTCGATTATTTTGTGAATGATAATGTTTCTCTAGAGTTGGTTTTAGGTGCGCCACCAGAAATGGAACTTTCTGGAAAAGGACGTATTACCATTCCTATTTTTGGTACAGAACGTACCGCCGCTAATTTAGATAAATTTGATAAAATTGCGACCACAGATGCCTATACCCCGACCTTTTTAGCCAAATATCATTTTGGGGCAATCAGCAATAAATTTCGCCCATATGTCGGTGCTGGGGTCATGTATGCACATTTTAGTGATGTTAAAGCAGATCCAAATGTGAATGCTGAATTGAATAGCGATCCACTCTTGGCGTTACTAAAACCTGAGCTTGGAAAAATTAAGGTTGACGATGCTTTTGCACCTGTGGTGATTGCTGGTTTAGATTACAATATTAATCAAGACTGGTTTGCTACTGCCTCTGTAAGTTATGCCCATCTTTCCACCAAAGCCGAGTTAAACGTCATCGGTAATACTGAATTATTTAATCCGAACAGTCCGCGTGATAGCATTCTTAAAGGTGAAAGTAAAATTGAAATTAACCCAATTGTGACTTATTTAGGGATTGGCTACCGTTTCTAAGATTTGAATATCTATCCAAGCTGATATTTATTGAGGTTACTCTGGCGACAGGGTAGCCTTTTAAAACACCTGCTTCACCTATAAAAACCCCCTCACCCAAAAACTTCACTTCATCAATAAAACCAATAGAAAAACAAAATATTAATCACACAAAATGCCCACTTTTTAATGTAATTGGCATTTTTTTGCAGTCTTTTATCTATATTTTTTAACTTACAATTAGTTAAATTAACTTGCATCGATAATCATTAGCCTAACCTAGCATGACCACTTTTTTAACTATAAGATGATATTTTTACTCTAGGGATAAGAAGATGAATAAGAAGCCTACAATTATTTTAGTACATGGATTTTGGGGCGGGGCTGCCCATTGGTCTAAAGTCATTACTGACCTATCTCACCGAGGTTATGAAGCCTTACGTGCCGTTGAACTGCCGCTCACCTCTTTGGCTGATGATGTCGAACGAACCCGTAAAATGATTGCACAAGTGCAAGGAGATGTACTTTTAGTTGGCCACTCCTATGGGGGTGCGGTTATTACCGAAGTGGGTAATCAACCTAATGTTGTGGGTCTGGTCTATATTGCAGCTTTTGCACCCGATGCTGGTGAAAGTCCAGGTGGCATTACGCAGCAACATTTACCCGTTGGTGCACCCAACTTAGAACCCGACAGTGACGGATACCTTTGGGTTAAGGCCGATAAATACCATGAAAGCTTCTGTCAGGACTTAACGAATGATGAAGGACTGGTTATGGGTATCACCCAGAAAGCCCCTGTTGCGAGTACCTTTGGGGATACCATTTCAAACCCAGCATGGAAAAACAAACCATCTTGGTACCAAATTTCAACTGAAGACCGCATGATTCACCCTGAAAACCAAGCCATGATGTCTTCACGCTTAAATGCTCAAAAAGTCATTTCTTTAAATGCCAGTCATGCTTCACTCGCATCTCAACCCAAAGCCGTTGCTGATTTAATTGATGAAGCCGCAACTTTCCTTGCGCATTAAACTATCTATATTGAAGGGAGTCTACAGACTCCCTTTTTTAGAGCTATTTTAAGTATCAAACGACTTTCGAATCACAATAGATAGCGCAATATCATTATCCTATTGGTGTAAATATTCGCACATACTTGGTTCGATGGCTGTCAGCTAGACCTCAGCTTTTACTACTGACCTTATCATTCATAATGAAGTTTCCTCGTTAAAAGTTTTATTTAAACTACGCTATTTCAAACCATGTGTTATACGAATTTTGAATAACATTTTTTAACTAACTCAGCATCAAAACTTTCTGTATATTTTAATTAAGCAATAAAAATGAATAGATCATAAAAACAGTTCAAAAAATATAACAGACTAAGTGCAATTTTCTATTTTGTTATATTTTTTCTCTCCAATTCTTGTACCTATATCTTCTAGGCATCCTGATGCAAGATCATCATCAGTATTTTAAGTAGGTAGTTTTTAATGAAACGATCTATGTTTTTTTATCATTCCGATTTAGACAGCAATTGGGTATCGAACTGTCGATATTCCTGCCAGTCATGGAGGATGCAATGAGCCTCGGATTAACCGCACTTGAGTTGGCAAGAATTCAATTTGCCTTTACTGTTTCTTTTCATATTATTTTTCCTGCAACCTCTATTGGTTTAGCCTGCTTTCTTGCCATGCTGGAATGGAAGTGGCTGCGCACCCAAAATCCAATTTATAAAGACTTATTTAAGTACTGGATTAAGATTTTTGCCGTGGCATTTGCTATGGGGGTTGTTTCGGGCATTGTCATGGCCTACCAGTTTGGGACTAACTGGAGTGAATTTTCACGCATCGCAGGCAGCGTCACAGGGCCACTGCTCACGTATGAAGTCATGAGCGCCTTCTTTTTAGAGGCGGGTTTCTTGGGCATTATGCTATTTGGTTGGGGACGGGTCAGCCCCAAAGCCCACTTTTTTGCCACCTTAATGGTCGCCATCGGTACCTGTATTTCCATGTTCTGGATTCTATCTTCCAACAGTTGGATGCAGACACCTCAAGGCTTTGCCATCGAAAATGGCATTATTGTCCCCACAGATTGGTGGGCAATTGTGTTTAACCCATCCTTCCCCTACCGATTTGCCCATATGGCAGCAGCGGCCTTCCTTGTCTCATCACTTTTAGTAGTTGGCACTGCAGCATGGCATTTGCTGAAAGGTCGTCGTGATGCGTTGGTGAAAAAGTCTTTTTCTATGGGCTTATGGATGGTACTGGTCACATCTTGCTTACAAGTTGTGATTGGGGATAACCACGGTTTAAATACCTTAAAACATCAACCTGCAAAATTGGCAGCCATTGAAGGCCATTGGGAAACCAATCGTGATCATGGCATGCCTTTATTACTGTTCGCTTTACCGAATATGGAAACAGAGTCGAATGATTTTGAGATTGGTATTCCCAATCTGGGCAGTTTGATTCTGACGCATTCCCTAGAGGGTCAGGTCACTGGTTTAAAAGACTTCGCAGCTGAAGACCGTCCGAATGCACTGATTGTGTTTTGGAGTTTCCGAGTCATGGTCGGCTTGGGCATGTTAATGGTTTTACTCTCATTAACAGCACTGTGGCTACGTAAAAAAGGCTCTCTATACGAAAGCAGTTGGTTTCATAAATTTGCCCTCATCATGGGGCCTACAGGTTATATCGCACTCCTAGCAGGTTGGGTCACAACAGAAGTTGGCCGTCAGCCTTGGGTGGTGTATGGTGTGATTCGAACTAAAGATGGTTTATCGCATACAGTCACCGCAGATCAAGTCGGCTTGAGCCTGATTATTTTTGTTCTGGTCTATACCGTCGTCTTTGGCGCGGGTATTTACTACATGCTGCGCTTGATCAAATTAGGCCCTGCTTTTTCTACGCCTTTAGATGCCGTGCAAGACACTGGCCCGGGGCATTTTAAAACCCCTTTACGTCCACTCAGTGCTGTTGAAGAATCTATCGAGACCACTGATCCTTCTGCTCAAAATAGTAAGGAGAAACCACATGATTGATCTCGCTTTGGTTTGGGTCGGTATTATCGGGCTCGGGGTACTCATCTATGTGGTTATGGATGGTTTCGACTTAGGCATTGGCATTCTGTTTCCCTTTATGAAAGGAACGCAAGAACGTGATGTGATGATGAATACCGTCGCGCCTGTTTGGGACGGTAATGAAACATGGATGGTCCTAGGTGGTGCTGGCTTATTCGCTGCATTTCCTTTGGTCTATTCAACCGTTTTATCGGCACTGTATTTACCCATTATCTTTATGGTAGTTGCCTTGATTTTCCGCGGCGTAGCGTTCGAGTTCCGCTTTAAAGCCACGCGCACCAAATACCTCTGGGATCTCGCGTTTATCTGGGGCTCTATCTTATCGAGCTTTTTCCAAGGCGTGATTTTAGGGGCTTATATCCAAGGTATTCAGACCACCAATGGTATTTACAGCGGTGGTGGATGGGACTGGTTCACGCCATTTACATGTTTTACCGGTCTAGGTGTCGTGGTCATGTACGCCACTTTAGGCTGTGGCTGGCTCATTTGGAAAACCGAAAAAGAGATACAGCAACGGATGTATCATCTGATGCCTAGGCTGATTATTGCTTTGCTCATCATCTTCGGTGCCGTGAGTTTATATACGCCACTGACCCATCCTGAAATTGCGCAGCGTTGGTTCTCTCTACCGAATCTATACTATTTTAGCCCAGTGCCAATTTTAGTCTTACTGTTTGTTGGCTTGATTCTATCCTCATGCAAAAAGCAGCATGAACTAAAACCGTTTATCTATACTTTGGCTTTAGTCTTTTTGGCTTTTACTGGCTTCGTCATCAGCTTATGGCCCAATATTATTCCGCCATCGGTCACTATTTGGCAGGCCGCTGCACCTGAGTCAAGTTTAAAGTTCACCTTGGTGGGAGCTGCAATTTTAATCCCAATCATCATTGCCTATACCTTCTTGTCCTATTGGGTGTTCCGTGACAAAGTACGTATAGGGGATCAGGGTTATCATTAATTGAGGAGATAGACATGAAAAAATTTGTTGATCGACTCAGCCCACGATTATGGTTTATTTTATTGTGGTGCTTTGGCTTTATTTCTCTCGCACTGATTGCGGGTTTCTTTAAGCTGTTGCTGAGTTTTGCTTACTAAAACCAGCCAAGCATGTTTTATGAATTAGGCACGGGACTTTCAATACATGTCCTGTGCCTTTTAATTGCAGCGAACCCATATGTATAAATCAGAAAAACTTGCGCTCAGCCTGAAACATTTGATTGAAAGTGGTTTTTGGAAAGCCAACGATAAACTACCTTCACTACGTCAACAAGCTGAAACATCGGGTTTTAGCCTGATGACGGTGATGAATGCCTATCAGGAACTCGAAGCGCAAGGTCTGATTTATTCACAAGAAAAACTCGGTTACTTTGTGACAGGCGATGCGCGCTCAGAAAGCAACTCCAATAGTGTCATCCTCAACGAAAAAATTGAAATCAACTCTAAAATTTTCAGATATTTAAAATCGATCCAATCTGAACAAATGGTTCCCTTTGGCATTGCCTTTCCCAACAGCCAACTACTCTACTCTGCCAAGCTGATGCAAACGTTGGGACAACGTGCCAAACACCGTCTCAGTTATGAACAGATGCCAAGTTTACCTCCCGGAAACTTTGAGCTGCGGAAACTGATTGCGCAGCGCTACTGTATGCAAGGGATTCCAACAGACCCGTCCGATATCGTAATCACCTCGGGCGGGTTAGATGCTTTAAACCTCTCCTTACAAGCCATGACCCAACCGGGTGACTATATTTTACTTCAAAAAACAATATTTTATGGCGCTTGGCAAGCGGCTGAACATTTGGGCCTGAAAGTCATTAGTATTCCTGAACATGAGGAACACGGTATTGACCTTGAGGCTTTTAAAGATGCAATTGAACGTTACCCCATTAAAGTCTGTTTACTGATGCTCAACAGTCACAATCCAATTGGTTTTACGGTCAGTGACGACATCAAATACCAACTGGCAAAGCTACTGCATGAACGCGATATTTATTTAATTGAAGACGATGTGTATGAAGAGCTTTATTTTGATCATAAAAAACCGCTGTCGATGAAATACTTTGATCAAAAAAATTTGGTTTTACACTGCTCTTCTTTTTCAAAAACTTTAGGTGCGGGTTTTCGGATTGGTTGGGTTTATGCGGGTAAATTTTCGGAGCATATCCAGCATTTACAGCTGATGAGCACGCTTTCCGTCAACTCATTTATTCAAAATGCCTTGGTCGATTATTTATCGCATCGACACTATGAAAAGCACTTAAAAACCTTACGCAACATCTTAAAGCGCCTCAAGAATCAGTATTACACTTATTTATCTGAACATTTGTCAGAAGATTATCAAATTCATTATTATCCATCGGGCTATTTCTTATGGATTACTTTGCCCGAGCAGATCAATGGCAATTTAATTTATGAGCAACTTTTAGAGAAAAATATCAGCATTGCGCCCGGTTCATTATTTTATCAAACCGACAATGTCCCACATCATATTCGGATCAATTGTTCATTTGAAATCAATGAGCGTATTCAAAATGCCTTAGATGCCTTGATCCAATGTATTTACCCAGAAGCCTTTGAGTAAAAGTTGAATGCTTTAAATCCAGACTGATTTAAAGCATCTTTTGATTTGAAGAGACTCACTGCCCATACTGCAAATATCACCATCCCAGAGATAAAATGACATGATCAGACCTGATCATGTCATTCCTCTCAAGCTAGGTATAGGATTTCTCAGCACTCATATTCTGAAAATAGGTGCGATAGATATAGACACAACCAAGTGAAAAACCAGCCATCAGGCCAGATGCCATAGGTAAATGCATCACACTGTCTTGTGGAAAGACAAAAACCAAAAATGGAAAGGCATATACCGCAGGAATGCGCATATCAAAGAGCTTGAGCAAAAGAAACATCAAGGGCATATATATGAGAGTGAGCAGTATCCAATCTTGGATCCACAACTGCATAAGCACGGCCATTGAAATCGACAGTGTCAACATAGCAACCTGCTTAAGACACATTTTCAACGAATACATCATCATATTTAATGATTCATAGACCACCACTGTAATCGGTGGAATCAGTGCCATCGCTTCAATCTTGAAAATAGCAGCAAGTGCAAAACCAATTAAAGTAATACTGGCATATACACCTATTTTTCGTCGGTCAAAATTGCCTTTCCGTTCTACACCTTGGTTCAATTTAAAGAGCACAACACCCAACATTAGGATAAAACTGGTGGCAAAAATCGAAATCAAAAACGATATTTCATAGGCTTGGGTCACAATCGGCAAGAAACCCGTGGCCAGTGCGGGCGGCAATATATAGTTAAACATCCGCATCACGAGCAACATGGCACAGAGAACTAAAACTAGTTTGAATAGATATGAAATTGGCATTAAGTTAATACAGAAGCCTATAACAGCGGTCAAACTGGGTAAAATAAAAATTTTATCTGGCTGATTCAGCCACTGTTTATCTCGATAGACCCACAGCCCAACGGCCATCGCCGCCATTTCAGGCAGAATAATTTCACGATCATTCAGTCCATAGGCAGCCGCCACCATGAGTACTATAAAGACAAAGGCCGCAAGATAGCTTTTGGGGCTTAAGATTGTCTTTGCATGTGACATAGGATTCATATTGGATTCCTTATTGATTTAAAAAGATATAAAGCCAAGTAAATACTTCGTCACTGCTATCAGCGATGGCGCAAATAGCACCATAATGATTCCTGAAATAATCATCGAAAGACTGGCAATGACGCCTTCCAATTCATGCCGCTGTCTTGCCCGAGCTATGCCCATAGCATGTGCGGCATTACCTAGTGCTGCGCCCGAGGCAAGGTGATTTTTATATTTGATCCAAAGCAAGAGGAGATCTCCCAACAACATACCGACCAAACCTGTAATCACAGTAAAGAGTGGAATCAGGCTGATAGAGCCCCCCACTTTTGCGGTGAGCACCAAAGCAAAAGGAATCGAAATGGAACGCGCCAACAGGCTATTTTTAACGATGTCATCAAAGTCCAATAGGCTCGCCAAAAACCAACTGCTGAAAATACCCACCAACATGGCGAGGCTAGAACTGAAGAGCAACACTTTAAAATGTTGCTGAATCATGCGGCGATAACGAAATACAGGAATCGCAAAAGCCACTGTGATTGGACCGAGCATGGCCACCAAATATTGGGTATAAAAGTAATAGTCTTGGAACTGATGCTGTAAAAGAAAGATCAGTACGATGCTTAAAACAGGAACGACAATAATCGGAGATAAATAGATTTTTTGTGTTCGAACAAAAAATTGCTTTGCCATGAAATAGCACAGCACAGTCCAAACCAAGTAAAAAATTCCCCAGAATTCAGTCATACTAATCTTCCAGTTTTGATTCTTGATTTAGCACTGGCTGCTTTAACAACAACCGCACGCTATATACAGAAACCATCATCACCAAAGCAGTGCTGATTAAAATCACCAGCAAAATTTTCCAACCACTGGCGATCAATAAATCCTGATATTGAATCACGCCAACCACCGGCGGAATGAAAAACAGCAGTAATTCTGCCAGTAACAGATCGGCACCGTGTTCAACGTGGGCTAATTTCAACCATTTCATTTCAAGTAAAAACAACAGCAGAAAAAACCCAAGTACCCCTGATGCCACAGGCAAATTCAGCAACTTTTGTAAGACATCAGCACAGCTCCAAACGGCCAAAATAATGATGATTTGGTAGCTCGCAGTTTTTAACTTCTTCAGCCGAGTTCGGTCGTCCAACATCTCAATTTATGTCCGCATAAGCCCGCTCTTTAAACGGCTGAATCGAGACACGTTTGTAGGTTTCTAAAAAAGATTCATGCTCTAAACGCAAATCCAGATAAGTATTTAGAATTTCTTCGAGCGCATCGGGAATATCTTCTGCAGGAAATGATGGCCCTAAAATATCACCGATGGATGCATCATGATCTGAGTTACCGCCTAAGCTAATTTGGTAATATTCAGCGCCTTTTTTATCGACACCTAGAATGCCAATATTACCGACATGGTGGTGTCCACACGCATTCATACAACCTGAAATGTTCAAATCGACCCTGCCTAAATGATATAAAGCATCCAGATCATCAAAACGGCGAGCAATCGCCTCATACACCGGAATGGATTTGGCATTTGCCAAGGAGCAAAAATCGCCGCCCGGACAGCAAATCATGTCAGTCAGAAAGCCAAGATGCGCTCGGGCTAAATTGCCACGATCTAAGACTTGCCACAGTTCAAACAGATCCTTTTGGCGTACATCGGTTAAGGCAATATTTTGCTCATGCGTGGTTCGCAGCTCACCAAAGGTATATTGGTCAGCCAAATCTGCAATTAAACGCATTTCATCGGAAGTCATATCCCCCGGTGCTACACCCGCCCGTTTTAAGCTGATCGTAACGATGCGGTAGCCCGCGACTTTATGTGCATGGGTATTGATATTGAACCAGTGTTTAAACTTCGGATACTGTTGGAACAACGCCTCAAAATTTTCTGCATCTAAAGGTTCATAGGCAAACGGTCGAAATACGGCATCCATTTGCGCTAAAACACTAGGCTGAACTTTGAGCAGTGTTTGAGTATGTGCAAACTCAGCTTCCACTTTTTCCGCAAAGCCCGCTGGAGTGAGGGCTTTCACTAAAATTTTAATACGCGCTTTGTATTTATTATCACGGCGACCATGCAAGTTATATACGCGCATGATGGCATCTAAATAGGCAATTAAATCTTCACGGGCTAAAAATGGCTTAATCACATGTCCCGCTAAAGGGGTGCGTCCAAGCCCACCACCGACTTTAATTTGATAACCTAACTCCCCCGTTCCATTTTCTACCAGATAGACCCCAACATCATGAAAAGTTGTGGCAGCACGGTCTTGTTCAGGGTGTGCACAAACTGCAATTTTGAATTTACGCGGAAGGAATGAAAACTCTGGATGGAAAGTACTCCACTGGCGAATTAGTTCACAGGTGGGGCGCGGGTCTGTGAGCTCGCCCTCAACTACACCTGCATATTGGTCTGTGGTGGTGTTTCGAATACAGTTGCCACTGGTCTGAATAGAATGCATGTGTACTGTAGCGAGTTCCTGCAAAATATCGGGGACATCTGCAAGCTGCGGCCAATTCAATTGAATATTTTGGCGCGTAGAAATGTGCGCATAACCACGGTCATACTTCTGTGCAACCTCAGCCACCTTCCGCAGTTGTGCTGAGTTCATTAAGCCATAAGGCACTGCCAAACGTAGCATGGGAGCATAGCGTTGAACATATAAACCATTTTGTAAGCGTAAGGGACGATATTCTTCTTCAGTCAGTTTTCCCTCTAAATAACGCTGGGTTTGGTCGCGAAACTGTGCGACACGTTCATTTAATAAATTTTGATCAAAGTCTGTATATAAAAACATGGGGATGACCTAGGTATATGCATCAATATGAAAGAAAAGCTGTTTTGAATGGGAGATCAAAAATGCAAGTTAGGCGAAAAAAGTCGCCTGCTTTCGGGACACGCCATGTTGTAGACAGGTCTGCATATACTCGGCATAGACCGATAACTTTTCATAAATATGCTCCGCATAGAACATATCTTCAACCAACTGGGTCGCTTGCTGCTGGTTATAACTGCCATAACTCAACAATAACTGCGCATTCAATGTGGCGAATTTTTCACATAAATCGATATATTGCTGATCTTTGTTTTTAAAGAACAATTTCCGCATATTCCATTCACTACTGTCGATGATGACATCTTGTGGATGGGTAGAAATATAGTTGATTTTGACTTTAAAAAACTGTTCCAGCTCTGCGAGTTTTTGTGTATTGAGCACTAATGATGTCACCAAAAAAATCTGCGAGACATCAGTTCGACATAGCGCTTTGATCAATGAAAAATAGAAAAAATCGACATCATTAAATACGCTATCACTCAAATCTAAATAAACATTGAGCGCCTCAAGCACATCATCTATTTTTAGGTTTTGTTTTTGCTCTGCTTGATAATAACGATTGAGGATATTGAGTACGGTTGGCGTTGCAGGACTGCTATAAATCACAGGATGGTTCAAATTTGCCAAGATAAAAGGCGCAAATAAAAATGCGACCTCGGCATGTTCTGCTTGAATGGCAGACTGCACGATATACTGAACTTTAGCGCTTGAAAAATCACGTAAAACTTTAGCGCGTAACAAAGTCGCTTCTAAGTTTAAATACTGCTGAGCAAGTAGATGTTGCAGTTGATCTGAAAGACCCTGCCCCTCAACCAATTCAGAAATTGTATTCAGTTGCTGTGTTATAAACATTACGCCACCATCAAGATTGTGATCCCTTCTTGAATCAAATTTTCAGCTAGTTTGGTGCGAATGAGTAGCTACAGTAAGGCTTGAAAAAACTATAACAGCGTGCCTCCTTCCCAAGTTTTATGGGTACAAAACCATCAAAATTAGAAAAATAAATTCGCTATTTAAATAGAAGCCAATCCCATCATGGCGTTATTTTGAGTACCTAAAAATTCAGAAACGACTTTTCTCTTTTCCTATTTCAAGCAGCCCCTTTAGCCATTGAATATAAGGTGGAATCTAGAAAGGAGAATAAAAGTTATGGCTGACAAGACACCTCTAAAGTTGTTTTGATCCGTTCTAACACAACGGTGGTTTTAAACCATTGCACATTGGCATTATGATGAAAAAGCTGATCACATAAGGCTTGAAACCGGCTCATACTTGGCACCAAGAATACCAGCATAAAATCCGCCTCACCGGTTACGTAATAACACTGCTGTACTTCTGGAATTGAAAAACTCGTTTTCAACTCGTCAAAGTCTGTCACGTGGGTTTGATTGACACGAACCTCGACAAAAATCGTAATCACTTGTCCCAATTTGTCTGGATCAAGCACCGCGGTATTGCCAATAATATAGCCACTGTCTCTTAATTTTTGGATGCGACGTTGTACCGAGGCAGTTGATAAATGCACTAAATCGGCCAACTCTCGGAGTGGCGTTAAGCAATCTTTTTGCAGATGCTCCAATAAAGCGAAATCAAATTTATCCAATTGCATGAGCAGCTTCCTGCGAGAAATTTTCTCATTCAAACTAATAATTACAAGCCATTTTATCAAGAGTATTGCAATAAAATATCATGCATTGATACAGCTTAAGAACCGCCTATGTCTACGCATACCAATACAGCACTTGGCATTAGCTTAAATGTCACGGCCTCGGTATTATTTGCTTTAATGTTTGCCTATACCTCACTTTTGGGCACGTTGGCGGGTTCAGAAATATACGGCTGGCGCATTGTATTGACTATTCCATGTCTAACACTTTTTATTTGGCTCAAAGGCAATTGGTCTCAGGTGATTGTGATTTATCGCCGTTTCTACCAAGAGCGCTTTTTCTTTTTAACGCGAATTTTATCTTCGTTTTTAATTGGGATTCAGTTGTGGCTGTTTATGTGGGCACCCAGTCATGGCTATGGACTGGATGTTTCACTCGGTTATTTTATGATGCCGATTAGCATGGTGATTGTCGGTCGTATCGCATTTAAAGAGCGAATGTCACGCTTTCAGCAACTGTCCTGTATTTTTGCAGTGCTGGGGATCTTGAACCTCTTGGCGATTTCTCAAACACTGGCGTGGCCCACTCTACTGATTTGCTTAGGTTATCCGATCTATTTTTGGCTCAGACAAAAAACGGAGACGAATAATATAGGCGGACTTTGGTTTGACATGATGTTGAGCCTCCCTGTTTGTATTTTCTTTATCATGCAAGGCAGTATCGTCACAGAAAGCCTATCTGAAAGCTCACATACGCTTTGGCTCATTTCAGGACTTGGGCTAATCAGTGCACTGGCTTTGGCATTTCAATCCTTGTCTGCCCCGCATTTAAACTTAAGCCTGTTTGGACTGTTGGTTTATGTTGAACCGATATTGTTAGTGGTGGTTTCAATCGCCTTAGGGGAAAGCATTACTTCAGCAGAATGGCCAACCTATATCGCCATTTGGCTCGCAGTTTCCACCCTCATGCTTGAAGGATTACCCAGCTTTAAAAAGAATCGTAAATTAGCGACATAGACATTTTTTATGCATATTTTCCTCTAGATCTCTTAAATTTAGCCGTCTAAGCATGATTTGGTGCTGAATCGAGAACAGACTTTCTGATCTTATTTAAATGGCTATTTGACTCCGCGAGTTACGTGCTGACACTTCATATTTAAAACGACATAGAGTGAATTACAGCGAACCTTTTAGATGATGGTGTTGTCTCACAATACTATTCAATAAGCTGGAAAAATTGATTGCAGGTTGGCTATGTAAATCTGCCTTGAAGGCAATACCAAGTCCAATCGTCGCGGTCTTATTCTTCAGGTATTTATATTTAATCCCTTCAATTTTGAGCTGTTGGGTGGACTCAGGCACCAAAGAAATGCCCAAATTTGCCGCAACCAACGATAGAATCGAGACAATCTGAGGGGCTTGCTGTCCAATTTTAGGCGTGAAGCCATGCTGTTGGCAAGTATTTAGAATCGCGGCATACAGCCCCGCACTCACCTCTGGTGGTGAGACAATAAAGCTTTCATACTTAAACTCTGCCAAATCTATCACCTCATCTTCTGCGGGATATTGAATCGGCAAGGCTGCAATCAATTTTTCATCGATCAAATTACTAATCGTAATGGCTTTAGGATACTGCGCAGGTGGTCGCACAATCGCAATGTCTAATTCATTATTCAACAAACTCTCAATCAAAATCAAAGAATTGGCTTCTTTTAATACCAAATTCACCTGAGGGTATTGCTGTTGAAATGCTTGAATGGCTGTTGGAATTAAAGAGTTTAAAATTGAGGTGCCTGTAAAGCCGAGCCGTAGTTCTCCCAATTCGCCATTGGCCGTACTTTGGGTCAATTTCACCGCATTTTTCAGTTGGTTCTGAACGGGCAAGACCATTTTAAGAAAAGTTTCCCCTGCTGGTGTCAGAGCTACACCATGAGAGTAGCGATAAAAAAGTTCTACACCAATTTCCCTTTCCAATTTTTTAATTTGCATACTCAACGGCGGCTGACTTATGCCAAGACGTAAGGCCGCTTTAGAGAAACTTTGCTCTTCCGCGATAGCAATAAAATATTGAATATTGCGCAGCTCCATATGTTAAAGCTATACCATTATTGAGTTATATATATTATACATATACACATGTAGTTATTAAAATAAAGCTTCTCTCCATTTTAAATCAGCCAAGTCATGAAACTGAGCTCTTCATTAGAAGCAGACTGGTCTACACCTCAACAGCAAATTTCACAGACCATCAGCCAAGGTACAGTTGAGTATAAAAGAGCGGGCATGGCGCTGTTTTTGTTGGGCTTTGCCAGTTTTTCACTGATCTATTGCGTACAACCCTTACTGCCTAATTTAAGTCAGAGTTTTCATATTGCACCCAGTGCAAGTGCTCTAGCACTGTCTTTAACCACAGGCTTTTTAGCCATGTCGATCGTGCTATCCAGTGCTTTTTCACAAACATTGGGCAGAAAAGGTCTGATGTTTTTCTCTATGCTTTTGGCTTCTATACTCAATGTCCTATGCGCGGTTTCACCAAGTTGGCATGTGCTCATGGTTTCAAGAAGTTTAGAAGGTTTTGTCCTAGGTGGAGTTCCCGCTGTTGCAATGGCTTGGATTGCAGAAGAAATTAGTCCTAAAAATTTAAGTAAAACCATGGGACTGTATATTGCAGGCACAGCATTTGGTGGCATGATGGGACGTGTTGGCATGGGCATTTTGACCGAGTTTTTCTCATGGCGCACGTCTATGACCATTCTCGGCGTCATCTGTCTGTTCTGTGCGTTTGGTTTTTTGAAACTCTTACCCAATTCACGAAATTTCATTGCCCAGCAAAGTATTTCTTTTAAGTTCCATATACATGCATGGTATGCGCACTTAAGTCATATCCGCCTGTTAAAAATCTATGGGATTGGCTTTTTACTCACCAGTGTATTTGTCACGCTGTTTAATTATGTGACCTTCAGACTCTTTACAGCACCGTATCATTTAAGCCAAACCCAGATTAGCCTCATTTTTTTATCTTATAGTTTGGGTATTATTTCCTCTTCGATAGCAGGCAATATTGCAGACCGAATAGGCAAAAAGCAGGTAATGATTTTGGGCTTTTTATGCATGCTCTTAGGCGTGCTACTCACTCTTTCTGCCTCGTTGTTTTTAATTATTCTCGGTATTGGCTGTGTGACCACCGGCTTTTTCATTGCTCATGCCATTGCCAGCAGTCGTGTTGGAGAACTCGCAACCTCAAATAAAGGCCATGCCACATCTTTATATCTACTTTTTTATTATTTGGGTTCAAGCATTGTGGGTGCGTATGGTGGAAATATCTGGCAAAGCCATGGCTGGAATGGCATCGTTATATTAAATATTTTTCTGATTCTAATTGCACTCATCGTTATTTTTTCAATAAAACCGCTTCATTCTCCATCTGTTACCCATTAGGAATATTTACATCATGCAACAACACTTATTTGTCTACGGCACCTTAGGCCCCAATAAACCCAATGCTCATATTTTAGAAGTGATTGGCGGTACATGGAGCAAAGGCTCTGTGAAAGGTTTGCTTAAAGAAGCCGGTTGGGGGGCCGAGCTTGGCTTTCCTGGGCTGATGCTAAGCCCAGATGGACCAACTGTTGATGGATATATATTTAGTTCAGAGCAATTAGATACGCTGTGGAACAGCTTAGATGAGTTTGAAGGAAGTGAATATCAGCGTGTTTTAACTGAAGTCACTTTAGAAAATGGGCAAATACAACAGGCTTATGTTTATGCGTTAAACCCAAATACATAAAAAGCATGACATCATATCGTTAGCGTATAAATGTTGCGCATACATCGAAAACTTATGCGGTATTTGAATGTTATTCCTAAGATTCAAGTACCGCTAATTTTTGAATCCTTGATATGCATTATCAAATTCATGCAAAGTTCTGTTTTTCTAACCATGCCTGCAACCCAGACCAACTTTTAAAATCATCCACTGCACGTACGATACAATTTGGATTACGTTCTAATAGCATTTTACTTAAGGCGCTGCCCGGCCCAATTTCTAAGACAACATCAGGCTGATTTTCTTGTATTGCACTTAAACAAGCATCCCAATCAATCGCATGATTCATTTGGTGAATTAACGCATTCACTGCGTCTGTAGTCTTAAAAAACTTATGTCCACCCGAACCGCTAATCATGGCCGCGCATAAACGAGCAAAGTCTTGCTGCTGTAAAACCTGCTGATAGGGCTGAACCGCGGCATCCATGCATACGGTATGCGATGCAATGGTGACATTTAAGCGTTTAACAAAACGTGTTCCTCGAAATTCGAGTTGCTGAGCCAGCTGCTGTAAATTGGCATCAGCCCCACCCACGACAAAACTACTATCACTCAGTTTGATGGAAAGTGCTGTCGCCGTTTCCGTCAGCAACGGTTCAAGCGTATTCAGATTGATGCCCTGAATAGCCATTAAGCCACTTACGTGCTGAGTGGCTGAAGACATCAACGAGGCACGCTGCTGGGCTAAATACAGGCCTTGCTCTAGGCCTATCTGGGTAGCACAAATGAGTGCGCTTAACTCTCCGAGTGAATAACCTGAGAAGCTCATAAGCTCCTCAATCTCAGATTTTAACTTTTGCCAACGACACCATTGCAAAGCAAAAATAAAAGGCTGCGCGAACTCATTCGGATACAGATCCGCTTCGGTTAAACCTGAACAAAAGAGTTGCGGCAAATGCCGCTCTAAAATATGTGATACCTGCAGCTCATCTGCCATGCTGAGCAGTTCTTGTACATGGGCTAAGCTTTGGAGTCCTTGCCCACTAAATATGATTGCGAAATTCATTTTCCACCTTCAGCATGAACAAAGTCACCCCCAATAGATCGGCACTGCCCCCCGGACTTAAACGATGCTGAACGAAATAATCTTCCACTTTAGCCACATCTTGCATCCAATTGTGTTGTAACACACCGCCACGGACCAAAAACTGCTTGGCTAGATCCTGCACAATATACAAGGCTGATAAGCCACCGCGCCAAACAATATTAGTATCTTGTACATAGGCCATCAGACTGAATAAAGTCTGAATTGCAGCCTGCTGTGGATTGGCCGTTTGGGTATAAATGTCGATATACGTTGGCAAGGCAACATCCATCACCGTTTTAAAACCTGAAGCCACTTCTTCAATCGCCCCTGTGATGCCATATTGACTCCGCATGCGTTGCCCATGACTGTTGGGATTTCGCTCTAAATGATGTAACAGTTCATCCTGCCAAATGCTTTGAATTTTTTGACTGATTGAGCCTGCATTCAACGAACTATCAGTTGCTAGACATTGCCCGACTGCTGCACTGGCAAAACCCAAATTAAAAACTGCCCCTTTATGGGTATTAATCTGCTGAGTTGCAGCCATCATTTTTTGTTCAGCTAAAATGCCACATTGTCGAATCTCTTCAAAATTGACATCACGATAGCCATTCAAACATTGCGCCTGAAAATAGCCCTGTAAAGCATCCACACTACATTTGAACAAGCTAAAGTCCATGTCACGATGACTGCCCTGCGAACTTGGACAAACCAAACCGGGCTTATGTTCTAAACTGGCTTCATCTAATAACGCCATACATGCCAAATGGTCTAATGTTTCAGCAGTACTGACAATGTTCGAGCATAAAACTTCATGCTGTTGTAGCATTTGCATATTCAAGCTTCCCTTCGAATAATTCTTCTAATCTCAGCATATCCACACGCTGAATTCCTTTGACAATCACTTGCTGGTTCATTTCAGGAAAAACAGCAATTAATTCATTAAATGACACATGCCAATCTGGATTGATTTGAATCTCGCCATCTAAACGGATAGAACTCTGGGTTTTGACTTGTTGAATGAACTGTAAAATTTCTGGTACATCATGTTGATGCTGTGGATACAACAACAGATCTAAGTCTGAAGTCGGCCTGACATAAGTCTCCTGCGTGAGAGACTGATAGGCATATGAACCGTAAACATATACTTTGCAGCCCAATCGTTCTAAGTTGTCTGCAAAATCACTCCACACTTTAGGTTGTAGGAGCTGCGAGTCAGCTTCTAACAAAGCATGTAGAGAAAGCGGTCGAGTAATCTGCTCGATCTCGTGTTTCTCTACTAAGCACGCCACACGATATTTATAACCCTCAAGCAAGCAGTTGATCGCCAGCTTCACTTGTCCCGTATCCACATCTTCCTGCCGACAAACGGTCATTGGAATATGTTGATTCAACAACTGATACACCTTTTGTTTAACTGTTTCTGGTAAAGAAACATCTAAAAAATGTAGGGTTGCTGAATCACGAAGATAAGCTAAGTCATGACGATCCATATCTGCTTCCTTAACTGTGGACAACTTTCTCAATAATGGTACTACATAGCACACGCCCTTGACGCTGCTGCCCCACCACACGGCGTTGATCTGTCAGATAAACCTCAAGATGTTGTTGTTGATTTAACAGTGCTTGGCTGACCCAATCGGTCTCCAAATCTGGCCAAATGGCATTGATTGCGCCCATTTTGTAAAAGTTTTCTGCCCCTGGGGCAAAAATAGCTGAGCTTTGGGAAAGTTCTTTTAACTTTTCGACTGGAATTTTAGTAACCCGTGCCATCGCGTTTAAGTCCATGACTTTCACTTGCGAATCACTGAGTGCATAAACTTCGTTTGCCATGAGTCCATAAGAGAGAAAGCCGCCACTGACCGCTTGACCGAAAATTATCGCGAGATTGGCATGCCCACTTCTACGCAATAGATCAACACAAGATGCCAAATGCGCGAAGGTACGGTTTAAGCACAATAACTCATCGGCACGGGAAAGATCTTGACCTTGCGTATCCACAATAAAGACCACGGGAGTTTTGTTGCCTTGTTGTACCAAATTCAAAATTTCTGAGGATAATTGAATGGCAATGTCTTGATTAATAGGTGCTGCATTAACTGTACCCAAAATCCGTACTGGACCTGCGTCCGTCTGAGCATTGCCCTTAATCACATAACCTTCGATCTGATAATCCAGTTGACGCGGAAACAACTGTTGTAAAAGTAATTCTGTATTCATGAGCTCATCCTTGCTTTAACAACACAACTTCATGGGCAGACAACATCGGAATTTTTTCTGGCTGTGAAATTCCCATGTCATGCCAAATCTGTAAACCATCATTTTTACCAAACCAGCGCTGTTGTTGCTGTTCAAGCTGCTGTTGCTTTAGTAGCAATTGCTGCAAATCAAGCGGTGGAACTGCCTGATTCAACTGCGCCCAAATCGCATCACGAATATCGGCAATATCATCCTCAACCAAAGCCTGTACATGGCTCAGTAAATAACGATGTTTACCGCCTGTAACGCGCCAAACCAAAGCACGATCTTTCGAATCAAACTCTTCGACGCCTTTCACTGTTTCAATCACTTCTGGCCCAGACAGTGCCAAACGCCCTTCTTCCGTCATGATGATGGCACTACTTAAACACGCACTGATGCCCATCCCACCGAAAGCGCCACAGGTGCCGCCAATCACGGTAATAATGGGAATCCCAGCATTTCGTACCTGCAACATCGCGCGCATAATTTCGGAAATGGCGATGAGACCAGCATTGGCTTCATGCAAACGCACGCCGCCTGAGTCGACAAAAAACAGTACTGCTTGCGCTTGATCTTGAATGGCTTTATGTAAGAGACCGACAATTTTCGCCCCGTGGATTTCACCCACAGCCCCCCCCATAAACTGGCCTTCTTGAGCCATAATATGCACTGGTGTTCCGTTTAAACGCGCTGTACCAATAATCACGCCATCATCAAAACTACCTGGAATATCCAAAGCAGAGAGGTGTGGGCTAACCTCCACCTCCGTCGGCTTTAAAATCTCATGAAAACTCTGAGCATCGACGACTGCTTGAATACGCGCACGTGCGGTTTTTTCATAAAAACTATTTTTGAGCATCACTTGATCCATGTTCTATACTCCCTTAAACATAGATATTGCTTGGCTTAAGCGCAGGTTCACCACCGCTGGGGTCGCGCCCATATCATTTAACTGAAATTTAAGCCCTGCTACCGCATGACGTTGTGCAAACTCGTTCAGTACAGACTGCCAAACATGTTGAAAACCGACGGCTGATGTCGTGACTTCAATCTGACAAATATCCGCCTGATCATGCTGTGAAACCAATACTTCTAAATTTCCAGAACCGACCACACCACAAATGACCGCCGCTTGTTCAGCGCTCAGCGGTGCGGATTGCAATTCAAATTTTAACTTTTCCATATCGATCACCAATTTCTGAAACGGCTTGGCGGGTTGTATAAACCACCTGACCATTTAACTAAATCTTTTACTGATTTTGCTGCCAACAAATCACGGTTGACTTGGGTGGGATCAATGCCTAAATCTTCTGGGCGTTGAATAATGCCGCGCTGACGTAGCTCTTCCACTTTGGCCGTATCGCGTTTCATGCCAACAGGGGTATAACCTGCAACACCACGGATGGCTTGCTCGCGTTCTTCTGGTGTACGACACAACAACAGGTTGGCAATCCCTTCCTCTGTCACAATGTGTGTGACATCTTCACCATAAATCATGATAGGTGGCAGTTTGCTGTCCATTTTTTCTTGCAATTGCCACGCATCAAGTTCTTCGACAAAAACGGGATGCATATGCTCACGGTATGTTTCGACCAATTGCACCACCAACTTACGCCCTTTGATCAGTTTGCCGTCGACCGCTTCACGGCCTGCTTTGGTATAGGCATAACTGGCATGCCGGCGTCCATGCGGGTCAGAGCCCATATTCGGCGCTCCGCCAAAACCCGAAATACGGTCTACGGTTGCGGTTGAACTGTTGCCTTGTAAATCAATCTGTAAAGTCGAACCAATGAACAGATCGCAGGCATATAAACCCGCAGTTTGACTAAAAGCACGATTGGAGCGCATGCTGCCGTCACTACCCGTAAAGAACACATCTGGACGTTCTTTAATATAATCTTCCATCCCCACTTCAGAACCAAAGCTATGAATCGATTCGACAAAACCACTTTCAATCGCAGGAATTAAAGTTGGGTGTGGATTCAAAGCCCAATTGGTACAGATCTGTCCCTTTAGTCCTAAGGATGCCCCATACGTAGGCAGTAACAATTCAATCGCCGCGGTATCAAAACCAATACCATGATTTAAACGTTGAATTTGATACGGCGCATAGATGCCTTTAATGACCATCATCGCCATTAAAATTTGCACTTCAGTAATTTGTGCAGGATCACGGGTAAACAACGGTTCTATATAGTTGTACTTGGGACTTTCGATATAAAAATCGACCCAATCCGCAGGTACATCGACACGCGGTAACTTATCGACAATTTCATTAACCTGCACAATCACAATACCGCTTTTAAATGCTGTCGCTTCAATAATCGCGGGTGTATCTTCGGTATTCGCACCCGTATAAAGGTTGCCCTCACGGTCAGCTGCATGTGCCGTAATCAAGCAGACATTTGGCGTCAGATCAATAAAGTATCGCCCATATAGCTCGAGGTAAGTATGGATCGAACCAATACTGATTTTTTGCTGCTGAACCAATTGCGCTAGACGTAAACTTTGTGGGCCTGCAAAGGAAAAATCGACCTTAGAGGCAATGCCTTTTTCAAAGACATCAATATGACTCGGTAAAGCCAATACCGACTGTACGATATGTAAGTCATGAACTACCTCTGGATTACACTGACTTAAACTCTTTGACAAAAAGTCGGCCTGCTTTTGGTTATTACCTTCCAAACAAACGCGATCACCACTGGAAATTACCGTTTCCAAAAGTTCAATCACCCGAGCATGCTCAACTTGTTTTGCAAAGCCTTTTTCTTTGGCAAGATTCAACTTTTCTTGTCTACGGGTGCGCTGCTTATCCCATAAGCGCGTCTTAACCATTTGGTTCATGGGGTCACCTTTATGCTGTGCTTAGCCGAAGATGGCATTAATTGTGAGAAAAAATACAGAGGGTCCAAGTAAGCAACCAAGACCGGTATAGAAGGTTGCGACCAATGCACCATAGGGTACTAAACGCACATCAGTTCCTGCCAAACCTGCTGCTGTACCACTGGTCGTTCCCGCCATTCCACCAAAAACCATGGCAGAACGTGGACTTTTGAGATACATAAATTTTGCAAAGATTGGTGTACCCACCATAAAGAACACTGACTTAATTAAGCCAATCGCAATCGATAGTGCAATCACTTCTGAGCTTGCACCAATGGCAGAACCCGTTACTGGTCCAACGATATAAGTCATCGCACCTGCGCCAATCGTGGTCATCGAAACGGGGTCTTTATAGCCCATCAACCAGGCCACCATTGCACCAATCACAAACGGAATCACGCAGCCAAGTGCAAGTGCGATCAAACCCACCTTTCCTGCTTTTTTCACTTCTTTGACGTCAACTTCAAACGCCGTTGATGCAATGGCCAAGTCACGAATCATGGCGCCACCGAGTAAAGCAAAACCTGAGAAAATGGCGATATCTGAAATGCCCTTTTCACCTTGAGTATAAATCCCTGCAAAATATGCCAAGACTAGCCCCATGGTGATGGCGATGGCTGAGCTTTGTAACTTCCCTTTGGTGAGGTATTTCGACAAAAGATGCGACACATACATCATCAAACCAGTCACTGCGAGCGCCGCGACGAGGGCATTTTTGGTAAAAACCGTAATTATTTCTTCCATTGCGTTTCTTCCTTGTAACCGTATAACTGATTGTTATTTCGTGTTAAGACAACACCCTTGTCCTTAAGCGGTTTTTTCAGTCGGCTCTACAGCCCATTCGTAGCTTTCGTAGTCACCACTGGATTTATTCAACCAACGAATCACCAATACCGTACCGATAAGCGAGGCAACCGAAACAACAAGCCCCAACATCCCGCCCGACATAGCAGCAACTACGTTTTGGCCTGCCGACATGGCAACCACAATCGGGATATACATACCTGACCAGTACAACACACCAAATTGAGTCACTTGCGGTAAGTGCCCACGTTTAGCTAACAGTTCCTTCGATAGAATTAATAAAATCATGGCGATGGCCACACCACCTACATTGGCTTGGACACCGAGTGCAACTCCGAGAACATTGCCTAGATAAACACCAAGTAAATGGCAGACTGCCAATATGGCTGTTCCGTAAATAATCATTGCTGAATCCTCCCTGGATCATGCAGCGCTTCTAATAATATGACTTATAATTTGCTATAGTTATAGCTTATCTGTATCCAGTGTACAATATTTTGTACTCAAATAAACATAAATTGTATACAATTTTTGGTGATGTATGACTTCAATTGCGGAACTTCCTCTTTCTATTCAAATTAGTAAAAAGTTAGAGGATGATATTATTTATGGCTTTTTCCTACCTGGGACTAAGCTAGATGAACAAGAGCTTTGCGAACGCTATGGTGCTTCACGCACTCCGATTCGTGAGGCATTAAAGCTATTGGCCGCTGAAGGTTTAGTTGAAATTCGCCCACGTCGTGGTGCAATTATTCCAGCCATTAATTCACTTACCCTTTGTGAAATGTTCGAGGTGATGGCTGAATTAGAAGCTATGTGTGGACGTTTAGCAGCACGGCGCATTCAACCTGAAGAAAAGCAAGAATTACAGCGCTTACATCAGTTATGTCAGGACTATTTAAATCAGAACGACTCAGAAAATTATTATGAGGCCAACCGTTTATTTCACTTTGCCATTTATCAAGCTAGTCATAATGCCTTTCTAATTGAACAAGCCTGTACCTTGCACAAACGTTTGCACCCCTACCGCCGCCTACAACTCCGTGTTAACCATCGAATGAATCATTCATTTTCAGAGCATAGCGCAATTTTAGAGGCCATTTTTTCAGGGGATGAACAAGAAGCTGAGGCTTTGCTGAAAGCGCATGTGGTGATTCAAGGTGAGAAATTTACGGACTTTATTTCAACCTTAGAGCATTTAAATACTTAACTAGAATCTGGACTTGTTTGAGCTGAGTTGTTCATGCTTTTGATGTTTAGCTTCATGTTTCAGACCATTCATGTAACGAAGATAAATACCAAGAAATACGTATCGATTTCTTGGTATTTTTTCTTGATGAGTGCCTTGATTAGAGCAGTATCAGATGCATCTCCTTCCTAGAAACTCATCGATTTAAAATCAAGAAATGGCTTGAACGATGCGCAACTGCCCTGCGTATGATGATGTGATATAGAAATCAGCACTTAGATGACATATGATGTCTTATATCCTCTAGTTTTATGTTGAATACTTTCTTATGTCGACTCTCAAAGTAACCTGTGCCGAAAAATATGTCTTAATTGATCAAGCATTTCAATTCGATTTTCCTGTGCAATACAGCGAATTCCAGCAACTCGATCAAGAGCAGTTTCAAACACAAGTCCATGATCAAGATGTCATTATCATTAGTGATTTAAATGTTAATGAACAAGTTTTAGCCAACAATCCCAATCTAAAGCTCCTCGCACTCTGCTCAACTGGCTTTAACCACGTCAATCTGCCTCTGCTCAAACAACATGGCGTTCAAGTCTGTAATATCCGTGGCTATGCAGGCGATGCCGTTGCTGAACATGCGTTCACCTTAATGATTAATTTAATTAAAAATTTTCCTCAACAGGTTGATGGCGTTAAACAAGGATTGTGGTCAACGGGCAACAGCTCATTCTTTTTAGCTGCTCCAATGGGTGAACTCAAAAATAAAACACTAACTATTGTTGGCAAAGGTGAAATTGGTTTATCGCTTGCACAAAAAGCGCAAGCCTTTGGAATGAAGGTGATCTTTAGCGAACGTAAAAATGCACCTGCCTGCCGTGACGGTTATATCCCTTTTGAACAAGCAGTTGAGCAAGCAGACATTCTGTCTTTGCACTGTGAGTTAAATGCTGAAACCCAACACATGATCGACGCTTCAGTCTTTGAACGCATGAAAGAAAAAAGTATTCTGATTAATGTTGGACGTGGTGGCTTAGTGCATGATGCCGACCTGATTGCAGCAATTGAAAGCAAAAAAATTGCGGGCTTTGGTGCTGATGTATTGAATCAGGAACCGCCTGCCGATGATCACCCGCTACTCCAATTACAACGCCAGCATGCCAATGTCATGATTACTGGACATATTGCTTGGGGTACAGACGAAGCACAGCAACGTTTGTTTGACATTTTACAAAGTAATATCAATCAAAATATGCAAGGTGTTAAGCAAAACCTTGTTTAAATACATCATGCTTCAATAGACTTTGCATCAATAAAAAAAGCAGCAGACTCGAATTAAGTCATGCTGCTTTTTTATATCAGAACTTTAATCGTCGTTAAATCCGAAAACTATTGCTTAAACTTTTTAATGCTTTTTGAGAGATGAGCACGCATCATTTGACGCGCCAAAAGTCCATCTTGATCCACAATGGCATTGAAAATATTAACATGGTCATGATGTACCGCTTTTAAATACTCTTCACGATTTTCTGGACTTTGTTCAATCGACTTCACCCGTGCACGCGGGATAATTTTCTCACCCAAGTACTTCAAAAAGTCCACAAAATATTGGTTGGCAGAGGCCTCAGCAATCGCAATATGAAAGTCATAATCGGCTTTGACGGTGCCATCATTTTCACCCGATGAAATATGCATTTCAAAATCATTTAATGCCGCTTTCATCTGATCAATATGTACTTGTTTACGACGTTCAGATGCCAAAAATACGGCTTCCGACTCTAAACTGATCCGCAATTCCAGTAATGCCACAATGTCATTGATGGTTTCTAAACTGGCATTTGAAAGTAAAAAATTTTGTTCGATAGAATGTTCTTTGACAAAAGTACCAATGCCATGACGGGTCTCGACATAACCGAGAGAACGTAATTCGGTAATAGCCTCTCGAATAACCGAACGACTCACTTCAAACTGTTCAATCAGTTCAAGTTCTGTCGGAATTTTTTCTCCAACCTTAAAGTCTCCGGATTGAATTTTTTCAATCAATTGCGCGACGATGATTTGGCTTAATTTTTTTGTTGATCTAGATTTAATCGCACTAGACATAATGAAAGAGACTCACCAAATATTGGAAAATTAGAGACTTAGTTTACTATAACCCAACCCAATAGCCCTATAGTAAGTTGTTTGGACTTCAGTTGTTATCGGGAGTGGTGATACATCATATCAGTCTGATCGTGTCATTCAAACTAACACTGTTTATTCAAAAAAGGAAATACTCGCCTGACATGCTCGTGCACTACATTTTGAAGCCCAAAACCTTCAGTAAGATTCGGACTGTTTTGGAAATTTCGCCTCAAATTCTGCTTTTTTATAAGCCTCATAGGAGGCCTTGCTGATCATGACCGCAGATTCACGGCCTTTTCTGGTGATTTCGACGGGATCACCCGCGACTGCTTTATCCATAATCATAGACAACAGCGCTTTGGCATTACTACAGTTAAAACTTTCCATACCCTACCATCCTTAAGAAAGCCACGCGATGACGAATCACAGCGTGGCTCAGAAAAAATTGGATTGACTTATAGTGCTGCTTTGGTCAACTCACCATTAATCAAGCGGTTAATCTGCAAAGGGTTTTCATTTTTAAGTGCATCTGGCAACAGAGCTTGTGGTGTGTTTTGATAACATACTGGACGCATGAAACGCTCAATTGCACCCGTACCTACCGATGTACCACGCGCATCACTTGTTGCAGGGAATGGACCGCCATGCACCATCGCATCAGACACTTCTACCCCCGTTGGGAAGCCATTAAATAACACACGCCCTGCTTTACGCGTGAACAGTGTTAATAATGCTTGTGCCGTCGCCAATTCAGCATCTTCACCAATAATGGTTGCAGTCAATTGCCCTGCCAATTGTTCAAGACCTTGTAATAAGGTTGCTTCGTCGTCTACTGCAACAACAATCGACATTGGACCAAACACTTCATGTTGTAGCTTGGCATTACCTGCCAACAAAACGCTTTGGTCTGCTTGGAACAAGTTAGCCGATGCTTGTGAAATCAACGTCGCTGCTTGACCTTGAGCAATCTGCTCAAAACCTGTCTCTGCATTGAGTGCAGCCACACCCTGTTGATAGCTTTTCAACGTACCCGAATTTAACATCACTTGTGGAGCGGCTTGCTCGGTATGGGCAACCAAACCTTCAACAAAACGATCAAATTCAGGACTTTTCACGCCTAAAATCAGACCTGGTTTGGTACAGAATTGACCACAGCCCATGTTGAATGACGCCACGGTATCTTGTGCAATTTGCGCGCCACGAGCAGCCAATGCTTGTGGCATCACCACCAATGGATTCACACTCGACATTTCAGCAAAGACAGGAATTGGTTGTGGACGGTTTTGCGCAATGTTATACAGCGCCATACCACCTTCCAAAGAACCAGTAAAACCCACAGCTTGAATTAAAGGATGTGCCACCAAATCTGCACCAATACGTCCACCAAAGATCATATTGAAAGTACCAGCGGGCATGCCACATTTTACGACAGCTTTTTCAATGGCTTCAGCCACCAATTCAGCAGTTGCCATATGCCCTGAGTGTGCCTTAAATACCACAGTACAGCCCGCAGCCAAAGCAGCAACGGTGTCGCCACCCGCGGTTGAAAATGCCAGTGGGAAATTACTCGCACCAAACACGGCAACAGGACCTAAACCAACTTTATACTGACGTAGGTCAACACGAGGCATCGGCTTACGATCTGGCAATGCAGGATCAATACGTGCAGCATAAAAATCACCACGACGTAACAACTGAGCAAATAAACGCAACTGACCTGTAATGCGCCCTGTTTCACCTTGCAAACGCGCCAAAGGGAGACCCGTTTCTAAAGAAGCAACCTCTTGTAGTGATGCACCTAAAGCTTCAATTTCAATGGCAATTTCATCTAAGAAACCTGCTCGTTGCTCTTGCGAAGTTTGGCTGTACAACACAAAAGCAGCTTCTGCGGCTTGAGCTGCAGCATCAACTTCTTCAATACTCGCTTGACTAAAGAGGTAGCCCGTAGGTTGATAGTCTGTTGCATTAATACTTTCAAGTGCAGGTGCATGTACTGCTACACGCTGACCCTTGATAAATTGCTTACCTATATTCAATGCCATGAATAAACTCCAATGCCTAAATTTCTAAACTTATTGCGGACCTAAAGTTGCAATTAATGCAGCCAAATCTTCGAAGTCTTTCGGCGTTAAGTCACTTAATGGTGGACGAACAGGACCCGCATCATAACCCACAATCTTGGCACCCGCTTTAATCATACTTACGCCATAACCCGCTTTACGGTCACGGATTTGGATTAACGGCAAAAAGAAATCCTTGATTAAACGATCAGTCGTTGCTGTATCGTTGGCACGAATTGCGTGGTAGAACTCCATGGCAGTTTTTGGAATGAAGTTAAACACTGCAGATGAATACACTGGGCAACCGAGTGCTTTGTACGGTGCAGCAAATACTTCTGCAGTTGGTAAACCACCTAAGTAAGATAAACGATCACCGACAGTTTGAGTAATACCTGTCATCATATCAATTTGACCAGAACTGTCTTTAAAGCCGATCAAGTTCGGGCAAGCAGCGGTTAGCTGTTGTAATGAATCAAGAGTTAGAAGAGATACACTACGGTTATAGAAAATGACACCGAAGTCTACCGAGTTACACACTTGTTTAACGTGCTCGACCAAACCTTCTTGGCTCGCTTCCGTTAAATAATGTGGCATTAAAAGAATACCTTGAGCGCCAAGACGTTCTGCTTCTTGAGCTTGTGCAATCGCTTGACGTGTTGGACCACCTGCACCCGCAATAATTGGCACGCTGCCTTTACAGGTATCAACCGCGGTCTTAATCACTTCAGAATATTCGTTACCCGTTAATGAGAAAAACTCACCTGTACCACCCGCAGCAAAGAGTGCACTTGCACCATATGGGGCTAACCATTCTAAGCGCTTTTGATAAGTCGCTTTATTAAAATCACCATTCTGATCAAAGTCAGTTACTGGAAAAGAAAGTAAACCATCAGAAATAATGCTCTTTAACTCAACTGCTTCCATTGTAACTCTCCATAGTTATCTATAAGTTGTCTGACATCCTACAACATAAATTTTCAATATCCAATCTTTTTTCTCAAAAAGCCCAGAAAATTGCTCGAGAGTTAAATAATAGGCAAAAAATCCTATACTTTTTCAACTAATTGCTGATTTAGTTCCTCTTTTAAAAAGAATAAAATATGATGTTTTATGCGTATAAATAAGTTTCTCTTAGGCAAACGAGCAAGTCATCATACCTCTTTATTTTTTTAAATTATTAATATTCAATAGCTTAATAAAAAACCCATTAAAATCCAAAAAAAAACAAATTGCAAACAATTCAAAAATAATCATAAGATGTCATACATCTTTAAAGACTGCTTTGAGCATTTTGGAAGAAATAGGTATTTACTCATGATGAAAAAATACCTATTTCGTTAAATAGACATGAAGTCACTCTAATTTGATTGCGCACAAATTAGGTTACGGATAGAAGAGTTTGTGTATGGAAAACTTACAAACGCAAAGCGCCGCTACAGTTGCAACGGCCAAACATACCAAGACCCGCTACTTAATTTTAGCGATGATCTTTATTGTCACCTCATTAAACTACGGTGATCGTGCCACCCTTTCTATGGCTGCTTCACCAATGACACAAGAGTTAGGTATTGACTCTGTGACCATGGGCTATATTTTTTCTGCGTTCGCATGGGCCTATGTGATTGGTCAGATTCCTGGAGGCTGGCTACTCGATAAATACGGTGCGCGAAAAGTTTATTTTGCCAGTATTTTTTTATGGTCATTCTTCACGATTTTAATTGGTTTTTCGGATATTTTCGGCAGCACTGGCGCTGTCATTAGTGTCCTGTTTTTATTGCGTTTCCTTGTTGGCTTATCTGAAAGCCCTGCTTTTCCAGGCAATAGCCAAATTGTGGCAGCATGGTTCCCCACCAAAGAACGCGGTACAGCAGCAGCCATTTTTAACTCTGCACAGTATTTTGCAACCGTGATCTTTGCACCATTTATGGGGTGGCTGGTTGCTCAAGTGCACTGGCAATCTATTTTCTGGATTATGGGTGGTCTTGGTATTGTTGTATCGTTTATTTGGCTAAAAGTGATTTATAGCCCAGTCAACCATCCAAGTATCAATCCATCAGAGCTTGAATACATCAAACAAGGTGGTGGTTTAGTCCTCATGGGGGAAGACAAAAATAATAATCAGCAAAAGAAAAAGACCTCTTTTGCCGATATTAAACAGCTTCTTTCTTCACGTATGTTACTGGGGATATTCATCGCGCAGTATTGTATTAACTGCTTAACCTATTTCTTCTTAACTTGGTTCCCTGTGTACCTTGTAAAAGAACGTCATATGACCATTTTACAAGCTGGTTTTGCTGCAGTTGCACCTGCACTCTGTGGTTTTATCGGTGGCATTTTGGGTGGTTTGGTATCAGACCGTCTTATCAAAATGAATCATTCAGTGACTTTCGCACGTAAGTTGCCAATTATTTTAGGTCTGTTCTTATCGACCAGTATTGTGATCTGTAACTATGTGGAATCACATACTGCCATCATCTTCTTTATGTCATTGGCTTTCTTTGGCAAAGGCTTTGGTTCTTTAGGTTGGGCGGTTATGTCAGACGTCGCACCTAAAGAAATGATTGGTCTATCGGGTGGTCTATTCAACACCTTTGGTAATACCGCAGGCATTGTGATTCCAATTGTGATTGGTTACATCATCAGCTCAACAGGTTCTTTCAATAATGCCTTAGTCTTTGTCGGTATCCATGCCGTGATTGCACTACTGTGTTATCTATTCATGGTTGGCAAAATCGAGCGTTTCCAACTGAAAACCACTGCACCTTAATTCATCTGCTTCATGCTTTACCAGAGCTAGCTATCTTCTAACTAGCTCTGTTTGCCACTTAATACAAGGAACGATCATGCAACAAAGACCACTACTCATCAAAATTAATCCGCAAGACAACGTCGCGATCGTGGTGAACGATGGTGGTCTAGCACAAGGCACTTATGTTGAAGCACAAGACATCACTTTGGTTGAAGCTGTCCCTCAAGGGCATAAAGTCTTATTAACAACATTAAAAGAAAATGATCCGATTGTGCGCTACAGTGAAATTATTGGATATGCAAATAAAACGCTAAATGCAGGCTCATGGGTCAATGAAGCGGTTACACGGATGCCTGAAGCACCGACCTTAGACTCTTTAGAACTCGCGACTCGTCCTGCACCAGTACTTGAACCGCTCACTGGCTATACTTTTAAAGGTTATAAAAACAAAGATGGTTCTGTTGGAACCAAAAACTTATTGGCAATTACCACCAGCGTGAACTGCGTTGAAGGGATTGTCGATCATGTGGTGAAAATCGTAGAGCGTGAATTACTGCATAAATATCCAAATGTCGATGGTATTGTCGGACTCAACCACTTATATGGCTGTGGTGTCGCGATTGATGCACCTGCGGCGATTGTGCCGATTCGTACCATTCATAACTTAGCGCTGAATCCAAACTTTGGTGGCGAAGTGATGGTGGTCAGCTTGGGCTGTGAAAAAATGCAACCTGAACGCTTGCTGAATATTCCTGCTGAAAACAAACGCATTCCTGTTGAAGACCAAGACATCATTCAACTGCAAGATGAACGTCATAATGGCTTTCAGAGTATGGTTGACCACATTTTGGCGGTGGCTGAACACCATTTAGAAAAACTAAATCAACGTCAACGTGAAGAAGTGTCTGCATCACATTTGGTGGTGGGTATGCAATGTGGTGGCAGTGATGCATTCTCAGGTGTCACCTCTAACCCTGCTGTTGGCTTTGCCTCTGACCTGATTGTGCGTTGCGGCGGTACAGTGATGTTCTCAGAAGTCACTGAAGTCCGTGATGGCATTCATTTACTCACGCCTCGTGCTGAAAATGAGCAAGTTGCAAAAGACCTCATTCGTGAAATGCAATGGTATGATGACTACCTCGCCGCAGGTAAAGTAGACCGCAGTGCCAATACCACCCCAGGTAACAAAAAGGGGGGGTTAAACAATATTGTGGAAAAAGCCATGGGCTCGATTGCTAAGTCTGGCAGCTCCGCAATTGTTGAAGTCTTGGCACCGGGACAAAAACCAACCAAGAAAGGGCTGATTTTTGCTGCAACGCCATCTAGCGACTTTATTTGTGGTACACAACAAATGGCTTCTGGCATTACAGTACAAGTCTTTACCACAGGTCGTGGCACGCCTTACGGTTTAGCCGCAGTTCCTGTGATTAAAATGGCGAGCCGTAACACCATTGCCAACCGTTGGTATGACCTGATTGATATTAGCGCGGGTGATATCGCGATTGGTAAACGCAGCATTGAACAAGTGGGTTGGGAATTATTTGAACTCATTTTGCAAGTTGCAAGCGGTGAAAAGAAAACTTGGTCAGATCACTGGGGAATTCATAATTCACTTGCAGTCTTTAACCCTGCCCCTGTGACCTAAACTTTATAAGGTAGGTAGAGGAATCGGCTGATTCTTCTATTTACCTGTTTATGTACTCGGAAACACAATTTTATGATGCAAAACACATCATCTCCCTCAACGGCTGTGAGTAAAGCACTGCTCTGTTTAATGACTTCAGCCTTACTGTTTTCGATTATGGGCGTGTGCATTCGTTTTGCATCTGAAACGGTAGATAATCCGACAGTGGTCTTTTTTAGGAATGCTGTCGGATTATTTATTTTTATTCCTATGCTGTTTAAGCAGGGTTTAAGTTTTATTAAAACCGATAAATTGTGGATGCATACTTGGCGCAGTGTAGTCGGTTTAGCTGCAATGTATGGTTTTTTCTATGCTATTGCACATCTAAAACTGTCCAATGCGATGGTGTTTAGTTACTCCTCACCGATTTTTATTCCACTGATTGCCTACTTCTTTCTCAAAGAAAAAATAAGCCTTGGCATGATTATCGCGGCAGTTGTCGGTTTAATCGGAGTGCTGTTGGTGGCAAAACCTGATCAAGGGATGTTTAATGCGTTGTCTGTGATTGGTCTAGGTGCTTGTTTCTTATCTGCAATGGCCTTTGTCACTGTACGTGCACTGACCAGTACTGAGCCACCTGAACGGATCGTTTTCTATTTTTGTATTTTTGGCACGCTCATTTCATCTATTCCAATGTTTTGGCACTGGCGTATCTTCACACTCAAAGAATTGGCCTTACTCATTACCGCAGGGCTCTTAGCCAACATCAGCCAGTTGTTTATGTCTTATGCCTATAGTTTAGCCCCTGCTGGGCAAATTGGGCCGATGAATTATATTGCGATTGTATTTGCAGGGATTTGGGGCTTTATTTTTTGGCATGAGATTCCTGACATGTTCAGTATTCTCGGTATATCTATTATCTTAATTGCAATTTTGGCTTGTAATCCTATGATTACGAATAAAATTAGGCATCTTTTGAAACTCTAAGTTAGCCAAAATCGATTATAAAAAAATTGAGCTTTTTACTATGTGCGGTTTGCTGCATCGAAACGTAACCCCACGCCTGCAATGGTAAAAATATATTTTGGAGTGACCGCAGAATCTCCAATTTTGCTGCGGAGTTTTTTCACCAAGATTCGAAGATAATGAGTATCCTCTTCATGACTAATGCCCCATAACTCGGTCATGATTTGTTTTTGTGTGACGATCTTACCTTGATGACGAATCAAGAGTGCTAACAGTTGAAATTCTTTTTTGCTGAGTACAATTTCTTCCTGAGCAAATGTCACCACATGTTCAGCCACATCCACAGATAATTGACCATCATCAAATACAACATTCTGTTCAGACTGTTGTGGTTTATTGCGAAACATCACTCGAATACGAGCGCATAATTCCTGAATGCTAAACGGTTTGGTCACATAGTCGTTTGCGCCTGCATCGAGCAATTTAATTTTTTGATTTTCATCAGGGCGTGCAGATAACACAATCACAGGAATATCTGACCACTGTCTCATCTCGGTCAACACCTGCTGCCCTTCCATATCAGGTAAACCCAAATCTAAAATCAGTAAATCCGCACCTCGTGTTGCCAAAATTTCTAAGCCTTTCATGCCACTTTCAGCAACATGCACCTGATAACCTTGCGCACGTAAAGCAATGTCCAAAAATTTTCGGATTTGAGGCTCATCATCAATAATCAGAATTGATGCATTCGGATGAATTGTTTGCGGCATAAAAATGTTTTTAGTCCTGATGTAACGGTAATCGTATGCGAATTAAGGTGCCTTGACCATCTGTTCTAGCAAAAGCTTCGATACTACCCATATGTGCGCCAATAATTGCTTTGACAATCGCCAACCCTAAACCTGTTCCTGTTTTACCGCGATCGCCACGCTGCATGGTATAGAACATATCAAAAATTTGTTCACGTTCATCTTCGGGAATACCAATCCCTTGATCGGTAATGTCAATTTGTAAGAAGTGTCCCTCTTGCTGAATCTTGATTTCAATTGGAACATTCTCTGGTGAAAACTTGGCGGCATTTTCTAAGACATTAAAAATGGCTTGTTCAATTAAAGCAGGATGCACATACAATTGCGGAAGTTCTTCCGCCAAAGCAATCTCAATTTTCACCTCAGGCTGATAGCGTTTCAGTCGTTGCGTTGCCGAGCCAATCAGTTCATCCACACCGATCCAAGCACGACTCAAAGTCAAACCCTGATGACCTAAACGAGTCATGTCCAACAGGTTTTGAATATAGCGATCCAGTCGTTCGCCCTCGATATGAATGGTGTCTAATAATTCATGGCGATCGCTTTCAGGCATCTGTTCACCATAATATTTGAGCGTATCTGCCGAACCAATCATCGCGGCTAAGGGTGAACGTAAATCATGCGATACCGAAGAAAGTAAAGCAGAGCGGAGCTTTTCCGTTTCAGCCACCACACGAGAATTTTCTAACTGTAACGAGAGTTGAACCCGAGCAACAGTTTGTGCGATATCCTCAATCATCAACTCAGTTAAACGTTGCAATTCAAAACTGATGGTTTGAGCATTTTGATGAAAGCGAATTGCAATCACCCCATATTCTTTCACCAAATTCAGCGGAATAAACCACCAATCAGAATTGGTCAACGTATTGGTAAAACGTCCACAGGGTTTCGCATTCTTCTGCGTCCAATCTGCGGCAATTTGATCTTTTTCATTTAAGACGGATGCATCACCTAAAGACTGATTTTCAACTTTTAACCAAACCGTGGCATTTAATGAAGTTTCCAAATGTTGTTTGGCGACATTTAACACCTGTTCAATATCTACACAGGTCGATAGCTTGCGCTCTAATTCTTGTAACTGTAACGACACTGAATTTGCAGCACGTAGGCTGAGTACTTGAGCGCGTAATTGGTTGGCCAAACGCCCGACCAGTAAAGCTGAGACAATGAACGTGATAATGGTAATCACCCCACGTTCAGCACTAATCATAAAGGTAAAACGAGGTTCAATAAAAAAGTAGTTATAGAGTAAAAAACAGACGAATACGCTGATAATTGTAATCAACATGCGGGCACGTATCGCAACCAATAATACAGTCACAATAAAAATTAAAGCTAAATCACTATACCCAATAAAATGATCACTGATTGCCGCCACAATCAGTCCTAGTAATACAATGATAATACTTTCAAACACTTCACGTTGATTAAACGCCAAGCCTTGTTCCAGCCAAGATGAATGAGCCACATCTGTCTGCAAACGCTTTTCATTATTTTTGGCTTTTAAAGGCTGAACAAAGGTGATTTCAAAAGGATGCTGTTTCTCTAACAGTTGATCGGCAATATGATCTGAAAATAGACGCTGCCATAGCGATTTTTGAGGGCTTTTGCCGAGTAAAATATTAGATGCACCATAATCATAAGCGGCCTGTAAAATGGTCGATGCAATATGATTGCTATACAGCAAATAGGTATCTGCACCGAGCTTACGCGCTAGATTAAAGGCTTTAGTCACGGCAAAGGCTTGGGTCGTTTCAACCTTACTTTTTTGAATCGAAATGACGCTCCACGTTGCATTGCGCCTTTCCGCAATCCGATGCGCACGGCGTACCAAATCTTCAGAGAATTCAGAACCATCTATTGCCAACATGACGTGATTTTGAATCGGAATAATCTGCCCTTGCGCAACAAATTTTTCTCGATAATCAATATCGACTTGCCCTGCAACAGTTTGAATTGCCAGATCACGTAACGCTGTCAAATTCGCAGCTTTAAAAAAACCTTGTAATGCATGGGCGGCAACATCGGCGAAATAAATCTTGCCATGATTCATTCGTTCTAATAATTCAGGAACAGGTAAATCAACCAGTCGAATATCTTTCAAACGTTTAAGTAGTGCATCGGGCACCGTTTCAGTTACCCGAATCCCCGTAATTTGAAAAACCACATCATTCAGGCTTTCCAAATGCTGAATATTTAAGGTGCTATAGACATCAATGCCTGCATCCAACAACTCATTGACATCCTGCCAACGATATTCATGCCGACTATTGGGAACATTTCGATGTGCAAGTTCATCAACAAGCACAATTTGAGGCTTTAATTTAAGAATTTGGTCGAGATCCATCTCATCCAACATTCGCCCCTGATATTCCACAGGCTTCCTTGGAATAACATTCAACCCTTGAATCAAACGTTCGGTATCAGATCGACCGTGGGTTTCTACGACCCCAACGACCACATGCTGCCCTTGTTGCGTCAACTCATGCGCTCGGGTCAGCATGGCATAGGTTTTCCCCACCCCAGGTGCTGCACCCAAGAAAATGGTCAAACGTCCAGATTGTTCACGCTGACTATGTGCCAACCATGCATCTGCTTTGTTATTACGGTCGATCTGCATAATTACGCTCTATCAACGTGTGGTCGATGACAATTGATCTAAGGCTAAATTTAACTGCAACACATTCACTCGCGCTTGCCCATATACGCCGAACTGTGCAGGCTGAATTTGTTGTTGAACCAAATCACGAACGTGTTGCTCAGGTAAATGACGTTGCTGCGCCACGCGTTTCACCTGTAATAAAGCACTTTCAGGTGAAATATCTGGGTCAATCCCGCTTCCTGAAGCCGTCACCATCTCGTTCGGCACGTGTTGCTCAGTAATATGATTATTCTGGGCAAATTGCACTGTTCGCTCTTTAATTTGTTTTTGTAAATCAAGATTAGAGATTGCTAAATTACTGCCTGCCATGCCATCGACATTGTAACTTACCGCACTTGGTCGTCCATGAAAATATTGTTCACTAACAAAGTTTTGTCCTACCAAGCTTGAACCAATAATTTTACCATTCAGTTCAATGACACTACCATTGGCTTGTTTGGGAAAAATCAACTGCGCAATGGATACACTCGCTGTAGCGTACAACATGCCTGCAATCAAAAAACCAACCACAATCAAACCAAGACTCGGACGTAGGACTGAATGTCCTTGACTAGATAATGCTAAATCCTGTTGATTCAATTGCTCATGACTCAATAAAGTATTCATATCTCACTCCTAAATCCACAAGGACACAACAAGATCAATCAGCTTGATCACAATAAACGGAAAGATCACCCCACCTACCCCGTAAATCAGCATATTACGGCGTAACAATTGCAGCGCACTGGCTGGTTTGAATTGCACACCTCTCAATGCCAATGGAATCAACATTGGAATAATCAAGGCATTAAAGATCAATGCAGAAATCACCGCACTACTCGGGCTACTGAGTTGCAAAATATTCAGTACCCCAAGTTGTGGAATCGCCACGGCAAACAAGGCTGGTAAAATCACAAAGTACTTAGAGACGTCATTTGCCAACGAAAAAGTGGTTAATGCTCCACGAGTAATCAATTGCTGCTTACCAATTTCGACCACATCTAGCAATTTGGTCGGATCGGAATCCAAGTCCACCATGTTGCCTGCTTCTTTGGCTGCTTGAGTGCCTGAGTTCATGGCTAATCCAATATCCGCCTGCGCTAAGGCTGGTGCATCGTTGGTACCATCACCCACCATTGCGACCAATTTCCCTGCTGCTTGCTCATTACGAATGCACGCCAATTTGTCCTCAGGTCTCGCTTCCGCAATATAGTCATCCACCCCTGCTTCAGCCGCAATCGCAGCCGCAGTCAACGGATTGTCTCCCGTGACCATAATGGTTTTGATGCCCATTTCACGTAGTAGTGCAAAGCGCTCTTTAATCCCTTGCTTAATCACATCCGAAAGTTCAATCACACCTAAAATATTGTGATTCAAAGCCACCACAAGTGGTGTTGCACCTTTAGAAGCCACTTGCTCTACACGAGTTTTAAGCTCAATGTTGTCTTTGATTTCTTGATCGGTAAATTTAAGAATGGCATCGACTGCACCTTTACGAATCTTTTGTCCCGTAGCCAAGTCCACACCCGATAAACGTGTTGAGGCACTAAACTGAATGAACTCAGCATCTTTCGGCTCTTGGATGCTTTCACCTAGCTCTTTCCCAAGGCTGATGATCGACTTCCCTTCAGGCGTTGGATCAGCAAAAGAAGTGAGCATTGCTGCTTCGCGTAACTCACTTGGTGTCACACCTGCCAATGGATAAAAAGCAGTGGCTTGGCGATCTCCATAGGTAATCGTGCCAGTTTTATCCAACAACAACACATCAATATCACCCGCAACTTCAACCGCTTTCCCTGATTTTGCTAAGACATTAGCTTTTAAAGCACGGTTCATCCCTGCGATACCGATTGCAGGCAGCAAGCCGCCAATCGTAGTTGGAATCAAACACACCAATAGGGCAATCAGCAAAACCATACTGATTTTGATCCCGACCATTGATCCAATAACAGGTAAAGTCAGCACCACCACAATAAAAGTAATGGTCATGATGTTGAGCAAAATACTGAGTGCAACCTCATTCGGTGTCTTTTGACGGTTGGCACCTTCCACCAAGGCAATCATACGGTCTAGGAAACTATGCCCTGCTTCATTACTGACTCGAATAATAATTTCATCGGACAAAACCTTAGTGCCGCCAATCACACCTGAACGGTCGGTATTGGCTTCACGCAGTACGGGTGCAGATTCACCTGTAACGGCTGATTCATTGATGGTCGCAAAACCCTGAATAATTTCACCATCCGCTGGAACAATTTCACCTGCTTTGACGATGACTAAATCATCCTTTTTGAGTAGGTTTGCAGAAATCACTGTCGGGATGGCATTTAAATCGAGAATACGATTTGCAGTTAAATTTTCACGCGCCTGACGTAAAGATGCTGCTTGCCCACGTCCTTTGGCTTCTGCCACCGCCTCGGCATAATTGGCAAATAAGACCGTGACCAATAAAATCAAGCTTAGGACTAAACCAAAACCTAAACTGGCATTTCCCATCAAAGTGGCAACAAGGGTTAAAACTGTTCCCACCCACACACATGCCATCACTGGATTTTTAAACGCGTGTTGAGGCAGCAATTTATGGAAAGTTTGCTGAATAATTTCTTTATTCAAGATATCCATCTGTTGTGTCGCATTTGAATGTTTCATTGTGCTTGCTCCACGCTTAAACTTTTATCGATAAATAGTCAGCAATTGGCCCAATCACCAACACGGGCATGAATTGCAATAAGGTGAGAATCAACACGATTCCGATTAAGGTCAGTGCAAATGTCGGTGACTCAATATGTAAAGAACCTTTGCTTTCGGCTGCTTGCGGTTTGGTTGCTAAACTGACTGCAATTAAGACTGGAATGATCAACACGCTATAACGCCCTGCCAGTAAAGCGACACTGGCACTCAGATTCCACCATAACGTGTTATCGCCTAAGCCTTCAAAACCCGAACCATTGTTGGCATAAGCAGAGACATACTCATAAAACACTTGGCTAATACCGTGAAAATCTGGATTAGAATTTCCTGTCATCGATGGGAATGCAATTGCAATCGCAGTCAGACCAAGAATCACCACAGGTTGTAAAAGAATCACCAGCGCTAATAACTTAATTTCAGTGACTTCAACTTTTCGCCCAAATAATTCAGGGGTACGCCCTGTCATCAAACCTGCGATAAATACCGCTAAAAACAGATAAATGAAGAACTGTAATAAACCACACCCTATGCCGCCCCAAATGGCATTGATCAACATATTGCACAGTTCAACCAATCCCGTTAGGGGTGAGGCAGAGTCATGCATCATATTCACAGAGCCGTTATTCACTTGTGTGGTCAAACTTCCCCACAATGCCGATGCTTCAGCACCGAAACGCATTTCCTTCCCTTCCATCAAAGCAGTATTTGGAGTGAGCGAAGATTTTTCAGCCCACAGGGTCAATAGCGTTGAAGAAAGTGACATTAACAACATGCTGCCAAAAATCATCCACATCAGTTTTTTACGTTGAATAAAACGCCCAACCATAAACACCGCAGAAAGTGGAATCAGTAAAATCGCAATCATCTCAATCACATTGGACAATGGTGTTGGATTTTCTAAAGGCACAGTGCTGTTGGGGCCATACCAGCCACCCCCATTACTGCCCAGTTGTTTAATTGCCACCATCGGTGCAACAGGGCCCAGTGGAATATGTTGAGTTTTGACTTCTGTGCTTTGCTCTAAAACTTGCGCTGTTGGCCCCGCAGATAAGGTTGCTGGCACACCTTGAAAAGTGAGCAGTAAAGAAAAAATAAATCCCAAAGGAATGAAAAATCGAAATAGTGGTCGAATGATATCCATCCAATAATTACCCAGATTAATGCGATTCCATTTGTTTTGATCTAGGTCTTGTTGTTGAGCTGATTGTAAAAATAATGCTCTTAACATGGCAACCAATAAGGCAAGCCCCATGATTGGAGAAAAATATTGCAATCCCACAATCACGGTCATTTGCGATAGATAAGACAGTTGAGCCTGTCCAGAATAGTGTTGTTGGTTGGTATTGGTCAGGAATGAAATGGTGGTATGTAAAGCCAAGTCCCAATTCATATTCGGAATATGATCAGGATTCAATGGTAACCATGCCTGTGTCATTAAAATAGTGACACTCGCCCCAAGCAGTAAAACATTACTCAGAACAAAGGCACCCAAATATTGTCGCCAGTTCATCCCGCTGCGCTTGACACCGAGCACAGCATAAATCGGTTGCTCAATCCACTTAAAGAAGCTGTCACTTTTCATTGGTTTGGTTTGCATCACATCCGCAAGATAGTGTCCTAGCGGATAGGCCAACAGCAATGAAAATACAAATACAGTAATAAATTCCCACATAGCAAAAGCCATTTAAAATAGGTCAGCGTAAGTATGGAAATTGAGGGCGTAAATTCTCTATATTCAAAAATGCGGATGGCGTAAACTTTGCGTAAATTATTCTATTTAAAATTAAATAAGCATCTTTTTCTTCTTCTTATTTCAACTTCTCTAATTCCGATGACAACTCAGTCAAAAAAAGTGAAACAATGATTGGCTTGCTCTTTAGATAACTGAACTTTTGATCACGTGCTCTTTAAACAGCATCAGTTAGATCTAGAAATTGTTGGGCTCATTTCGATTTCCATGCAATTTTTTTCATCTAAGCAAAGAATAATCCAAGGTATACACAAGAGTGATGACAAAAAATTCAAAACCATTCATTTAGAGCGTTGAATAGGATTACAGCGTTTTTATCGCTGAATAGAATATGATTTTAGAATATTTTCGTTTGGATGCACCATTCTACGGTCTTCATCATTTTCTTCATTCAAAAAACATCCGCCACGACCGTAAATACACATACAGCACATGAATACTCGATCCATCCCAAGACCTATGACATAAAAAAAACTAAAAAACTTTCTCCTCCCCATTTCAAAGTTGCACGAAATACCTTAAAACAGATTCCAATTTTTAATTATTAACTTTTTTATTTATGCACAACTTGGAATTACTTAAAGCCTTATTCTTAGGGCTTATCGAAGGATTAACGGAGTTTCTACCGATTTCCAGTACAGGGCATTTGATTCTTTTTGGTCATCTCATTGATTTCCAATCCGATGCGGGACGTGCATTTGAAGTTGTAATTCAGCTCGGTGCTATTTTGGCTGTTTGCTGGTTATACCGACACAAAATTATTGAACTGGTTCGTGGCTTTTTTTCTGGCGACCAACACGCGCGACGTTTTGCCATCAATGTCATTTTGGCCTTCATTCCTGCAGTGGTCATTGGGGTGCTAGCGGTTGATTTTATTAAACAAGTACTATTTAGCCCGCTGGTAGTGGCATGTGCACTGATTATCGGGGGATTGATTATTTTTGCAGTAGAAGCTCGAAAAATTGAGCCTAAAACTATTGAAGCAACGGATATTACCATCAAACAGGCCATTATCGTTGGCTTTGCACAATGCGTCGCAATGATTCCAGGCACTTCGCGTTCAGGTGCAACCATCATTGGGGGTATGTTATCGGGGCTTTCTCGTAAAGCAGCAACGGAATTTTCTTTCTTTCTAGCCATGCCGACTATGCTCGGTGCAGCCACCTATGACCTAATTCGCAATGCAAGTGTACTAACCTCGGATAATTTACTGAATATTTCTGTTGGCTTTGTCGCAGCCTTTATTGCGGCATTAATTGTTGTAAAAACTTTAGTGAAATTTGTAGAAAAACATACGTTAAGAGTGTTTGCTTGGTATCGCGTCGTTTTAGGTGTGATTTTATTAATTGTATTCTTATAATTGAAAAATTCAAATGAGTAAGACTTTGTTTAAAATGGAGTCTTATTCAAAAAATCATTTTTCTCAGTCTTTTAAGCCTTTCTGCTCCAAACTATACTAGACACCATATTTAAAATTTTAATATGTCATACTTCATTACCACTTCTTCAAGCATTATCAGAGTTTTTGGGACGATATTTACGGATGCTATTGACCTATCCCTCATTGAATAAATTTAGCTATTAGGAATCTTAAACAGAATTAATACCAATCTTTCCCTCAATCAAATTTTACTGAAATCAATACTCTGTACACCTCCAAGAAGAAAATTTAATAAAGTCATTAAAGTTAAGATTTCTAAATAAAAGTCAACCGTCTTCAGGCTAATATAATAATTTTACATCCTTTTTACACAATTTATTTACAATGCTTTATGTAATAATTTAAATGAAAATTAACAGTTATTTACATCATTACACTTCTTAAAAAGTAATTTTAATGCAAAAGAATTGGTTAGTAAGAACAAATCAAACCATCACCTTCATTCCTATGCTGATTACCCTTTTTATAGGAATCGTTGGATACGAGTGGTTACGTACAGAGCTTGTAGGCAGCTGGGTACTTTTGATTGCTTTTATTTTACTGGGGCGATTCTTAAATTTAATTCAAGCAATGATTCTGAGTATTTTTATTTTTATTGTCTTCTTTATTTACATTTTGTTTGATATCCAAGTCAATACAATCGACACCAATACCAAATTATTGCAGCTTTTCGTTTTCCCTGTAGCACCTGTGCTATTGAGTATTTATTATGAAATGATGTCGACCAATCGACAGACCAATGACTTACTTGATACGTACCGTAAAAATTTAATATATAAAACACTTCCTATCAGTACCTATCATTATACGCATGATCAAGTACAACACATGTTGAACCAAGGCCTTATTCCTCAATACAATGAAATTCATATAGAAATTACCAACCATAATTTATTAAGAGATATGTTGCAGGTGGATGAGCTAAAACACCTACAGCAGAAAATTATCAATGTACTAGAAAATAATTTTGAGACCCCACATTTTTCTTTTACTGATACGCGACTTTCGATGCTCTATGTGATTACGATTGCCGATCAAGACTCTGTGGCATCTAAGCAGTTGATTGACAGAATTAAACAGATTGAACTAATCAAAACGAAAATCACCCATCATTCGCATGTCAAAGGGCAAACTTCTTTTTCAGAGGAAAGCCTATGAGTAGCATGATTTTCGCCTGCGGATTATTGATTTCAGTCCATACACAGCCCGATTTAATCCTTTCCTCTTATTATCAGCAGTATTACCACTGCCGTTTGGAAAAGGCCACTTCAACCCAACAAAAAGGGATCTCTGATAACAGCAAAATTCCTGAACATTTTTCAGCAACTAAAAAATTATGGCCTGTTTTTACAGTTGATCAACTTGACTCTGAAAGCTATAAAAAAATGAAGAGCCAAGGGATTAAATCTGGCCTACTTATTCCTCAAAATTTCATGAGACCTGCCATTTATTTTAAGGTCAAACAGGAAGTTTCTGAAGGAGCAATCCCACTACTCGATCTAAGTAGTGTTGAACCGCAGCACTTCCCTGGTCTAGCAACTTTGGCAACCAGTGCAGGCTTACGTCCTATGGGGGCCTATATTCAAGAAGGCTGGAATCCAAACTTGAAGGTCTTACCAAGTGGCTTATATGTTGTTCAAGCGAATCCTGACCAACTCCCTTTACCTGCACGGCGTATCCAATCAGGCCAACAGCTCTTTTATACGGCTTACACTCACTCACCTTTTAATGGCACTGGAATCGTTTTAAACCCGCAGCTCAGCCTTGCAGAAAGTGATATTGCATATCCTGACTTGGGAATTTCTTGGAATTTTTTAAATTTGCATTTTAATAGCCAGCAAGACCGGATTCACACCAATCCGATCGGATATGTATTACTTTCAGCTGGTTTAGTGATTTTACCTTTTCACCTTGTGCTCTCTACTCATTACCCAGGGTTACTAAGCTTTTGGGGTACATCTACCTCTTGGGTATCTGTATTTGTAATCATTATTTTAATGCTCATTCTTCTCTCTACTATGCTATGGAGGAGGTTTAAAAAATCATGAGCACTATCGATATTCTTTTTATTATCGGATTTATTGGGATCTGGATTCCTCAAGCTTTTTGGGCTTGGCTTAGCTTTTCTGCTTGGCACTACTCTATTCAAGCCAGCAAAGAACTGGCCAACCTCCCAGTACCTCCACGCTGGCCCATGCTCAGTGTATTGATTCCTGCTTATAATGAAGGGCTGGTGATTGAGGATACCTTACGTGCATTAGCCGCACAGGACTATCCTGCTGAAAGCTATGAGGTACTCCTGATTAATGATGCCTCCAAAGATGATACACAGGAAATTGCGGATCGCATGGCTGCCGAGTTTCCTGTCATTCGTGTAGTTAATGTCCCTAAAGGCCAAGGTGGTAAAGGAAAATCTAGAACCTTAAATAACGGCCTCAAGTATGCTCAAGGCGAGCTGATTGCCGTTTATGATGCAGATAGTACACCTGAGCCCGATTGTGTGCGTTTAATTGCGCAAACTCTATTGGCAGATTCCAGCCTTGTCGCTGTCAATGGAAAAGTACGCACACGTAACTGGAAAGACAGTGCTCTCAGTACATTTATTGCAATTGAATTTATTTATTTTCAATGGATTTTTCAAGGCGGACGTTGGCTACGCTTCCGTCTATCGACATTAATGGGCACCAATTATGTCATCTGGCGAGACGCATTGGATATTTTGGGTGGCTTTGATGAGAAATCTCTAGTTGATGATACAGAAATGAGTTATCGGATTTTTTTAGGTCATAAACGAATTAAATGGGTACCTTATGCCGTGGGCTGGCAGCAAGATCCTGGTGACCTAGGCATTTTCATCAAACAACGCTCTAGATGGACTCAAGGTAACTTCTATGTAACACGCAAATATTTAAGAACAGCTATTCGACACCCTTTTCCAATTGGAATGGAAATCGGAAATAATATGATGTGCTACATCATGTTTGTTCCAGCCCTGTTCTTAAGTCACTTGACCATGATCATTGGCTTGTTGGGTATTGATGGTACTACTATTCCAGGCCCATTCACCCTACTGTTCATTCTGGCCTTTATCCTTTATTTAATACAAATTTGGTTCACACTTAGCCTTGAAAAAGAAGTACCGAAAAGATTTTATTTCTATGCTTTTATTGCCTATTTCACTTATTCACAAGTCTTTCTGTTGATTGTTTTCAAAGCCGCTTGGGATATGCTGAAAGGAAAAATCAAAGGTGAAGGAATTACTTGGTACAAGACAGAACGGAAGAAGGAAAAAAAATGACCTTACAGATAAAAACAGCTCCTTTTACATTAATGTCATCGCTCCTATTTCTTGCATGTAGCGCACATGTCCATGCAGATACATGGAAGCTAGATGATTTCATCTCACAGAACATTGAGCAAAGTACGCCTTATTTCTTTTACGTGGCTAAAGGGGAAAGCTGGCAAAACGTCCTGTTCAATAGTCAGTTTAATGTACAGGGTAATAGTACAATTATTGTACGTTATGACAACCAGCTCATCCATCAGCAGAACTTAAGTGGTAAAGGCACATTAAGTTTCAACCTTCAACCATCCCAAAGCGGCTTCCACCGACTCGATATTAGTATTTTACAAAAGCCCTCTACTGAAGCACAAAGCACTGAAAATATGTGCTTAGAATCTAGTAATCTCTATACGGCACTCACACAGGCAAATCTGAGCTATCAGCCACAGCGTAAAACCCTACAGCTCAATCAGCTACCAGATGCATTGTTTAATAGCCAGCTCAACCGCGCAGAACCTATACAGGCGTTACTGCGCTTTGATACTACAAATTTCATGGAAGCTAGCATGATCGGCCGACTCACCACGGCTTGGAACTTTGCTACACCCATACAATGGAAACTGACTGCAAATACGGGGGTAGTACCCGACTTCATTATCAGTATTCAGCGTTCAACCAAATCACTACCGAATGCACAAATTAGTCTGAGTCAGGAAAACCAAACGCCCACTCTAAATATTGAATATGAGACAGAATCGCAATTGCTGATGGCTATCAATGCTCTACTCAACCGCCAATATCTAGAACAGCTCAATACCCCAACAGCATCATTAAATGGACCTGTTGCAAGACCGACATGGGCCAGTTTACGCAAATTCGAGAGCCTAGCGGATTTAGGTGTTACCGATTTTAAGCTCGATAATTCCCCTAAAAACCTTTCACTGATCTTTCCAGCTGTTTGGGAAGCAACTGATATTTTAAATGGGCAACTTAGTTTTCGCTCTCAAAGTGGACTATTACAGGGATCTACTTTACAAGTCTGGTTAAATGATGGTTTGGCGGGGAGCACCAGCCTAGCTAAGCTAGACTCAAGCCCAGTGGAACGTCAGTTTGACTTTATAAGTGCCGACTATCCTTATACCACTAGCTTTAACATGATGGTCAGCAATACCCAGTTAAATAACAATTACTGCCTCCCAAATGCAGGAAATGCCTTATGGATAGATACGAAAAAAACTAAGCTGAATCTACCGCATCAGATGAAAAAGGGTGTAATCACGCTTTCTAGCACGTTTAGCAGTACGCCTGAAATTGCTGTCAATACTCCAGCCGCGACCCCAATCGCTATTAGCTTGGCGCAAGTTGCCAAGAAAATGTTGTTGAGTAATGACCCCATCGGTTTAAATATCACGCCACTCACATTAAATGCCCCTAAAGCCATTAATATCCAGCTTGATGCTCAACGTTATCAATCCGAATTGCAAAAATATGGCCAAACTCTCTATTTACCGACCACAGAAAATGGTGGCCTGATTACAGTCAAAAATGGAAACTTCTGGATCTATAGTGATAATAACTTGGGAGCAGAAAATTTTGCACGATTCTGGCCCGAAATTCAGCAGAAAATACCCAACAACACCACAGCATTATTTATTTCCGCACAAGGGCAAATCACTGTTTTGAATCAAAACATGGTTGAAAAAGCAAAACCACCGATTATTGAGCAGATTTCTCTACAAACTATTGCTATTATCCTAGGTGTTCTGATTGTTTTAATTATTAGCCTACTCATCTGGCGCAGGAACCGTAAAGCGCATAAGAATAAAGAAGAATAAAGATGAAAAAATACCTCATTTTAGGTTTGTTTGTGCTCCTAGCTCTTCCCACTTTAGCTGTGACTAGCTCGGTATTGCTCATGACTCGAGCAGATGCACAATCTATTCCCCCTAAAATTGAAGGTATATTCTGGCAAGTCGATCAAATCAGCCACCCTTCTGGAAACTGGCATCTCTTGGGGATTGATACATTTGTAACCCAATGGAGTATTGTTGATGGACATTCCTTTTTTAAGGAAATTCCTACACAACAATGGGAGCATCAACCTAAATGGAGCTCAATTTCTGAACAACCTTGGGCAGAAAAGGTTATTTTAGGTTTAGCTGGAAATTATCAGGAACCAATAGCTCGTGAAAATATAGACCAGCTTTTTTTACAATCCCAGCAAATAATCCATACTAAGCTGCCTGTACAACCTGCTGGTTATTATTTCCCAGTAGAAGCAGATCCAAGCTGGCATGGGGTTGCCAATCTAGCACATCATGTTTCCGAGTTTAAACGCCCTGTCTGGATTAGTGTTTATAGTGCTGATCGTAAATCACCTTTTTTACATTATTGGTTAGAAAGCTGGCTGCCAGACAATGCTCAAGTTTTCTTTCAAGATGGTGTAGGAGTAGGCACGCGCAGTCCAGAAGAAGCTGCTCTCATTTATAAAAATCTTAAGAATGAGTTTGGTGAAAACCGAGTAGTAATTATTTTAGAGGCTTTTCGGCCTAAACCTGATGGAAGTTTTCGTGCAGCATATCCCTGGGAAATTGCTAAGCAACTGAGAGCTTATGCTGGGCAACGAATATATATTTTTGATGGGCCACATTATTTAGATAAAGCCAGTGTGTTCTGGCTTTATCTATGGATGAAAATCAATTACTAATTTATTCTGCTACCTTTAAGTCTTGTACTATTTGCTCAAGGATACGTTCTGAGGCGTGCCCATCACCAAATGGATTTTCCACTTCTGCATGCTGTTGATAATAGACAGAATCATCCATCAACTGAGAAAACGCTTTAATAATTTTGGCTTTATCTGTACCTACCAGTATCCCACAGCCAGCTTCAACCACTTCAGGCCGCTCAGTTACGTCCCGCAGAATAAGTACCGGCTTCTGATAAGTTGGACTTTCTTCTTGGATTCCACCTGAATCCGTCATAATAAAATGAGCCGCCTGCAAGATTGCGAGTAAGTCTGGATAATCCAAGGGTTTTAATAAATGGACTTGGGGATGCTTCGAAAACTCTTTATAGGCAATGTCATGAACCTGAGGATTAAGATGCACAGGCCAAGCGAAATGTAGCTCCGGATAACGCTGGCATAATTCATGAATCACTGCACAGATATTCTGAATACCCTCACCAAAGTTCTCGCGTCGATGCGCTGTCAACAAAACCAGTTGATGCTGCCCGCTCAAATTCAGCCCCAATCTTTCTAATCTTTGTTGGGACTGCTGTGAAGAAGACTCTATCAACTCACGTGCATAATGAATCGCATCAACGACCGTATTTCCTGTAATAAAAATTTGCTGTTTGGAAATATTTTCTTGGTATAAATTTTCAGCAGAAAGTTGAGTTGGCGCAAAATGCCAACGCGCTAAACGCGAAACCAACTGCCGATTCCCTTCTTCTGGAAAAGGATGCATCAAGTCAAAAGAACGTAATCCCGCTTCGACATGTGCCAAATGAATATTCAGATTAAAAGCCACCAAAGCACCAGCGAGTACGGTTGTTGTATCACCTTGCACCACAATTACGTCACATTTTGGCATTTCACGATAGACCTGATCGAGCTCGCTCAATGCCTTACTTAATAAGATATTTATGCTTTTTCCAGGTTGCATAATTTGCAAATGATGGTCAATTTCGATCTGAAAAAATTCAATTGCATCTTGCACCAACTCCAAATGCTGGCCTGTGAATACAACATTCACCTCAAAACGTGAATCTTGTCTAGCTTTTAAAATTACGGGTGCCAGTTTAATCAGCTCAGGGCGTGTACCAAAAATAAAAGAAAGATAAATCGGCATCGTTAAAAGCTCCAGTAATAGGTCAGTTCAACTCGTGTATTATCAAAAGTTCTTTTCCCTGATACAGGTGCACCACTGATATATTTGCCATACATCTGCTCAACCCGTAATTTGATAGGAAAATTTTCAGGTTGCCAAGCAACTCCTGGCCCTAGCTCAGCCAAATTGTTATAAAACTCGTTATTAGAGTCGTTAATGCTGTGTAATTTTAAATAGGCCTGTACATTACCGAAATGATCACGATTCATGTTCCAACCTGTACGTAAGCGCAGATCACCAATTACGTTATAATCTTCACGGGAATAGCTTGCAGCATTACCATATAGTTCAGCAAAATATTGATTTTGGTTCAGACTTGGTGTGTGTGTGGTTTCAGCATTGTGCCAATACCATTCCTGATAACCCGCTAGACCAAAGTTAATGCTTTCTCTGAATTTATCCCGATTTAAATCAATCAGGTCATAACTTCCCCCTACTTCCAAATATAAATAAATTGGCCATTCCCAAGGACGATAATTCGCTCCAACACCTAAAATAGCGGCATTCTGATCAATAATTTCAGGACGGGCTCCACCTGTTGAACGTGTATCACGGTTGACATTAGCAAAACCATAAACCTGCCCACGGTTTTCTTCCCCCCAATATCGCCCATACCGTAGTTTTAGAGGTAAAATAGCTGTGTCGTAACGACCTTCAAAAGAAGGCGAAAAGTAAATATCTGAGAAACTTGTTTTAGGTGAACTTCTTTCAGTTCCACTCAAATTTTTTACTGCTTGTTGAGCTTTCTCAACAGTTTCTGGATTTGAAGAGTGTTGTAATCTTTTAAATATCTCTAAAGCTTCTGGGTCACGTTGAGCAGCATTTAACAAATAAGCTTTTTGTAGTAATAATTCTTCATCTTCTGGATTAAGCGTTAGAGCACGATCTATGTAAGTTAAAGCTTGGGAATTATTTTCTTTTCGTAGTTCTAAATATGCCCATGTTTTCCAAACTTTCGAATCTTGAGGAGTTTTCAAGCTTAATTTTTGTAAAATTTCATTCGCTTTTTCTAAGTCATTATTTTCTATTTGATAATATTCACTCCATAAGGCATATGCTTCAGGCGTAACTTCTACTTGAGCGTGTACAAAGGAACTCACAACTAACACACAAGCACTTGAAACTATATGTAAATTTTTCATTCTAAATAGTAAAATTAGCGGTCTCTAGAACAATATATCAGCAATTTTTTTTTAAGTTTGAGATAGTTAATATTGGTTACCAAACTACATATATTCTTTATAAAAAATAACTTCAAAAAGCATAAAATTTCAATTTCTCCAGTTTCAATTAAACCAACAACCATCATTCACATATTATCTTTAAATTATAAAAAAAATTAAAAACCATCCACCATTATAAATAAAAAATATTTCATTCTATTTTAAAATTATATTAACCCTGCATTACATATAGATTAGAAATTCACGTATAATTTTATTTATCCATCCTAACTATTAAATTAAAATTAATTTTAAATAAATCCACCAGATTACATACTTTAATTTAGCTTTGTTGCACAAAAATTTAAAAGTTAAAAACCACATTGATTAAACGCAGACAACGTGTGGCCTTTTCGAGTGTTCCTTTGGCCACAATTTCTTTTACTTTGGATGAAACCTGAAAACGAGTGATTTCATCTAAAGGTAGATCTAAAAAATCTTCAGTGATGTAGTCCAAATGGTATTTAACCGTGCTGATATATTTTTCACTAGACCACTGCGGACTCATTAATTCAAACCATTCATCACACACTTGTTTTAAATGATGGGAGACTTTTGATTTACCTGAAACCTCGGCTTTAAAGTCCCGTGCAACTTTTCTTATTTCTTTACAGCCTACTTCGGGATATTCACCCAGTTGTTTTCTGGTCTACTTTCCTTCAATTCGATATGAAAGCACCCATTTCTTTTTCCCAGTAGGAAAAACCTCAATAGAAAGCCCTTCCCCATCTGCCATTGAATATCGCTTTTCTTTTGGTTTAAGACTTTTAACTTGGATGTCAGTAAGCATTCTTGTTGTTACACGCGTGTCACTATTGTGTCACAAGTATATTTAATAGAAAGCAATTATCAATGACTTACAATAACGGACGCTGATAAACAACAGGCAGAAAAAAGCCCTGATTTATTGCTAAACCAAGGCTTTTTTTCACTTTTTTGATTAAACCTGATCATTAGCGATCATCTTTAATCGGGAATTTTGGGGTGGCGTCAATTGAACTCAAAACCCAAGCAACTGTTTTTATGTAATTTATAACAAAAAATATATTTCATTGACCCAATTTTGACCCAACTTAGATTTAGTGCATTGAATCGCTTTAATATCTTGTTCAAATCCAAATTCAGGATTTGAAATGGTATGCAGCATTATAGCAGAACACTATACTTGAAAATAATTACAATGTTATATCATTTCAATTATTTTCTTATAGTACAAATAATCCCTTAACCTCATTATAACTCAATTTTTAATTTGTATTTTTGCTTAGGACTCTTAGGCTTATCAGGAAGAGTGCGTTCAACCACACCTGCTTCTAATGCTGGAGTTAAATAATTTTTTTGGAATGTTGCTCGGTGGGACAAGTCTAATAGAGCCATCAGCTGAGTTAGGCTATATTCCTTCTGCTCCATATTCTGGATGAGACGTTTAACTTGATCGCTAGCTTGAGCGGTATCTTGATCGCTGGCATCAGAACTGAGTATTGCATCTAGAATCATCTGCAAAATAAACTCAATAAAAGGTGCAGAATCTGAACGATCTGTGCTCGCTTGCAATGCATAGTAATAAGCTTTTTGGTTTTGATAAATCAAGCTTTCTACAGGGATATTGAGAAAAATTGGATTCCACTGGCTTAAGATTAAAGTTTGCCATAAACGCCCCATACGCCCATTGCCATCAGCAAATGGATGTATAAACTCAAACTCATAATGAAATACTGAACTCTGAATTAATGGGTGCTCATTGCCTTCAGCCAACCACTGCAATAATTCTCCCATTAAACGGTGGACTTGATTTGCAGGCGGAGCCATATGCACGACTTGATCCCCTGACATCACACCAACACCACCATGACGATACTGTCCAACCTCATCAATCAATCCTGTCATCAATATTTGATGTGCTTTAAGCAAATGCGATTCTTGATCAGGATTCCAATCTTGAATTTCTTCATATGCCTTTAGGGCGTTACGTACCTCTTGAACTTCTTTAGGTGGAGCGATAATGGTCTTGCCATTCAGGATCGCTGTGATTTGCTCTGTACTCAAGGTATTCCCTTCAATCGCTAAAGACCCTTGAATCGTTCGAATACGATTGGCTTTTCGCAATTTAAGACTATCTTGAATTTGGGTTAATGCAGTCAAACGCCCTATTGATTCACTAATTTGTGCAATCAAGTGAATAATTTTAGAGGTGATTGTATAAGGCGGTTGATATTTCATGCCATTCCTAAATAACATAAAGGTTCTAGTTAATTAAACTCTAAAATATCAATTTCTCAAAACTTAAAACATAAGTCATTCATATATATTTTTTTACTGACCAAAAGAGCAATCAATTCTAGTCGTAAATACTGAGAGGTTATCCATTTGTTTGCAATTATTGATAGTCTTAAGAATAAACTTGATCAAAGCAGGTCTTTGTCAGACTTTACTTCAAGAAACATTGAAAATGATCTTTTTCTTCGCTGGATCTTTCACTCAAATGCTATCTCAGGAAATAGACTCAGCCTATTAGAAACCAAAGTCGTATTAGAAGGTATTACTGTCGGCGGTAAAAAATTAAAAGATCACTTCGAAGTAATTAATCATAGAAATGCAATCTACTACGTTGAAAAAATTATTCGTAAGGAAGAATCGTTTTCAGAGTGCCAGATAAGAAATATACACCAACTTATTCTAAGAAATATCGATGATGAAAATGCAGGTCAATATCGCCAACAAAATGTCTTAATCTCCTGTACTACAACTATGCCACCTGATTACACTCTGTTAAATGACAAAATGGCTCATTTAGTTGATTGGTATAATAGTGCCGCCCATACATTTCATCCCATTGAACGTGCAGTCAAAGTACTTGCTGATTTCGTTGGTATTCATCCCTTTATTGATGGTAATGGCCGTACATCACGTCTACTAATGAACTTGGAACTAATGAAAGCTGGTTATCCACCATGCGTGATTACTGTAGAGAATCGTTTAGCTTATTATAAAGCTTTAGATCAATGGATGGCTTATGACAAAACTGAAGCTTTTATCCAGTTGATTTCTGAAGCGGTGATCGAAGGATTTAAACCATATCAGATAATTTTAGGAATTTAGAGTTACTCCAATTTACATGTTTCTTTATTTGTACTGCTGCTAAGGACATTTTAGTTTATTAGAGCCTTGTTGCCTAAAGCTGTTCTCAAAAAATTGTTCAGCAATATAATTTCAGAATGAAGAAGCCTACACATAGAACCTATCATACAAAGAATTAACCTTACCACAACCCTACCTTTATTAACTTATTCAATAAATTCAATTAACTATACAAAAAACCCAACTTATCTTAAATATTGATGGTTTAGGCAAGCCTCAGCTTTTGAGTGTTTTTGCAACAAAGCAGAACGCTAATAAAAATATTCTAAATAACATTTCACATAAAATTCACTATCAGATGCATACTCTTTAATTGGAAGTAAAACGCTGAAATTTATAACTGCAAAAAATTCGGCCGATGCTTTTAAGATAGATTAAGTAAATTGTATCAAATATAAATTTATATAGGTGTATTCTTCCGTGGCTATAGAATTTGTTTCCAAATCAAAGTTACCTACTGCATTTGGCGATTTTGAAATTATAGCATTTCAAGATCAAAGTACTGGTGAAGAACATATCGCTCTTGCTAAAGGGATGAATGCCGCTCCCAATCAACCTGTACTTGTCAGAATACATTCAGAATGCTTAACAGGTGATGCTTTTGGATCACTCAAATGTGATTGTGGTCCACAATTACACTCAACCATGAAAATGATTAATGATGCAGGTCAAGGAGTCATTTTATACTTACGCCAAGAAGGCCGTGGCATAGGACTAACCAATAAAATTCGAGCCTACGCACTTCAAGACCAAGGACATGATACCCTTGATGCTAATTTATTATTAAACCTGCCAGCGGATGCTCGCAAGTATGATATGTGTACCATTATGCTCGATTATTTAAAAATAAAGAATGTAAAACTCATTACAAACAATCCATTTAAAATCAAATCTTTGACCGATTTAGGAATTAATATTGTTGAACGTATTCCTTTAAAAGTTGGCTTAAATAGCTTTAACAAAGCTTATCTAGAGACAAAGCAAAAACGTATGTCACATCTGTATGATAATAGTGATTTTTAAAAAGCGATTACTTTCAGTAAAAAAATCCACATAAAAAGTTCCATCTCCCTCACGGGAGAAGGCCAAGATAAAATATTGTTTTATATTCAATTATAGTTTTAAATAAGTTTTATGAAAGGTGCCTGACTATTCTTTATTTTGTCTCAGTATCTGTGCAAAAACCGTCACTTTTTCTAAAGTCGCATTCATTCCCTTATTAAAAAAAGTATCGACAAGCGCTGAGCCAATGATAATAAGATCTACTTTATTGGCTAGTGCTTTAACGTGGTTTTCATTTTTGATCCCAAAGCCAATTGCAACAGGAATATTAAAAATAGGCTTAATTTCAGCAATCTTTTTCTCAAGATTAAGCAGATTGAAGTCTCCCCCTGTTAAACCATTTTCTGCAACATGATATAAAAAACCTGTCGCACGCGCTGAAATTTGCTCTAACCTTTCAATTGGGGTAGTCGGCGCTGTCATTGCAATTAAATGCATATTTTTTTCATTTAATTGCATTTCAAAGTTTTCTCGATATCCATATGGAGCATCTAAAATCAATATTCCATCTATAAGATTTTCTGTTTCGGCGATAAGTGTCTCAAAACCATATTGCATAATCGGATTTAAATAAGTCATGAAAATTATTGGTGTTTTTTCATCATGTAGCCTGATTGCTTTTACCAACTCAATGGTTTGTTTTACCGTTTGACCTGCACTTAATGCCCTAAGATGTGCTGCCTGAATGATCTCACCATCTGCCACTGGATCTGAAAAAGGAATGCCAACTTCGATAATGTCAGCTCCAGCTTGACCCAATTGGCTTAACAGACGGTAACTTTCTGCGAAATTAGGATCTCCAGCAGTAAAATAACAGACCAGACCGCTTCGATTTTCCAGTTTTAATTGCTCTAATTTTTGATCTAGACGGTTCATGCTGTAGCTCCTGCAAGATATTTTTTTACCGTGTTTAAGTCTTTGTCACCTCTGCCACTTAAATTGACAATAATGATCTGTTCTGGCTGCATTTCTTGAGCAAGTTGAATCGCATATGCAATCGCATGAGAACTCTCAAGAGCAGGAATAATGCCCTCCTGTTGGCTTAAAAGCTGAAATGCATTTACAGCGTCTTGATCGGTTATAGCCGTATATGTCACACGTCCTGTTTCAAACAGAAGGCCATGTTCAGGGCCGACACCAGGATAATCTAAGCCAGCTGATATAGAGTGCCCCTCTAAAATCTGTCCATCTAAATCTTGTAATAAATAGGTTAAATTACCATGTAGCACACCGACTTGACCTTTGCAAATAGAGGCCGCATGTTCACCGCTATTTGTTCCTTTTCCACCTGCCTCAACGCCAAACATTTTGACATTCAGGTCTTCTAGAAAAGGATGCATCAACCCTAATGCATTTGATCCACCACCAACGCAAGCAACTAAAGCATCAGGCAGTTTATTTTCTTTGAGGAGTATTTGGTTTCTGGCTTCTAGACCAATAATTTTTTGAAATTCTCTGACCATGATGGGATATGGATGAGGACCTGCACCAGTACCCAACAGATAATAGGTTGTATCAACATGACTAATCCAGTCACGTAATGCTTCGTTCATGGCATCTTTTAAAGTCCCACGCCCTTTTTGAACACTTCTGACTTCAGCACCGAGTAATTTCATACGTTCAACATTCATTTGTTGGCGCTGAATATCTGTTTCTCCCATAAAAATGGTACATTTCATCTTAAACAGCGCGCAAACCGTTGCTGTTGCAACACCATGTTGCCCAGCACCCGTTTCTGCAATGATTCTGGTTTTGCCCATAAATTTGGCTAATAAGATTTGCCCTACACAATTATTGATCTTATGCGCACCCGTATGGTTCAAATCTTCTCGCTTGAAATATATTCGAGCGCCGCCTGCATAAGCTGTTAGGTTTTTTGCATAAAAAAGAGGACTAGGACGACCAACAAAGTCCGTTAAAATCTGCTGATAATCAGCCCAAAATTCAGGTTTGTGCCGAACAGTATTAAAGGCTTGCTCTAATTCTTGAAGTGCTGGCATTAAGCTCTCTGGCATGTAACATCCGCCAAATTTACCAAAAAATCCCAAGTCATCAGGACCATTACCTGTATAAGGGGTTGTCATCTCATATCTCTTTTACTATCAAAACTTGTTTGATCTTAAAATATTTTCATTTTTCTGATAATTGATATATTTTGAGCTCATGATGTTAGAAAATTTTACAACATGAAACGCAGAACATTACCTCCTCTTAATGCTTTAAAAGCTTTCGAAGCTGTCGCCAGAAATAAAAGTTTCAGCTTAGCTGCCGAAGAATTATGTGTAACCCATAGCGCGATTAGCCATCAAATAAAGCAGTTAGAAGAATGGTTGGATAAAAAATTGTTTATTCGACATTCCTCGACCATCTCTCTGACGGCGGATGCCGAAGAATTATCGCTAGTTTGTACGCAGCTTTTTAATCGTTTAGAACAATGCGTCTTTGAGTTAACAAATAAAACTTCAGAAGTAGAAGTTGTAATAGGCGCTTCTCATAGTTTTATGGCGAATTGGCTGATTCCTCGATTAGAAAAGCTCGAAGTCATTTATCCCAATATCCATATCAAATTAATGACATGTAATGACTTAAAATTGTTAGAAAAAGAGAAGGTTGATATATTTATCAATAGCGTCAGTGAGCATCATCTACTTCCCAACTTTTTGAATAAATATCTGTTATTTCCCGATAACATGGGTCCTATTTATAATCGTGAAATAAATCTTCTTCATTCCGTAAATGATCTTTTAAACTATCCATTACTTCATACCCACTCAAATAAAAGTGCATGGCATACATGGTTTGATCAGTTTCAAATAAGCTTTTCCCCAAAATCTAATGACCGTTATTTTGATAGTCTCAATTTAATGATAGAAGCTGCCGTGTCTGGGTTAGGAATTGCCATAGCACCTCAAATTCTAGTAGAAAAAGAAATGTTAAATGGAAAGATCATTGCCCCTTTTGGTTTTATCTATTGTGACTATAATTTTTATGCAATGGTCAGAAAAAATAACGAAAATCGTGATGTCATGAATATCATTCATTGGCTAATGACTGAAGAAAAAAGAGAAAGTGAAATTTAATCCTTAATCATCAAAATTCTATTCAGTGTACTGTCTTTAGTATCTATCTTCACATTCTGTTCACTTTAGCCTCTCTAAAGTGGGAGGATAAACTGTGAAGATGGACAGTGAATATGAATCAAGTCAAAACGTTAATGGCAATTGCCTTATCCTTACCAGTGCTTTTCCTGTCAGGATGTAAAAGTGTTCCTCGTTATTCCTCTGATTATGCAAATGCCAGAGCGAGTATTCAGGGAATACACTTAGATGATGCAAAAGCACTAGAAATCGGTACCCGCTTCACTTCGGCATTTAATACCTTGGGCACACCTAAATTCGTTGAAAATGCTGGAGCACTGTATGCAGATCAGCTTTTTATTAACGATACTCTGTCGCAATTTTCATCGCGTAAAAAACTGCTTGAACATTTTCAAGGTATGAACCAGCGGGTGAGTAATGTAACTGTCAGTCTATTAAATACTTCATATCATCAAGACTCTGCCTATGTACATTGGCATATGGTTTATGATTTTAAAATGTTCGGCAAGACACGAACAATGGATTCATTTGGAATCAGTGAAATAAAGGTCAACCCAAACCATCAGATTATTTTCCAACAAGATTTCTGGGATCCGGCCAATGGTCTGTATCGTTCTTTGCCTTATGTAGGAGGAACCTATTCATGGGTACTGCCTTTCAAAAAGTAGCCATAACCACTGTACTGATGCTCGGGAGTTTCGGTTCGTGGGCGCATGCACAGAGCTTAAATAAATGTGGTAATGGCCCACTCATGGTGGGACAAAAACAGGTCGGTGTGGCCAGTTACTTTGCGCAAAACTGTAATCAGCCTTGGCAAGGCCAAAACATGCAGATGGATTTTACCTATACGCAGAATATTCCAGAATGGGCATTCAAACGTGCAGCCAGACATCTACTCCAACGTAATATCAAAGATCAAAAGATTCAGGCTGTTTTCAATCCAATCACCGATCTGTATCGTCCAGTCAGATCAGGTGACCTGTACCGTCTGAAATACAATCATGCCACGCAAACTCTAAGCTTATCCCTCAACCAGCAAAATCTGGGCCAACTGCAGCACCCACTGGCCCAGCAATATTTTAATATATGGCTAGGTCCTCAGCCATTTAGTGTTAAATTAAAACAGCAATTAATAAAATAGTCTCTACAGTTATGTCTAAACATTTTATTTTGATGGTTGAAGATCATTACGAACTGGCATCTATCTTATGCGAGTTTCTAGAAGAGCATGGTTTTGTGGTCGATCATGCTCGAAACCTGAATGCTGCGCGTCAATTACTCAAACAGCAACGCTATCATATTTTACTTTTAGATATTAACTTACCTGATGGTTCGGGTTATGAACTATGTGAATGGCTACGAAATAAAGAAGGTATGGACCTCCCTGTGCTGATGCTCACCGCACGCGATACGTTGAATGACAAACTCAAAGGTTTCAATTCAGGCACGGATGATTATCTAGTCAAGCCATTTGACTTTAATGAGCTGGTGGTTCGAGTCAAAGCTCTGATCAAGCGTTCACAGGGTGAAGTCTCCTCTAGCCGTCTTCAAATTCATGATCTTATTCTGGACCCTGCAACACAGCAACTGACTCGTGGAGGACAAACCATTGAACTGCCCCCCATTCAATTCAAACTGCTCAAACTACTCATGCGTCATTCGCCTAAAGTTCTGACTAAACAGGAAATTATGATAGAGCTTTGGGGGGATCAAGAGCCTGAAAGCGATGCCCTGCGTAGTCATATTTATAATTTGCGTAAAATGGTCGATAAGCCTTTTGAGCAAAAACTAATTCACACCATATCTGGTGTAGGGTTAAAGATCACTTTAGAAGCTTAAGCTCTAGAAGCCCAGCCTTAATTTAAATACACGACGACAATCAGTCCAGTCGTCATCGCCAGATCAACATCCTGATGGGTATTGAGATAATACTGCCGATCAAACAATTCCACTCGCCAGCCAAGCTGCTTGCACAACTTCTGTACCAATTGCAGTCCAATGCCATGACCTTTGATCTCTAATTGCAATTGCTGCCCCGACAGTTCTTGTACCTTTGAGTTATTCGGTAAAGGAATGCCGACACCATTATCTGCAATCAATACTGTATTTTTTTGCAAAATGACATCAATTTCTGTGCCTTGTGAATAATTCAGTGCATTCCGCAAAATATTGCCAAATACCATTTTGGTCATCGACGGGTAAAGTTTACGCGGCTGTTCGTTTAGATCTTTTTGAAAATTTATCCGCATGCCTTTGTTATGGCTAACACTATCCAGATCCTGAACTAGATTTTCCAGACATTCTGAAAGCATATTTGATTCAGCGGTTAAAGTATTGGTGGTATTGCGGGCGATAGCCAGTAGTGTGTCCACTAATAGTTGCATGTCTTCAATGGTGTTGTTCAAGCGAGTAAATGATTTATTGTCCCCATAGCGTGCCTGACACAACTGCACATTGCCTTTTAAGATGGTAAGTGGTGTGCGAAGCTCATGACTGACATCACCAGTAAATTCACGTTCACGCTGAATAAACTCGCTTAATACCTGATGATATTTTTCTAGCGCCTGCTTCAGATATTCCGCTTCCAGATTTGAATCAGTCCGTATGTCATGAAACGGTGAAGCCTGATTTTTATAATCTTCCCAATCAATATGTTCCAGTGCGTTGGCAAGCCTTGTAATGGGAGAAAAATAGCGCCGGGCACGACGGTTCCACCACCATAACATACTATAAAGTACAAATAAGCTGACCATCAATGGTGCCAGACCAAACAGCCAGACCAGTTTATTGACATTGCTTTCGCCAAAAACCAACAGCACATGCTGCCCGTCTTTTTCACCATAAACGGTCATGCGTTCCTTGCCATCGACAAAATGCCGATTCACCCCTTGCTCAAGCTGCATAGTCTTAAATTGGGAGGGTGGCACAGTGTTCCAGCGGTAACCATACAGGTTTTTGGTATCGGGCAATTCTGCGGCAGGATTACGTTCTAATCGCTGCCAGTAGTGTGACATCTCCTGTTCTAGCGCCGTTCTTAGCAAAGAACCTTTAATCACCCAGGCACTGAAGCCAATCCCAATCACCACAGACAGGGCAATGAATCCGATTTGCAGCCAGTAGTAGCGGTTAAACACCTCACCCAGAGGATGATCACGTTTGTCCCTAAACAGCTTTAACATTGATGCATTCCCCGCTGGCCAATTCCACTGTTCAATTATACGGCTTTCTTCTTTAACAGAAAGTGGCCAATGACCCACTCGCGTCCATGGTCATAACCAAATAGCTCGGCACAGGCCATAAAGAAAATCCGCCAGCGCTGCCACCAGATTGCGGCATCCGCGCCATAAGTTTTTTCAAACAAGGGCTTTAGCTCGGCCTGTTTACCATCCATATTTTCTAGCCAAGCATTTGCGGTACGTTCATACTGCGTACCCGACCATTGCCAGTGCTGTTCTAGCTGTAAATGCTGCTGAAAATGTAGGAAAGTTGAGGCTGCCGGCATCAAACCACCACTAAAGAAATATTGCGACATCCAGTCAAACTCATTTTTGACTTCAAAAGGATAATGCAAGAAACGATGACAGAAAATATGACACCACAATAAGCCATCTGGTTTGAGCCAAATACTAATATTTTCAAACAATTTTTGATAGTTGCGTACATGCTCAAACATCTCCACTGACACCACACGGTCAAAAGAGGCAGGTTCAAGTTGCAACACATTGACATCACAAGTGATCACATTAAGGTTATCCAGTTTTTTTAAACGGGCTTGTTCCTGAATATACTCGCGCTGCGTTGAAGAATTTGACACGACTGTAATACGGGCCGTTGGATAATGCTCGGCCATATATAGACTTAAAGAACCCCAACCGCAGCCAATTTCCAAAATATCCTGCCCGTCTTTCAGTTGTGCTCGCTGGCAATAGCATGCAAGAGCAGCTTCTTCGGCTTGGTCTAGCGTCATATCGGCATGTTCAAATAGACTCGCGCTATATTTCAAACGCTTACCGAGTACTGCCTGAAAAAATGCGGTCGGCAGTTCATAATGCTGCTCATTGGCTTTGTCTGTCTCAATGGCAATTTCGCTGTTTTTCAGCATGGTCAGCACATCCATATAGCGCTGCGCTGCCAATGCGGGGTTAAACCGACCTTCTTGTGCCAAACGTTTTTTGCTTAAAGTACGAATGCCTGCACGAATCACTGGGTCTGGCACCTTACCATTTTCGATCAGTTCTAAGGTTTTTTGAATCATAAAGTCCATGTATTTACCTACTCTTTGGGTGGCCACGGAATAAACATTGAAGTTCGTCGTTGATAGTCTTTATAGTTGTCGCCACGGTGGGCGAGCGCCTGTTTTTCACTAAATGGAATACCTGTAAAGTAGTACAGGAATAGCCACATCAGCAGAGGATAAATCCATAATTCATAGCATCCTACTGCCAGACCGAGCACTGGATAGGCAAACCAATGTAGCCATTCAAAAAAATAATTCGGATGGCGCGAATATTTCCACAAGCCCTGATCCATGGTTTTACCTTGATTCTGTGGATCTAGCTTAAAACGGTAAAGTTGCTGATCTGCAGTGCTTTCACCTATCAAAGCCGAGAGCATGATCATGCCCGCCACAATCACAGTGACCAAAGTCCAGTCATTCCATTGCTCGGTCGAGATACTTAACAACTTCAGTATTGGGTAAGAAAACAGTAGAGCCAAACCTGCTTGGAATATAAAAAACACCAGAAAACCAAGATGCTGATAATCCCCCATCGCTCGGCGCATGTTGGCATAACGCGTGTCTTCTTGGGTTTCATTGGCATAGCGCCGTAACAGATGCCAAGTCAGCCGTGAAAACCAGATCCCACTCGCCAGTCCCAGAAATAACCGAACCAACATCGGCGCACTGTCAATCACCCAAGCGGCAATAATCACATTAAGGGCAATACTGAAACTCCAAGCGACATCGACTAGCCCTGCTCTGCGGTTATAGGTCACCAACACCCAGCTACAGAGCATGATGAAGACATTGAGCAAAAATAAATCTAGCAGCATGTCGCCCTCCTGTTTTATTTCTGCTTAGTAAGCACTGGCTTCAAACAGCAAATGAACATCACTGATCACACCCTCCCTAAAACCACCTTCGCAATAACACAGATAAAAATCCCACATACGTATAAAACGCTCATCAAAATCAAGTTGCAGTACTTGATCACGCTGCTCCAGAAAACGCTGGCGCCAACACTTCAGGGTTTGTGCATAGCTTTGACCAATATCTTCCAGATGTTTGAGACGAAGTTTTTGCTCAGAAGCCGTTTGCGTCATCACACTGATACATGGAATAAAACTACCGGGGAAAATATAACGCTTAATGTAATCTACCGTATTTAAAGCTTTAACATAGCGTGCATCTTCAATCGTAATCGCCTGTATCAAGGCTAGACCATTCGGCTTGAGGAGCTCTCGGCATTTTCGGAAATAAGTTGGTAAATATTGCTCACCAACTGCTTCAATCATTTCAATGGACACCAATTTGTCGTATTTACCCTCGAGTAAACGGTAGTCCTGAAGCTGTACAGACACCCGATGAGACAGCCCTGCTTCAGCAACTCGGGCGAGTGCTTCATCGTACTGAGCTTTGGAAATGGTAATGGTGGTCACCTTACAGCCATAATGCTGAGCCGCATAAATGGCAAAGCCTCCCCAGCCGCTGCCAATTTCAACCAAATGGTCCATCGGTTGCAATTGAAGTTTTTGGCAGATCAGTTCTTTTTTATAATCTGAAGCTTGTTCCAAGCTCATACAGGGTTCTTTAAACACCGCACTGGAATACATCATGCTGGAATCTAAGAACAATTTAAAAAAATCATTGCTCAAGTCATAATGCTCAGCAATATTCTGACGACTACCATCAATCGAATTCTTGCGGGATTTATACCAAGCCTTGAGTACCAACTGGCTGGCTTTTGCCACTACATTTTGATTCATCCGATCAAGCACATCACGATTACGTGCTAGAATACGAATTACGTTGACCAGATCTTCACTGCTCCAGTAACCACGAATAAAGCCTTCTGCTGCCCCCAGTACACCATTACGGAACAGCAAATCGATAAGGCGTTGGTCGTGAACTTGAATTACTGCATGCAAGTCACTGTAATTTTCCCCGACCAGACCATTCCAGATACCTTTAAATATTAGCTGACCATGACGCAATTTCAGCATATGGCGTAGGACTATCGGCAGTTCGGTATGCTCTCCCATTAACAGTGTTTTCATAGTCATGTCTTTCCTTTTTCTTTTTTAGGATGCCGATAAAACGGAATTTTCTTTTTCCATAAGCGCAAAGCATGTAGATAAATCCCGCTCACCATCCTAAAGGGCTCAAGAACTTTTAATACAGCATATCGATGTTGCTGTGAAGGAAGTGTGATGGCTTGCAGCTTAAATTTCATCGTGGCATCAAATTGCAATATTTCTTGTTCAAACAGCTGCATGTGAATCACATTTTGCTGTTCTGAAAAGCTAAAATGCCAACGATAATCCAGTGACATCGGCATGAATGGTGACACATGAAAGGCCTTTTTAAAGTCAAACTGGTGGCTCTGGTAAGGCGTATGTTTAGTTACATTGTGCCGACAATCGTGAATGTACACCTGACGTTCATTCCACGGTGTATTGGTGATTTCACTCAGTATAAAAATCAGTTGATCGGTCGTATCAAAGATCAAATAAAACACCACAGAATTAAAACGAAAACCCAGTGTGCGTGGTAAAGCCAGTACACGAATAGATGCAGCATGTGGTAAATGATAGTTTTCGTGCTTGATCAGTAACCGTGCAACTTTCTGCCGAATCGAGCCATATTCCATGTTTAGAAAGTCACGTTCATCCAAGGTCAATAAATTCCAGCGACTAGAAGACCAGAACCAAGATTTTTGGGTAAAATTTGCCAGTTGATCCGGATCAAAGCATAAATAGCTAAGCTTCACCTCAAAAGCATGTGATTTGGGCAAATAGCGACGATGGCGAATTTCGGTAGAAGCGATAGCCAGTGGATACATTTGCATTCTGTACTCCTAAGCCGCTTGCTCAGTGTGTTGCAGCAACTGATTTACAACCCATGAAGCACTACGCGCTCCATCTTCATGAAAGCCCCAGCCCCAGTAGGCACCACAGTATGACGTCCGGTTCTGACCATTAACCTCAGCCCAACGTTGTTGTGCCTCAATCGCGGCAGCATCAAATACTGGATGACGATAATATCGTTCTACCCATATTTTTTTCGGATCGAGGTTAAAGTTAGGATTGAGTGTGGCAAAGATTTGGGTTTTACAATTCAGGTTTTGCAACTGGTTCATCCAGTAACTGAAACCATAATGCATGCCACTATGCTGTAATGGAGTTGATTCGGTTGCACGACTAGGTGTCACATGTACATGCCAGCTGGCCCATTGGCGTCTGGATTTGGGCATGATATGAGTATCGGAATGCACCACCATATGGTTATCCTGATAACGAAACTTGCCAAGTACTTCCCGCTCTTGCGCTGACGGGTCTGTAAGTAAATTCAAGCTATCATCAGCATGGCTGGCAAAAATGACCCAGTCAAAACGTTCACTGCCCTGTCCAGTTTCAATCACTACATCATTGGCACTACGGGATACATGAAGCACACCTGTCTTGCGGAAAGTCATATTCGATTGGGCCTGAATGGCACGAACATAACGAGCTGATCCACCCTTGACCGTAAGCCACGAAGGTCGCTCTTTCAGCTGCAACATACGATGGTGCTGAAAAAAGCTCACCACAAATTTATACGGAATATGTCCAGCTTGCTCTACTGGACAGGACCACAGCGCTCCACACATCGGATAGAGATGTTCCTGACGAAAAGCTGTGCTATATCCATGTTGATTTAAATACTCATCAATACTGAGCTGTGCATCGACCTGTTCCACATCCAGATCTTTATTGGCAGCATAGAAACGGAACAGATCCGACAACATCGCGCGAAAATCCGCATTAAAAAAGTTTTGCGGTCGGAATAACAGCGAGAATTTTTTTGAAGGATTGTACTGTAAGCCACTGACCTGATTATTCACCGAAAAGCCCATGTCACTGCTTTGCGATTGAATCCCGAGTTCTTTGAGCATTGCACAGAACAGTGGATAGTTATGCTCATTAAATACAATAAAGCCACTGTCCACTGCGACCTGTTCGCCATCAATATTCAACTGATGGGTATCAGTATGACCACCAAAGTAGTTATTCTTTTCAAAGATGGTAACGTCATGCACTTTACTGAGTTTCCAGGCAGCGTACAAACCAGAAATACCTGAACCAATAATCGCAATTTTCATGGTGATTCCTTAGAATGAATAGTAGGAGCGCCTGTTTTGGCTACTTTTCTCTGTTTTCGAGCTTGTGCAATTTTACTGGCTTCATAAATCCGTGCCGGAATGGGCTTTAAGTCCCAAACTATCCCGAGCCAAGACATAATTTTTAGGAGGTAATAGGTCACATCAATCTGCCACCAGTAAAAACCCTGTCGCGTACTGCCTGCATAATAATGGTGATTGTTGTGCCAGCCTTCGCCCAAGGTAATGATAGACAAGAATAAATTGTTGCGGCTTTGATCATCAGTGTCAAAATCACGGCTGCCGTAATGATGCGCCAGTGAATTGATACATAAGGTCGCATGAATCAGCAATACAGTGGACACCACAAATCCCCAGACCAGTAATTGCAAGCCGGAAGTCCCCAGTTGCGGCCAAGCTATTGCCAACCATTCTCCTAGTGCATAAATCCCACCCGCGGTCAACAGCACCACAATTAGACTAAACCGGTCTAGCCAGATTAATTCCGGATATTTCAGCCAGTCTTTGATGACTTCTTTACGCGTGGCAAAGTTATATTCATTCAGAAACCAACCCACATGGCTATACCAAAAACCATGGGTAGATGAATGCGGGTCTTGTGACGAATCTGTATAGCGGTGGTGATAACGATGATGGGCTGCCCACCATAAGGGGCCACGCTGTGCACTCATAGTACCTAGTAATACAAATAGGAACTGCACTGCACGCGAGGTCTGAAAGGTTTTATGCGATAAATAGCGATGAAAAAAAGCCGTAATGGAAAACATACGAATCAGGTAGAACAGCAGCATAAAGCCCACTGCAAACCACGACACTCCCACCCAGAACACTGCTAGACAAGCCAGATGCAACAGAATAAAGGGTAAAATCCGCTGCCACTGAATCTTGCTGTTTTCAGCCGTCAGTGTTTCGGGCACTGTGGGTGTAGACCAGCTGTCTATCCATCGCATCAGAGTTTTCAACATGGACTCATCCTACTTTCGAGCGATTGTATTTATTCTATTTGATGAGTGTAATCAGTCAGGTATGAATTTTATGTGAAGTAAATAAAAAACCGAACTGTTGAGAGATTTATCAGTTCGGCAAAAGGTTAGCAGATTAATGAGGCAATTTGATAAGTTTTGTCACGTCATAGCCATAATCTTTCGCAGTGTCTATATATGACTGATAAGTTGCTTCATCTAGTTGCGGTTCACGTGACAAAATCCATAGGTATTTATTACTGGGGCCACCCACCAGTGCCACTTTATATTCCGGGTCTACTCGTAATACCCAGTAATGACCTTTAGTAAAGGGTATCCATCTTAAACCTTTAGGCAAAAAGCTGACCTTCAGTTTGCTGTTCCCCTGATTTTGCGAATACGCAACACCTTCAGAGCTAATTATCTCGCCATTGGCAGTTCGGCAGCTATTCAATACGCCGATAGTTTGATCGGCATTGACGCTATATTGTGCCGTGATATTAGCTATACATTTACGCTGAAAATACATCGGTAAATGCGCAATTTCATACCATTTACCGGCATACTTCTGTATATCTACCCGATCAACTGCCTGAGGCGCAGCAGTTTCTGCTTGAGTCGTTGTATTTAAGCTGATGATAGACAGTGCTATCGCTGCAAAAGCAGACTTAAATCGCATCTTCATTTTTTAGCCTTGTTGGATCTCAGGATTAAGATAACCCAGCTAGATGTGAACAAAGCGTGAAGATCAAATGATGCGATTCAGTTTCTCCAGATCAGGAAATGCCATCTGAATATTCACTACCTAATGCGTTATTGCAGTTTATTTGAGAGACCCAAACAAGATTACTTTTTCAAAGCCATTTTTTGCTGTCATCTGCAACAGGCGTTCCATGTATCACATGCTGAATCATGGTATAGGCTATACTACCCTTAAACGGAATCTCGGGTAACTGATCAAATTTAAAAAATTGCGCATCGCTGAGTTCATTTTCTTGAATCTGAATTTCCCCTCCCTGATATTCTGCCTTGAAGGCCATCATCAGATTGCTGGGAAACGGCCACGGCTGACTGGCTAGATATTGAATATTTTTGATTTGTAGTCCCACTTCTTCCAGCGTTTCACGGCTTACTGCCTCTTCCAGGGTTTCTCCAACTTCAACAAAACCTGCAATCAGGCTGTACATCTGGGTTTTGTTGCGAGCATTTTTTGCCAGCAGAATTTCATCTGTACCTCGGGTAATGATGGTAATCACACAGGGATTCACCCGCGGATACTGGTTATAGCCACAGGATGGACAGATCATGGCATACTGGCTGACATGCTGCTGGGTGGCGTGACCGCATTTACTGCAAAAGCGGTGGTTACGGCGCCATTCCAGTAACTGTACCGCACGGCTGGCCTGTTCAAACTGCGGTCTGCTCCAGACTTGCACCAGTTGCCGGATTGGAACCAGCTGATAACCTTCCGGCACCGGTTCGTCTTCTTTCAGGTCACGAGCAATGATCTCGCAATTTTCCGACAGGTTTAGGTCGTGCTGCAGTCTTTCTACCTGCGGCAACTGAAAATACTCATCCACTAGTAATTGCTGCTGTCTAAAAATATACGCTTTTGAATGCATGCTCATGACAATTCCCTGATTAAAAAAATCCCATACAGAGGGGTGTATGGGACAAAACTAAGGAAGCTCACATGGAGTAACTTCAAGCCAGATACTAGGCGTGAGCTACTTGAATTACAACCATAATAATTTTTATCTTTTTGATTAAAATCACATAATTTTCACACTACTCATGTATTAAGAAATCATGTAAAGCGAGTTTCATCAACTGGCTTTAGCATTGTAGGGATGAATATTTTGTTATAGCAGTACTCATCATTTCTGTGCGATGTCAGCGGGCCATCTGGTCGAGTTGGATTGATTCAACATGCAGGATGATCTTTATTTTCACAAAAAATTGAACTGTCTTGACTTACACTGCGCTATCTTTCATAGGGTCTGGAATGGCTATGCGTTTCGGTTTAATTCTGGGTGACCAGCTTCATCATCAGCTTGCTACGCTCAAAGCGCTGGATCGTATCAGGGATGTGATCCTGATGGCCGAAGTTGTTGAGGAAGCCACTTATGTCGCCCATCATCCGCAGAAAATTGCCCTGATTTTTAGCGCCATGCGTCATTTTGCCAAAGAACTCAAAGCAGAAGGCTGGCGTGTACGTTACCATGCTTTTAAATCTGATAGTCCGATTCGTAGCCTGCTGGATTTCGTAGAGTCACAGCAGCAACTCTTACCAGTCACAGAACTGGTCATTACGCACTGCGGGGAATATCGTTTACAGCAGCAGATTGAACAGTATTGGAGCCAGCAGCTGCAATTGCCAGTACAATGCCTGAATGATGAACGTTTTTTCTGTAGTCCGGAGCAGTTCCGGCACTGGGCCAGTCGCTACCAGACACTGCGTATGGAATATTTTTACCGGGAAATGCGCAAGCAGACCGGTTACTTGATGCAAGGACAGCAGCCGTTTGGAGAACAGTGGAACTATGACAGCGCCAATCGTAAGGCCTGGGCTGGCAATCCCCCTTTGCCTGCACCACTTCACTTTGAACACGATCAGATTGATCTGGATGTGCTTGAATTGGTTGAACGTGAATTTTCCCGTCACTCTGGCAGCCTTGACAACTTCCGCTGGGGCACCACACGTAGCAATGCTCTGCTTGCACTGGAGCATTTCATTACCCACAGTTTGCCACATTTTGGCGATTATCAAGATGCCATGGTTCAAGACTCAGACATGCTGTTTCACAGCCTGCTCTCACCTTATCTGAACTGTGGTCTGCTACTACCTAAAGAAGTCTGTGATGCGGCAGAAGCTGCATACCATGCCGGTCATGCACCACTGAATGCAGTGGAAGGCTTTATCCGACAAATTCTCGGCTGGCGCGAATATGTTCGCGGAATTTACTGGCTGTACATGCCAGAATATGCCAGCCGCAATGCACTGCAGCACTCAGCACCATTGCCACAATTTTACTGGACTGGCCGTACTCGGATGAACTGTATGGCTGAGTGTTTCCGTAATACTTTTCAGCATGCCTATGCACATCATATCCAGCGTTTGATGGTGACTGGAAATTTTGCCTTATTAACTGGTGTAGACCCGCAGCAGATCAGCGAGTGGTATCTGGCAGTCTATGCCGATGCCTATGAATGGGTAGAACTACCGAACACGCTGGGTATGGTGATGCATGCCGATAGCGGCTTGATGGCCAGCAAACCCTATGCGGCCTCGGGCAATTACATCCATAAGATGTCCGATTACTGTAAGCACTGTAGCTACAATGTCAAAACTCGCACAGAGCTAGATAGCTGTCCGTTCAATAGCCTGTACTGGTATTTTATGATCCGGAATGAGGCGAAATTTCGTACTCATCCACGTATGGGCATGATCTATCGACAGCTAGATAAACTTAAAGATCGGCATCAGATTATCAGCCATGCCCAGCAACTTCTTAGCCAGATCAATGAGTTATAAACGATGAAAAAACAGCATCTCCCTGAAAAAATCTGTATCCACTGTTTGCGCCCTTTTAGTTGGCGCAAGAAATGGTACCGCTGCTGGGAGGAAGTACAATATTGTTCTGAACGATGTAAACGTGAGTCCAGACGGTAATCAAAATCAAACACTTAGAAACGCTTGTATTGGCGTGAACAATAGGCCCGTATCACATCAGGTAAACGCAGCTGCAGATGCTTGGTTTTTCGGCCTGTCACACGTGCACGCCACATTTTAAAGCTACTGGGTTTCATATTTTGCCGCATCAAGCGGATCACTGCCGCTTCGTTCAAACCAAACTCACATTGAATGGCTTCAAATGGGGTTCGATCCTCCCAGGCCATTTCGATAATTCTGGATAAGTCTTCTTCAGAAAATTGGTTCATGCCATTCTCATTTTAATTACTATGAAGCTTCAATAAGTTCTATCAACTCATTTACATAACTTGAGTCAACTTTAATTCAACTAAAAGCATAATAATACGATCATGAATTTTTTGTGATTTTCTCTAGTTTACGGACTAAACACAAATAATAGGGCTAGTTAGACTAGCCCTTTTAAATCTTAGTTGCCTCTATAAGTCGAATATCCATAAGGACTTAGAAGTAGAGGAATATGATAATGGCTGACACTTCCATCTACCTTAAAAATTACAGGAACTTCAGGAAAGAAGGTATCTTGCTTATTTTTTTTAAACCAGTCCTCGGTTTTAAAGGTAACTTTATAAATACCAGCTTCAAGCTTCTGATTTTCAGGAAACAATCCAGTAATACGGCCATTAGGGCCAGTATATTGCTGATTTAATTTCACCCATTTATTCCCGGTACTTTTTTCGAGTACCACCTCGACTTGAGCGGAAGGCAGACCATTTTCTAGATTCAACACATGCACACTTAAGGGGTTAGTTTGTGCAAAAGTCATTGAGGTCAACAATAGTGTTGAGAGTGGCAATAATTTTTTAAACATGATGGATTCCTTAAGGATTGAAAATAGACTTAACAGCTGTTTCAGCGCAGTAATGGTCATTTTTTGCGCCCCCTGCTCCGGCAACGCCAATGGCGCCGACCACTTGACTCTCATAACGCACAGGTACGCCGCCACCTAACAATAGTAAATTTGATAAAGTGGTTAAATTTTTTGCATCCTTATTTTCATGGGCATTTTGACTTAACAACATGGTCGCCATTCTGGTGGATAAAGCGGTATAGGCTTTCTTTTCGGCTGCGCCTAAATTATGTGGCCCGACAGTTTCATGTCTCTTTGAAATCAAGGTATTTCCTCCCCGATCTACCACCACCACGGCAATATTGTGCTGTATTTTTTGACATACGGTCACAGCAGCATCAATAAGAGTTTGTGCTGTCTGAGAATCAAGTGAATAAACTTGATTCAATTGAACGGATTGTGCAAAAGTACTGCTACTCATCAGCATTACTGTTGCAATAAGCCCTTTGAGTTTGTTCATCATGATTGCCCTGAATTAAGTTTTAAAAATCTTATACAATCTGAATGATTTGGATGATGACAATCACATTACAAAGTTGTCATCTTCAAAATGAGCCTGAACAAAATGTGTATTCTAATTATCGAAGATGAAGTTAAAATCGCCTCATATCTGGTTAAAGGGTTAAATGAATCTGGCTATGAGGCGGAATGTGTCCATTCAGGGCTAGAAGGCTTGGAAAAGTTAAAAATGCATGCATATAGTCTGGTTATATTAGATGTGATGTTGCCCGATATAGATGGCTGGGCAGTCCTGACAGTATTGCGACAATTTTCTAAGATTCCAGTAATTTTTCTTACCGCAAAAGACCAAGTGATTGATCGGGTCAAAGGTTTGGAACTAGGCGCCGATGATTATCTAGCCAAGCCTTTTTCTTATATTGAATTACTGGCCCGAATTAAAAGTCTACTTAGACGTCAGCAGTATGTAGAGGAAAATCAATTAGAAATTGCAAATTTAAAATTGGATTTAATCCATCATAAAGTCTGGCGTAACCAACAGCCTGTAGAACTCAGTAAAAAAGAATTCAATCTTTTGCGCTTCTTACTTCGCCATCCGAATGAAATTATTACGCGCAGGCAAATAGCGTCTGAAGTCTGGCAGATCAATTTTGATACCGATACTAATTTTATTGATGTAGCTGTGCGGCGTTTACGCAGTAAAATTGATGAGGGACATGATATAAAGTTAATTCATACTGTTCGCGGTTTGGGCTATAAAATTTCGGTAGACAAATAATGTTTAACCCCATTCGTTCGCTAGAACTACGATTAACACTACTAGCTACCACTTGTGCTGCGATGGTTCTGTGTACTGTGGCGTTGATGACTTATCTTGGCATCAACCAGATTCTAATTACACAGCAAGATCGGGCTTTGGTTGAACGTATTGAACGTCTGGAAATTTTATTGCAGGACAGTCGCAATATTGAGCAGATTATTGCGCAGCCGAAGCTGTATCAAAATATGCTCGGCAATCAGGACAATCTATTTGTATTGCTTAAAGGGAATCAGGCTCTGATCAACATTAATCCTCTTGGCATTCCACTGCCTGAATTTACCCACCAGCCCCAGATTCAATTCCGTGATTTATCGGCTTATACTTATCCCACCCGTATTGCATGGAAAACTATTCAAATTAATCGACAACCCTATCTATTAATTGCAGGCAAGCAGTGGTCGGAACGTTTAGCGATTATCTCGCCTTTTAAAAAACGTCTATTTATCTATGTATTTAGCGGCATTCTAGCCATTTTCATACTTTGCGCGATTGCCAGCCGTTTCGGATTGAACGCATTAAGAACACTACGCAAACAAACTCATGCTATTAGTATTCACAAACTTGAACAGAGACTTAATCTAAATCATCCTCCTCAAGAGATCGAACAACTAGCCTCCGATATTAACGCCATGCTTGACCGTATTGAACTAGGATATAGCCAACTGAATCGTTTTTCCGAAGACATTGCTCATGAATTCAGAACACCTTTGAATAATTTAATCGGGCAAACCGAAATTTTACTCATGAGTAAACGTAGTCCCGCACAGTATCAGGAACTCTTGATTTCCAACTTAGAGGACTATCAACGTTTAAAACGAATGATTGACAGCATGTTATTTCTAGCACGCGCAGATGCGCACAAAGTTTGCTTAAACAAACAGAAGATTCAACTTCAATCATTTATAGAAGATATATTCAGTATTTTCGAGTATCAAGCCGAAGAACAACACTGCAATTTTGTTTTAAGTCTTGAGGCGACTGAGCTATCGGCAGATCCTGAACTGTTACAACAAGTGCTGTATAATCTGATATCAAATGCGCTCGTTCACGGCGGCAATCACCGAACTATTTATGTGCTTAGCCACCGGAAGATCATTAATAATATGCAGATGATTACATTATCTGTAATCACCAGTGGTTTGGAAGTTGCCCCTGAGCATTTGCCTCATCTCTTTGAGCGTTTTTATCAGTGCAACTCCAGCAGACAAAGTCCTCATCAAACGGGTGGTTTAGGCCTATCGATTGTTGCATCCATTTTAACGCTTCATCAGGGAATGTATCAGGCAGTCAATAGCGCAGAAGGTATATGCTTTGAATTGTGTTTTCCTAAATAGTCTTAAATTTAAATGTATGTATTAGGACATCAGTAAAGTAAATATTTACGTTATATTAAAAAATTAATTTAGACTTTAATTTTTTCTTATGCATATACATTTTTTTATCAGCTTGTTCTGCTGCAAATAATAAACCTTTATTTGGGACTCTCATTGAAAAACCAATAGCTATACTAATATCAACCTCACAAAAAGCATCTAGAATTCTTTTTAAAAGTATTTCAGCCCCTACTGAGTTGTTTTCCATACTTAATATTACAAATTCATCTCCACCTAATCTAGCAATAATATCATTACTGCGCACTGTATTCACAAGCACATTTGCAGCGCACTGTATTAAATGATCGCCAGCCGAATGCCCCAAACTATCATTAACTTGTTTCAAATCGTTTATATCAATAAAAAAAATTGCTGCTGGATGGCCATACCGTTTACATCGCTCTTCTTCCTTTTCTAAGAATTCTTCCCAAGCTCTTCTATTGTACAGACCAGTCAAATCATCTTTAAATACTTTTTTTCTTAAACTTTTAAACTCATTAATATGCTTAAATTGACGTAATTCAGCTTGAAGTATTCTACTAAGTAAATCTCCTAATAATTCTATTATAGCTATATCTTGACTTATATTTTCAGATTTTGTTTGAGGGTGAATAGCACATAATGTTCCAAATAAGCTACCATCCTCATTAGTTATAGGTTGGCCAATATATGATTTAATACTTACCTGATTATTAATTGGTGCACTTGCATATAGTTCAATTTTTTCTGAGGCAGGAGCAATTTTTGGACCATTTCCTTTAACCATATGGCAACAAAATGAATCAGCCCATTTGAAAACTTGACCTGGTTTAATATGGTATCCATGGTCTTCTGTTTGTAATACTATCCAATCATCACCTTCTACCCGAGTAATCATACATAAGTCAAATCCAAACCTCTGATGTAAAAAATTTAAAATTTCTCTTCCTGCATCTTCAAAATTTTTAAACTTTTGTTTATTCATTAAAGTAGTCCTTGGTTGTATACTAGCCATCTTTCGGTGAAACTTTTGATCCTAAACATACATTCTTATATCAAAATTAAAAAACATATAAAAGCAGCTAAATTAATATACACAAAAAAAACATATTTTTCATAAAGTTGTTTTTACTTTACAATGTTTTTCAATATAGACTATTGATACTTAAATTAAATAAAAAATTACTTTTATTTCGCATAAAATGTATTGGAGCCAAGGAGGGGCCACCGAATTTCTTCGCACATACAGTTGCAATTGCAGCTGTTAAAGTTGTTTTACCATGGTCAACGTGACCGATTGTGCCCACGTTAACGTGTGGCTTATTACGTTCAAACTTAGCCTTAGCCATGAGATCTTCCTTTTTAAACTACTCATGCAGGATCACTGCATGAGCACTTGGTTTTTAACTATGAATTAGTTTGGGCTTATAGTAATCGAAAGATTACTCGTCGTCACCTTTTTTACCGCCAGACTGGAATTTAGAAATGATGCCTTCAGCCACGTTACGTGGAGTTTCAGCATATTTAGCAAATTCCATAGAGTATGTTGCACGGCCTTGAGACATAGAACGCATTTGAGTCGCGTAACCAAACATCTCTGCAAGTGGAACTTCAGCTTTAATTGCTTTAGTACCGCCAGGCAAGTCATCCATACCTTGAACCATACCACGACGACGGTTTAAGTCACCCATGATATCGCCCATGTAGTCTTCTGGAGTTTCTACTTCAACTTTCATGATCGGTTCAAGCAAGATAGGATCTGCTTTCATGAAACCGTCACGGAATGCGTAAGAACCTGCCATTTTGAACGATAATTCGTCCGAATCGACATCGTGGTAAGAACCGTCAAACAATGTAGCTTTGATGCCAACAACTGGGTAACCAGCAAGGACACCATTCTTCATACGCTCTTGGATACCTTTATCCACAGCACCGAAGAATTCTTTAGGAACTACACCACCAACAACTTCTTCAACGAATTCGTAATCTTTTTCTGATTCAGGATCCATTGGCTCTAAACGTACGTATACGTGACCAAATTTACCTTTACCACCAGTTTGACGTACGAATTTACCTTCTTGTTCAACTGTCTTCTTGATCGTTTCACGGTAAGAAACCATTGGTTTACCAATGTTTGCTTCAACACCGAATTCACGCTTCATACGGTCAACAATGATGTCAAGGTGAAGTTCACCCATACCAGCAATAATTGTTTGACCTGACTCTTCGTCAGTACGAACGCGGAATGATGGATCTTCCTTAGCCAAACGACCTAAAGCAATTGACATTTTTTCTTGGTCAGCTTTAGTTTTTGGTTCAACAGCCAATGCAATTACTGGCTCTGGGAATTCCATACGCTCAAGTGTGATGACATTTTTCTCATCACAAAGTGTATCACCCGTAGTCACGTCTTTAAGACCTACACACGCAGCGATATCACCCGCACGAATTTCTTCAACGTCTTGACGATCGTTCGCGTGCATTTGCACGATACGGCCGATACGTTCACGTTTAGATTTAACTGGGTTATAAACAGAATCACCTTGTTTAAGAACACCAGAGTAAACACGTACGAAAGTTAAGTTACCTACGAATTTGTCGTTCATGATTTTGAACGCAAGCGCAGAGAACGGAGCTTCGTCAGATGCTTCACGAATCGCTTTAGTTTCAGCTTTGTCGTCAAGAACACCTTCAATCGCTTTAACTTCTGTAGGCGACGGTAAGAATTCAATTACTGCGTCCAACATACGTTGAACACCTTTGTTTTTGAACGCTGTACCACAAAGCATTGGTTGAATTTGACAAGCCAAAGTTTGAACACGTAGACCAGAAACGATATCTTCTTTAGATAATTCGCCTTCTTCTAGGTATTTGTCCATTAGCTCTTCAGAAGCTTCAGCAGCAGCTTCAACCATGTTTGTACGCCATTCTTCAGCAGTAGCTAGAAGTTCAGCCGGGATTTCACCGTATTCGAACTGCATACCTTGTGAAGCTTCATCCCAAATGATCGCTTTCATTTCGATCAAGTCGATTACGCCTTGGAAGTTTTCTTCAGCGCCAACAGGGATTACTACAGGTACAGGAGCTGCACCTAAACGTGTCTTCATTTGTTCAACAACACGGAAGAAGTTTGCACCAGTACGGTCCATCTTGTTCACGAATGCTAAACGAGGCACTTGGTATTTGTTCGCTTGACGCCATACAGTTTCAGACTGAGGTTGTACACCACCTACAGCACAGTAAACCATACACGCACCATCAAGAACACGCATAGAACGTTCAACTTCAATTGTGAAGTCAACGTGTCCCGGTGTATCAATTACGTTGATACGGTGTTCAGGGAACTGTTTAGACATACCTGACCAGAATGTAGTCGTAGCAGCAGAAGTAATGGTAATACCACGTTCTTGCTCTTGCTCCATCCAGTCCATTGTTGCTGCACCGTCGTGTACTTCACCAATTTTGTGAGATACACCTGTGTAGAACAAAATACGTTCTGTAGTTGTGGTTTTACCCGCATCAATGTGCGCAGAAATACCAATGTTACGATAACGAGAAATTGGGGTTTGACGAGCCATGATTTCTTGCATTCCTAAATTTTGTTGTTTAAAACAGGCGCTTTAAGCTGACGAACAGCTTAAAGCGATTCGATGACAGTTTGGCATAAGCCAAGCTGTCACCCTCCTGAATAGGGGCTGTTTTAGTCGCTTAGAAGCGGTAGTGAGAGAATGCTTTGTTGGCTTCAGCCATACGATGCACGTCATCACGTTTTTTAACCGCTGCGCCTTTACCTTCAGCTGCATCAAGCAACTCACCAGCAAGACGTAAAGCCATAGTTTTTTCAGAACGCTTAGCAGCAGCATCTACTAACCAACGCATAGCTAGAGCAGTACGACGGGATGGGCGTACTTCCATAGGTACTTGATAAGTAGCACCACCAACACGGCGTGCTTTTACTTCAACCATAGGACGAACTTTTTCAAGAGTAGTCTCGAAAAATTCAACTGGGTCTACTTTGTTTTTTTCTTGAACGCGGTCTAAAGCACCGTAAACGATACTTTCAGCAATAGATTTTTTACCATCTTGCATTACGTGGTTCATGAATTTAGCGATTGTTTGGCTGCTGAACTTAGGATCCGGAAGGATTTCACGAGCAGCAACTACGCGACGTCTTGGCATTTTAAACTACCTATATATATGACACTTCAGGTTAATCCAGCCGTAGCACAAAGTGTCATGTGCTTTCGCTGGCCTTACTACACGTCGCTTGAATTTCACAAAATTAATGCAGAAATCAGACAAGCGAGACGATAAAGGATTGCAGTTCTAGCGAACTAAGAAGTTAATCTCGAAAGATTATTTCTTAGGACGTTTAGTACCGTATTTAGAACGAGACTGGTTACGATCTTTCACACCAGCACAGTCTAAAGAACCACGAACGGTATGGTAACGTACACCTGGTAAGTCTTTAACACGACCACCACGGATAAGAACAACACTGTGCTCTTGTAGGTTGTGGCCTTCACCACCGATGTAGCTAGAAACTTCAAAGCCAGAAGTTAAACGCACACGGCAAACTTTACGCATTGCTGAGTTAGGTTTTTTAGGTGTAGTTGTGTAAACACGTGTACAAACACCACGACGTTGTGGACAAGCCTTCAACGCAGGAACTTTAGATTTTTCAACTAAAGTCGTACGACCCTTACGGATCAACTGATTTGTTGTTGCCATTTGGCAATTCTCCCGTTAATAAAAAACCCAAAAAAAGACGACTTTTTGAGGGCATGCAATTGTAAGCTAAGACGTAAAAATGGTCAACATTTCAAACCACATGTAATGCTGACCAAATCAAGGCTTTTACAAATTTCTATCTATTTTAAAGGGTTTATTTTTTACTCGGTGCATTTCGTCTTTTTGTAACCTTTTTTTCAGTCGGCTCTACCGCAGGTTTTGCTGCAACTTTTGAAGCCGCAGTAGGTTCATTTGGTACTAAAGAATCATTATTATTCTGTATGGTCTCTTCAACCTCATCTACTGGATATAAATCTGCAAGATCTTCTTCCACTTGTAGGGCTGGTTGCTGCGGTGCGACAGCATCATGAGGTTCAACCATTTGATCTGCGAGCTGTTCCAGCCCTTGTTGAACACGCTCTTCGGTTGCGACAGGCTCTGTGACTTTGTCGGACTTTTTCTGAACTTTTACTTTAGCAATACTTTGATGACCATTTAACTCTACTTCAGCTCCAAGCTTTAAATCTGAGCTATCGGTGTCTGATGTACTGCGCTGTGACAGCAGTCGTGGTGAGGCTTTCACCAAAAGCTCAAGTGAGCGTTCATATGCTGTTAAAGCACTCAGGCTAGTATCTTTTTGTTGGATGATATACTGGCGGGCTTGTGAAAAAACCAGTTGTGCTTTTTGGTGTACATCATCAACAAGGCGCCAACTATAAGCTGCACTCACCCCTGCACTGGCAATTGGTGTGAGTTTTGCTAACTTATTCAGTAGCGATAGGTTAACAATCGACTGTCCCCATTTCAGCTGACCATCGGCATTGGTCAACCATTTCTTTAAGGCTTCAATATCATTACTTGAACCTAAAAGCTGTTGTAACTGAGAGACATCATGGGTTTGCAAGGTACTTGAAATGGCTTTTATCGCCATCAACAAAGTTTGTTTTTCCGCAATCAGCCCAAGATCAATCTGTTTAAAAATAAACTGGACGATGTCTTGATCGGACTCTTTAGTTAAGTCAAAACCATAAGAACGTCCCACTTGGTAAATCATACGTAACGACATCACCAAGGAAGCAGGGACATCTACCGTTGAGCCAACAAAGCCCGTTGCACCAGTCAGTGCGCCTTGCAAGATGGCAATAATTTTATTTTGTTCGGACAATGCCTGACTAATCCGTTTTGAACGGTCGACATCTTGGGTCAGCATTTCTAAATCACGCACGCCCGCTTCATCTAAAACGGCATCGACTGAGCTCATACTCGAGCTAAATTGATTGAGCTGGCTAAAAAAATAATCTGCGGCTTTATCGGAAAGTTGTGGCGACACAAAATGCGCGACTCGATTTGCGTTGACATAATGACGTCCTAATAAATGACGTGATACTGTCGGCAGATGGTCTCTTAAGACTTGCTGCGGGTGTTCATAACGCTTATTTTTCGATTTTGTTTTTGTACTCGCACTATCACCAGTTGTAGCATTGGTCAGTGCTGAAGCCGTATCTGGGCTCACTTGGTTTAATATGTTTAAACCTGTATGGCTGAGCTTTTTAGCCACTCCGAAGGCATTTGAAAAGAAACCACTGCGCTGTTTATTGTTTGAATCCGCCATTCCGTACCCCGTACTTTATAATCTTTCATTTCTAGCTAAATACTAGGTGTAGTACGCATTTATCTCAATAAGAATATGTGTCTTTTAGTAAAGTTGAAATGCCCTGCTCCCGATTTTAAGACAAGTCAAATTGGCATAGGATTTGCCATAAGAATTAAAAATTCTTTCTGCTATTATGATCTGCATTGAAAACATAAGAGTTGCAATTGGCTTAGAAATAAATTGTTGATTCATCTTTAAGCGCAACTCTGCAAAACCACCATATAAGGGATCTTTAAATGAAACGTGTAGTAATCACTGGCATGGGTATCAACTCATGTATCGGTAATACTTTGGAAGAAGTTACTCATGCATTACAAAACGGGATTTCTGGGACACGTTTTAACCCAACCTATGCTGAACTCAATTTTAAAAGTCATATCAGCGCTGCTGCTGAACAAGACTTTGATGGTATCGACCGTAAGCTAAAACGCTTTATGGGTGTTTGTGCCATGTATGCATACAATGCTGCGGTTGCTGCAGTTGAAAATGCAGGCTTAACAGCAGAGCAAATTGGTGGCAACCCACGCTATGGTATCGCGGGCGGTTCAGGTGGTGGCTCAACTGCATCTGTAGTTGAAATGAAAGAATTGTTAGACACTAAAGGCGCACGTAAAGTTGGTCCGTTCTTCGTACCACGTAATATGTCGAACACAATTACAGCAAACGTTGGTGTTGCTTTTAAAATGCAAGGTGTTGCACACACCATTACCAGCGCATGCGCAACGTCTGCTGATGCAATTGGTTATGCCTACAACCTAATTCAACTCGGCAAACAAGACTTAATGCTTGCAGGTGGTGGTGAAGAAGATCACTGGTCTCAAAGCTTGTTATTTGATGCGATGGGTGCACTGTGCTCAAAATACAATGACACACCAGAAACAGCGTCTCGCCCTTATTCAGCAGACCGTGATGGTTTCGTGATTGCTGGCGGTGGCGGTTTTGTAGTGCTTGAGTCTTTAGAACATGCGCAAGCACGTGGTGCCAACATTTTGGCTGAAGTCGTGGGCTATGCTGCAAACTCTGATGGTGCAGACATGGTTGCGCCATCTGGTGAAGGTGCGACACGTTGTGTACTGATGGCACTTGAAGAAGCAAAACAACACGGCGTAGACAAAATTGACTATGTGAATACGCATGGTACGTCGACGCCTGCTGGTGACATCACTGAATTAAAAGCAATGGAACGTGCATTTGGCGAAGGTCAAGTTCCTCCATTGAGCTCAACCAAATCAATGACAGGTCATAGCTTAGGTGCAGCGGGCGTACAAGAAGCGATCTACTCAGTCCTAATGATGCAAAATGACTTTATTGCACCAAACATCAACGTGACTGAACTGGATGAAGGCGCAAAACCATTTGATATCGTGCTTGAAAAACGTGACGCAAAATTGAATACTGTGATGAGTAACAGTTTCGGTTTTGGCGGCGTAAATGCATGTCTCATTTTCAAAAAGTGGGAAGGCTAAGCCGCCCATTTTAGGGTGACTTGATGGATGCTCCTTCTGATGCTTTCTTATGGGTAAAAGCATTACATATTATTGCCGTGGTGTGTTGGTTCGCTGCATTGTTCTACTTACCACGGCTCTATGTTTACCATGCCATGAGTGATGATGCCGTCAGTCATCAACGTTTCGAGGTCATGGAACGCAAGTTGTACCGTGGCATTATGTGGCCATCGATGATTGCAACACTGATCACGGCACACTTCTTGGTGGATTGGGGTGATGCAACGCGCCACTACCATGAAGCCCTGTGGTTCTACCTCAAAGTCGGTTTGGTTGGATTGTTGGTGATTTACCACTTTGTTTGCGGTTATTACCGTAAGAAATTGATTGGTCATGCGCACTACAAGTCACACAAGTTCTGGCGCTTCTTTAATGAAATGCCGACCCTCATTTTATTTGCTGTGGTGATTTTAGTCGTGGTTAAACCGACGTTTTAAAATCTCTGAAATGAAAGCCCCGATTGATTCGGGGCTTTTTAATATCTGTAAAAAATCAACAGCACAACCAAAGATCCGCGCTACGAGCGTATCCAAGATTGACGAATTTTTAAATTGAGCGGGGTCGAATAATATTTCTCAATCGCCCAACTCAAAATAAACACCGCGATAAAATAAACAGGCAACAACATCAACTTTTCAGCCGCTACAGTTTCTTTGGGAAAATACACCACTTTCATTAAGCCGAGAATAATCAAATGAAACAGATACATTTCATAGCTACGCCGTCCAATCCAGACCAAACTCTGTGTTGTGTATGAGGTAGGTTTAACTTTCAGGTCTTGGGTAAAACACAATATGAGTAACGCCGTAAGTAAAGCACATACGCTAATGCCCCAAGTACTCACCTCTTTGATGGGTGCATAAAAATATAAAGCGGTCATTAGAAACGCTGTCACAGCAACAATTACTTTTGGATTGTAAATAGCAGCTTTAAAATGTTGCGCATACATTGCGGTGAGGCAGCCAATGGCAATTCCATCAAAGCTGGAGAAATAATGATACAGATAAGCGCCGCTTTCCTCGCCAAAATGGAGTGCACGAAAATACGGTGCATACGCGATGACAGCGAGCAAAAAAACAATAAAGCCTTTGCCCCGACCAAGCCCTAAACACAGGACAGGAAACGCCAAATAGAAAACCTCTTCAACCGATAAAGACCATAATACGCCCAAGGCATAGTTCACCCAGCCGTATTCAATAATCAATAGATTCATCCAGAAACTCAAAGCTGAAAGAACAGTCACAGCATAGGACACCTCTACGCCATTGGGCGACTGATTGATAAAGGGTTGCAATCCTAAACTTCCGAGCACACTGACCATCGCGACCAATAACACCAGACACGGCATGATTCGGGCAATACGACGGATATAAAAATCTTTCAGCTTAATCTGCGCCAAAGATCCACTACGCTGTAAAGTATGCTGGGTAATCAAAAAACCTGAAATGACAAAAAACATGGTCACACCATAGTTGCCGTTTCGGGCAATCAAGGTACTTAAGCTCTCGCCTCCGATTAGGATGCCGAGAAAGGTATCGTGTAATTTATACGGAATATTGAAATGGTGAATCAGTACCAACAGGATGGACACGCCACGCAGGATGTCAATTTTATAATTACGCATAAATCATTATTAAAATTTTAAAGTGCCTCATTAAAATTGAAATCGCCTGATTTAGACAGCTTTTATATATAAAATCATACAATGATCTAACACTGAATTAGAACCCATTGATTCAGCTCAAGCAAAAAGAAAGCCCTGCTTATGCAGGGCTTTCTTTTAAACATCACGAGTACAGAATAAATGTTACTTAGTTATCCAATTGCTGCCCTAACAGACGTTTTTTCATACGCGGTTTGTACAGCAGTTGATACGTCACGGCTAAAATAATCACCCATAGTGGACTGATCATCAATGCGCGAAGCGTATCCGCCTCTAAACTCAAAATAATCAACGTAAAGAACAAGAAGATTAAGACCACATAAGACATCCAAACACCGCCCGGCATTTTAAAAGTCGATTTTGCATGTAGCTCAGGACGCAATTTACGGTAGCGGATATAGCACACCATAATAATGCTCCAGATACTAATGAACAGAATCACACACAATGAGCTGGCTAATGTAAAGGCTTCAACCGTATTTGGTACAAAGTACTGTAGCGCCGCACCTGCCATGATAAAAGCACATGAGAAGAATAAGCCTTTTGCTGGTACAGCACGTTTTGACAGACGCGCTAGGCTCTGTGGTGCTTGCCCTTCTCTTGCCAAACCAAACAGCATACGTGATGTAGAGAACACACCACTATTCATTGAAGACATCACTGAAGACAGCACCACCAAGTTCATAATGATGGCTGAAGTTGGAATACCTGCATGTAAAAATAGTGAAACGAACGGACTTTGATCCGCAGGAATTTGATTCCACGGCGTCACCGACATCACCACAAATAATGACAAGACATAGAACAAAATGATACGGGTTGGAATCGCATTCACTGCTTTCGGTAAGTTCTTTTCAGGGTCTTTGGTTTCAGCAGCCATGGTTCCAATCAGCTCTACACCGACAAAGGCAAAGAGTGCAATTTGGAAGCCTGCTAGAAAGCCACTACCACCTTGAGGGAACATACCACCATGCGACCAAACATGACTGAAGCTTGCAACTGAACCGCCCGGTGCTTGGAAATGGCTAAACACCATAAAGCCACCAATCACGATCAGCCCTAAAATGGCTAAAATTTTGATTAAAGCAAACCAAAATTCAATTTCACCAAAGAGTTTCACGGTCAGCAAATTTAACCCAAGGACAAACAGCACACAGCCGACACTGATTAAAGCCTGCCCCATGGGAGTAAAGGCCATGTCTGGCGGGAGCCAAAAGCCGAGATAGTTAATAATGGCTGCCAAGTCCGCAATACCAACCAAGACCCAACCGAGCCAATAGGACCAACCGATATAGTAACCCGCACCCGGCCCAATCAGATCATGAGCCATATCGATAAACGACTTATAGTGCAAATTTGACAATAAAATTTCGCCCAATGCACGCATTAGGAAGAAGAACATGGTCCCGATAATCATATAAATGATCAGAATAGAAGGACCAGCAAGAGAGATGGTTTTGCCCGAACCCATGAACAGGCCCGTACCAATCGCGCCACCAATAGCAATCAATTGCAGGTGGCGGTTGGATAATTTCCGTTGTAATTCATGCGATGATGCATTTGCACCGTCAGCTTGTGGGGTAGTCGTCATAATTTAACATCCTGTTAAAGTCTTTTTTTGCGTATAAACCATGTTCATACAGTGCTCGTTATCCTAACGGGCGGCATTTATACGCTCATCAGCACTTCGGTTGAAATCCAAGCGCTGATATACACGGGGAGAGTTTAAAAATTAGTTTTGTGCAGCCGTCACTGCAATTTCGATCAACCAGTTTGGATTAACCAAATCAGCCTGAATCGTGGCACGTGAAGGTGCTACACAACCATTCATCCAGTCAATCCAAATCGCATTGACTGTAGAAAAATCAGAGAGATTTTTGATGTAAAGCTGAGCAGATAACAAACGTGATTTATCTGTATTTGCCAAAGCTAAAAGCTCATCAATTGTTGCTAAAATTTCACGGGTCTGACCTGCGACATCATTGTCGGTATTTTTTGGCACTTGCCCTGACAAATACACCACTTGATTAAACACAGTGACTGCACTCATGACTTCGTTGGTGTTGAATTTTTGAATGTCTGAATGTGACATAGGTCTTTCCTTGTATGAAACTGTATAAAAATAAAATTTAATCTTGGATAAAATTGACACGTGCAGTGACAGCACACATCAGCTCATAGCCAATCGTGCCTGAACCTGCTGCGACTTCATCAATGCTGAGCACAGCACCCTGTTTCGATGTACCCCACAGCACCACTTCACTGCCGACGTGGGCATTTGGAAGGTGAGATAAATCGACCGCCAACATATCCATGCTGACACGTCCGACCAAGCTACTGCGTTGTCCATCGACTAAAATAGGCGTACCTGTTGCGGTAATCCGTTGATAACCATCAGCATAACCACAAGCCACAATACCCACACGCATATCGGTTTCAGCAATGAACTTTGAGCCATAACCAACGCTATCGCCTGCTTTTAATTGCTGAATAGCAATCAGCTCACTGCGCAAACTCATGGCTGGTTGCAAGTCCCAGTCTTGAATGGAGTGGCTTGGATAATCTGGAGAACTACCATAGAGCATGATGCCGCTACGGATCACATCCGACTGCAACTGTTCATGGCGTAAGATGGCTGCACTGTTGCTAACAGAACGTGCACCCGGCAGATCATGGGTAATGGCATCAAATAACTGACATTGATGCGCAATGCCATCACGCCCGAAACGCTCACCATCGGCATCTGAAAAATGCATCATATGGGTTAAACGTTGAACTTGAGGCAAATTGGAAAGCTGCTGCCACACTTGACGGTATTGTTCAGGACGGAAACCTAAACGATTCATGCCGCTGTTCATTTTCAAATAAACATCGAACTGCGCCTCTAAAGGAAAACGCGCTAACCATTCGAGTTGATATTCACTATGAATACTGAAGCTTAGACCCAACTCATGGCAGTCAAATAGGTCTTGCTCTGAGAAAATACCTTCGAGTAACAGAACTGGACCTGTCCAGCCCAAAGCACGGATACGTTTCGCCTCTGCCAAATCGAGCAACGCAAAACCATCGGCAGATTTGAACGCTTGATAGACGCGTTCAATGCCATGACCATAGGCATTGGCTTTGACCACCGCGTAGACTTGGCTATTCGGCATTTTAGTGCGAGCAACATTTAAATTATGCTGCAGTGATTGGCTATGAATCACTGCAGTAATTGGACGTGGCATTTTCTTCTTCCTTGAATCAATATGACCTAAAACGGATTAGGCTGCTGAAGGGTAACGTTGAATCGATAAGCCTTCAGTACTGATGTCTGGTTGATGATTCATCACTAAGTCACTAATAAGCTTGCCTGAACCACATGCCATGGTCCAACCCAAGGTGCCGTGTCCTGTATTCAAGAATAGGTTTTTAAAACGAGTCGCACCAATAATCGGCGTAGAATCTGGTGTCATTGGACGTAAACCGGTCCAGAAACTTGCTTCAGCTAAGTTTCCACCTGGGAATAAGTCTTGAGTGACCATCTCCAAGGTTGCACGGCGGTCTTGGTTTAACCCGTGGTTGAAACCACTCAGTTCAGCCATACCACCCACGCGGATACGTTGGTCAAAACGCGTGATGGCAATTTTATAAGTTTCATCAAGAACCGTAGACTGCGGTGCAAATGCAGGATCTACAATTGGAATGGTCAGTGAGTAGCCTTTGACAGGATACACAGGCAAATTCAAATTCAATGGTTTCAAGAAATCACGTGAATAACTACCAAAAGCAAGCACATAACGGTCTGCTGTAAGCACTTGACCATCAACCACCACGCCTTTGATTTCATCGCCTTCAACCACAAGTTTTTCAACATTTTGGTTAAATTTAAATTCTACGCCCATGTCTTTCGCAAGGTTTGCCAAAGCGTTGGTAAATAAGTAACAGTCACCTGTTTCATCATTCGGTAGGTGTAAACCACCGACCAGTTTGTCTTTGGCATAGGCTAAAGCTGGCTCGACTTTGGCTAAGTCATCTTTTAATAATAGTTCGTAGTCGACGCCACATTCTTTTAACACTTGAATGTCACGTTGTACTGCATCCAGCTGTGCTTCATTACGGAAAACCTGCAAAGTTCCTTTCGCACGGTTTTCATAGTGAATGCCTGTTTCTTTACGCAGTTCACGTAAGCAGTCACGGCTATATTCAGCAACACGCGTCATACGCTCTTTGTTAATAGCATAGCTTTGTGGATTGCAGTTTTTCAACATTTGCGCCATCCAGTTCAACTGCCACATGCTACCATCGATGTTAATCGCTAACGGTGCATGGTGTTGGAACATCCATTTTACGGCTTTAAACGGAATACCAGGTGCAGCCCACGGTGTAGAATAACCTGGAGAGATTTGCCCTGCGTTACCAAAGCTAGTTTCTTCAGCAGGACCAGCTTGACGGTCTAAAACCGTAACGCTTGCGCCTTGTTGTGCAAGGTAATACGCACTTGCAACACCGATGACACCACTACCTAAGACAATTACACGCATGACTGATCCCTTACACACACTAGTTTATTTCACTAGTATATTTTTAGGTTAATAGTTTTTTTCACTGTTTTTAATATTATAATCTAGGTAAATCGCCATTTTTGTCGCGCTAAAATTCTAAACATAGGAAATTTATAATGCGTAAATTAGATCGGATTGATCAGCAGATTTTAGACATTTTACAGCGCGATGGACGAATTGCGATTAGTGAATTGGCCTCTCGCGTTAACCTTTCAACAACGCCGTGTTCGGAACGCGTCAAACGCTTAGAGCGCGACGGTATTATCATGGGTTACTACGCACGCCTCAATCCACAACTGGTCGATCGAAACTTATTGGTGTTTTTAGAAATTAAGCTATCTGCCAAGTCTGGCGATGTGTTTGATCAAGTGGCACGTGACTTGGTCGAAATTCCTGAGGTTTTAGAATGCCATCTGATCTCAGGTGAATTCGATTATTTGGTCAAAGCCCGTTTAAAAGAAATGAGTGCCTACCGACGCCTATTGGGTGATTTACTGAAAAAACTGCCCTCTTCAGCATCATCGCACAGTTACATTGTGATGGAAGAAGTCAAAGAAAGTTTTTATTTGGACATTCGCTAACAGCTTATTAAAAATACGCATTTTAAAAATGCATTCACTTTAAATATTTAAAACCTATCGATTCCCTATTGGAAGTTCTGCACCATGTTTAACAAACTCATGTCTAGCCTTGGCTTACAAGGCATTCAAGTCGATACTCGTCTACACACCACCGCACCACAAGCGGGTCAAGCCATTCAAGGTGAGGTTATTTTTAAAGGTGCTGCGTCTAATAAAATTATCAACGGTATTTATTTAAAGCTCATGACCACAGCCGAGGTTGAGTCAGACGATGCTGAGTACAATAGCGCGTTAAGTATTGCCGAATGGCACATTAGCGGGGCTTTTGAGTTACAAGCCCATCAGTCACATGCATTTCCTTTTTCGATTCAACTGCCCTTTGAAACACCAGTTACAGATGTGCCTTGCCGCATCAATAAAACCCGAGTGTGGTTACATACGCATTTAGATGTGGACTGGGGGCTCGATGCAACGGATAAAGACTATTTACAGATTTTACCGACACCGGCTATGCAGGCGTTTATTCAAGCCATGCAGCAATGCGGTTTTCAGTTGATGACCGTCGATGTTGAAAAAGGTCAACTACGAGGCAATGGCTTCCACTCAAGCATTGGTTGTTATCAAGAACTTGAATTTAAACCTACGCAATTGTTCAACAGCATCAATGAAGTTGAAGTGTCCTTTGTGGCAGAGCAACATCAAACCCATGTACTTTTGGAAGTGGATCGTAAATTTCGTGGTGATAGCTTCAACAGCCTTAGCATTCCGCATCAACAGGCCAATCCTGCACTGTTAGCAAATGAAATTAGACGTATGTTAGGCATTTAATTTTTAATCCCTGCGCACGACTGTTTCAATATAGAAAAGTCGTGCGCAGTCGAAAAAGACGTTATTTAAATCCTGTCCGAATTAAATTCTGTCTGCGTTAAATCAAGTCCAAGACATCGGCAAAGGTTTTAATTCGTGCTTTAGGTGCGGCTTCCGTCAACTCTTGATCAGAACCATAACCGTATTCCACCGCAATGGTTTCAATGCCGTTACGACGTGCACCCAAAATGTCATGCTCACGATCACCAACCATCAGACACTCTTCCGCTTTTAACTGCTCTTTTTCTAAAATATAAGCAATCAACTCTCCCTTATTGGTGCGCTCACCGTTCAGTTCACTGCCATAGGGATGGATAAAGTATTGCAGTAAATTGAAATGCTCTAAGATTTGACGTGCATAAATTTCAGGTTTTGCTGTCGCCAAATACAAGTGATAGCCCTCTTCGGTCAGTTTTTTTAAGGTCGGTTCAACATCGGCAAATAAATGGTTTTCATATAAACCTTTCACCGCAAAGCGCTCACGATAGCCCAATAAAGCTTGCTCTGCCAAAACATCGTCCACTGCAACATTTAAGAGTTTTGCCAAAGACGCTTTTAGGGGTGGCCCAATAATCCAGTCAATGTTTAGATCTTCAGCAATGGGGTGTCCGACTTTGTTTAAGCCATAACGCGCACTGGTGGTAATGCCAACTTTCGGATCTGTTAAGGTTCCATCTAAATCTAGCAAAATATGTTTAATCACAGCTGATCCTTCTTGGGCTTTAAATAAAATACTATCGAGAGTTCTGCTAAAGTTGCCTATACTATCGCAAATTTTCGCAACAAGGATATTTCTGTGCGCGCAACCGTACTGTGCTTTTCTGGTTTAGACCCTTCAGGTGGTGCTGGTTTACAGGCCGATATCGAAGCGATTGGTCAAAGTGGTGCGCATGCAGCCATTGCGTGTACAGCACTCACTGTTCAAAACTCGCAACAAGTGTTTGGCTTTGAAGCGACGTCAAAAGAATTGTTATTAGCTCAGGCGCACGCTGTTGTCGGTGATTTACCGATTAAAGCCGTAAAATCTGGCATGTTAGGCACCACAGATAATATTGCAGCACTGGCTGAGTTTCTACGTGAACATCCTGAGTACAAGTATGTACTCGACCCTGTTTTAGTGGCAAACAGTGGCGGTTCATTGGGTGATCAAACAACCTTAGTCAAAGCTTTTGTTGAACTGATCTCATTGGCGGACATTATTACCCCAAATACAGTTGAACTACGAGCGTTAACAGGTCTTGATGACTTAGATGCCGCAACACAAAAACTGTTTGAAATGGGTGCCAAAGCGGTACTGGTCAAAGGTGGTCATGAAGACACACCAGACTATATTCGTAATGCCCTGTTTGTGAATGGCGAGCTCATTTCTGAAACTCGCTGCCCGCGTTTAGCAGGCGAATATCACGGTTCAGGTTGTTCGCTGGCGAGTTTTATTGCAGGTCGTTTGGCGCAAGGTGACAGTGTTAAAGTCGCAGTACATCATGCCGAAACATGGCTCTTTGGCGTATTAAAACAGGCTGAAACACCTGTTGAAGGCGGTCAAAAAATTCCAAAGCGTTTTTAAGTTAGAAAAAAACTGCAAAGATAAAAGCCAGTCCATGAAGAAATGGACTGGCTTTTTTTAAATTCTAGATTTTATTTTCGGCACAAAATGAATCAGTCAGCTTTGAAATGGAGTATTTAACTATCTTGATGGCGTTGTTTTAAATGTGCCACATGCCCACGGTTGGTTTTCCATGACTTTTCTAACACTTCTTTTTCAATCCGAAGCTGAATCCGTTTCAGTTTCATCGCTGGAATCACTTCTGTGTTACATGGTTTACCACAAAAATTGTCTATGTATGCAACATTATGACGATGAAAGTTTCATCAGTACAAGTCCAGAAATGATTAAAACCGCTGCGAGCATCCGCATGGCATTGGCAGGTTCACCTAAAATCAAGATACCAACCAAAAATGAACCAATCGCGCCAATCCCTGTCCAAACCGTATAGGCAGTGCCCAAAGGTAAGGTCTTCATGGCATAAGACAGCAGCGCAAAACTGGCCACCATAAATACGAGGGTTAAAATACTCGGTGTCAGTTTAGTAAAACCATCCGATACTTTCATTGCATAGGCCCAAACCACTTCGAGTAAACCTGCAACTATTAAAATCACCCACGCCATACGCAAAACACCTTTTATTCCGAGCAGAAACAACAAAGCTTCAAACGAAGGATCGCTTGAAGCTCTACATATTTAAATGAATTTAGCTGGATGAGAGTTTCATCAAAATCAGTCCCGATACAATCAGCACCGCAGCAAACATCCGCATAGCTGTCGCGGGCTCACCTAAAATAAAAATCCCCACCAAGAAAGACCCTATCGCACCAATTCCAGTCCAAATGGTATACGCAGTCCCTAGCGGCAATGTTCGCATTGCATAGGCCAGTAAACCAAAACTTAAAATCATGAACACAATGGTGATAATGCTGGGTGTAAGTTTGCTAAATCCTTCAGACAGTTTCATTGAATATGCCCAAACGATTTCAAACAGACCCGCAAAGATAAGAAAAACCCAAGCCATGATACTGACTCCTCTTCACTAGAGTCAGGCCGTCCTGACGAATTTTCTCAATATGAGGGAGGTCGTTCCTCCTAAATATGCCTCAAATTATAGCAAAGAGCGCACCAAAATGAATTATTTTCATACTTAGAAATCATTAAAGCGCAAAAAAGAGTGATCCGAACCAGCAGATCACTCTTTCAGCACAATATTGGTGCAATCTCAGATATTTACTTTAAACCTAAACGTCCGACTTAAAACTTAAAGCGAATACCCATTCCATACTGCCAACCTTTCTCTTCGTCACTTTCAGCCTGCCAAGCCGTCGCTTCATTGCCTTTGCTATATTCATAGGCAATGTCCACATAAGGCATGACTTTTTTGCTGATCTCATAACGTGTCTCAAGACCAACGGCTGCACTACTGAGACCCGATTTTTTGGCATATTTAGAGTCATCACTGAAAATAATATTCATATCTAAATAAGGCTTGAAAATCAGCTTTTGGGTCAGTAACAAGTCCCGCTCAGCTTCTAAACTAAACGCAGCATAATTGTCTGCACCAGCATATACGTATGCATCAGTTTCAAAGAAATACGGCGCTAAACCATGTAAGCCAAGCACCCCATCCACTTTTTCTTCCGTATCCCATTCCTGCTGTTCATGCTCCACTTTTTCAGCTCGGTAACGTGCACCCGCCTGTACATCCCAAAAGTCTGAGATCATACGGCTATATAGCACTTTGGCATCATACTCAGCCTTATGCGATTCCTGCTTATCTGCATGTACTTTGATAAACAGCTTATTTTCATCTGTCCCGATACGGGTTTCAAACTCAGACTTTAAACCACCATCGCCGTCTTCATTCAGCAACCATTTGTTATCGACAGTGGTGACCGCATAAATTTGCGCGCCATGCTCTTTGCGGTGATCATGCGTATGTGCTGTTGAATCATGATTCATCTGCTGTACATGTTGTGCACTAGCCTGTGGAGCAGCTTGAGTTGGAGTAGTCATCGCCTGATGCTGTGTATGTTGTGACATCACAGGCTCAGTGGTCATGGGCATATTTGCATTTGCTTCAGCAGGCATATGATGCCCTTCATGCGCCATAGCCGCAGCACTCATCAACACGAAAGAACTGCTCACTATGCTTTTAGAAAAAAGATTAATGGTGTACATGATGATCTCCTTTCTGAGCCTTCGACTGTTTGCTTGATTGAGTCTGAGCTTGCTTCTCCGATGAAGACTGACTAACCGCATTTTTCTGTTTCAGCATCTGAGTATGCTCATCGGCACTATGCTGATGATGCTCATATGCCATATCTTTGGACTGAACTTGGCTTGTAGATTTGGCTTTTTGTTTTTCATGCTGTGCATGAGATTCGGCAGCCATAGCAAACGAACTCAATAAGACACTAACAACTAGGGCAAAACCTGAAAAAAGATTAGTGATGCGCATGTTCATCTCCTTTTGGTTCAGCTTGAGCTGCTGTTTTTTGCCCTTGAATTGGGGTGGTGGACACTTGACTATCACTCACATTGGCCACAATCAGTTTATTCATCATGCCTGAGCTCATGTGATACAGCAGATGACAGTGAATGGCCCATTCGCCTAACTCATCAGCAGTTAGTAAAGCAGTCACTGTTTTGCCCGGTGGCACAATCAACGTGTGCTTATTCGGCATATTAACGGCGGCTTGCCCATTTTCCAGTTGCATAAACATACCGTGCAAATGCATCGGATGCGCCATCATACTGTCATTAATAAATTTGATCCGAATACGCTCGCCGTACTTTACTTTCAACGGTTCAGCGTCGCTAAATTTTTTCCCGTTGATGGTCCACAAATAGCGTTCCATAGTTCCACCCAAACGAATCACCAACTCGCTCGTCGCCTCACGGGTATCTTTTTGAGGCTCTAAGGATTTCAGATCGCTATATTGCAATGCCTTGTCGCCTTTAGGGGTAGAGGCATTCGCCCAACCATACACTGGTGTAACAGCTTTCTGTACCGAACTTGCTGTCGTATTCTGTTGCACATGACCCATCTGTGTATGATCCATCTCAGACATGGTCTTATGATTCATCTTTGAATGATCCATACCAGCCATCGCCGCATGATTCATCTTCGAATGATCCATTTTAGGCATTGTTTCATGGTTCATCTGTGAATGATCCATACCTGAATGTTCTGAGCCGTGTCCCATATCGTCCATGGTCAACAATGAGCGTGGACGTGGCGCAGGCATATCTATGCTCTGTGCCATTGGGGTCAACTCATTGTGTAAAGTCCCAATGGCGTAGCCTGAACGATCAATAGACTCTGCTTCAATTTGATAATGCCCTGCTTTCGGCTCCACAATCACATCATAAGTTTCAGCAGTTCCAATCCGAAACTCATCCACTGGAACGGGCTTGACGGGTTGGCCATCTGCACTGACCACGGTCATTTTTAAATTAGGAATACGGATATCAAAAAAAGACATGGCGGAGGCATTGATAAAACGCAACCGAACCTTCTCATTCGGCTTAAACATACCTGTCCAGTTCTGCTCAGGCGTTTTACCGTTAATAAGGAAGGTATAACCCGTGACATCCGACAGATCAGTTTTTAGCATGCGCATTTGGTTCCACATGGAACGGTCTTGCCACGCAGTTTTTAAACCCTCGCGCTGTACTTGTTTCCACACGTCACCAACGGTTTCACGCTGATTTTGATAATATTCGGCAGAAATCTTCAAATTCTTCTGAATTTGTTCACTACTCTGCTCATGGAAGTCCGACAGCATCACCACATAATCACGCTCGGCTTTTTCATGCTGAGCTAAAGGCTTTTTGTCTTTGGGATAAATAACCAATGCGCCATACAGCCCATCTTGTTCCTGTCCTTTAGAATGCGCATGGTACCAATAGGTGCCACTTTGGCGCACTTTGAACTTATAGACAAATTCGCTCTTCGGCTGAATACCATTAAACCCGTTAAAACCAGGCACACCATCCATCAGCCCGGGCAAAAGCAAACCATGCCAGTGGATCGATGAATCCTGTTTTTTTAAGTTGTTTTTAACCCGAATGACAGCATCGTCGCCCTCCTCAAATTCAAGCAAGGGAGCTGGAAACTGTCCGTTGACACTAATCCGCTTGAGCGACTTGCCTGTTAAATTTACTGGACTTTCATCAATCACCAATTGGTATTCTTTAACTGCGGCAAAGCTCCAAGAAGATGACATCAGACATGCCCCAAGGATGAGGCTTTGTTTAAATTGAATAGACATGACTAAATCCTAATAATTTTAAAAATAAAGTTTTAAAAATCAGAATTAGGCTTTAGGAGGACGTAGAATTTCTTGCCAATAGCCCACTAAATGTTGAGCTTGATAACAAAAATGGGGGGATGATTGTACTAAAGCGGCTTCAAGCTGAACCACTGCAAGCGGTTCAACGTCTAAAAGCGTCAGCGTCGTTTGGCAGTGATACTGTGCACACTCCTGACACTGAACTTGCTTATTTTGCAGCATATCCGAGGCATGGCAGTTGCTCTTCGCTGTTATGTCGGTCTGAGCCATATGCATTTGATGTCCAGAGACTGGACTCGATGATTTCGTTTGATGACAGTCGAGCATGCTTTGCATACCTGCTTCATACGCTGAACTTTGCTCACTGGTTGCAGCCTGCATACTGAGCTGCATCATTTGATGCATCGGCGCTGCCGAAGCTTGGGCAATACCACTCCACCCCATTACCAAGGTAATGAGTAAGACAAACCAAGAATGTGTCTTGAGCAATGAACGCACAATCAATCCTATTTAGTCAGTGAAGAATGATATTTCAACGCAACAAAACGCTCTGTGCATGTAAATGCCTGACCTTTTGTTGCTGATCCCAATCAACAGGATAAGCAAAGAATGGCTTATACACAAGATTATAAATTTAAATTCAATTACTGCGACAGTTTAGCCACTACGCACACTTAAACAATAAAGTTATTTTTTAAACAGCGCTATTTTTAAGTAAAGATGAATAAAGCATCAGTAACAATCAGGCTTTCACACCATAAAAAAGGACTCAAATGAGTCCTTTTTATACATTTAACGTCTAAATACTAAACCATTGCTGTGTAAACGTTTGAATATTAATCAAGTTATCCATATCGTTATCAACATAGATATCCACCAGTTTATCCATAAAGTTATCCACAGTCTGTATAGCATTTATACCTATGAGCTTAAACCTTTACCGCACCCACTTTTGCAAGCTCTGCACGCATATCATCAATCACAGCTTTATAATCTGGTTTTCCAAAAATGGCTGAACCAGCAACAAACATATCTGCACCCGCTTCTGCAATCTCGCGAATATTTGCAGGTGACACACCACCATCCACTTCTAAACGAATATCACGCCCTGAAGCATCAATAATTTTGCGTGCTTCACGCAGTTTGTCTAAAGTCATCGGAATAAATTTTTGACCGCCAAAACCTGGGTTCACACTCATCAACAAAATTTGATCGACTTTATCGAGCACATAATCTAAATAATGTAACGGCGTTGCTGGGTTAAAGACCAAACCAGCTTTTGCACCGCCTGATTTAATCAACTGTAAAGAACGGTCGATATGGTCAGAGGCTTCTGGATGAAAGGTAATAATGTCAGCGCCTGCTTCTAAGAAGTCACCAATCATGCGATCGACAGGTTTGACCATCAAATGAACATCAATTGGGGCTTTGATGCCGTAGTTCTTGAGTGCCTTGCAAATACCCGCACCAAAAGTCAGGTTTGGCACATAGTGGTTATCCATCACATCAAAGTGAACCACGTCTGCACCTGCTGCAAGTACATGTTCAACGTCTTCACCTAAACGGGCAAAGTCAGCAGAGAGAATAGATGGTGCAATTAAATAAGGCTTGGACATGCGTGTACCTGGCTTATACAAAAGGGAATAAAAACATTATAGCAAATTCAGCTTTTGAACTGGGACTTGTGAAAAAAGAAAGCTTTAAGCTTTCTAAATTTGCAACGTAGCGTTGCAACATTCAACTTTTCATTTGGCTTGAAACTGTTATGGTTAATGATCAATCGACGAGGTAAATATGAAAAGTACTGCGGATATTGTCACGACAGATGCGGCTCGAATTGCAAAACGACTGGTGAATCATTGGAAACATAAGTTTGAAATCGAACAAGAACCCAGTAGTTTTACCATTATCATGCCTGAAGCACGGGTCCTTTTAAGTCCTCAAGCCGAACATTTACATGTCAGCATTGAGGCGAGTGAAGAAAAATTGAGTCACTTAGAACACGTGGTCTTAGACCACCTGATCCGTATGGGACAAACGCCACTCACAGCAACATGGACACAAGTTTAAGTCAGCGGCTGAATGAAATTAGTTTGATAACCGTTGCTGTTGGTTAAATTGGCGAATAGCAGCAATACGCTCTTGGGTCGCAGGGTGACTTTGGAAGAATGAACCAATGCCACCTTCCTCCTCTTCTTCAGACTTCCCTTGCGGCTGCTTTTCTTCCTCTTCGGCACGAGCATCGGCTTCCATACGTGCCAAGAAATTCGCTAAATGTAAGCTTGAAATCTGGTTTTTATCCAAGACATGCATGGCATACAAGTCCGCATCACTTTCAAAATTGCGTGAATAACTGGCACCAACCAAAGCCACAGGCAAAGTTGTAAATAAGGCCGAACTGTCCCCCGTCACCGCAATCAACAGCACACTAAAACCTAAACTGGATAAGGCTTGCTGTAAGCTATGTCGCTCGACCAAGTGCCCTTGCTCATGTGCTAAAACCCCAATAATTTCATGATCATCTTTGGCTAAATTAACCAGTTCATCGGTCAAAATAATGGTGTTGTTTGGCAGCGCTAAAGCATTCGTTCCAATTTGTCCACCTGCACGAAACAGTACTTTGGCAGGTTGCCCATTGGCAACAAGGTCTTGATAGCTTTGTATGATTTGTTTTTGACGTGCAAGAGGGATAGTCGAAGGTCCCGTCAGCTTAAACACTTGTTCTTGCGCTTCATCGCCGAGTTTATAGATGGTATCGGCAGGTAGTTGCATCGCGACATAATGTGCTGCGCTTGGAATACCCCATCTTAAAATGGCGAAGATAAAAGCGGCAACAAACACCACACTAAACAAGATGAGACTTGGTGAGCGTTCTAATTTCCAAATCGAATGCTGTACATGCTTTTTGTTCAGCTCAAACCAGTCAGGCAATGCTTGTGGAAATTCAATCCGTGCATCATCTTTCAACTCAATCACAGGTTGAATCTGCCCCAATGCCCCAATCAACTGCATATCTGCATAGTAATAACGACGTTGCTGCTGGTTATAACAGATCAACACCGTTTCGCTATCTATCGGTGCAATCGTGGCTGGATAAGGCTTAGAAATCTGCCCATCATAAAAGGTGATGTTTTGTTCCTGCATTTAAGCCTCGTTACAGCGAAATATCGATGTCAAAAATATCACTCAGCTCTTCAGCTATCGCATTTGGGTCATCTTGAGCCAAATTGTACATACGATCTGGATCATTTTTTAGGGTTAAAGTTAATGACTCAATTTGATACTGATACAAACGCACAGCAGCCCATGCCGATAACAAACCGAGCGAAAGAATTTTTAAAATCCAGTTGGTCATCACGATCCATGCATAATGCATTTGACCACAGTCCGTTTGGAAAGGACTACGCCCCAACGTGGCTTTATTCCATGTGGTAATAAAAATACGAGCCATCATCAGCGGCCAAATCATAAAAGCAGCAATCATATAAATCACCGCCACGATGATCCCAAACTGGGTTGGAGAACTGCTCCCCACTTGAAGGGTGAAGGCAACGAATAATCCTAAAACAAAGACAATTCCAATAAACAAAAACACGGGCACATACATGGCACGCATATAGTCAGGCCAATCGGCATGTAACTCAAAACGTAACTGCCCAAGTTGTAAATTATCCAGCGTATATTTTTTAAAATACCAAAACAGCACAGGGAAAAAGATCCCGAGGGTAAAGATGTAAATCAAAATGCCTTTCAGCGCCAAGATATAGGCTTCTTTGGTCGTGCCTGTAAAATAAAAGCGGCTATTACCAAATTTACTGTTTCTGGCACGAAAGCGAATAGTAGAACGTACCAACCACGGCACAAGTAGAAATATGATGAGGAAACCAATTAAAGAAGCTTGCCAAGATACCTGAGCCAAAGCTGAAGCGCCAAAGTACACGCCCAAAGCAATAATTCGACCAATCAGAATGCGTGTAGGTACACCCGTAAAATCAAACTTGCGGCGATAAAACACCGTGTTGCCATAAAAATAGCGTAAACGTCTAACCTTCGCCCAAGGTGCATATAAACTGAAGGTAACAATGGTCAATAAGATATTCACAATCCAAATGCCAAAGTACTCTCGGGCATTACCACGGAATTGGAAACGAAAGGTCTGTCCCAAATAGGCGTTTGGCTCATCCGTGGGAACGGCTGGTGGAGGTGGCCAGCTTGCTTCAAAAGAAGCCTCTACAGGTGGCAAAGATGCCTCTGAATTTTGCATGTATACCCTATCTATTATTTTACTGTTTTATTTTTTAAGAACAAAAAATCAATCACCCAACCATGTTAATGCCAGTGCTGAATGATTTCTAGTCAAAAATTAAGAATAAATATGACAAATCAAGATTTAAGCTTCGAGCTGTACGGCATGAAACTGTAGGTGATCATCAATAAAACTTTGAATAAAGTAATAACCATGGTCATAGCCTGCATGTTCGCGAAGCGTCAGTGGCTGGCCCACAGCCTGACAAGCTTGCTGAAATAATGCAGGATTGAGCTGGCTATAAAACTGATCACTCAAACCCTGATCAATTAAAATATCGGCAAAATGAGCTGTTTTTGTTTGGACCAAAGCGCTTGCATCATGTTTCAGCCATTCAGCTTGATCTGAACCTAAATAGTTTGAAAACGCTTTTTCGCCCCAAGGACATTGGCTTGGTGCACAAATCGGGGCAAATGCAGACACCGACTTAAACTTCTCAGGATGTTTCAAGGCCAAGGTTAAAGCGCCATGACCGCCCATGCTGTGCCCGAAAATCCCAATACACTCTGCTTGTACAGCAAATTGCTGAATCACTAAATCATATAACTCTTCAGCGACATAGCTTTCCATCTGGAAATGCTCAGCCCACGGCGCTTGGGTGGCATTGATATAAAAACCTGCCCCTTGCCCAATATCCCAATGATCACCTTGCGCAACCTGTTCACCACGAGGAGAAGTATCAGGCGTTACCAAAATCAGACCTAGCTGTGCTGCTAAACGCTGCGCATGCGCTTTAATGGCAAAGGTTTCTTCGGTACAAGTTAAACCTGCCAAATAAAATAATGTTGGGCACGCTTGCCCTGCTAGCGCTTGAGCCGGCAAATAAATGCCGAACTTACTCTCGCCTTGAAGGCTGATGGAATTAAATCGGTAAATACGCTGTTCACCATCAAAACTACGATTAGATTGTACTAATTCCATCAGGGTTCCTTTTTAGATCCAAATTAAGGGGTAGCAACAGCTTTAGGTGGAAACAAGCGCTGTTCAAGTTGTGGAAGCATCAGCTCCATATTTTTACCCATCGACCACTGTGGTTCAGACGGTTCAAAACCTTGTGCTGTTTCCCATTGACTCACAGTCTTTTGTGCTTGGCTAAAAGCAGTTTCTATACTGTTTTGTTCACGCATTGCTTGATCAAAAAACGCCCGACCAAAATAAGTATAATCGGCTTCATTGGTACAACCAAAAGACTGGCGGTCTGCCGCCGAAGCAGTAATGATCAAGGTATTGTCATTTTGCAGTGCTGGTACAAAGCTTCCAGAGAAACACGATGAAATAACAATCACACGCCAGCGAATGCCCGATGCATCTAAGGTTTCACGTAACCATTTCGGGTCGACCTGAGTTAAGTCTAAAGGTGCATTTTCCATTTCGAACTGGTTCGGTAAACCATGCGAGGTCATATATAAAAATAACACATCACTTTCACGGTTCATCTGCTGTCCCATACGACGCAGCGCCATTTCAATACTGTGTTTAGAAGCTATCGGAATTTCTGTCCGTGTAGCAGGGTTATTCACCAACATCATCGAACGGCCCAACGTACCAAAACGCGTATCGAACTGTTCTTTGATTCGCTCGACTTCTGAGCGAAATACATCTTGATAACTCGCTCCCGCCACACCAAGGAAATACCAATGTGACTGGGCAAATTCGCCATATTGCACAGACTCTAGAGCTTTATTCAGTAAGCGACTTTGTGCATAGAAGGCATCTTCTGCAAAGGTTGGTGGCGTTTCTTCTACTTTCCAAATCGGCTGACTGGTCACTGACATTTGCCAAACCACAAGGGTAAACAGCGTGGCCAAGACAATCAGGGCACGCTCCCACCAAGGCCATTTCAGCTCACGCGAAAACACCCACACCACCGCCAAACTCTGCCAAACAAACAGCACCATGAACACATTCGGCAGGTAGTCGTAGAAGAAATACGGCAGAACATCAATCATGCCCAAATATTGGATAAAACTTTGTAATAACGCGATATGCGTATCCAACACCAACCAAAGGAGTGCTGGTACCAACATCAAACGCGGATTATTCACCCGTTGAGACAGAAAAATCCCGACAATCAGGGCAATGAAAGGCCAAAGTGCGTAACTAACCAAACCTTGTGGGTTAAAGTCACCGATCTCTCCTGCGCTCAACCAGCTAAATAAAGTATTGGCTGAGCCACCTAAAATCCCCCAGAAGATGAGCTGCATAATCGAAGGATGGACAATTTGCAAAGAGCGTCGTGAACCTAGAAACAACCACATCCCCGCAGTTTGGTTGCTTTTAAAATCATGCCAAAAGTTGATGGAGGGTTTGAAGTCGATCATAAGATTCTAATTAAATTGTGACTTGCGTAGGGACACACTAAGTTTATGCTTGATCAGCATTTTATCAATGATGTTTTTAACTATATAACAAATCTTTGCATACTTTTGAAGCAATCTTCCACTTCAGTCTAAGCGTTCATGCTGAAAATAGGCATCAAAACGGCATGCATCCCCCAGCCACTGATGGGTGGTTTCTTGATTTGCCAAAAATACGGCCAAGCGAGGACGTTTGACCACCACCCGTTTTGCCACTTTTTGCGCTAAGCCAAGCAGATTATCACCCAAATCCATTTCACCATCTTCAGGCAATAACATATGTAAAAGTTGCATTTGCTTCTTCACTTGTGCCTGTTTTTTCACCGCTTGCTGATTTTGATCCCGTTGCGGAAACATCGGATCTAGATAAACCACATCGACCGTATTGCCCTGCTCTGCTTGTTGCTGCAAATACTGTGCGGAATCTGAAAAAACCAAGTCAATTCGAGTCACCACAGGGTTTAAGAATGCATCCTGTAAAGCCTGTTCCTTACTTGACTCTAGCAAGGTGAATAAAATGGGATGGCGTTCTACCAAAGTGACATTGGCTCCCAAATGTGCCATGAGCAGTGAGTCATGCCCAAGCCCTGCCGTTGCATCAATGAGCTTAGGTTTTTCAGTCAAGTGGCAAGCACGAGCAATCATTTCAGACTTTAACGATGCACGCTTTAAACGTGGAACTTCAGCTTTCCAATCCGGCTGCATTTTCATGCCATTGGCACACAGCCAAAGCCCATCGGCATCGGCACACAAACCCAGTTCAGGATGAAAACGCAAGAAACGTGCATTTAACTTTTCGGCAACTTCAATACTGACCTCGACACCACGAGAAAAAAGCACAGCAACATAGTGCTGTGCTTTTTCTAAATGCTCTTGTTCCACATATAAGCGCATTCGGCTTACCATAACGTCCAACCCGTAAAGGCAAACAATAGAATCACTAAGCCTGAAGCGATGCGATACCATGCAAAAATCATGAAATCACGCTTCGCCACATAAGCGACTAAAGCACGAATCAACAGTAAAGCCGAAACAAAAGAAACAATAATGCCTGTTGCCAATACGATCCAATCTTGTTGTCCGTCAAACACATGTGCGCTTTGGTATAAATCTAACAGACCCGCACCAATAATTACTGGAATACCCAAGAAGAATGAAAACTCAGTGGCTGCTTTGCGCGATACACCTAAAAACATCGCACCAATAATGGTTGCCCCTGAACGTGATGTCCCTGGAATTAAAGACAGCACTTGAATCAGACCAATCCAAATCGCATCTTTGATACTCAGGTCTTCAACTTCATGCACGCGCTCTTGTGGTGGATGCTTTTCAATCCAAATAATAATCAAGCCACCTACAATCAAGCCGATTGCAATGGCAATATCATTAAATAAAAGCTCTTTCACCGTTTGACCAAATGTCAGACCAATCAGCACAATAGGAATCGACGCTAAAATTAGCCCAATCCCAAGACGGCGACCTTGGGGTTCACCACTAAAAATCCCCGTTGCTGCTCCCCACAAACGTGCCCAATATTCATAAATGACGGCTGCAATTGCCCCCATTTGAATGGCGATCACAAAGACATCACTTTTTTCTTTGGTCCAGAAATTCATGAGTTCTGAAGCTAAAATTAAATGTCCAGTACTCGAAATGGGTAAGAATTCAGTAATACCTTCAACAATACCCATAATTGCCGCTTTGAGCAGCAGTAAAAGATCCATAAAAAACCCTAATTATGCTTTGCCCTGTTCCGGGATTTTTTTCCAAGCGTTATCACGTAAATAGACTGGAAGTGCAAGTTCAGCACTCACCCAGTGTTGTTGCTGTGCATTCTTGCGCGCAATTGTGGCAATATCTTGCGCGGTTGCACTTAAATCTTTGTATTGTATTTGTGATGGGTCAATTAAGGTTGCGCCTGAACCAACTAAAATAAACGGTGTACATTCAGTAGCCGCGGCATAGCTTAAAAGCTGCTCTTCATCAACTGCTTGCATGATGCCATCTGCATCTAATTGAAAGCTTGCAATATAGACTTCACTCATACGAGCGTCTAAAACTGCGGTGACTGTGGTTAGATCATGCACGCGATGTGCGGCTTGTGCGAGCGCTTGTAAGGTTGAGACAGGAACCACAGGCAAATCATTCGACCATGCCAAAGCTTGAGTCACAGCAGCATTAATACGAACACCGCTAAAAGAACCAGGACCTCGACTAAAAGCGATACAAGACAAATCTTCTGTCTTAATATCCAACTGTAAAAACCCTTGTTCAATCATTGGGAGAATCGTTTGCGTTTGTGCTTTTGCGCGCGTATCCAATTGGAAAAAAAGTTCTTGATTTTCATCTACAATAGAGACGGAACACTGCTCATTTGCAGATTCCAATGCTAGCACTTTCATGCACAACCTTAATGATTTAATCTATAAAAACGTGGCTATGATACTCCACTCAAAAGCACTAGGCGAGATGTTCTCAGAACAGAGCTAAAAAAGCCTAGAAAAATCTAGGCTGAATGGGAAAAAATAAGCTTATAACTGTGCCGGCTCTAAATCGATAAATTGTTTAAAGTGTTCTGCATAATGCAGCGCACTCATTTTCAAACGAGCCTCAGCCATTTCATCCAAAGTTTTGACGACTTTACCCGGTGAGCCCATGACTAGAGAATTATCAGGAATGACTTTCCCTTCAGGAATCAGTGCATTCGCGCCAATAATACAATTTTTCCCAATCACGGCATTGTTTAAAACGACAGCATTAATCCCAATCAGACTATTATCTCCCACAGTGCAACCATGCAACATGGCTTGATGCCCAATCGTGACATAATTGCCAATATTCATTTCAATCCCAGCATCGGTATGTAAAACCGCGTTTTCCTGAATATTGGTAAAGCCCCCTAAACGAATTTTACAATTGTCTGCACGTACGACCGCCCCAAACCAAATACTAACCTGTTGTCCCAATTCGACTTGACCGATCACTGTGGCATTTTCCGCAACCCAGCCATTCCATGGTTGATGCATTGCTTGTGGGGCATGACCTTTAAATTTGTACAACATATTTTTTCCTTAAAATACTCAACTTACTTTGGGAACCGAAAAGTCGGTGAATTGACTAAAAATGGCCACTCTTTATGGTAGCCCAGACCATATTGAAATAAGGCAACCAACATCCGTGCTGTCAGCCCCCAAACAATTTCATTTTCCACCCGCATACTCGGGAAATAGAGAGATTGATGGGCAAAACGAACTTCATAAGGCATCGCCGGCACTTCCATCAGCTGTTTGAGTGAAGCAAAGAAAATACGATCAATTTCAGTCGGCTGGGCAACCAGTTCAACTTCAGGCGGAATCAGCCCGACCACAGGTTTGACCAGCATGCCATTACGGGCCTTTTGCATCGGCAAATCACCGAGCAACTGTACATCAAAAGGATTCAGCGCGGTCTCTTCATAGGCTTCACGTAAGGCAACCACGATATTACTGGTATCTTGCGGATCTCTTTTTCCGCCAGGAAAAGACACTTCGCCAGCATGATTAGATAGGTAAACAGAGCGGCGGGTCAATAAAACTTTGGGATCGTCTTCATTGGTGATCGCGATTAACACAGCTGCATCTGCCGATTTAATTTTGCTTGAAAACCGTAACTGTTGCTGCAGTATGCGTGTTAATGAATGTTCATCCATTGAACGTCGTCCCCATCATTCTTTTTTTCATCATAGCTGAATTTGATACTGAAAAAAGAGAAATGATGCCAAAATTTAATTTTTAAGTTATGCTGAGTCTGAACTTTATCATTGATGATGAATATGGACTTTTGCAGCAATTGCGGACAAAAAACAACAGAACAAATCCCTCTTGGCGACCATCAATTGCGTCGTGTTTGCACCTCTTGTAGTTCTATTCATTATGTGAACCCTAAAGTGATTTGTGGTGCACTCGCACTTTGGGAAAATAAAGTATTGTTGTGCCGCCGTGCTATTGAACCGCGTTATGGGCTATGGACTTTACCAGCAGGTTACATGGAATTGTTTGAAACCATGGAACAAGGTGCTGCACGAGAAACCCGTGAAGAAGCTGAAGCGGAAGTTGAAATTGAACAGCTATATTGCATGTACAATATTCCGCGTATTGGTCAAATTTATGTGCTCTTTAAAGCGAACTTAGTGGATGGAATATTCGGTGCTGGTGAAGAAAGCATTGAATGTCGTTTATTTGAAGAAGATGAAATTCCTTGGTCAGAACTGGCTTTCCCAAGTGTCGAACATACCTTACGTCACTATTTTGCCGACCGTAAAAGTAATCAATTTAATCTTCATCTCGAAACCCTAGGTACACGCTTAGACCATACAGGTTAATGTTGCCTAATATCAAAAAAGCCCATCGATGATGGGCTTTTTTGTATTTACAACGATATTATTTTGCTAACACCTTATAGCAATCAGCAATGTCAATTGAAACCTCACCTTCACGGAAGTCCGCGGCCGCTCGATTGGCGATGCTATTTTTTTCATAATAGTTATTCAAATACGCTTTATAGATATTGGTCCACTTTACCCCTGCACCAGAAAAATCACTGAGGGAAATATAAGCACTTTCATTAACATTGGCAGACAATAAATTACCGAGATTAACGCGTGCCCCACCAATCACTGTAGAGGTCTGTTTTCCTTCACTATTCACATCACTCACAATATTGGTATTTGCACCAATAATTGCGCCATCAATTTTATCAAAGATAGGATTTGCCAAGAGGATACGGAAGGTTACAGCTTTATTTGAAGTATCTGTCGCACCCAGTGTTCCAATTCGGTACTGTACTTGATTGTTATCTGTCGTTAAGGTTGCACCCGTTGTTAGTAGTGGTGTACACGCCGTCGTTTTATTACTAGCAGACTGCATATCAGTACGAATATCACCCGATTCATCAATTGCAATGCCTAAAGCTATGGTATCACTAGAGTTTTTAGCCTTAAAAATTAAGTTGGCATACAGTGGAAAAATATACTTCTGTCCAGCCGCTACATTGCTCTTAGACTTAAATACATCATTATCTAAATAGCCAATTGGAAAAATTTTAAAGGCATCAAATGAACCTTTGAAGGTATCTGTGCCATAGTTTTGCTGCCATAAACCATAGGATGATGGGCTAGCATTCGGATCCTTGGTTAATTGTTTATAAAATTTTTCCGTCCCTGCAATCAAATAATCATTAAACAGTTTGCCTTGGGTAATGGTGAAATCATCCGAATTTGGATCTGTCAGATTAAACTTAAACGGTTGCTGAATACTTTTGGTCAAGGGATTAATCCAAGACGTTTGCGCTAAAGCATTCATTTTGGCAGGTTCAATATTTTTCAGTAAATCGACCGTCACACTGGTTGCCAAATCACTGCCTAATTGTTCTTTTAATGGCCCACGCCACTGTACACCTGAACCAAAGGTATAACCTTGTCGATCCGTTAGAATAATAAAGCTTCCAATTAAATGACGAAGATTAGCAGGACTGGTCTTACAGTCTGTAGCATTACAACCATATAAGCCTTGTGGTAAACCAATCCCTGTCTTGTCCGATAGGGCATTTGCAAAAATCGGGAAGTCCGCTTGATAGGTGGCAGAGTTATTCATGAGCACCAATGTTTGGACCACTTTAAAAGCATCCTCATTGCTGACTTGGCTGACATCAATCCATGGTCGGATTTTATCGACATACGCTCCTGAGGCATAATCTTCAGCACTAATTGATGCCAAGAGGAGTGATAAGTCTGCTTTTTTAGAGGCTAAAATACCAAAAGGTTGTACATCTCCAACCACCCCAGCACCACGCTCTAGACCTAAAGCTTGAAAAATTTTCGCCAAAGCCATCGCAATTTTTACGGTCTTATCGTTTGGACTCAAACTGGTTGCAGCCGTTCCACCATTTAACCCTTTTGCCATATCTAAAATACTGAGGCGTGGTAGTGAGGCTGAAACCGTACTCACATTGCCAATTTCAGACAAAGGAACTGTACCGAGTTCGACTTGTTTATCCGAACTTCCAGTCAACAAGAAGTGAATTTTGTCCCCTTCAGAGCATCGGCCTGTTGCCGCATTGGTTTTCGGCTCCATCAGAGTCATATACGTATTATCGGGGTCGCTACTACAGACAAAATTAATCCCATCAACTGGGTAATCCAAGGCAAACTCAACACAGTTTTTATCTTTCAGTAGACAGCTTCCGTTGACAGAATTCACTTGATTCGGCTCTGGATTCACATTGGCACTTTCTCCACCACAACCAGCTAAGGCAACAACCAATGTCGACAAGGTAAATGGCCATAAAATTTGTTTTTTCATTTTCATACTCTATTTATTTTTAGCGAATTGCGATTAATTTTAACTGACCATGATTGGTTAGAACTTTATGTTCGACGTCTACAGCAGAAGAGAGTGGTGTCAACAATAAATAATGACTTTGTTCAGGTACATGTAAAATACCTGCGATCATTTCATGCGATAACATAGAAGGTGAGTTTTCATCATTTTTAAACCCACCTACCCCTTCAAGCACACAGGCATTTTGGTCTAAGAACACAGCAAAAGGCCAATAAAATGTGGGATCATTTTGTGTAGATGCATACGAATTTAATTGAATATTTTGAATATTGCTGTCCACTTTGATGATTTCGAATTCAAAATTTTCTTTGATCGGCTTTTTCGGCCAAACATTAATATCGTGATTGGCTTGTAAGCTTTTTGCTTTTTTCAGCTTTTTATCCTTAAAACAGCTTTGTCCTAAGCTAGCGATCGTGTCTTGTTGTGACATTCGGTAATAGGTCGATGCTAAGGCAATCGGTGCTAAATTGTCTTTTTGCTTGGGTTTAAACATAGCGTTAAGGACAGATTTACTCACTCCTTTTTCTCGCTCAATGACCTGAAAGCGAGTCGCTCCAGTTTTATGATCAATCACCCCTTCAGGCATGGTATAAAAACGGCGTTTGCCTTCTAAGTTAAATTCACGGTCTTCTAAATATTCGTTGCGAACGTAATCAGTTCCATCCATTTGATTAAACATGTTTGAGGATGCAGTTGATTTCTCTGCACTTACCGAATCCGTATGCGTTATGCTTTGAGGCGTTGATGCAGGCTTAATGGTTTGAGTACTACTCACTGGGGCTTGCGGGATCTGCTGAGTGGTTTCAATCACTTTTTGTTGAACCAGCACCTTGGTTTCAGTTTTGCTTAATGGACGCTCAGCCTGAATCACTATAGAAAAAGTGACTTGCTTCTCAGCAGAAAGTTTCTTTTTTGGCGCAGGCTTTGTATCTGGTAAATGTGCCTTCATTTCGGTTACAGGCTGTATCGGCTGTGGTGCAAATTCCTGAGCGGGCATTAGTACTGGTACTCTGACCTCAGAGACTTCACGCGTTCCCTCTTCTTCCTGCTTACGGCCCTGTTTCACTTGCTTTTCTGGGGACTCACTGGCTTTGCCTTGTACCACCATCGGTCTACCATCTGGACCAATAATCGTAAAAAACTCTCCCGCAAAACTTGCACTCGAAATCCAACCCAATAAGCATAGTGATGAGGGCAATAAAATCCTTTTTATTGTATTCAATGTGCTTACCACCGTGTTCTATAGTTCAACCCTAAAATCGTAATGGTTGTATCTGTTTTTACATTTAAACCGGCATACGGGTTTAATAAAATATTATTTACCCCAGTTTGGTTCGCTAAGCTACTAGAATTTGCAGGAATTTTATCTCGGCTTTGCAAAAAACCAATCGATAGATCTAAATCAGTATCTGCATCAAAACGATAACCAACACCCAAACCAAACAAGCGTGCATTGTTAATCGGCACCATCGTATTCCGTTTATCATCAGGTATCGCACTGGTCCGTGGCTCATAGCCTGCACGGAGTTTTAAACGATCTGTTGCTGAATATTCAATCCCAATACCGTAGTTCCATGGTGACTCAAATGCCAAAGGCAAAGCCAAACTACTATCGGAGATATTGGCTGAAAGCAATTTTGCAATTTTGAGCGCCGAAACTTGACGGTCAAATTCAAATTTAAATTTGTCCCATGCTTTATAGTCGGTCCATCCCACATCAACATTGACTTGTAAATCGGGTAAAAGTTTATATTTAATCCCTGCTTGGAAATGTGCTGGATATTCTAAATCCATTGATACCAGACCCGACTCACTGGCTGGCACAGAACTTGGAAAACCTAAAACAGCAGCCAGAATCTGCCCTGTTGGGGAGGACATCAACCCCTTAATGAGTTCTTGTGGTGCTTTAGCATTGTCTATGTGATATTTACCTTTCATCCGCATTTTTGCGGCACTTTGGTAGACCACACCAAAACTAAAATCTTCTGTCGGCTCCCATAGTACACCTAAGTTATAGCTTGGACTCAGAGACTGTTCTGCTGAAAGTTCGAGTTGGCCAAAACGCCCAAAGGGATTCATTCCCTCTTCAGCATTACACATTCCCAGCAAGAGAATGTCGGTAATCACATCTGAGTTTTCTTTGAACGGGGTACAAACGACATCATCAATCATACGCAGCATCCCAATCAACTCATTGGGGAAACGTAAATCATTTTTTAATGCCAAAGCTTGATAAGACATCCCAATTGAACCACCAATGGAAAGCTGATCATTGATTTGGTAGGCCATGGACGGTGATAAATAGGTGATCCGTTCTAGCGCAACTTGTTGTCCCATAAAGTTACCGGGATTGCCATCTTCCGCACCGAATCCTGCAATTAATGGCGCATACATGGCAGTTGCAAATGTCATTTTAGAGCCCGGCGGATTATATGCTATACCCGCAGTCGGGGCAGCCACAGGCATACCTTTACCCAAGTCCACCATTTTCTTCAAACCAGGTACATATAAGCTCGGGTATTCAACATCACCGCGGACTGGCCCTTTAAAGTCGGTACAGATATCGGCATCAACTTCAGGCCCATCATTACAAACAATTGGGTCATCTGAATAGCCAAACACGTTATAACCTGCGGGAACAGAGAACTCACGCTCGATATTAAAATCAGCGAGAATACCTTGCACATCCGTTTGCAAACCTTCAATTTTGGTCAGTGCTGCTGGGTTAAAGTGAATGGCACTGATTCCAGGTGGATCAGCAGTGACCGCATTCCCCATAGCCAAAGAGCGAATATCAACTGATAAGTTTTGCCCTAAAGCAGCAAAGGTAACACTAGAATAGCCCGTTAATAATATGGCAGACACCAAAGGGCTAAGTCGGATATTTTTCATACGACTCCCCTATTATTTAAGCTTTTTTCCAAAACCAAGAATATCTAACGGGAAAGACAACCCTAATGACACATCAGGTGCATCTTCTGTTAAACCAAGGCCAACCGTCCCATTCACAATTGTTTCAGGTGAAACGCGTACACCTAAGGAAATCGCAAAAGTTGAACTGGTTTGATCTGCTGGAGAGTAACTTTCCCCTGAGCTGTAGGTAAATTCAGCCCCAGTATTGAAACTTTGTTGGTATGACATCGTCATCGAGACATCATAGTTAAAGGAATAGGCAAAACCGAAGGCAAAACCACCACTAATCCCTGGTTCAAACTCTTCAATCACACGGCTACCACGGCGCTGATCTAAGCCCGATTCTTTGAAACCATAGTTCGCAGAGACCGATGCAAACAGCACCACGGGATCAATATATTTACGCGTACTTGCCCCAACACCTGCCGAATAATACCCCTTGCCTGTTGCTAAGTCTGAAGTGGCATTAATTTCATAAGGACTATCCCCAGTTTTGGTGGAAACGTTACCAAATAAAATCAAAGGCAAACGGCCAGCTTTGAGTGGAAAAGGTTCCCAACGCGCACCAAAGGAAATGTCCCCAAGACCCGCTGTAGAGGTATCTTTTAATAAGTCCGTTTTGGCAACCAAAGGCAATGATGCTGTTAAGGTTAAGTTATCTCTTAAACCATATTGTGCCGTAAAGGTATTGGTTAGACTGTGCGTAGCATTTTCTTGTACCCGTAATTGATAGAGCTGACCTTGTGCCATCTCTAAATCAAGTTGAGTATCTCGGTAATAGGTATAATCGATGTCGTAATAAGATGAAATATCACCTTGTTTAATCAATGAATACTGACGTTCATTTGAGGTAAAAACTTCTTCTAAGTTAGTTTCTTTAGTTGCATCACCCTCTTGCTGCTGCAATGCAGAAGACGCTGCTTGTTCAACACTTCCAGTAGTTACTGATGCAGATTTTGCTGGTTGCTCAGGTGCACTTGTTTGATCCGATCCAATTTGCTCTTGTGTCTGCTCCGCAGCTTGTTCTACCTCAATGGTTTCACCGACTGTTTCGTATCCTCCTAAACTCGGTTCTTCCGCAGCATAGGCCACCCCAAGAATCATCTGCACACTCACTGCGAGCAGTGTTTTATTCATCCATGTCTTCATCATTGTCCCTTACCCACACCATTGTTCTTGTTTTATTTTTTTCACACTTTATTTGTTTTTATAATAAAGCCTGAGAAAATTGTACGTCGGCTGTCCATAGTATTCCGACTCTTTATTTTTATTACGCTCTAGGCGAATTGTAGATGCACGATCGGCTATTTTTTCCATATAGTGTTGCGGATATTGAATATCGACGAGTGCATAGCGATTGACCGTAGCATCATCTACATGTCGCAGATCGGCTTCCTGTAAAGCCAACATATTTTTACGCATTTCAGTCGGAACATTAATTAAAAACAACGTGTTATTTTCCCAAACATCCTTGAAACGTTGTTCATCAAAACTAATATTTCCTAAGGCAGGATCGGCAACATAGACCCGTCCATCTTTATAGCCCTTATATACCACAAAATGTTTAAAACCAGCATAGGAGATTGGAACAATGGCAGGTTGACCTTGCTTGACCAAATCTTCAAATTCCCCCTTGTAGCCTCCACTTTCTAAACCAAGTGCAGTCACAAAGCGTTTCATGTCCAATAAAGAAAAACTACGACGCTCAATAATTCGCTCATATTCGCCATAGCGAAGCAAGCCATCCATGGTTTGTTGTTCTGTAAGTTGAGCACCGACATAGCCATTGATTAAAGTGGTCAGTGCTGCTGAACCACAACTATAGTCATAAGCTTGACGGACAATGCCTCGAAATTGGTCTTCTACAGCAGGGTTAATTAGGACAGGTTCATGATGCATTCTGGTAAAAGATGCATTTCGAGAGTCTAAAACTTCAGTATAGTAAACCGCTTCCGCTGGTTTTTTCTTAATATCAAAGGCTTCGGTGGCAAAGTAATACATCATTGCTGAGCCTAATGCGATCTCTAACATAGCTTTTTACTTTTTTTTAATAATATAGGCATCCCGCCCATTTTTTGTTTTTAGAGTTAATACTCTATATCCATACATTCAAGAAGATACTGTGTTTTATCTAAAAAAAATAGTCTTTTTTGCATTTTTTATGAATAAATTTTAGAAAAAAAGCGCGTGAATTCACGCGCTTTCTTCAAGGCTAATTTTAGTGACCAGAAATAGTAATCACAGCACCTGGTGTATACACTCCTGCAGCAGGACTAAAGTATGTTTGCATACCTTGAACTTCTACATCACCAATAGATGCAGCATTACGACTACCTAAATGCACACCTTTTACATAAGTATCGTGCGCGCCACTTGTGCTAATCATACGAATATAGCCCTTATTCGCACCCTCTTCACCAATCACACTAATTTTTTGATTCAGTGTTAAATCTAGAGAATTTGCATCTGCAACTTTAATGCTTTCAACAAAGATTTCGCCTGCAGCACGTGTTGCTGTTTTAGTTGAATTATCTAAGATACCTAAGTTTTTAATTTCTAAACCGCCCACCATAGTCGCACTTAATTGGATCATTGCGCCTTGCGGTGCAGCACCCAATTGAATGTTTGCAGACATTGGACCTGTTTTCAGTGATAAACCACTTAAAATCGGATTCACCGTACCTGTACCACCACGGCGGATAGAGGTTGCTCCTGTTGTAGGAACATCAGCCGAAGCAACTACACCAATTTGACCAATTTTAATATCTAAACCTGAAACTTGAGCTGCAATGTTAATAAATGCATTACCACCGTTTGCATCTGTGTCAATTTGCAAATCAGCTAAGTTACGAGAAGGAAGCAAGTATGCTCCTGCATTATCATAGTTTGCACCAATAATAATACCGTGATTTTCTAGCGTATCGCCCGCTATACCATTACCTTGAATAACGATAGCACCAGCAGTTGAAGTACCGCCTAGAGATGTAGTCGCTAAACCATCATTATCATGAACAAAGACTTTACCAATTTCGATTTTAGAAATACCGATACCGATATTTAGACCATCTTGACCTGTAGCGGCACTGAGCGAAGCGTCATCCATTGCTTGCATTGCCATTGCATTTGCACTGATTGCCATTGAAGAAACTAAAGCAAGTTTAGTAATAATTTTCATCTTGTTCCTCTCCTAAGAGCTTTATTTTTGTGATACCAATCACTCGATGTTAACTACTGCTTTTTTTATTTTGACCCAGTATTAACATCTATCCTTGAGTGACTTCATTGCCTGAACTAAGTTATATGCGAGTGATTTTTTGATCAACTGCTGTTGGTCGCAATCCATAGCTTACCGATAAACGGTATTTCCTCTATGCGTACACGTACAATGAGGTAAAATAGCCTGAATTTTTTAATCCTATTTGCGTTAGCATGACTCTAAGCCAATCATTTAAAAAGATAATTTGTGATTCAAGCCTCTCTGTATCTCATATACTACAGGCATTGAATGAGCTCACACAGTTAGTCTATTTACAAAATGTCGATGCACCTGTCATTGCTTTTTTACCCGAGCATTATCAAGTTTTTCAAAAAAACCAGCACTTTTTCTTTCAACGCACTCAGGATTTTTGTTACATCCACGATGACAAAGAAATAGACATTTCCAGTAATATTCAGCCAAGCTCAGAGCAAAAAGAAGCATCTTTTAGTGGCGGACTCATTGGATTCGTCAGTTATGATTATGCCGCCCAGCAACACGTTCCGGTTCAAATTAAGTCACAGCCAAGCCTATTTTTAGGTTTATACAGTAGTTATCTACAATGGACTGATGCAGGCTGGCTATTTTGCAGTAGTGATTCACAAGCCGAACGCATTTATTGCAAAATTGAATCGTATTTATTACAGCCATCTGCCTTAACCCATCCACTCCAACTCGCATCGATCTGCCAAGCACGCTGGACTGAAACCGAATACAAACAAGCCTTTCAGAAAGTACAGGAATACATCAAAGCTGGGGATTGCTATCAAATCAATCTGACACAAGAGTTCACTGCCAAGGCACACGGTCAACTCCTAAGTGCAATCGAAGAATTTTGGCAATTGACCGATGCACCTTACTCGGGGTATCTCCGTATCGATGATTTTGAACTCTTAAGTTGTTCGCCCGAGTTGTTTATTGATTTTCAAACCCATCGAAAAATCATTACCAAGCCGATTAAAGGCACCATGCCGCGCTATGCAGATCCAGTCTTAGATGAACAATCTAAACAACGCTTAATGACTTCTGAAAAAGACCAAGCTGAAAATGTGATGATTGTTGATCTACTGCGTAATGACTTGAGTGTTTACGCAGAAACGGGCTCAGTCAAAACACCTAAACTTTTTAATATTGAAAGCTTTAATCAAGTCCATCATATGGTCAGCGAAGTCGAAGCAACACTGAAAGCAGAAGTTCATCCCTTTCATGTACTACTCTCGGCACTACCTGGCGGGTCTATTACAGGCGCGCCTAAAATTCGAGCGATGCAGATTATTGAAGAACTCGAAGGTGCACCACGTGGAGCGTACTGTGGCTCAATGGGTTATTTTAATTTTGATGGTACGGGTTCTTGGAACATTCTGATTCGTTCTATTCAAAAATTTCAAGATGAGGTTTCGCTTTGGGCTGGCGGTGGAATTACCATTGCATCAGAGTGTGAAGCTGAATACCAAGAATGCTTTGACAAGGTCTCAGCACTGCTTAATTTACTCAATACTTTTGTGCAAACGGACGCTGAATAGTCTCCAAAATAAAAAAGTGAACCTTCACATCAATGAATGTTCACTTTTAAGCGGTCAAATTCTTTGAATGCTTATTTTAAAATATCATTTTTCAATGTATCGACTAAGCGTTGATTTTGTTCATCAGTTCCAACCGTGATACGTAAAAACTGATTAATACGCGGTTTATTGAAATAACGCACAATAATGCCTTGTTCACGTAATTCAGCCGCTAATTCACCAGCATCTTTGCTAGGCAATGATGCAAAGATAAAGTTGGCACTCGATGGCAAAACGTTAAAGCCCAGTGCGGTCAATTGTTCAACCAAATGTTCACGGCTTTGAATTACTTTTTGATTTTGTGCTTCGAAATAAGCTTGATCTTCAAATGAAGCAACCGCAGCAGCTATCGCAAAACGGTCCATCGGGTAAGAGTTAAAACTATTCTTCACCGCTTCAAGTGCCGCAATCAAATGCGGTTGAGCAATCGCAAAACCAACACGTAAACCTGCCAGTGAACGAGACTTAGACGTGGTTTGACACACCACCAAGTTCTCATATTTTTCCACCAAACTGACTGCCGATTCAGCACCAAAGTCTACATAAGCTTCATCAATCACCACCACTGAATTTGGGTTGGCTTGAAGTACTTCCTCAATTGCTGCCAGACCAATATCTATACTGGTTGGCGCATTTGGATTGGTGATAATAATGCCACCATTGGCTTGTTTATAGTCATCCACCACAATTTCAAAGTCATCATTGAGTGGCAAAATTTTGGTTTTGACCCCAAAGAATTGGCTATAAACAGGATAGAAGCTATAGGTAATATCGGGGTAAAGTAAAGGCAGCTCTTGCACAAAAAAAGCTTTAAAAATATGTGCTAAGACCTCATCTGAACCATTGCCAACAAAAATATTTTCAACCGCAACATTTTGTTGTTTCGCAATCGCCTGCTTTAACGCAGAAGCATCTGGATCTGGATATAAACGCAATACATCTGCAGAGTTTTCCAAAACTGCTTGAACAGCCTCCACCACTTTTGGTGAGGGTGGATATGGATTTTCGTTGGTATTGAGCTTCAATAAATTTTGAATTTTAGGTTGTTCGCCTGGTACATACGGTTCTAATTCACGTACTTCAGGACTCCAAAAACGCATTTGTTCTGTAGTAATGTTAGACATTGTCTATCTCATTTATGCACTCAACTTACTTTTATGTAAGCCCTCTCCTTCTAGGAGAGGGTTTGGGAGAGGTTTATGATGTCCCAAACTGAATTAAATATTTTCCCCTCTCCTAACCTCTCCCATAGGGAGAGGAACATTCATTACTGAACAAATGAGGGATCTAAATTTATATTATTGATAACGATAACGTGCCGAACGCGCATGCGCATCTAAGTTTTCTTGTTGCGCTAAGATATCCGCGGTTTTCGCCAAAGTTTTCACACCTTGCTCAGAGCACATAATCAAACTTGAACGTTTTTGGAAATCATATACACCCAGCGGCGAGGAAAAGCGTGCGGTACCTGAAGTTGGCAAAACGTGGTTGGGCCCTGCACAATAGTCACCAATCGCTTCTGGGGTATAACGCCCCATGAAGATTGCGCCTGCATGACGAATATCTTCAGCCATTTCCTGTGCTTCATCTAAGCAAAGCTCTAAATGCTCAGGGGCAACTTGATTAATCAGCTCAACTGCTTCAGCGCGGTCTTTCACAAGCACTAATGCGCCACGATTGGCAATCGATGTACGCGCAATCTCCGCCTTAGGTAAAGCTTGCAAATGCGCTTCAATAGCCAGTTCCACTTCATTTAACAACTGTTCATCCGGTGTAATAAACACCGCTTGCGCCACAGTATCATGTTCAGCTTGAGACAATAAATCCATTGCCAGCCATTCTGCGTTATTCACGCCTTCGGCATAAACTAAAATTTCAGATGGCCCTGCAATCATGTCGATACCGACTTGTCCGAATACTGCACGTTTCGCTGCAGCCACAAAACGGTTGCCCGGTCCCGTAATCTTATCTACCGCTGGAATCGTTTCTGTACCATAGGCTAAAGCCGCAACTGCTTGTGCCCCACCAATGGTAAAGACACGGCTGACACCAGCCAAATAAGCTGATGCTAATACCAACGGATTCAACTCACCATTCGGTGCAGGCACCACCATAATAATTTCAGGTACACCCGCCACATGCGCAGGTACAGCATTCATCAGTACAGAAGACGGATAAGATGCCAAACCACCAGGTACATAAATACCAACGCGATCTAAAGGCGTTACTTTTTGCCCAAGTGTGTTCCCCAAGGCATCCACATAGGTCCAACCTTCCTGTTTTTGCGCTTGGTGAAACTCACGAATACGGTTTGCAGCAAGCTCTAACGCCTCGCGGACTTCGGTACTCAAACCCTCAAAAGCGGTTCTTAATTGTTCTTGGGTCAGTTCTAAATCTGAGAATTGATGCGCGGGATGTCGATCGAACTGTTGAGTGAGTTTAAGAACATGAGCATTACCATGCTGACGAACATCAGCGATGATTTGATCTACGGTTTTTAAAAGTTCTGGGTCACTCACGGTTTCAAAAGCCAACAAATCAGCAAAGACTTGTTTAAAGTTCTGATCTTGAGTCGATAAACGTCGCATCAATTTATCCACAATGAAAATAAAGGGAAGCTTTAGTTTACCTTGTTTCCTGTATTTTGTGGGCAACAATCCTCCAGCTAAACACGGAGTGTAATGAAAAATTACTTTTAACTTCATCGGGAAATGAATGTGATCATGTTTTTTAAACTAGAATTACTAAACATGACTGAAAAACAGGCGAAAAGATATGACCCTCACGGACATAGCCACATGCTTTTCAACGGGGCAATTTAGCCAAATCCAATCCTATTTCTCAGAAACGATTACATGGGAAATTGTGGGTGAACAACAGCTTTCAGGTTTTGATCAAGTGCTCAAGCATTGCCAGTCTATCGAACATTATTTTACGACCGTCGCGCATGAATTCCATATTCAAGCAATTCATCAAACGGGCCTTCATGTAATTGTTCAAGGTAAAGCGCAATTTCATAACACCAAGCAGACCTCTCGTATTTCTGCTTGTGATGTCTATACTTTTAACAATTTGAATCAACTGGCTCAAATTCAATCCTATTGTATTTCAATCCAATAAAAATATTAAAAAATGAGCAGGTACAAAAAAACCGCCATCATTGATAGCGGTTTCTTAAACAAAAAAGATCAACTTATTTGTTTTTTAACGCTTCACGTTCAGCGACTGCTGTTTCTAACTGTGCAAGAATTGGGTTTAACAAGGCTTGCTTACGTTTGAAACTTGCCTTGTTCACGATCAAACGTGAAGACACTTTACAAATTTCTTCTAAAGGTTCTAAACCATTGGCACGTAAAGTATTCCCAGTATCGACCACGTCAACAATGTAATCGCCCAAACCCACCAACGGTGCAAGTTCCATTGAACCATACAACTTAATCACATCGACTTGCTCACCTAAGCTTGCATAGTACTGGCGGGTTAAGTTCACGTATTTAGTGGCAATTTTTAAACGCCCTTTGGGACGCTCCATGCCAACTTTGCCCGCGGTCATCAGTTTACATACTGCGATTTTTAGATCGAGTGGTTCATAAACGTTTTGTGCGCCATGTTCCATAAGCACGTCTTTACCCGCAACACCAATATCAGCCGCACCATTTTCCACATAGGTGGGTACGTCAGAAGCACGTAAAATTAAAATACGGACTTGTTTATGGGTGGTTGGGAAAATTAACTTGCGTGACTTATCAGGATCTTCCAGTAAGTTAATTCCAGCCGTTTCAAGTAAAGGCAGGGTTTCTTTTAAAATACGACCTTTACTCAATGCCAATGTTAAACCATGATCAAAATTGCCCATTACGTCAAAATTTGGATCATTGTTTCTCATATCGCTCATGAACTTACTCGCTTAATTTGGGCGCCTATACCTTGTAATTTCGCTTCGACATCTTCATAACCGCGGTCAATATGATAGATACGATCAATCAGCGTCTCACCATCCGCAGCAAGCGCAGCTAATACCAGAGAGAAAGAAGCGCGTAAATCTGTTGCCATCACAGGTGCTGCAGAAAGTTTCTCTACACCCGTCACGACAGCATCATTACCTTCGACCTGAATATTGGCACCCATACGTGACAATTCAGGTACATGCATAAAACGGTTTTCAAAAATCGTTTCAGAAATGGTGGCAAAACCACGACCAATGGCATTTACCGCCATAATCTGTGCTTGCATATCAGTTGGAAAGTCTGGATGTGGAAGCGTTTGGAAACTCACTGCTTTCGGGCGTTTACCCATCATATCAAGCTCGATCCAATCATCACCACGAGTCACTTCCGCGCCCATTTCTTCAAACTTTTCTAAGACCGATTCCATTAAAGTTGGATCAGTATGTGTAGTTTTTACACGACCACCGGTAATGGCCGCAGCAGCCAAATACGAACCCGTTTCAATACGGTCAGCAACTACAGCGTATTCACAGCCATGTAGTTTTTCAACACCTGTGACCACTAAGGTATCTGTGTCTAAACCTTCAATTTTTGCCCCCATCGCGATCAACATTTTCGCAAGGTCCGTAATTTCAGGTTCACGTGCCGCATTACGAATCGTAGTCACTCCTTCTGCCAATGCCGCAGCCATTAAGATATTTTCGGTACCACCCACGGTCACCATATCAAAAATGACTTCACCACCTTTCAGACGGCCATCAACTTTAGCGTGTACATAACCCGCTTCAACTTCAATCTCTGCACCTAAAGCTTCTAAAGCTTTTAAGTGTTGATCAACTGGGCGCGAGCCAATCGCACATCCACCCGGCAAAGATACTTTTGCACTACCATAGCGCGCCACCAATGGGCCCAGCACTAAAATAGATGCACGCATGGTTTTCACCAGCTCATACGGTGCAAACTGATTATCCAGTGTTGAGGTATCTGCAGTAACCGTATCCCCTTCGTAGGTCATGGTAATACCTAGACCACCAATTAACTGCACCAAAGTATTGACATCTTTTAAATGCGGCACGTTGGTGAGCTTGGTTGGAGTTTCAGGCAAAATCATTGCTGCAAGCAACGGCAAGGCAGCATTTTTAGCACCCGAAATACGAACTTCGCCTTCGAGCTTAGTGCCACCTTGAATTAAAAATTTATCCATCTAATTTTAAGCTCCGAATAAGCTTGCTTTACGCCATTCTTCTTTAGTCATTGCACGAATAGTCACCGCATGCACTTCGCCACTTGCGATATAAGAATTTAATGGTGCATAAACAGCTTGCTGACGTGCAACAGGACGTTTGCCTTCGAATTGGTCGTCGACAATACGTAAGTCAAACTTTCCGCCTTGCCCACTAACTGCAACTTCAGCTTCAGGAAAAGCAGCTTTTAAAATTTCAGTGAGCTGTTCACTATTCATCACAAAGACCTCTTATAGGACCAACGGTGTAAAAACCTGCCATTTTACTATAAATCTGAAAAATAAATCATAAACCCGCACACTTTATATATAAAAAAAGAGGTTTAAAAAAACCTCTTTTTGCATAAAAAACAAACTAAATGGCGATCGGTTGGTAAACCTGCTGCATTTTACGGTGCTTATCGAGCTGTCTTTTTAGTTTTTCTGATAATTTTTTAATCGACGTATACATATCATCTGCTGAAGCCTGAGCAAAAAATTCAATGCCCGGTAAACGGATAATTGCTTCTGCAATATGATTGCTACTGCCTTTTTTAGTATGTTTATCGACCTGATGATCCTTGGTTAACTTCACCTGCATACTGTTCACCTGATCAATATGCTTGGTCATTTCTGCAAATTTGCAGCGAATGGTATCTTCAATAGCTGGGGTAATGCTCAAATGATGTCCACGAATTGTTATTTGCATATATCTATCCCTCACCTTCATTAGGATTAATGAGGAAAAGCCAAAACGATTTAATGACTGCAAAACAACCAACGCGCATAGAAACATCAAATCATTTTAGCCATTCCTTAAAGAAAAAAGAGGTTCATTATGTTGTCATAATGAACCTCTAGAATAGTCAGATTTTAAATTTTAGATCAAGACTTTTCGTTCAGAAGATGACGGAATATGTAACGATTCACGATACTTTGCCACTGTCCGACGCGCTACATCAATTCCATCGTCCTTTAACAGATTGGCAATTGCGTTATCAGACAAAGGCTTACGTGCATTCTCTTCAGCAATCAATTTTTTAATCTTGGCGCGAATTGCAGTTGAAGATGCTTCACCGCCTGACGTAGTCCCCACATGGCTTGAAAAGAAATATTTCAACTCGAACAAGCCGCGTGGCGTCAGCATATATTTGTTGGTGGTCACCCGAGAAACGGTCGACTCATGCAATTCAACTTCTTCTGCAATATCTCGAAGTACCAAAGGCTTCATCCCCTCAGCACCAATTTCTAAAAATGCACGTTGATGTTCAATGATACACGTCGCCACTTTCAGTAAAGTTTTATGACGTTCATCGACACTTTTAATAAAGTTTTTCGCATCCAACATTTGATTACGTAAGTATTGATTATCTTCACTTTGATCAGCACGCTTAATCATATTGGCATAAAACGAGTTCACACGAAGTTTCGGCATCACATCAGGATTTAAAGCCACTTGCCATTGTTCATTTTTCTTCATTACCACGACATCTGGAATTTGATAATCCGAGTCTTTATCTTCAAACTCAAGCCCTGGATGCGCTTTTAGCGTTTTCAATAAATCAACTGCACACTTGAGCTGCTCTTGATTTAAACCCGTTTGTTTAATCAGTTTCGCCAGTTCATTGCTGATCAATAGTTCATAGTTTTTCAGCAGATTCATGGCATCATTTCGACAAGCGGTCTGCGTTGGTAAGGCTTCCAACTGCACCATTAAACACTCTGCAAGATTCCGGGCCCCAACGCCAAGTGGGTCTAAACGCTGAATATGCTTGAGCACCACAACCACTTCGTCATCTTCAACTTCATCGTCATAGTCCATGCTTGTTAAAAGATGTTGAACTGAAGTCGTTATTTCTGAAATATCACTGTCTAAAAAACCTTTATCGTCCAAAGAGTCAATAATGCAATAAGCAATCAACATATCTACTTGTGAAAAATGCAACAGATTGATTTGCTCGAGCATATGCTCTTTTAAGCCCAAATGACCTTGACGATTATCCTCTCGCTCTTCAAATTCTGCTGCACCCAAACTGGTCGGTTGATGGGTGTAAACATCATCCCAGTCGGTATCGACCGGTAAATCATCGGGTAAATGATCTGCATTGAGTTCGTTGGTTAAATCCTTCTTATCCTGTTCTTGCTCTTGCACACTGGATAAGCTTTCGATAGATGACTGTTCTTCTACTTTTTCTAAGAGCGGGTTACTGTCGAGTTGAATCTGAATTTCTTGTTCAAGTTCAAGGCTCGACAATTGAAGCAATCTAATAGCTTGTTGTAATTGGGGGGTTAACGACAAAGAGTTCGAAACTTTCAATCCAACCGATAACTTCATAAAACTCTACTCATCAATACAACTATTTTTAAAGCACGCTTTATAAGCAATTTTTGTGCCGTTTTATTTTTTATAGCATAGAAAATTTAAAAAACCTACATTTTTTGAGCAGATTGTTTTTCATTTCCTGCCTAGTTTTAGATTTTATGGATATATTAATGCATATCAATTATTGAAAAGGATCATTAAGACCTTCACACAGTCTAAAGTTACACGAAACACTACATCGGCTACTTTCACTTACTTACAAGAGTCCGTTAAATCAAAACATCGGTATCATTCTGCTTTGTTAGGCTAAAGCATAGACATTTTTTAGGTGATTTACATGACTCAAAAAGTATTGTTCATAACCTCAAATATAGGCGTAGAGCATGATGAGCTAATTGATCCTCTCCATTTTCTACAGTCCAAAGGCATAGAATGCATTCTTGCCGCGATTGAAGCTCGTGATGTTCGAACTGTCAAAATGGACTCAGACTCGGCAGCAAGCTATCCTCCAGACGTCGATTTGGATCATGTTCATTATGACGACTACGGTTTACTGATTATCCCTGGCGGTGCAGTTAATGTTGATCTATTACGCCACCATCCTAAAGCGCTCGAAATTATCCAAAGTTTTAGCAACCAAGCCAAACCAATAGCTGTGATTTGTCATGCGGCTTGGGTTTTGATTAATGCTGAACGGATTCAAGCTAAACAACTGACTTCGCATCAAAGTATACGACTCGATCTGGAAAATGCAGGTGCTATATGGGTCGATGAAGCCGTTCATAAATGTGATGCAGGTGGTTGGACGCTCATCAGCTCACGTAGTTCAGAGGATCTTCTCGCTTTTAATCAAGCGATATTAAAAGAACTTGAATCCAATTCGTCCATTTAAGATGCCATAAAATAAAAAGAGCCTGATATTGAGCAGGCTCTTTTTATTCATTTTTTAAAAGTTACAGACTTTTTAAGTATTCAATAATTTCTACTTGTTCCGCCATTTCAGCCAGTTGAAGCGCAGTATATTCACCTTTGTAGTGGACATTCGCACCTTTTTCAACCAGTAGTTTTACCACATCTAGATAGCCATTTTCAGCCGCCGCTTGGAGGGCGCTATAACCGTCATCATCGGTGGAGTTCACATCTACACCATCGGCGAGACTTTTTTCCACTTCAGTAAGTTCACCTAAAGATGCCCAATACACCAGTTCAGGTAAATGCAGTTCATCATCGTTTTCAGGAATTGGGGAGAATGAGGTAAGTTTCATAAATGTCAAAGCTCTTCAGTTTATCTAAATTATAAAATTAAATAGCATATTAAACCGTATCACTATCAATTTTTTCTGGAACATCAAGCACAGCGTGTATCCTTTTCTTATGTTTTGGCAACTCCGCAAGTTGTAGAAGCTGAGCAATAAATATTTCACGCTTCCTTCTACTCACATGTTCTTTATTAAAAGAGTTATCAAATATGAAATCAAAAAAGTTTACTATCATAAATATTGTATATTTTAATATATAAAATAAACCAAACAAAGAAAGACTTACAAGCAATACCACAAGAAAAGATTCCAATATTTCTATCGAATCAAAAATATCAAAAATATACTCAATATTAACACCTGTTGAAATTAGCATCGCTGTAAACAAAGCAACAAGCCCCATAAACATCGCTAATATACGATTCTTAGAATCAGTTGAAAAAATAAAGTCAAAAAACTTTTCTCTACTAAATTTTTTCCCACTATATTTAGAGTGAGTTATATAATATTTTTCTAACTTTTCAACCAAAGCTAAATATTCCTCTCTAGGTACTGCTAAGAAATCACGAAACCACCTCTTTTTAATCTGGAACAAAGATAGATTTTTATTTTTATAAATTTTTTGAAATTTTAGCTTAACGATTTCATTCCTTTGCCGCTCAACGGCATAGAATAGATAAAGAACTAATACTTCTAATAGCAATATTAAAGACATATAGAGTTTTTCAAACTCTTTATTTTCCACATTCAAGACAAAAAGCCAAAGAATAATACCTAGCAAAAATAAACTCAAAGAAATAATTAGCCATACAAATAAGGAATTTTTTAGTACCCATACCTCATGATATGATTCGAAGTCCTGAAAATATTTTTTAATTAAATAATTCAATAAATTTTTTCCAAATAATTATGTTTTTCTTATTCTTATCATATTCTTGATCGTCAGAGAAGCCTCCCTCCTTATGGAGGCTTCTTTTAATTTCATATTTTAAGCTTTCGAAATCGCAGGCTGACTTGCACCAATCTTTTCAGATTCATCCTCATGCATAATCAGTGCAACCGCAATAGCAGTAACCAACACAGGTAAACCCACTGCAATAAAGTTAAAGTGTGCAGGCAAATTCATTCCCAACAAACTACCAATTAAAATTGGTCCAATGATTGCCCCCATACGACCAATCGCAGACGACCACCCAATCCCCGTTGAACGAACAGCAAGCGGATAGTACTGAGCGACATAGCTATAAAGCAGCATTTGCGAACCAATTGATGCAGCACCCGCCAAGAATACTAAAATATATAAAAGGAATTGATTCGATTGAAAGCCCATCAAGCTCATTACAACAGCACCCATCATGCCCAAGCACATCAGTACAGGTTTCAAATGGAAGCGATCAGCTAAGATTCCTCCACCCACAATACCAATCACAGCACCAATGTTCATCACCATCATAAACATCAAGCTATTGTCCATTGAGTAGCCTGCCGCCATCATTAACTTCGGCAACCAACTGCTTAAAGCATACATAGTCAATAAGCAGGTGAAGAATGCCAGCCAAAACAACAAGGTATTTACCGCACGCCCACGCTTAAATAAGCTCACAACATTTGCAGACTCTGGCACATCAACCTGATGCAACTCAAAAGTTGTATCTTCTTTTACTGTCACCGTTGGTGCTAAGCGACGAACAATTTTACGTGCTTCCGCCTGACGGTTTTGTTGCACAATAAAAGTCAAAGACTCGGGCAAAAACTTCCAAATAATAGGTAATAACAACAAAGGAATACCCGCAATAAAGAACATAATTTGCCAACCAAAACTTGGAGTAAACCACACACCTAGCAATGCAGCCATTACACCACCCACAGCATAACCACTAAACATTGTGGTTACTAAGGTACTACGCATTTTTTGTGGCGCATATTCAGATGTCAGCGCAACAAGGTTTGGCATTACCCCACCAATTCCTAGTCCCGCAAGGAAACGTAGAATCGCAAATTCCGTTGGGTTTGATGCAAAACCACCTGCACAGGTAAGCCCACTAAAAAGCACAATACAGATCATAATGACTTTTTTACGGCCAATTTTATCTGCTAAAGAGCCAAATATCATTGCACCAAACATCATGCCGGCTAGGGCAGTACTGGCAAGCATACCCGCCTGCACAGCACTTAAGCCCCAGTCTTCCATTAATAATGGCAATACCACACCATTAATTGCCAAATCATAACCATCAAATAAAATAATTAGCAAACACCAAGCAACAACTTGAAAATGGAAACCGGAAAATTTTGCACGATCAATAATATCATTCACATTCACTGCTTTAGCTGACATTATTCACCTCTTATGAGCTATTGTTTCATTGCACTTTAACTAGCGCCCTTCAGTTTTTATAATGTGCTAATTCAGCCCAAACAGAAGTCATTCACCAAAGTAATTTGGTGTTATATTCACACAATTTATAGTGATATAAAAATTCAACATTAGTCTAAATAAATGATTTAATTCGCATTAAAAATAAATAAAACCAACCATTAACACTTGACTTTTTGATATAAAATAAAATAAAAATTAATAATAAAAACCTAATTTAAATTAGATATAAATATGATACTTAATTCATAACTAAAAAATTAAATAGATATGGAAAGTTTCATTTAAATAATAATTATGGCTATTTAGAGCATTTTATTTAATTAAGATAAACGCCAAAGTACGTAAGATTCCTACCTTCATCTTTCATTATTATCTTTTTTATCTTCCTGCATAAAAAAATCCCCCTCAGCTATAAGCGGAGGGGGATTTGAATTAATGAGCTGGCGATGACTTACTCTCACATGGATAACTCCACACTACCATCAGCGCTAAGAGGTTTCACTTCTGAGTTCGGGAAGGGATCAGGTGGTTCACTCTTGCTATTGTCGCCAGCACAACTGTTTATGACTATTCGTTGGGTCTTATTTACACATTGTGTATGCCTAACTTTCATCNATAATAATAATGTATTTTAAATACTATTTTTAAGTAATTGTTTTTAATTGATTTAAATATTAAATATACTGTTTTAGTTGGTTTTTAATTAATAACGGAAAATCAAAATAAATATATTTTAATTCCAACCTTTTTAATCCGAATTAACATTATAAACCCGATTATTTTAATCTGAATAAATAATAAAAAAGGCGATTTAAAATCGCCTTTTTATAATCATTGGATTTTTAATTACAACACCATGGCCGCAATCCAACCGAAAATCATGAGTGGAATATTAAAGTGAATAAAGGTCGGGATCACACTGTCTTTCATGTGATCATGCTGACCATCCATATTCAAACCCGAAGTCGGTCCCAAAGTGGAGTCAGAAGCTGGAGAACCCGCATCACCGAGTGCCGCAGCCGTACCAATAATCGCAATGGTTGCCGCTGGACTGAAACCAAACTGGATACACAAAGGCACATAAATAATTGCTAAAATTGGAATGGTAGAGAACGAAGAACCGATTCCTAAAGTAATCAGTAAGCCAATCAATAGCATCCAAAATGCAGCAAGTCCTTGGCTAGAACCAATCCATTGCACTGATGCTTCTACCAATGCTGGCACTTGATTGGTCGCAGAAATAACAGATGCAAAACCTTGTGCTGCAATCATAATGAAACCAACTAATGCCATCATTCGCATACCGCTAATAATCACATCATCTGCTTCTTTCCATTTAAAAATGCCCGCACAGCTCAAAATCGCAACACCAACCAAACCAGCTAAAATCATGGAGTCTGATGCAATTTGCACCCAAAGCGTAGCAACTACCGCAATGAGAGCCATAGATAACGTAAACTTTGAAATTTCGGGCTTAGACTTCTCACCCGTGATATCAAGTTCAGAAGAAATACTTTGCTGCACTGGTTCCACATGCACTTCTTCGTATACACGTTTCTTTCGGTAACTAAAGAATACAGCAACCAATAAACCGACAAACATACCAGAAACAGGAATGGCCATTGCTGAAGGGATATCGGCATAATTGATTTTAAAACCGTAGGGTTGCCCAAAAGTATTAATATTTTGACCTAAGATGTCATTCAGGAAAATCGCACCAAATCCAAATGGTACCAGCATATAAGTGGCAACCAAGCCAAAGGTTAGAACACAAGCAATTAGTCGACGATCTAACTGAAGATGGTTAAACACACTTAATAAAGGAGGAATCAGGACTGGAATAAACGCAATATGCACAGGAATGACGTTTTGTGAACAAATGGCTGCTAACGCGACGGTTATAAAAATCAGATATTTAACCCGATTTTGCGCTTTTTCATTGCTCGAACCTTTCAATGTTTTAATAAGCTTATAAGCCAACAAGTCAGGTAAACCTGAGCGTGCCAAAGCCAAAGCAAATGCACCTAAAACCCCGTAAGCCAACGCAATTTTTGCGCCGCCCCCAAGTCCATTGTTAAATGCTTCGAGGGTACCGTGTAGCCCTAAACCAGCCAATAAACCACCTGTGACAGCACCAATAATTAATGCAAATACTACAGGCACACGAGCTAATGAAAGTCCAAACATGACCCCAATAGCGGCAAGAATTGCGAACATAGTGAAAAGAGTGACTTGGAAGAAAGGCGCATTTTATCAGAAAATAACCAAAAAATTCTGCCCTTACAGGTCGCTAGCGCCTTTCTCTTTCACAGATCATTTCAGCTGGCTTCAACACAACGCCAGTTTTGAACAAACCTTTTGATTTCTTTAGCAATTACCTCAGGCTGGCTCAAGATTGCCCAGTGGTTGGCATTTACATTCACCCGTTGAAAATCCTCGACCCACTTCGGCATTTCATCGATTAACGCTGGACTCACAAACTGATCTTGCTCCAATACAATCGCTAGTACGGGACAAATTGCAAAGCGTTCCCGAGGTTTCGTCAGGCGTGGGATAAAGTTCGCGCGGTAGAGCGCAACCCCGTGCTTACCATCGGCAGCAATGTGATGATTCAGCGGTAAGTCTGAGCGTCCTTCTAAACGCGATAAAACTTTGCCCCAATGCTCGGGACTAAAAAACTGCCATACGGTTGGTGCTAAAAAAGGCAACTGAAAGGCCGCAATATACCAAGACTTCGTTAACTGCTTAAAAAATTGAGGCTTATGTTGTTTGAACTGTTCACGCATCCAAAATGCGGCATGGTCTAAACATGGGCCTGAAATGGTGGTAAATGACAGCATACGCTCTCTAAATTTTGGCTCAGTCGCGGACTCCCATGACTGAATCGACCCCCAGTCATGCGCAACCAGATGAAAACTACGCTGCGGAATCACACTATTCACCACACTTTCCAAATCAAGCGATAGCTGAGGCAAGGCATAGGCCCGTGTACGACGCGGCACACTCGACATACCTGCACCGCGAACGTCATAGGTTACAATATAATAATCTTGCACCAAATGCCCAATGACAGGCTCCCAAACCTCTTGATTATCTGGATAGCCATGCACCAAGACCAGCACAGGATTGTTCGCATTGCCCCATGTTTTCACATAAAGTCTTTGCTGATCTGTGGTTTGTACCCAGTAACTTTGCTGCTCCATATTCAGCTCCTTATTGTTATTGACTGTTTTTTATACTTTAGTGGCAAAACGATCAATGCCAATTAATTTGATCTTCTCTAGTATGGATAGAAGTTCATCAGATACCATTGACCGAAATGAGCATTTTAAAAAAACTTGTGACACAGCCGATTGTCGCGAAATACTTTCTCAATCATTTTGCCCCCTTTAAAGGTGCAGGGATTCAAATTGAAAAATTTGACCTTAAACACTACCACATTCGCGTCAAAATGCCCCTCACTCGACAAAACCGAAACATTGTCGGCGTACATTTTGGCGGGAGCTTATATGCAATGGTCGACCCGTTTTATATGACCCTACTGATGCACCACTTAGGCAATAAGTATATTGTCTGGGACAAAGCCGCCTCTATCCAATTTCTCAGCCCAGGGCGAAGTACAGTCTATGCAGACTTTCACCTCGATGCCCAAGAAATCGCGACTGTGAAACAACTGGCCGACAACTATGCCCCCGTACATCGTATTTATACCTTAAATATTTATGATGAAGCTGGCGTTCGAATTGCAGCAGTGGAAAAGACTTTATATATCCGTCGTAAAAAACCTAAACCCGCACAGCTATAAAAAAAGCACTTCCATGAAGTGCTTTTTTTTGGAAATTTGAACTTAAAACATTATTTACGTTCTTCAATTGCAGCGCCTGCACCACCGCCGATGGCACCACCAATGGCTGCTCCGGTATTACCACCAAACACGCTTTTACCCACTGCTGAACCAATCGCACCGCCAACACCACTGTAGGTTGCACTACGGTTTGAGCCACCTTGAGCTTTACTGCCCACAGCTGCACCAGCACCACCACCAACGGCTGCACCTACACCGCCACCGAGGCTATTCCCCGCAGCACCACCTACTGCGCCGCCTAAAGCCGCTGTCCCAATACGTTGCTCAGAAGCGCTCATATTTTCACAACCTGCCAACAGCATCGTCGAAAGAGATGCCACTGCAATAATGCTCATATACTTTTTCATGAGATTTGTCCTTATTGGCTATTTCTTACAGCATAAAAGATCAGTATGAACTTAAAACTCGTAAAATGTTACGATTACAGCTGCTATTGCTGAAAATTTGTAAGCAAGAAGCCCTCCTTAGAGGGCTTTATACCGTATTCAACTCAAGCTTATTCAGGCTCTTTCACCACAACCACATCTTTGGTGGTGGTGCCATTTTCTTGGAGCACCGCACGCGTCACACTTTCTTTACTGTTTGGATCTTTCACTTGATCCAGTTTCAGCTCCTTACGTACAGGTTGCTGCCCTTTCTTAAACTCAATCCCTTGTGCATCAACTTGCTTACCTTCTGCAAGGACAACACCACCTTGACTCAAGGTCGATTTCACTTCAACTTTGGATGTCGGAACAATCACGCTACCCTTTTGCACAATCGGTGCCGACATTTTTTTATCTGAAAATTGGCTGGCATTTTCCTCGAGAACCACTTCACGTGCCACAATATCTTTACCGCCATTTTTCACTTCAAAAATAGTCGCTTCGGTCGTCCGCACTGGGTCTTGACCCGCGACACTGCGAATAATCTGTGTTTTGACAATCGGTACAACAGCCTTATCCTCCACGGTGATGGTATTCGGCATCGGTGCTGCCATCGTTTGGCTCACAAATGCGAAGATGCTTAAGCCCAATAGTTTTGATGTCAATTTCATGTGGAACCACCTCTATTTTTTAATCGTTAATGAAGTAAGGAGATTTGTGTACTTATATTTTTAATATAGGAAAAATGTGAAATTTATAAAAGCTTAAATCCTCTTTTGTAACAAAAGGACAAAAAAAAGCCACTCGAAGGTGGCTAAATCAACGAAATGGTTTTTGTGAAATTTTGACTTTGATTGCATCTTTACCTGTTATAAAGTGCCCTAATCAATGATCCATAACCGATTTAAACGCATTTCATTTTTCTACATTGGATTTATATAAACTTTCTTTCACATTAACTCCAAAAGCTTAGGTTTTAAACCGCGCAGTGGTTTTACTGGCCATATCTTAATTTTTCTCTCATAAAATCATATGCCCCATAACCTGATATGAAGATTGCTAACTGACTAAATATCAATAAAAAACTAAAAAACAACTCACCGAAAATAATGCCCAGTTTATATTGATATAAATTCTGAAACAGGTAACCATTCCGACCTAATCCCACAGTCATATCGTGTTTAGAAAAATGCCATTGCATCATCGAAAAGCTAAAATAAATCAGCCCAATGAACAATATTCCTATAATTAAGCCATCCCAAAACTTAAATTGCGCAATGCGGGGAATATTTTCACGCTCTTCTTGCCAAATCATCCAGAATAAAACAGCAGCCCAGATTGTACTAAATACAGAAAAATAGGCAGTAAGCGCTACGGTATAAAAGGGAAATGGCCCAGAAATGCCCGTATTAATATTTAGTTCTTGTGTGATGAAGTGCCATACCGCATGTTGCCAGTGCATTTCAGGCTGTGGAGCCAAAAACATCATAAGCAAAGCTGGAAGGAACATAACTGTCAGTAAAACAATTACGATCTGTCTAATTTGAAACGCCATTTCTAATATGTATAGACTTAATTATCATCAGTATATAAAAAAGCCACCCGAAGGTGGCTTTTTAATGCATTTAAAGGGCTAATTACAGACCGTTAAACTCATCGCTAAATGCTTGGCTTAATGCTTGATCCACATCAGAGAAGTCATTTACAAGCTCATGCTCTGCAGCTTCAGCTTCTTGACGACGACGTTCTAAGTGATACGCAAGACCAGTACCTGCAGGAATCAAACGACCTACAACCACGTTCTCTTTCAAGCCACGTAAATCATCTTCTTTACCTGTTACAGCCGCTTCAGTTAACACACGTGTGGTTTCCTGGAACGATGCAGCAGAGATGAACGAGTCAGTAGAAAGCGATGCTTTCGTAATACCCATCAATTGACGTTCAAACTTCGCAGGGAACTTGTTTTGCGCAAGAACAGCTTGGTTCTCTTGCATCACACGGATGTAATCCACTTGTTCGCCTTTGATGAAGCTTGTATCACCGCCATCAGTGATATCAACTTTACGCAACATTTGACGTACGATGACTTCAATGTGCTTGTCGTTGATTTTTACACCTTGCAGACGGTATACGTCTTGAACTTCGTTCACGATGTAGTTGGTCAGCGCAACTTCGCCTTTCAAGCGTAAGATGTCATGTGGGTTCTGTGGACCATCAGAAACAGTCTCACCACGGTTCACATGTTCGCCTTCGAACACGTTCATGGTACGCCATTTTGGAATCAGTTCTTCGTAAATCTCAGAACCATCATCTGGAGTAATTACTAAACGGTTCTTACCTTTAGTCTCTTTACCAAAGCTTACAACACCTGAAATTTCAGCAAGAATCGCATGCTCTTTCGGTTTACGTGCTTCGAACAAGTCAGCTACACGCGGTAGACCACCGGTAATGTCACGCGTACGTGAAGTTTCTTGAGGTACACGACCAATAACGTCACCCACACCAATTGTTTCGCCATCACGGACAGAAAGAATCGTGTTTTGTGGTAGGAAGTAGAACTGCTCACCACCATCCGTCGTATCAAGAACAACCGCAGGACGTAAATCTTTACCAGACGCAGGACGTGCAGTCACAGGTAAGATTTCAATCGTCGTCATACCCGTTGCATCATCAGTCTTCGAGGTAACAGTAACGCCATCAGCAATTTGGCTGAAACGTACTTTACCTGCAACTTCTGTTACAAGTGGGTGGGTGTGCGGATCCCAAGTCGCCACGATACCGCCAGCTTCCACAGATTCGCCATCTTTCAAGATGATCGACGCACCGTATGGAATTTTGTAGCGTTCGCGTTCACGACCTAAATCATCCGCAATACCGATTTCGCCTGAACGAGAAGTCGATACCAAGTGACCTTTGGCATGTTGTACTGTTTTCACATTGTGGAAACGTACAGTACCTTTGTTACGTACTTGTACGCTGTTTGCAGCAGACGTTCGGCTTGCAGCACCACCTACGTGGAAGGTACGCATTGTTAACTGTGTACCCGGCTCACCAATCGATTGTGCAGCCATAACACCCACAGACTCACCAGGGTTCACCTGATGACCACGCGCAAGGTCACGACCATAACATTTCGCACATACACCGAATGTTGATTCACACGCAACCACTGAACGTACTTTAACTTCATCGACACCTTGCTCTTCTAGGAAGTTTGCAAGTTTCTCATCAATCAAAGTGTTACGTGGCAGGATAACGTCGTCAGAACCTGCTTTCTTCACATCTTCAGCAACTACACGGCCCAGTACTCGAGTACCTAAGTTCTCGATCACGTCACCGCCTTGAATGAACGGAGTCATTACAAGACCGCCCAAAGTACCACAGTCAGGTTCAGTAATTACCAAGTCTTGCGCTACGTCTACAAGACGACGTGTCAAGTAACCAGAGTTTGCTGTTTTCAGTGCTGTATCGGCCAAACCTTTACGTGCACCGTGTGTTGAAATGAAGTACTGAAGTACTGTCAAACCTTCACGGAAGTTCGCTTTAATTGGAGTTTCAATGATCGAACCATCTGGTTTCGCCATCAAACCACGCATACCCGCTAACTGACGAATCTGAGCTGCCGAACCACGGGCACCTGAGTCAGACATCATATAGATCGAGTTGAATGATTTTTGCTTCTCATCTTCACCCTGTTTGTTTTTAACAGTGGTAAAAGACAAGTTGTCCATCATCGCTTTCGCTACTTGGTCGTTGGTACGTGCCCAAATATCGACAACTTTGTTGTAACGTTCGCCCGCAGTTACGAAACCTTGTTCGAACTGTTGCTCAATTTCACGAACTTCAACTTCTGCTTTTTCAATAATTGAGTACTTCGCAGGTGGAATCACCATGTCTTCCATACCAACCGATACGCCTGAACGTGTCGCTTGACGGAAACCTAAGTACATCAATTGGTCAGCAAAGATCACTGTATCTTTAAGACCTAATTTACGGTAGCAAGAGTTAATCAATTTAGAGATGTTTTTCTTGGTCATCTCAACGTTGATTTGTTGGAAATCCATACCTTCTGGCACAACTTCCCAAAGTAAGCAGCGACCTGGTGTGGTATCCACAACAATGGTTTGCTGTTCACGGTTACCATTTTCATCAATCACAGTCTGGTGTACACGTGCTTTTACGCGAGCGTGTAAATTTACCTGACCTGTTGCAAGTGCACGGTTAACTTCGTGAGTATCTGCAAACACCATGCCTTCACCTTTGGCATTGATCGCATCACGAGTGATGTAATACAAGCCTAAGACAACGTCCTGAGACGGTACGATGATTGGTTCACCGTTCGCTGGAGACAAGATGTTGTTGGTCGACATCATTAACGCACGCGCTTCTAACTGCGCTTCAAGTGTTAATGGTACGTGTACCGCCATTTGGTCACCGTCGAAGTCGGCGTTAAACGCAGCACAAACGAGTGGGTGAAGACGGATCGCTTTACCTTCAATCAGGATCGGTTCAAATGCTTGAAGACCCAAACGGTGAAGTGTAGGCGCACGGTTCAACATCACTGGGTGTTGACGAATCACGTGAGCAAGAACGTCCCAAACTTCTGGCGTTTCGCGCTCAACCATTTTCTTCGCAGCTTTAATGGTTGTTGCTTGGCCAGATGCTTGTAGTTTCGCGAAAATGAATGGCTTGAATAATTCAAGTGCCATTTTCTTCGGAAGACCACATTGGTGCAAACGTAAAGTAGGACCTACAGTAATTACCGAACGACCTGAATAGTCAACACGCTTACCAAGTAAGTTTTGACGGAAACGACCTTGTTTACCTTTGATCATGTCAGCCAAAGATTTCAATGGACGCTTGTTCGAACCCGTGATTGCACGACCACGACGACCGTTATCAAGCAATGCATCGACAGACTCTTGTAACATACGTTTTTCGTTACGTACGATAATGTCTGGCGCTGCAAGGTCAAGAAGACGCTTCAAACGGTTGTTACGGTTGATCACACGACGGTAAAGGTCGTTCAAATCAGAAGTCGCGAAACGACCACCTTCAAGTGGTACTAACGGACGAAGATCTGGTGGAAGTACTGGAAGTACATTCATCACCATCCATTCTGGCTTGTTGTTTGACTCTTTAAACGCTTCCATCAACTTCAAACGCTTAGACGCTTTTTTAAGCTTAGTCTCAGACGTTGTGTTTGGAATTTCTTCACGTAAACGTGAAATTTCGTTTTCAAGATCGATGTCTTTTAACAGGTCTTGAACGGCTTCTGCACCCATTTTCGCAGTGAATTCATCACCGTGTTCTTCTAAAGCGTTGAAGTATTCTTCATCGTTTAAAAGTTGGTATTTCTCAAATGGAGTCATACCCGGGTCAGTTACTACGTAAGATTCAAAATACAATACACGTTCGATATCACGTAAAGTCATGTCTAATAATAGACCGATACGGCTCGGAAGTGATTTTAAGAACCAAATATGTGCAACTGGAGAAGCCAGCTCGATGTGACCCATACGCTCACGACGAACTTTCGCAGTTGTTACTTCAACGCCACATTTTTCACAAATGACGCCTTTGTATTTCATACGCTTGTATTTACCACACAAGCATTCGTAATCTTTGACTGGGCCAAAAATTTTGGCACAGAATAAACCATCACGTTCTGGTTTGAACGTACGATAGTTAATGGTTTCAGGCTTTTTAACTTCACCATGAGACCATGACTTAATCATTTCTGGTGACGCAAGACCAATACGGATGCGATCAAACTCAACTGGAGCATGACCGTCTGAATCCGTCTTTTTGCGCATGATATCGAGCAAGTCTTTCAATTTTTTTCTCCGTGTGTTGTGGAGACTTTCACTACACAACTGGGTCACAAATATTGTTTTTACTGAACAATCCTCCCTCAATCCCTCCTTTTTCTAAGGAGGGAAGCTCCTACTCTTTTAAAGTGGGAACTCCCCCTTTCTCAAAGGGGGTTGGGGGGATTAAATGGAACTAATTAGTCACCATTTTTCAGTTCAATGTTGATACCTAAAGAACGGATCTCTTTGGTCAATACGTTGAACGATTCAGGCATACCTGGATCCATATAATGGTTACCATCTACAATGTTCTTATAGATACGGGTACGACCTTCAACGTCATCCGACTTAACAGTAAGCATTTCTTGAAGCGTGTAAGCTGCGCCATATGCTTCAAGCGCCCAGACTTCCATCTCACCGAAACGCTGACCACCGAATTGTGCTTTACCACCAAGCGGCTGTTGAGTTACTAATGAGTAAGAACCAGTAGAACGCGCGTGCATCTTGTCGTCTACCAAGTGGTTCAGTTTCAACATGTACATGTAACCCACAGTTACAGGACGGTCAAACTGTTCACCTGTACGACCATCATACAATACTGTTTGACCAGTACGTGAAATGTTCGCAAGCTCTAACAAGTCTTTAATTTGAGATTCTTCAGCACCATCGAATACCGGCGTTGCAAGTGGAACACCCGCACGTAAGTTACCCGAAAGCACCAAAATTTCATCATCAGTTAAGCTATCAAGATCTTCTTGCTCGCCACCAACTTTGTTATAAATCTTGTCTAAGAATCCACGAAGCTCAAGTACAGTACGTTGCGCTTTTAACATCTTGTCGATTTCTTCGCCAAGACCTTTCGCTGCCATACCTAAGTGAGTCTCTAGAATCTGACCCACGTTCATACGTGACGGCACACCCAGTGGGTTCAATACGATGTCGACTGGAACACCATTGGCATCGTGCGGCATGTCTTCAACAGGTAAGATGTTAGAAACAACACCCTTGTTACCATGACGACCCGCCATCTTATCACCCGGTTGGATACGACGTTTAACAGCCAAGTAAACCTTAACAACTTTCAATACACCTGTTGTTAATTCATCACCTGTAGAAAGTTTGCGTTTTTTCTCTGCAAATTTCTCATCAATTTCGAAGCTCTTCTCTTTCAAGAACACTTGAATTTGAGTTAAACGCTCTGCAATAGCTTCATCAGTCGGTTGGATTTCAAGTAAATCAACCAACTCTAAACCAGATAATACGTCTGCAGAAAGCTTATCGCCACGCTTGGTTGTACCACCACCGTTAGACTCTTGACCTGTCAACAAACGAACAATACGTTCACGTGCTGCTTCTTCGAAGATTTTGTATTCTTCTTTCAAGTCTTTACGATATGAATCTAGCTGAGCTTTTTCAATTGCTTGCGCACGTTCGTCTTTTTCAAGACCGTCACGTGTAAACACTTGAACGTCAATCACTGTACCTTTGGTACCTGATGGAACACGTAAAGATGAGTCTTTTACGTCAGCTGCTTTTTCACCGAAGATTGCACGAAGCAATTTTTCTTCTGGTGTTAACTGCGTTTCACCTTTAGGCGTTACTTTACCTACAAGGATATCGCCCGCAGTCACTTCAGCACCGATATATACGATACCTGATTCATCAAGCTTAGACAGTGCAGCTTCACCTACGTTAGGAATATCCGCAGTAATTTCTTCTGCGCCTAACTTCGTATCACGAGCAACACATGATAATTCTTGAATATGAATTGAAGTCAAACGGTCTTCTTGAAGTACGCGCTCTGAAAGTAAGATCGAGTCTTCATAGTTGTAACCATTCCACGTCATGAATGCAACGCGCATGTTTTGACCGAGTGCAAGCTCACCGCCATCTGTTGATGGACCGTCAGCCAATACATCACCACGACCGACTTTATCACCAAGTTTCACAAGAACTTTTTGGTTAATACAAGTGTTTTGGTTCGAACGTGTATATTTGATCAGGTTATAGATATCTACACCTGCCTCGCCTGCAACCATTTCGTCTTCGTTGACACGAATCACGACACGTGAAGCATCGACAAACTCGATACGACCACCACGACCCGCAATCACACACACACCAGAGTCATGCGCTACATTTGCTTCCATGCCTGTACCTACAAGCGGCTTGTCAGCAATCAATGTAGGCACAGCTTGACGCTGCATGTTTGAACCCATCAATGCACGGTTGGCGTCATCGTGTTCAAGGAATGGAATCAGTGATGCAGCAACAGAAACAACCTGCTGTGCAGAAACGTCCATATGCGTCACTTTTTCAGGCGGCATACGTACGAAATCACCTTGGTGACGTACAGAAACAAATTCTTCTGTTAAGTTACCGTCTTTATCTACGCCAGAATCGGCCTGCGCAATCACAGTACCTACTTCTTCAATTGCAGATAAATACTCAACTTCATCCGTTACACGACCATCAACCACTTTACGGTATGGTGTTTCTAAGAAACCGAAATTGTTACATTTCGCATAAACAGAAAGCGAGTTGATCAAACCAATGTTTGGACCTTCCGGCGTTTCAATTGGACATACACGACCGTAGTGAGTTTGATGTACGTCACGTACTTCAAAGCCCGCACGTTCACGTGTCAAACCACCGGGACCAAGTGCCGACACACGACGCTTGTGCGTAATCTCAGATAATGGGTTGTTTTGGTCCATGAACTGAGATAATTGGCTTGAACCAAAGAATTCTTTGATTGCAGCAGCTACTGGTTTCGCATTGATCAAATCTTGAGGAGACAAGTTATCTGTTTCAGCTTGGCTTAAACGCTCTTTAACAGCACGTTCTACACGAACTAGACCAACACGGAATTGGTTTTCAGTCATTTCACCTACTGAACGCACGCGACGGTTACCCAAGTGGTCGATATCGTCGACTTCACCTTTACCGTTACGGATTTCAACCAATGTTTTGAGTACATCAGTGATATCTTCGTTCGACAAAATGCCTTCAACTTCACGAGACTTCTGGTCCGTACCCACTTCGTAAGGACGACCCAAACGACGGTTGAACTTCATACGACCTACTGGAGAGAGGTCATAACGTTCAGAAGAGAAGAACAAGTTGTTGAATAAGTTTTCAGCCGCTTCTTTCGTTGGTGGCTCGCCTGGACGCATTACTTTGTAGATTTCTACCAATGCTTCTTCACGACCTGTCGTGGTGTCTGCACGTAAAGTATCTGCAACGAATGAACCACGGTCGATGTCATTGGTGAATAGAATGTTAAATTGTTTAACACCACCTTCAGCCAATTTCACCATCACTTCATGGCTTAACAAGGTATTTGCTGCAATCACATCACCATCTTTAAGTGGGATGTCTTCTGCAGTAATACGCTCGTACAAGTACTCATCTGGCACAGAAAGCTTTTCTAGGCCAGCAGCTTCCATTTGACGCACATGACGCGCGTTGATACGCTTGCCTTGCTCAACAATGGTTTTGCCATCATTGTCTACGATGTCAAATTGTGCCATTTCGCCACGCAAGCGTTCTGGAACAAGGTCAATCTGGTAGCTACCCATGTCTAGGTATACAGGCACTTTTTCATAGAACAAGTCTAAGATTTGCGCATTGTTATAACCCAAAGCACGCAGAACCACAGTCGCGAGTAATTTACGACGACGGTCAATACGCACAAATACAAGGTCTTTAGCATCAAATTCGAAGTCCAACCATGAACCACGGTAAGGAATAATACGCGCAGAATAAAGCACTTTACCACTAGAGTGGGTTTTGCCTTTATCGTGGTCAAAGAACACGCCTGGTGAACGGTGTAATTGAGATACGATTACACGCTCAGTACCATTAATAACGAATGTACCGTTATCGGTCATGAGTGGCATTTCACCCATGTACACTTCTTGCTCGCGCACGTCTTTAATTGATTTAGTTTCGCGATCTTTTAAGATCAAACGAATTTTTACGCGCATTGGTGCTGCATAAGTTGAGCCACGAAGAATACATTCGCGTACATCAAACTCAGGCTTACCAAGACTATACTCAACAAATTCTAAAGCAGCATTGCCAGAATAACTTTCTATAGGAAAAACTGAACGAAACGCGGCTTGCAGACCGATATCTTCGCGGTTTTTTGGTGATTTGCCATCTTGTAAAAATGTTCTGTACGAGTCGACTTGAATCGCGAGCAAGTACGGAGCATCCATAACACTAGGCAATTTACCAAAATTCTTACGGATCCGTTTCTTTTCGGTATATGAGTATGCCATCTGGAGTCCTCGGAAAGTAAACCGAGCCCGCCTGCAGAACGGGCTCAGAAGGAATTACGCAGGCCGATATGGCCACCACTTTTTACAAATGCTGCAATTTTCAGTGGTATTGAAACGCTTACCAATATTTTTAAATTTGAAAAATATTGGTAAGCGTTTGATTCTTTTCTTTATTTTAATTTGATGGATTTTCCACCAAGCAAACAAAAATCGAGCCGATTATTGTAACGCAAAAAGGCTGATGACCCAAGAGCCATCAGCCAATTTTTGGGGTGAAATTAATATTCCCCCCCTGGTAACATTACTTAATAGTAATAGTAGCACCAGTTTCTTCAAGTTTTTTCTTAAGTTCTTCAGCTTCTTCTTTAGAAACTGCTTCTTTAAGAACTGAAGGAGCGCCTTCAACCATATCTTTAGCTTCTTTCAAGCCAAGACCAGTGATTTCACGAACTGCTTTAATCACAGCTACTTTGTTCGCGCCGAAAGAAGTCAACTCAACGTTGAATTCTGATTGCTCTTCAGCAGCAGCAGCAGCAGGACCTGCAGCTACAGCTACAGCAGCAGCAGATACGTTGAATTTTTCTTCGAAAGCAGAAATAAGTTCAACAAGTTCAAGAACAGTTTTTTCAGCAACTGCGTTTAAGATTTCTTCGTTTGTTAAAGCCATGAGAGTAACTCCAAATGGGTATTGAATGATGTGTGTTTAAGTTTGAGCTTATGCAGCTTCTGACTCGTTTTTCTCTTGAAGCGCTGTAAGTAAGCGACCCAATTTCGAAATAGGAGCTTGAAGAACGTTTGCAAGCATAGTAAGCGCTTTCTCTTGGTTTGGAAGATTCGCGATAACGCTAACTTCTGCGCCTTGATAAAGTTTGCCTTCAAATGCAGCAGCTTTAAGTTCAAATGCTTTGTTAGTTTTCGCAAATTCTTCGAATAAGCGTGCCGCAGCACCCATATCATCTGCAGAAGTTGAGAAAGCTAAAATTGTTGGGCCAACAAGGTTGTCGTTCAAGATATTGAATGGAGTATCTTGAAGAGCGCGTTTAGCCAAAGTATTACGTACAACACGTGTAGCAACACCTAACTTACGAGCTTCAACACGAAGAGCAGTTAATTGCTCAACAGTTAAACCTTGGTAGTCAGCAACAACAGCAGCAAACGCAGTAGAAGCAACTTCAGTTACTTCAGCAACGATCTGTTTTTTGCCTTCGATAAGAAGAGCCATTGTAAAACCTCCTAACGGTGATTTATGTACTTACGCGAAGTACACTCCCAATTCGCAAGTTCATCACTGAACTTACACGCGGAGGATGAACAAATCACACCACCGCGTCTACTCAGGCTGGGAAATTAAGAAAGTAATCGAAATTACTCTCGCCTGAGGTCTTTGACGCTGATAAATCTACATTTACCAATTCAAAGTTTGCCTAAGTTTGCAATATACGACAGAGCGTTTCTTGCGTAAAAATCAAAGCAGCGCTTTGATTTTTACTCAGGGCTTTAAAATTCTGTCTAAGTTAAACTTAGTTAGAAACGTTGCTTACATCAACAACAAGACCAGGACCCATAGTTGAGCTCAAAGTGATCTTTTTGATGTATACCCCTTTAGATGTCGCAGGCTTTAACTTTTTCAAGTCTGCAATCAAAGTTTCAACGTTTTGACGAACAGCTTCAGCAGAGAAATCTACTTGACCGATCGCAGCGTGGATAATACCCGCTTTGTCTACACGGTAACGTGCTTGACCAGCTTTTGCATTTTTAACTGCACCAGCTACGTCAGGAGTTACAGTACCCACTTTAGGGTTTGGCATTAAGCCACGTGGACCAAGAATCGTACCCAACTTACCAACAACGCGCATTGCATCAGGAGCAGCAATCACTACGTCAAAGTCAAGGTTACCCGCTTGAATGCTTTCAGCAAGGTCATCAAAACCAACTACGTCCGCGCCTTCAGCTTTAGCAGCTTCAGCAGCAGCGCCTTGAGCAAACACAGCTACACGTACAGTTTTACCAGTACCTGCAGGAAGTGTAGTCGCGCCACGAACAACTTGGTCAGATTTACGAGGGTCAACACCTAGGTTTACCGCAACATCCAAAGATTCTTTGAATTTCGCAGCAGGAAGACCAGCAAGAACAGCTACTGCTTCTTCTAAAGTGTAAACTTTGTTTGCTTCAATAGCAGCAGCAATGGCTTTTTGACGTTTAGTTAACTTTGCCATGTCTTATAGCTCCACTTCCAAGCCCATAGAACGTGCAGAACCAGCGATGGTACGAACACGTGCGTCTAAATCAGCACCAGTTAAATCTGGTTCTTTAGTAGTCGCGATTTCTTCCAATTGAGCACGAGTCAACTTACCAACTTTAGTTTTGTTAGGTACAGCAGAACCCTTTTGGATACCAGCAGCTTTCTTAAGAAGAATAGATGCAGGAGGAGTTTTCATGATGAATGTGAACGACTTGTCGTTGTACACAGTGATCACGACTGGAATTGGTAAACCAACTTCAAGTTTTTGTGTCGCAGCATTGAATTCTTTACAGAATGCCATGATGTTAACACCACGTTGACCCAATGCAGGACCAATCGGTGGAGATGGATTCGCTTTACCAGCTGGAACTTGCAGCTTGATATAGCCGTCAATCTTCTTAGCCATTTCAAATTACCTCTGGGTACAAACGCCGATGAAGGCTCCCCAATTTCTAAGTAACGATACCGTTACAACAACAATGCCTGACTTATAAATAAGCCAGGCGTTTTTCAACCACTTCGAATTAAACTGATTTTTCGACTTGGCGAAATTCCAGCTCAACCTGAGTTGGTCGATTAAATACATTAATGGTCAACGTTAAACGTGACTTTTCGTATAGAACTTCTTCCACCACACCTTTAAAGTCTGTGAATGGACCGTCAATTACGAGTAATTCTTCGCCTGGTTCAAACATCGTCTTCGGACGTGGTGCTTCACCAGTATTGCGTACACGCGCAAGAATCGCATCTGCTTCACGTTGGGTAATTGGCGCCGGTTTCTCAGCCGTACCACCAATAAAACCTAAAACTTTTGGACATTCTTTAACAATGTGCCAAGTTTCATCATTCATTTCCATTTCGACCAATACATAGCCTGGAAAGAACTTACGTTCAGATTTACGTTTCTTACCATCCTTCATTTCTACCACTTCTTCGGTAGGAACAAGGACTTCACCAAAGCTATCGGCTACAGCGCTACGCTGGATTCGATCATTAAGTGAACGCATCACTTGTTTTTCATAACCTGAATAGGCATGAATAATGTACCAACGTTTCATAGCTCTCTTACCCGATAATAAACTTCATTAACCAGCCCAAAATGTAGTCAAAACACCATAATAAAATGGATGCAACAACTACAACCGCAAGCACCTGCCAAGATGTGGTCATGGTCTCTTGCTTCGTTGGCCAAGTCACTCGACGCAGCTCAATTCGTGAGTCTTTCAACAAACGAGCAAAGCCTTTGCCTTGATGGGTGGCGTATAATAAACCGAATGCCACGATGATACAAGCCAAAATTACCCCAACGCGCACCCAGATATCGTTGGCTGGTGCCCAATACGCTGGTAGGTGTTGATTCACCATGGTCGCACCAATTAATAAAATCAATGCGATAATCCATAAGACGACGTCTAGGGGAGAACCAGATTTAACTACTTCAGCAGAATTATTTCTTTGAGGGATTGCCGCGTCGCTTTGTGCGTCGCGTAATTTTTCATTCGACATTTTTGTACTCGTCGTAGGTTTCGCGACTTATTATATGACCAGTTTTGCCGACATCAAGCGTCTTTTATAAAAAAGTTGGCAGGCCAGGAGGGACTCGAACCCCCAACATTCGGTTTTGGAGACCGACGCTCTACCAATTGAACTACTGACCTGCAAAACAAATTGGAGCCGAAACCCCAATTTGTAATTTTATTTTATAATTATGCAGTTACTTTAGCAACTACACCAGCACCAACTGTACGACCACCTTCACGGATCGCAAAACGTAGACCTGGGTCCATTGCGATTGGGTGGATTAATTCTACTGACATTTCTACGTTGTCACCAGGCATAACCATTTCAACGCCATCTTGTAATTTGATCGCGCCAG